>NZ_JANHKS010000099.1 GCF_028682175.1 Pseudomonas putida | reverse complement strand
TGTCGTCGGCCTGTTGCGCGCCGCCGAGGTAGCCGATGGCCTGGCCGCTGTGCAGGCGCAGTTGTTCGCCGATGGCGAAGTTGCTGTCCTGGCCGCTGCCAAGCGTCATGGTTTCGCCGGCGTGGTGGTGCAGGCTTTGTCCGGCGACTTGCAGCAGGCTGTCGCGGGCGCTGAGGGTGAGCAGGGCATCGCCGGTCTGCGGAACCCGGCCTTCGGCTGGCTTGCTGTCGCGCAGCGGGGCATCGGCAAGGCCGTTGCTGAGCGTGTCGCTGGCCACGGTGGTGCTCAGGCTGGTGAACAAGGCCTTGAGCGGTGCTTGATCGGCAATCAATGCGCTGTGGTCCGGCAGGTTGACGCCGCGTACGCTGCTCAGCGGCACGGTCTGGTGAATCTGTGCCGCAAGGTCGAAACGCTGGGCCAATGCCTGTTGTGCGCGAGGGAGGGAATGATCTCGGCACCATCAGCCCCTTGTACCGATTGACGGCCATCGACGACGCCCTGGGTCACGCCACCCATCAAGTTTTCTCCAGCAGTGATCACTGAAGGCAAGGCTGCCTTTGCCGTGCTTTTAATCGTGATGTAAGTCAATTCGAGGTTCGCTGCGCTTATGGAGCTGATCATCATGCAAGCCGCGAATATCATCGAGTTTTGGAATTTGATGCTAATGTTAAATTTCATATGAGATATTTAATCTTGGCGGGCGACGTAATGTGCCAATAAATTTTAGTCTTCGAGATCTACTGATCTCACAACTAGAGATCAGGGGAATAGTTGTCCTTCAAGTGATAAGTCGTAATTAAGTGCTGAGCTGTAAGCCAATAGTGTCGATACGGCTGTCTGCCCCGTCTTCTTCATCAATAGTAAATCTAACCTTAATACCCCCGTAGGCCGGTGGCCTTCCAACTTCACAAACTGCTCTCCCTCTGATGCAGTAAACATATCCGTGAGCACCTTCCAGGCCATCCCTGCTCGCCAGTGCTCGAATATCGCGGATCGTGGTCTTGGCATCTATCCCGACCTCGTCGAGTTCGAGGTGACCGCTGAAAAGATATTGAGGGATGTTGGGGAAACCCGCTTCGATATTGAGTCGTATGTAGATAGCGTCGATGCGTTCGTCTTCCTCCTGGCCCATAGGATCGAATGCTTTGTTACCGGGCCAGGATGAATTGACCTGAATGCCCAACTTCCTCCACTCATGATCACCGTCCACGGTTTTGTGGTATTCCGGACCAAATATCTCGATTGCTTTGCGCAACGTATCCCCCGGTGTGAAGAACTTACCGTTGAAGCTAAAGCCTCCTGCGAAAACTGGATCGCCATACTTGTTGACTCCGCTACGTCGGATAATAATCTCCGGTTGTGCACCACGGGGCACTATCCGGGCGTGCTTTACGGCTTCTGCACGATCTATATCGCCCCATTCATTCAGTTTCCTATCAAGCTTTTCATTTAATGCTCCCCAGGTTCTTTGTAGCAGTTGTGAGGATTTCTCCTCATTGCTTAAAGCGGGAGCTGAAATAAGAAGTATCGCAAAGGCCGTCGCGATTGTTTTTTTCATGGCTGAACCTGATTTTTCTCTTCAAATAGTGAGTGATAATTTTCTTGAATATAGTTCCAGCCCGTCTCGCCATGTTTGCCGATCTGTTCAATGCGCCTCATGGTGTTTGCAACGTACTCCCTGTGCAGGTGTTCAAGAGTTGTGGCAGATTGTCCTTGACGAATTTTTTCCGGGTTTGCTTTAGCCCAGGCCGCAACGATTTTGTCCTGCCAGGCGCTATCCTCAGGATGGCAAATAAATCCGGCGGCCAGCTTGTCAGGTGCCGGACCCTCCCGGCTGCTCCATTGATTCGCCATCGAGTGTCCTACTTGCTCGATGGCGTAGGCGGCCAACCTGCTCGCAAGGGAATGAAATGGGTGAGTGTCATGGTCCTTGGCCAATTGCGAGTGGCTTGGGTCAGTCGACTCGCTGTTATTGGGATTGTCTGCCCATAAAGTTTGGCCATCATCAACGCTGTCGCCCAACTGCTGCAATAAGGTCTGGAAAATCAGATTATGAGCGTTGACAATCAATCGCATTGGGCTGCTAGCCATCCAGCCGATCCGTTCGACATACTGATGGCCCGGAATGCTTGCCCACTTGTCGCGCAGTTCTAAGAAGTTTTTAAAGCTTTCAAGTAATTCAGGGTTCTCGTGGTCCTCGAGTAGAATTAGCATCATCTCCTCGGCATCTGAATAAACTCTAGGTGAAGTGGCTTTAAACTCCCAATCATCGATAGGGAACAATATCTGGGCTAACGGTTCGGCCAGACTGGCGATTACATCAAAGGAGCCAAACATTCCAGTGACTACCGGCCAGCGATGGCGACATTCCGCCTCAGCGGTCCAGGGTAGAACACTATCGTAGCCGAGCTTGCGTAGGCTCAGTTCCACGAAATTGGAGTGGGCAAAATAGTCCTCCAGCACGTGCAGGCCTTCCCCGAAATAGCGCATTCCTTCTTGCGTTGCTCCGCTACGCAAAGCGTCTTGCAGCTTATGTTGCATGTATACACTGGAGTCTAGGATGTAGCGTTTCACCGATTGATTGGGCAATACTTCCAGTTTCGGATCACCCGGTAGCACCCAGAGGTCGAACTGTGGGTCCACAGTCTGCGGGTCGGCCGGATCAGGATTAATGTTTTTAGGATTGTCAATGTGCTCAACCGGCCGGTACACCAGCAGCATATTTTCATCTACAAAATCTTTGCTCCGCGCTGCTTTTGGCTGATCTTTGATCAGGGCGTGGAATTCCTTCACCGCTAATAAATTAACGAGCTTCGTCAACGTCCTGCGGGAAAATTTGTATGGAAAATTTTTGGGTTCATCCGGCGCACGCACAATTTTAGGATCAAGCAGTTGTGAGTAGTCCCGTAACCAGTTACCGAAGTAAATAGCTTTACGCTGCAGCTCATTGAAACCTGCGTTTTTGAGAGCATCTTCCACCGATTCGTGACCGAATGAGCTATCCGGTCTTGTTTTGTGATGCTCCCCACGCCCGGCACCAAAGCCTTCCCGAGAGCCGTCCTTGAGTTCAATATTTTGTGCCGTGCCGCCTTGACTATCCTTGATTGCCTCATAGGCGTCCTGATAGTCAACCTTCAACGGGCCTCTATATGTGGGCGATTGATAATCGGCGTAAACCGCTTCGCCGGTGTTGGCAATGTCGAAAAAAGCTATTCGGTAGGCATAGCGGGCACCCTCATCGAGATGGCCGTCGGGAGCCAAGGTCGAAGTGTCATCGACGTTCTTATCCGCCAGATCGGTGCGTAAAAGGTTATCGATGTGATGACCGAATTCGTGTAACAGCACGGCGAGCAAGTGTCGTGCAGCTTCAAGATTTTGAACTGCAAGATTGATTGCGCTAGGACGTACACGAATGGTCCGGGTGTCGTTGTCATAATCAGCGGGGTAGATAGCCGCATCGGTGACTTGAATTTCCGGATTTTCGATGCTGCCCTCACGTAAGGCTGAATGCAATTTGATATAGGTGTGCGCGGGAATATCGAAGCCGAATATCGGTACAAGCATCAACACGAATTCAGCCTGCGTAGTGGTGTTGGCTAGTGTAGTCAGTTGGTCGAGTGCAAAGGTGCTTTGCAAGCGGTGATCAGGGGTGGGCATAGCTGCCAGAACGGGTGCAATCATGGCTTCGGGTGAGTCAAACGCGGAGTATGGTTTAACAATCCCCGGCTCAAACAGATGCTCAGCCGCATGCAAGGTCATCGTCCCCGGGCAGGCGAAGGTGATGTTGCCC
>NZ_JANHKS010000098.1 GCF_028682175.1 Pseudomonas putida | reverse complement strand
ATCGCTCACGACTGGCGTTGCACCTGCATCTGCACCACAGGCATTGCCACGGGCGCCGAAGGCGACACCGCCACCTTCGCGTGCATCTGCTCGCAACCGCCACCGCGACGCATCCCACGTACCGGGCAGGCATCGAGGTAATCCAGGCCGACCGCCAGCTTCAGGTGACGCTCAGGGATAGCCAGCTGATTGGTCACATCGAAGCTGTACCAGGCGTCATCGAGCCACGCTTCGGCCCATGCATGACCGGACAGATGCTCGCTGCCGTCGCTGTACAGATATCCCGACACATAACGCGCCGGCACGCCCAGGCTGCGGGCGCACGCCAGGAACGCATGGGTGTGGTCCTGGCAAACCCCTGCCCCATTGGCAAAGGCCTGCGCTGCGCTGGTGTCCACGGCCGTGGCGCCGGGGGTGTAGACGATGTGCTGGTTCAGCGCCTGCATCAGATCGATCAGCGCAGTGCGATCGGTGCGCTTTTTGGTTTCTCTGGCGGTGAACTCGCGAATCGCCTCGTCCGCTTCCGTCAGGCGGGTGAAACGCAGAAACGGCAGCGACGACTGGCTTTCATGTTCCGCTTCACGCGTCTCGTCGATCTCCACCTGCCCTCGTGCGCCGATGACAATGGCCTCATGGGGCTCGTCCAGCGTCAGTACGTGCAGGATATTGCCGAACGGATCGACCTGCGCCCGCACCGGGCGCGGCAATGCCAACTGCCAGCTCAGCACCTGCTGGCGCTCGCTGTCGTGTGGGGTCAGACGCAAATACTGGATGCTGGCGCGGACCTGATCGTCGTAGTGATAGGTGGTCTCGTGACTAATGGACAGTCTCATGCTGCCTCCAGATAGGAAGTGTAAATAACGTCACCCAGTTGGGCCAAAAGCGGAATGAATTCGTTCAACCATTCGTGCAGGCCTTCGTCCAGAATCTCGTCGATCCCGGTGTAGCGCAGACGTGCGTCCAGTTCGGCGGCCAGGCGCTGGGCCGGGCGGCCATTGGCACCGGGCAGGCTGGCCAGGATCATGTCCAGTTCTTCAAGGCAGGCACGCAACGAACGCGGAATGTCGGCACGCAACAGCAACAGTTCGGCGACCTGCCGCGCACCCGGCGCATCGCGGTACACCTCGGTGTACGCCTCGAACGAGGACAGGGCCCGCAGCAAGGCGCTCCACTGGTAGTAGCCGGCGGCCGAACTGTCGGCGGCAGCATCGGCGGACGGGCCGCGCAATTCGAGCATCTCGTAACGGGCATCGAGCATGCGCAGGGTGTTGTCGGCGCGCTCGATGAAGGTCCCCAGGCGAATGAACCTAAACGCATCGTTACGCATGATGGTGCCGTAGGTCGCACCACGAAACAGATGCGAACGCTCCTTGACCCACTCGCAGAACCGGCTCATGCCATAGCGGCTCAACCCCTGCTCGGCGATCCCGCGAATTTCCAGGTAGGTCGAGTTGATGTTTTCCCACATGTCCGCAGTAATGCGCCCACGCACGGCATGGGCACTGGCTCGCGCCGCCGCCAGGCAACTGAAAATGCTTGCCGGGTTGGTCGAATCCAGGGCGAAGAAATGCAGCATGTGCTCGGCGTGCAATTCGCCGTGGCGTTCCAGATAGGCGTCCAGCGTGCCGGTGATCAGCAGCGGCATGGCGATTTCGTTGAGGCCGTCGCCGCGTCCATCCTGGGGCATCAACGACAGCGAATAGCTGACATCGAGCATGCGCGCCAGGTTTTCCGCGCGCTCCAGGTAACGCGACATCCAATATAAATCCGAGGCAGTTCTACTTAGCATTGGCAGATTTCCTTAATCCTCGACCACCCAGGTGTCCTTGGTGCCGCCACCCTGGGACGAGTTGACCACCAGCGAACCTTCACGCAGCGCCACGCGCGTCAGCCCGCCCGGCACGACGCGGGTTTCGCGGCCAGACAGCACGAACGGACGCAAATCGATGTGACGCGGGGCGATGCCGTTTTCGACGAAGGTCGGGCAGGTCGACAACGACAGGGTCGGCTGGGCGATGTACGCGTGGGGCTTGGCCTTGAGCCGTGCGCGGAAAGCCTCGATTTCGGCCGCCGTGGCAGCCGGCCCCACCAACATGCCATAACCGCCAGAGCCTTGAGTTTCCTTGACTACCAGATCACCCAGGTTGGCCAGCACGTGGGACAGCTCCTCGGGCTTGCGGCATTGCCAGGTCGGCACATTCTTCAGGATCGGCTCTTCGTCGAGGTAGAAGCGGATCATGTCGGTCACGAACGGATACACCGATTTGTCGTCGGCCACGCCCGTGCCGATGGCATTGGCCAGCACCACGTTGCCGGAACGGTAGGCCGACAACAGGCCCGGCACGCCGAGCATTGATTCTGGGTTGAAGGCCAGCGGATCGAGAAACGCGTCGTCCAGCCGGCGGTAGATCACGTCCACCGGCTTGTGGCCGTCAGTGGTGCGCATGAACACCCGGTCGTCGCGCACGAACAGGTCCGCGCCCTCCACCAGTTCGACACCCATTTCCCGCGCCAGGAAAGCATGCTCGAAGAACGCACTGTTAAAGCGCCCAGGCGTCAGCACCACCACACTGGGATTGTCCAGCGGGCTTGAGCTTTTGAGGGTGTCGAGCAACAGGTTGGGGTAGTGGTCGATGGGCGCAATCCGTTGCGCGGCGAACAGTTCGGGGAACAGACGCATCATCATCTTGCGGTCTTCGAGCATGTAGCTCACGCCGCTTGGGGTGCGCAGGTTGTCTTCCAGCACGTAATAGGTGCCGTCGCCATCGCGAACCAGATCGACCCCGGAAATATGCGAATACAGGTCGCGATGCAGATTCAGCCCCTGCATCGCCAGCTGGTATTGCTCGTTGGCGAGCACCTGTTCGGCCGGGATGATCCCTGCCTTGATGATGCGCTGGTCGTGGTAGAGGTCGGCGAGGAACATGTTCAGCGCCTTGACGCGCTGGATACAGCCCTTCTCGACCACGCGCCATTCGCTGGCCGGAATGCTGCGCGGAATCGTGTCGAACGGAATCAGGCGCTCGGTACCCTGCTCGTCTCCGTACAGCGTGAACGTGATCCCGGCGCGATGGAACAACAGATCGGCCTCACGCCGACGCTGAGCCAGCAGCTCAGGTGGCGCTTCACCCAGCCAGCGGGCGAATTCCCGATAATGCGCACGGACAGCGCCGTTCGCATCGTACATCTCGTCATAAAAGGTGCGGATCATGCCGTACTCCTTGTCACCATGGACCCATGGGCCTTCGCAAGGCCCGTGCCAGCGGCATAAACGCTTAATTTTCAACAGGTTGAATAAAACTGCGGAAAGCCCTGCACCATTCCTGTGCAACAAGCGGGCTACCCATTTCTTCAACGCTTCATGGCGAAGCGTTCTGTCACTGGAAAATCTATTACCAGCATAGCCAGAGATGATTTCCCGGCCGGTGTTTGTTTGCTGATAATTGCCCCATCAACGCAGAAAAACGTCACTTCGGACTGCAAGAGCGACGTTTTCGTGTTACCGGATTTTTCAACGTAATTCCCTTTATGCCGCTCCCATTCGAGCGGCTTTTTTTTGCCCTGTTTTTGGCTGATGGCGTCTCGGCGAGTTCCGTGATTTTTGCGTGGGTTGTCATCAAGTAGCAGCACGGCTGCTGGCGGGCGGTATGTCATTCATGGTTGGGTTGCCAGAGACAACGCCCCCGCCGGCAGCCGTGCTGCTACAGGGGCGTGTGCCATGTCAGAGTCAATGAAGCCGCTTGATCTCCTGCTTCACGCCCCAGCCTTCGACCTCGCCATCGAGGCCCATGATCGCGCTTTGAAAGTCCTGTTCGAAGTCTCCTATGGCGTCGTAGGTGGCGTACATCAATTTACTCAGTTGCAGGTGCCACGCACCGTCCTCACGGGCGTTGATTTGAGTATTGAGGGACTCGCCGCGGAATTTTCTCGCAGCCTGACGCGCGCGTTTCTCATCCGGAAACACGGCGTAGAACTCGATGGGGTGGATGCGGGCGAAGTCGAAACCGCCTTCTTTCATGCGGCGCAGCACGTGGGTGCTGATGTCTTCCTGGTAGGTCGTGCTCATGAAACGTCCTCCTATGCAACGATAGATAGAGTTTCAACGATCCCTGAACGCCCCCTGCAACAGAGGCGTTGAGCGGCGGGTCATCCACCGCCCGGGATTCAAGCATGTCGCTGCAAGGCCGGTGTTGCTGTTACAAATCTGGCACCCATGCGCGATGTGACTCGGGTAGATGCCTCACCGGCCTCGTTTGCAGATTACGCCCATTGTCCGGGCGTTGCCAATTGGCAGTTTGCGGTGTGTCGCTCAGTAAGTTTCAAGACGCCTCGATGATGGAGATGATCTGTACGGCGTTCTGTTCCTTGAGTGTCTTGACGGTGGGCTCCTGTGTTCGCCCCTCCAGGTCATTGAGGTCCAGGTCATTGGTGACCGGGAACAGGCGTGGGCGCAGTCGCCTTGCGGCCTCTTCCTCACTGGGACGCAGCTCGGATTCAAGATCGAGGGTCTGCTGCACACCTTCTTTATCCAGAAACGAAACAGTCCAGACTTTCATCAATGTCTCCTCAGTCAGGCCACACGTTGGCCTACCGAAATCGGACTGTGATTTTTTGGGATTTGTTCAAGGTATTTTGCCGTGAGGCGTTAGATCATTTGCACCCCCAAGATTGCCGACGCCGGCAAGCCGGACTGCTACGGGATGGAGTAAACCGAGGCTTTTGCTCTTGATCTTCATGCGCGGTGGTACAGGCGACACAGGGCGCGACGTAAAGGCGCCAGGCCGAGCGCAGGTGTCGTGGAGGGGGATGAGCGGCAGGAAGCCGCGAAAGCCGTGCGGGCCATGGATGGCCCATCATGGCGTGCCCCCGGAACGACGCCGGAGCGAGGGAAGTCCGAAGGACCCCAGCCAGGAGCAAATGGTTTGCCTACTTTCCCGAAAGAAAGTAGGTCGCCCGTAAGGGGCGAAACCCATAATCCCAACCAACGCGATAACGGATGAGTTCCCAATGCCAGCGTCACGGTGGTTTAGAACTCGGTGAGCATATCCGTTCGCGAGGGTGACGCGGATTCACCTTTGCGCCCTTACGGCGCGTTACTTTGTTTCGGCAAAGTAACCAAACCATTTGCGACAGGCTGGGCCGCGACTTCGTCCCGGTTCCCTCACTCCGGCGCCATTCCGGGGGCACGCCGTGATGGGCCGTCCCTGGCCCGCACGGCTTTCGCGGCTTCCCTGCCGCTCATCCCCCTCCACGACACCTCCGTTCGGCCTGGCGCCTTAACGTCGCGTTCGGCGGCGCCTGTGCCATCGCGTAAGAAGATCAAGATCACGATCAAGAGCTTTGGGTGTACGCCCCCCCGTAGCAGCACGGCTTGCCGGCGGGGGCGGCCTCAAGATCGCTCCCGCCGGCAA
>NZ_JANHKS010000097.1 GCF_028682175.1 Pseudomonas putida | reverse complement strand
GGCCCAAACCACCGCGAAAACGGATATACACCCGACTTCAAAGTCACCCAAAGACGCGGAGCGTCAAACAACCCGTTACCACGCGGAGCGTGGGAACGATCAGCAATCCTTGGGCCTGCCATGCGCCGCCAGCCGCTCCAGCGCCGCGCGCAGCTTGGGGTCGCTGATCCCCTCGGCTGTCTCATTGAGCGTCTCGGCGGCCGCGCTCGAAAGATCCCGCGAATGACCCACCGCCGCCCCATGAATCGTCGGCGGTTGTACCTTGAACAGCAATCGGGTCAGGTTGGCAAACTCCTTGAACTCCACCAACTGACGCTGCAAGCGCCGCTGCTGATAACGCAAACGGGTCGCCCAATGCCCGTCCGTCACCACCAGCAACAAAGTTCCTTCCCGCCACGACGCCACATGACAATGCGCCCGGGCAGCCGGTTGCAACTGCGTTTCGAGCAGGCGCTGCAAGTGTGCCAGGCGCTGGGCGTGGTTGAAGATCGCCCGCAAGGGCCTGGCCTCACGCAGAAGAGCCGCCGGTGCGCGAGCCTGTAAAGGACGAAATGCCATATCAGATGCCTGTTCTTGCAAGCCCGCGATCTTAACAGAAAGCGCCGGGCAGCCCTGTAAGCGTTGGATCAAGCGGCCTTAAAGCGGTTACAGTATGAAAAAACATTAATCAAACTTCTGCCCCGTACGGGTTGAAGTCCCGAGAAATGCCCCTATTGTACTTCTGCCCCGTAACATTGCTGTGCCAGCATCGTGGAATAACGCCACTTTCCTCACCACCATTTCCGGGTAGAATGCTCGTTCGCATGCGGCCATGAGGGCTGCACGGGCGACTCACGGGGCCGCCCTCCATCTCTATGTGTGGAAGATCCTGTCGATATGTTTGCACCTTTGTTGAAAAAACTTTTCGGAAGCAAGAACGAGCGCGAAGTGAAGCGCATGCTCAAGACGGTTCAATTCGTCAACAGCTTCGAAGAGCAAATGGTGGCCCTTTCGGACGAGCAACTGCGCGCCAAGACCGAAGAATTCAAGGCCCGCATCGCCAAAGGTGAGACCCTCGATAAGCTCCTGCCTGAAGCCTTTGCGGTATGCCGTGAAGCGGGCAAGCGCATCATGGGGATGCGTCACTTCGACGTTCAGCTGATCGGTGGCATGACGCTGCACGAAGGCATGATCGCCGAAATGCGCACCGGTGAAGGTAAAACCCTGGTGGCGACACTGGCGGTGTACCTCAACGCGCTGTCCGGCAAGGGCGTGCACGTTGTCACCGTGAACGATTACCTGGCTCGCCGCGACGCCAACTGGATGCGCCCGCTGTACGAATTCCTCGGTCTGACCGTAGGCGTCGTCACGCCATTCCAGCCGCCTGAAGAAAAGCGCGCTGCGTACGCCTCCGACATCACCTACGGCACCAACAACGAATTCGGTTTCGATTACCTGCGCGACAACATGGCGTTCAGCATGGAAGAAAAATTCCAGCGCGAACTCAACTTTGCCGTGATCGACGAAGTGGACTCCATCCTCATCGACGAGGCGCGTACGCCGCTGATCATCTCCGGCCAGGCCGAAGACAGCTCCAAGCTCTACACCGAAATCAACAAGCTGATCCCTAAACTCGAGCAGCACATCGAGGAAGTGGAAGGCGTCGTGACCAAGCAGGGCCACTTCACCATCGACGAGAAATCCCGTCAGGTGGAGCTCAACGAGTCCGGTCACCAGTTCATCGAAGAAATGCTCACCGAAGTCGGCCTGCTGGCTGAAGGCGAGAGCCTGTACTCGGCGCACAACCTGGGCCTGCTGACCCACGTCTACGCCGGCCTGCGTGCGCACAAGCTGTTCAACCGCAACGTCGAGTACATCGTCCAGGACGGCCAGATCCTGCTGGTCGACGAACACACCGGCCGTACCATGCCGGGTCGTCGCCTGTCCGAAGGCCTGCACCAGGCCATCGAGGCCAAGGAGCACCTGAACATTCAGGCCGAGAGCCAGACCCTGGCTTCGACCACCTTCCAGAACTACTTCCGTCTGTACAACAAGCTGTCCGGCATGACCGGTACCGCAGACACCGAAGCGTTCGAATTCCACCAGATCTACGCCCTGGCCGTGATGGTCATCCCGCCGAACAAGCCGTTGGCGCGCAAGGACTTCAACGACCTGGTGTACCTGACCGCCGAAGAGAAATACCTGGCGATCATCACTGACATCAAGGCGTGCCTGGCCGAGCAGCGTCCGGTGCTGGTGGGTACCGCGACCATCGAAACTTCCGAGCACATGTCCAATCTGCTCAAGAAGGAAGGCATCGATCACAAGGTCCTGAACGCCAAGTTCCACGAGAAGGAAGCCGAGATCATCGCGCAGGCCGGCCGTCCTGGCGCCCTGACCATCGCCACCAACATGGCCGGTCGCGGTACCGACATCCTGCTGGGCGGCAACTGGGAAGTGGAAGTCGCAAGCCTCGAAGACCCGACCCCGGAGCAGATCGCACAGATCAAGTCCGCCTGGCAGAAACGCCATCAGCAAGTGATCGAGGCCGGTGGCCTGCACGTGATTGCGTCCGAGCGTCATGAATCCCGTCGTATCGACAACCAGCTGCGCGGTCGCGCCGGTCGTCAGGGCGACACCGGTTCGAGCCGTTTCTACCTGTCGCTGGAAGACAGCCTGATGCGCATCTTCGCCTCTGACCGGGTGAAGAACTTCATGAAGGCGCTGGGCATGCAGTCCGGCGAGGCCATTGAGCACCGCATGGTGACCAACGCCATCGAAAAGGCCCAGCGCAAGGTCGAAGGCCGCAACTTCGACATCCGCAAGCAACTGCTGGAGTTCGACGACGTTTCCAACGAACAGCGTAAAGTGATCTACCACATGCGTAACAGCCTGCTGGCTGCGACGAACATTGGTGACACCATTGCCGAGTTCCGCGAAGAAGTGCTCGACGCCACCATCAGCGCGCACATTCCGCCTCAGTCGCTGCCAGAGCAGTGGGACGTGGCCGGTCTGGAAGCTGCACTGAACAGCGATTTCAGCGTCAAGCTGCCGGTTCAGCAGTGGCTGGACGAAGACGACCACCTGCACGAAGAAACCCTGCGTCCGAAACTGCTGGAAGCCATCCTGTCGGCTTACAACGAGAAGGAAGACCAGGCCAGCGCCGAAGCCCTGCGCACCTTCGAGAAGCAGATCCTGCTGCGCGTCCTGGACGACCTGTGGAAAGACCACCTGTCGACCATGGACCACCTGCGTCACGGTATCCACCTGCGCGGCTACGCTCAGAAGAACCCGAAACAGGAATACAAGCGCGAGTCCTTCACCCTGTTCCAGGAACTGCTGGATTCGATCAAGCGCGACACCATCCGCGTGCTGTCGCACGTTCAGGTTCGCCGCGAAGATCCGGCCGAAGAAGAAGCGCGCCTGCGTCGCGAAGCCGAAGAACTGGCCCAGCGTATGCAGTTCCAGCACGCCGAAGCACCGGGTCTGGATCAGCCGCTCGCACTGGCGGAGGAGGGCGATGACGTCGCCGTCGCCGCTGCTGCCCTGTCGCCGGTTCGCAACGACCAGAAACTGGGTCGCAACGAGCTGTGCTGGTGTGGCTCCGGTAAAAAATTCAAGCATTGCCACGGTCAGATTAATTAAGTAACGGCCTGGCTGTAGCTTTGACGCAATACCACGCCGCGACCGGCCCAGCCGTCGCGGCGTTTTTCAATCATTCGAGCCGTCGTGGTACTGCCCGGCGGCCTGGTTAGTTTAAGGAGCGCATTTCATGGCTGTTGGTCTTGGTCCTCTGCCGACTCTGCACCCGGTTCCCGGTTTTGAACTTGGTATTGCCTCTGCCGGCATCAAGCGCCCGGGGCGCAAGGATGTGGTGGTCATGCGCTGCGCCGAAGGTTCCAGCGTCGCTGGCGTGTTCACCCTGAATGCGTTTTGTGCAGCACCGGTGATCCTGTCCAAACAGCGCGTAGGCGGCACCGTTCGCTACCTGCTGACCAACACCGGCAATGCCAACGCAGGCACCGGCGAGCCAGGCCTGGCTGCTGCCGAGCGCACCACCGCGAAACTGGCCGAACTGACCGGCGTCGACGCCAGCGCGATCCTGCCGTTCTCCACCGGCGTGATCGGCGAGCCGTTGCCTGTGGAAAAGATCGAAGGCGCATTGCAAGCCGCGCTGGACGACCTGTCTGTGGATAACTGGGCGGCCGCGGCCACCGGCATCATGACCACCGACACCCTGCCCAAAGGCGCCAGCCGCCAGTTCCAGGTCGATGGCGTGACCGTCACCGTGACCGGCATCAGCAAGGGCGCGGGCATGATTCGTCCGAACATGGCCACCATGCTCGGCTACATCGCCACCGACGCCAAAGTGTCCCAGAGCGTGCTGCAGGACCTGATCCGCGACGGCGCCAACAAGTCGTTCAACCGCATCACCATCGATGGCGACACCTCGACCAACGATTGCTGCATGCTGATCGCCACCGGCCAGGCCAACCTGCCGGAAGTCACCGAAGCCCGCGGCCCGTTGTTCGACGCGCTGAAAAAAGCCGTGTTCGACGTCTGCATGGAAGTCGCCCAGGCCATCGTGCGTGACGGCGAAGGCGCGACCAAATTCGTGACTGTCGAAGTCAACGGTGGCGGCAATCATCAAGAGTGCCTGGACGTTGGCTACACCGTCGCTCACTCGCCGCTGATCAAGACCGCGTTGTTCGCCTCCGACCCGAACTGGGGCCGCATACTGGCCGCCGTGGGCCGCGCCGGCGTGCCGGACCTGGACGTGAGCAAGATCGACGTGTTCCTGAGCGGCGTGTGCATCGCCAGCAAGGGCGCCCGCGCCACGACCTACACCGAGGCTCAGGGCTCGGCGGTCATGGCCGAAGAAGAAATCACCATCCGCATCGAGCTGGGCCGTGGTGATTGCAGCGAAACGATCTGGACCACCGACCTGTCCCACGAGTACGTGAAGATCAACGCGGAATACCGCACCTGATCGCTGAGGGGTGTCGTACATGACACCCCTCGTAGCAGTCCGGCTTGCCGGCGTCAGCTACCTCAAGATCGCCGACGCCGGCAAGCCGGACTGCTACAGGTAAGCGCAAAGGTCAGTTTTTAAGGAAGGTGTAACGTGAAACGCATCCATGTAGCCGCCGCGGTCATTCGTGGCACCGACGGCAAGATTCTGATTGCCAGGCGCGCTGACAAGCAGCACCAGGGCGGCTTGTGGGAGTTTCCCGGGGGCAAGGTCGAGCCCGACGAAACCGTCGAGGCGGCGTTGTCCCGTGAGTTGAAAGAAGAACTGGGCATCGTGGTCGCCAAGGCGCGGCCATTGATCAAGATCAAACACGACTACCCCGACAAGCAGGTGTTGCTGGATGTCTGGGAAGTCTCGTCTTTTACCGGCGAGCCTCACGGCGCCGAGGGCCAGCCGCTGGCCTGGGTGTCGAACAGGGAACTGGCCAGCTATGAATTCCCTGCCGCCAATCAACCGATCGTCGCGGCAGCCCGTTTGCCGGGCGAGTACCTGATTACCCCAGATGCCCTGGAAACGCCGCAGCTGCTGCAAGGCATGCAAAAGGCGATTGCCGGCGGGATCAAGCTGATCCAGCTGCGCGCACCGAACGGCTACGACCCCAAGTACCGCGATGTCGCGGTGGATGCGGTCGGGCTGTGCGCAGGCAAGGCGCAACTGATGCTCAAGGGGCCTCTGGAGTGGCTTGGGGACTTTCCGGCCGCAGGCTGGCACCTGACCAGCGAGCAACTGCGCAAATACGCCAGCAAGGGCCGTCCGTTCCCGGAAGAGCGCTGGCTGGCGGCCTCGTGCCACAACGCCCAAGAGCTGTCCCTGGCCGAGCAGATGGGCGTGGATTTCGTCACCCTGTCGCCGGTTCAACCCACCCAGAGCCATCCCGATGCCCATCCTCTGGGCTGGGAGCAGGCGCGGGCGTTGATCGAAGGTTTCAGCAAGCCGGTCTACCTGCTGGGCGGCGTGGGCCCGGCAGAGCGCCAGCAGGCGTGGGAAAACGGCGCGCAGGGCGTGGCGGGGATCCGCGCGTTCTGGCCGCAGATCTGAAAGCAATCGCTCCGTAGCAGCACGGCTTGCCGGCGGGGGC
>NZ_JANHKS010000096.1 GCF_028682175.1 Pseudomonas putida | reverse complement strand
TCTTCCGATCTCCTTGAAATCGCTCCCGCCGGCAAGCCGTGCTGCTACGGGACCTGTGTGAACGCAGAACCAGGCTCGACTCAGGCCCGTAGCAGCCGGGCTTGCCCGCGGGGGCGGCCTTGAGATCGCCCCCGCCGGCAAGCCGTGCTGCTATGGGACGGCGGCGCCTATTGCACGGTCTTCGGTGCCTTGCCCGCGCGCATCTGCTCAAGCAACGGCGCGCACTGGTTCGGCTCGCCGCCGCTTGGTGCGACCAGCGCCAGTAGCCCTGCTGCAGGCCCCACCGCCGCGCCCAGCAAGACCATCCCGGCTCCACGCAGCAACAACGGCCCGGTTTCCACACCTGCGTTGGGCTTGATGAACGGCCCGCGCACATACAGCGGCGAGCGCAGGGAAAACACACGGAAGCCCTTGGATTCCGGACTGATCTTCATGTCCAGTTGCTCGGTCTTCATGTTCGCCGTGCCATCGATGTAGATGATCGCGTTCTCGGTATCGAACACGAACAGCCTGGTCGTGGCCAGCCCATCCTTGATCCCAAGATCGGACGCCGCGCAGTTGATCTTCACTTCCTTGTCGCCGAACAGCTTGCCGACCACGTAGTTACCGACGTTGAGCCCGGCGATCTCCATCAGGTCGCGGCTGACCGCGCCATCGTTGACCAGCATTTTCAGCTCGCCATTGGCCGTGCCCAGCAACGCCGCCACCGAGTTGCCCTTGCCGCTGATGTCGGCATCACCATTCAACTCACCGAAACTGGTCTTCATCGGTTCGAAGGTCGGGAACAGCTGCTTGAGCTTGAAGTTGCGCGCGGTCAGCTTCGCCCGGCCTTCCAGCGGCTGAGTGTGACCGTTGAGCTTGATGTCGGCATCGAGCTTGCCACCGGCCACGCCGAAACGCAGGGGTTGAAGGCTCAACTGACCATCATTGAGCACGACGTGGGTATAGAGGTCGGTAAAGGGCAATTCAGCGCTCTGCACGATCTTCTTGCCGGTGAATTCCACGTCGGCGTCCATGGCGCTCCAGCGATCGGTCTTGAATTCCTCGACCGGCAGCACCTTGTCCTTGGGCTGTTTGCTCTCGCCGCCACGGGATTTCTGCTCCGCGTTGGAGTCAGCACCGATCAGCGGTTTGAGGTCGGTCATCAGCAACTGGTTGGACACCAGCGCGCCGGTCAGCTTGGGACGCGGCTGGCTGGCCACGAAACTCAGGTCGCCATGAATGTCACTGCTGCCGATCTTGCCGTTGAAGCCCTTGTACTGAAACGCTGCGCCCGCCGGATCATGAAGCTTGGCGATCAGGCGACCATCGGTCGAGTACGGCGGAGAATCGGGAAGGGTTACGCCGGTCAGCGGATACAGGTTGCCCAGGCTGTCACCGGAAAGTTTGAGGCGCAGGTCCAGTTCGCCGAGGTTTTGCGGATCGGTCACGGTGCCTGCGACCGCCACCCGGGTGTTGCCCGCGCTGACATCGGCCTGCACCGGAAACGGCAGGGCCGCGTCCTTGAGCGCCAGCAACCCGCCAACCTTGCCGCTGCCATTGAGTGCCTGGCCGTGGTACTGGCCCTTGGCGGTGAAGCCGAAGGCGTAGTCCTGCGCCGATGCGCCCTTGTCCTGGACCTTCTTGGCCTCGCCGCTGCCTACGATGTCGCTGAACGGAATCGGCTTGCCCAGTGGGTCGATCACGACGTCCACCGAGGTGTTGATCATTTTGTCGTTGTAGCTGACATGACCCTTGTCAAAGCCGATCGAGCCAATGTCCATGACCCAACTGGAAGGCTCGGCGTTGGGATCGCTCTTGGGCAGGTCGAACACCCAGTTGGCGCGGCCATCGGCCAGACGTTCGATTCTGGCATTGGGCTCGGTCAGGTCGATGCGCGGGATCACTACGCGTTGAGTCAGAAGCGGCAGCGGCGCGAGGCGCATTTCCACTCGCTTGAGGGTAACCATTTGAGGCTCTTTAGACCATTCGGGGTTACCCAAAGTGATGTCTTCAGCCGACATGTGCGGCCACGGCACCCAGGCGCGCCAGCCGCCTTCATCCGGCTCGCGGCGCCAGAGCACGGCCAGATTGCCGTTGATGGCGAACGGTCGGTGGATCTCGGCAGACACTTTTTCGTTGATGGTCGGCTTGAGCCGGTTCCAGTCGAAGGTGGCGATCACGATGATCAGAATGGCCAGCAACAGCAGCACGATGCCGACCGTCCAGGCGAAAATCTTGCGTCCTCGCGTCATTGCGTAATCTCCCAAATACCGACGCACCTTCCCGGGCGCGTCTTACACGTCATTGCGACGTTCGACTGACAAAAGCCGCGTGGGTTTGATGAAATATCAAAAAACCCGTAGCTGTGCGGCTTGCCGGCGGGGCGGTGTGCCAGTGAATCAAGCGATATCTGACACACCGCTCCCGCCGGCAAGCCGTGCTGCTACGGGGTCTGAACACCCCTGAAACCCGCGTTCTGCCTGGCCTGCAGCCCTGAATCAATTCCGTCGATGGTCACCATCAGCCCTTTGAACTTCTTTATCCAGGCGGCGCCGGTAAAATTCACTCCATGTTCTCTACACGCCCTTTCGAGGAGCACACATTCATGAAACGCCAACTGATCGCCCTGACCCTTTCCCTCCTCGCCTCGAGCGCGTTCGCCATGCCTGCCAGCGAACAACCGGTGCTCGGCGAAGTGAAAGCGGCCCAGCAAGTTGGTCTGCCAACCCTGGCCCAGGACAACACCAACCGCGTGATCAACCAGTATCAGCGCGTGGCCGATAACGGCCCGGATCGCCTGGTGCAGCAGTATCAGCGCGTTTCCTGAAATATCACGTCCTCCCCGATCCCTGTAGGAGTGAGCTTGCTCGCGATGGGGATCTGCCTGTAACACTTGTAGTGACCGACACCCCGCAATCGCGAGCAAGCTCACTCCTACAGTTTTGATGCGTCGATCCGGTTCGACGCACCGCAAGCGCATTTGTTAGAGTGCGGACCATTCTTCACTCAGATGCACACGCTCATGTTGCCCCGCGCCGAACAGAAACAGCAGACTCGCCACGCCCTGCTCGATGCAGCACGGGGGCTGATGGAGAGCGGCCGGGGTTTTGGCAGCCTGAGCCTGCGCGAGGTGGCCAAAACCGCTGGCATCGTGCCCACCGGCTTCTATCGACACTTCGACGACATGGACCACCTGGGCCTGGCGCTGGTCAGCGAAGTGGGCCAGACATTCCGTGAAACCATTCGCCGGGTGCGCCGCAACGACAACCTCAACAGCGGCATCATCGATGCGTCGGTGCGCATCTTTCTCGATGTGGTGGCGGCCAATCGTTCGCAATTCCTGTTTCTGGCACGCGAACAGTACGGCGGCTCGCTGAAAGTGCGCCAGGCACTGGGCGCGCTGCGCGAAGGCATCATTGCCGACCTTGCCACCGACCTTGCGTCGATGCCCAAATTTCATCACCTCAACACCGATGACCTGTCGGTCATGGCCGACCTTGTGGTCAAGAGCGTGTTCGCCATGCTCCCCGAACTCATCGACCCGCCGTCCGTGACCCTGGCCGAACACCTGACGCCTCGGGCGAAGATCACCCAGCAATTGCGCTTCATCTTCATCGGCGCCAAGCGCTGGCAGGGATTGGGCAGTACCGAGTAACCGCAAACCTGTAGGAGTGAGCTTGCTCGCGATAGCAATCTCAGATCCAGCATTTGCGTTGACTGACACACCGCAATCGTCCGAATGCGGCCCAGAGCAAGCTCACTCCTACAGGTCCAGGCAAGGCACTGAATTGGTGCATACCTCATTCATCCGCACCAATAAACCCCACGATCAAATCCCACGCCTGACCTGCACGCACTATTTGTAGGCAATTTCCTCAGACTTCCCCGATTGGCAAGCCACTTGCTCTAGACATGGCATCGCACATTGCTGGAAGTTTTCCGATGCTGGTGATTCACACACGAATCGAGCCCCAGGCTGAATGGGCCGCCGAGCTGCATTTGAATTTCGAGGCGCGCAGTAAAAGCCGCCTGCGCTGTTTCAGTGCCGAGGGCGAAGACGTTGGCCTGTTCCTGGAGCGTGGCCAACCACCGTTGCGCGACGGCGATTTTCTCAAGGCCGAAGATGGCCGCATCGTGCGGGTTTGCGCTCGCCCCGAGCAACTGATGCACGTCACCTGCACCAGCGCCTTCGAACTGACCCGCGCCGCCTACCACCTGGGTAACCGCCACGTCGCCCTGCAGGTGGGCGACGGCTGGCTGCGGCTGCTCGACGACTACGTGCTCAAGGCCATGCTCGATCAACTGGGCGCGACCACAGAATCCATCGAAGCGCCGTTCCAGCCCGAACATGGCGCCTACGGTGGCGGCCATCATCACTCGCGGGCCGGGGAAGAAGACTTCAACTACGCCCCGCGCATTCACCAGTTCGGCGTACGCAAATGAGCCCACGTCCATGAACAAGGCCTGGGCGCTGCTGCGTCTGGCGAGCCCGCAGTTGCCTATTGGCGGCTACAGCTACTCACAGGGGCTGGAGATGGCGGTGGAGAACGCCGTGGTCAAGGATCCGCAAAGCGCAGCCCGCTGGATCGGCGATCAATTGCTGCTCAACCTCGCCCGCTTTGAGGCGCCGCTGCTACTGGCCCATTGCACAGCCGCCGCCCAGGAAGACTGGGCGACCCTGCTGCAACTGAGCGAAGAGCACCGCGCCAGCCGGGAAACCCGCGAGCTGCATCTGGAAAGCCGGCAGATGGGCTATTCGTTGCAACAACTGCTCAACGGCTTGCCGGAACTGGATCAGCCTGCGCGGGATTTCCTGCGGCAAATCGATGAACCCCACTTGGCCCTGGGCTGGGCGCTGGCCGCCCGTGCCTGGCAAATCGATCCGCAGGACGCCCTGGCCGCCTGGCTGTGGAGCTGGCTGGAAAACCAGTTGGCAGTCCTGATGAAAACCCTACCTTTGGGCCAACAGGCCGCCCAGCGTCTGACCAGCGAGCTGACGCCTTTGCTGCAACAGGCCCAGCGGCACGCCACGGAACGTGACCCCGAACATATCGGCAGCGCCGCCTTTGGCCTGGCGCTGTCGAGCATGGCCCATGAACGCCAGTACAGCCGCCTGTTTCGATCCTGATATCAGCCAACACGAACCGCACAAGAAGATTAACGGAGAGCATTTGATGAACAGCCAACCCTTGCGAGTCGGCATCGGCGGCCCGGTCGGATCCGGCAAGACCGCCCTGACCCTGGCCCTGTGCCTGGCCCTGCGCGAGCGCTACAACCTCGCCGTGGTCACCAACGATATCTACACCCGCGAAGACGCCGACTTCCTGGTGCGCAACGAGGCGCTGGCCCCTGAGCGCATCATCGGCGTGGAGACCGGCGGCTGCCCGCACACGGCGATTCGTGAGGACGCCTCGATCAACCTGGAAGCGGTCGACCAGCTGAACCGCCGCTTCGAAGGCCTGGACCTGATCATCGTCGAGTCCGGCGGCGACAACCTCTCGGCAACCTTCAGCCCTGAGCTGTCGGACCTGACCATCTATGTGATCGACGTCTCGGCGGGCGACAAGCTGCCACGCAAGGGCGGGCCGGGAATCTGCAAGTCTGACCTGCTGGTGATCAACAAGATCGACTTGGCGCCGCTGGTGGGCGCATCGCTGGAGATGATGGACCGCGACACCAGGAAGATGCGCGGCGACAAGCCCTTCGTGTTCAGCAACCAGAAAACCGGCCATGGCCTGGAGGACATCATCGCCTTCATCGAGCGTCAGGGTCTGCTGACCGCTGCCTGATTTCTTTCACTCAAGGACAACCCCTACATGAACTGCAGAAAAGTATTCGGCGCCCTGGCGCTGCTGCTGGCACCGGCGCTGGCCTTTGCCCACCCTGGTCACGATGAAAGCGGCTTGATGGCCGGTATAGGTCACCCGCTGGGCGGCCTCGATCACCTGCTGGCGATGGTTGCCGTGGGCCTGTGGGCTGCGCAGCAGAAAGGCGCAGCGCGCTGGGCCCTGCCGTGCACCTTTGTCGGCACCATGCTGATCGGCGGCCTGCTGGGATTCGAAGGGCTGGAATTGCCTGGGCTGGAAAGCGGGATCGCTGCATCGGTGTTCGCCCTGGGCCTGGCGGTAGCGCTGGCCGTTCGCCCGCCGCTGTTCATGGCTGTAACGGCGACCGCGCTGTTTGCGCTGTTCCATGGTGTCGCTCACGGTCTGGAGCTGCCTGAGATGTCGAGCCCGTGGGGCTATGCCGCAGGCTTCGTCGCCGCGACCGCCGCGCTGCATGCCGCAGGTTACGCCGTGGTGCGCTTCCTGCCAGCCGCTGCCGCGCCGGTGGTGCGCATCGCAGGCGCGCTGTCGGCTGCGACCGGCCTGTGGTTGTTTGCATAATGTGATCCCCCGTAGCAGCACGGCT
>NZ_JANHKS010000095.1 GCF_028682175.1 Pseudomonas putida | reverse complement strand
CTCTTCCGATCTCCCGCGACGGCGGCGTGTCAGTCAGCATCACTGTCTCTGACACGCCGCGGTCGCGGGCAAGCGCGCTCCTACAGGATTGGCGTTGCATTGGCGTTGGCGTTGGCGTTGCGTTGTTGGCGTTGCGTTGGCGTCACAACGCCCGGGCGATGATCTCCTTCATGATCTCGTTGGTCCCCGCATAAATCCTTTGCACCCGCGCATCGGCCCAGGCCCGTGCGATCGGGTATTCCCACATGAAGCCGTAGCCGCCGTGCAGTTGCACGCATTCATCGAGCACCTTGCATTGCAGGTCGGTGGACCAGTACTTGGCCATCGCCGCCGTCGGCACGTCCAGCTTGCCCTCCAGATGAAGTTCCAGGCATCGGTCGATGAAAGTCCGCCCGATCTGCACTTCGGTGGCGATTTCAGCCAGCTTGAAGCGGGTGTTCTGGAAATCGGCAATCGCCTGACCGAACGCCTTGCGCTCGCGGGTGTAGTCCAGCGTCCACTGCAACGCAGCCTCGGCCGAGGCAATCGCGCCGATCGCGACGGTCAGGCGCTCTTGCGGCAATTCCTGCATGAGGTAGGCGAACCCCATCCCAGCCTGCCCCAACAGGTTCTCCTTGGGCACTCGTACGTCCTGGAAGAACAACTCCGACGTGTCCTGGGCCTTCATGCCGACCTTATCCAGACGCTTGCCCTTCTCGAAGCCCGGCGTGCCCGCCTCCACCAGGAACAGACTGGTGCCCTTGGCGCCCGCCTTGGGATCGGTCTTGGCGACCACGATCACCAGGTCCGCCAGAAAGCCATTGGTGATGAAGGTCTTGGAACCGTTGATGACGTACTCGTCGCCGTCCAGCACAGCGGTGGTCTTCACCCCTTGCAGGTCGGAGCCTGCGCCCGGTTCGGTCATGGCGATGGCCGTGACCAGCTCGCCGGAGACCATTTTGGGCAGGTATTTGAGCTTCAGGGCCTCACTGCCGTAATGCAGGATGTAGGGGGCGACGATGTCCGAGTGCAGCGAGAATCCGATGCCGGTCAGGCCCAGGCGGTAGATCTCTTCGATCACCACGGTGGTGTAGAGAAAATCCGCCGCCATGCCGCCGTAGGCTTCCGGCAGGTGCGAACACAACATGCCCTGCTCCCCCGCACGGTTCCACAGGCTGCGGTCCACGTGCCCCTGCTTCTCCCATTGCGCATGAAACGGCGCGGCGTGCTGTTCGAGAAACTTGCGCACGCTGTCGCGGAAAAGCTCGTGCTCGGAGCTGAAAAGCGTTCTTGGGAGCATGGGACACCTTGGCCTTGAGGAATTGTCGGACACTGCGAGTTCCAGAGCCTATGCCGTGCCGATTGACTTCAACACTGGACACATCCGACAAAAAATAAGACGATCACGCCGTTGCATGACCACTTTCCCTTATAAGAACAACAGATTATGTCTATTCAGCAAACCGTGCCGTTGCGGCGCGTCAGCATCCTCGCGATCGACGGGATCTTCGCTTCCACCCTCACCCAGGCCAAGGACTTCTTCCACCTGGCCAGCCTGCGCTACGGCAAGCAACTGGGGCAGGGCCTGAAGGCCGCGTTCGAAACCCGCCTCGTCAGCCCTGACGGGCAGCAGGTGCGCAGCTTCAGCGAAGTCGTGCTGCCGGTGGACGGCGCTCTCGAAAACGCCGACATCATCATCCTGCCCGCCTTCGTCGACAACTTCGACACCCTGCGCCAGCGCTATCCACAGATCCTGCCATGGCTGCGCGAACAGCACGCCAAGGGCGCGGTGCTGTGTGGCGAAGCCAGCGGCGTGTTCTGGCTGGCCGAAGCGGGCCTGCTCGATGGCAAGGAAGCGACCACCTACTGGCGTTTCTTCAACGAGTTCGCCGAGCGCTTCCCTAAAGTGCTGCTCAATCAGGAAAAGCACCTGACCGACGCTGACAACCTGTACTGCGCAGGCGGCACCATCTCGGCGTGCGACCTGTACATCTACCTGATCGAGCGTTTCTGCGGTCCCAACGTCGCGCAGACGGTGGCACGGGACATTCTCTATGAAGTGCAGCGCAGCTACGCGCCGGGGCGAATGGGGTTCGGTGGGCAGAAGCTGCACCAGGACGTGATCATCCTGCAGATCCAGCACTGGCTCGAAGAGCACTTTGCCGACAAGTTCCGCTTCGAGGACGTGGCCCGCGAGCATGGCATGAGCATTCGCAATTTCATGCGCCGCTTCCAGACCGCCACCGGCGACAAGCCGCTGCATTACCTGCAACGCCTGCGCATCGAGACGGCCAAGGGCTTGCTGTCAGGCTCGCGCAAGAGCATCAAGACCATCAGCTACGAAGTGGGCTACGACGACGCCAGCTTCTTCGCACGGCTGTTCCGGCAACACACCGACCTGTCGCCCAACGAATACCGGCAGCAGTTCCAACAAGCCGCCTAAAAGCAGTTTCAAGCGGCAAGCCACAAGCGGCAAGCGGGATCGGCGCAGCTTCCCCGTAGCAGCACGGCTTGCCGGCGGGAGCGATCTTTCGGACGCCCCCGCCGGCAAGCCGTGCTGCTACGTGACAAGCGGCGCGCCCTCTTGCAGCTTGCCGCTTGAAACTTGGCGCTGCTTCTAGGGCTTGTGCGCGCGGGACAGGAACTCGTGGGACTGCATTTCCAGCAGACGGCTGAGCGTGCGCTGGAATTCGAAGTTCAGGCGGCCGCCCGAATACAGGTCCTTCAGCTCGACTTCCGCCGAGATGATGAGCTTGACGTTGCGGTCGTAGAACTCGTCCACCATGTTGATGAAGCGGCGGGCGATGTCGTCGGTGGCGACGCTCATCTGCTCCACGCCACTGAGCAACACGGCGTGGAAGATCTTGCCCAGTTCGATGTAGTCGTTCTGGCTGCGCGGGCCATCGCACAGTTCGCGGAATTCGAACCAGGCCACGTCGTCGCAGGTACGCAGGGCCTTGATCGGACGGTTCTCGATCATCAGCACGTCGTTCTCGACCGCCTGGGTGCATTCCGGAGTCAGTGCACGGAAGCTCTTGCGCAGGCTTTCGTGGGCGACTTCGTTGAGCGGGAAGTGGAACAGCTCGGCCTGTTCCAGATGGCGCAGGCGATAGTCCACGCCGCTGTCGACGTTGACGATGTCGGTGTTCTGTTTGATCAGCGCAATGGCCGGCAGGAAGCGCGCACGTTGCAGGCCGTCCTTGTAGAGGCCGTCCGGCACGATGTTCGAGGTGGCGACCAGGGTCACGCCATTCTTGAACAGCTCTTCCATCAGCGTGCCGAGGATCATGGCGTCGGTGATGTCGGAAACGAAGAATTCGTCGAAGCAGATCACCCGCGCTTCGCCTGCGAATTGCTTGGCGATCAGGGTCAGCGGGTTCTTCTCGCCCTTGAGGTTTTTCATTTCCTCGTGCACGCGCTTCATGAAGCGGTGGAAGTGCGTGCGCATCTTGTCCTGGAACGGCAGCGCTTCGAAGAAGGTGTCGACCAGGTAGGTCTTGCCACGGCCTACGCCGCCCCAGAAATACAGGCCCTTGATGACCGTCGCATCTTT
Source organism: Pseudomonas putida (assembly GCF_028682175.1). Classification (GTDB taxonomy): domain Bacteria; phylum Pseudomonadota; class Gammaproteobacteria; order Pseudomonadales; family Pseudomonadaceae; genus Aquipseudomonas; species Aquipseudomonas putida_AD. Next base: position 2,918 of record NZ_JANHKS010000095.1, on the reverse strand, counting down.
CTTGCCGAACAGTTTGCCGAACAGGCCCGGCTTGCTTTCGTGGGCCGCGACCAGATCGTCGTACAGGCGCTGCAGATGACGCACAGCGTTTTCCTGAGCGGCATCGTGGAAGAATTCAGGTTTCTTGAGGTCGTTCTGGTAGCTTTCTAGGGGCGTCATGGTCTTTAGCTAGGGAGCAAAAACGGGCCGACACTGTAGCGATGGCCCGTTGTAATGGCAATTAATCCTGTTGTGGCGCCAGGGCCAGTTTCAGGGCTTCGATGGCGGCGTCGCGGCCCGCGGCATCGGCGAATGCCGGGCTGTCCGCCACGCACGCACCTTCCAGCCAGACCGTGAACGCGCTGCCTTCTGTCCGAATGTCCAGCTTGCCGCCTTGCTGCAGCTGCTTGGTCACCGCACCGGCTGCCTTGCCGTCGGCGAAGTTGCGCGACAACAGCAGTTGCTCGCCATCGGCCGCCAGCAGACGGAAACGGAAGCTGCCGTCGTCTTCACGGAAGCTGACGAAGCGCGCGCCCTTGCTGGCCTTCTTCTTGGTCGCGACCACGGTTTGCGCTGCCTCGCGGAACGAACGCAGGCCAACCGCTTCGCGCAGCTCACCCAGGAACGGCGTGGCGATACGGCGGGCCTTCTGCGCACCAGCCAGCAGAATGTCCTCCAGATCGGCCGGACGTTCAATCAGACGATGGTAGTTCTCGCGGGCCTCGCCCAGCTCGCTGTCGAGCAACTGGAACAGGCGCTGTTTGGCATCGCCCCAACCCAGGCCTTGCAGCAGGTCGGCGCGGAACTCGTTGCTCTGCTCCTTGCTGGCGAACGCCTGGTACAGGGTGAACAGGTGCGAGTTGTCCGGATCCTTCGCTTCGCCCGGCAGGCGCGAATCGGTAACGATGCGCGAGATCGCCTCCTTCATCTCCTTGGCGCTGCTGAACAACGGGATGGTGTTGTCGTAGCTCTTGGACATCTTGCGACCGTCCAGGCCCGGCAAGGTCGCCACGCTCTCCTCGATCAGCGCCTCGGGCATGACGAAAAACTCTTTGCCCTTGCCGAACAGGTGGTTGAAGCGCTGGCCGATGTCGCGGGCCATCTCCACGTGCTGGATCTGGTCGCGGCCGACCGGCACCTGATGGGCATTGAACATCAGGATGTCAGCCGCCATCAGCACCGGGTAGCTGAACAGGCCCATGGTGATGCCGGCGTCCGGGTCTTCACCGGCTTCGACGTTCTTGTCCACCGAGGCCTTGTAGGCGTGGGCGCGGTTGAGCAAGCCCTTGCCGGCGACACAGGTCAAAAGCCAGGTCAGCTCAGGGATTTCCGGGATGTCGGACTGGCGGTAGAAGGTCACGCGATCCACATCCAGGCCGGCGGCCAGCCAGGTCGCGGCGATTTCCAGACGCGAGCGCTGGATGCGCAGCGGGTCATCGCACTTGATCAGGGCGTGGTAGTCGGCCAGGAAGTAGAACGAATCGGCGTCGCTCTGGCGGCTGGCGACGATGGCCGGGCGAATGGCGCCCGCGTAGTTGCCCAAATGAGGCGTGCCGGTGGTGGTGATGCCGGTCAGGATACGAGTGGTCATGGCTAGTCGCTTATTTTGGGTGCTGCGATCAGTTCGAAAGGCGCGGCAGGACCAGATCCTTCAGATCGGTCAGCTTGCCGTGGAAAAAGTGTCCGCATTCTGCCACTTTCAGCAGCTCATGGGGGCGCGAGAGTGCGTCGGACCAGGCATATACCAGTTGCGGGTCGACCACTTCGTCGGTTTCCGGCTGGATCAGCGTCAACGGCCCGTTTTGCGCCAGCGCGCTCGGGTCGGCAATGCGCATGACAGCGGGTGCGACCATGAACAGATGCGCCAGGGTTTCGCCCTTGGCTTCCAGACGCCCGCCCAGGGTTGCCGCAACAAATCCGCCGAAGGAAAAACCGAACAGGGTCATGGGCAGATCGGGGTGTTTTTCACGCAGCCAGGTGGCGGCGGCTTCGGCATCATCGACCTCGCCCTGGCCCATGTCGGAACTGCCGGCACTTTGACCGACGCCGCGATAATTGAAACGCAAGGTAACGTATCCTGCGTCACGGGCTGTGCGCTGCAGGGTAGAAATCACTTTAATGAGCATCGTGCCGCCCTGAACCGGGTTAGGATGGCAGATCAGCGCCACGCCCTTGGCCCCTTCCAGGTCAAGGTACAGGGCTTCGAGTTGGCCCACTGGGCCGTCGATGAATACAGGGGTTTCACGCATGAGCAAGAATGAACTCCGTGACCTTCAATTGGGTCGACTCGTCTAGCTGATTGTCTGTGGCTGGCATGTTGGCGACGCGTCGCCGCTATACAGCGCAGGTTCGAGCCGTTAACGTAAAGCAAAGCCGTTTATAGAGGAAGGACTCGTGGATTACTCGCTCTTAGTTTGGTTGCTGCCGACCATTGCCCTGGTCGCCGGTGTCGCCATCGGTTTCTTCGTGGCGCGTGCGCTGCCCAATGCCGCGCCTAACAGCACTCAGCGCCAGCTGGATGACGTTCAGGAGCGTTTCGACAGGTATCAGAACGAGGTGGTCACCCACTTCAACAGCACCGCGAACCTGGTTCAGAAGCTGACCCAGAGCTATCAGGAAGTCCAGGAGCACCTGGCCGAAAGCGCCAACCGCCTGGCCACCGACGAGTTGACCCGTCAACGTCTGCTGGCCGCCCTGCACCCGGACTCGATCCAGACCCCGCGCGACCGCCTGACCCCGCCACGCACCGCCGCCGAGCCGCCACGGGACTACGCCCCGAAAGCGCCGAACACCCCCGGCATGCTGGACGAGCAATACGGCTTGAAGAAGTAACACTCGCTAAAACAAAAAGCCCGCCCCGGAGATGATCCGCGGCGGGCTTTTTTGTTTGTGGGAGCGAACCCAACCCCGTAGCAGCACGGCTTGCCGGCGGGAGCGAT
>NZ_JANHKS010000094.1 GCF_028682175.1 Pseudomonas putida | reverse complement strand
CAAATGCTGCCTGTAATCAATGCTCGGGCAGCACCACGCCGTCGAACAGCTCTTCGAGCTCCTGCTTGTTGTGGCACTGGATCGCCTTGGCCATAACGTCGCGGGTCAGGTGCGGGGCGAATTTTTCGATGAAGTCGCACATGAACCCACGCAGGAAAGTGCCGCGACGGAAGCCGATCTTGGTGATGCTGGCCTCGAACAGCTCGCTGGCATCGAGCACCACCAGGTCGCTGTCCAGCTTCGGATCGACCGCCATCTTGGCCACGATGCCCACACCCAGACCCAGGCGCACATACGTCTTGATAACGTCGGCGTCGGCGGCGGTGAACACCACCTTTGGGGTCAGGCCACGGTGGCTGAAGGCTTCGTCCAGCTTGGAGCGGCCGGTGAAACCGAACACGTAAGTGACGATCGGGTATTCGGCGAGGATTTCCAGCGTGAGCTTCGGCAGCTTGGTCAGCGGATGGCCCTGGGGCACCACCACGCAGCGGTTCCAGGTGTAGCACGGCATCATCACCAGATCGCCGAACAGCTCCAGCGCTTCGGTGGCGATGGCGAAATCCACGGTGCCATCAGCGGCCATCTCGGCGATCTGCATCGGCGAGCCCTGATGCATGTGCAGCGCCACGTCAGGGTACTGCTTGATGAAATTGCTGATCACCGGCGGCAGCGCATAACGTGCCTGGGTGTGGGTGGTCGCGATGGAGAGCGTGCCTTTCTTCTCGTTGGAGAATTCCTGGGCGATCTGCTTGATGCTCTCGACCTTGCGCAGGATTTCCCCCGCAGTAGTAATGATCCGCTCCCCCGCCGGCGTGACACGTGTGAGGTGCTTGCCGCTGCGTGCAAAAACCTCGACCCCGAGTTCGTCTTCCAGCAAACGGATCTGCTTGCTGATGCCCGGCTGCGAGGTGTAAAGGCTCTGCGCCGTCGCCGAAACGTTGAGGTCGTGGTGCGCCACTTCCCAGATGTAGCGCAATTGCTGAAGCTTCATATGTATCCCTCAAAGCCGGAAGACGCCACGGGCATCACGACGGTATATAACTGGATTAATGGTCAAGAAGGCAAAGTTAGAACTTTTTATAAATTTTAGCCAGCATTTTCAGAATCTGATGGCACGCAGCCTCTATCTCGCCCCCGGCCTGTCCTCCTCAGGCCCACGAGCCACTGCGGTTCTGCACCATCGGGACCATATAAACAGGTACATGGGAAAGCTGCAGAATCCGCGCGGCCGTGCGGCCGATCGGCGTATCCCCTTCCGCACCGTGGCTGTGACTGCCCACCACCAGCAGATCGACCTCCAGCCGTTGCGCCTGTTCCAGGATCACTTTGGACGGATCCCCCTGGACCACCCGCACGCTGCGAATCAGCGCAAGATCCTGATTGCCCTCCCCCAACTCATCACGAAAACCGGCGAGCACGGACGACTCGATGCCTTCGATCACGTTGTTGATGCCTTCACTGTGCAGCTCGCGCAACACGTCCTCTGCCAGGTAGCTCTGCAGTACGGATTCGGCGAACAGCCCCATCGGCTCGACCACGTGCACCACATGCAACTCGGCCCCGAATGAGCGCGCCAGCGCCAGTGCATGCTGCAGGACAAAAGGCGCGTAGAGACCGAGGTCCGTGGCATACAGCATCGAGCGAATCATGTGACCTCCTGCCAGCCTTCAAAGGCCCAGACACAGATCAGCTTAGCAGCGCCGGGACGAATCGGCGGGCTTGATACAAGTTTCCGGTCTAAAGGTTCAGGGTTTTAGCTCGTTGCTGATGCCATGGGGAACATGGCCGGTGGCCACGACTTCCCGGGCACGCTCACAATGCCCCGGCTGATCGTCAAAGAACACGTCGGCGGCGAAGGCCTCCAGAAAAGCCGACTTGTCCAGACCACCGAGGAACAGCGATTCATCCAGCCGAATATTCCATTCGCGCAAGGTGCGGATGACGCGCTCATGGGCTGGCGCCGAGCGGGCGGTGACCAGTGCGGTGCGGATCGGGCAGGACTCCTCGGGGAACTCGCGCTGGAGCAGGTTAAGCGCGGCAAGAAACGGCTTGAACGGCCCGCCGGGCAGGGGTTGACGCGCCGCCTCGCGCTCGCTGGCCTGAAACGCCTCAAGACCGCCCGACTGATAGACCCGCTCGGATTCGTCGGAGAACAGCACTGCGTCACCGTCGAAGGCGATTCTCAGCTCAGCGCTGGCTGCTCGGCGGGCACCGCCGGAGAGAATGGTCGCGGCGGCGAAACCGGCATCCAGTGCGCTGCGCACGTCCTCGGCGTGAGTGGAGAGAAACAGATGGCTGTCAAACGCCGCCAGATACGGAAACGGGCTGCGACCACCGACAAAGGCGGCGCGGGAGATGTCCAGGCCGTAGTGCTGAATCGAGTTGAACACCCGAAGCCCGGTGTCGGCGCTGTTGCGCGACACCAGAATCACCTCGACCCGTGCCTGGGTCAGGCTGGTATTGAGGCTCAGCAGTTTTTCCACCAGCAGGAAGGCATCCCCGGGCTCAAGCACTTCGTCTTCATGGTCGATCTGGTACTGGCGATAGGCAGCCACGCCGTCCCGTTCATAGATCGCGTGGCTTTCCCGCAGATCGAACAGCGCCCGCGAGGAAATCGCCAGAACCAGCTTGTTACTTGCGCTTTTCATGGTCAGGTCGTTGGCCATGGTGTCCCCCGAGGTGCCTGGCTATCGGCGATTCTGCCGATCGATAAACGCCAGCGCGTGGTACAAGGCCCGAATCTTGGGCATGTCGCAGCCCGCCGCCAGCGCGGCTGCAAGCGGTTTTGCGTAGATGGCGTCAAGCTCCAGCGGGCGCTTTTCGGTGAAGTCATGGTGCATGCTGGGGCGGTAGTCCGGCATCTGCTCGGTGACCCTGAACAACTGCGCCGCGTAACCTTCAGGCAGCACATGCCCGCAGGCCTCGGCGCCCTGCACCACTTCGGCCATCAGCCCCTGGATCAGTTCGCGGCTGTCCGGGTCGGCCATCAGCGGCGTGGTGCTGGCGTTGAGCAATACCGAAAGCCCGTTGTAAGGCACATTCCACACCAGCTTCTGCCAGCGGGCCTTGCCCAGATTGGCCATGGCCACCGACTCGATCCCCGCGGCGTGGAACAGCGCGGCGCCCTGCTCCACGATTTCGAGGCTCGCGGCATCGCTTGGGGCCGGGCCACTGTGGTAACCGATGTTCACCGCGCCGAACGCCTGATGGGTGATCTGGCCGGGCCCAGTGCGATGCACGCAGATGAAACACAGGCCGCCCAGCACATGCAGCGAATCGGGAAGCACCGCACGCAGTTCATCTTCGACCGCCAGGCCATTCTGCAGCATCAACACCTTGGCCCCTGGCGCAGCCGCCTGCACGATGGCCGGGGCCACGCCGCCGGTACCGGTGGATTTGGCGGCCACCAGCAGCCAGTCACAAGGCGGCATGTCGGTCGCCGAGGAATAGGCCTGGACGTTCTCCAGGCTCAAGGCACCGTGGACCTGGCTGTTGATGTGCAGGCCGTTCTGCGACACCGCGCTGAACTCGCTGCGCAGCAGGAAATGCACGTCGAAGCCGGCGCGCGCCAGCATCAGGCCATAAAAGCCGCCGATGGCGCCGGTGCCGATAATGCCGATGCGGGGCGTGTGGAGGGTTTCGCTCATGGCTCTCTCAATTCAAGGCTATGGATTCATGGCAAGTCGTCAGGCGCGCGGACCAGCGCCTGATCCAGGCCAGCGATGATGGCTGGGGCAGAAAGCTGGCTGCGCAAGGCGCCGTAGAATTCGCCGTCACGCACGACGAACACGGAAGGCAGGTGGAACACCCCGTAACGCTGCACCGCGCCGCCGTTTTCCTCGGCGTCGATCCAGCACAGGCGCTCGACGGGTAATGATTGTTCCGGCAAATGCTGTCGTGCCCACCGGCAACTGGAACAGCCGGCGCCGGTGAAGATAAGCAGCGATGTGCCGGGCAGGGTCAGCAGTTGTCGATCGACATCGAAGTCTGTCAGTTGCAGTTGATCCACGCCAATCTCCCCAGGTCTTGCGCACACTATATCCGCACTGCCCGCCCGCTCCGCAAGCCAAAGCGCGGCCCGGTGCGCGCCTGGGCAGGCAAACGGTTGCGATAAGCCCGCTGCATCGGACGAAAGCTTGAGTTTACCCATTGTCGAAGTACGGGTTAACGCGCTAAGGTTCGGCACCCCGCTGCCCTCAATCACGCTAGGCTCCGCCGCACGGGGACCGTTGGCGGCCAGCACCCGTGACCTGATGAGTAACACGATGGCTGATTTACCGATTGACGACCTTAACGTCGCCTCCAACGAGACACTGATCACGCCGGATCAGCTCAAGCGCGAAATCCCGCTCACCGCCGCCGCACAGGCCACCGTGAGCAAGGGTCGCGAAGTGATCCGCAACATCCTCGATGGCAAGGACCACCGCCTGTTCATCGTGATCGGCCCCTGCTCGATCCACGATATCAAGGCCGCTCACGAATACGCCGAGCGCCTCAAGGCCCTGGCCGCCGAGCTGTCGGACACCCTGTATCTGGTGATGCGCGTCTATTTCGAAAAGCCGCGCACCACGGTCGGCTGGAAGGGCCTGATCAACGACCCATACCTGGATGACTCCTTCAAGATCCAGGACGGTCTGCACATCGGCCGCCAGCTGCTGCTGGACCTGGCTGAAAAAGGCCTGCCGACCGCCACCGAAGCGCTGGACCCGATCTCCCCGCAGTACCTGCAGGACCTGATCAGCTGGTCGGCCATCGGCGCACGCACCACCGAATCCCAGACCCACCGCGAGATGGCCTCGGGCCTTTCTTCGGCAGTGGGCTTCAAGAACGGCACCGACGGCGGCCTGACCGTTGCCATCAACGCCCTGCAATCGGTTTCCAGCCCGCACCGCTTCCTGGGTATCAACCAGGAAGGTGGCGTGTCCATCGTCACCACCAAGGGCAACGCCTACGGTCACGTGGTGCTGCGCGGCGGCAACGGCAAGCCCAACTATGACTCGGTCAGCGTCGCCCTGTGCGAGCAGGCACTGGCCAAGGCCAAGGTCAAGCCGAACATCATGGTCGACGCCAGCCACGCCAACTCCAACAAGGACCCGGCGCTGCAACCTCTGGTCATGGAAAACGTCGCCAACCAGATTCTGGAAGGCAACGAGTCGATCATTGGCCTGATGGTCGAAAGCCACCTGAAATGGGGCGCGCAGTCGATTCCGAAGGACCTCGCGGATCTGGAATACGGTGTTTCGATCACCGACGCCTGCATCGACTGGGAAACCACCGAGAAGACCCTGCGCAGCATGCATGCCAAGCTCAAGGACGTGTTGCCCAAGCGCAAGCGCGGCTGATTTCACAGTTCTTGAAACGACAACGCCGAGCGAATGCTCGGCGTTTTTCATGGGGTAATGCTTTTCAGATCTTCTTCAGATCTTCGCAGCCTGGCGCTGGTGACGTTCCATGTAGCGTTCGACGTAGGAGCAGGAAGGAATCACGGTGTAGCCCATGCTCTCGGCGTAATCGAGGGCCACTTCGGTCAAGGCCGCCGCGATGCCGCGCCCGCGCAAGGCGTTGGGCACGAAGGTACGATAGATGTCCAGGGTCTGCTTCCCCAGATCCATGTACGTCAGGTAAGCCCGGTGACCGTCGATGTTGATTTCGAACTGGTGGCCGGTCTTGTCATGGTGAATGGACAGCGCCTCGCTCATCACTACTCCTCGCGGGTCTTGGATTTTGACCCCTACCTTACCGATGTTTGTCCGGCGAAGGAACCTCTTCAGTCAGGGCCAACGCACCTCTGCGTTCGCGCACTGCCTGCTACGCCACCCCGTGCCTGGTCTGGACACCGAGAACGAGCCTTGCTGATCTCAAACAAACGAGCACCTGCAAATAGTAGGCACCATTGTGGAATCTGCTCAAGTGAATCCGCAGTAAAAGCCCGCCCGCGTATCCGGCGTGATGGCACAACGAAGGCCCCGGATCGCCGGAGAATGCCTGTTAAGACGGCATCCATGGGGCAAAGTCACGTCAACGCAACAAAAATCGAGCATCCTCGCCGATCATCGTCTATACAAAAAAGGTTGCAACGTGGCTCAACGTCTCCTGGCCACCGCCTGGACGAAGTACTTTCGACCCACTGATGACATCGGGAGCCTGTCGGCACAACCGTCCGCCCCCGTCCTGCTGACAAGCGTAATTGCCTGACAGCATGAGGTTTTTTCCGGATAAAAAGCGTGAGGAGTCGCACGGAAGGCTTTCAAAGCTAAGAATTTTATGCGGTTCTTGCGCTTAGTCCGTTTACTTACTACAAACAATGGGTAGTATGTACGCCGGTCATTTTCTCATTTTCGAGAGATGATTAATTTGATAGAAGTCCTTTAAGGGGAACACGATGAACAACGTTCTGAAATTCTCTGCTCTGGCCCTGGCCGCAGTTCTGGCTACCGGTTGCAGCAGCGCATCCAAAGAAACCGAAGCTCGTCTGACTGCTACTGAAGACGCAGCTGCTCGTGCACAAGCTCGTGCTGACGAAGCCTACCGCAAGGCTGACGAAGCTCTGGCTGCTGCTCAGAAAGCTCAGCAAACTGCCGACGAAGCCAACGAGCGTGCTCTGCGCATGCTGGACAAGGCTAGCCGCAAGTAATAATCCCTCGGGATTATTGATAAGCCGATCCGGTTCCGGGTCGGCTTTTTTATTGCCTGCGGTTTGAGGATGCACGCGTCATCCCGGGCATGCGGCACGGACCGACCCAGGCACAAACACCGCAGATCCCGTAGCAGCACGGCTTGCCGGCGGGGGCG
>NZ_JANHKS010000093.1 GCF_028682175.1 Pseudomonas putida | reverse complement strand
ACGGAGTACAAACAAAGATCTTGATCTTGCTTTTGATCTTTGTACGCGATGGTGCAGACACCGCAGGGCGCGACGTTAAGGCGCCAGGCCGAGCGCAGGCGTCGTGGAGGGGGATGAGCGGCATGGATGCCGCGAAAGCCGTGCGGGCCATGGATGGCCCATCATGGCGGGCCCCCGGAACGGCGCCGGAGTCGAGGGAAGTCCGAAGGACCCTAGCCAGGAGCAAATGGTTTGCCTACTTTCCCGGAAGAAAGTAGGTCGCCCGTAAGGGGCGAAACCCTAAAGTCCAACCACCGCGAAAACGGATCAACCCCCAATCCCAAAGTCACCCAGCGACGCGGAGCGTCTAACCAGGCGTTACCACGCGCAGCGTGGGAACGATCAACAAGGACGGCAGAGAAGCCGGATGCAAAACCCGCCCCCCTCTCACCTGACAGACGCGGTAGGATAGCCGCCTGTTTTGCTCAGTCTTTTTCGGGAGTGACCCATGAGCGCCGTGAATCGCGCAACGGTGGAAGCCGTCCTTCGCCAGTACACCGATCCTTACTTGAATCAAGACCCGGTCAGCGCCGGTTGTGTGCGTGCCATCGACATCGAAGGCGACCGCGTCAATGTGCAGCTGGAACTGGGCTACGCCGCCGACCTGTTCAAGAACGGCTGGGCGCAGATGCTGCAAATGGCCATCGAAGGCCTGGACGGCGTGGCTTCGGCCAAGGTCCAGATCAGCACGCTGATTACCGCGCACAAGGCCCAAGGCCAGATCCCGGGCCTGGCCAGCGTCAAGAACATCGTTGCCGTGGCCTCGGGCAAGGGCGGCGTGGGTAAGTCCACCACCGCCGCGAACCTGGCCCTTGCACTGTCCCGCGAGGGGGCCCGGGTGGGCATCCTGGACGCCGACATCTATGGCCCAAGCCAAGGCGTGATGTTTGGCATTCCGGAAGGCACGCGACCCAAGGTCAAGGACCAGAAATGGTTCGTTCCGATCGAGGCCCATGGCATCGAAGTCATGTCGATGGCCTTCCTGACCGACGACAACACACCCATGGTCTGGCGCGGCCCGATGGTCTCCGGCGCGCTGCTGCAGCTCATCACCCAGACCGCCTGGAACGACCTGGATTACCTGGTCATCGACATGCCGCCAGGCACCGGCGATATCCAGTTGACCCTGGCGCAGAAGGTCCCGGTGGCCGGTGCGGTCATCGTCACCACCCCGCAGGACCTGGCATTGCTGGACGCGAAAAAGGGTGTCGAGATGTTCCGCAAGGTCAACATCCCGGTGCTGGGCGTGGTCGAGAACATGGCCGTGCACATCTGCTCGAACTGCGGCCATGCCGAGCACCTGTTCGGTGAAGGTGGCGGCGAGAAACTCGCCTCGCAGTACGGCGTGGAACTGCTGGCCTCGCTGCCGTTGTCGATGCTGATCCGCGAGCAGGCCGACGGTGGCAAGCCCACGGCCATCGCAGAACCTGAAAGCCAGATCGCCATGGTCTATCAGGAGCTGGCCCGTCACGTTGGCGCGCGCATTGTGTTGCAGGAAGCGGCAACGCCTGCGATGCCCAACATTTCCGTCAGCGACGATTGAGTGACGGCCGTTCCCGCGTAACCTGCGCGGGAACGGCAAGGCTCATGCCTTCACTGCGAAGCGGCGCTGCCAGTTGGTTGAAGCTGACAGCGCCGTTGTTTTTTCGCAGGCATAAAAAAACCCCGCTGCGAGAGCGGGGTTCTTATCAAGCGAGGAAGCGCAAGTTAGACAACTTGTACTTCTTCAGCCTGCATGCCTTTCTGGCCGCGGGTAGCGACGAAAGAAACCTGCTGGCCTTCTTTCAGGGTTTTGAAACCGTCAGCCTGGATGGCTTTGAAGTGTACGAACAGGTCGTCACCGGATTGTGGGGTGATGAAGCCGAAGCCTTTCTCATCGTTGAACCACTTGACGGTACCGGTTTGGCGATTAGACATGGTGTATCTCCTTGGACAAAGTTAACTGCGACTCAGGAAGTACCCTGGCCGAGACTGAGTGCAAAGAGCAGGAAAAATTCTTGGAGATGGTTGGATCGAAATTCAACATCGTGTAGAGATTCTCAGTGACACAAGCAACACAGTGGACGCACCTTACCCCTTTTTCAGCAATGTGCCAATGGCATTCGGACGTTTATTTCCCCAGATGACCGACGGTTTGCAGCCCGCGCCGTTCGCAGTCTTTGTGCCGCACGCCCGACCCCGGTAAGATGCCCGACATCTTTTTCACCTCGCTATTCAGGACAACGCCATGAGCATCAAATCGGACAAGTGGATTCGCCGCATGGCGCAAGAGCACGGCATGATCGAGCCCTTCGTGGAACGCCAGATGCGCGGCGAAGGCCCGGACCGCCTGATCTCCTTTGGTGTGTCCAGCTACGGCTATGACGTGCGCTGCGCCGACGAATTCAAGGTGTTCACCAACATCAATTCGGCGACCGTCGATCCGAAAAATTTCGACGAGAAGAGCTTCGTCGACATCAAGAGCGACGTCTGCATCATCCCGCCGAACTCGTTCGCACTGGCCCGCACGGTCGAATATTTCCGCATCCCGCGCAACGTCCTGACTATCTGCCTGGGTAAGAGCACCTACGCGCGCTGCGGCATCATCGTCAACGTGACGCCGCTTGAGCCGGAATGGGAAGGCCACGTGACGCTGGAGTTCTCCAACACCACCACGCTGCCGGCCAAGATCTACGCCAACGAAGGCGTGGCGCAGATGCTATTCCTCGAATCCGACGAGGAATGCGAGGTTTCCTACAAGGATCGCGGTGGTAAATACCAGGGCCAGCGTGGTGTCACACTGCCACGTACCTGATTGCACCGTTGGTCATCCTGAAAAGGAATTTGTCGGGAAAAGCGCACTCTATTGACTGAACTGTTCCCATCCGCGCCTCGCGGATGGGGCCTACGCTCAGGAGTGCCCTATGAAGAGACAACACAAACCGAGCAGCAAGGAGTACGACCCCGGACAGAACCAGGTCGGAATGCTGGCTTGGTCGCTGTTAGCGCATCCCCATCTGAACAACATGGTTGCCGGCGGCATTCCCGGCCAGCCAACGCCCGATACGCCCAACGATTACCCCCAGCCTGAAGAGCCCGGCGAGCCGACGTTGCCAGACGAGCCGCCTCCCGCTCCGGTTGCCTGACCCCTATTTCCCCGATGGCCCCTTTCCGGCTATCCACTTCGTAGCAGCACGGCTTGCCGGCGGGGGCGATGTAAAGATCGCCCCCGCCGCAGCGGGTATGCCAGATAAATCCTGTGGGAGCGGGCTTGCCCGCGAATGCGTCGGCACCTAGTGCCCAGGTCGTGGCTGGGCGACCGTCTTCGCGGGCAAGCCCGCTCCCACAGCGATCGCACTCATCTGGGGACCGTGCCCACGGTTCCCTCTATACGGCTTCCCACACCGCTCCATCCCCCACCACATACACCCGGCTGCCCGGCTGGCGCTCGATGTTCATGCCGCCTGTGAACGCGCCGAAGGCCGGCAGCAGGCTGATGTTTTGCAAGATGTAGAAGCAGGGCAGGCGCAGGCGTTGTCGGCCTTTGCCCAGCAGCCGGTAGGCCGGGTGCACATGGCCGGCCAGTACGTGATGGCTGGAATGGGGCGTGGGTTCGTGTTGCAAGGCAAACGGGCCCAGTAAAAGCGGTTCAGCCACCACCTCAAACCCCAGGCTGGCCGGTGGATCGCCCGCGCGTTTGTCGTGGTTGCCGCGGATGAGGGTGATTTGGAGTGAGGGATGCCGCTCGCGCCAGTCCTGCAACGCGGCCAGCGTCGCCGAGGCGTGGGATTCCGGGGCGTGGAGAAAGTCCCCCAGAAAGATCAGCCGCTCGCAGTCGTACCCGGCCAGCAGCGCATCGAGTCGCGCAAGATTGTGATCGGTGGTGCCGTGGGGCACTGGCTGCCCGAGCCGACGGTACGCGGCCGCCTTGCCGAAATGGGCGTCGGCGATCAGCAGCGCGCGTTCGGCAGGGTAATAGATGGCCTTGTCTGCCAGCAGCCACAGCTCGGTGCCTGCCAACTGGATCGCAAGGTAGGGCCTCATGAACTCACCTCCGGCCCTGCCGCGGTCTCGAGGTCGCGCACCATCCGCGCGATCCGGTCGGACAGTTTCTCGGTGCTCATGCTCTCGCGCATGCGCTCCACCAGCAGCGGGAAGGCCATGGGGGTGGGCCGCTTGATCAGGTGCAAGTCCAGGGTGCGCTGATTGATACGGCGCAGCGTGTGTTCAAGGCGGCTGACGTCCAGCTCCTGACGCAACACCTCTTCCTCGGCCTGAGTCAGCAACAGGTTGCCCGCGTCATACTGCTTGAACACCTCGAAAAACAGGCCGCTGGAGGCTTGCAACTGGCGGTTGCTTTTCGGGGCGCTGGGGTAGCCTGAGAACACCAGCCCGGCAATCCGGGCGATTTCCCTGAAGCGGCGCAGGGCCAGTTCACCAGCGTTGAGGCTGGCAATGATGTCAGCCAGCAGCCCGTCCTCGCTGAAGAGTTGCGGGTTCAGCTGCCCGGACCAGTCCACTTCGGTCGCGCTCAGCAGCTCGAAGCCGTAGTCGTTGACGGCGATGGAGAAGGTCAGCGGCGTGTCTCGGCTCAAACGCCAGGCCAGCAGGCTCGCCAGGCCCAGGTGCACATGGCGCCCGGCGAACGGATACAGGAACAGGTGCCAGCCCTCCCGCGACTTGAGCACCTCGGCCAGCAGCGAATCCTTGCGTGGCAGGGATGACCATTGGCGCTGAACTTCCAGCAGCGGGCTGATGCTGTGCATTTCCGGGCCGTCGAACACATTGTGGGCAGCGGCGTCGAATCGGGCGACCACCGCGTCAGCCAACTCGCTGGACAGTGGCATACGTCCGCCATTCCAGCGTGGGACCGCCGCCTTCTTGGTTGTAGCCCGTTTCACATAGGCGGTCATGTTTTCCACCCGTACCAGCTCAAGCAGGCGTCCGCTGAACAGAAAGCCATCACCGGGCTTCAACCGGGCGATGAAACCTTCCTCGACGCTGCCCAGCGAGCCACCCCCGCCGCCTTTGCTCCAGTACTTCACGTTGATGCTGGCATCGCTGACGATGGTGCCGACGCTCATGCGATGGCGCCGGGCCAGACGTGCATCGGGCACGCGCCAGATGCCGTGCTCGTCAGGCTCGACCCGGCGATAATCCGGGTAGGCCGTGAGGGACAGCCCGCCGTGGCGCACGAAGGCCAGCGCCCAGGCCCATTCTTCGTCGGTAAGCTGGTGATAGGCCCAGGCCGTACGAACCTCGGCCAGCAACTCGTCAGGCAAGAAACCGCCGCCCAACGCCATGCTGACCAAATGCTGTACGAGGACATCCAGCGGCTTGTGGGGTGATTCCCGGGGTTCGATCAGACGCGCCTCTACGGCGTCCCTGGCCGCGGCGGCTTCCACCAGTTCCAGGCTGTGGGTCGGCACCAGCGTCACGCGGGATGGTCGCCCCGGCGCATGGCCCGAACGACCGGCCCGCTGCATCAGGCGGGCGACGCCCTTGGCCGAGCCGATCTGCAGCACGCGCTCTACCGGCAGAAAGTCCACCCCCAGATCAAGGCTGGAGGTGCAGACCACGGCCTTGAGGTGGCCCTCCTTCAAGGCCCGTTCGACCCAGTCGCGAACCTCGCGCGACAGCGAGCCATGGTGCAGCGCGATCAATCCGGCCCAGTCAGGCCGGGCTTCAAGCAGCGCCTGATACCAGATCTCCGATTGCGCCCGGGTGTTGGTGAACAGCAGGCAACTGGCACTGCTGTCCACCTCGGCCAGCACCTGGGGCAACATGCGCAGCCCCATATGCCCGGCCCAGGGAAAACGCTCGATGGAGGGGGCGATGAGGGTATCGACGATCAGTTCCTTGACCACCTTGCCCTCTACCGTGGTGCCGTGTTCTCCCACCAGCACCTGCTGCGCGTGGGCCTGATTGCCCAGGGTGGCGGACAGCCCCCAGACGATCAGTTGGGGATTCCACCGGCGCAGGCGCGCCAGGGCCAGTTGCAACTGCACGCCGCGCTTGTTGCCGATCAGTTCGTGCCATTCGTCGACGACGATCATTTTCAAGGTCGAGAAAATCACCTGGGCGTCGGCGCGGGTCAGCAACAGGGTCAGGCTTTCCGGGGTGGTGATCAGGGACGAGGGCAGGCGTCGCCCCTGTTTGGCGCGTTCGCTGCTGGAGGTGTCGCCGGTACGCAGGCCGACACTCCAGGGGATGTCCAGATCCAGCAGCGGCGCTTCGAGCGCCCGCGCAGTATCGGCGGCCAGCGCGCGCATGGGCGTGATCCACAGCACCGTCAGGGGCGCGGCGGGCGCTTTGCGTTTGCGCGGTTTTTCGTCGGCTGGAGGAGGGGGCTTGCGGGCGAAGCTGTTGAGCGCCGCGAACCACACTGAATAGGTCTTGCCCGCGCCGGTGCTGGCGTGCAGCAGCCCGGACTCGCCGCGAGCGACGGCATCCCAGACGGCCTGTTGAAAGGCGAAGGGTTTCCAGCCGCGAGCCGCGAACCAGCGTTTGGCGAAGGGAGTGGTTTTGGGCATGCGACGGCTCTGACCGGGTTTAAGTCAAAGACCGCCGCTTGACGCATTTAGTTTGATGCGTATGCAGCTCAGACGCCTTTGGGGCCTTTGACCGCGTCGATGCTTTGCACCACGGCCTCTTCGGCCGCCACTTCGGCCTTGGTCTTGAGCTTGCTCAGTTCGGCGCCGGCTCTTTCGATGCGGGCCCGGGCGATGTCCATGTCGCTGCGGCTCTTTTCCAGCAGCGCCTTGGCCGAGCAGTGCCCGGTGATGCCGCGGGCCAGTACGGCGCCGCCGATGGCCAGTTGCACCAGTCCGAAGATCCCGCCGCGGCGCAGGCCCTTGCCCATCATCAGTACGCCACCGGCCAACGAGCCGATGCGCTCCCAGCCCTGGACGTTCTGTGGCGCAACTTCATCGTGCAGCGTGCGTTCGACGCGTTTCAGGATCGGGGTATCACTCATGATGCGTTCTCCATGAAGAGGTAAGGTCCTTAAAGCTGACTGTCACAAACGCGAACTGTTCAATGCGTCTGTCGCGGCAGGGGCTCAGGTGCGGTCGGTTTCGCGACCGAATTGCGGGCCTGACCGGGTGTTGTTGCCCTTGGCCATGCGGTCGTAGAGCACCACGTTGACGGTCGCCGCCAGATTCATGCAGCCGGTGGTGGGGATATAGACCACGTCTTCGCACCAGTCGCGGATCTCTTTGTCCAGCGAGCCGTCTTCGGGGCCGAAGATGTAGATGGCGCGGTCCGGGTGAGTGTATTCGGGCAGTGCCCGAGCGCCCTCGACCAGCTCCACCGCGACCGGCACGCAGCCCAGCGGAATGATTTTCTTCAGGTCGTCGATGCCGATCAGCGGAATGTCCTGGTGGATCTTCTTGGTGTCGGTGACGAAATCCCGAGCCCGCTCGTAGCGCTTGCCGGTGTAGAACACCGACGCCACGCCATAGCAGCCCGCCGCACGCATCACGGACCCCACGTTTTCCGGGGATTTGGGGTTGTACAAGCCGATGCAGGCGTAACGTTTGTTGGCCACGGGGAGAGGGTGCTCTTCAGGGAAAGCGCGGGATTATACGCAAGGAAACGGGTGTTGGATGAC
>NZ_JANHKS010000092.1 GCF_028682175.1 Pseudomonas putida | reverse complement strand
AGGCCGCCCCCGCCGGCAAGCCGTGCTGCTACGGGGCATTCACCGGTCAGTGCTGTCTGCGCCATGCCCGGAAGGTCGTGACCAGAACGCCTACCGCCAACACCGGCAATGCGTAATGAATCATCAAGCGCTCCAGCCGTTCGGCCAACGGCATACCGGTGGTGAACGACACGATGTGCAGCCCGTACACCGCGTACAGCCCCAACAGCAAAAGGCCTTCGAGCCGGGTGATGCGATAGCCCGAATAGAACAGCGGCAAGCACAGCAGGGCGACGCCGAGCATCACCGGCAGGTCGAAATCCAGCGCGTTCGGCGAGATCGACAGCGGGCCGGTGGCGATCAGCGACGTGATGCCCAGCACCCCCAGCAGGTTGAACAGGTTGCTGCCGATGATATTGCCCACCGCGATGTCACGTTCGCCGCGAACGGCGGCGACCAGCGAGGTCATCAGCGCGGGAAGTGAAGTGGCCCCGGCGATCACCGTCAGGCCGAACACCCGCTCCGACAGGCCCAGGTCGGTGGCGACCACCACGGCAGCGCCTACCAGCAGATGGCTGCCCAGAATCATCAGGGTCAGGCCCGCGCCCATCAGCGCCAGGCGCAGGATAATCGGCCAGGTCCGGCGCCGGGGCAGGTCGTCGGTGCTGGCGGTGTGGCGCACGCCGTGGGCGAACTGGCGGGACACCACCAGCAGATAACCCGCCAGCGCGATCAGCAGGATCACCCCGTCGACGTTGCTCAGCTCGCCATTCCACGCCAGTGCGGCGACCAGCAGTGTGGCGCCGATCATCAGCGGCAGATCCACCCGCACCAGTTGCCGGGCCACGCGCAGCGGAATGATCAATGCTGACAGGCCGAGGGTGACCAGAATGTTGAAGATGTTGCTGCCGATCACGCTGCCCACGGCGATGTCGGTGCTGTCAGTCAGCGCCGCCTGCAGGCCGACGGCCATCTGCGGGGCGCTGCTGCCCAGCGCGACGACAGTCAGCCCGAGGAACAGCGGACGGGTTTTCAGCAGGGCAGCCAAGGTCACGGCGACACGCACCGACAGCTCGGCGCCGACGATCATCAGCAGAAGACCACAGGCCAGCTCGATCAGCGTGGGCAGTGGCAGGGTCGACAGGGCAAGAATTCAGGGCACCTTCAAATCGGTCAGGGTCAGTCGTCGAGGGCTTGCACCCGCACTTGGGCGGTTCCGCTGCGCAGCATACCCAATTGTTCGGCAGCCCGGCGGGAGATGTCGATGATTCGGCCCCGGGTATGCGGGCCGCGATCGTTGATACGGACGATGACCTTGCGGTCGTTGTCCAGGTTGGTGACCTGCACCCTAGTGCCAAAAGGCAGCTGGCGGTGGGCGGCGGTCAGGGAATTCTGGTCGAAGCGTTCACCGCTGGCGGTGCGCTTGCCTTGATGGCGCGAGCCGTAATACGACGCGCCGCCGGTGGCGTTGTAACCGTGTGGATCGATGATGCCTTCGCTGGCGCAACCGGCCAGCAGGGAGAGCAAGGCGCAAGCGCTTAAGAGCCGCCACATGGTTCGCAATCCTTTGATAAATGTTGATCCGGACCTTATGCGTCGTCCGAAATGCCGCTATCGCGAGCAAGCTCACTCCTACAGGACGGTGCACATTCCTGTAGGAGTGAGCTTGCTCTGGGCGGCATTCCGACGATTGGGCCGGCCCTGATGTCGAAAGTTCCGGATCAGGGCCTGTGCATCAACCTTCCAGCTTGCGCTTCAACACTTCGTTGACCTGCTGCGGGTTGGCCTTGCCCTTGGAGGCTTTCATGGCCTGGCCGACGAAGAAGCCGAACATCTTGCCGCGCTTGGCTTCATCGGCGGCGCGGTACTGCTCGACCTGCTCGGCGTTGGCGGCCAGCATGTCGTCAAGGATCGACTCGATGGCGCCGGTGTCGGTCACCTGCTTGAGACCGCGCTTCTCGATGATCTCGTCGGCGTTGCCTTCACCATTGGCCATCGCCTCGAAGACCATCTTGGCGATCTTGCCGGAGATGGTGTTGTCGGTGATGCGCTTGAGCATGCCGCCCAGTTGCTCGGCGCTGACCGGCGATTCGTCGATTTCGACGCCTTGCTTGTTCAGCAGCGAGCCCAGTTCCACCATCACCCAGTTGGCCGCAAGCTTGGCGTCGCCGGCGATGCCCACCACCTGCTCGAAGTAATCCGCCTGTTCGCGGCTGGAAGCCAGCACGCTGGCGTCGTACAGCGACAGGCCGAACTGCGACTGGAAGCGCTCGCGTTTTTGCGGCGGCAGTTCCGGCAGGCTGGCGCGGGTCTGCGCAAGGAACGAGTCCTCGATGATCACCGGCAGCAGGTCGGGGTCCGGGAAGTAGCGGTAGTCGTTGGCTTCTTCCTTGCTGCGCATGGCGCGGGTTTCGTTGGTGTTCGGGTCGTACAGGCGCGTTTGCTGGATGACCTTGCCACCGTCTTCGATCAGGTCGATCTGGCGCTGGATCTCGCTGTTGATCGCCTTCTCGATGAAACGGAACGAGTTGACGTTCTTGATCTCGCAGCGGGTGCCGAACTCGACCTGGCCAACCGGGCGAACCGACACGTTGCAGTCGCAACGCAGCGAGCCTTCGGCCATGTTGCCGTCGCAGATGCCCAGGTAGCGCACCAGCGCGTGCATCGCCTTGACGTAGGCCACCGCTTCCTTGGCCGAACGCATGTCCGGTTCGGAAACGATTTCCAGCAGCGGGGTGCCAGCACGGTTCAGGTCGATACCGGTCATGCCGCTGTAGTCTTCGTGCAGGCTCTTGCCGGCGTCTTCCTCAAGGTGGGCGCGGGTTACGCCGATGCGCTTGATGGTGCCGTCTTCCAGGGTGATGTCCAGGTGGCCCTTGCCGACGATTGGCAGCTCCATCTGGCTGATCTGGTAGCCCTTGGGCAGGTCCGGGTAGAAGTAGTTCTTGCGGGCGAACACGTTGTGCTGGCCGATCTCGGCGTCGATGGCCAGGCCGAACTTGACCGCCATCTGCACCGCTTCCTTGTTCAGCACCGGCAGGGTGCCGGGCATGCCCAGGTCAACCAGGCTGGCCTGGGTGTTGGGCTCGGAGCCGAACGTGGTGGCGCTACCGGAGAAAATCTTCGATTGGGTGGTGAGCTGGGTGTGAATCTCCAGCCCGATGACGACTTCCCATTGCATGTGTTTTCTCCTTAGAAGCCTTCAGGCGAGCGGGTGTGCCAGTCGGTGACCAATTGGTATTGGTGAGCGACATTGAGCAGGCGCCCTTCCTGGAAGTACGGCGCCAGCAGTTGCACGCCCACCGGCAAGCCATCGGCAAAACCGGCTGGCATCGACAGGCCAGGCAGGCCCGCGAGGTTGGCGGTGATGGTGTAGAAGTCTTCCAGATACGCGGAAATCGGGTCGGCGTTCTTGGCGCCGATCTTCCAGGCCGGGTTCGGCGTGGTCGGGCCCAGAATGACATCGACATCCTTGAACGCATTCATGAAGTCGTTCTTGATCAGGCGACGGATCTTCTGCGCCTGCAGGTAGTAGGCGTCGTAGTAACCGGCGGACAGCGCGTAGGCACCGACCATGATCCGGCGCTGTACTTCAGGGCCGAAGCCTTCGCCACGGGAGCGCTTGTACAGGTCGGTCAGGTCTTTCGGGTCTTCGCAGCGGTAGCCGAAGCGCACGCCATCGAAACGCGACAGGTTGGAAGAGGCTTCTGCCGGTGCGATCACGTAGTACGCAGGGATCGCGTGTTGCAGGTTCGGCAGGCTGACTTCCTTGACCACGGCGCCGAGCTTTTTCAGCTCTTCGACGCTTGCCATGACCAGGTCGGCGATGCGCGAGTCCAGACCTGCGCTGAAGTATTCCTTCGGCACACCGATGCGCAGGCCTTGCAGCGAGCCGTTCAGGCTGGCGCTGTAGTCCGGGACCGGCTCGTCGATGCTGGTGGAGTCATTGACGTCGAAACCGGCCATGCCTTGCAGCAACAGGGCGCAGTCTTCGGCAGTGCGGGCCATGGGGCCGGCCTGATCCAGGCTCGACGCGTAGGCGATCATGCCCCAGCGCGAAACGCGACCGTAGGTCGGTTTCAGGCCGGTGAGGTTGGTCAGCGCGGCAGGCTGGCGGATCGAGCCGCCGGTGTCGGTGCCAGTCGCGGCAGGCAACAGACGAGCGGCAACTGCTGCTGCCGAACCGCCGGACGAGCCGCCCGGTACGTGCTCAAGGTTCCACGGGTTCTTCACTGCGCCGTAGTGGCTGGACTCGTTGGCCGAACCCATGGCGAATTCGTCCATGTTGGTCTTGCCAAGTGTCACGGTGCCAGCAGCGGCCAGCTTGGCGACCACGGTGGCGTCGTACGGGGCCTTGAAGTTGTCGAGCATCTTCGAGGCGCAGCTGGTGCGGATGCCCTTGGTGCAGAACAGGTCCTTGTGCGCCAGCGGGGCGCCCAGCAGCGCGCCGGTTTCGCCAGCAGCGCGGCGGGCGTCAGCGGCCTGGGCCTGGGTGATGGCCAGGTCTAGGGTGACGGAAATGAAGCTGTTGATCTGCGGGTCCAGCTGGGCGATGCGCGCCAGCAGGGAGCGGGTCAGCTCTTCGGAGGAAAACTTTTTGTCGGCGAGTCCGCGAGCGATCTCTGCCAGAGTCATTTGATGCATTGCAGGCTCATTCCCTTAGTCGATGACTTTCGGAACCAGATAAAGGCCGTCTTCGACCGCTGGTGCGATGGCTTGATAGGAATCGCGATGATTGGCTTCGCTGACCACGTCTTCACGCAGGCGTTGCGAGGCTTCGAGCGGGTGCGCGAGCGGTTCGATACCGGTGGTGTCGACCGCCTGCATCTGGTCGACCAACCCGAGAATACTGTTCAGTGCTTCGGTAGTACGCGGGATATCGGCGTCATTGAGACCCAGTCGGGCCAGATGAGCGATTTTTTCCACGTCGGAGCGATCAAGCGCCATGGGGGTTTCTCCAGTGGAATGCGCACGGACTTAACCGTACGTCAGATTGCGGAACACTTCGCGATTTAGACGGTCTTAACGCCGCGATCTTCGAGGGTAGTGCTCGGAAAAACAGCCAATTTAACATATTGGCTCCTTGCCCAAAATCCCTGTCGTTGTTAGAGTTTGCCGCACTTTTTTACCCACGCGTTCCCTAGGGTCCCTTTCCCATGTTCAAGAAACTGCGTGGCATGTTTTCCAGCGATCTTTCCATCGACCTGGGCACTGCCAACACCCTTATTTACGTGCGTGAGCGCGGTATTGTCCTGAACGAGCCATCGGTTGTGGCCATCCGGACCCACGGAAATCAGAAGAGCGTCGTTGCTGTCGGGATGGAAGCCAAGCGCATGCTGGGCCGTACCCCGGGCAACATCGCTGCCATTCGTCCGATGAAAGACGGCGTGATCGCCGATTTCAGCGTGTGCGAAAAGATGCTCCAGTATTTCATCAACAAGGTTCACGAAAACAGCTTCCTGCAGCCTAGCCCTCGTGTGCTGATCTGCGTGCCGTGCAAATCCACCCAGGTTGAGCGTCGCGCCATTCGCGAATCGGCCCTGGGCGCCGGTGCACGTGAAGTGTTCCTGATCGAAGAACCAATGGCCGCTGCCATCGGTGCCGGCCTGCCGGTCGAAGAAGCCCGCGGCTCGATGGTCGTCGATATCGGTGGTGGTACCACTGAAATCGCCCTGATCTCGCTCAACGGTGTGGTTTACGCCGAATCCGTACGTGTGGGCGGCGACCGTTTCGACGAAGCGATCATCACCTACGTGCGTCGCAACTACGGCAGCCTGATCGGTGAATCCACCGCAGAGCGCATCAAGCAGGAAATCGGTACTGCCTACCCGGGCGGCGAAGTGCGTGAAGTCGACGTACGCGGCCGTAACCTGGCAGAAGGCGTGCCACGCGCCTTCACCCTGAACTCCAACGAAGTGCTGGAAGCGTTGCAGGAATCCCTGGCAACCATCGTTCAGGCCGTGAAAAGCGCGCTGGAGCAATCGCCTCCGGAACTGGCTTCGGACATCGCCGAGCGCGGTCTGGTGCTGACCGGTGGTGGTGCGCTGCTGCGTGACCTGGACAAACTGCTGGCCCAGGAAACCGGTCTGCCGGTCATCGTCGCCGAAGACCCGCTGACCTGCGTGGCTCGTGGCGGTGGTCGTGCGCTGGAAATGATGGACAAGCACACCATGGACCTGCTTTCCAGCGAATAAGTCGCCGGATTGCACCATGATGTCGAACGGGTGGCGCTTATGGCGCTGCCCGTTTGTGTCTGACCTGTTGACGTCCCGCTCTTGTATTGAGAGCTTGACGCTGCAAGGCTTGCACACCTTATTTCCGTCAACCCGCACCAGGCCGGTTTCATGTCCCATGAATAAGCACAGCCAAACACAAGCATCCCTGGAAGGAGCGGCCCATTAAACCGCTTTTCTCAAAGGGCCCGTCGCTGGGCGTTCGTCTGTTGGTGCTGGTCGTCCTGTCCGTGGCCGTCATGGTCGTGGATGCGCGTTTCACCCTGCTCAAGCCCGTTCGCAGCCAGATGTCGCTGGTGCTGATGCAGTCGTACTGGATCGCCGACCTGCCCGAACGTTTGTATCAGGGCGTTGCCAGCCAGTTTGGCAGCCGCACTGAACTGGCCGCCGAAAACGAAAAACTCAAGACCGAGAACCTGCTCCTCCAGGGCCGCCTGCAAAAGCTGGCTGCACTGACCGAGCAGAACGTGCGTCTGCGCGAGTTGCTCAACTCCTCGGCGCTGGTCAACGAGAAGGTCGAAGTCGCCGAACTGATCGGCATGGACCCCAACCCCTTCACCCACCGCATCATCATCAACAAGGGTGAGCGCGACGGCGTGGTGCTGGGGCAGCCGGTGCTCGATGCCCGCGGCCTGATGGGGCAGGTGGTCGAGCTGATGCCGTACACCTCCCGCGTGCTGCTGCTGACCGACTCCACCCACAGCATTCCGGTGCAGGTCAACCGCAACGGCCTGCGCGCGATTGCCAGCGGCACCGGCAACCCGGAGCGCCTGGAACTGCGTCACGTGGCTGACACTGCCGACATCAAGGAAGGCGACCTGCTGGTGAGTTCCGGCCTGGGCCAGCGCTTCCCGGCGGGTTACCCGGTGGCGACGGTCAAGGAAGTGATTCACGACTCCGGCCAGCCGTTCGCGATCGTTCGCGCCGTGCCGACCGCCGCCCTGAACCGCAGCCGTTACCTGCTGCTGGTGTTCTCTGATGGCCGTTCGCCCGAAGAGCGCGCTGCCGATGCCGCGCAACAGCAGGAATCACTCGACCGCCAGGCCGCCGATCCGTCTGCCGTGCCGTCAGCCACCGTGCCGGGCGCTGCGCCCGCCGCGACGCCGAACAAGCCAGTGGTTCCGGCCACCGTGCCCAAACCTGCCCACAGCACGTCTACGGCCCCGGCTGCCGCTCCTGCCGCTGCACCGGCAAGCAACACGCCAGCAGCGACGCCGGCCAAGCCTGCGGCGAGCAAACCGCCTGCCCATCAACCGGCCAAGCCCGCTGCGCCCAAGCCTGCAACGCCTGCGCCGGCCCCTGCGGCAACGCACGAGAGGGAAGAATAATGGCTCGTCACGCCCCCGCGCGAAACGGCTGGGTGGTCTGGCTGACGTTCGTCATCGGCCTGCTGCTCAGTGTTTCTCCGCTTCCGCAATTCATGGAGATCTTCCGCCCGCTGTGGCTCGCGCTGCTGCTGGCGTTCTGGGCGCTGGCATTGCCGCACAAGATCGGCATGGTCACCGCCTGGATGCTGGGCCTTGCCGAGGACGTGCTCTATGGCACCTTGCTGGGCCAGAACGCGCTGATCCTGACGCTGATTACCTTTCTGGTGCTGTCGTTGCAGCAGCGCCTGCGCATGTTCCCGATGTGGCAGCAATGCCTGGTGATTCTGGTGATCTTTGGCCTGGCGCAGTTGGTGCAGCTGTGGCTCAGCGCATTGACCGGCAACCGCCAGCCGACGCTGGCGCTGGTGTTGCCGGCACTGGTCAGTGCCCTGCTGTGGCCGTGGGTCAGTTATGGCCTGCGCGGATTGCGGTTGCGCTTGAAGATCAATTGAACTGAATCCTTGATGCACCCGTAGCAGCACGGCTTGCCGGCGGGGGC
>NZ_JANHKS010000091.1 GCF_028682175.1 Pseudomonas putida | reverse complement strand
ACGGGGTGGTGGCGACGCTTACTCCACCACTGCGGTACGCAATTTCTCGCTGCGTCCGCGCAGCCATTCCAGCACCAGCAACAGCACCACCGAAAAACCCACCAGCAAGGTGGCTGCCGCGGCGATGGTGGGGCTCAGGTTTTCGCGGATGCCGCTGAACATCTGCCGAGGCAGGGTCGCCTGCTCGGGGCCTGCGAGGAACAGGGTCACTACCACTTCGTCGAACGAGGTGGCAAAGGCGAACAGCGCACCGGAAATCACCCCCGGCGCAATCAGCGGCAGCGTCACGCGGCGGAAGGTGGTCACCGGTGAAGCGCCAAGGCTCGCCGCCGCACGCACCAGGTTGTAGTTGAACCCCTGCAGCGTGGCCGACACGGTGATGATCACGAACGGCACACCCAGCACTGCGTGCACCAGGATCAGCGAGGTGTAGCTGTTGCCCAGGCCCAGTGGAGCGAAGAACAGGTAGCTGGCCACACCTATGATGACCACCGGCACCACCATCGGCGAGATCACCAGCGCCATCACCAACGCCTTGCCGGGGAAGTTGCTGCGCGTCAGGCCAATCGCTGCAAGCGTGCCGAAGCCCATGGCCAGCACAGTGGCGGCCGGGGCGACGATCAGGCTGTTCTTCAGCGAGCGCATCCACTCGGCCGAGTTGAAGAAATCCTGATACCAGTGCAGCGAGAAGCCCTGCAGCGGATAGACCAGGAAGCTGCCGGAGTTGAACGACAGCGGCACGATCACCAGCACCGGCAGCACCAGGAACAACAGAATCAGCCCGCACAGAATGCGCAGCGTGTAGTGCCAGAGGCGCTCGACGGGCGAGGAATAAGGACTCAGCATGTTTCTCTCCTCAGCTCAGGCGCAGGCGGCTGGCGCCGACCAGCCAGCTATAGATCAGGTAAAGCACCACGGTCGCCAGCAACAGCAGGCCGCCCAAGGCCGTCGCCATGCCCCAGTTGATGCTGGTGTTGGTGTAGAACGCCACGAAGTAACTGACCATCTGATCGTTCGGGCTGCCCAGCAGCGCCGGGGTGATGTAGTAGCCGATGGCAAGGATGAACACCAGCAGGCAGCCCGCGCCGATCCCGGCGTAGGTCTGCGGGAAGTACACCCGCCAGAAGCTGGCGAAGGGGTTGCAGCCCAGGGAAATCGCGGCACGCATGTAAGTCGGCGAGATGCCTTTCATCACGCTGTAGATCGGCAGGATCATGAACGGCAGCATGATGTGGACCATCGAGATGTACACGCCGACCCGGTTGAATACCAGTTCCAGCGGCTTGTCGATAATGCCCATCGCCATCAGCGCGCCGTTGATCAGGCCACCCGATTGCAGCAATACGATCCACGCGGCGACCCGCACCAGGATCGAGGTCCAGAACGGCAACAGCACGAGAATCATCAACAGGTTGCTCTGCCGTGCAGGCAGGTTCGCCAGGAGGTACGCCAGTGGGTAGGCCAGCAGCAGGCAGATCACGGTGATGACCAGACCCATCCAGAAAGTACGGGCGAAGACGTCGATGTAGATCGCCTGGTCCGGGGTCGCGGGCGCCACTTCACCGAGGTCATCGATGCGGTGGTCGACAGCGGCCAGCAGGTAATAGGGGGTGAAGCTTGAGGTGTTGCGACGCACAGCCTGCCAGTACGCGGGATCGCCCCAACGTTCGTCGATGGCTTCCATGGCGTCTTTATAGGAAGCAGGTTCTTCCTTGAAAGGCAGCGCGCGGGCAGTTTTCGCAAGCAAGCTGCGGTAGCCGGCCAGCTCCTGGTTCAGGCGCTTGGACAGATCGCCCAGGGTCTGGTTTTTGCGGGCATCGGCCAGGTCCTGGCTTGCGGCTTTGTACACCGCTTCAGGGGGCAGGCCCTTGCCGTCCCACTTGGACACTTCGACCACCGTGAGCGGCATGCCGCCAACCACTTCAGGGTTGCTCACGCTTTTGTAGAGCAGCGCCGCAATCGGCACCAGAAATACCAGCAGCAGGAAAATCGCCAATGGCGCGATCAACGCCTGAGCCTTCCAGCGGTTGACGCGCTCGGCACGGGCCAGGCGTTGCTTCAAGGTCGGGCTGGCGCCTTCAGTCAGGGGCACGGCGGTGGCCATAGCGAACTCCGAAATCTTTCAATAATGGTCGACACAAGCGCGACCCTATCTGACGTACAACAAACATCACTCAAACGCTGATCGTCCGTAGCAGTCCGGCTCGCCGGCGACAGGGCCCTCACGACCGCTGTCGCCGGCAAGCGGAGCGCCGCCCGGCCGGACTGCTACGGCTTGTTCTATTACTTGGCAGCCCAGGAGTTGAAACGCTGCTCCAGGTTTTCGCCATTGTCGGTCCAGAAGCTCACGCTCAACTGCACCTGATCCTTGATGTTCTCAGGGGTGGTCGGCATGTTTTTCTGGTTGTCGGCGGTCAGCAGGCTGACAGCCTGGGAGTTGGCCGGGCCGTAGGCGATGTTCTCGGAGTAGGTCTTCTGCTGTTCAGGCTTGAGGGTGTAGGCCAGGAATTTCTTGGCTTCCTCGACGTTCTTCGCGCCCTTCGGAATCGCCCAGGAGTCGAAGTCGTAGACGCCGCCGGTCCAGACGATTTTCAGGTTGCTTTCTTTCTGCACGGCGGCGATACGGCCGTTGTAGGCCGAGCTCATCACCACGTCACCCGATTGCAGGAATTGCGGCGGCTGGGCACCGGCTTCCCACCACTGGATGTTCGGCTTGAGTTCGTCGAGTTTCTTGAAGGCGCGGTCCTGGCCGTCTTTGCTGGCGAGCACCTTGTAGACGTCTTTCGGCGCGACGCCGTCAGCCATCAGAGCGAATTCCAGTGTGTACTTGGCGCCTTTGCGCAGGCCACGTTTGCCCGGGAATTTCTTGGTGTCCCAGAAATCGACCCAGCTGGTCGGTGCGGTTTTCAGTTTGTCGGCGTTGTAGGCCAGCACGGTGGACCACACGAAGAAGCCCACGCCGCAGGTCTGGATGGCGCCCGGCACGTAGTCTTCTTTCTTGCCCAGGATGGCCGGATCGATCTCTTCGAACATGTCTTCGTCGCAGCCGCGAGCCAGTTCCGGGGATTCGACTTCCACCAGATCGTAGGTCACGCTCTTGGTGTCGACCATGGCTTTGACCTTGGCCATCTCACCGTTGTATTCGCCGGCAATGATCTTGCCGCTGCCTGTCTTTTCCCATGGGGCGTAGAAGGCTTTTTCCTGCGCTGCCTTGTTCGCACCACCGAAGGAAATGACAGTCAGATCGGCGGCCATGGCTTGCGCCGCGCACATCATGCCGACCGATAAGGCGGTGAGCTTCAATGTCTTGAGCATTTGTTTTTCTCTCCACGAACGATTTGTATAAGCGTTGGGGGCGATTGGCTCGCCTCTGGGTGCTTCTTTTGCGACTACAGCGTTTGAATCAATGCGCTTCCTGCAAAGGGTCCAGCGCGCGGGCGTGCTCGACCTGCCATCCAATGGGCACAACGTCGCCAACGCTCAACGCCGGGTCCAGCTCGGCGATGGGTTGCTTGACGAAGAAATCGGTTTTGCCAGCCACTTCCAGGCGCACCCGCACGTGGTCGCCCAGGTAGATGAACTCGGCCACGCGACCGGAGAAACGGTTCACGCAACTCTCGCTGCGGCCGTTGAGGTTCACTCGCTCAGGGCGAATCGACAGGGTGACCGGGCTGCCCGGCGCACCGACGTTCACCGCCAGCGCCTCGACTTTTTCGCCACGGGTCAGGGCCACCTGGCAGCGGTCGCCGGTCTGGCTGAGCAAGGTGCCGTTGATGCGGTTGTTCTCGCCGATGAAGTTGGCGACGAAGGTGTTCTTTGGCTCTTCGTACAGGGTGCGCGGCGGGGCGATCTGCTGGATTTCGCCCTGGTGGAAGACGGCCACGCGGTCCGACATGGTCAGGGCTTCGCCCTGGTCGTGGGTCACGTAGACGACGGTGACGCCCAGGCGCTGGTGTAGGTGCTTGATCTCCATCTGCATGTGTTCACGCAGTTGTTTGTCCAGCGCGCCGAGGGGTTCGTCCATCAGCACCAGTTGCGGCTCGAACACCAGCGCGCGGGCCAGGGCCACACGTTGCTGCTGGCCACCGGACATCTGCGCGGGATAACGATGGGAAAGCGCGCCGAGCTGCACCATATCCAGCGCCTTCTTCACTTTCTCGGCGACGTCGGTCTTGCTCATGCCACGCACCGACAGCGGGAACGCCAGGTTCTCGGCGACCGTCATGTGCGGGAACAGCGCGTAGTTCTGGAACACCATGCCGATGTCGCGCTTGTGCGGTGGCACGTTGTTGATCGAACGGCCGGCCAGCAGGATCTCGCCCGCGGTCGGGGTTTCGAAACCTGCGAGCATCATCAGGCTTGTGGTCTTGCCGGAACCCGAAGGCCCGAGCAGGGTGAGGAATTCGCCTTTGCGAATGTCCAGGTTGAGGTCTTTGACGATCAGAACTTCGCCGTCGTAGCTCTTCTGCACACCACGAAAGCTGACCAGAACATCACTCGCCCCAGCGCTAGAATCGACGTTGCTCATTACCCACACCCTTGTTTAATCAAACGTGGGAACAAGCCTAGATCAGCCTGAAAACCGCGCAAATCGGGGGGTAGGAGAGATTCGCCTAGGCGCGGTGGAAGACCTGGGGTAGGGATTGCCCTACACGGATGGCGGGGATAGGTATGTGGTCTGGGCGATTTTTTTTGCCTGTAAGGACGCTATCGCGAGCAAGCTCACTCCTACAGGGGATCGCAGTAACCTGTAGGAGTGAGCTTGCTCGCGATAGCGGTTTACGAAGCGCCACAAGAAGTCGTTTTTAGGTACGCGATCAGACCAGCTTGTGCTCCATCGCGTACTTCACCAATTCAGCCAGCGACGTGATATTGAGCTTCTGCATCAACCGCGCCTTGTGGGTGCTGATGGTCTTGCTGCTCAGCGCCAGCTGCTGGGCGATGTCGTTGACGTTGGCACCCTGGGCGAGGCGTTCGAACACCGAAAACTCACGCTCGGACAACAACGAGTGCAGAGGCCGGCTGTCGGTCAGGCCCACCTCGAACACCATGCGGTCGGCCAGATCAGGGTCGATGTAGCGCCCGCCCGACGCCACCCGTCGGATCGCCGTCAGCAGCAGCGCGGGGTCGCTGTCTTTGGTGGCGTAGCCGGCGGCACCGATCTTCAAAGCGCGCGCGGCCATCTGCGCCTCATCGTGCATCGACAGCACCAGAATCGCTGGCGGATTGTTCAGCGCGCGAATCCGGGGAATCGCTTCGAGACCGTTGACGCCGGGCATGGAGATATCCAGCAACACCACTTCGCATTCGATATGGCGCAGGGCCTCCAGAAGCTGTTCGCCATTCGCGGCCTCCCCCGCCACCTGAAGATCCTTGGCCAGGCCGATCAACTGCTTGATGCCCTCACGGACGATGGTGTGATCTTCGGCGACCAATACACGAATCACTGCACTTGCTCCTGCGCGACCTGTTCCAGCGGAATCTGGATACGCAAGGTTGTGCCTTCTCCCAGCGTGCTGTCCAGATGCAATCGTCCGCCCATGATCAGCACCCGCTCGCGCATGCCCACCAGACCAAACGACGCCGGGCGGTCCGCCGCCTGATCGAAGCCCTTGCCATCGTCCGCCACGCTCATGCACAGCACGCCCGCCTTGAGGCTCAGGTTCAGCTCGACCGAATGCGCCTCGGCATGCCGCATGACGTTGGTCAGCGCCTCCTGAAGAATGCGAAACAGGCCGATGGCCGTCGCATCGGCAAGCCTTGGCAGGTTGTCCGGCACCTGCACCAGACACGGAATCTGCGTGCGCGCCTCGAAGCGCCGGGCCTGCCACTCGATGGCGGACGCGATGCCCGCGTCCAGGATCGGCGGACGCAACGCCGTGGCCACGTCCCGCACCAGTTGGAACAGTTGGGCGATCAGGCGCTTCATGCTGTTGAGCCGCTCGCGCAATCCGGGATCAAGATCCGCGTAGGCCAGTTCGCACATGGAGGTTTCCAGCTTGAGCACGGTCAACATCTGACCCAGCTCGTCGTGAACTTCCCGGGCGATGCGGGCCTTTTCCTCTTCCCGTACCGTTTCCAGGTGGGCCGACAACTCGCGCAACTGCTCGGCCAGCACCTGCAAGCGCGCCTCGCTTTCCTGCAATGCCGCCAGGGAACGGCGGCGCTCGGTGACGTCGGTGATGAACACCACCAGGTATTCAGCGGAGCGAAAGCGCAGGAAACTCAGGGAGACGTCAGCCGGGAGAATGCTGCCATCGGCGCGTACACAATTGCTTTCGAAGTTCTGCGGCGCGTCGTCGCTGGCCCGGGCGTTCTTCCACAGGTTGAGCCAGCGATCCATGTTCAGGCCCGGCTCGAAGTCGATCAGCGGCCGGTCCACCACCCCGCCGCGCCCGTAGCCCAGCATGCTTTCGGCCGCCTGATTGGCGTAGCGCACGTGGCTGTCCCAGTTGACCCAGAGAATGCCCACGGTGCTCTGGTCGATGGAGAACTGCGCCAGACGCAGCGCCTCCTCGCCGGCCAGCCGCCTGGTGATGTCTTCGCGGGCGGCCAGCAACTCACGTTCGAGGGTCTGCTGCTGTTTGCGCTGCCAGTAGACAATCGCCGCGCTGGCCAGGAACAGCACCAGGAACAGCAGCGCGAGGTTTTTCCACAGCCCCGGCGACTCGCTGACCCGCGCGTACTTGGGCTGCAGCCACTGGGCATGCAATTGATCCAGATCCTTGGGAGCAATCGCGTTCAGCGCCTGGCTGATGATGTCGGCCAGTTCCGGCGCATTGCGTCGCGAGGCCACGCGCAGCAACTGCGGGAAGCCGATATCCCCCACCACCGCCAGGTCGGCGAACTCGTTTTCCCGGGACAGGCGGCTGAGCTGGGCCTCATCGACCACGGCGTAGCGTGCCTGCTGGCTGAGCAGCAGTTGCAGGGCCTGGCGATCCAGTGGCACGCCTTGCAGATTCAGATGGGTGTAGTTGGAACGCAGGTAGTCAGCAGTCGCGCTGGGCATGCGCACGGCGATGCGCACCTGCTCGCCGAGCTTTTCAAGATCCACGGCGCCCGCACCGTCCCGCTCGCCCACGATCAGCTGCGGCACGCGCATGTAAGGGTCGGAAAACAGCCACATGCGCAGGCCGGCCGGGGTCTGGGTCAGGCCAGGGGCGAAATCGATCTGTCCCTCGGCGAGGGCTTTCTCAAGCTCGGCCTGATCGGAGAAGTTGCGCCACAGCAGTTCGACCTGCAGGGTCCTGGCCATCAGGTTGACCAGATCCACGTTGGCCCCCGACAACACCTGCGCCCTGCGGTCGAACTGGGCATAGGGCGCCTGCAACACCAGGCCGACGCGCAGTTGTCCATGCTGGTTGAGCCAGTCACGCTGGGCGGCATTGAGCGGATCCGGCGGCGCGGGCGCCACGCCAGCCTGCGCCAGGCAGGACATGGCAATCAGCAGCACGCCCATCAAGAGCGCTCCCGGACAGCCGATAACCCGAAGGCACAGCACGCGGATTCTCAATCTGTCATCCCCACTTCCCTGAATCCTCGATCAATCATCTGGTGTGCATGGCGCCTGAAAGCGGGCGGCGCTACCCGGCCTGACAAACCGTCATCAACCCTTTAGGCTGCCAGAATTGTTTCTGGCCTTTGGAATATTCGATGTCCTACACCATTCGCGCAATGTTTCCCGCGATTTGCCTGACACTGATCTTACCTTGCTCGCAGATGACACTGGCGGCAGATACAGCCCCGGCCAGCGGCGCGAAGCCTGAAGAAAAGGCGCCGGAACGTGCCGTGCTGCCATCACGCAGCCAGGAGGACTCACTGGCGCTGGAGCGGCGGATTCCTCAGATCGAACAGCAGCAGTTGCAGGCCGGCGATGAAAGTTTTCTGGCGTTGTGGAAGCCTGCCAACGTCGACGAGCCCAAGGGCGCGGTGGTGATCGTTCCTGGCGCGGGAGAGTCGGCGGACTGGCCCAACGCGGTCGGCCCACTGCGCAACAAACTGCCGGACGTGGGCTGGGCCAGCTTGAGCCTGACCCTTCCGGATGCTTACGAAGACGGCGTTTTCGCCCGGGCCGCCGAAGCGCCTGCCACCGACGACAAGGCCGCCGCTGACAAGGACAAGGCCAAAGCGCCGGACCCTGCGGCCAGCGCAGAAGCCGATGCTGCTGCGGCCGCCGCACAGGCTGCAGCCCAGGTGGAGCGGGACAAGACAACTGCCGAGAAGATCTTCGCCCGCATCGACAGCGCCGTGACCTTCGCTCAACAGAACAAGGCCCATAGCGTGGTGCTGCTGGGACACGGAACGGGGGCCTATTGGGCAGCACGCTACATGAGCGA
This sequence comes from Pseudomonas putida, assembly GCF_028682175.1. Taxonomy (GTDB): domain Bacteria; phylum Pseudomonadota; class Gammaproteobacteria; order Pseudomonadales; family Pseudomonadaceae; genus Aquipseudomonas; species Aquipseudomonas putida_AD. The sequence continues at coordinate 379 of NZ_JANHKS010000091.1, read as the reverse complement.
GCGACCTGCGCCGGCGGTGCAGAAACTGGTCATGGTGACGGCAGTGCAGACCAATCAGCAGACGCCAACGCTGCTGCAATTGCTGCCCACCCTTAAAGTGCCGACGGCGGACTTCGTCAACCGCGAACTGGCCGTGCCTCGGCAACAAGCCAAGGATCGCCTGGACGTGAGCAAACGCATCAAGAACGCCCGTTTCACCCAGGTCGCGCTCAACGCCATCCCCGGCAATACCGCAGGCGAGCAGGACCAGTTGTTCCGCCGGGTTCGCGGGTGGCTGGAGAGCGAGTAAGCGCCTCGCCGGCAAGCCGGACTGCTACGGGGAGTGGGGTCGCTCACAAATCACCTTCACAACCCAATCCCGTAGCAGCACGGCTTGCCG
>NZ_JANHKS010000090.1 GCF_028682175.1 Pseudomonas putida | reverse complement strand
GCGTCTGATAGCGACTACCGCAGTCGCGGGCAAGCGCGCTCCTACAGGTACAGAGGGTGTTTTTTTAAATCGCCTTCTCGAAAATCTTCGAATTTCGCTGATAGTTGTACAGCGACGCCCGCGCGCTCGGCAGGCGGTCTACGCTGCTTGGCTCGAAGCCCCGCTCGCGGAACCAGTGCGCGGTGCGGGTGGTGAGCACGAAAAGGGTCTTGAGGCCCTGGGCCCGCGCCCGCTCTTCGATGCGTTCGAGCAACTCATCGCCGCGTCCGCCGTGGCGGTACTCAGGATTCACCGCCAGACACGCCAGCTCCCCCGCCTCGGAATCGGCAATCGGATACAGCGCCGCACAGGCGATAATCAGCCCTTCGCGTTCGACCACACTGAACTGCTCGATCTCGCGCTCCAGCACCTCGCGGGAGCGGCGCACCAGAATGCCCTGCTCTTCCAGCGGGGTGATAAGGTCGATCAGGCCGCCCACATCACCAATCGACGCCTCGCGCACCAGTTCGAACTGCTCCTGGGCGACCAGCGTACCGCCACCGGCGCGGGTGAACAGCTCGGACAGCAGCGCGCCGTCCTCAACGTAACTGACGATGTGGCTGCGGGCCACGCCGCCACGGCAGGCCTGGGCCGCCGCATCCAGCAACTCGGCCTGATAGTTGTTGCCCAGACGCTGGAGGTGCGCCGGTACTTGCTGCGGGCGCAGTTCACGCACCAGCCGGCCCTGCTCGTCCATCAGGCCGGATTCAGCGCCGAACAGCAGCAGCTTCTCCGCCCCCAGATCGACCGCGGCGCGGGTCGCGACGTCTTCGCAGGCCAGGTTGAAAATCTCGCCCGTTGGCGAATAGCCCAAGGGCGACAGCAGCACGATGGAACGCTCATCGAGCAGGCGATTGATACCCTTGCGGTCGATGCGGCGCACCTCGCCGGTGTGCTGATAGTCGACGCCTTCGAGCACGCCAATCGGGCGCGCCGTGACGAAATTGCCGCCAGTCACCCGCAGACGCGAGCCCTGCATGGGCGAAGCAGCCATATCCATCGACAGCCGGGCCTCGATGGCGATACGCAGCGCGCCGACCGCATCGATCACGCATTCCAGCGTGGCCGAGTCGGTCACCCGCAGGTCGCGGTGGAAATGCGGCGTGATGCCCCGCGCTTCCAGGCGGCTTTCGATTTGCGGGCGCGAACCGTGGACCAGCACCAGACGCACGCCCAGGCTGTGCAGCAGCACCAGGTCATGGACGATGTTGCCGAAGTTGGGGTGCGCGACGCCGTCGCCCGGCAGCAGGACGATAAAGGTGCAGTCGCGGTGGGCATTGATATAGGGAGACGCGTGGCGTAGCCAATTGACGTAATCGGGCATCTTCAAAAGGGCCTGTAGAAAAATGGACGAAGGGTGAAAACACTCACAGCGGCATGAGCTTTATCGTCGGAACAGGCATCGCAACACGCGTAGTCTCCTTCTGGTTCTGGGTTCTGGCTGGCTCAGGTGACAGCACTCAATGGACAGCATTCAAGGGCCGCATTCAAGGTGTAGCCAGGCAGTAATGCTGGATCAATTCACGCAGTAGACGCACTGTAGGCTGCAAACGTGACATTTCGAGATATTCGCCGGGCTGGTGCGCGCAGGCGATGTCTCCCGGGCCCAACACGATGGTTTCACAGCCCAGGCGCTGAAGATAAGGCGCTTCAGTGCCAAATGCCACCGCTTCTGCGGTATGCCCTGTCAGACGCTCGGCCACCCGCACCAGTTCCGCATCGGCGCTTTGCTCGAACGGCGAGACTTCGGCGAACAACGGCGCGTAGTCGATCTGCACCTGATGCTGTTCGGCCAAGGGCTGCAGCTTCTGGCGAATGGCGGCGCGCAGCATTTCCGGGTCCATGCCCGGCAGCGGGCGCAGGTCGAACTCCAGTGAACACTGGCCGCAAATGCGGTTGGGGTTGTCGCCACCGTGGATGCAGCCGAAGTTCATGGTCGGTTGCGGAACGCTGAACTGCGGATTGCTGAACTGTGTCTGCCACTGCTGGCGCAGGCCCTTGAGGGCGCCGATGGCGTCATACATCGCTTCGAGGGCGCTGTGGCCAAGGCTCGGATCCGACGAATGGCCACTGCGGCCCAGAATCTCGATGCGCTCCATCATCACGCCCTTGTGCAGGCGAATCGGCTTTAGGCCCGTGGGCTCGCCGATCACCGCAGCGCGGCCCAGCACGCCACCGGCCGCTGCGAGGGCCTTGGCGCCGGACATCGAGCTTTCCTCGTCGCAAGTCGCCAGGATGATGAGCGGCTGCTTGAACGGCTTGTCCAGCAAGGGTTGCAGGGCCTCGATCGCCAGCGCGAAAAAGCCTTTCATGTCACAGCTACCCAGTCCTACCCAGTTGCCGTCGACTTCTGTCAGCTTCAGCGGATCGGTCTTCCACAGCGCGTCGTCATAGGGCACGGTGTCACTGTGGCCCGACAGCACCAGGCCGCCGGGGCCGCTGCCGTAGGTCGCCAGCAAGTTGAATTTGCCAGGGCTGACCTGCTGGATGTCGCAGGCAAAACCCAGATCGCCCAGCCAGGTGGCCAGCAGGTCGATGACGGGGCGGTTGGACTGATCCAGCGCAGGTTGCGTGCAGCTCACCGAAGGCGCGGCGATCAGGGCCGCGAACTGCTCTTTCATGGACGGCAATGGCATAGGCGACTCCTGGGTGCAGGTTGTCGAACATCATAGGGTGTTCGAGCAGCTGGAATAAACGGTCACGGGTGATGTCCTGTACACTGCACGACCCACGCAGCTGTGTCGATTCCGGTTGCGTCTCCTGTTATCAGTCATACAGCTCCTGGATTCTCCGGCCATGCAGAAAGAAACCGAAATCAAACTCCGCGTCAGCCGCGAAACCCTCACCGCCTTGCGCGAGCACCCGCTGCTGAAGAAACGCAACAAGAGTGGCTGGGAGCGTCTGGAGCTGTTCAACCAGTACTTCGACACCCCAGAGCGCGAACTGGCTCACGCCAAGGTCGCCCTGCGCCTGCGCCGTGACGGCGACGCGATCATCCAGACCCTCAAGACCCGCGGCCAGAGCGTTGCCGGCCTGTCCGAGCGCAACGAGTACAACTGGGACCTGCCCAAGGCCAAGCTGGACTTGAAGAAGCTCGACGGCGAGTGCTGGCCCGAGCAACTGGCCGATCTGGACAAGAAGACCATCAAGCCGCTGTTCACCACCGATTTCGTCCGCGAAAAGGCCGAGATTGCCTGGGGCCGTGGCAAGTCCAAGGTGGTGATCGAGGCGGCGCTGGACCTGGGCAACGTGATCGTCGGCAAGCAGAAGGAAGAAATCTGCGAGCTGGAGCTGGAACTGCGCGAAGGCGAACCGGCGGCCCTGCTGGAACTGGCCGCCGAGCTTGCCGAGAAGCTGCCCTTGATGCCTTGCGACATCAGCAAGGCCGAACGCGGTTATCGCCTGTTCGACGCCAGCAGCTACTCGATCAAGCTGCCGGTCCCGGAGCTGCACGCTGAAACCTCCATGGACGATGCCTACAGCGCGCTGGCCTGGTTCCTGCTGGGCAGCAGCCAGCGTCTGGCCGAGCAATACCGCTTCAACGGCCACTGGAGCCTGCTGCAAGACTGGGTACAGATGCTCGCCGAGCTGCGTGCCCTCACCGGCAGCCTGGGCCAGGCCGCCCCACGCGCCTCGACCCACGACCTGCGCGCGGCGCTGGACGCCCTGCTCGAAGACTGGCGCACGCTGGTGCAGGCCGGCCAGGACGATCCTGATGTCCGTGCTGCTGCCCACGAGCAGTTCATCGAAGAGCTGGAAGACCCCCGTTGGGGCCTGTTCTCGCTGACCACCTCGCGCTGGCTGATGGAGCGCAGCTGGACCGTGGAGCGCACCAACCGTGGCAACCGCCAGGGCAACGCGATGCTCAGCAGCTGGCTGCCGCGCTTCCTGGGCGATGAAGCCACCGCGCTGAACCTTGCGCGCTATCAGCAGCAGCCTGAGGACCTGGCCGAGCAGTTGCCACGCATCGAGCGCATCCAGGTCTGGCTGCACCGCGCCCGTCAGACCCTGGAACTGCCGGAGCTGGACCGTCTGTACGGCGAGCTGAACAAGCTTGAAGAACTGGCGCAGCTGGACATCACCGACGAAGTCCTCGACGCCCGCGAACAGCAGACCATTACCGTGCTGCAAAGCAAGGCGTGGAAGACGCTGCTGAAGATCTAAGCAACGCCAAACCCCTGTAGGAGTGAGCTTGCTCGCGATTGCAGAGTGTCAGATTCGGAAATGGTGACTGATACGCCGCGATCGCGAGCAAGCTCACTCCTACAGGAGAGGTGGTGAATCAGTCAGGCAACCTCCAACTGATCCACCGCCATCGCGGGCAAGCGCGCTCCTACAGAGGTTACCGGGACACGGGCAGACTCGTGGTCGATTTGATCTCCGACAGCGCCACCGTCGAGTTCACCTCCTGAATCCCCGGCACCAGCGACAGCTTCTCGAAGAAAAACCGCTCGTACGCTTCGATGTCCGGCGTGACGATGCGCAGCAGAAAGTCCACCGACCCCATCAGCACGTAACACTCCAGCACTTCCGGAAAGCCGCGAATCGCCTCGGTGAATTCGGTGAAATTCGAGCGTCCGTGGGCATTGAGCTTCACTTCGGCGAAGATCTGCGTATTCAGCCCGATCTTCTTGCGATCCAGCAGCGTCACCTGGCGCCGTATAACCCCCTCATCCTTCAACCGCTGAATCCTGCGCCAGCACGGCGACTGGGACAGGCCCACCTGCTCGGCGATCTGCGCGCTGGACAGCGAAGCGTCCTCCTGCAGCAGCGCCAGGATCTTGCGGTCATAGGCATCCAGTTCGATTTGCATAAGATATTCCCGGATTCAACAATCGACGCATAATCTAGTCGAAATGGCCGTTGATCAACCGATCATAGACCAGAAATTCCCGTTTCAGCATGCAAGACTTTCTCTCACTCAAACAGCTCGCTGCCTTCAGCCCATCGGACAGCGAAAATAGGAGAGTTCAGCATGTCCCACCTGCAAGCCGTCAACGCCGCGCCGCTTCGTCACGATGCCTGGTCCGTCAGCAATGCCCACTGCCGTTCGCGTTACCAGATCCTTGCCGAGGCCGAGCCAGACCTGATCTGCCGGGTGCTGAACCTGTTCGCCATGCAATACCTGATTCCGCAACAAGTCAGCGTGTTGCAGCAGGAAGGCATGCTGATGATCCAGGCGCAAGTCGACGGTCTGACGTGGCACCGAGCCCAGGTGATTGGTGAAAAAATGCGCAATCTGATCAATGTTTGTTCAGTGGAACTGGAACCGATGGAGGATTTTCACGTCCTATCCGAGCCCGTCTCACTGGCGGTCGGTTGAGTACGCTGAAAATATTGGCAACGCTTCACTACCTGCAGGACGCAACAACTGGCACGCTTGGGACTACTCTTGCTTACCAACGAAGTAAGCCGTCTCGTCCAAAGGAGCCCGCATGTCCGTCCTTGCCTCATCTTCCCAGGACCGCTGGCTGGATCTGAATGAAGTCCTGCGCGATCTCGTCGCGCAGGGATACCTCGACCAGGACAACGCCGAATACGCGCTGACCCTGCGCCGCACTGCGCAGAACCTGCAAACCCACCCGCTGGAATTCATCGCCGCGCAGCAGTTCGACAACCTGCGTCGCCCCGGCAAGAAGCTCGACCTTGAAACCCTCACGGCCTGGCTGGCCGAGCAATCGGGCCAGCCCTATATGCGCATCGACCCGCTGAAGATCAATGTCGCGGCCGTCACGCCGCTGATGTCCTACGCCTTCGCCCAGCGTCACAAGATTCTCGCAGTGGCCGTTGATCGCGAAGCCGTGACCATCGCCAGCGCCCAGCCCTACGTGAAGGCCTGGGAAGCGGACCTGATGCACGTGCTGAAAATGCCGATCAAGCGCGTGGTCGCCAACCCGGCCGACGTGCAGAAGCTGGCGGTCGAGTTCTACCGGTTGGCCAAGTCGGTCAGCGGTGCCAGCGCCACCGACCAGAAAGTCAGCTCGCTGGGCAACTTCGAGCAGTTGCTCAAGCTCGGCGCCAGCGATCAGGAGCCCGACGCCAACGACGCGCACATCGTCAACATCGTCGACTGGCTCTTCCAGTACGCCTACCAGCAGCGCGCCAGTGACATCCACATCGAGCCACGCCGGGAGGCCGGCACGGTGCGCTTTCGCATCGACGGCGTGCTGCACAACGTCTATCAGTTCCCTCCGCAGGTGACGATGGCGGTGACCAGCCGCCTGAAAAGCCTGGGCCGGATGAACGTAGCCGAGAAGCGCAAGCCGCAGGACGGCCGGGTCAAGACCAAGACGCCCGACGGCGGCGAAGTGGAGCTGCGACTTTCGACCTTGCCTACGGCATTCGGCGAGAAGATGGTGATGCGGATCTTCGACCCCGAAGTGCTGCTCAAGGATTTCGACCAGTTGGGCTTCTCCGGTGACGATCTGCGGCGCTGGGAGGGCATGACCTATCAGCCCAACGGCATCATCCTGGTGACCGGCCCGACCGGTTCCGGCAAGACCACCACGCTCTACACCACACTCAAGAAGCTGGCGACGTCGGAGGTCAACCTCTGCACCATCGAAGACCCTATCGAGATGGTGGAGCCGGCCTTCAACCAGATGCAGGTCCAGCACAATATCGACCTGACCTTCGCCAGTGGCGTGCGCGCGCTGATGCGGCAGGACCCGGACATCATCATGATCGGCGAGATTCGCGACCTGGAAACCGCCGAAATGGCGATTCAGGCCGCGCTCACCGGGCACCTGGTGCTGTCGACCCTGCACACCAACGACGCGCCGAGCGCAATCAGCCGCCTGCTGGAACTGGGCGTGCCGCATTACTTGCTCAAGGCGACGATTCTTGGCGTGATGGCCCAGCGTCTGGTGCGTACCTTGTGCCCCCATTGCAAGGCGCCCATTGAGCTTGATGAAGTGGATTGGCAGACCCTGACGCGGCCTTGGCAGGCGCCGGTACCGAGCGGCGCCCATCGCGCGGTTGGCTGCGCGGAGTGCCGTGACACGGGGTATCGCGGGCGTGCGGGGGTATACGAAATCATGTTGATGTCCGATGCGGTCAAATCCCTGATCACCGCCGACCTGGACCTCACGGCCCTGCGTCGGCAGGCGTTCAAGGACGGCATGCGCAGCCTGCGCCTGTCGGGTGCGCAAAAGGTTTCGTCCGGCATGACCACCGTCGAAGAAGTGCTGCGCGTCACGCCTCAGAGCGAACAGCGCTAGGCAACACCCCGGCACGTTCCCCCAATGTTTATCGCCACTACACAGGGTAGAATCGGTACAGAACTCCAACCATTGTTCAACAGGGATAGGTTATGCAAATCGGTAGTGTGGTTTTACTCTTCGTCGCCTTGGCCATCGCCATCGTGTTCATGGGTTTCAAGGTGGTGCCGCAGGGCTATCAATGGACGGTCGAACGCTTTGGCCGCTACACCAACACCCTGAAGCCGGGCCTTAACATCATCGTGCCGGTGATGGACCGCGTCGGACACAAGGTCAACATGATGGAGACCGTGCTCGACATCCCCCCACAGGAAGTCATCACCTCCGATAACGCCACGGTGCAGATCGACGCCGTCTGTTTCTATCAGGTGGTCAACTGCGCCCAGGCTGCATACGAAGTGAACAATCTGCAGCACGCGATCCGCAACCTGCTGCAAACCAACATCCGTACCGTACTCGGCTCCATGGAACTGGACGCCATGCTCAGCCAGCGAGACTCGATCAACGAGCGCCTGTTGCGCATCGTCGATGAAGCCACCGCGCCATGGGGCATCAAGATCACCCGCATCGAGATCAAGGACATCAGTCCGCCTGCCGACCTGATGGCAGCAATGAGCGGCCAGATGAAAGCCGAGCGGATCAAGCGCGCACAGATTCTCGAAGCCGAAGGCCTGCGCGCCTCGGCGATTCTCACCGCCGAAGGCAAGAAACAGGCGCAGATCCTGGAGGCAGAAGGCGAACGCCAGGCCGCTTTCCTGGAGTCCGAAGCCCGCGAGCGGCAGGCCGAAGCCGAGGCCCGTGCGACCCAAGTGGTATCCGAAGCCATTGCCGCCGGTGATGTGCAGGCGATCAACTACTTCGTTGCACAAAAATACATCGACGCGCTGGGCAGGCTCGCGGCAGCCAACAACAGCAAAGTCATCCTCATGCCACTGGAAGCCAGCCAGATGATCGGCGCGGTCGGCGGTATCGGTGAAATCGTCAAGGCCACCTTCGACAAAGGCGCTGCCGACAAGAGCAGGCCTGAAGCCGGCAAGCGAGTCTGAGCCATGTGGGACTACCTGCAAAATCTGTCGTTCTGGGACTGGCTCGGGCTGGGCACCGTCCTGCTGATCCTGGAAGTGTTCGGTGCAGGCGGTTATCTGCTCTGGATTGGCGTGGCCGCGGCGGGCGTCGGAATTCTCACCTACATCATCCCGGCAATGAGCTGGGAGGTGCAGTTCCTGCTGTTCGCCGTGCTGTCGGTGCTGACTGCGCTGTACTGGTGGCGACGCCAGCGCAGCGTGTTGCGCAAGTCCGACCAGCCAGGTTTGAACATGCGAGGTTCGGAGCTGATCGGCCGCACTTTCACTGTTCACGACGCCATCGTTGGCGGTCGCGGCAAGATCAAGGTAGGCGATGGCGTGTGGATGGTCGTAGGGCCGGATACCGCCGTGGGCATGCAGGTCAAGGTGATCGCCCAGGACGGCGCGATCCTCAAAGTGGAAGCAGTATGAGTGGGGCGAAATGGAACTACATCGACCTTGGGCGTATCAAATCATTTCAGAACAACCAAAGTCGGAGTAACCCGTCATGCGTCTTAAACTTGCTGTAGCCACGTTAGCCCTGCTCTCCCTGCCGGTCGGTTCAGCCATGGCTGACGGCTTTCTGCGAGACATCATTTCGTCCGGCGCCACCACTGGCTCGACGTACCTCACGTTCCGCCACCACAAGCTGATCGTTGCGGCTCAGGATGACGCCGGTAGCTTCGTCGCCAGCGATGGCGCAATCCGTGGCCCATACCTGGAAGCAGCGCTGGACCAGGTACGCAAGGACAACCCAGGCCTGAACGCCTCGGACATGGACCTGGCCAACGCGATTCTGGCGAAGAATCTCGTTGCTGAAGAGTAACTTTCTGACACGGATCTCGTAGCAGCACGGCTTGCCGGCGGG
>NZ_JANHKS010000009.1 GCF_028682175.1 Pseudomonas putida | reverse complement strand
AAGGACGCCCCCGCCGGCAAGCCGTGCTGCTACGGGTACTGCGGTCAACGCTGTTTTTCTGTCGCATCCCGCAACATCGAATTCAGATTCCCTGAAATGTTTTCACACAATGCCTTCATCTGAATCTCATGCTCCGACGCCTTGAACGGGCTTTGCAGGTCGGTGCCGATCTTCTCGATGGCCAGCAGCATGAAGCCCACCACGGTCGAGGCCAATGGCGTAAACCACCCCAGCGTCTCTACCAGGCCAATCGGCACGATGATGCAGAACATCGTGATGAACAGCCGCGGAAAGGTCACGTAGGGGTAAGGCAACGGTGTATTGGCGATGCGCTCCATGCCGCCCTGGCAGTTGGAAATTTCCACCAGGGTCGCTTCAAGGCGCTCCAGCCGGATGCTATCCAGCCGACCAGCCTTGTACTCATGGGCGATGATCGCCGCCGATTCATTGAGAATCGCGTTGGGGAAGTTATTGGTGCGCGTGCGCCGGTCGTACTCTTCCCGAGGGATCATGGCCGTCACTTCCTCGCCGCAGTCGCCGCCCTTCAGATGCGCCGACAGGCATTCCACGTAGGCCACATGCCGCCTTAGCAGCAAGGGTTTTACCGGGTTGATGTCGCCCTCGTCGTCGATCAGCGTCAGCACCTGCCGCGCGAAGCTGCGGGAATTGTTCACCAGCGCGCCCCATAGCGTGCGCGCTTCCCACCAGCGGTTGTAGGCACTGGAGTTGCGAAAACTGGTCAGCACCACCAGCGCCGAACCCAGCAGCGTCAGCGGCATCGACGGCAAGGTGATCTTGCGCTCCAGGTAGAGCATGAAATCCACCGTCACGATAACGTCCCAGATCAGCAGCCAGAACAGCGACCAACCGATGTAGGTAAAGGTCCGGATCATGGCGCGGTATTTCTTGATGATCGTGTCCTTCAATGGTCACCCCCTGTCGTGTGATTCAAGCCCCAGGGGATTCGAATGCATTCAGGCCCGATCGTTCGCCACAAACATTCATGGAACGATCCCGCCCTCCCCGTGCTCGACATCTATCTGGATGCCACTGCCACACGTCACGAGGAGATCAACATGGGCTCGCCTGCTACGTCGAACGCCAATGAACGCGACCAACTGACCATCAACACCATCCGCACCCTGGCCATGGATGCGGTGCAGAAGGCCAATTCCGGCCATCCCGGTACGCCCATGGCGCTGGCCCCGGTGGGCTACACGCTGTGGAAGGATTTCTTGCGCTACCACCCGGAACACCCTGACTGGCCAAACCGCGACCGCTTCGTGCTGTCGGTGGGCCATGCTTCGATGCTGCTGTATTCGCTGCTGCACCTGGCGGGCGTGGTGGAGATTGACGAGCATGGCAAGCGCTCGGGCAAGCCTGCGATCAGCCTTGAAGACATCAAACAGTTTCGCCAGTTGAGCTCGAAAACCCCGGGCCACCCCGAATACCGCATGACCACGGGGGTCGAGACCACCACCGGCCCCCTCGGCCAGGGCTGCGCCAACAGCGTCGGCATGGCGATGGCCGAGCGATGGCTGGGTGAGCATTTCAACCAGCCGGATGCCAAGCTGTTCGACTACAACGTCTACGTGCTCTGCGGCGATGGCGACATGATGGAAGGCGTGACTGCCGAAGCTGCGTCGATTGCCGGGCATTTGAAGTTGTCGAACCTGTGCTGGATCTACGACAACAACACCATCAGCATCGAAGGCCACACGGAACTGGCCTACAGCGACGACGTGCAGAAGCGCTTCGAGGGCTATGGCTGGAAGACTCATCACGTCAAGGACGCCAACGACGGCGCCGCACTGGCCAGGTCGATCAAGGCTTTCCAGCAGACCGACGATGCGCCGACGCTGATCGTCGTCGACAGCGTGATCGGCTATGGCTCGCCCAACAAACACAACACCGCTTCCGCCCACGGCGAGCCGCTGGGCGAGGACGAAATCAAACTGACCAAGAAGGCCTACGGCTGGGACGAGAACAGCAGTTTCCTGGTGCCCGAAGACGCCCGCCATCACCTGCGCGACGCCATGCTGGAGCGCAGCGCGGACGACTATATTGCCTGGCAGAAAACCTTCGCCGAGTTCGAAGAAAGCCAACCCGAGCTGGCCGATCAACTGCAACGCATGCGCGCAGGCGAGATGCCCGAGGGCTGGCGCAACACGGCCTTGAGTTTCGATGCCGACAAAAAGGGCATCGCCACCCGGGCTGCCGGCGGCAAGGTGCTCAACGGCTTCGCGCAACAGATCCCCTGGCTGATGGGTGGCTCGGCGGACCTTTCGCCCTCGACCAAGACCAACCTCACCTTTGAAGGCGCAGGCAGCTTCGAGGCCGGCAGCTACAACGGCCGCAATCTGCATTTCGGGGTACGCGAGCATGCCATGGGCTCGATTGCCAATGGCCTGGCGCTGTCCTACATCCGCCCCTACACCTCGACGTTCCTGGTCTTCAGCGACTACATGAAGCCGCCGATCCGGCTGGCCGCGATCATGGAATTGCCGGTGGTGTTCGTCTTCACCCACGACTCCATCGGCGTCGGCGAAGACGGCCCGACTCACCAGCCCATCGAGCATCTGACGCAACTGCGCGCCACCCCAGGCTTGCTCACCTTGCGCCCGGGCGATGCCAACGAAACCGCCGAAGCCTGGAAAGTCGCGCTGGCGCAGACCCACCGGCCCAGCTGTATCGTGCTGTCACGCCAGCCGATGCCGACGCTGGATCGCTCGATCTACGCCAGCGCCGAAGGCCTCGCCCGAGGCGCGTACGTGCTCGCCGACTCGGGGCATGAGCAGCCAGAGGTGATCCTGATCGCCACCGGCAGTGAAGTTGGTATGACGGTGGAAGCGTTCGAGAAGCTCAAGGCCGAGGGCGTGAAGGCGCGCGTGGTGTCGATGCCCAGTTGGGAATTGTTCGAGCACCAGGGCAAGGCCTACCGCGATGAAGTGTTCCCGCCTAGCGTGAAGGCGCGGGTGGTGGTGGAACAGGCAGGACCGGTGGGCTGGGACCGTTATGTCGGCCAGAGCGGCGCGAAGATCGTGATGAACACCTTCGGCGCCTCAGCCCCGATCGACAAGCTGCAGGCCAAGTTCGGGTTCACGGTGGATAACATCGTGAAGGTGGCCAAGGCCCAGCTCCAACTGTAGGAGCGCGCTTGCCCGCGATGATGGTGTAACTGACACATACCTTGTATCAGATACACCGCTTCTCGTAGCAGCACGGCTTGCCGGCGGGGGCGATTTCAAGGACGCCCCCGCCGGCATCGGAACGCCGCCCGGCCGTGCTGCTACGGTCCGTTGTCAGATGAAGATCAGCAGCCGCTCAAAACCACCGGGCGGCGTTCACCTTCGAAGAAGAACGGACGAATCCGCACGCCCACCGCATTGCCGGCGAACGCTGCGATCAGCCACAACCAGCCATGCAGGCTGCCCGAAGCAATGCCGCTGAAATACGCGCCGATGTTGCAGCCATAGGCCAGACGCGAGCCATAACCCAGCAGCAGACCACCAATCACCGCTGCAACCAGCGAGCGGGTCGGAATCTTCAGGCTTGGCGAGAAACGTCCTGCAAGCCCGGCCGCCACTGCCGCACCCAGCATGATGCCAATGTCCATGACCGTGGTGATGTCTTCCCACACTGGCGCAGCCAGTGCCTTCGCGTTGGCCGGCATTTGCCAGAACGCCCAGCTGCCAACGTCCACACCCAGGCTACCGGCGACTTTCGCGCCCCACAGAGCAAATGCAGAGGTGATGCCCCACGGACGGCCAGCCAGCGCCAGCGTCGCGTAGTTGAGCAGCGCCAGGGCAATCGCGCCCCACACCAATGGCCACGGTCCGCGCAGGAAGCGGCGCAAGCCAACGTGCTCGCTGGTCACCGCAGCTTCCAGTTCGCCGTGGCGGCGCTTTTCAAGTTTGACGGTCACCAGCGCGATCACCGCGAACAGCGCCAGGCTCATGACCAGCGCAGGCATCACGCCGAAGGTCTTGACGATAGAGGTCGCGGGGAACGAAGGCAGCGAGAACCACCAGTCGACATGGTGCGTGGCGATCAGCGAGCCGATGATGAAGAACAGCAGCGTCACCAGCATCCGCGCATTGCCGCCGCCCACGGTGAACAGCGTGCCCGATGCACAGCCGCCGCCCATCTGCATGCCGATGCCGAAGATGAACGCACCGAACACCACGGAAACACCGGCAGGCGCGACGAGGCCATTAACCGGCGTGCCGAACAGCGTGCCCGCGCCCAACGCCGGGAAGAACAGCACCACGGCGATGGCCAGCATGACCATCTGCGCCCGCAGGCCCGCGCCACGGCGCTCGTTGATGAACACCCGCCAGGCGGACGTGAAGCCAAACGCCGCGTGGTACAGGGTCAGGCCCAGGGCGGCGCCGACGATCAGCAACAGCACCTGCTTGCCGCCGACGGCCGATTGAAGAAACAACGCACCGACCACCAACAGAATGAAAGCGATCAGCGGCGTACCGAACTTGCGCTCGGGAGACGCAGAAAGAGGGAGGCTCATGATGTATCTCGGGAAAATTTGCGATGGGCGCGAGTATACCCCGACAACCTGCGGACCCGCCCCTGTAGGAGTGAGCTTGCTCGCGATAGCGTTTTGTCAGTGCCAGATGTGCAAGCTGACACTATGCCATCGCGAGCAAGCTCACTCCTACAGGTATGCGTTGGGGGTGAGATTGGGTTACACGCCCCAAGCTTCCCGCAACCGCATCAGCGCCGACGCGATGTCCGCCTCCGGCACCGCCGCGAACCCCAGCACCAGCCCTGCCCGGTTATCCACAGGCTCGGGGGAGTCGGGCAGCCAGTAACCACTCAAGGGCGCCACTTCCACACCGACGCGTTCAGCCTTGGCCACCAGCTCGCGCTCCCGCTCCAGGCTGTCCACCGCCACCGACACATGCAACCCCGCCAACGGCTTGGGCATCGGACTGCAACCGGGCAGATCCTGCGGCCAGCCCGCCAGCAAGGCATCGCGCCGGCTCAGGGCCGCACGGCGCATCCTGCGGATATGCCGCTGGAAATGTCCCGCCGCAATGAACTCGGCCATCACCGCCTGAGTGCCGATCTCCGAATGACGCATGTCCACAGCCCGGCGCTGGCTGAACGGTTGGACCAGATCCAGCGGCAACACCAGATACCCCAGGCGCAGCGCCGGGAACGCCACCTTGCCGAAAGTACCGACGTAGAGCACTCGCCCGCTGCGGTCCAGGGCAGCCAGCGGTGCCAGTGGCGCGCCGCTGTAGCGATACTCGCCGTCGTAGTCGTCCTCCACGATCCAGCCGCCGGTGCGTTCTGCCCAGGCCAGCAACTCGACTCGGCGCGCCAGGCTCATGGTCACGCCCAAGGGGTACTGGTGCGACGGCGTGACGTACGCCAGCTTGCAACTGCGGTCATCGGGCTCGGGCGCGCGCATGCCCTGGGCATCGATGGGCATTCCACGCAACCGGGCGCCGGCCACGGCAAAGGCATGCCCTGCGGCGCGATAGCCCGGATTCTCGATGGCGACACTATCGCCCTCATCGAGCAGCAACTGTGCACAAAGGGTGATTGCCTGCTGTGCGCCGCTGGTGATCACAATTTGCTCAGGCAGGCAGTGCATGTCACGAGACGTTCTTAAATACACGGCGATCAGTTCGCGCAGCCGCCACTCGCCTGCCGGGTCGCCATAACCGAGCTGATGCAGGCCGGGTTTTCGCCAGAAAGCCGCGTGCAGCTTGCCCCACACATCGAACGGGAACAGGTCGAACGCCGGCACCCCAACCCGAAATGCCCTTGGCAATCCGGTTTTTGGCGCACTCAAATGATGCCGCTGCAGCCGCTCCAGCGATGCACTGTGGATAACTTTACTGGCTAAATCTCCAGTGCCATCGGTCGATTTTGTGGATAAACCTGTTGATAAGCCTAGGGATAACCCTGTGGACAATTTTGTGGATAGTTTTTTCGAAGCGACGGTTTTATCAGCAAAGCTGGCGACATAAGTGCCATCTCCCACCCGCCCCTCGGTGAAGCCTTCGGCGTACAGCTGGTCATAGGCGCGCATGACGCTGTTGCGCGATATCGACAATGCACTGGCCAGATCCCTACTCGCCGGCAACCGCGTACCGCTGCGCAGACGCCGGTCAAGGATGCGCTGGCGCAGCGCCAGGTATAGCTGTCGGCTCAAGCCTTGGCGGCGGTCGAGTTCGATGCCGGCGAAATCGAACGTCAATGAAGGGGTGATGGCAGGCATTGGATTGGCCCTATGAAATTGACCATGAATGGTTCTTACATCAGACCAATAGCCTGCCTAGGATTGAGCCAATCGCCAAGGAAAATCCCATGTACACACCCCGCCACTTCAAAGATGAGGACCAGGCCAGCCTGTTCCGGCAAGTCGAAGGTACGCGCCTGGCCACTCTGGTCACGTTCGACGAAACCGGGCTTGTGGCCAGCCACGTGCCGCTGTTGCTCGACCCGACGCAAGGCCCCAATGGCACCCTGACCGGGCATCTGGCCAAGGCCAACCCGCAATGCCAGGCGTTGGCGAACGGCGCCGAGGTTCTGGTCATCTTTCAGGGCGCCGATGCCTACATCAGCCCGTCGTTCTATGCCGCCAAGGCCGAGCACGGCAAAGTGGTGCCCACCTGGAACTACCTGGCCGTGCATGCGTACGGACGGCCACACGTCATTACCGATCCCGAACCGTTGCTGGCCATCGTCAGCGGACTTACCGACAAGCACGAAGCCGCCCGCGCCCAGCCCTGGGCCGTGAGCGATGCGCCCGCCGACTATATTCAGAGCATGCTCAAGGGCATCGTCGGCTTTGCCATCCCCATCGAGCGCCTGGAAGGTAAACGCAAACTTAACCAGAACCGCAGCGCCGAAGACATCGCCGGCGTGAGCAAAGGCCTGGCCGAAAGCCAGGATCAGAACGATCAGCAAATCGCACGCTTGATGAGCCAAGGAGAAAACCGTGTCTGACGTACACATCCGCCCCGTCACCGCAGACGATCACGCCAGCTGGCTGCCACTGTGGAAGGCTTACCTGACCTTCTACAAGGCCGAGTTGCCGGACGCCGTGACCCAAAGCACCTGGCAGCGTTTTCTGGACAGCAACGAGCCCACCAACGCGGCACTTGCCTGGGTAGACGGCAAGGCGGTCGGCATGGTCCATTTCATTTATCACCGCTCCAACTGGAGCATCAACTACTCCTGCTACCTGCAGGACCTGTTGGTAACGCCCGACCAGCGCGGCACCGGTGTGGGTCGCAAGCTGATCGAGTATGTCTACGACGCCGCGAAAAAAGGCGGTGCCGACAAGGTGCATTGGCTGACCCACGAAACCAACGCCACGGCGATCCAGCTGTACGAACGCATCGCAGAGCGCCCTGGCTTCATCCAGTTCCGCAAACCGCTGTAAGTACGGATACCCTGAACATGTCAGATCTTGCACATTGGCAATCGGCGAAACTGCCGGACACCCACACCCTCAACGGACGCTTCGTACGCCTGGAAAAACTCGACGCCGCCAGGCACGCAGCCGGCCTGTGGGAAGCACTGGAAGGCCCCGGCGCGGACCCGAAGCTCTGGGATTACCTGGCCGTCGGTCCTTTCACCGAGCGCGCAGCATTCGATGACTACCTCGCGGGCCTGCAAGCCAGCACCGACCCTTGGTTCTACACCGTCATCGACCAGCAGAGCGGCGCTATCGACGGCTTTCTGAGCTTGATGTCCATCGTGCCGAGCGCCGGGCGCATCGAAATCGGCCACGTGACCTTCGGCGCATCGATGCAGCGCACACCTAAAAGCACTGAGGCCGTGTACCTGCTGGCCAAGGAATCTTTCGCGCTGGGCAACCGCCGCCTGGAGTGGAAGTGCAACGCCAACAACGCCCGCTCCATGCGCGCTGCCGAGCGCTTTGGTTTCAGTTTCGAAGGCACCTTCCGCCAGCACATGATCGTCAAGGGCAAGAACCGCGACACCGCCTGGTACTCGATCCTGGACAGCGAATGGCCGCAGATCGAGCCGGCATTTGCCGGCTGGCTGGCTGTGGATAACTTCAAGGACGGGAAACAGATCGACACGCTTGCCCATTTCCGAGCGTTGTAACCCTGCGATTTTGAAACGTCATGCCGGACGGCCGGTGAATACAAACGAGGCCGTCCACCGCAATCACTGTAGGAATCGGCTGAATACCACGTAAGGACAGAGCAGCAGGCTAATGCGAGGCTAAGGTGAGAGTGTTCGCAGGATGCGAACCTACTTAACCCGATTCATTCAAGGAAGAATATATGCAACCTCAAAACCCATGGCGCGTCCCCGCTCCAGAACTGAAAGTGGGCAAACTCCACAGCGTCATCATTGATCGCGGCGAGCTGAAGAAAGCCGTGGCCGCCACGAACGGCAACTACCTGTTTTCTGAAACCGGAGCTGGCGTGCAATCACTGGTCATCGTCGGCACCCCGGTGCAGATCACTGAGTTTCTCCTCAACCACCAGCAACACGGGGTTGAATCGCAGATCGCCAAGCTTCCCAAGATCTACATGGGAATCAGCCCATTCAAGCCTAAAACCCGTTTCACCGGCATATTCCCGGTCAATGAATTGCTGGTGAAGGTCGCCGCTCTCCTCAACAGCGCCTATATCAAGACACCTGATTGGGCAAGCCTGATCGGCGCACTTGATAAATTGCCTGACCTCAAGAAGGCTATCGATGGCATCCTGCATCAGGACAAGGCCAAGGGAGACGTTCTGTATCTCAAGTTCAGCTACCTGCCAGAAGACGACATGGTTGGAGTTGCCAACAAGAAACTGACGTTCAAGGAAGCGCTTCACTTCTTCCAGAAGCATTACAAAAAGCCTTGAACCTGCTGCAGCGCCGCAAAATCGAGCGCATAAAAAAAGGGGAGCCACGAGTGCTCCCCCAGAGGTAACCATTGAGCCTCCCGCGTCTATGCGCGTGAGGCTGTTTATCGTTGCTTCATCGCGATCATTCGATCTCGATCAGAATCTCACCCGGGTTCACGCGATCACCCTTGGCGACGTTGATCGCCACGATCTTGCCGGCAATCGACGCCTGTACCTCGGTTTCCATCTTCATGGCTTCGGTAATCAACACGGCCTGGCCAACCTTGACTGTGTCGCCTTCCTTGACCAGCACATCGACAATGTTGCCCGGCATGGTGGTGCTGACGTGGCCCGGTTTGCTGGCCTGGGCGCGCTTGCCGATACCGCCGCCGACAAACTCGTTGAGCGGTTCGAACACCACCTCTTCCGGCATGCCATCGATGGACAGGTAGAAGTGGCGCTTGCCCTCGGCCTTGACGCCCACGCCGGTGATGTCGACACGATAGCTTTCGCCGTGTACGTCAATGACGAACTCGGTCGGAACGCCCTCGCCGCCCGCCCTGGCCACGGTGCCCGGCTCCGGAATCGGCAGCAGCGGCTCTGGCGCCAAGGTGCCGGCTGCACGTTCTTCGAGGAACTTGCGGCCAATGTCCGGAAACATCGCGTAAGTCAGCACATCCTCTTCGGATTGAGCCAGTGCGCCGATTTCGCCACGCAGCTTGGTCATTTCCGGCTTGAGCAGGTCGGCCGGGCGCACGTCGATCAGCTCTTCGTTGCCGATGGCCTGACGACGAAGCTTCTCGTCCACCTCGCCCGGCGCCTTGCCGTAGCCGCCGGTGAGGTACAGCTTCACTTCGTTGGTGATGGTCTTGTAGCGCTCGCCAGCCAGCACGTTGAAGAACGCCTGGGTGCCGACGATCTGCGAAGTCGGGGTCACCAGCGGCGGGTAGCCCAGGTCCTTGCGCACGCGCGGGATCTCGGCCAGCACTTCGGCCATGCGGTTAAGGGCGCCCTGTTCCTTGAGCTGGTTGGCCAGGTTGGAAATCATGCCGCCCGGCACCTGGTTGACCTGCACACGAGTGTCGACTGCGGTGAATTCGCTCTCGAACTGGTGATATTTCTTACGCACGGCGTAGAAATACAGGCCGATTTCCTGCAGCAGCTCCAGATCCAGGCCGGTGTCGAATTCGCTGCCCTTGAGCGCAGCAACCATCGACTCGGTGCCAGGGTGGCTGGTGCCCCAGGCGAAGCTGGAGATCGCGGTGTCGATGTGATCGACGCCGTTTTCCACCGCCTTGAGCTGACACATCGCAGCCAGGCCAGCGGTGTCGTGGGAGTGGATGAACACCGGCAGCGACTGCTCGGCTTTCAACGCCTTGACCAGTTCGCCAGCCGCGAACGGCGTGAGCAGACCAGCCATGTCCTTGATCGCCACGGAGTCGCAACCCATGGCCTCCATCTGCTTGGCCTGAGCAACAAAGGCCTCGATGGTATGCACGGGGCTGACGGTATACGCGATGGTGCCTTGGGCATGTTTGCCCGCAGCCTTCACCGCCTCGATGGCCACGCGCAGGTTACGCACGTCGTTCATGGCGTCGAAGATGCGGAACACGTCGATCCCGTTGACCGCCGCCTTGGCGACGAAGGCCTTGACCACGTCGTCGCTGTAGTGACGATAGCCAAGCAGGTTCTGGCCGCGCAGGAGCATTTGCAGGCGAGTGTTGGGCAGCGCAGCGCGCAGTTGGCGCAGGCGCTCCCACGGGTCTTCCTTCAGGAAGCGCACGCAGGCGTCGAACGTCGCGCCGCCCCAGACTTCCAGCGACCAGTAGCCGACTTTGTCGAGCTTCTCGCAGATCGGCAGCATGTCTTCGGTGCGCATGCGGGTGGCGAGCAGCGATTGGTGGGCGTCGCGCAGGATGGTGTCGGTTACAAAGATCTTCTTCGTCATTCTTATCTCCTCATAGCTCCAAGCTTCAAGCTACAAGCCGCAAGAAAAAGCCGATCCGCTTTGACTTGTAGCTTGCCGCTTGCAGCTTGCAGCTGCATTCAAAGTCCTGCGTGGGCGGCAATGGCGGCGGCGATGGCCAGGGCCAGCTCTTCGGGTTTGCGCTTGATCGAGTAGTTGGTCAGTTCAGGGTGGCTTTCAACGAAGCTGGTGTTGAACTGTCCGCTGCGGAACTCCGGATTGCGCAGGATTTCCTGGTAATACGCGGCGGTGGTCTTCACGCCTTGCAGGCGCATGTCATCCAGCGCGCGCAGGCCACGGTCCATCGCCTCTTCCCAGGTCAGCGCCCAGACGATCAGCTTCAGGCACATCGAGTCATAGAACGGCGGAATGGTGTAACCGGTGTAGATCGCCGTATCGGTCCGCACACCGGGCCCGCCGGGCGCGTAGTAACGGGTGATTTTGCCGAAGCTGGGCAGGAAGTTGTTCTTCGGGTCTTCGGCGTTGATGCGGAACTGCAGCGCGAAACCACGGTGGATGATGTCTTCCTGCTTGACCGACAGCGGCAGCCCGGAGGCGATGCGAATCTGCTCGCGAACGATGTCGATCCCGGTGATTTCCTCGGTGATGGTGTGTTCCACCTGCACCCGGGTGTTCATTTCCATGAAGTACACCTCGCCCTCGGCGAGCAGGAACTCCACGGTACCGGCGTTCTCGTAGCCCACGGCCTTGGCCGCGCGCACCGACAGGTCGCCGATGTAGGCGCGCTGTTCTGGGGTCAGCTGAGGGCTCGGGGCAATCTCGATCAGCTTCTGGTTGCGGCGCTGGATCGAGCAGTCACGTTCGAACAGGTGCACCACATTGCCAAAGCTGTCGCCGAGGATCTGCGCCTCGATGTGCTTGGGATTGACAATGCATTTTTCCAGGAACACTTCGGCCTTGCCGAAGGCCTTGGTCGCCTCGGAAATGACCCGAGGGAACGCCTGTTCAAGCTCTTCACGACTGTTGCAGCGACGAATGCCGCGCCCGCCACCGCCGGAAGTGGCCTTGAGCATCACCGGATAGCCGATACGTTCGCCTTCGTCCAGGGCCTCGGCGATGTCCGCGACGTTGCCTTCGGTGCCTGGCGTGACCGGAACCCCGGCCTTGATCATGCTGCGGCGCGCTTCGGTCTTGTCGCCCATGCGGCGAATGACTTCAGCCGAAGGACCGATGAACTTGATTCCACGTTCGGCGCAGATGTCCGCCAGTTCGGCGTTTTCAGAGAGGAAGCCATAACCTGGGTGCAGTGCGTCGCAACCGGTTTCCACGGCCAGGTTCACCAACTTGCGCGGGTTCAGGTAACCCTCGAGCGGTTCGGAACCAATGCCATAAGCCTCGTCCGCACGCTTCACATGGAGCGCATGGCGGTCCGCGTCGGAGTAGATCGCAACCGAACGGATGCCCATCTCGGCGCAGGCGCGCACGATACGAACAGCAATTTCCCCACGGTTGGCGATCAGGATTTTTGTTATCACTGGCATTTCCTCGACCGATGATCAGACGGACCGGAGACCCGGTCTGTACGAAGCGACGTTGCGCTACATCAATGTTGCGGCATGTTGCGTCGCAGCGATGGCCTCACCCTATGACGAATCAGCAATTAACCAAAATGAGTAAAAATTGGGTTAAACATAAGTAAAACCTTATAGTTAACCTTTCAGCCATTGGCGGAGTGCTTGAAAATTGCGTAAGTCATTGATGCGTATGACATTGCGTCAATTGCGGATCTTCAATGAAGTCTGCGATCTGCGGTCCTACAGCCGCGCGGCTGAGGAAATGTCTCTCACGCAACCGGCCGTCAGCCTGCAGATTCGTCAGCTCGAGGAGCTGATCGGGCAGCCTTTGTTCGAGTACGTCGGCAAGAAGCTGTACCTGACCGAAGCCGCCGAGGCGCTGCAATTGGCCAGCCGTGACATTTTCGGGCGTCTGGAAAACCTCGACATGCAGCTCTCCGACATGCAGGGCTCGTTGCAGGGGCAACTCAAGCTTGCGATCGAATCCAGCGCCAAGTACTTCGTTCCTCACCTGTTCGCGGCTTTTAAGCGCCAATACCCCGAAGTCATGCTCAACCTCACTGTGGTCAACCGAGCGCAGGTGATTCGCAGGCTTTCAGACAACCGTGACGATCTGGTGGTGATGTCGATGGTGCCGCAGGACATGGGGCTGGAGTTTCTGCCGTTTCTCAATAACCCGATTGTCGCCGTCGCGCGTCCGGACCACCCGCTGTCGCAGCTGGCCAATCCAACCCTCAAGGATCTTGAAGGCCACACACTGGTAGTTCGCGAACACGGCTCGGGAACGCGCCGGGCCTGTGAAGAGTATTTCAAGGAAAAGCGCATTCACTTCGAGCACACGCTTGAAGTGTCCTCGGCCGAAGCGCAGCGCGAATGCGTGGTGGCGGGGCTGGGTGTGGCCCTGCTGACACGGCATGCGCTGAGCCTGGAACTGGCCACCGCAACCCTCAAAGAGCTGCCGGTGGCCGAGCTGCCGCTGTATCGCAGCTGGTGCGTGGTACAGGCCAGGGATAAGCGCCTATCGCCGGTGGCTCACGCCTTCCTTGCGTTCATCCGCACCGAACGTGCACAGATCAGCGAGCTGGTCGCGCGTTTTGATGGCCAGCTTCCGCAGCGCTAGCGCTCTGCCAGAAGGAACCGGAGACATCGAGGTAATCGTCGAATTCGAGGGTCAGGCGGCGGTCTTCGAACCGCGTTTCAATCGCACGCCGAAACGCCATGCGGCGCTGGTCTTCCTGCTGACGGCGGGTTTTGACGTTGGAGGTCTGTGAGTCATCGTAGTGCCGAGGCATATCCTGTCTCCCATTGCGTGTGCGGGAGTACAGGGTGGCCTTGGGGCGTGACGATCAAGCGGCGAAAGCGTTACAAGTTGGTGAAGGCTTTCAATCTTCCGATGACTTGATCGACTTGGGCGACAGACGCAGGCTGCGCAAGCTGCGCTTCACGCTCTTGAGGTGGTTGACCAGGCTTGGGCCGCGAGCCATGGCGACGCCCATAGCCAGCACGTCGATGACCACCAGATGCGCGATGCGCGAGGTCAGCGGCGTATAGATCTCGGTGTCTTCGTGAACGTCGATGGCCAGGTTGACCGTCGACAGTTCCGCCAGCGGGGTCTGGCTCGGGCACAGGGTAATCAGGTTGGCGCCGCTCTCACGCACCAGGTTGGCGGTGATGAGCAGGTCTTTGGAGCGCCCCGACTGCGAAATGCACACCGCGACATCGGTAGGCTTGAGCGTCACGGCCGACATGGCCTGCATGTGCGGATCCGAGTAGGACGCAGCCGTCAGCAACAGTCGGAAGAACTTGTGCTGGGCGTCAGCCGCTACAGCTCCCGATGCACCGAAGCCATAGAACTCCACCCGATGGGCCGAGGCCATCACCGACACGGCCGCCTGCAGCGCGTGAGGGTCGAGCTTCTCGCGCACTTCCATCAGCGTGTGCAGCGTGGTGTCGAAGATTTTCAGGCTGTAGTCCGCGACCGAATCGTCTTCGTGGATCGCGAACTGCCCGAAGCTTGCGCCAGCGGCCAGGCTCTGGGCCAGCTTGAGCTTCAGGTCCTGGAACCCGGTGCAGCCGATGGCTCGGCAAAAGCGCACGATGGTGGGTTCGCTGATGCCGACGCTATGGGCCAGATCGGCCATGGAGCTATGCATCACTGCCGCAGGATCGAGCAGCACATGGTCGGCTACCTTGAGCTCCGACTTACGCAAGAGATGGCGGGACTGGGCGATGTGCTGCAACAGATTCAAAGGACAGGACTCATTAGAAGGATGGGCCGGGTTGTAGCTTTCTTGTAGTTATACTACATGACCTGCAAGCCGCACAGCTAAACGAGCCTGCAATGCTCAAACGATCGTTTGTGAGCGACTCGTCGCCGTGGAGTGTAGGACTTTTCACGCATGACTCCAGGCACCCACTACACAATCACGCAGGACATTGCCCATCGCACTCGCCTCCACCGGCCGACTGATCAGGTAGCCTTGCACCTCATCGCAGGCATGTGCCCGCAGAAACGCCAACTGCTGCGCGTCTTCCACGCCCTCGGCCACCACTTTCAGGCCCAGGCTGTGGGCCATGGCGATGATGGCGCGAGTGATTGCCGCGTCTTCGGTGCCCTCGTTCAGGCCACGAATGAACGCCTGGTCGATCTTGACGTAGTCCACCGGAAAACGCTTGAGGTAACTCAGGGATGAATAGCCGGTACCAAAATCGTCGATGGCCAGCTTCACCCCCAGCTCACGCAACTGCTGGAAGGTGCTGATGATGTGTTCGACACTGTCGAGCAACTGGCTTTCGGTCAATTCCAGTTCAAGGTATTCGGGCATCAGCCCGGTTTCATCGAGCACCTGGCGCACCAGGCTGACCAGCTTGCCCTGACGCAACTGGTGCACGGACAGGTTCACCGACACCCGGATCGGCGCCAGGCCGCTGCGTTGCCACTCGCACGCCTGCCGACAGGCGCGGCGCAGGACGAACTCCCCGATATCGGCGATCAGCCCGCTCTCCTCCGCCAGCCCGATGAACTCCCCCGGCGGCACCATGCCCCGGACCGGATGCCGCCAGCGCACCAGCGCCTCGGCGGAATTCAGCAGCCCGGTCGCCAGCTCAAGCTTGGGTTGATAAAACACTTCAAGCTGCCCTTCCTCGATGGCGCGGCGCAGTTGAATCTCCATTTGCAACCGCTCCAGGGTGCGCGCCTGAAGGCTGTCGGTGTAGAACTGGAAGTTGTTCCCGCCCAGGTGCTTGGCGTGTTGCATCGCCATGTTGGCCTGGCTGACCAGCGCGACCACGTCCTTGCCCGATTCGGGCAACAGCGCGATGCCGATGGAGGCATTGACGACCAGTTCATGCCCACTCACCGACAAAGGCGCACGCAGCTTGGCCAGCAGGCGCGTGGTGGTGCGGGCCAGCGTGGTGAGGTTGCCGTGGGTGTCGAACAGCACTGCGAACTCATCGGCGGACAGCCGGGCAAT
Source organism: Pseudomonas putida (assembly GCF_028682175.1). Lineage (GTDB taxonomy): Bacteria > Pseudomonadota > Gammaproteobacteria > Pseudomonadales > Pseudomonadaceae > Aquipseudomonas > Aquipseudomonas putida_AD. The sequence goes on along the minus strand of NZ_JANHKS010000009.1, from coordinate 142,788 downwards.
GGTGTCGGCGTCGGACAGTTCGGCACTCAGGCGGCGCCCGACCTGACGCAGCAACTGGTCAGCGACATCCAGCCCCAGGCTGTCGTTGAGCAGCTTGAAGCGATCCAGGTTGATGTGCAGCAAGGCCAGGTTCTGCCCGCCTTGTCGAACACGCTGATTGGCCTCGCGCAGCCGCTCGTTGAACAGCGAACGATTGGCAAGGCCGGTCAGTTCGTCGTAGTGCGACAGGTAGCGGGTGCGTTCTTCGTACTGCCGGGCCAGCTCCTGATTGAGCGCCTCGCTTTTGGCCTGGGCCTCTTGCAGATGCTCGATCAGGGCCAGGTTCTGAAAGCGTCGGGTCAGGCCGCGCTGGATCAACCGGTTGACCTGCGCGCTCACCACGATCAGCGCCAATAGAAGGATCAGACCCAGCCACGCCCAGCCGCGCAACGGCACATCACCGCCCCAGAACAGGTAAACGATCGGCGGGGCCAGGCAAGGCACGGTAAACGTCAGGAACGCCGGAATGCTGGCGGCATAAGCCACACTGGCCGACAGGGTCGCCGCGCCGATAAGGCCGAAGACCCAGGCTTGCTGGAGGAAGCTTTCAACGGGCACCACCACCAGCGCCGCACTGGCCAGCGTCAGGCCGCTGACGCAGGCCCCGGCGAGAAACATGCGCCGCCAGATCGGCTGCGCCTGGCGCTCAGGCGGTGCTGCGCGAAACGCGGCCACCTGCAACACCCGCAGACACACCAGCGCCGACAGCCAGCCGACCCAGATGCCCACCAACAGATAGCGTTCAGGGCTCCAGAGCAGCCAGGCGCAGAGCATGCCGTTGATGAACATGAACAAGGTCGGCAGCAGCGAGCCTTGATAAAGAAGACGTGTGCGCTCGACGGCAAGCTGGGTCGCGAACTGTTTGCGGATGACGCGGCGTGTCGCCACAGAGTCGGCCGGGGCGTCTTTGCTGGAGATCATGGCAATTCTTGTAATTAGTGGGCCTTGAACGTCAGCGGAGCATACACAAGCCACCGCACGGACCATACAGTCAGAAAAATAAATTGCATGAATGGCCGGGGGCCGCCACGGACCGCAACTTGACACCAAGAACGCTGCGGGCCTGTAGGAGTGAGCTTGCTCGCGATGACGGCATTTCAGGCACCACATCAGTTGCGCCTGTCAGAACGCTATCGCGAGCAAGCTCACTCCTACAGGTTTTCAATGTGATGTTCTCGACCGACCGGCGTTAGAGTTTGCCCGCCATCCCCGCCGCACCCTAGAATGCGCCGATGCATACTGATGACCTCTCCCTCCTGCTCAATTCCCTCAACGATGCCCAACGCCAGGCGGTCGCCGCCTCCGTGGGTCGTCAGTTGGTCCTGGCCGGCGCTGGTTCCGGCAAAACCCGTGTGCTCGTGCACCGCATCGCCTGGCTGATGCAGGTCGAGAACGCCTCGCCGCACTCGGTCCTGTCGGTGACGTTCACCAACAAGGCCGCCGCCGAGATGCGTCATCGCATCGAGCAACTGATGGGCATCAGCCCGGCGGGCATGTGGGTCGGCACGTTCCACGGCCTGGCGCACCGCCTGCTGCGGGCGCACTGGCAGGAAGCGGGGCTGAACCAGAATTTCCAGATCCTGGACAGCGACGACCAGCAGCGGCTGGTCAAGCGCGTGATCCGCGAGATGGGCCTGGACGAGCAGAAATGGCCTGCGCGTCAGGCCCAGTGGTTCATCAACGGTCAGAAAGACGAAGGCCTGCGGCCCAAGCATATCCAGGCCGCCGGCGACATGTTCCTGGGCACCATGAAGGCGATCTACGAGGCGTACGAGGCGGCTTGCCAGCGCGCCAGCGTCATCGACTTCTCGGAACTGCTGCTGCGCGCGCTGGACCTGTGGCGCGACAATCCGGGCCTGCTGGAGCACTACCAGCGCCGCTTCCGTCACATCCTGGTGGACGAATTCCAGGACACCAACGCCGTGCAGTACGCCTGGTTGCGCCTGCTGGCCAAGGGCGGCGACAGTCTGATGGTGGTCGGCGACGACGACCAGTCGATTTACGGCTGGCGCGGCGCGAAGATCGAGAATATTCATCAGTATTCCGACGACTTCCCGGACACCGAAACCATACGCCTGGAGCAGAACTATCGCTCCACGGCCAGCATCCTGAAAGCCGCCAACGGGCTGATCGTCAACAACAGCGGCCGCTTGGGCAAGGAGCTGTGGACCGACGTCGGCGACGGCGAGTTGATCAGCCTGTACGCCGCGTTCAACGAACACGACGAAGCGCGCTACGTGGTCGAGACCATCGAAAGCGCGATCAAGACCGGCATGTCGCGCAGCGATATCGCCATTCTCTACCGCTCCAACGCCCAGTCCCGGGTGCTGGAAGAGGCCTTGCTGCGCGAGCGCATCCCCTACCGTATCTATGGCGGCCAGCGCTTCTTCGAGCGCGCCGAGATCAAGAACGCCATGGCCTATCTGCGCCTGCTCGATGGCCGTGGCAACGATTCGGCCCTTGAGCGCGTGATCAACGTGCCGCCGCGAGGCATCGGCGAGAAGACCGTCGAGGCGATCCGCGAGCACGCCCGCCACGCCGACGTGTCGATGTGGGAATCGGTGCGCCTGCTGGTGGCCAACAAAGGAGTCACCGGGCGCGCCGCCAGTGCGCTGGGCGCCTTTATCGAGCTGATCGAGAACCTCTCGGCCAAGGTCATGGACATGCCGCTGCACCTGATGACCCAGACCGTCATCGAGCAGTCGGGTCTGATCACCTATCATCAGGAAGAGAAAGGCGAGAAGGGCCAGGCTCGGGTAGAAAACCTTGAGGAACTGGTCAGCGCCGCCCGCGCGTTCGAAACCAGCGAGGGCGAGGAAGACCTGACGCCGCTGGCCGCATTCCTCGGCCACGCATCGCTGGAAGCCGGCGATACCCAGGCCGATGAACACGAAGACAGCATCCAACTGATGACGCTGCACAGCGCCAAGGGCCTGGAGTTCCCTTACGTGTTCCTGGTCGGCATGGAAGAAGGCCTGTTCCCGCACAAGATGAGCCTGGAAGAGCCCGGCCGTCTTGAAGAAGAACGCCGCCTGGCCTACGTCGGCATCACCCGCGCGATGCAGCACCTGGTGCTGACCTACGCCGAAACCCGACGCCTGTACGGCAGCGAGACCTACAACAAGGTGTCGCGCTTCGTACGCGAGGTTCCACCGAATCTGATTCAGGAAGTGCGCCTGTCCAACAGCGTCTCGCGCCCGTTCGGCGGCTCCAAGACCATGGCGCCCAGCCGGCTGTTCGACGGCGAAGGCATCCCCCAGAGCCAGTTCTCCCTCGGCCAGCGCGTGCAGCACGCGGTGTTCGGCGAAGGCGTGATCCTCAACTTCGAAGGCTCGGGCGCCCAGGCGCGGGTCCAGGTGAACTTCGCCGAAGGCAGCAAGTGGCTGATGCTGGGCTACGCGAAGCTGGAGCCGGTTTGATTCCGGTCTGACGCCGGACCTCTGTAGGAGCGCGCTTGGTCTGGGCCGCATTCGGACGACGGCGGTGTATCAGACCCACATCGGATTCAGACACACCGCAATCGCGGGCAAGCGCGCTCCTACAGGGTCCACTTGCATTCCTACGTTGCGCCCCCATCTTTCCTACAGAACTTTCTCAACTGCCCTACGACCCAAGTAGTACGGGCTCTATTGAGATCCACGCAAAAGCCAGAAACATATGGTCGCTGGTCAGACACATTTGTCCTGTTCAATATGGCGCGCGTGCAATCCACAAACGGGAATTCCCTATATGCAACGTTTTCTAAGCATCGCCTTGGCGCTGGTCATCGGGCTCACCATGAGTCTGGATGCCAACGCCGCGCGTTTCGGTGGCGGCAAGAGCATGGGCTCGGCGCCTAGCCACCAGGCGCGTCAGACAGCACCATCCGCTCCAGCCGCAGCACCTAACGCCGCCGGTCGCCCTGCGCCTGCGGCAGGCGGTGCTTCCAAATGGCTGGGTCCATTGGCCGGTATCGCTGCCGGTGGCCTGCTGGCCTCCATGTTCATGGGCGGCGGTTTCCAGGGCATGCAGTTCTTCGACATCCTGATCATGGCGGTCATCGCCTTCGTGATCTTCCGCTTCATCGCGGCCCGTCGTCGCAAACAGCAGCCACACATGGCTCCAGCCGGTGCTCCGTACCAGCGTGAAACCATCGAGCAGCCTGCGCAGAACACCAACTCGATGTTCGGCGGTTCGCCTGCCGCGTCGGCCCGTCCGGTGATCAACGCACCAGCCTGGTTCAACGAAGAGCGCTTCATTGAAGCCGCACGCAATCACTTCCAGTCGCTGCAGCAGCACTGGGACGCGAACGAGATGGACAAGATCGCCGAGTTCGTGACCCCGCAAATGCTGCAGTTCCTGAAAAAGGAACGTGCCGACCTGGGCGACGGCTTCCAGTCGACCTACATCGACAACCTGAGCGTGCAACTGGAAGGTGTCGACGATCGCGCCGACAAGACCATTGCCACGCTGACCTTCAGCGGCGTCTCGAAGACTTCGCGTTTCGACCAGGGTGAAGTGTTCAGCGAAAGCTGGAACATGGAACGCGCCCCGGGCGAGAACCAGCCTTGGCTGGTGGCAGGTATTCGCCAGAACGGCTGAAACTCTGCGGCATCGCTCTAGTCAAAAACCCCGAACTCGTTTCGGGGTTTTGCTTTTTTGAGTTCTGCGATTAATTTGGTGATGTCTTTAAGCTACTGTATAACCCGCGCAATTTGTTAGAGGATCCACGTCGTGGAAGAAGTCATCGAACAACTCCGTGAAGCCAATGAGCCGGTTCCCGTCCCGCTTGAGCTGCCGGACGAAGATCAGCTGGTCGAAATCGAAGAAGAGCTGTTCATCAACATTCCTTTCGTGTTCAAGGAATTTCTGCTGACGGTCAGCGACGTGGTATACGGCAGCCTGGAGCCGGTCACGGTCACCGACCCCGGCTCGCACACCTACCTGCCGGAAGTGGCGGCCAACGCCTGGGACGCAGGCGTGCCCCGCGACCTGATCCCGATCTGCCAGGACGGTGACGACTACTACTGCGTCGAGGAAGACGGCACCGTGGTGCTGTGGTCCGGCGAAGAAGAGCTGGTCACCGAAGAAAGCTGGGAATCGGTGTGGCACTGGGCGCGGGACGTCTGGCTGGAAAGCTGAGCCGCGCCTGCCCTCACCTTTCGACCTTCGGGGCTCAAGTTTGCGAGCTTAGCGCTCCGAAGGTTCCTGGTTGTTGCCCAGCGTCTCCAGCAGCGCGATCTGCATGCGCGTGTGCACGCGGATGAACCAGCGCCACAGCACGGCGGCCACCACCGCCGCGACCATCACGATCAGCAGCAGCCACTCGCTGGTCGGCAGCATGCTCGCCGAGAGCAATGCGATCAGCACAAACAGCACCGACAGCGACAGCAGCGGGATCACTTCGGCGATCACCCGGCGCACCCGCTCGGTATGGCGCCCCGCCATTTCCGGCTTGACCCCCATCTCTGCCAGCAGCATCGACAGCGCCTTGAGCTTGCGATAGGCCGCGATCAGGAACGGCAGCGACAGCAGCAACGACGCGCCCCAGACCCATGCCTTCTGCTGGCCGACTTCACTGACCCACTCGCTGAAGTATTCGCCGATGCGCTCGCCGAAATACCCGCCGCAGAAGAAGATCGCCACCACCAGCGCCAGGTTCACGCCCACTTGCAGCAGAATCTTGCGAATCATCGATGCCAGCAACGCGCCCTGCCCCTGGGGCTGGATGCTGCGCAGCCATTCCCCGTACAGGCCGAAAACCCGGGCGACGCGCGCAGGCACGATATTGCCCAGGGAGTGCGAGAGCGGATCGGCCGCCCGGATCAGGTAAGGCGTCAGCAGCGTGGTGATCGCCGACACAGCCACCGCGACCGGATAGAGGAAGTCGCTGGTGACCTGCAACGTCATACCCAGCGCCGCGATGATGAAAGAAAATTCGCCAATCTGTGACAGGCCCATCCCGACCCGCAGTGAAGTCTTGCCGTCGTTACCGGCAATGAATGCCCCCAGTCCGCAGGACAACATCTTGCCCAGCACCACGGCCACGGTGATGACTGCGATTGGCCAGGCATAGTCGAGCAGGATCTTCGGATCGATCATCAAACCGATGGCGACGAAGAAGATGGCGCTGAACATGTCGCGAATGGGTTCGATCAGGTGCTCGATTTTCATCAATTGCCGGGATTCGGCCATGATCGCGCCGATCAGGAACGCACCGAGCACCATGCTGTATTCCAGCTTCACCACCAGCAGGCAGAAGCCGAAACACAGGCCCAATACGGTGATGAGCAGCATCTCGTTGCTTTCGAACTGCGCCACGTAGGCCAACAGGCGCGGCACCAGAAGAATGCCAATGACCAGGGCGACAATCATGAACAGCGAGAGCTTGCCCACGGTGGAGAAGACTTCGCCGGAACTGACCGTGCCGCTGACCGCGATGCCGGACAGCAAGGCGATGATACCGATACCCAATATGTCCTCGACGATCAGCACGCCGAAGATCAGTTGGGCAAACCGCTGGTTTTTCATCTTCAGGTCGTTGAGGGCCTTGACGATGATGGTCGTGGAGGAAATGGCCAGGATCGCCCCCAGGAACAGGGAATCCATGGTGCTCCAGCCGAAATACTGGCCGATCTCGTAGCCGATCCAGATCATCAGCATGATTTCGAGAAACGCGGCAATGAACGCCGTGGCGCCGACCTTGAACAGTTTGCGCAGGCTGAATTCGAGCCCCAGGCAGAACATCAGGAAGATCACTCCAAGCTCGGCCAGGGTCTTGATGGTGTCTTCGTCGTGGATCAGGCCGAACGGCGGGGTGTGCGGACCGATGATGAAGCCGGCCACGATATAGCCCAGCACCACCGGTTGTTTGAGACGATGAAACAGCACCGTCACCACCCCGGCCACGAGCATGATGACGGCCAGATCCTGAATGAAACTGATGGCGTGCATGGGCGCGGCTCCTTGTCACTAGCAATGGTATGCGCGTTCTCGCCTCGATAGAGAAGCGACTGCTGTGCGAAAAGCCGCCAACGGTGTCGGTTTAATCTGACAGGAACGCAGGAATTACCCCATCCAAGGGTTTTTGCAGGTTAACACCGCACAAAAGCCGATAAAGCCGGTGCAATATATAGAAACAGATAGGCTTCAAGCGTGACGACGACGCGGCGGTTTGCGTCCCGATAACGTTGGCTTTGATTGCCAATCCACACCCGAGCACCGTCCAAGGTGCCAACTTGACTCAATTGACCGTGAGCACGCTATGGAACCCGGAAACGCCCAGCTGTCGATGACTGTATTGATGACCCCGGACATGGCCAACTTCTCTGGCAACGTGCACGGCGGCACCCTGCTCAAATACCTCGACGAAGTGGCTTACGCCTGCGCGGCCCGTTACGCCGGCCGTTATGTCGTGACGCTGTCGGTGGATCAGGTGATTTTCCGCGAGCCGGTGCATGTCGGCGAGCTGGTGACCTTTCTCGCCTCGGTGAACTACACCGGCAACACCTCGATGGAAGTCGGGATCAAGGTCGTGACCGAGAACATCCGCGAGCGCTCGGTGCGTCACTCCAACAGCTGCTTCTTCACCATGGTGGCCGTGGATGACCAGCGCAAGCCGGTGAGCGTGCCGCCTCTGGTGCCCGAGACCAGCGAGGGCAAGCGCCGCTACGTCCAGGCCCAGCAACGCCGCCAGATCCGCCAGGAACTGGAAAAGCGCTACCGCGAAATCCGTGAGGATGGCGTCTGATCTGACGCCACACTATCCGTAGCAGCACGGCTTGCCGGCGGGGCGGTGTGTCAGACAAATATGCATAACCTGACACACCGCCCCCGCCGGCAAGCCGTGCTGCTACGGGATCTTCGTCAAGCGCCCAGCCGAACCGCCTCGAACTTCACGCGCGGATGCGCGATCCGGTCCTGGGCGCGTACCAGTTCCAGCTCGTAACTGCCGCACGCCTGGGTCTCCAGCAGCACCTCATGCACCGCCGAGGCCGTGTATTCGAAGGCGCTGCGCAAATCATCCCCCAGCAACACCCTCGACAGGAACAGCCCCGAAGTCAGGTCGCCCACGCCCACTGGCTGGCGCGGGAAGGCCAGCAGCGGCCTGCGCAGGTGCCAGCTTTCGTGCTCGGTCACCAGCAGCATTTCAAAGCCGTCGGCAGGTTTTCCGGGGTAATCCAGGTGCTTGACCACGATGGCCTTCGGCCCCCGGGCCAACAATGCGCGGGCCATGGCTAGGCAATCCATCAAGGAGCTTGGCTTGCGCCCTGAAAAGCTGTCCAGTTCCAACTGGTTCGGGCAAAGGAAATCCGCCACCGCCGCCGCTTCCTGCAGCAGGAAATCACTGACTTCCTGGGGCACGATGCAGCCTTTCTCGGGGTGCCCCATGACCGGATCACACAGGTACAACGCACGGGGGTTGGCGCGCTTGATCTGCGCCACTGCCGTCAGAATCGCCCGCCCCTGCGCCGCGCTACCCAGATAGCCCGACAATACCGCATCGCAATTGCCCAGCTCGCCGATGGCCGCGATCCCTTCGACCAGCGCAGGAATTTGCTGCGGCGCCAACACTTCGCCCGCCCAGTGTCCATACTGAGTGTGGTTGGAGAACTGCACGGTGTTGAGCGGCCAGACATTGATGCCGATCCGCTGCATGGGAAATACCGCAGCGCTGTTGCCAGCATGTCCGAAGACCACGTGAGACTGGATGGCGAGTAAATGAGGCGAACGTTTCATGACAGGTTCCTGAAGCCGGGAAAGCACCTTAGTAGTGAAGCCGGACGAAGTGAAGCGAAATTAAACGACCGGACTATGGCTGTCGGTGACCTGAGGCAGTTAAGCTGAACATCTTCCGTTGGAGCTCTCTTTCCATGCTGACCCTGGGCAACATTTTCGTCCTGATGCTGCTGGCAACCGCTGGCGCCTGGCTGTGGCATTCCCATGGCCTGCGCGAACGTGCCCTTGAGCGCGTGAAACAGCACTGTGCCAAGCTCGACATCGAATTGCTCGATGGCAACGTCGCCCTGCGTCGTATCACCTTCAAGCGCGACAACGAGGGCCGCAAACGCCTGGCCCGGGTGTACAACTTCGAGTTCACCGTGACGGGCGAGCAACGCCACCCCGGCACCATCACCATGTTCGGCAAGCACACCGCCCAGATCGAACTGGCGCCCTACCCGTTCGAAATCAAGAATCCCAAGCCGACCGCGGAAATCATCCAGCTCAACGAGTGGCGCCAGGAACACAACAAGTGGAAGCAGTGAGCGGCCTCTAGACCCTGCAACCGGTCAATCGCTCGCTCAACTGCGCCTCATCCTGCGGCTCGGCAAAGATCAACTCCAACCGCGAATCCTTGCGCCACTCACTGGGCGCCCACTGGATGTCGCTGCCATCGAGCCCGTTGCCCGACACCCACCCATCCTGACTGTGGATAACCAGCTTGGCGCGGCGCCAGCCAAGGCTTTGCAGCCATTCGCGCACTTTGCCTGCGTCGAACACCCGATCCGGATGCCAACGCCAGCCGATGCTCCAACCCTCGGGCTGCGCCTGGCTCAGGCAGATCGGCGTCATCGGGTCGGTCCAGACGGCCGGCATCTGCGCCAGGGTCCTGGGCGCAACGAAGTTATCCACACCCTCCCGCGCACGCACGTCGATACCGGGCAGTTGATCCAGCGCAACGACGCCCGACTCGGTCCAGACCACAGGGCGATCAGGCAGCGAGTGGATGATTGCCTGTCGAGCCGCTGCGTCCAGCCCCGCCGACTTGTTCAGCACCAGCAGCCCGGCGTCCGTCATCGCATCGTGCTGGGTTGCGGGCAACGGCTTGCCCTGGACCAGCGCCAGTGCATCGAGCACCATGACGCAAGGCTGCACCGCCAGCACGCCTGCCCACGGCGCGTCTTTCAGTTGCGCCATCAGTTGCACCGGGTGACCCAGCCCGGACGGCTCGATGAACAGCCGGTCAGGCTTTGCCTTGCGCAAAAGGCGCCCCAGGCCGATCTGGAACGGCGCGCCATTGACGCAGCACAGGCAACCACCAGCCACTTCGCCAAGTGCGATACCATCCTCGGCCGTGCTGAGCAGCGCAGCGTCCAGGCCGATCTGACCGAATTCGTTGATCAGAATGGCCCAGCGCTCACCCGCTGGCTTGAGCGAAAGCAGGTGCTTGATGAGGCTGGTCTTGCCTGCACCCAAAGGCCCAGCAATGACATGGGTGGGAATGTTCTGCAGCATGTCCGGCCATTGTTGAACGTCGCTCCCGAAAATGAGCGCAGACGGAGGTAATCGATGCGAGCAAACTGGCTGCCCGTGCGGCTGGCGTTGGTGCTGTTGGCGGTCACGTCGGGTCAGGCGTGGGCTGAATCCTGCGTGGTTCATAGTCAGGCCGAGCGACTTGACGTGAAAGTCTGTCAGGAAAATCTCAATATTCCGCCAGATCTCTTCCGCAACGGTTTCTGCAAACCGCAGCTCAAGGACCAGAAGGTCGAAGTCGCCTACATGGAGCAATGCCCCTCGGGGTCCTTCGGCCAGTGCAGCAACGCACAAGTCGCCAATATGCCCTATCGGCAGAACATTCACTATTACGGCGTGGCCAGCGATGCCGCCTTCCTCAAGCCCTTTTGCGAGCAGCAGAGCAAGGGTGTGTGGAAGGCGCAATGAGAACACCTCCGTTCCCGTAGCAGTCCGGCTTGCCGGCGTCGGCGGTTTCGATATCGCCGACGCCGGCAAGCGAAGCGACGCCCGGCCGTGCTGCTACGGGACGGTGCAGGGTATTTGATCGGGGGACCTACGCCGCTTCCCCATGCCAATCACCAAACGGATCGGCCAACTCTCTCCACCCTTCAACACCCACCGCCATCTCGACATCGGTCAACAGGCATGCATCAAGATCGGCGTTCAGCCGGGCGAAATCGATATTCTGGCCGATGAATACCAGTTCCTGCCGGCAATCCCCACTCTGCGCCATCCAGTTGCGCATGATGACCTCGGTGCTTTCCTGATCCTGCGGCCAGTGCTCCTTGGGCACGAAACGCCACCAGCGCCCGGCGAAGCCATATCGCATCAACCCGCCCGCCTGTGACCAACTGCCGGCCTCCTGATGCTTGCTCGCCAGCCAGAAGAAGCCCTTGGAACGCAGCAGTTTGCCGTTGCTCCAGTCGCCATTGATGAAATCGAAAAACCGCTGCGGGTGAAACGGTCGGCGCGCGCGATAGGCCGTCGAGGCGATGCCGTACTCTTCGGTTTCCGGCACATGCTCACCCCGCAGTTCCTTGAGCCAGCCCGGCGCCTGGGCCGCGCGCTCGAAATCGAAGCGGCCGGTATCCAGAATCTTGCCCAGCGGCACTGCGCCCATCACCATCGGCAGTATTTCCGCCTGGCTGTTGAGGCTTTTCAGAATCGCCATCAACTCCTGGCGCTCGGCCGAGCTGATGAGGTCGATCTTGCTGATGAGGATCACGTCGGCGAACTCTACCTGCTCGATCAGCAAATCGGTGATGGAACGCTCGTCATCTTCGCCCAAGGTTTCACCGCGAGAGTCGAGGCTTTCCGCAGCCTGGTAGTCCTGAAGAAAATTCAGGCCATCGACCACAGTGACCATGGTGTCCAGGCGCGCAATATCAGCCAGACTCTGCCCGGCCTCATCGCGAAAGGTGAAGGTTTCCGCCACCGGCAGCGGCTCGGAAATGCCGGTGGATTCGATCAGCAGATAGTCGAAACGGCCATCGCGCGCGAGGCGACTGGCTTCTTCGAGAAGATCTTCGCGCAGGGTGCAGCAGATGCAGCCGTTGCTCATTTCCACGAGCTTTTCTTCCGCGCGGTTGAGGCTGACGTCACGCTGGACCTCGCCGCCATCGATGTTGATTTCGCTCATGTCATTGACGATGACCGCCACTCGCAGGTCTTCGCGGTTGCGCAGGATATGGTTGAGCAGCGTGCTTTTGCCGGCGCCGAGAAAGCCGGACAGGACGGTAACGGGGAGGCGGTTCATCATGGTCTCATCAGGTAGCAGGTTCGGATGCTTTTTACGTTATAATATAACAATACAAAGCTGCTAACTTTATTTTGCAAGGTCGGCTCAATGGTCAGGGTTTTCAGTATTTTCTCGGGGCTTGTTCTGCTGCTGAGTACACAGGCGTTTGCCGCACCGCCCTCGCCCAGGCTGGATCAGGCGCTGTGTACGCGCAGCGCGACAGTGCTGGCGTGCCTCGATGCGTATGGCAACAGCTACAGCGTGGCGATGTCAGGCACCACCATGTACCTGCGCGGGTATGAAAGCGACGGCAAGCGACGCTGGGCGCAGACCAACAGCCGCTATGGGTCGCTGACGTTCTTCACGGGGCTCGCCTCGGATGGCGAGGCGTGGGTGGGGTATATCCAGAAAGTCGGCTGGACGACGATCAGCCGGGTGTCTAGCTCCAGCGGCAGCCGGAGCAGAATTATCTGTGATCGGGTAATGGGCTGCCGCTGATCTCCTGTAGGAGTGAGCTTGCTCGCGATAGGGGCGTGTCAGCTACCGAGATGCAACCTGACACTACGAAATCGCGAGCAAGCTCACTCCTACAAGGAGCGGAACAGCGTCGGTGTCAGACCACCGCCTGCTCCGCCGCCTTCTGCTCCTGCCGCCAGGCAATGAACGAACCTGCCGGAGGGTTGCGCTCGAAGTACTGCTTCATGCCATCGAACAGCCCGTCGGCCACGGCCTGCTGATGACGCGCGGTCACCAGGCGCTGGCTGTCGCGGCTGTTGGAGATGAAGCCGGTCTCCACCAGAATCGATGGCACGTCCGGGGATTTCAACACGGCAAATCCGGCCTGTTCCACGCGCTTCTGGTGCAGCGTCGTCACACCTTCCAGGCTGCCGAGCACGGTATGGCCCAGTTGCAGGCTGGCGGCGATGGTGGCGTTCATCGACATGTCGAGAATCACCCCGGCCAGCATCGGGTCCTTGTCTTTCAGGTTGAGCAAGCTGTTGGCGCCGATCAGGTCCGCGCCGTTTTCGCGCTGGGCCATGAAACGCGCGGTCGCCGAAGTCGCGCCGTTCTCCGACAAGGCAAACACTGACGCGCCCGATGCAGTCAGGCGCGGCGCGGCATCGGCATGCACCGAAATGAACATGTCGGCGTTGTATTTGCGGGCAATGTCCACGCGCTTGCGCAGCGGCACGAAGAAGTCGTCGTTGCGCACCAGGCGCACATCGAAGCCCTTCTCGCGCTTGAGCCGCTTGGCCAGCAACTGGGCGATGGACAACACCACGTCTTTCTCGCGCTCGCCCTTGGAGCCGATGGCGCCCGGGTCCTTGCCGCCGTGCCCGGCATCGACCACCACCATGATGTCGCGCTTGGGGTGATTCTTGTCAGGCACCGGCGCAGGCGGCTCTTTGGCCACGACGGCGGCAGGCGCTGCTGCGGCCAGCTGCACGGGAGGGTGCGTGGCGACGTCATGACCCAGGTCCACCACCAGGCGGTTGCCCTGCGCGCCCTCAGGCCCGAGCAAAAAGCTGTTGAGCTGCACGGGCGAAGCCAGGTCGAGCACGATACGGGTATCCCCCTGGCCGAAGTGACCGGAGCGGATCGCCTTGATTGGCGAGTTTTCCAGCGCCAGTTGACTGAAGTCGCCTTCCAGTCGCGCACCGCTGACGTCGATGATGATGCGTTCAGGTGCACTCAGGGTGAAGGTCTTGTACTTCACCGGACCGCTAAGGTCGAACACCAGCCGCGACTTGTTTTCGGAGCGCCATAGTCGCGCGTTGCGAATCTGCGTGGCATTGACGGAGAAAGGAAGCGCGAAAGCGGCGCTGGCCAAAAGCATATTGAGCAGCATTTGACGTCGATGCATGGCACGTTCCGAAAAAAGACGAGCATCCCGGCTCTGGTAGGCATGACCATTGTTCGTAACAATATAACATGCCGCAAGAAACTCGAAGATGAAGCTTTTTACAGAATTGGCCGGACTTTTAAGCTGCAAATCAAAGGCTAAGGGCAAAAAACTCATGTGAAACAAGAGGATGTTCCACGTGGAACATGCACAGGGGATTGGTCGCTGAAAACAGAAACGCCCCGGTAAACGGGGCGTTCGGACAAACGGTCAATCAGGTGCGAGGCTTAACGGTTCCACAGTTCTGGCCCAGCCAGACGGCCTTGGTGTCCATGCTGCCGTTCTGCTGCTGTCCGGTGGCATTGAACGAGCCCACAACGTGGGTGTTGAACTCGCGATCACTGAGGAACTGCGCGGTGCCGGTACCTTGTGCACGAGGGCAACTGAACTTGAATTTCCAGGTCGGCCCATTGCGATCAGTAATTTGCTGACTGCACCCGGACTTGGGATCGGTCAGTGGAATCTGTTCGTTCTTCACCTGCTCCGGCGTCAGGCAAACCCGCACGCCTTTGCCACCCAGGGTAATGCCTTGTTTTTCCAGCATTTGTTCCATGGCCGCACGTTGCTGTGGAGCCATCATCTGCAGCTGGGCGAGCATGACCTGCATGTCGGGCATCTGTTGTCCATCGACCTGCATGTTGCTCGACGTCAGTTCCCACAATCCGGGTTGCAGCACCTGGGCCTGAACGAACGGCGCTGCCAGACCCACCATCAACGCCAGTACGCGCTTTTTCATGAACCCTGTTTCCTTCTTTTCTGAGACAGTTCGGTTGCGGCCTGTCGTTACCGTAGACAATGACGCTTAGACGACAAATCCGGTAACCAGTTGCAGGCCGAATTAAATAGCGACAATCGCGGCGGGCTGTGGTCTGTTAGACACAATCGAATCCGCAACAAGGTCGCTCATGGACTATCACAGCCCGTATTTTTTCGGCTATCTGATCGGCTTCACTCACCTGCTGGGCATCGTAGCAGCGATTCATGCATTGCTGACGGTGCGCACCGCGCAAGGCTCCATCGCCTGGGCCATGCCGCTCATTTTCATCCCCTATATCACCCTCATTCCCTACCTCGTCTTTGGCCGCAGCACCTTTGATGCGTATATCAAGGCGCGGCGTCAGGCCAACACCGAGATGCGTGAGGCCATCGCCGATTTCAACTGGAAGCCCTGGATCGAAGAGGCTGTCGCCGCACGGCGCTCCGACGCCTACGAATCACTGCGGGCGATGCCCAAGCTGGGCCGCATGCCGTGCCTGGCCAATAACGAAGTGAAGCTGCTGATTAACGGCGATGCGACATTCAGCGCGATATTCGACGCGATCCGGGCGGCGAATCGTGTGGTATTCGTGCAGTTCTTCATCATCCATGACGACGATCTGGGCCGCCGCCTGCAAACCCTGCTTCTGGAAAAGGCCGCGGAAGGCGTCGAGATTTTCGTGCTCTACGACCGCATCGGCAGCCACGCCCTGCCCGCCAGCTACGTCGATAAGCTGCGCGCCGGTGGCGTGCAGATCAAAGCCTTCGCCACTCGAAGCGGGTGGCTCAATCGCTTCCAGATCAACTTCCGCAATCATCGCAAGATCGTGGTGGTCGATGGCGTGCGCGGCTTTGTCGGCGGGCATAACGTCGGTGATGAATACCTGGGGCTCAAGCCGCCGCTGGCACCCTGGCGTGATACCCATGTGGCGATCATCGGGCCGGTGGTGGCGTGCCTGCAGGAGTCCTTTGCCGAGGACTGGTTCTGGGCAACCCGGGAGTTGCCGCCGCTGATTCTGCCCGAGCACTACCCCGAAGACGGCGTGCTCTGCCAGTTGCTCGCCACCGGCCCTGCGGATCGGCAGGAGACCTGCTCGCTGTTTTTCGTCGAGGCGATCCACGCAGCCACCGAGCGGGTGTGGATCACCACGCCCTACTTCGTGCCCGACGAGGCAGTGTTCGCCGCGCTGCGTCTGGCGGTACTGCGCGGCGTTGACGTGCGGTTGCTGCTGCCATCGCGCCCCGACCACTACACCGTGTACGCCGCCTCCAGCCTGTTCGCGTTCGAGGCGGTGCGCGCAGGGGTGCGCATGTTCCGCTACCAGCCGGGGTTCCTGCATCAGAAGGTGGTGCTGGTGGATAACGAGATCACTGCGATCGGCAGCGCCAACCTGGACAACCGCTCGTTCCGGCTGAATTTCGAATTGATGCTGCTGACCGTAGACGAAGACTTCGCTCGGGAGGTGGAGGCAATGCTCAGTGACGACTTCGCCAACGCGGTTGAAATCTCGACGCAGGATAGTCGCGAGACGCATCAGTTGCAGCGTCTGGGGATGCGCGTGGCGCGGCTGATTTCACCGATTCTCTAAAGACCAAACATCCCTCGTAGCAGCACGGCTTGCCGGCGGGGCGGTGTGTCAGACAAATATGCATCGCCTGACACGACGCCCCCGCCGGCAAGCCGTGCTGCTACGGGTTAGGGTCAGGGGTAAAGATCCTCACGGGTCCACGGCAAATCATGGCTGCCATCGGCGCGGGGTTTCACCGCCAGGATCTGATGCAGGTTGATCCAGCCCTTGGAGAACGCATAAGCGCATCCGGCCAGGTACAGGCGGAAGATCCGCAAGGCCTGCTCCGGCACCATCGCCGCTGCCACCTCCAGCTTTTCTTCCAGCCGCGTGCTCCAGTGATCCAGGGTACGGGCGTAGTGCAGGCGCAGGCTTTCCACGTCCACCACCTCAAGTCCCGCCTCGCTGATGAAGCCGGTGATCATCGACAGGTGCGGCAGCTCGCCGTTGGGAAACACATAGCGGTCGATGAAATCACCCGCCCCGCGCCCCACAGGGCGACCATCGGTGTGCTTGGCAGTGATGCCGTGGTTCATCACCAGCCCGCCCTCCTTCACCGCCGCGAACAGGCACTTGGCGTAGAGGTCGAGGTTGGCGTGGCCGACGTGCTCGAACATGCCCACACTCACGACCTTGTCGAAGCGGCCGTCCTTGGGCAGGTCGCGATAGTCGAGCAACTGCAGCTCCACCCGGTCCTCCAGCCCCTCGGCTTTGACTCGCTCCCGCGCCAGCGCCAGTTGCTCGCGGCTCAGGGTAATGCCGAACACCTTCACCCCGTACTCGCGCGCCGCGAAACGTGACAGGCCGCCCCAGCCGCAGCCCACGTCGAGCAGATACTCGCCGGGCTTGAGGCGCAGCTTGCGGCACAGGTGATGAAATTTGTCCTGCTGCGCCTGATCCAGCGTCTCGTTGCCGGTCTTGAAGTAGGCGCAGGAATAGACCATGTCCTTGTCCAGCCACAGCCGGTAGAAGTCGTTGGAAAGGTCATAGTGGTAGGAGATCGACTTGGCGTCGGTGTCCTTGTCGTGCTGCGTGCGGGTGGGCGCGCTGGTGTCGTCTTCGTCGGCGAGGGCCAGGGTCAGTTCGTCACAGACCCGCATCACTTCGCTGATCGAACCCACAAGGTCAAGCCGGCCTTCAACGAAGGCGCTGCCCAGAAGGTCAAGGCTGGGGTGACTGAAATCGGACACCAATGCGGGGTCCTTCACGACGATGGTGACGCTTGGGTCGGACCCAAGGTCGAACTCGTTGCCATCCCAAAGCTTGAGTCGTAGAGGCAAATGAAGCTTTTGTAACGCCGGTGGAAGTTGCGCAAGCATTGAGATATCCCCCTAATCCGGAAACACGGAAAAGGGTAGTCCAAAACCGGCTCCAGAGTAGGAACCGTCAGGCTATCGGCTTGTTATGAGAGCGACGACAAATCTGAAATCGAGTACGGCCCTGTACTCCGGATTTCCAGCCAATGCGAAGCCTGCGATGGAACACCCTCTTCGTGACTGACTCATAATTTGTTACAGAGTTCTTCAAAGCTCAAGCGAATTTTTATACTTACGTAAGCCTGTCAAAACCGGTGCTCACAGCGCGAGCACCGGTAATCAAGGCTTGCAGGCAATTATGAAATTTTGCCGATAGGCTCGTGGAAGCGCAGCAAGCGTCCGGCGTTGCCGAGCACCAGCAAGGTGCTGAGGTTGTGCAAGATAGCGGCGATCATCGCGCCCGCAGCCCCCAGCACCCCGAACGCCGCCAGTGCGACAATCGCCAGCGTCCAGCCCAGCCCGATGATGACGTTGACCTGCAACGTGCTGCGGCACTGCCGGCTCAAGCGCACGCAAGTCCCCAGGCGGCGCAGGTCGCTGCCGATCAGCACGATATCGGCCGAGGCCAGTGCGATGTCAGCGCCGCCCGCACCCATGGCCACGCCCACCACGCCAGCCTTCAAGGCCAGCGAATCGTTGATGCCGTCACCCACCACCATCGGCCGGAAGCCGCTCTTGATCTCCCCCATCACCCGGTTGAGCTTGTCTTCGGGCAGGGCCTGGGCGTGGATGTCGCTGATGCCGACCTCATGGGCCAGGCTGTCGGCCACACTCTGACGGTCGCCGGTCAGCAGCAGTTGCCGGCCCATGCCCAACTCACGCAATTCACTCAGGGCCTGACGGGCCTCGGGCTTGAGGCTGTCGGCCAGCAGCAACCAGGCGAGGAACACACCATCGACCGACAGCCCGGCAATGGGGCCATCGTGATCGGGCACAGGCGAGGTGGCGATGCCCAGTTGCGCGAACAGCTCAGGCCGGCCAAGGGCAGCTTCTCCGCGCTCGGTCTGGGCAACGACGCCAAGGCCCTGGCGTTCGCGAATGTCTTGCAGCGCCAGCAGTTGATCCTTCTCGACCAACCCTGCCAGCGCGCGACTGACCGGGTGGCTGCTGGCCGAACCGAGACTGGCAGCGAGCGGGATCAGCTCATCGCCGGCGCCCTCCTCGGCTTGTACCGATTGCAGGCGCAAACTGCCGTAAGTCAGGGTGCCGGTCTTGTCGACCACCAGGGATGTCAGGTCGGCGAGTTCTTCAAGGAAGGCCGAACTGCGAATCAGGATGCCGTGGCGAGCCGCCACAGCGATCCCGGCAATCGCCGTGGCCGGCGCCGACAGCACCAGCGCGCAAGGGCACGCCGCAACCAGCACCGCCAGCATGGCCTGGGCGTTGTTGGTGATGAACCAGGTGACAGCGGCGATTAGCAACACCAGCACCATGTAGCTGCCCGCGTAACGCTCCAGCAGCCGGGTGATCGGCGGCTTCGAACGCTCGGCGCTCTGCATCAGGGCGATGACTTTGCCCAGGGTCGATTCATTGCCGATGCGCGTTACCTCGATGCGCAAAAGACCGTCGAGGTTGATCGCGCCGCCGAACACCTCCATGCCGGCGCGCGCTTCCAACGGCACCGACTCACCGGTGATCGGCGCTGTGTCCAGGCTCGCCTGGCCGAACATGACCATGCCGTCGGCGGGCACCCGGTCCCCGGCGCGCACTTCAACCCGGTCTCCGGCGACCAGAGTGCCGTTGTCCACTTCACGGATCGAGCCGTCGGCGGTGATCAATCGTGCATGGCTGCGAGTCAGTTTCCCCAGCGCCTGAATCGCTTCCTGGGAGCCGATGACGCTGCGCTCTTCCAGCACATGGCCGAAGATCATGATGATCGGCAGCAAGGCGGCAGTCATCAGGTCGCCCGTGGCCCAGGCGCCGAGCATCGCCAGCGCGATCAGTTGATCGGTGATGCCGTGCAGGCTTGGATAGCGCAGGCTGTGCCAGCCCGCGCTGACCACCGGAATGGCCACCAGCAGCGAGGCCGCACCCAGCAGCAACTGGCTGACGCCGACCTGCTCGGGGGCAAAGAAGCGCCACACCAGCCCCAGCGCCAGCAAGCCCAGGGCGAGCATTGCAAGGGTCAGTTGGCGTGCGGCGCTGCGTTGCTCGGTGCTGGTCAGCATGCTGCCGGGCTCGGGCGCATCAGCGTGATGATGGTCATGGCTATGTTCGGTGCCATGGTTGTGAACAGCTTCGCCACTCATTTGTCGGCTCCCTGAATGATCAGGCGTGAATCGTCATGGGGATCGACCGTGGTCACCGACCCTGCCTGTTTGAGAATGCCCGGCACCCGCTCGCGATAAAGACGCAGCAGCAGGCCGGGGTCGCTCTTGTCCTGGATCGACTGGGCCAGGCCGGTCACCGCCGCGGTATCGGTCTGCGCCTTGGCCAGCCGCTCGGAAGCCTGGGCATGGGCGACTTGCAGCGTGCGGTCGGCTTGCTGGTTAGCGGTCTGGTTCTGCTTCTCGGCGTCGGTGCGCGCATTGGCGACGGCCTGATCGGCTTGCTGGCTGGCGGTCAGCACCGCGTTGAAGGCATTGACCGCCGCAGCGGGCAGGCTGGATTGCACGTCCACGCGCACCACCTCGACACCCAGGCCGACGCCGGTGGCTGTCAGCTCTTCGAGACGCTTGTTGATGCCCTGCACCAGATCGCCACGCAGACGCTCGCGGCGCTCGGCAGACTGGCTGTCGGAGCCGATCAACTCAGGGCGCGCCACCAGAATGGTGTCCAGATCCCGTGCGGCAGTGAGGCTCACGGCACTGCGATTGACCAGCCGATCCAGCGCCGGCAGCACATGCTCGCCTTGCAGGACGAACTCGCGAGGGTCAGTGACCTTGTAGTACGCCGTGACATCGAGCTGTACGACACCGGCATCCCCAGTCAGCAGATAGCCGGATCCGGCCAGCGCATCGCTCATGGGCGTGGCGAAGCTGGTGACCTTGTCAGCGGCCAGCGCAGTCGGTGATCGCAGCAGGGTTTCGACGTGACGCTCGATCACCCGATCCGCCGAAGGCAGCAACGTCACCTGTTCAAAGGGTTGTGGCCAGGCCAGCAGCAGCCCGGCGTTCTGCACCCGATCCAGCTCACCGAAACGGAACACCACGGCGCGGTTCTGCGGGTCGATCTGCCGAACGTTGGACACCGCCCACCCCAGCGCGGCCAGCAGCGTCACAGCGTACAGCCCCAGGAAGGCCAACCGGCTGGCCTGCAACCAGGGGCTGTTGACCGGCGCGCGCTCGGCCTGCATCGAGTCTTGCTCACTCATGGCTGCGTTCCAGCCTTGCCATCGGGCTTGCCATCCAGGCTCGGCGGCCCGTCCACCAGCACCCGGAACGGTGCGGCATCGGTGCGCAGGATCAGCTTGGTGGTCGGCCCGACGACCGTGCCCAGAGTGTCCAGCGAGCGCAGCAGGTTGTAGAGCTGCGGCGAGCTGGCATAGGCGCGACCGTAGATCAGCGCAGCCTCCACGCGGGACTGCGCCTCGATATCGGCGGCCTTCACCGCAGCATCCGCTTCAACGATACGGGCGTCGCGCTCGGCGGCAGAACGGATCTGCGCCGCTTCGCGCTTGCCGATGGCGGTGCGTTCGGTGGCGATGGTTTCCCGCTCGGCGCGCATGCGATCGACCGTGGCGTTGAGGGTCACCGAGGGCAGTGTCAGTCGTTCAACACCCACCTGCAGGACGCGCACGCCGTAGGTGGTCAGCAGTTGCTTGTCGATCTGCTGACGCAGTTGATCTTCGAAGTCACCGATGCGCACCTGGCTGGCGTCGGTGTTGACCAGGCTCGACAGATCGAAACTGGCCGCCGTGGTTTCCAGCGCCGAACCTACGAAAGTGCGGATCTGCCGTGCGGCCTCATCGGGCTGGTTCTGCACCGCGCGCATGAAGCGCTTCACGTTGTCCGGGTCGCCCTGCACCTGCCAGGCCACGTAGGCCTGGACGATGATGCGCAGGCCATCGCGGGTGCCCACATCCTGCAAACCGCTGGAGGTGGTGCGCAGGCGCAGGTCCACCGGAATCGCCGCCTCGAACGGCGCCGGCCAGCGCCAGCTCAGGCCCGGATCGAGCAGCACCCGCGCAGGGTTGCCGAAGCGTGTGACCACCGTGGCCTCGCCGGATCGCACCTGCACCAGGCTTGCAGCCGCCACCGCAAAGGCAATCAGCACCGCCGCAAGCCCTGCGCGACGCCACGGAAACGGCGCAGGCCCGGACTCGTCGCCGTGGTGATGATGGTGACCGTGGTGGTGGCCATGGCCGCCGTGGTCGTGGCCGGAATGATCGTGGGAATGAAACAGACTCAAGGGATGACTCCTTATTCAGCCAATGGCTGGTCGGCTGACTTGGACGACGCCGCAGGGTCGACCGGGAGAGTGAAAGAACGCAGATCGATGGTGGGCGCGCTGGTGCCGCCCAGACGATGATCCAGTACAAGCAATTTGGCGTGGGTCATGCCCTGTGTCAGCTGGCTCAGGTACTGCTCCAGCAAGAACGCCTGGCCGGCCTTGGCATAACCTTGCTGCTCGGCGGTAAACCGCAGGTCTGCACTTTGTGCCGTGGACATGACTTCGCGGGAATTCGCCGCCGCCTGATCGTGGGCAATGCTGGCGTGCAACTGCGCAAGGTTGGCCTTGTCCTCCGCCGCACCGCGCTCGCGGGCGATCAGCGATTGGGCGCTGATCTGCGCCGCCTGCACAGCGTGATAGGCATTGGCCGCGCCTGCCGGTGGATGGATCGACTCGACTACCGTGGCGAGGATTTCCACGCCGCTGTCGAGCTTCTTGAGATCGCGCTGCACTGCGCTGCCAATGTCATTGGCCAGATCCGTGCGCTGCTCGCCCAGGAGTTCGTCGAGGGTGCGCGAGGCGAAATCGTGAACCAGGATGCGGCTGGCCGTGCTGCGGATCAGGCTCGGAATGTCGGCACTGTTGTAGGTCGCGGCCATGGCCGCCTCGTCGCTCAGGCCGATGCGATAGACGAAGCGCACGTCCATGTTGACGATCTGGAAGCTCTGTTTGTCCCCCGAACCGCTGGCGATGACCTGGGATTTGTCATTGATGTGCGTGGCATCCCACAGGCGGTTGGCGGTGGTCGGCGGCGGGCCTTCGGCAAGGTCGGCCATCGGCTGTGCAGCAGCGTCTTTGCCACTGCCGCCTTCCGAGACGCTGGTCGCCAGCTCATGCACCACACCGTTCTCGACGGCCAGCACCGTACCGAACGGCCACGGCAAACCGGCGTGCAAGCCTGGGCCCATCACCTCGACCGGCTTGCCGAAACGCTCGTAGATGCCGCGGCCCTGCATCGGGATTTCATGCACGCCGCTCAACGCCCAGCCCAGTGCGACAATGACCGCCAGCACCGGCAAAATGGCCCGGCGCATGTAGGTAAAGGCCCAGACCTGACGCAGGTCGATGCCGAAGCGATTGTGCAGTTCGTTCTGCAGCGCCATCAGCGGACGCGGTGGCCAGCGCAGCAGGCCGGCGACGAAACTGCTGGCGACCAGCCGTGGCTCCAGCCGTTCGTTGCGCGGGCTGAAGACCGAAAGCAACGCACGGGTCAGCAACTCGACCGCCACAAGCCCGGGAAGCAGTCCGATCAGCACCGCCAACCGAGCGGGCCAGACGCGATCCGGCGATGAGAAGAACAGACAGAACGCAGCCACCAGCAAGGTGCCGATTGCCACCTTCGCAATCTGCGCCAGTTGCTCGGCCTCCGGCCAACTGGCTTCGGAATCGTTGCTGAACTGGCGCTCGAGCACCAGCAAGCCGAATGCGACCAGCAGCAACAGGCCCGCGACGATACTGCCGGCAAGCCCCACGGAGGTGCCGACCAGGTTCAGGTTCCAGATCATGGAAATACTGATGAGCGCCAGCAGCGACCAGCCCGCCAGCCAGAACACCGGCACGCCGATCTGCCCCGCCATCGACGCCCCTGCCCCGCCGATGCGCGAAAGCAGGCGGTCATACCAGCCAGGCTCCGCGGCCTCTTCGGCATCGGGCTCGCTGCCAGCCTCGACGGGCACCAGCACCTGCGCGCGCCACAGGGTTACCACCAAGGCCGATTGCAACGCCGAGGCCAGTACCAACAGGCTCGCGGCGCTGTTGGTGAGCACTGCCGTCCACAGCGAATTGGGGGAAAACAGATCGACGAACAGCGACACCACCAGCCCCAGCACGCCAAGGCCACCCAGCACGTATGTCAGCCGGGACAGGCGCCGCGCCTGAAAGCTCGCTCGCTGAAACCTTGGCAGGCTCGCCGGTTCAACACCCTCAACATCCAGATCAACCCGCATCGACACTCCAGAACCTGCTGAACGCTGTAGTCATTGCATTTCCTGCCCCGCTGCCCGTGGTGAATTCACGGGATGAAACACAAAGTTTATGGGGCGTTACGATATAACAGTTGTGGTGAAATTTTCGTCCCGCTCTGCAGGGCAAACATGACGATTTCTTCACTCAGACAGCCAGCAGACAGGTTAGCCCCTCACGACCGCGAGCAGGTCCGGTTTTTCTACGCCAAGGCCTTGCATCGGCCTGCGTCACAGCGTCAGATACGTCCTACAAAAAATTCGCCAAGAATCAACACAGCCCACCCCTCCCGACATGCATGTGTCGGTGTCTCAGAGGTCGGTGCCGGAGCCCTGCCCGATGCGTCAACTACCCTCGCTGAACACCTTGCGCATCTTCGAAGAGGTGGCCAGGCATCGCAGCTTCAGCAAGGCGGCGCTGTCGCTGAACGTCACCCAGGGGGCCATCAGCCGACAGATCAAACAGCTAGAGGACTACCTGGGCGTCACCCTGTTCATACGCACCCCGCAGGGGCTTTCCCTCACGGAGTCGGGGGCGGCACTGTCACCGAACCTGGCACAGGCCTTCGATCACATCGAACGCGCCCTGCAGGCCGTGCGGGTGCCGAACCTGCGCCAGCGCCTGCGGATCCTCGCCCCACCGACCTGGGCGACGCGCTGGCTGTCGGTCCAGTTGCGCACCTTTGTACAGCGCTATCCGGACATCAGCCTGAGTGTTACCAACCAGGCGAGCCACGAGGGTTATGCTGAAGTGGATTGCCATATCCGCTTTGGCCTTGAAGCGGATACCCATTGCCAGAGCCAGTTGCTGGTCATGGAACGGCACATCGCCGTCGCCAGTCCCGAGCTGTTCGACAACGGTGAGCCGCCGGACCTGCGGCGCTTTCCATTGCTGCATATCCTGCACGAAGGCAAGCGGTTGAAGGTCTGGGAGAATTGGCTGAGTGCGGTAGGCAGGATCGATGTCGACGCAACCCAGGGCCTGGAATTCAGCACCTTGGATCAGGTCATCAATACCACCCTGGCAGGGGGCGGGCTGGCCGTCATCGACCGGCAGATGATCGAGCGCGAACTGGCCAATGGCAGCCTGCTGCCGATCACCCCGGTGGAAGTGCTCGGCCCCTACGGCTACTGGCTGGACGTGCCCAACGACAAGCAGGGGTTGTCGAAGGTGAAGCTGTTTACCGAGTGGTTGAGTCTGGTGAGTAACCCATAACCGCGCCCCCGTAGCAGCACGGCTTGCCGGCGGGGACGCCCTCAAGATCGCCCCCGCCGGCAAGCCGTGCCGCTACGGATGGATCGATTACGCTCGCGAGGTGAGCGAGGCATCCGCCGGCGCGACCATCGGCTCTCCTTCTTCCTTCACCGTACACGCCTGACTCAAGGTCAGCGCCTTGGTTTCCGGCGCCCAGGCCCAGGATATCAACGCACCGAGCGCCAGGATCGCGGCCAGCACGCCCATGGTCGGGCTCAGGCCGATCCCGGCGACGCTGATCGGCAACAGGAAGGTGCTGATCGCCGAACCCAGGCGGCTCACCGCAGTCGCCAGGCCAATGCCGCTGGCGCGCACCTCGGTGGGGAAGCTTTCGGCCGGGAACACGCCCACGAGGTTGCTCACCGCCGACAACACCAGGGTGAACAGCGCAAACGCCGCGACCATCAGCACCGCCGAGCTGCTGGGCAGCACCGCCAGCAGGAACAGCGCGATGGCCAGGATGATGAACGAGTTGATGAGGAAACCCCGACGGGTGAACTTGATCGTGCACCAGATGCCGATCAGCGCACCAAGGATCAGCAGCATGTTGAGCATCAGTTCGGTGCCGAAGCCTTCAGCCAGGCCCATCTTCTGCAGGATCGATGGCAGGAAGGTGTAGATCGCGAAATACGGCATCACGATGCAGACGAAGAACAGGCAGTTGAACAGCGTGCGGGTACGGTACTCGCGGCTGAACAGAATGGCGTAGCCGGAGCGGGTGTCGCTGGAGCGCTCTTCGTCGAGCACCACGTTGTCACCCAGGTGCTTCTTGACGATGGCACGAGCCTCGGCAACCCGGCCCTGGTTGATCAGCCAGCGCGGCGATTCCGGGGTACCGATCCGCGCCAGCAGAATCAGCGCGGCGGGAATGGCCGAAGACGACAGCATCCAGCGCCAGGCGTCGTCGCCCAGAGACAGCATCGCTGTGCCGACGAAGGTCGAGGCCACGTAACCGAAGGTCCAGATCACGCTGAACGAACCCAGCAGCACACCGCGATGTTTCTTCGGCGAGAACTCGGCGAGCATGGCGTGGCCGACACTGAAGTCGCCCCCCAAACCGATGCCGATCAACACCCGGCACAGGAACAGCTGCATCGCGGTTTCGGCGTAGAACTGCATGACCGAAGCGAGGGTGATGAGCACGAAGCTGACGAGAAAGATTTTCTGCCGCCCGACCCGGTCGGAAATCCAGCCGAAAAACAGACTGCCCAGAAACAGTCCTATCAGCGCGGAGGCGCCGATCAATCCCTGCCAGAAGGCATCCAGGTGCAACTGCGGGCTGAGCAGGGTGAATGCGATACCGATCAGGCCCAGGATGTAGCCATCGGTGAAGTGCGCACCGAACGTCAGGCCTGCGATCTTGATGTGAAACTTGCCGATGGGCAGATCATCGATTTTTACCGGTTGAACAGACATGTTTGCCTCCAGTTATTGTTATTGACGGAGAAGCGAAACCAGAATTTTCCATAGCGAGTGGTTGATCGTTCCCACGCTCCGCGTGGGAATGCAGATCGGGGCGCTCCGCGCCCTGTCACCGTCGCGACGCGGAGCGTCGCAGGATGCGTTCCCACGCGAAGCGTGGGAACGATCAAGGGTTACCTTTTAAAGCCCACCCATCAGCAAGTATTTGATTTCCATATAGTCTTCCAGACCATAACGCGATCCTTCGCGCCCCAGGCCCGACTCCTTGATGCCGCCAAATGGCGCCACTTCCGTGGAAACAAGCCCTTCGTTGATGCCCACCATCCCTGCTTCCAGGCCTTCGGCCACTCGCCACACACGTCCGATGTCGCGGCTGTAGAAGTACGCCGACAGGCCGAACGGCGTGTCGTTGGCACGGCGCAGCACCTCGGCTTCATCCTTGAAGCGGAAGCACGCTGCCACCGGGCCGAAGGTCTCTTCCTGAGCGATCAGCATCTGATCGTTCACCTCAGTGATCACGGTCGGTTCGAAGAAGGTGCCGCCCAGCGCATGACGCTGGCCGCCGCACAGCAACTTGCCGCCCTTCTCCAGCGCATCGCCGACGTGCTGCTCGACCTTGCCCAGCGCCGCGTCGTTGATCAGCGGGCCCTGCTCGGTGTCGCCTTCCAGGGCATTGCCCACGCGCATCAAAGCCACAGCTTCGGCCAGCTTGCGGGTGAAGGCGTCGTACACGCCGTCCTGAATGAAGAAGCGGTTCACGCAAACGCAGGTCTGCCCGGTGTTGCGGAATTTCGAGGCCATGGCGCCTTTGACGGCGGCATCCAGATCGGCATCGTCGAAGACAATGAACGGCGCATTGCCGCCCAGCTCCAGCGAGACCTTTTTCAGGGTGTCGGCGGCCTGGCGCATCAGCAATTTGCCGACGCGGGTGGAGCCAGTGAACGACAGCTTGCGCACCACGGTCGAGGCTTGCAGCGCACCGCCGATGGCGACTGCATCGCCGGACACCACGTTGAACACGCCCGCCGGGATGCCTGCCTGCTCGGCCAGTACCGCCAGCGCGAAGGCCGACAGCGGCGTCTCTTCAGACGGCTTGAGGATCATGGTGCAGCCAGCCGCCAGCGCCGGGCCGACCTTGCGGGTGACCATCGCCAACGGGAAGTTCCACGGGGTGATGGCCGCGACCACGCCGATGGCTTCCTTGGTCACGACGATTCGCGCATCCGGTTTGTGGCTCGGAATCACATCGCCGTAGGCGCGCTTGGCTTCCTCGCCAAACCACTCCAGAAAGCTCGCGGCATAGCCCACTTCGCCCATGGCTTCGGCAAAGGGTTTGCCTTGTTCGCGGCTGAGCAGGGTCGCCAGCTCGCGCTGATTGCTCAGCATCAGCTCGCTCCAACGCTTGAGCTTCACGCTGCGTTCCTTGGCCGTGAGCTTGCGCCAGGCCGGCAGCGCGCGTTCGGCGGCGGCGATGGCAAGATCAGTTTCCTCGGCGCCACCCTTCTGCACCTGAGCGATCAGCTCGCCGGTCGCCGGGTTGGACACCGGGTACGTTGGGCCGCCGGTCGTCCATTGACCGTCGATGTAGTGCCCGTTGCGAATCAGCGCGCTCATGCTACGGCCTCAGTCAGGCTGAAGACTTCAGTGGCAGGGCGCGCGGTGCGCAGGATGCGTTTGCCGGCGGTGTAATCGTTGATGACGTCGCACGGGGTGTAGTTGCGCTCCAGCTCGTACAGTTCATCGGCATCCAGTTTGGTTTCCAGCGCAGCCAGGGCGCTGTCGAATTGCTGCGTGGTGTCCGCGCCGACCAGCATGCAATCGACACCCGGATGGTTGGCGACCCACGCCTGAGCGATCTGCGCGTTGGACACGCCGCGACGCTGGGCCACGCGCTGCACCGAATGGGCGATCTGGAACGAGGCTTCGTCGCTGTACATCTGCTGGGTGAAGAAGTCGGTCTGGTTGCGGGTGGACTGCACGTCGCCGGTCAACAGGCCACGCGCGAGCGGGCTGAATACCGACACGCCCAGGCCCTGGTCGCGGCAGAACGGAATCATCTCGCGCTCTTCTTCGCGGTAGGCGCAGTTCAGTTGCAACTGCATGTTGATCGGCTTGACCCAGCCGTTGCGCTCGCAGGCCATGAGAATCTTCGCCAACTGCCCGGTGAGCATGGTCGAGACGCCGATGTAGCGCGCTTTGCCGGAACGCACGATGTCGTTCATAGCGCTCATGGTTTCTTCGACCGGGGTGTTCACGTCAAAGTAATGCAGCATGAACACATCGACGTAATCCATGGCCAGGCGGCTCAGGGACGCATCGATGCTGTCCATGATGTGCTTGCGCGAATGGCCGCTGGCGTTCTTGCCGGCGCGGGTGCCGTAGCCGACCTTGGTGGTGATGACCAGGTCTTCGCGACGGGCCAGACGCTTGACGATGCGCCCGACCACTTCCTCGCCGACGCCTGCGGAGTAGAAGTCCGCCAGGTCGATGAAGTTGACGCCGTTTTCCAGCGCGTGGCGCACGATCGGCTCGCTTTTCTTCTCGTCGAAGATCCACGGTTTCCAGTCAGGGGTGCCCATGTTCATGGTGCCCAGGCACAGGCGCGAGACTTCGAGGCCCGAATTTCCCAAACGAATGTATTGCATGGCGCGGACCTCAGGCTTTTGGCGTGTAGAAAGGGTTGCTGATGCGGTTGACCACATCGGCCAGTTGCGAACGCTCGGGCTTGCCGGTCAGGGCTGCGCGGATCGCGGTGCGGCAGGCGTTGTAGTTGTTCAGGTAGACGGCATCCAGGTCGTCGCAGGCCGGGTTGACCCAGTTGGCGGTGACGATCGCCCACTCGTCCTCCGCTTCGGCTGGCAGGGTGCCGTCGAGCAGCGCTTCGGTGACGGCCTTGGCGATGCCGGCCTGAGACGCGCCCCAGGTGGCGTTACCGTGGAGGTCGCTGCCAATGGCGGCCTTGTTCACGTAAAGGGTCATCGGCTTGACCGGGATGTTCGGCTGGGCGATGACCATGAACGGGCAGTGACCCTGGCTTGGCGAGGCGAGGCTGTTGGCGAAGGCCTGGCCGGCAGGGCCGTTGCGCGGGCCGATCAGGATGTTGATGTGGGCGGCGTTGACGCCTGGGCCTTCGAAGCCTTCACCGATGTACAGGTTGAGTTCTTTCATGGGGGTGTTCTCCGAAACGGAAGAAATGCGGGTGATCAGGACCGCACGCGGATGCCGAGCATCGCGTGGCGAATGGAGGAAGTCGGAGAGCGCCGCATTGGGCTGGACGGAATGGGGGCGTGCAGTGAAGTCATATCGCAAGCGCTCTTTGTTGTTGTGGGTGAGCTGTGATGCGATTTGTATCACCGGGATTTTCGCGGGCTGTAACCATAAAAACTCAAGGGGGTATGAGTTCAAGTCATACCCTCCAAATCCCCTGTAGGAGTGAGCTTGCTCGCGATGGCGTACATTCAGGCACTACTGCACATAACTGACCCGACGCGATCGCGAGCAAGCTCACTCCTACAGGACAAAGATGCACTATGCTCCCAGAAAGTTATCCACAGGGAGCTGGCCCGCGATCATGCTGACCACACTCAAAACTTGGCTGCAGAAAATCCTGCATCCGGTCGCCAAGGTCCTGTTCGATGACGGTGTGCGCGCCATTCACGTGACGCTGTGCGCAGGCCTCATTTCCATCGCGGTCGGGGTCCTGGTCGCGGCCTTTGCGTGGTATCCCTGGATGTTCCTGCTGATTCCGGCCTGGCTGCTGATTCGAATGCTGTTCAATGCGGTCGAGTCGGTGCTCGCCGGGGAGTTCGGGCAGCAGTCGAAACTGAGCACCTGCGCCCGCGAACTCAGCGTCGTGGTGACTGAAACCGCTCTGTTCCTGCCGTTTTCAGTGGTTCCCAAGGTCAGCCTGCTGCTGGTCCTGCTGGTGACCCTGCTGTCGATTTTCAGTGAGTTTGCCGGGTTGCTTGGCCCTGCCATAAAGGCCTCCCGAAGACGCGACGGGCCTATGACCAGCGATATCCGGATGCTGTGTTTTGCCATTTTCGGCGTCGGAATCGGCTCCGGCCACGTGCTCACCGCACCGATCAACATCGCCATGGCGGTGATGGCCATCCTGCTGCTGGTGACGATTTTCAACAGGATCAGGCGCGCTGTGGCCGAGATCACCAAGCCGGTCGAAGCGGCTACTCAGAAGGCTTATGCACAGGAGTGACCCGTACTGTTTCAACAGCTTTACACACATCCTGCAAACAGCTTATCCACAGGCGAATTTCACCCTTTGAATATCGACGCTTGACCTGAAGTCGCATTGTGAAGAAATATTATGAGCGTAATTTTTATTCAGCACAGGTCTCCAAGTCTTTTGCGAGCAGAAGTCTACGCTTCCCTCCATTGTCGATTTTTCCTTCAGGAGTGCGCACATGAGTAACTATGACGTTGTCATCATTGGCGGCGGCCCGGGCGGCTACAACGCAGCCATTCACGCCGGCCAGAAAGGCCTGAAAGTCGCCTGCGTCGAAGGCCGTGAAACCCTGGGCGGCACATGCCTGAACGTTGGCTGCATCCCGTCGAAGTCCCTGCTGCACGCCTCGGAGCTGTATGAAGCAGCGGTGGGCGATGAATTCAAGAAGCTCGGCATCGAGGTCACGCCCACCTTGAACCTTGGGCAGATGATGGCGCAGAAGGTCGAAAGCGTGACGGGCCTGACCAAGGGCATCGAGTTCCTGTTCCGCAAATACAAGGCCGACTGGATCAAGGGCTGGGGCCGCCTGGCAGGGCCCGGAAAGGTCATCGTCAAGGACGCCAGCGGCGCCGAAACCGAGCTGACCGCCAAGGACATCATCATTGCCACGGGCTCCGAGCCCACGCCGCTGCCGGGTGTGACCATCGACAACAAGCGCATCCTCGATTCCACCGGCGCGCTGTCCCTGAGTGAAGTACCCAAGCACCTGGTGGTGATCGGCGCAGGCGTGATCGGGCTGGAGCTGGGCTCGGTGTGGCGCAGGCTCGGGGCCAAGGTCACGGTGGTGGAGTTTCTCGATCACGTCGCCCATGGCACTGACCTGGAAACCGGCAAAACCCTACACCGCTCGCTGTCCCGTCAGGGCATGAACTTCAAGCTCAGCTCCAAGGTGACGTCGGCCGTCTCCAGCGAAACGGGTGTCAGCCTGACCGTCGAGCCTGCCGCTGGCGGCGAAGCCGAGGTGATTGAAGCGGACTACGTACTGGTGTCCATCGGCCGTCGTCCGGTGACGAAAGGTCTGGGTCTGGAAACCGTCGGGCTGGAAGTCGATAAACGCGGCGTGCTCGCCAACAAGGGCCATCGCACGGCCGTGGACGGCATCTGGGTCATCGGTGACGTGACCTCCGGGCCAATGCTCGCGCACAAGGCAGAAGACGAAGCCGCGGTGTGCGTGGAGCGCATCGTCGGCAAGAAAGGCGAGCTGAACTACAACCTGATTCCCAACGTGATCTACACCCGGCCGGAAATGGCCAGCGTCGGTAAGACCGAGGAGCAGTTGAAGGAGGAAGGCCGCGCCTACAAGGTCGGAAAATTCCCGTTCAGCGCCAACAGCCGGGCCAAGGTGAATCACGAAACGGATGGCTTCGCCAAGGTGCTGGCTGACGAGAAGACCGACGAGATTCTTGGCGTGCATCTCGTAGGGCCGAGTGTCAGCGAGATGATCGCCGAGTATTGCGTGGCGATGGAGTTTGCCGCCTCGGCCGAAGATGTGGCCCTAACCTGCCACCCTCACCCGACCCGCTCCGAGGCGCTGCGCCAGGCAGCGATGGGCGCAGGTGGGCATACGACGCAGGCTTAAAGACTCCTGCTCACCGTAGCAGCACGGCTTGCCGGCGGGGGCGGCCTCGAGATCGCCCCCGCCGGCAAGCCGTGCTGCTACGGACGTATTAGCCGCTAAACCGGCAAATGCCCCAGCGGCAGCGGCGCTTGCGACTTGAGCGTGCGTATCGCGAAGTTGCTGCGGATGTCCCGCACGCTGGGCATTTTCAACAGGGTCTCGGTGAGAAAACGGTCGTAGCCGCGCAAGTCCGGGACCACCACATGCAGGAGAAAATCCGACTCCCCCGACACCAGGTGGGCCGCGATCACCTCAGGCAATGCCGACACCATCTGATGAAATTTCTGCGCTTCATCTTCGTGATGACGGTCGACTTTCACACCGATGAACACCGTCATCCCGAGCCCCAGTGCGTCGGCATCGAGGATGGCCTGGTAGCCGCGAACCACCCCCGCCTCCTCCAGATGCCTCACCCGTCGCAGGCAGGGCGACGCTGACAGACCAATTTCATCTGCCAGTTGCACGTTGGTCAAACGACCATCCCGTTGCAGAGCGTTGAGGATCCGTCGGTCATAGGCGTCAAGCTTGTAATTTTGACTGGTTGGCATATCTGGAACCTTTTCAGCGTCAGCTTTGGCAGAAGATGCCAATACTAGGCGCCATCAGGATCAAACACGCAAGCACCTGCCCTGCCCCTCGGCCGTAGAATTTTCTTCCATCACCTAACCCCGGAGCTGCAGAAGATGGAAGGTATCGCGCTGTTTATCGTGGCCCTGTCGATGATCATGCTGGTGCCAGGGCCGGACATGATTCTGTTGCTGCAAACCGGCGCCCGCCATGGCCGCGCCAAGGCCTTTGCCACCGCGCTGGGCCTGGCCGGGGCGCGGGGATGCCACGTGGCGCTCGCCGCATTGGGCCTGGCGGCGCTGTTCAAGGTGTCACCCTGGACGTTCGAAGCGGTACGCATCATCGGCGCGGCGTATCTGCTGTGGCTGGGCATCAAGATGTTCAAGCCTGGGGCGATGGACCCGAGTGCGTCCCAGGGTGCGGACGCACGCCATATCTCCTGGCAAACGGCCGTAGTGCAAGGCCTGCTGACCAATCTGCTCAATCCCAAGGCGCTGCTGTTCTGCTCTGTGCTGCTGCCGCAGTTCGTCGACCCGGCAGCCGGCCCGGTGGCTGCGGAATTTGCCGAGCTGGGGGCGATCCTGTTGGTCGTGGGCCTGTCGTTCGACAGCGTCTACGCCATGGCAGGAGGCTGGATTGGCCGCTGGATGGCTCGCAGCGCCACAGCGCAACGGGTCCAGCAATGGCTGTTTGGCAGCCTGCTCATCGGCTTTGCCGTGCGTCTGGCGTTCATCCAGCAGGCGTAGCAACATGCCCGGAAGTACTTTGGCGATCTGCCAGTAGTGCCCTGAAACGATTTTTTCTTTTTTTTGCGAACAAGATGCCGAGATTGTTATCTGTTTGTTGGTAATTTGCGTTCGGCAAGGATTGGGAAAGCGCACTTCATCGTGCAGGAAAGCACGGCATTTCTTCAGAGGCTTCACCTTATGAATCGCAGGAATCTCCTGAAAGCTTCCATGGCGCTGGCAGCCTATAGCGCGCTACCGGCTTCAGGTCTCTACGCGGCACGCGCGCTGGCTGCAGCAGCCGATGGCGACGCCGAGCATTTCGATTTCAAAACCTTGCAGGACCTGGCCAAGCAAATGGCTGGCAAGGCCTACGTCAGCACCAAGCAGAATCTGCCGCCGACCCTGGCCAACATGACGCCGCAACAGTTCAACGCAATCAAATACGACGCCGGTCATTCCCTGTGGAACGACGTCAAAGGCCAGCTGGACGTGCATTTCTTCCACGTCGGCGCAGGCTTCAAGACGCCGGTGCGCATGTTCAGCGTCGATCCTGCGACCCAGCAGGCGCGGGAAGTGCATTTCCGTCCCGAGCTGTTCAACTACGAAGCCAGCCGCATCGACCAGACCCAGCTCAAGGGCGACTTGGGTTTTGCTGGCTTCAAGCTGTTCAAGGCGCCTGAGATCGCAATCAACGACATCCTCTCGTTCCTGGGCGCGAGCTACTTCCGCGCCATCGACAGCAACAAGCAGTACGGCCTGTCGGCGCGGGGCCTGGCAATCGACACCTATGCCCACAAGCCCGAAGAGTTTCCTGACTTCACCAAGTTCTGGTTCGAGAAACCGACCAAGGACGCCACCCGCTTCGTGGTCTACGCGCTGCTCGACTCGCCGAGCGCGACCGGTGCCTACAAGTTCGACATCGATTGCCAGGCCGACCGCGTGGTCATGGACATCGACGCGCACATCAACGCCCGCGCCGATATCGAGCAGTTGGGCATCGCGACCATGACCAGCATGTTCAGCTGTGGCACTCACGAGCGCCGCATGTGCGACACCATTCACCCCGAGATCCATGACTCCGACCGTCTGGCCATGTGGCGCGGCAACGGCGAGTGGATCTGCCGCCCGTTGAACAACCCGGCCAAGCTGCAGTTCAACGCCTTCGCCGACAAGGACCCCAAGGGCTTCGGGCTGGTGCAGACCGACCACGACTTCAAGACCTACCAGGACACCGTCGACTGGTACCACCGCCGTCCAAGCCTGTGGGTCGAGCCGACCACCGCCTGGGGCGAGGGCTCCATCGACCTGCTCGAACTTCCGACCACGGGCGAGACGCTGGATAACATCGTGGCGTTCTGGAACCCGCGGGATCCGGTGAAGGCCGGCATGTCGATGAACTTCGGCTACAAGCTCTACTGGAGTCCGCTGCCACCGGTGAGCACACCGCTGGCGCAGGTTCACGCCACGCGCTCAGGGATGGGCGGCTTCATCGAAGGCTGGGCACCGGGCGAGCATTACCCGGACGTCTGGGCGCGGCGCTTCGCCGTGGACTTCAACGGCGGCGGTCTGGATCGCCTGCCCGAAGGCTCCGGCATCGAGCCTGTGGTGACTGTGTCCAACGGCAAGGTTCAGGATTTCAACGTGCTGGTACTGCCGGACATCAAGGGCTTCCGCGTGACCTTCGACTGGTACCCGACCAACGATTCGGTCGACCCCGTGGAAATGCGCATGTTCATCAAGACCGGCGACCGCACCCTCAGCGAAACCTGGCTGTATCAGTACTTCCCGCCAGCGCCGGACAAGCGTCGGTATACCTGATTTACGGGAACACCCAGAACCCGTAGCAGCCGGGCTTGCCCGCGGGAGCGATCTTGAGGACGCCCCCGCCGGCAAGCCGTGCTGCTACGATCTGTGTAACAAAAATGAGTCATAGCCAACCTGGCAAACCGGCCTTTTGTTATCTCCATAACCAGCGTCAAATTTCCAGCCATCAATAAAATCAACAGCTTATAAATCCAAGAAAAATCAGCTCATGAATTCTGTCCGAATATTTGACGAATTCATTGACAGCCCGCGCCCCGAAGGCTGATATATCCCTGTCACGCCGTTTGAATGGACCTTTTTCGGCGGTCCCCTCCCGTCACGGTCGTGCAACGAACAGTGTTTTTTCAGACGCCATCGCCGGCCCGTTCCGAACGCGATCAGCGGTAGCTTTGCCTTCTTCGCGCCACCTGCACCGATCTTTCCTACTCCAGTGCTCCCGAGGGGCTGTGTCCATGATGTCGACCTCACCTGTTCACGTCGAAAAGCCGTCGATCCTGTCCTTCGACAAATCCACCGCCATCGTTCTGGTTGCGATCAGCCTGATCTTCGTCGAGACCTTTTCCGGCGCCCTGCGCTTCTATCTCGACCAGGCTGGCCTCTCGGTGCTGCTGTACGGCCCCAAAGTCGCGTGCCTGGTGTTCTTCGCGCTGGAGCTGCGCAGTTTCAAGGCCAGCCCCGCGGTATGGCTGAGCTTTCTGGTGCTGCTGCTCTCCGCGGGCTGGGGCATGCTCGGCGGGGCAACCGTGAACAATTTTGCCTTTGCCCTCTACGGCATCAGCCCATTGTTGTTCGGCCTGGCCTGTGGCGACCAGATCATGCGCCACAAGCGCCTGTTCATGTGGGTGATCGCGCTCGCGCTGATGGCATCGCTGGCGGGTATCGTGCTGGACAAATACACCGCCCTCCCCTGGAAAGGCTACAGCTACACCGTGGGCGGTACCGAACTGAGCGCCAACACCTCGTGGGCCGCTGAAGATATCGACCGCCCTGCCGGCTTCGCCCGTATTTCCAGTGCCCTGGCGATCATCATCGCGATCTTCAGCCTGTACCTGATGGCCACGCTGCGCTCCAAAACCCTGATACTGGCGGTCTGCGCCATGGGTCTTGGTGGCATCATCCTGACCACCAGCAAGGCGCCGGTACTTGCTTTCGCTGGCGCGGTAGGGCTGATGATGATCACCCGCCTGCACTGGACCGCCCGCGGCTTCATCGTGTTTGCCGTACTGCTGGGCATGTCATTGCCGTTCATGGCCATGATGTTCGACTTCGACCCCAACAAGATTTCCACCGGCGACTCGCTGTCCTCCCTCTACGATCGCCTGGTCAACACCTGGCCCAACGTCATCAGGGCCCTGACCCACGAAGGCCGCGCCTACACGGGCGCAGGCTTCGGGCTGGTGGGCAGCGCGGTGGCAGCGTTCCCGGTTCCCGGCGCCGACATATTCATGGTGTCCGACAGCACCGTGGTCTACCTCTGGGCCATCTTCGGCATCGCCGGCCTGTTCCTCTATTCGCTGCACATACCGCTGTTTTTCGTACTGGCCCAGACCAACACGCGCTACGGGCGCGCCATGCTCGCCACGGGCTTTTGCATCTGCATCGTCAGCTGGACCACCGACACGCTGGAAGTGACGCTCGCCAACCTGTTCCTCGGCATGGCCATCGGGCACGCAATGGCGGCGAGGTCGCGGGCTCACATCACCGCCCCAAAGCCCCATGAGCGTGCCCAGTGGAACGGCCTGCCAGGCTTGAGCTGACCATGAGTGGATTTGGTATTGGCCGCAAAGGCCTGTTGTTGCTGTGCTGTCTGCTCATCAGCCCGCTCGTTCTGGCCGAGCCGTTCATTGTGGGCGTCGCCACCCATTCGATGAACAACACGACGCAACCCTTGCGCAGCCTGGACCTGGCGAAGTCGGCGGGGGTGACGTCAGTGCGCGATGATGGCTTCTGGTCCACCGCAGAACCTGCCCCCGGCCAGTTGCGCATCATTGCCCCGTGGCGGGCATGGCTGAGCACGGCCAACGCGCTGGACCTCTCACCCATGGTCATCCTGGGCTATGGCACCTCGTTCAACGGCAACGCCAAGCCACGCACCGCTGCGGTGAAAGCTCCCTACCTCAACTATGTCGATTACATCACCCGCCAGTTGGGCAATCCGGTGAAGTACTACGAAGTCTGGAACGAGTGGGACATCGAGGGGCCCAAAGACCCCCGCCTGAGCAGCGACTACGTGGCGCTGGTCCGCGACGCGGCGCCCATCATCCGCAAGAACAATCCGCAGGCCAGGGTGCTTGCAGGCGCAGTCACGTCCGCCGGTATCAAGGGCGGTTTTGTCGATCGCATAGTGGCAGCGGGCGTGCTCAAGTACGCCGACGGAATTTCGCTGCACCCCTATGTGCATTGCGAGGGCCGCGACCGCAACACACCGGAGAGCTGGATCGGCTGGATGCGCAGCGTCGACCACGACATCAGCAGCAAGGCCGGCAAACCGGTTCCCCTGTACCTCACTGAAATGAGCTGGCCCAGCCACGAAGGCACCTGCGGCATCAGCCCGGTACGCCAGTCGGCGTATCTGGCGCGGGCCTATTTCCTGGCGCGCACCCTGCCCAATATCAAGGGCATGTGGTGGTACGACCTGATCGACGACGGCAAGGTGCGCGACGAGCAGGAACACCATTTCGGCCTGCTCAACGTCGATCTGAGCGCCAAGCCGGCGTACTCGACCCTCAAGGCGATCACCCCTTACCTGCGTGACTTCAACTACGTCCCCAACGAAAGCCTGCAGGCCGATAATGTCTACAAGCTGGTGTTCAGTAACGGGCGCGAGCGGATCATGGTGGCCTGGGCGACGGGTCGCCCGCGTGAGGATCGCATCACCGCAAGCGCGCTGAACAACACTCCGCTGCGCATGCTGGATACGCAAGTGCCGGACAAGGGCATGCTCGACAGTGGTCAGCGCTGGACCTGCACCGGCGACCAGTGTGCAGTGCCCGTCACCCTGACCGAGTTTCCAAAGATTTACCGGCTAAACCCCGGCGCTTGAGCGGTTCGCACGACAAAAAACCCGCCTGACTCGATCAGTGCGGGTTTTTCTTGGTATTTTTGTCGGACGATTCGCAAAATAGTGGCATTACGACATACCACAGACATTTCCGGCTGTTAGGCTGGACGTCTTTTTGAAGCGCCCGGAACGAGGGAGTGTATGGGGTTTCGACGCGGATTCATCGGCGGTTGCCTGCTCTGCCTGCTCGCATTTCCTGTGCTGGCTGGCCCTTATGTGGCCGGTGGCGCGCAGTGGAAGCCCTATGCCTTCGAGGATGAAAACGGTCACCTGCAAGGGGTGTCAGTCGATATCGCGCGACGGATCACCGAGCTGGCAGGCCTGGACGTCACCTTCGTCACCTACCCGGTCAACCGCCTGCAATCGATGCTGCAGAAGGGCGAGATAGACATCAACTACGCCGACGCGCTGATCTGGAACAGCCCTGAAGAACAGAATCATTACCTGTTCTCCAAACCCTACTCCAGCGTCAACGAGCACCTCTACTTCCTCGCCAACCACCCCGGCGCGGATCAAACGATCAAGCAGATGGACCACCTCACCATCGGCACAGTCCGTGGCTACACCTACTGGGCACTCGACCCCGCCTTCAACGGCCACCGGCTCACCCGCCTGGAAACCTCGCAGGACGACGCACTGCTCAAGCTGCTGCAAAGCGGCCGGGTCGATGCGGTGGCGATGGTCGATGACATCTTCGACACCCTCCTCGTCACCAGCCACCTCAACCCCAGCCTCTTCCGCCAGGGCCCTCAACTCAGCGAAGCGCCGCTGGTGTTCAAGCTCCAGCCCCAGCTTGCGCAGTGGTTGCCACGGATCAATCACGCTATCGACACGATGCGCAGCAGTGGCGAACTGGAGAGGATCAGGGGGCGGTATTTGCAGGTGCCTAAACAGGCCGCGCGCTGATCGTCCGCACTGACCGGTTCTCGTAGCAGCATGGCTTGCCAGCGGGAGCGATCGTAAGGCCCCCGCCGGCAAGTCGGACTGCTACGGGACGGAAACGCACAGCCCCAACATCTCCCGCGCAATCCGGTCGGCGTCCACGAAAGCTCGGGAATAGCTGCCCGATGACGGCACATAGTGGTTGTAGTAGGTCGCGCCTTCGACGATCGGGCCGGTTATCCACAGATTGGGCTGGGCCTTGCCTTCACCATCGACGGTGACTCCACGACCTTCGCCATCCAGGCTGTGGATAATTCCACTGGCCTTGAGCTGACGGATGATTGTTGGCAGCGCGGCCTCGTCAGGCTCGGTGGCACGGGCTACGACAATGGCTTCGAGAGGGGTATGACGCCCTTCTCCATCCAAAATCGAGGTCTGGCCAGAATGTGCATTGTGCATAACTTTCGAGCCATGCACCCACCTCAGTATCCCCGCCTCCTCTAGCGCCAGCAGCTCCTGATGCCGCTCTTTCTGGGGCCCCGCCACCAGACGATTGACCAATGGCGCGTACTCCTCGAAGAAAACCCGATGGGAATTCGCACTCAGGCCTTTGTTATCCACAACCCTGCGCAATTGTTCACGACAACTTCTCCATACTTCCGCAGCGGCCTTGATCGGGCAGCGATCCAGGCCGGTTTGGCTTTGCAGCAGGTCTGCTTCGATGAAACTGCGCATCCACTGTGGATAATTCTCAATCGGTGGCTGCAGGGCCCGAGAATTGAAAAGGCTCTCTGGCAACATCGGCGCGCTGAAGCGCTGGGCAAGCTCTTCAACCTTGGCCGCCAGATCTTCCAAGAGGAACGCGGTCATGATCTGCGACTTGATCTTGAGCCCGGATTCCCCCGCCTGCTCTGCAACCATCCCGAAGTATTCGGCGTACATTTCCGCCTTGATGAGCGGCAGCACCTGGGCTTCAAAATCCAGGCCCTGCGGGTGTTGAGCGCGCAGATCAGCGACGGCCGACAAGGTGAAAATCAGGGCAGTGCCGCCCGCCCTGTTCGGGGTAATGTCGGGGCGCGTGCGATACGGCAGCCCGCTGCGCGAATACATGAACACCTGCGGTTCTTCACCCGACGCAATGTATCGCAAGCCATCAGGGCCATGTTCGAAGCGCCCCGCGCGTCCGACTGTCAGCCCGGCGATGGCGTCCATCGCCGAGAGGCCCAACCCTTCGACGCCGACCCGGTCTGTGGATGAAATACCTTGCAGGGAAAGCGGCTGTGGATAAGCCTGCAAACGACGGGTTTGGCCTGTGGAGTGTTCAGCGATAGCCGGCGCCCGAGCATGCCCGACTGTCAGCAATAACCAGTCCACTGCATGTCGATGCCCCCCCGTTGTGGACAGTACATAGCCACCCCAATCGGTGTGCTCGATGTTATCCACAGTCCGGGAGACATGGTTGATCCGCACTTGCTCGGGCAGCGTCCTGATGATCTCTTCATAGGTCCAGGCAAGGTATTCACCCAGCCACTGACGGGGCAGGAATTCATTGGGCTGGACCACCCTCGCAGGCTTGAAGCGCAGGCACCACTCATAGAAATTGGGTCCCTGACGCCCACTGAAACCGCCCAAGGCTGCCTGATCGGGAAACATGGAAATCTGCGATGCAACCGTGTTGAGCATCAGGTACTCGGGCTGTTCCACCGAATGCAGGCCCGGCCCCGGCCGGTGCGGATCGAACACGCTGATCTCGATACGCCGCTGAGTTTTTTCCGCCAACGCGCACAGCCGTTCAAGCACCGTCAGCCCGCGAGACCCGCAACCCACGATGCCGATTCTGACGGCGGGCTTCTCTTCTGATTTATCCACAGGCCATTTGTCAGCAAACACGTCATCCAGGCGAAGCGCGGTGGTCAGTTCCATCTGAGGGTTTCTCCGAAGAAGGAGTCGATGGCGACGGCTCGTGAATCGGCCAGCGCCGTGTCGACAATGAACTTGCTCAAGGCCAGGTCCAGCACCCCCAGGCCGAACGGCGAGAAGATCGACGCCTTGTCCGGATCCAGCGCGACCTCCCCACGAATCAGGCCTGCCAGCGTGCCGTTCATGAAATCCCGGTTGCCGGTCAACTGCTCGGCCAGATGGGGCGAGGTGTTAGCCTTCATGCAGTGCTCGATGTCGTCACACAGGTTGTTGGACGCCAGCAACAATTGCGGTGCGATGTCCCGCAGGGAGATGTTGAGCACTACCTGGCCAGGGCGGAAGCTCATTGGCGGCTGTACATAGGGCTCGCCTGC
This sequence comes from Pseudomonas putida, assembly GCF_028682175.1. Classification (GTDB taxonomy): domain Bacteria; phylum Pseudomonadota; class Gammaproteobacteria; order Pseudomonadales; family Pseudomonadaceae; genus Aquipseudomonas; species Aquipseudomonas putida_AD. The sequence goes on along the minus strand of NZ_JANHKS010000009.1, from coordinate 101,006 downwards.
CGTTGTTGCAAAAATCACCAGATCGGCGGCCAACGCCTCGTCCAGTGATCCGCTACGGGCTGTGCACAAGTCGGTCTGCTCGATATAACCGGTGAGCGCGCGGCTTGATGCCTCGTCGAAATCGTGGACCACCGCATGAGCGATTTCCCAACCCTCCACCGCCAGCATCCGCGCAATATTGCGGGCAATCACCCCTGCACCGATGAATCCTAGCGTTGCGGCCCTGCGGGACTGACCATTGAGCCAGTAAGCCCCTGACACCGCCGACGCCGCGGTTCTTACAGCGCTGATCTGCGCGCCTTCAAGGCAGGCATAGGGGTAGCCGGTGTCGCGATGGTTAAGGATCACCACCGCAGAAGCGCGGGGTTTGTGCTGCGCGACGTTGCCCGGAAAGCTGGAAATCCATTTGATCCCGGCAACCGCCTCTTCACCTTCCAGCGATGCGGGCAACGCGATGATGCGGTTCGCGGGCTGCTGTGGGAAACGCAGGAAATAGCTGTCGGGGTTCAGGGTCTGACCGTCGTGATGTTGCAGGTACACCTGCTCGACGCGGGCGACCATGGTGTGGGCCTGGGTGTCGAGGATATCCTTGATGACCGCGCCCGGAATCACATGGAAATCAGACATTGAGCGCCTCCCCTTCGAAAGTGTGCACATAGTTTTTCAGGTAACGGCCGATGGGCTGCGAACCTAGCGCGGCAAGCTCCGCGCGACCGAACTTCTGCATCACCCATTCATCGTTGTAGATGGTTTCCAGATAGCGCTCGCCGGCGTCCGGAGAGATCGCGACCACCACGGCGTCCTTGGGAATCCCCAGCGACGGCGCCGCCAGACCGGCTACCACGGTGCCGGTCGATCCGCCCGCTAGGACGCCGTTGGACTTGGCCAGCCAGCGGCACATGGCAACCGTCGCGCGCTCGTCCACGACCTGCTGTTTGTGCAGATGGGTGGCGCGAAAGATCGGCGGCATCTGGCTCGATCCCAGCCCCGGAATGAATCGTTTGCCCGGCGCCTGGCCAAAGGTCACGGAGCCTGCGCTGTCTACCGCGATGATCTTGGTGCGCGGCGAATGCTTGCGGAAATACTGCACACACCCCATCAGCGTGCCTGTAGTCCCGGCGCCAACCACCAGATAGTCCAGGGCTGGAAAGGCGATGTGAATCGACCGGGCGGTGGTCTGTTCGTGAGTCAGTGCGTTTGCCGGGTTGCTGTACTGATTGAGCCACAGATAGCGCGGGTCACGGGTGACGGTGTCGCGGATATAACGGATGCGGGTGCCCAGATAGCCGTCGTTGTCATCACGTTCGGTGACGATCACGATCTGCGCGCCGAACGCTTCCATCATCTTGATGTTGTGCAGATTGGTGTTGGGATCGACCACGCAGCAGAACTTGTAGCCACGTTCGGCGCAGATCATGGCCAATGCCACGCCGAGGTTGCCGGACGATGACTCGATCAGCACGGTGTCCTTGTGGATAAGTCGTCGCTCGGCGTAGGAATCGATCAGGCCGATGGCAGTTTTCATCTTGATCGAGCCGGCCGGGTTGCAGGACTCAAGCTTCAAGTGCAGATTCTCGAAGCCCAGCCCTTTGAGACGGACAAAGTTCGAATCGCCGACGATATGGGAGATGAAATTCATGGGCGGGCCTCGGCGCGTGCCGGTTTCGGCATCCTTGGGTGAGCCACCACGGGCGCCAGTTGCCGGGGTTGCGTCGCCAGCAAGGCATCGGTCAGTTGCTGGGCGCGCAACGCGACCATGGAGAAGGACTGCGCATCGCTGATGCCATGGGTCTTTTCCGACGTGCCGTTGGCCAGAATCTGTACACCTTCGCTGTGTTGCAGGCTCACGCGGTACTGCCGATCCACGGCCAGGCTGCCGTCTTCATCGCGCACCAGCCAGGGCTGCAGCAATGTCAGCAGCGGCGGCACCGCCAGTTGCTCGTAGCCGGTGCCCAGCACAATGCCATCGACGTACAGCGTGCTCTCAAGCCCGGTATTGCTGTCCCGCAGCACCACCGAGTAGGCGTCGCCGACCTTTTCCACAGACACCACATTCGACCAGGTGTGCAGGTTCAGACGCTGATGCCCGCTGACCTCGCCTTCGTACATGAAGGAGTACAACGCCTGACTCTCATCGGCGTCGATGCCTGCGTAGTTGGTCGAACGAATCTCGTCGAACACCTTGCTGCGGCGGGCCGGCTCCAGTTGATGGAAGTAGTCGACCTGCTCCGGCAGGAAAGCCATGTTGGGAAACTGGCCCAATTGCCCGACCCGGAAACCGACCCCGCGATGCACCGAATGCACCTGGGTGGTCGGCGCGGCGCCCAGCAGGTGCGCGACCGCCTCCCCGGCGCTTTGCCCGGACCCCAGCACCAGCCAACGCTGGGCAATCGGCCCGCCGCCCAGATGGATGTTCTTCAGGTACTGCGAGGTGTGGAACACCCGGCCGCCGAGATGGGCGCTGAATGCCTCGGGAATTCGCGGCAGGCTGCCGTGGGAAAGCACCAAGCGCCTTGTGCGATAGGTGCCTTGGGCTGTCACGACATCGACTGCCCGCAAGATGCCTTTTTCGGCCACCGGCAGCACATCCAGCACGCCCTCGTCGTAGGCAACGTAGTCCTTGAGTTGTGCCGCGACCCATCCAATGTAGTCGGACCATTCCACCCGGCTTGCAGGACGCCCCAACAAGCCAAATTTGTACAGGCGCCCCTTCTCTTTCAGGTACATGGCGAACGAGAAGCGGCTGCGCGGGTTGCGTGGGGTCACCAGGTCGCGGAACACGTGGTGATTGATGTCGGTGCCGGAAAGCAGAAACGCGCCGTGCCAGGTTGAATCGCGCCCCTTCTCGAAAAACCGCACCTTGGCGAACGGCTTCTTGCCGTTGTCCTCGGCTTCATCTTCCAGTGCACAGGCCAAGGCGATACCGGCTGGGCCGAAGCCGACCGATACGACGTCCAGTTCCTGGCGCAGTCCCTCGTTTTCAAACTGATTCATGATGGTTCTTCCTGGAATGTTCAAAGACTTGGCGAGCCGCTCGTGGCCCGATTCAACTCAACAGACGTCGCTCGTGGACGCGCTGGCCTTCGTAGACCCACAGCGAAACCCGGGCGTGATCGTTTTCCCCATTGCTGAAACTGATGAGACCTGCGGGCGTTGTGAACTGGTCGAAACGCAGCGCGTTGAGCAGGCTGCGGCGCTGGCCGGCGGCCATTTCAATCAGCGAAAAGGCCGCCAGTGTCTCGATGGCGTAGACCGGGGCCTGTTCCCCATAAATACGTTGATAGGCATGGTCCACCGACTGCGCCTCGGGCAGGTCGCTCGCCACGGGAAAGCTCACGGCATAGATGGTGCCGGTGCGCTCCAGGCCCGCGACCAGCGCAGGTGATGCCGCGTCGTCGGTGAAGAACAGCGGTAATCCACAGGCGCTGGCGCGGTTTTCCACAAGGAACTGGCGGCTGGCTTTCAGGCGTCCACAGAACACCACTGCGTCGGCTTGGGAGATGTCCTCCACGATCTGCACTGTGGATAAGTCATCAGCCCCGTCCCTCAGCTCTTGCAGTTGCCGCTGACCGTGCAGGCTGGGGTCGGCAAACAACGCCAGCCTGCGTAATCCCTGGGCTTGGGCAAACCCCAGCAAGCGCCTGGCCAGCACACGGTCCGATGCGCAGATACGAAAGGTGGTGCTGCCCTCTTCGGTCAGCGCCGCACAGGTCGATGCCGGAAGGATCAGCGGAATCTGTGCCTGTGCATAAGTTTCCACCACCGCCGCGGCGGACTCGGAAGCGAAGTGGCCGATCACCGCATCGACGCCTGCTTCGATGAAACGCTCAGCCGCCGCCCGCCCTCCCGCTGCGTTGGCTCCGTCGTCGAAATAGAAGTGCTGCGCACGGCGAACGTTGCCGAACAGATGACTGGAGAGATAAACCCCGCGCAGAAAGCTGCGGGCGTGCAGTGTGGTGCCGACGTCCAGCGCCGCGCAGATACCCAGGCGCATCATGACAAGGCCACCTCGGCGAACCGCGAGGGACAGAACGCCTCCATGGTCGAGCGGTGCGCGGAATCCAGTGCGATCCCCGCCATCAGCCCGCCCAGCTCCGAGGCCAGCAGTTCAGCCACCCGTGGCGCCATCTTGAAACCGATGCCGCAGAACCCCGTCGCCAGGTACAGGTGACTCTTGCTCGACACCCGGCCAATCAACGGGCGACCGTCTTCTGTATACGCGTCCCAGGCGATGTGCGTCGCAATCGGCAGGCTGTGCTGGCTGTCATACCCGAGCCTGGCAATGCGCTCGACGACATCCTGCTCGTTGTCCAGCACGGACAGGTTGAGCTGTTCGACACGGGCGGCGCGATGGCGACGCTGTCCGCCGACCTGCATCAGGTTGCTGCCCAATGGCAGGAGGTAAGTGTTCAGATGATGGGCGATCACCGGCATGCTCGGCGCCTGGTCACAGCTGAGCCTGGTGAACGGAATGGTGCGCGCATGCACTGCACCGTACGGCCTGGACACCGGACTGCTGGCGCCACAGGCATCGATCACCCAGGTGGCTTGCAGGTGCAGCTTGCCGGCGTTCACCTGGACTGCGCCATCCAGCTCGACGCAGTTATCCACAGCCAGATGATCGAGAAAGGTCGCGTTGCTGCGCACGTACTGGCACAGGCTGGACACCGCTATCCGCGCATCGACCATGCCGGCGTTGCGTTCGATCAGCAGGCATTCGTCCGGGCAGAACGCGGAGAACCGGCCGTTGTCCAGGGCGCCCACCGAGGCGTGCAGCTCGACACTCTGCGAGCCTTCGCTGCCCACCGCGTCAAGGTACTTGCCGCACACCTCGGCACTGCCTATGTAGGCAACGCCCGTACGTTTGAGCGCCCCCTCGAACAATGTGTTGACGATGCCGGTGCTGGCGTAATTGGCGCCGCGGCTGGTCAGCGGCCGTAGGACGGGGTCCAGTTCCAGGCTGCGCACGATGCCACCGGTGTCCCGGGTCGCGCCCTGGCCGCCGCCGATGCCCTTTTCGATCAGGGCAACGTCCAGCCCGTTCTCGACCAGGGCCGCAGCGATCGAAGCCCCCATCACACCGGCGCCGATCACGATCACATCGAAGGTGGTTTTCATCAACGTGCCTCCCGATCAGATCTCGTATTCGACGGCGCTGACGTACACCAACTGATGAAACACTTCGTTTTCGGTAAACCGGCAGTAGCGCAGGATCTGCCTGGCAAGATCAGGGAACACCGGTGCGCCGATAGCCCCGATCAAGGCCATGTAAGGCAGGATCCGCTTGCCCAGCAATTGCCGGTCGCGGGCTGCGTTGATGATGTCGGACAGCAGCACCGCCAGGCCCTTCATGGTGAAGTGGTCCACGGACGTCACCTCGAACCAGCGGGCGACCAGGATCTTGATCGCGGCGGCATCGGCCGAGGTCACTTTCAGATTGTCACCGTCGACCCGCTCGCGTTCGGCCTGGACGGCCAGCTTGAGCAGCACCTCGTTGAAAATCTCTTCGCGCCAGGTGGCGAATTTCTCAACGTCGAAATCGTCGGTGTCCTGCTCCGGTGCGATCAGCGCCAGATAGAACCGGGCGCTGTCGGTGCAGGCGTCGGCAACCAAGTCCCGCGCCCAGATTGCATAGTTGCGGCTTGTGGATAAGTTCTTGCCATTGAGGGTCAGGAACTGGTTGGTGTAGAACGTCTGGCGCATGCGGTAGCCGTGCATGGTCTGCAGCAGCGCCGGATAGACCATCATGTGGCTGAAGGCGCAGTCATAACCCAGGAAATGCACGAGGCGGCCCTTGCCTGAGCGGCAGTACTCGTCGTATTCCCACGGCGCGTGCTTGTGCTCGTTGAGGTACTCGCGAAACGCACCCAGATACCCGGACAGCCCCATGACCCAGGTGTGAATGCGCCGGCTGCCATCGGGCTTGAGGTCCAGGCCGCCGTCATGTGGGCGGGTGATGCCCCAGTCCACCGGGCCGAGCTCGAATTCCTCATTGAGGAAGCGGCGAATGAACGGGCGCAGCGGCGTGTGCTCGAAGCTGTTTTTCAGGTGGCTGCGGAAGTTGGACAGCGCCAGGAACTCACGCTCCACCGGCCTCCAGATCATGGCCGCAGAGCACAGCTTGCAGCGGAAATTGCTCATCTTCGAGGCGTTGGGCGTGTGCGCGCACTCCTCGCACTGGCTGGCGTCGGAGTCCGAACCGCAGTGATCGCAATTGCCCCGCCCAAAGGCCTCGTAACCCCACTTGTCGCAGTGTTCGCAGTAGGGTTCCTGGCTGACTTTCTTGTAAATGGCACCCGCCTTCACGGCATGCTCGTACATCTCATCAACGGCTTTCTTGAAGTAATTGTTGCGGTACGGGCGCATCCAGAAGTCGATCTCGATACCCATTCTCTTCAGGGTATCGTTGATCTTGTCGGTGTTTTCCAGCGCCAGCTCCTGAGGCGCGCGATCCAGTTCGATGCCCCGGCGCAGCATGTAGGACTGGTAATCGTCGGAGTACGACACCAGCGTGCAGTCATGCCCGCGCTGGCGCTGGGCGCGGGTGAAGATGTCCGCCGCCAGGAATGGACCGGCCATGTGGCCGATGTGCAGATCGCCGTTGGGAGTCGGCGGCGTGATGGTGACCAGGAGCTTGCCCATTACGAAGCCCTCGGCCCGGACACATCGTGAATCGGCGCCTTCTGCATGGCGAACTCGTTCAAGGCCAGGGCTTGCTGAGCATCTTCATCGAGGAAACGGTTGGCTGAATCGCGGTCCCACCAGACCACGTAGAAGTGAAAGTCTTCGTCGGTGTCGTTCACCACGTAGTGGTCGGTGTGTTTGGGGATAGCAGCGATATCGCCCATGGTGAAGGGGAAGGTCTGATCGCCGACCACCAGCGTCGCGCTGCCCTTGATGCCGATAAAGAATTCCTGATCGATCTGCGTGTGCGACAACGACTGAGTGTGTGGGCGAACGACGCACCAGCCGCCACCGATTGGCGTTGGATAACCGTTCCAGGGCAGCAGCCTGGACCCGTCCAGATCATATTCATGGACCAGTTTGTCCCAGGCCATGGGACGAAAGATTTGGAAGTCAGTCATGAAGTTCTCCTTAACCCCGCAGCATCGCTGCGCGTTGTTTTATCGGCGCCAACCCCTGCGCAATAACGCCGTTGAATGGGGAGATAAGCTGAAGAAATTCGGGGAAGGGAGCAAACAAGAAATACGCAATTGGCAGTTAAGTCTGACTTAACTCAACTTTGCTTAATCGTTAAAAATATCAGGTGTTTAAGCCGCCAATGACGGTTCAATGTTGTATTTATCAACACTGAAGCAGGACTTAACTGTATTGATGACCTGTAGGAGTGAGCTTGCTCGCGATGCGTCCGTTCAGACACATCCGTAGTGCCTGGCACACCGCATCGCGAGCAAGCTCACTCCTACAGGGTCGTTCTACGAACTATCGGGTAGTGAATTCCCGCTGGCTGGCGATGGCCTGGGACACCAGCCAGTCGCGGAACTGGCGGCTGGACTTGGGCAGGATCGCGGTCTCGTCATAGACCAGGTAATACGCGATGGGCGTGTCGATCGTCGCACGAAACGGCACCACCAAGCGCCCCGAAGCCAGCTCCTCGCGAATCAGCGAGCGACGCACCAGCGCGATCCCCATCCCCGCCAGCGCCGCTTCGATCACCCCGTTGGAATCAACGAAAACCGAGCCACGGTGCACCGCCGCTTCAGCGTCCTCGATACCCACCGCCCGCAGCCACAATGCCCAGTCTTCGCGATGCTCATCGTGGAGCAGGTTGTAATTGGTGAGATCGATAGGCGAAGACAGGTAGCGTGTGTCCGGCAGCAGGCTGGGGCTACAGACCGGCTGCAGGCGGTCGTTGATCAGCATTTCCACCTCCAGCCCCGGATAGCGCCCCAGGCCATGACGCACCGCGAAGTCGACGCCATCGCCCAGCAGGTCCACCAGGCGGTTGGTGGTGCTGATGAGCACTTCGATGCCCGGGCACTGTGCGTGAAAGTCCGGCAGGCGCGGCAACAGCCACTGCATGGCAAAGCCACTGGTGCAACTGACCGTGATGGTATTGGGGCCGTTGTCGCTCATGAGCCGCTGGGTCGCATCGCTGATCTGGCCCAGCGCCGGGCGCACCGCACGCAAGTAGATCTTGCCTTCGGGGGTCAGTTCCAGGCGCTTGGTATTGCGGATGAACAGGGTGACGCCGACCGCTTTTTCCAGCTTGGCGATCTGCTGGCTGATCGCCGCTGGAGTGACGAAAAGCTCGCCCGCCGCGCCTTTCATGCTCGAGTGACGCCCCGTCGCTTCAAAGCAGAGTAATGCGTACAGGGGCGGGAATTTCATGCAGGTCCTTGGGTTAAGAAAATCTAATGTGCTTTAGAAAAGCTCGCTTGAGCACCGCTTCAGACACTGCTCAAATCATCACACCCCGACTCGACAAGCGTCAATCGGCAAGTTTCCGGTCGCGTTTTCAATGTTGTAAACCAGGAAGGAAGTGTCATGAGGCTATCTGATTATGTTCGGTTACTTCTCCTCGCGGCGATCTGGGGAGCAAGTTTTCTGTTCATGCGGGTGGCCGCGCCAGTATTAGGCGCATTACCGACTGCATTCTTTCGGGTATTACTCGGCGCCATTGGCTTATTGGTGATTCTGGCGATACTCAATACTCGCCATGACTTTCAAGGCAAACTCAAGGCAACCATGGTGTTGGGCGTCATCAACTCGGGTATCCCCTTCCTGATGTACAGCATGGCCGCATTGATGTTGCCGGCCGGTTATTCGGCCATCCTCAACGCCACCACCCCGTTGATGGGCGTGTTGATCGGCTCCATGTTCTTCAACGATTCCCTCACGCCAAAGAAAATGGCCGGCGTGTTCATCGGCTTGCTGGGGATAACTCTGCTGACCACCACCGGCCCAGTCACATTCACCAGCACAGTGGTCATGGGCGCGCTGGCGTGCCTGGTCGCTACCAGTTGCTACGGCGCAGCCGGTTTCCTGACCCGGCAATGGATCGCCGACCAGGGTGGCCTTGACGCAAAACTGGTGGCCTTCGGCAGCCAGGTGGGTGCAACGCTGTTCCTTGCACCGTTCTTCGCCATTTCAACCACCGTCAGCCCACCGGCCAGTTGGGGTGATTCAACGGTCTGGCTGTCGCTGGCAGCCGTAGGTTTTATCTGCACGGCCTGTGCATACATTCTGTACTTCCGGCTGATTGCCGACATCGGCCCGGTTCGCTCACTCACAGTGACCTTCCTGATTCCTCCCTTCGGCGTGCTCTGGGGCGTGTTGTTCCTCAATGAAAGCCTGTCGGCTGGCCACCTGTACGGCGGCGGACTGATCTGCCTCGCGGTGTGGTTCGTCCTCAGCAAGAGCAAACCCAAGCCGGTGGTGGAAACCCAGGACACCCCAGCCACCAGCTGATTTGAAAGTTATCCACAGAGGACAATGGTTTGCTGGCTGTAGCAACCGGGCGGAGTACGCACGATGAGTAGAGCGATCCCGTTGATAGCCCTTCGCACCTTCGTGGAAGTGTGCAAGGTCGGCAGCATGAAACGTGCGGCGGATCACCTGTGCGTGTCGCCTGCGGCCATCAGCCAGCAGATCAAGGGCCTCGAAGACCAGATCGGCAAGCGCCTGTTCGAGCGCGACGCCAAGGGCATTCAACTCACCGCCAGCGGCCGGACCCTGTACGACGAACTGAGCGGCACCTTCGACGTGATCGAAAAGGCCTGGTCAGGCGCCGCGCTCAAACAACCCCGCCAGACCCGACTGGCCATCAGCACCACCTCCACCATTGCAAGCTCCTGGCTGATCCCGGCACTGGGCAGCTTCAAGGAACGTTGCCCGACCATCGAAATCTCGATCCAGATCTGCAACGGCCTCTCAGATCTCAAGCACGGCCATGTGGATATCTCGATCCAGCGCGAAATGGCCGCCAGCCCCGACAACCACGCCACCCGCCTGTGGTCGTCCTACCTGATCCCCGTATGCAGCCCCGACCTGCTGGCCAAGCAACGCAACATCGAAAGCCCACAGGACTGCCTGACTTATCCACTGCTGCAAGACACCGAACGCAACTACTGGAAGGTGTGGATGAACGCTTTCGGCATGGGCAACCGCAAGATGATCCAGGGCTCCAGCTACGGTGACGAGTCCCTGTTGATAAGTGCCGCCTGCGCCGGCCAGGGGATCGCCCTCGTCAACAGCGTGTTCGCCTCCGAAGCCCTGCAATCACGGCGGCTGGTGCAAGTCACCCATGCCACATCGGAGCTGAAGTTCGATTACTTCGTGTACTGCGCCAAGGAACGGCGGGAGGAATGGGCGATTGTGGAGTTCATGAAGTGGGCGGTGCAGCAGGCCGGAAAATGTGCGCGGGGGGCGGCGGTTGAGGTCGATGCGGCTTAGGTTGGGGTAGTTTTCAACAGCCGGAAACTACAAACCCGCCATTTAGGCGGGTTTGTAGATTGTTGAGGTCAGCGAACCGACCACTCAAGCATGTGGATAACTCACTCCACAGTCACCGACTTCGCCAGATTACGCGGCTGATCGACGTCCGTTCCCTTCAGCACTGCCACGTAGTACGACAGCAGCTGCAGCGGGATGGTGTAGAGGATCGGGGCCAAGGCGTCGATGATGTGCGGCATCGCGATGACGTGGGTGCCTTCGCCGTTGTTGAGGCCGGCTTGTTCGTCGGCGAAGACGATCAGTTCGCCGCCGCGAGCGCGGACTTCCTGCAGGTTGGATTTGAGCTTTTCCAGCAGTTCGTTGTTGGGCGCGACGGTGACCACTGGCATGTCGCTGTCCACCAGGGCCAGCGGGCCGTGTTTGAGTTCGCCGGCCGGGTAGGCTTCGGCGTGGATGTAGGAAATCTCCTTGAGCTTCAAGGCGCCTTCCATCGCCACCGGGAACTGTGCGCCACGACCCAGGAACAGGGTGTGGTTCTTTTCGGAGAACAGTTCGGCGACTTTTTCCACAGTGCCGTCCATTGCCAGTGCTTCGCCCAGGCGGGTCGGCAGGCGGCGCAGTTCTTCGACCAGTTCGGCTTCGACGCCCTCGGCCAGTGTGCCTTTGACCTGGCCCAGGGACAGGGTCAGGAGCATCAGCGCGACCAGTTGGGTGGTGAACGCCTTGGTCGACGCGACGCCGATTTCCGGGCCGGCCTGGGTGAGAAGGGTCAGGTCCGACTCACGCACCAGTGAACTGATGCTGACGTTGCAGATGGCCAGGCTTGCCAGGAAGCCCAGTTCCTTGGCGTTGCGCAGCGCAGCCAGGGTGTCGGCGGTCTCACCGGATTGCGAGATCGAGACGAACAGGGTGTCGGGCTGGACCACCACCTTGCGGTAGCGGAATTCGCTGGCGACTTCGACCTGGCATGGAATGCCCGCCAGGCCTTCGAGCCAGTAACGCGCGACCATACCGGCGTGGTAGCTGGTGCCGCAGGCAACGATCTGCACGTTGCGCACTTTGGCGAACAGCTCGGCTGCCTGCGGACCGAAGGCCTGTACCAGTACCTGCTGCTGGCCGAGACGGTTTTCCAGGGTGCGCTGCACGACTTTTGGCTGCTCGTGGATTTCCTTGAGCATGAAGTGGCGGAACTCGCCCTTGTCGGCGGCTTCGGCGCCTTCGCGGTACTGCACGGTTTCACGCTCGACCGGCAGGCCGGCGGCGTCCCAGATCTGCACGCTGTCGCGGCGGATTTCGGCGATGTCGCCTTCTTCCAGATACATGAAACGGTCGGTCACCTGGCGCAGGGCCAACTGGTCAGAGGCCAGGAAGTTTTCACCCAGGCCCAGGCCCACTACCAGCGGACTGCCGCTGCGGGCGGCAACCAGGCGGTCTGGCTGACGTGCACTGATGACCGCCAGGCCGTAGGCGCCGTGCAGTTCCTTCACAGTGGCTTTCAGGGCGGCGGTCAGGTCCGGCGTGTCCTGCATTTTGTGATGCAGCAGATGGACGATGACTTCGGTGTCGGTATCCGAGGTGAACAGGTAGCCCAGGCCCTTCAGACGCTCGCGCAGCGGCTCGTGGTTTTCGATGATGCCGTTGTGGACAACTGCCAGCTCGCCGCTGGAGAAATGCGGGTGAGCGTTGTGCTCGACCGGCGCACCGTGGGTCGCCCAGCGGGTGTGGGCGATGCCCAGACGGCCAGCCAGTGGCTCGCCGGCCAGCGATTGCTCCAGCTCGTTGACCTTGCCAACGCGGCGGCGGCGCTCAAGCACACCGGCGTTGCTGAAAAGCGCCACACCGGCGCTATCGTAGCCGCGGTACTCGAGGCGCTTGAGGCCTTCGAGCAGGATGGCAGTGACATTACGTTCAGCGACGGCGCCGACAATTCCACACATGGTCTTCTCCTAGGAAACAGCGGCGCAGATCAAAGTAACGCCGCGGGCCTGAATTTGTTCGCGTGCCTCCTGAGGCAGGCGATCATCGGTAATGAGGGTATGGACGCTGCTCCAGGGCAGTTCCAGATTGGGGATCTTGCGGCCGACCTTGTCGGCTTCCACCATCACGATCACTTCGCGGGCCACTTCAGCCATGACACGGCTCAGGCCCAGCAGCTCGTTGAAGGTCGTGGTGCCACGCGTCAGATCGATGCCGTCGGCCCCGATGAACAACTGATCGAAGTCGTAGGAACGCAGGACCTGTTCGGCGACCTGCCCCTGAAACGACTCGGAATGAGGGTCCCAGGTGCCGCCTGTCATCAGCAGCACCGGTTCGTGCTCCAGTTCACCGAGTGCGTTGGCAACGCTCAGGGAGTTGGTCATGACGACCAGGCCCGGTTGCAGGCCCAGTTGAGGAATCATCGCGGCGGTGGTGCTGCCGCTGTCGATGATGATCCTGGCGTGTTCGCGGATTCGCGCCACTGCAGCGCGAGCGATGGCCTGCTTGTACCTGGACACCGGCTGGCCGGGCTCGCCGATCAGTTCCTGCGGCATGGGCACCGCGCCACCGTAGCGACGCAGCAGCAGGCCGTTGCTTTCCAGTGCCGCAAGATCCTTACGAACCGTAACTTCGGAAGTTTCGAAACGCCGGGCCAAGGCTTCCACACTCACTTCGCCCTGCTCGTTGAGCAAGGCGAGGATGTTGTGGCGACGTTGGGGAGTATTTCGTTTCGACATTTCGCGCTTAAGTTTCGTTTCGAAAGATAACGATGCGAATAGAAACCTATCGAAAGATTTTCGTCAAGCAGGATGCGCAAATTTCATCACGCACGGCCCGAAACCGCCCAAGGGGCGATCCGGGACCCGTTGTGGATAACTTACTTCTTGAGCTTGACCGGGCGCTTCCAGCCGTCGATGTTGCGCTGGCGTGCCCGGGCGACGCCCAGTTGCTCGGCGGCAACGTCCTGAGTAATGGTCGAACCGGCTGCGGTGGTGGCACCGGTGGAGATATCCACAGGGGCGACCAGCGAGTTGTTGGAACCGATGAACACGTCTTCACCCAGCACGGTCTTGTGCTTGTTGGCACCGTCGTAGTTGCAGGTGATGGTGCCGGCGCCAATGTTGCTGCGCGCACCGATGACCGCGTCTCCCAGGTAGGTCAGGTGACCCGCCTTGGCGCCCTCGCCCAGGTGTGCATTCTTCAGCTCGACGAAGTTACCCACATGGGCGCGAGCCTCCAGTACGCTGCCAGGGCGCAGGCGGGCGAACGGACCGGCATCGGCAGCCTCACCGACGATGGCGCCTTCCAGATGGCTGTTGGCCTTGATGATCGCGCCCTTGCGCAGGGTGCTGTCCTTGATGACGCAGTTCGGGCCGATGGAAACGTCGTCCTCGATGACGACCGTGCCTTCCAGGATGACGTTGATGTCGATGAGCACATCACGGCCAACAGTGACCTCGCCCCGCACGTCGAAACGCGAAGGATCACGCAGGGTGACGCCCTGGGCCATCAGGCGGTGCGCTGCACGCAACTGATAATGCCGCTCAAGCTCGGCGAGCTGCTTGCGATCGTTGGCGCCCTGCACTTCCATGGCGTCCAGCGGTTGCGCGGTGGCGACAGTCAGACCGTCGCTGACGGCCATGGCGATGACGTCGGTCAGGTAGTACTCGCCCTGGGCGTTGTTGTTCGACAGGCGACCCAGCCAGTCCGCCAGACGCTTGCCGGGCACCGCCAGAATGCCGGTGTTGCCTTCCTTGATGGCTTTTTCCGCCTCGCTAGCGTCCTTGTGCTCGACGATCGCGCTGACGCGATTCTGCGCGTCCCGCACGATGCGGCCGTAGCCGGTCGGATCGTTCAGATTGACCGTCAGCAGGCCCAACTGCTGGTCGTTTACCAGGGTCAACAGGCGGTTGAGCGTTTCGACTTCGATCAGGGGCACGTCACCGTAAAGGATCAGCACGGTATCGGCGTTGAGTGCAGGCACGGCCTGGGCGACCGCATGGCCGGTACCCAGTTGCTTGTCTTGCAGAACGAAATTCAGATCATCGGCCGACAGGCGCTCACGTACCTGATCGGCGCCGTGGCCGATCACCACTTGAATGCTTTGCGGAGACAGCTGGCGAGCGCTGTGGATAACGTGGCCCAGCATGGAGTTGCCGGCGACAGGGTGCAGCACCTTGGGCAAGGCCGAGCGCATGCGTGTGCCTTGGCCGGCGGCAAGAATGACGATATCGAGAGACATGAAGAGATTCCAGACGAGCGCAGCCACAGCTGTGCAGATGATTCAAAAGAAGGGCCGATGTACAAAGGCTTGAAAAAGAAAAAGGGTAGCCGAGGCTACCCTTTTACTCAATCGCGCATAAGCATCGTTGGCCTTAGCCGCCGAACTTCTTGCGAATTTGCTGAACGGTGCGCAGCTGGGCTGCGGCCTCCGCCAGACGTGCAGCAGCAGATCCGTAATCGAACTCCGCGCCGCGTTCATGCAGTGCTTTCTCGGCAGCCTTGACGGCTTCCTGAGCAGAGGCTTCGTCCAGGTCGGCAGCGCGTTGCACGGTATCGGCAAGCACTTTGACCATGTTCGGTTGAACCTCAAGGAAACCACCGGAGATGTAGAACACCTCGGCTTCTCCACCCTGCTTGATCAGACGGATAGGACCCGGCTTCAGATCAGTGATCAGCGGCGCGTGACCTGGAGCAATACCGATATCACCCAGGTTACCGTGTGCAATCACCATCTCGACCAGACCGGAGAAAATCTCTCCTTCCGCGCTGACGATATCGCAATGGACTGTCATAGCCATTTGCTTGCCTCAACCTGATTAGCGCCCGTTGCCGGGCGCCTGGATTACAGTTTCTTGGCTTTCTCGATCGCTTCTTCGATGCCGCCGACCATGTAGAACGCTTGTTCTGGCAAATGGTCGTACTCACCGGCGAGGATGCCTTTGAAGCCAGCAATGGTGTCTTTCAGGGAAACGTATTTACCCGAAGCACCGGTGAAGACTTCAGCCACGAAGAACGGCTGCGACAGGAAGCGCTGAATCTTACGAGCGCGGGATACCAACTGCTTGTCGGTTTCCGACAGCTCGTCCATACCCAGGATCGCGATGATATCTTTCAGCTCTTTGTAACGCTGCAGAACGTACTGGACGCCGCGAGCGGTGTCGTAGTGGTCCTGGCCGATAACGTTCGGGTCCAGCTGGCGCGAAGTCGAGTCCAGTGGGTCAACCGCCGGGTAGATACCCAGGGAAGCGATGTCACGGGACAGAACGACGGTGGCGTCCAAGTGGGCGAAGGTGGTCGCTGGCGACGGGTCGGTCAAGTCGTCCGCAGGTACGTAAACGGCCTGGATCGAGGTGATCGAACCTTCTTTGGTCGAAGTGATGCGCTCTTGCAGCACGCCCATCTCTTCAGCCAGGGTCGGCTGGTAACCTACTGCGGAAGGCATACGGCCCAGCAGTGCGGATACTTCAGTACCGGCCAGTGTGTAACGGTAGATGTTGTCGACGAACAGCAGAACGTCGTTACCTTCGTCACGGAACTTCTCGGCCATGGTCAGGCCGGTCAGAGCAACGCGCAGACGGTTTCCCGGCGGCTCGTTCATCTGGCCGTATACCAGTGCCACTTTGTCCAGAACGTTGGAATCCTTCATCTCGTGGTAGAAGTCGTTACCCTCACGAGTACGCTCACCCACACCTGCGAACACGGAATAACCGCTGTGCTCGATGGCGATGTTACGGATCAGTTCCATCATGTTTACGGTCTTGCCGACACCGGCACCACCGAACAGACCGACTTTACCGCCCTTGGCAAACGGGCAGACCAGGTCGATAACCTTGATGCCGGTTTCCAGCAGGTCGTTGCCGCCTGCCTGGTCAGCGAACGAAGGCGCTGGACGGTGAATGCCCCAACGCTCGTCAGCTTCGATCGGGCCAGCTTCGTCGATCGGGTTGCCCAGGACGTCCATGATACGGCCCAGGGTACCTTTACCAACCGGTACGGAGATGGCTGCACCGCTGTCGATGACGTCCAGACCGCGCTTCAAGCCTTCGGTGGAACCCATCGCAATGGTACGAACTACGCCGTCGCCCAGCTGCTGCTGGACTTCCAGGGTAGTTTCCGCGCCTTGTACTTTCAGCGCGTTGTAGATGCTCGGTACGCTGTCGCGTGGAAATTCCACGTCGATCACGGCGCCGATGATTTGAACGATACGTCCGCTACTCATTAGCTGGATCCTCTGAATATTTGAACCGTTAAACCGCGGCAGCGCCGCCGACGATTTCCGAGATCTCTTGGGTGATCGCTGCCTGACGCGCCTTGTTGTAGATCAGCTGCAAATCGCTGATCAGGTCACCGGCGTTGTCGGTTGCGTTCTTCATCGCGATCATCCGCGCGGCTTGTTCAGCTGCGTTGTTCTCGACCACCGCCTGGTAGACCTGCGACTCCACGTAACGGACCATCAAGCCGTCCAGCAGCTCCTTGGCGTCGGGTTCGTACAGGTAATCCCAGTGGTGCTTGAGTTCTTGATCCTGGGTGGCGACCAACGGAATCAACTGCTCGACCGTTGGCTGCTGAGTCATGGTGTTGATGAACTTGTTGGATACCACGGACAGGCGGTCAATACGGCCCTCCAGGTAGGCATCCAGCATCACCTTGACGCTGCCGATCAAATCGTTGATCGAAGGCTCTTCGCCCAAGTGGCTGATCGCAGCGACGACGTTACCGCCGAAGTTGCGGAAAAACGCCGCACCTTTGCTGCCGACCACGCACAGATCGATCTCTACGCCGTTTTCACGGTTCTTCGCCATGTCCTTGACCAAAGCCTTGAACAGGTTGGTATTCAAGCCACCGCACAGACCACGATCACTGCTTACCACGATATAACCGACGCGCTTTACTTCGCGATCGATCATGAACGGGTGGCGGTATTCCGGGTTAGCGTTGGCAAGATGACCAATCACCTGGCGGATGCGCTCCGCGTAAGGACGGCTAGCAGCCATGCGCATTTGAGCCTTGCGCATTTTGCTGACCGCCACTTTTTCCATGGCGCTGGTGATCTTTTGCGTGCTTTTGATGCTCGCAATCTTGCTGCGAATCTCTTTTGCGCCTGCCATGTAACACCTATCAGGTTAGCAAGCGGGAGCCTCGCGACTCCCGCTGCGGCTTACCAGGTTTGGGTGGCCTTGAACTTCTCGATACCGGCTTTGAGGCCAGAATCGATTTCGTCATTGAAGTCACCCTTCACGTTGATCTTTGCCATCAAATCGGCGTGATCGCGGTTGAAGTAAGCAATCAGCGCTTGTTCGAAGCTGCCGACCTTGGCGATTTCAACGTCGGTCAGGAACCCACGCTCAGCGGCATACAGCGACAGCGACATGTCAGCGATCGACATTGGCGCGTATTGCTTCTGCTTCATCAGCTCGGTTACGCGCTGACCATGCTCAAGTTGCTTGCGGGTCGCTTCGTCCAGGTCAGAAGCGAACTGGGCGAATGCCGCCAGTTCACGGTACTGAGCCAGAGCGGTACGGATACCACCGGACAGCTTCTTGATGATCTTGGTCTGAGCGGCACCGCCCACACGGGATACCGAAACACCGGCGTTCACTGCAGGGCGGATGCCCGAGTTGAACATGGCCGATTCCAGGAAGATCTGACCGTCGGTGATGGAAATCACGTTGGTCGGAACGAACGCGGAAACGTCGCCAGCCTGGGTTTCGATGATCGGCAGTGCGGTCAGGGAACCGGTTTTGCCGGTCACTGCGCCGTTGGTGAACTTCTCTACGTACTCTTCCGAAACGCGGGATGCGCGCTCCAGCAGACGGGAGTGGAGATAGAACACGTCACCTGGGTATGCCTCACGTCCTGGTGGACGACGCAGCAGCAGGGAGATCTGGCGGTAAGCCACAGCCTGCTTGGACAGATCGTCGTAGACGATCAGTGCGTCTTCACCGCGGTCGCGGAAGAATTCGCCCATGGTGCAACCGGCATAAGGAGCCAGGAATTGCAGCGCAGGGGATTCCGAAGCACTGGCAGCCACGATGATCGTGTTGGCCAGGGCGCCGTTTTCTTCCAGCTTGCGAACCACGTTGGCGATGGTCGATTGCTTCTGACCAACAGCTACGTAGACGCAGAAGATGCCGCTGTCTTTCTGGTTGATGATCGCGTCGATCGCCAGAGCGGTCTTACCGATCTGACGGTCACCGATGATCAGCTCGCGCTGGCCACGGCCGACAGGGATCATGGCATCGACAGCCTTGTAGCCAGTCTGTACAGGCTGGTCTACCGACTTACGCCAGATCACGCCCGGAGCAACTTTCTCGACCGCGTCGGTCTCGGTGTTGTTCAGCGGGCCTTTGCCGTCGACAGGGTTACCCAGTGCGTCGACTACGCGACCCAGCAGTTCCTTACCAACCGGAACTTCCAGGATGCGGCCGGTGCACTTGGCACTCATGCCTTCAGCCAGCGATGTGTAAGCGCCCAGTACCACCGCACCTACGGAGTCTTGCTCCAGGTTCAGTGCCATACCGTAGACGCCGCCCGGGAACTCGATCATTTCGCCGTACATAGCGTCGGCCAGACCGTGAATCCGCACGATACCGTCAGACACGCTGACGACAGTGCCTTCGTTACGGGCTTGGGAGGCTACATCGAGTTTCTCGATGCGGCCCTTGATGATTTCACTTATTTCGGAAGGATTGAGTTGCTGCATTGCTCTGCTGCCCCTTCAAACTCAAGATTTCAATGCTTCGGCTAGTTGCGCGAGTTTGCCGCGAACTGAGCCATCGATAACCAGGTCGCCGGCGCGGATGATGACACCACCTATCAGGGCAGCATCCTCCGCAGCGTGCAGGCGCACTTCCCGGCCGAGCCGTGCACTGAGAACCTTGGCGAGTTTGTCTTGCTGTTCTTGGTTCAATGCAAAAGCACTGGTGACATCCACATCTACCGATTTTTCCTGCTCGGCCTTGTACAGCTCGAACAGTTCGGCAATCTCCGGCAGAAGCTGGAGACGGTCGTTTTCGGCAACGACGTGGATGAAATTCTGTGCCTGGGCATCGAACTTGTCGCCGCACACTTCAATGAAAGTGGCGGCCTTGTCTGCGCTCGTCAGTCGCGGGGCCTTGAGCATGCGCTGCATGGTGTCGTCTTGCGACACCGCAGCAGCCAGGCCGAGCATGGCTGACCAATTGGCCAGTTGCTGGTGCGCCTGTGCATGCTCGAAGGCTGCCTTAGCGTAAGGTCGGGCCAACGTGGTCAGTTCTGCCATGATCGCCCTCGCTTAAATTTCTGCAGCCAGTTTGTTAACCAGCTCCGCGTGCGCGTTTTGATCGATTGTGGCACCCAGGATCTTCTCGGCACCGTTGACTGCCAGGCTACCCAGTTGGGCGCGCAGCGCGTCTTTGACACCGTTCAGTTCCTGCTCGATCTCGGCCTGAGCCTGAGCCTTGATGCGGTCAGCATCGACACGAGCCTGTTCACGGGCTTCGTCGACAATCTGGTTACCGCGTTTCTTGGCCTGCTCAATGATTTCAGCTGCCTGAGCCTTAGCTTCGCGCAGTTGCTGACCCGCTTTATCTTGGGCCAGCTCCAGGTCGCGAGCTGCTCGGGTGGCAGCGTCCAGTCCATCCGCGATCTTCTTCTGACGTTCGTGCAAAGCCGCGATGACCGGAGGCCACACGAACTTCATGCAGAACAGCACAAAAATGAAGAACGCAACGGACTGGCCAATCAGGGTTGCATTAATGTTCACGCCAACACCTCGCTCGTTCGTTGTCCATCACACCAATCAACTCGAAAATTCGAGCGATTAGCCAGCGAGTTGACCAACGAAGGGGTTCGCAAAGGTGAAGAACAGAGCGATACCAACGCCGATCATGGTTACGGCGTCGAGCAGACCAGCCACGATGAACATTTTAACTTGCAGCATTGGAACCATTTCTGGCTGACGCGCTGCGCCTTCCAGGAACTTACCGCCCAGCAGGCCGAAACCGATTGCGGTACCCAGAGCGCCCAGGCCGATCAGCAGTGCAACAGCGATAGCAGTTAGACCAACTACAGTTTCCATCTTTCCTCCCGACTTTTACGTCGTATTGGTTAGGTTTTCTTAGATTAAAGCGGTAAAGCAAAATCGTTTTTTACATCAAGCCCTTGCGGGCGCCCCCTCACCGCAGCGAGGGGATCATCAGACTCGCGATGCGGGTCTTAATGGTTATCTTCGTGAGCCATCGACAGGTAGACGATGGTCAGCATCATGAAGATGAACGCTTGCAGGGTGATGATCAGGATGTGGAACACAGCCCACGCCCATTGGAGAACCACGCCCAGGCCACTGAGCCACAGCAGGCCGCTGCCGAACATGACCGCGATCAGGATGAACACCAGTTCGCCAGCGTACATGTTGCCGAAAAGACGCAGAGCCAGAGAAACCGGTTTGGCGATCAGAGTCACGAATTCAAGCAGGAAATTCACAGGAATCAACAGCGCCTGGACAAGAACGTTCTTGCTGCCAAACGGGTGCAGGGTCAGTTCGCCGATGAAACCGCCGATGCCCTTGACCTTGATGCTGTAGAAAATGATCAGTGCGAATACAGACAGGGCCATGCCGATCGTGGCGTTAGGGTCGGTAGTCGACACTGCGCGGAACGGAATGTGGTGATCGCCCGAGATCATGACGGCCAGCTGAGGAATCCAGTCAACCGGAACCAGGTCGACGGCGTTCATCAGGAAAACCCAGACGAAAATGGTCAGTGCCAGTGGGGCGATGACCGCGCTGCGACCGTGGAAGCTGTCTTTCACGCTGCCGTCGACGAATTCGATCAGGACTTCAACGAAGTTCTGCAGGGCGCCCGGCTGACCGGAGGTCGCCTTCTTGGCCGCCATGCGGAAAATCAGGACGAAGATCAGGCCCAGGGCAACAGACCAGCCCAGAGTGTCCAGGTGGAAAGCCCAGAAGCCCATTTCCTTCGCTTCGGCTGCCGAATGCGCGAAGCCCCAAGTGCCGTCAGGCAAATGACCGAAGGTCAAGTTCTGCAAGTGGTGCTGGATATAGCCCGAAGCTGTTTGCTCTGCCATGGTGCCCTCAAACGCCCTAAGGTCTCAAAAGTCTTGTTTTCATAAGCAGGGGTGCGAACCAGCTGACCAACTGGGTCAGCATGAACACGCCGAAAACCGCCAATGGAGCCAGCGGCTTTACGCCTGCAAAGGTCAGTGCAAAAAGCACTGCCGTAAAAATCAGTTTGCCTGCCTCGCCGGCGTAGAACGACCGAACGATGGCTTGTGCGGCCCTGGCACCGGAATACCGGAACGCCTTATGGGCAAAGTACAAATTGGGCAGCCAAGCTATCAGGCCTCCGCAAAGTCCTGAATATCCAGCTACGACCCCATGCCACTGCCAAAGCGTCACCGCCGCCAGCAGCAGCACAATCAATTGCGCCAGCAATACCGGGAAAACAGCCAGGCGATGGAATGGCAAGCGGTTTGGCGTGCGTGTCTCCATCACATGGGCTCCTCTAGTGCCAGCCGCCAAAATCAATAACTTGGCATAATTTGTGCCGACAAAATGCGCGCAGAGTATAGGGGCGGTTCAGCCCCTATTCAACTGCCGGGTAGTGATTTCCGATCACACGCTACTTATGATTTGTTTCAGCGGATGTGGGCGAGAACACCCTGCAACTCGTCCAGCGAGTTATAACGGATCACCAACTGGCCTTTACCCTTCTGACCGTGGCGAATCTGCACCGCAGAGCCCAGCCGTTCGGCCAGACGCTGTTCGAGGCGGGTGATATCCGGATCGGCTTTTACAGGTGCCGCTGGCTCCTGTTTGCCACTCAACCATTGGCGTACGAGTGCCTCGGTCTGGCGCACTGTGAGGCCACGTGCGACAACATGTCGCGCCCCTTCGACCTGCTGTTCTTCGGGCAATCCGAGCAACGCACGGGCATGGCCCATTTCCAGGTCGCCATGGGACAGCATGGTCTTGATGACGTCCGGCAGTGAAATCAGACGCAGCAGGTTGGCCACGCTCACGCGCGACTTACCCACAGCCTCGGCGACCTGCTGTTGAGTCAGCTGGAATTCCTGCTGCAGACGCTGCAGGGCAATCGCCTCTTCAATCGGATTGAGGTCTTCGCGCTGGATGTTCTCGATCAGCGCCATGGCAATGGCGGCTTCATCCGGCACGTCACGCACCATCGCCGGGATGGTCTCGGTGCCTGCCTGCTGGCTGGCACGCCAGCGGCGTTCACCGGCGATGATCTCGAAGCGGTTGTCAGCGATCGGGCGCACCACGATCGGCTGCATGACGCCTTGTGCCCTGATCGAATTGGCCAGCTCTTCCAGCGCCTGCGGGTCCATGTCCCGGCGCGGCTGGTACTTGCCGCGCTGAATCAGGTCCAGCGGGATGTATTGCAGTTCACGCTGGTCGGCCTGAACGGCCTGTTCTTCCAGCGCAGCGACGGTGGGACTGCTCAGCAGCGCGTCCAGCCCACGTCCAAGTCCTCGTTTCTTGACGGCCATGGGGGTTCCTTAAGTGGGCTGGGCAGCAGCGCGCGAGGCGCGACGCTGGCGGCGGACCATTTCACCAGCCAGCGCCAGGTAGGCAAGCGCCCCCCGCGATGACTTGTCATAGGCCAGCGCCGGCATGCCGAAGCTTGGGGCTTCAGCGAGACGAATGTTGCGCGGGATCACCGTGTCGTACAGCTGATCACCGAAGTGTTCCTTGAGCTGCGCCGACACATCGTTGATCAGGCTCAGGCGCGGGTCGTACATGGTCCGCAGCAGGCCTTCGATCTTCAGTTGTGGGTTGAGCAACTCGCCGATGCGCTTGATGTTATCCACAAGGTCGCTCAGACCTTCCAGCGCGTAGTACTCGCACTGCATGGGAATGATCACGCCATCTGCGGCAACCAGCGCATTGAGGGTCAGCATCGACAGCGACGGAGGGCAGTCGATGAGGATGTAGTCGTAGTTTTCCCGAATCGGTGCCAGGGCAGTGCGCAGACGCGCCTCTTTCATCTGCATTTCCAGCAGGACGACTTCGGCGGCAGTCAGGTCGCGGTTGGCCGGCAGCAGTTGATAACCGCCGTGCTCGGAGAAGTGCATGGCCTGATTCAGGTCGCACTCGCCGATCAGCAGATCGTAGACGGAATGCTCCAGGCCATGTTTATCCACACCGCTACCCATGGTGGCGTTGCCCTGTGGATCGAGATCGATCAACAACACCCGACGCTTGGTTGCGACCAGCGACGCTGCGAGGTTGATGCAAGTGGTGGTTTTACCCACACCACCTTTTTGGTTCGCTATCGCGAATACCTTAGCCATTCTTGCGTGTGTTCCCTGTCATGCCGTGCGGCGCAGTATCAGCAGATGCCGTTGACCTTGGCAACCGGGTACGGCCAAGGCTTGCGCGCTTTCCAGATTGAAATCTGCGGGCAATGCTACCAGTTCATCGGCAGGATGCAGACCTTTCATTGCCAGCCAGCGTGTATTGGTATCGCCCATGTGGCGTGTCCAATGGGTAAAGTCTTCCAGGCTGCTGAATGCCCGGGAAATGATACCGGTGAACGGCTGCGCAGGTTGATACGCTTCGGCACGGCTGTGGATAACTTCCAGGTTGTCGAGCTTGAGCTCGAGTTTGACCTGGGTCAGGAATCGGGTTTTCTTGCCATTGCTGTCCAGCAGCGTGACTTTCATGTCCGGAAACATGATCGCCAGCGGAATGCCAGGCATGCCGCCGCCGCTGCCGACGTCCAGTTGCCGTTCGCCGTCGATGAACGGCACGACGCTCAGGCTGTCGAGCAGGTGACGCGAGACCATTTCGTCCGGATCGCGCACGGCGGTCAGGTTGTAGGCCTTGTTCCATTTGATCAGCAATGCGAGGTAACCCAGCAACTGGCTGTGCTGGGTCTCACTCAACGCCACGCCCAATTCGCGGGCGCCAAGGGTCAATTCTTCTGCGTGCTGCGGGGTGACCATAGAACTCAAGCGCTTTGCTCCAACTGACGGCCCGCGCCGCGTTTTTTCAAGTGAATCATCAACAGGGAAATGGCGGCCGGAGTCACACCCGGAATCCGCGAAGCCTGGCCCAGGGTTTCAGGACGCGTAGCCCCAAGCTTGCCCTGGATTTCTTTCGACAGACCGGAAATGGTGGTGTAGTCGATGTCTTCCGGCAGCCTGGTGTTTTCGCTGGCACGCAGGCGGGCGATTTCATCCTGCTGACGGTCGATGTAGCCAGCGTACTTGGTCTTGATCTCGACCTGCTCGGCAACCTGTGGATCGATTTCGCCCTGGCCTGTCAGCGCGACAAGCCCGGCATAGTCGATTTCCGGACGGCTCAGCAAATTCAGCAGGTTGTATTCGTGGGTCAGCGGCGTGCCGAAATGCGCCGCGACCGCATCGCCCTGCTCGGTGCCTGGGCGAATCCAGGTGGATTTCAAACGCTGTTCTTCACGCTCGATGCCTTCGCGCTTGGCGCAGAACGCAGCCCAGCGAGCGTCATCGACCAGGCCCAGCTCGCGACCTTTTTCGGTCAGGCGCAGGTCGGCGTTGTCTTCGCGCAGGATCAGGCGATATTCGGCGCGGGATGTGAACATCCGGTACGGCTCTTGGGTACCGAGGGTAATCAAGTCATCCACAAGCACACCGATGTAGGCCTCATCGCGACGCGGGCACCAGCTTTCCTTGCCCTGGGCACGCAGCGCAGCGTTGGCACCGGCGAGCAGACCTTGCGCACCGGCTTCTTCGTAACCGGTGGTGCCGTTGATTTGCCCGGCGAAGAACAGACCCGCAATGACTTTGGTTTCCAGGCTGTACTTCAGGTCGCGCGGATCGAAGTAGTCGTACTCGATGGCGTAGCCAGGACGCACGATGTGAGCATTTTCCATACCGTGAATCGAACGCACGATCTGCAGTTGCACGTCGAACGGCAGCGAGGTGGAGATCCCGTTCGGGTACAGCTCGTGGGTCGTCAGGCCTTCCGGCTCGATGAAGACCTGGTGACTGGCCTTGTCCGCAAAGCGATGAATCTTGTCTTCGATCGACGGGCAGTAACGCGGGCCGATGCCTTCGATTTCGCCGGCGGCGGAGTACATCGGCGAACGGTCGAGGTTCGCCGCGATGATTTCGTGGGTGCGCGCGTTGGTGTGGGTAATCCAGCAGCTGACCTGACGCGGGTGCTGCTCCTTGGAACCCATGAACGACATGACCGGGATCGGGGTATCGCCTGGTTGCTCGGTCATCACCGAGAAATCCACGGAGCGGCCGTCGATTCGCGGCGGAGTCCCGGTTTTCAGGCGACCGACACGCAGCGGCAGTTCGCGAAGGCGGCGAGCCAGTGCGATGGAAGGCGGATCGCCTGCACGACCACCCGAGTAATTCTGCAAACCGATGTGGATAAGTCCACCCAGAAAGGTGCCCGTGGTAAGTACCACTGAGTCTGCCATGAAACGCAGGCCCATCTGGGTCACTACGCCGCGCACCTGATCCTGCTCGACGATCAGGTCATCGCAGGCCTGCTGGAATATCCACAGGTTCGGCTGGTTCTCGATGATCTCGCGAATCGCGGCCTTATACAGAATGCGGTCTGCCTGGGCGCGTGTCGCTCGTACTGCCGGGCCTTTGCGGCCATTGAGTACGCGAAATTGAATGCCACCAAGGTCAGTTGCAGTTGCCATGGCGCCGCCGAGCGCATCGATCTCTTTGACCAGATGGCTTTTGCCGATGCCGCCGATGGCCGGGTTGCAACTCATCTGGCCGAGGGTTTCCACGTTATGCGTCAGCAGCAGGGTTTTTGCACCCATGCGAGCAGACGCCAGTGCTGCCTCGGTACCGGCATGACCGCCGCCGATGACGATCACTTCAAAACGGGAAGGGAAATCCACCACGCACCTCGTGCCTGTTTTTTGGGGGGAATAGGAAATTGGCGGCAAGTATAGGGACTTCGCCCCCCTTAAAGGAACCTTTTGCGCAAAATTTAACCAGCTGTGGATGAATGGCGGTTAAAGAAATTAAAAAGAAAGAAATTTATAAAATCTTTGTTTTTATTTTTATGTATATAGAGGCACCTATCTGTGGATAGATTAACACAGCCCACGTTTTACGCTGTGTACAGAGTTTTGAAACCTTGTGGTCATCTGTGCATGAGGCCCTTGGATAAGCGCTTTAAGCCTGTGGATTAAGTGCTCGGTTGTCCACAGGGGGGATTATCCTCAGCCACGAAGCCCACTTATCAACCGAGCTGAATCGCGGTTATGCACAGGGCTTATTTTGAGGCTGGGTAGCGAATTGAGGGGCAACGCGCAGACGAAAGCACCCCGCGATGAATTCGCAGGTGGCGTGAAAGAGGTAGGGAGAAGGCAATCAGGCAGGTTCGGGAGGTGAACCTGCCTGTGGAAAACGCAGAAAGTGGCTTATTTGCCGATGCAGAAGCTGGAGAAGATCCGGCCCAACAGATCATCGGAGCTGAATGCCCCGGTGATTTCACCCAGATACTGCTGCGCCAGGCGCAGATCTTCAGCCAACAGTTCACCGGCGCCCGCTAGCGTCAGTTGTGAGCGGCCGTGCTCGAGGGATGCGCTGGCTCGCTGCAGCGCTTCCAGGTGGCGTCGGCGAGCGCTGAAGCTGCTTTCGGCGGTCTGTTGATAACCCATGCAGGCCTTGAGGTGCTCACGCAGCAGTTCCAGGCCTTCGCCACCAGCCTTGGCGCTCAGGTTGATGGTGACGTGGCCATCGGCGCTGATTTGCAGCCCCACTTGATCGCCGCTCAGGTCGGCCTTGTTGCGTATCAGCGTGACGTGCGCAGGATCGGGCCGCTGATCCAGGAACTCCGGCCAGAGCGCGAATGGATCGGCCGCCTCCGGTGCCGTCGCATCGACCACCAGCAGCACGCGGTCGGCCTCGTTGATTGCCTTGAGCGCACGTTCCACGCCGATCTTTTCCACATGGTCATCGGTGTCACGCAGCCCCGCGGTGTCCACAACGTGCAACGGCATGCCGTCGATGTGGATATGTTCGCGCAGCACGTCCCGGGTGGTGCCGGCAATCTCGGTGACGATTGCGGCCTCACGGCCGGCCAGGGCGTTGAGCAAACTCGATTTGCCCGCATTCGGGCGGCCGGCAATCACGACCGTCATGCCGTCGCGCAGCAATGCACCTTGATTCGCCTCGCGAACGACTGTGGATAATTGCTCGCGAACCGCATCCAGCATGCTCAGCACGTGGCCATCGGCGAGAAAATCGATTTCTTCCTCGGGAAAGTCGATGGCCGCTTCGACGTAGATCCGCAGGCTGATCAGCTTTTCCGTCAGACTGTGGACACGTTGCGAGAACGCGCCCTGCAGAGAGCGCAGCGCATTGCGTGCCGCTTGCGCGGAACTGGCTTCGATGAGGTCGGCAATGGCTTCGGCCTGGGCCAGGTCGAGCTTGTCGTTGAGAAACGCCCGCTCACTGAATTCCCCGGGGCGCGCAAGGCGGCTACCCAGTTGTACACAGCGTTGCAGGAGCATGTCGAGCACGACGGGGCCGCCATGGCCCTGCAGTTCCAGAACGTCTTCACCTGTGAACGAATTCGGTCCCGGGAAATACAGCGCGATGCCTTCGTCGATCACCAGGCCATCGTGATCGTGGAACGGGCCATAGTGGGCATAACGCGGCTGCAGCTGCTTGCCGACGATGGCCTGGGCGCAGGCGCTGGCCAACGGGCCCGAGATACGCACAATACCGACGCCTCCCCGACCCTGGGCAGTGGCGATGGCTGCAATGGTTTCACGAGGGACATTCATGGTCCGGCTCCCGACAAACTGACAGATAGCAAAACGCCCCACTAGGGGGCGTTCTGTATGACTTACTCACAGGGTAGATCAGGCTGCGGCTTTCTTGGCCTTGGCCTCGATGCTGCGCGTGATGTACCACTGCTGGGTGATGGACAGGGTGTTGTTCACAACCCAGTACAGCACCAGACCCGCCGGGAACCACAGGAAGAAGAAGGTGAAGATGATTGGCATCAGCTTCATCACCTTGGCCTGCATCGGATCCGGAGGTGTAGGGTTCAGACGCTGCTGGATGAACATGGTTGCGCCCATGATGATCGGCAGGATGAAGAACGGATCCTTGATCGACAGGTCGGTTATCCACAGCAGCCATGGGGCCTGGCGCATCTCGACGCTTTCCAGGAGTACCCAGTACAACGACAGGAACACCGGCATCTGCACAAGAATCGGCAAGCATCCACCCAGCGGGTTGATCTTCTCTTTCTTGTACAGCTCCATCATCGCCTGGGAAAGCTTCTGACGGTCGTCGCCATGTTGCTCTTTGAGTGCTGCAAGGCGCGGAGCCACGGCACGCATGCGCGCCATCGATTTGTAGCTGGCAGCCGACAGAGGGAAGAAGAGCCCCTTGATCAGCATGGTCAGGAAGATGATCGACCAGCCCCAGTTGCCGACGATGCTGTGGATATGTTGCAGCAGCCAGAAGATCGGCTGGGCAATGAACCACAGGATGCCGTAGTCGACAGTCAGTTCCAGACCAGGGGACAACTCTTTCAGGACCGCCTGGCTCTTGGGACCGGCGTACAGCGTGGTCGTGGTTTCAGCCTTGGCACCCGGCGCGATCGTCACCGCAGGACCGGTGAAACCGATGATGTAGTTGCCGGCGCTGTCTTTACGAGTGGTAACGGTGTTGCTGTCAGCCTTGTTCGGAATCCATGCGGTCACGAAGTAGTGCTGCAGCCAGGCCACCCAGCCACCTTGAACGGTGTCTTTGATCGAGCCTTTGTCGATGTCTTTCATCGAAACCTTTTTGTAAGGCTCCGAAGGTGTCCACATCGCGGCACCCAGATAGGTGGCGGTACCGGTGGCGGTGGTCGAAGACGGGTCGGCACTGGCGTCGCGCTTGAGCTGGGCGAACAGGTTACCGTTCCATGGCTGCGCGCTCTGGTTGTCGATCAGGTAGCTGACAGTCAGGTCGTACAGGCCGCGCTTGAACGTGAAACGCTTGATGTAGTTGACGCCGGCATCGCTGAATTTCAGGTCAACGACCAGGTCGTTCTGACCTTCTGCCAGTTGATAACTTTTCTGGGTGGCAGCGTAGACAGGGCGGCCAGCGGCACGTGCGTCCGGACCGTTGATGCCTGTCAGGCCGCTTTGTGCCAGGAAAGTACGCTCGCCGCCGTTATCGAACAACTGGAACGGAATTTCAGGATGGTCCTGACGACGTGGATAAAGTGGCAGGCGAAGCTGCACCACATCACCACCTACCGGGTCGATTTCCAGGCTCAATACGTCTGTTTTAACCTGAATCAGGTCTTTGCTGGCAACCACCGGTGTTTCGGCAGGTGCTGCAACTTCACCTGTCGCGCTTGGTACGTCTGCGTTTGCAGCGCCAGTACCTTGCGGGGTGTCAGGAAGAGCGGATGTATTGGTGTTGGCAGCAACATTCTGAGTCGGCAAGGCAGCCTGACCATAGTCCTGGTTCCATTTCAGGACACCGGCGTAGGTCACGATTGCCAGGGCGACGATCAGGATTGTGCGTTTGATATCCATGATTACTCGGCCATCGAAGAGGAACGGGAGGTGGGTGCTGGTGGAACCGGGTCGAAACCACCGGGATTCCACGGGTGACAGCGACCTAAACGACGCAAGGTCAGCCAGCCGCCGCGTACCAGGCCATGATTTTCAATGGCTTCGTACGCATAGCAGGAGCAACTGGGGTAGAAACGACAGTGATTAGCCATCAGAGGACTAATGGCATAGCGGTAAAACTGGATCGGAACGAGCGCCAGTTTACGCATCAGGACTGTCTACCCCCGCAGTTTCGGATTTGACTTCCGGAGTGGGCCGGCTACGCGCCAGACGTTTCCAGAGCTTGCCGAAATGCTGAATCAATTCGGGGTTTTCAATATCACCCAAGCCTTTACGCGCGACGACGACGATATCCCAACCAATCAGATCATCCTGATTGTTGCGAAACGATTCGCGCATCAAGCGTTTCAGACGATTGCGCTCGACGGAGAGCTTGACGCTCTTCTTCCCGATCACGAGCCCCAGTCGGGCGTGATCAAGATCGTTGTTGCGCACAAGGAGCAGGAGATTCTTCCCCGGAACCTTGCCGGTTGGGGAGTCAAAGACTGCCTTGAAGTGTCGGGGTGTCAGCAGACGTTTTTCCCGACTGAAGTCTCGACTCACCACCTGTGCCGATTAATCAAACTGCCAGACGCTTACGGCCTTTGGCGCGACGACGCGACAGGACTGCACGGCCGTTTTTGGTAGCCATACGTGCACGGAAACCGTGGGTGCGGGCGCGCTTGATGGTGCTCGGTTGGAAAGTACGTTTCATGGTGTGTTACCTGGTTCGTCCACAACGGGCCGGAATGACCCCGTTTTAAGAGAGCGGGGATTCTAGAGAAAGCAAGCCCGCAGGTCAATTTCCAACCAGCGTTTCTCTCATTTACTTCTTATATGGGTATTGGACGGCATCACCCCGCCCGAACGGGCACACCGATCACCTAGACATAAAAATAAAGAAGGAAAGTATTTAAAGCTTTTCTGTAAAGCTTATAGAAGCTAGGCAAGCCATCTTCTGTGGATAACCTTATCAAGGCCTTATAAACCGCTGTGTACAGAGAATCACAACTCTGTCAGCAAGCGGTGTCGGACCTGTGCTGCGCTGTCGGAAAAGCTGTGCGTGGAATGTCTCTTTATCCACAGGCTGGTTATCCACAAATTTCAGGCCTGGGTTATACAAAGGGGTCATGGGCGGTTATCCACAGACCTCATGCAGATGCCATTGGTCGGTTTTCAACCCTATAAGATGTTGATTTTCAGGTGGGTGGGCGACACCTACATGTGGATAAGTCTGTTGTGGGTGGTTACAATGGGCGCTTGTTTTCGCCTCACCGGCTTTTGAAACGTAGGGGATATCCGTGTCAGTGGAACTTTGGCAGCAGTGCGTGGAGCTTTTGCGCGATGAGCTGCCTGCCCAGCAATTCAACACCTGGATCCGTCCGCTGCAGGTCGAAGCCGAAGGCGACGAATTGCGTGTCTATGCGCCTAACCGCTTCGTGCTCGACTGGGTAAACGAAAAGTACCTTGGCCGCCTGCTCGAACTGCTCGGTGAGCATGGACAGGGTGCTGCGCCTGCCCTTTCCTTATTAATAGGCAGCAAACGCAGCTCGGCCCCTCGTGCTGCGCCCAATGCTCCCCTGGCAGCAGCTGCCGCGGCCGCTGCAACACAGGCTGCCCAGAGTGCGGCGACTGCCAGCAATGGTGCCTCGGCCCCGGCACCTGCCTCGGTGTCTGCACCTGCGCCAGTCGTCCAGCAGTCACTGGATGTGGACGATGAGCCTTCGCGGGCGAGCTTCGACCCTATGGCCGGCGCCAGCAGCCAACAGGCTCCAGCCCGTGCCGAGCAGCGCAGCGTCCAGGTCGAGGGTGCCCTCAAGCACACCAGTTACCTGAACCGCACGTTCACCTTCGAGAACTTCGTCGAGGGTAAGTCCAACCAGCTGGCGCGCGCCGCTGCCTGGCAAGTGGCCGATAACCCCAAGCATGGCTATAACCCGCTGTTCCTTTATGGCGGTGTGGGCCTGGGTAAAACCCACTTGATGCACGCTGTGGGTAACCATCTTCTGAAGAAGAATCCGAATGCGAAGGTTGTGTACCTGCATTCGGAGCGCTTCGTTGCAGACATGGTCAAGGCGCTGCAGTTGAACGCGATCAACGAATTCAAGCGCTTCTACCGTTCGGTCGATGCGTTGCTGATCGACGACATCCAGTTCTTCGCCCGCAAGGAGCGTTCGCAGGAAGAGTTTTTCCACACCTTCAACGCGCTTCTGGAAGGTGGGCAGCAGGTCATCCTGACCAGTGACCGTTATCCGAAAGAGATCGAAGGTCTCGAGGAACGTCTGAAGTCGCGCTTCGGCTGGGGCCTGACGGTGGCGGTCGAGCCACCGGAACTGGAAACCCGGGTCGCGATTCTCATGAAGAAAGCCGACCAGGCGAAGGTCGAGCTCCCGCACGATGCGGCGTTCTTCATCGCGCAGCGCATTCGCTCCAACGTTCGTGAACTCGAAGGTGCCCTCAAGCGGGTCATCGCGCACTCTCACTTCATGGGCCGCGACATCACCATCGAGCTGATCCGCGAATCCTTGAAAGACCTGTTGGCGCTGCAGGACAAACTGGTCAGTGTGGATAACATTCAGCGAACTGTTGCCGAGTACTACAAGATCAAGATCTCCGACCTTCTGTCGAAACGTCGTTCGAGATCGGTTGCCCGTCCGCGTCAGGTCGCGATGGCGTTGTCCAAAGAATTGACCAACCACAGTCTGCCTGAAATCGGCGACGTGTTTGGCGGGCGAGATCACACCACGGTGCTGCACGCTTGCCGCAAAATCAACGAACTTAAAGAATCCGACGCGGACATCCGCGAGGACTACAAGAACCTGCTGCGTACTTTGACTACGTGATGCCGACGCAGCTTATCAAGGCAAGGGACTAGACCATGCATTTCACCATTCAACGCGAAGCCCTGTTGAAACCCCTGCAACTGGTCGCAGGCGTTGTAGAACGCCGCCAGACCTTGCCGGTTCTGTCTAACGTATTGCTGGTTGTCGAAGGCCAGCAGCTGTCCCTGACCGGTACCGACCTTGAGGTCGAGCTGGTCGGGCGCGTCCAGCTGGAAGAGCCTGCCGAGCCTGGCGAGATCACCGTGCCGGCGCGCAAGCTGATGGACATCTGCAAAAGCCTGCCAAACGATGCATTGATCGACGTCAAGGTCGACGAGCAGAAGCTGGTGGTCAAGGCCGGCCGCAGCCGTTTCACCCTTTCGACGCTGCCAGCCAACGACTTCCCGACTGTGGAAGAAGGCCCTGGCTCGCTGACGTTCAGCCTGGTTCAAAGCAAACTGCGCCGTTTGATCGAGCGCACCAGCTTTGCCATGGCTCAGCAGGATGTCCGTTACTACCTCAACGGCATGCTGATCGAAGTTCAGTCGGGCGTGCTGCGCGCCGTTGCCACCGACGGTCACCGTCTGGCGATGTGCTCGATGGCCGCTGAAATCGAACAGGCTGATCGTCATCAGGTCATCGTGCCGCGCAAGGGTATCCTTGAGCTGGCTCGCCTTCTGACCGAGCAGGACGGTCTGGTCAGCATCGTGTTGGGTCAACACCACATCCGTGCGACCACCGGCGAATTCACCTTCACCTCCAAACTGGTAGACGGCAAATTCCCGGACTACGAGCGTGTTCTGCCAAAAGGCGGCGACAAACTGGTGGTGGGTGATCGTCAGGCGCTGCGCGAAGCGTTCAGCCGCACTGCGATTCTTTCCAACGAGAAGTACCGCGGCATCCGCTTGCAGCTGGCCAACGGTCAACTGAAGATCCAGGCCAACAACCCTGAGCAGGAAGAGGCGGAAGAAGAAATCGGCGTTGATTACAACGGCAGCACACTGGAGATCGGCTTCAACGTGAGCTATCTGCTCGATGTGCTGGGCGTCATGACCACCGAGCAGGTGCGTCTGCTCCTGTCCGACTCCAACAGTAGTGCGCTGGTACAGGAATCGGGCAACGACGACTCGGCGTATGTTGTCATGCCGATGCGTCTGTAATCAGCAGAACCTAGATGTCTCTTAGCCGCGTCTCGGTCACCGGGGTGCGCAATCTGCACCCGGTGACCTTCTCCCCCTCTCCTCGTATCAATATCCTTTATGGCGCCAACGGCAGTGGTAAAACCAGTGTCCTGGAAGCCATTCACTTGCTTGGCTTGGCTCGCTCCTTCCGTAGCACTCGGTTGCAACCTGTCATCCAGTACGAACAGCCTGCTTGCACAGTCTTTGGCCAGGTCGAACTGGCCGAAGGTGGACACAGCAATCTCGGTATTTCACGAGACAGGCAAGGTGAGTTCCAGATTCGTATCGATGGCCAGAATGCCAAGAGCGCTGCGCAGCTCGCCGAAACGCTACCGCTGCAACTGATAAATCCCGACAGCTTTCGGCTGCTGGAGGGTGCCCCGAAAATCCGCAGGCAGTTTCTGGATTGGGGAGTGTTCCACGTGGAACCTCGATTCATGGCCACTTGGCAGCGTTTGCAGAAGGCGCTGAGGCAGCGAAACTCGTGGCTTCGGCATGGTACACTTGACGCCGCTTCGCAGGCGGCCTGGGATCGAGAGCTGTGCCTGGCCAGTGATGAAATCGATGAATTTCGTCGCGCTTATATCAAAGCGCTGAAACCTGTTTTTGAGCAAACGTTGAGTGAGCTGGTAGAGCTCGAAGGGCTTACCCTGAGTTACTACCGTGGCTGGGACAAGGAAAAAGACCTGAGCAGCGTGCTCGCCTCTTCTCTCTATCGTGACCAGCAGATGGGTCACACCCAAGCCGGACCGCAACGAGCGGATCTGCGACTCAGACTCGGTGGGCACAACGCGGCGGACATCTTGTCACGCGGCCAACAGAAGTTGGTGGTATGTGCCCTGCGTATTGCTCAAGGACATTTGGTCAGCCAGGCCCGTCGCGGGCAATGTATCTACCTCGTCGATGACCTTCCATCGGAGCTCGACGAGAACCACCGCAGCGCGCTGTGTCGCCTGCTGGAAGAATTACGCTGCCAGGTTTTTATCACCTGTGTAGATCATGAATTGTTGAGGGAAGGCTGGCAGACGGAAACGCCAGTTGCGGTGTTCCACGTGGAACACGGCAGTATCACCCAGACCCACGACCATCGGGAGTGAATGCATGAGCGAAAATCAAACGTACGACTCGTCCAGCATTAAGGTGCTGAAAGGACTTGATGCCGTACGCAAGCGTCCCGGTATGTACATCGGCGATACGGACGATGGCAGCGGTCTTCACCACATGGTGTTTGAGGTGGTGGATAACTCTATCGACGAAGCACTGGCCGGTTATTGCGACGACATCACAGTCATCATCCACCCGGACGAATCCATCACCGTGCGCGACAACGGCCGCGGCATTCCGGTCGATGTGCATAAAGAAGAAGGCGTTTCCGCAGCCGAGGTCATCATGACCGTGCTGCACGCCGGCGGTAAGTTCGACGACAACTCCTACAAAGTATCCGGCGGTCTGCACGGTGTAGGTGTTTCCGTGGTTAACGCACTGTCAGAAGAGTTGAACCTGACAGTGCGCCGCAGTGGCAAGATCTGGGAACAGACCTATGTTCACGGCGTTCCTCAGGAGCCCATGAAGATCGTCGGCGACAGTGACACTACCGGTACCGAGATCCACTTCAAACCCTCCGCTGAAACCTTCAAGAACATTCACTTCAGTTGGGACATCCTGGCCAAGCGCATTCGTGAACTGTCGTTCCTGAACTCCGGTGTGGGCATCGTTCTTCGCGACGAGCGCAGCGGCAAGGAAGAGCTCTTCAAATATGAAGGTGGTCTGCGTGCGTTCGTCGAATACCTGAACACCAACAAGACCCCGGTTAACCAGGTGTTCCACTTCAGCGTTCAGCGTGAAGATGGCGTGGGCGTGGAAATCGCCCTGCAGTGGAACGACAGCTTCAACGAAAACCTGCTGTGCTTCACCAACAACATTCCGCAGCGCGATGGCGGCACTCACCTGGTGGGCTTCCGCTCTGCGCTGACTCGCAACCTGAACAACTACATTGAACAGGAAGGTCTGGCCAAGAAGCACAAGGTTGCCACCACCGGTGACGACGCGCGTGAAGGCCTGACTGCGATCATCTCGGTCAAGGTGCCGGATCCGAAGTTCAGCTCGCAGACCAAGGACAAGCTGGTTTCTTCCGAAGTGAAGACCGCTGTCGAACAGGAGATGGGCAAGTACTTCTCCGACTTCCTGCTGGAGAATCCGAACGAAGCCAAGGCCGTTGTCGGCAAGATGATCGACGCTGCCCGCGCTCGTGAGGCTGCGCGTAAAGCGCGTGAGATGACTCGCCGCAAAGGCGCGCTGGATATCGCCGGCCTGCCAGGCAAACTGGCTGACTGCCAGGAGAAGGACCCTGCCCTCTCCGAACTGTACCTGGTCGAGGGTGACTCCGCTGGCGGTTCCGCCAAGCAGGGTCGTAACCGCAAGACCCAGGCCATCCTGCCGTTGAAGGGCAAGATCCTCAACGTCGAGAAAGCGCGCTTCGACAAGATGATTTCCTCGCAGGAAGTCGGCACGCTGATTACCGCGCTGGGCTGCGGCATCGGTCGCGAAGAGTACAACATCGACAAGCTGCGCTATCACAACATCATCATCATGACCGATGCTGACGTTGACGGTTCGCACATCCGCACCCTGCTGCTGACCTTCTTCTTCCGTCAGTTGCCGGAGCTGGTCGAGCGTGGCTACATCTACATCGCACAGCCGCCGCTGTACAAGGTCAAG
Source organism: Pseudomonas putida (assembly GCF_028682175.1). Taxonomy (GTDB): domain Bacteria; phylum Pseudomonadota; class Gammaproteobacteria; order Pseudomonadales; family Pseudomonadaceae; genus Aquipseudomonas; species Aquipseudomonas putida_AD. The sequence continues at coordinate 64,283 of NZ_JANHKS010000009.1, read as the reverse complement.
AAAGGCAAGCAAGAGCAGTACATCAAAGACGACGACGCCATGGAAGAGTACATGACGCAGTCGGCCCTGGAAGATGCAAGCCTGCACCTGAACGAATCCGCGCCTGGTATTTCCGGTGCGGCGCTGGAGAAGCTGGTCAACGATTTCCGTATGGTCATGAAGACGCTCAAGCGTCTGTCGCGCCTGTACCCTCAGGAACTGACCGAGCACTTCGTCTACCTGCCGCCGGTTACGCTGGAGCAGTTGTCGAACCACACCGCCATGCAAGAGTGGCTGGCCAAGTTCGACGAGCGTCTGCGCAACGGCGAGAAGTCGGGCCTGGTCTACAAAGCCAGCCTGCGCGAAGACCGTGAACGTAACGTCTGGCTGCCAGAGGTCGAGCTGATCTCCCACGGCCTGTCCAACTACGTCACCTTCAACCGCGACTTCTTTGGCAGCAACGACTACAAGACCGTCACCGCCCTCGGTGCCCAGATCAGCACCCTGCTGGAGGAAGGCGCCTATGTACAACGTGGCGAGCGCAAGAAAGCCGTCACCGAGTTCAAGGAAGCGCTTGCCTGGCTGATGGCTGAAAGTACCAAGCGTCACACCATCCAGCGATACAAAGGTCTGGGCGAGATGAACCCGGATCAGCTGTGGGAAACCACGATGGACCCGACCGTGCGCCGCATGCTCAAAGTCACCATCGAAGACGCGATCGCTGCCGATCAGATCTTCAACACCCTGATGGGCGACGCTGTAGAACCTCGCCGCGACTTCATCGAAGCCAACGCACTGGCGGTGTCGAACCTGGACTTTTAAGGTTCACCCGCTGAAACAAAACCCCGGCCATGCAAATGACCGGGGTTTTTGTTTTTCAGACAGCGCCCTTTCTCAGGCCAACCCAGTACGCCTTGAGCCCATTCAAACGTCCGTTGAGGTAAGCGGCAAATGAATGTCGTCTGGCCATGGCCGGCTTCTCGACGAAGTGCCAGGAGAACATCGCCAGGATCAGCACGATGGGAAAGGCCAGCAGCATCATGCTGATGGGGCCGACTCCCTTGAGTTCATGGGCGAGGATTTCCTGCACAGGGAAGGCGTAGATATAGACGCCGTAGGAGTAATCACCCAGTTGGTTGTAGCGATCCACGAAAGAGTTCGTGGCGAAGCCGAGGTAGAAAATCAGCCAGCTCCAGGCCAGTACGAAGCACTCATAGAACCACGGCGTGCCGTATGTCCCTGCAGCCAAGGCGGCCAGTGGCAGCAGCCAGAGCAGGCGGTGCTGGACGTGCGCCCTGTATCGGTAGAGCGCCATGCCGATCACGAAAGGCAGGCTCCAGGTGAACAAGAACTGGGCACGGTGCATCTCGCTCACCAGGGTTGTGTGGGCGAGCAGGTATTTGAAGGCGACATAAGCGACTGCGTACACCAGCAGGAAACCGGCGAAGCGCGGACCGCGAGCATAGAAGGCGAACGCCCCCAGTGCACCGACCAGCACATACAGCGTGACCTCGTAGAAGAGCGTCCACAATGACCCGTTGATCCCAGGCCAAGGGTTATCCTGGAACACACCCGGCAACTGGAACTTCATGCTGAACAGCATCAGGTTATTGCTCAGGTAGCTATAAATTGCGCCCGAGCGGAAATATTCCACGGTGCCGAGTGTCGTAAAGATCGGGCCGAGCACAAAGACGCAGAGCACGAGTACCAAGGTTAACCCGGGGTAGATCCGCAGGAAGCGGGCCGCGAAAAAATCCAGCCCGGTGGGGGCTCGGTCACGGCTCAGCGAGATGAAGAAGCCCGAGACGCAAAAGAAGGTGATGACCGCCAGTTCACCCAGCGAGATGCCCAGCCATGAGGACAAGGGCTCGACCGCCGAGCTTCCCAGTGCCAGTGGATAACTGTGGGATATCAGCACGGCGGTGGCAGCGAGCATCCTGATCAGATTGAAGTTGTTGTTTCGCCTGCTAGCCAGATCACCCAATGTATTCATACCGCCTCCGCCCACGATCAGGGCTACAACGTGACGCTTCTCCTGCCGAACGATGCGCAATACTGAAGGAGTTACGAAATGTGTTTCGACGTTGAAACGATACACCCGGCTCATCATTCGTCTAATTGCCATAGGCAATGGACCCCTGAATAAGCTGCTTGCCAATAAATTGACCAGAACGGCTCCCCGATAGATTTTCCGTGGGGAACGATCAATAAGAAAATTCTGGAACTCACCATGTCTGCCGACACGCGTATCACAACACTGCAACAGACTGTGGAAGGCCAACGGCTGAAGGACAGTGCCGCTGAACAATGGCGGGAATGGGGACCGTATCTGAGCGACCGGCAATGGGGCACGGTGCGGGAGGATTACAGCGCCAGCGGTGATGCCTGGGATTTCTTTCCCCACGATCACGCCCGCAGCCGAACGTACCGCTGGGGTGAGGACGGGCTGGCCGGTTTTTCGGACAAGTCGCAGCACTGGTGCCTGGGCCTTGCGCTATGGAACGAGCGGGACCCGATCATGAAGGAGCGGCTCTTTGGCCTGAACAACGCCGAAGGCAATCACGGCGAAGATGTGAAGGAGCTGTATTTTCATGTCGATGGCGTACCGAGCCACGCCTACATGCGCATGCTGTACAAGTACCCTCATGCGGCATTTCCCTACGGCGACCTGGTTCAGGAAAACGCCCGCCGTGGCTTGAACGACCCCGAGTATGAAGTCCTCGACACGGGCGTGTTCAACGACAACCACTACTTCGATGTGAGCATCGAATACGCCAAGCACGCCCCCGATGACATCATCATGCGGGTGACGGTGCACAACCGCTCCGATCAGGCTGCTCGCCTGCATGTGTTGCCACAGCTATGGGCGCGGGATATCTGGAGCAGTAACGCGGAACAAAAGCGCCCTTCCCTCTCGCTGCAAGACGATCAGGTCCTGGCGCTGCATCCGGTCGAAGGTGCCAGGCACGTCACCGCATGGGGACACGCGCAACAACCTTGTCAGTGGTTGTTTTGCGACAACCGCACCAACACCCGCAAGCTTTTCAATTTGCCTGCCGAGGGACCTTTCAAGGATGGGATCAACGACTGGCTGGTAGCCGGCGATGAACTGGCAATCCGCCGGGATTCCGGGACCAAGGTCGCTGCTCATTTTCTCCTGGAACTCGAAGGCGGCGCGTCGCAGTGCGTGTATCTGCGATTCGCCCCGGCGGATTCCCCGCGGGTGAATGCCAAGGCGCTGTTCGAACAGCGCCGAGGTGAGGCGGACGAATTCTATGCCGCCCTGCAGCACAATCTATCGGACGCCGACGCCCGCAACGTTCAGAGGCAAGCATTGGCCGGCCTGTTGTGGTCCAAGCAGCTCTATTACTTCGATGTGAAAGCCTGGCTCGACGGTGACCCGGGTCAGCCGCCATTACCCAGGGAGCGTTCGCACATCCGCAACAGTCAGTGGCGGCACCTGTGCAATTTCGACATCGTATCCATGCCGGACAAATGGGAGTACCCCTGGTACGCCTCATGGGATCTGGCGTTTCAGGCGGTGGCCTTTGCACTGATCGATATCGGCTTCGCCAAGGACCAGTTACTGCTGTTGGTCAAAGACCGTTTCATGCACCCCAACGGCCAGCTTCCAGCATACGAATGGCGCTTCGACGACGCCAATCCGCCGGTACATGCCTGGGCGTCCTGGCGCGTGTACCAGATGGAAAAGGCGCAGACAGGCAAGGGCGATGTCGATTTCCTCGAGCGAGTTTTCCACAAGCTGCTGCTGAATTTTTCCTGGTGGGTCAACCGCAAGGATGCCGAAGGGCACAACATCTTCCAGGGAGGCTTTCTGGGTCTGGATAACATCGGCCTGTTCGACCGCTCTGCTGCCCTCGCCCCCGGCTACCAGCTCGACCAGGCCGACGGCACCGCCTGGGTTGCCGGTTACGCGCTGGACCTGATGCGCATTGCGCTGGAACTGGCGCAGCACAACGAGGTGTACGTCGACATCGCCGTGAAGTTTTTCGAACACTTCCTGTACATTGCCGGCGCGATCAACGAGGTCGACAAGGACGACGTGGAAGGGCTGTGGAACGATGACGACGGTTTCTTCTATGACGTTCTGCACCGCCCCGACGGGCTGCGTGAATCGGTGCGGCTCCGATCCTTCGTCGGGCTCATCCCGTTGTTCGCCGTGCGCGTGCTGGAACAGCGCGAGCATGAAGGCCTCAAGGGGCTGCGTGAACGCCTCCTGGGTTTTCTCCACCATCGCCCGGACCTGGCTGCTTTGATCTCGCGCTGGACCGAGACGGGCAAAGGCAACCGTCTGCTGCTGGCCCTGTTACGCGGCCAGCGTACCAAGGATCTCATCGCCCGCATGCTCGATGAGAGCGAGTTCCTCTCCCCTTACGGAGTTCGCTCCCTCTCGCGGTTTTACGGCGAGCAGCCGTTCAGCATGCAGATCAACGGCAACACCCTGTCTGCGGACTATGAGCCTGCCGAGTCGAATTCACGGTTGTTTGGCGGCAACTCCAATTGGCGCGGTCCGGTGTGGATGCCGCTCAACTACATGCTGATCGAGTCGCTGCGTGAGTTTCATCGCTACTACGACGAGAATTTCTCGGTGGAATACCCCAGTGGGTCGGGGTATCTGGCATCGCTCGAAGAAGTGGCTGACGGACTCAGCGCTCGCATAAACAGACTTTTCCTACGCGACGAGGAAGGAAACCGGCCGTCCATGGTGAGTTATCCACAGTTACAGATAGACCCGCAGAGCCGCGACCTGGTGCTGTTTCACGAGTACTTCCATGGCGAGAATGGCCGTGGCCTCGGTGCTTCACACCAGACCGGCTGGAGCGCGCTGGTTGCCCTGCTGTTGCAGCCAAAGGGATAAACTGCGCGATTGATTCACGCCACACCACGGGCCAAGGAGCTGTACCCGGATGTCGTTTCGCAAATACCAGAAAGTGCTGTCCATCCCTCGCGTTCTGCCCGCCACGCTGTTCATGTTCGTGGCAGGCATTCCGCTGACGGTCATGACCCTGACGCTGAGCCTGCACGTGCTCAACGACATGGGCCGCAGCTACTTTGATGCCGGGTTGGTCGGCACGGCCACCGCGCTGGGATTTGCCGTGGGTTCGCCCATGCTGGGGCGGATGATTGATCGCCACGGCCTGCGCCCGGTGATCGCCGTCAGTGGCGTGTTATCCACAATCGCCTGGTGCCTGCTGCCCGTGGTGAACTACCCGCTGTTTGTCACGTTCGCGTTTCTGGCAGGTGTGTCCACGGTGCCGACCGGCTCACTGGCGCGGCAGTTCGTGGCGAGTCTGGTCCCGCTGGATCAGCGCCGCCCCGCCTACACGCTGAACATGATGCTGACCGAGCTGTCGTTCGTGATCAGCCCGGCGGTGGCGATCCTGTTGATAACCACCTATTCGGCGTCGGCCATCCTTGTGGGTATTGGTGTCTGGCGGGCGCTGTCCTACATCGCGCTCTACGCACTGAACTGGCCTACACGCAGTGCGGATGAAATGACCAAGGATCCGGACCCGGTCCGGCCAAGTATCAGGACCTGGATGACACCCCAGTTGCTGGGCGTGCTGCTGGTGAGCGCCGGTGCCCTGTTCGTGGTGTTCGGCACCGAGCTTGCGTTGATCGCGGTACTGCGCACCAACGGTGAAGTGGCATTCACCGGCTACGTGATCGCGGCGATGGCCATGGCGTCAATCTGTGGGGGCTTCGTGCACGGCGCCGTTCACAGTTCCTGGTCGCAACTGCGCCTGGCGCTGACCATGAGCCTGTTGCTGTTGCCGGTGGTGTTCTTCGATGGGGTCTGGTGGTGGCTGATGCTGGCGTTACTGCCCAACAACCTGTTGTGCACGCCGACGCTGGCAGCAGGTTCCGAGGCGGTCGCCAAGCTCGCGCCTGCCAACGTGCGGGGCGAGGTGATGGGGTTGCATGATTCGGCCAACAGGCTCGGTCAGACGCTTTCCACGCCGCTTGTAGGGCTTGCGATTGACCACCTCTCCCCTGCGATGGGATTCGTCGCTGCGGGCTGTGGCGGGTTGGTGCTGGTGGGAATGGCAGCCCTTTGCAATCTGTGGATATCCAGGACTGCCAAGAGGGTGTAAAGGCACGATCGGTCCTGGCCCGGGAGGGCTCAAGACCGATGTTTTCAGAGAAGGTAAAGCGCCGTCAGAAAAAACTTATGCACGTTTTGGGGTGAATAGTAGCGTCCAGAAATAAGTAGCTAAATTAATGACTTAGCTTCGATTTCAGAAATTCTCCAACAATTGGTGCACAGGTTATCCACAATTCATACGGGTGATTTTTCCGCCACGGGCGCAGGTGTGGCGGGCGAGCCCAGCGCCTTTTGAGTGGCTTCGTTCCAGGCGGCTACACGGTCATTGAGTGCGGCCACTGCACGTGGGCCGGTGCCCTCGGCGTACATCGGTTCACCAATCACCACGTCGATGGTGCCTGGCGTCTTGCCCCAGCCTTCTTTCGCCCAGTACTTGCCGGCGTTGTGGGCGATGGGCAGCACAGGCATTTCGGCATTCACTGCCATGGCCGAGCCACTGCGTGAGAACTTTCCGATCTGGCCGTAAGGCACGCGAGTCCCTTCCGGGAAGATCAGCACCCAGACACCGTCCTTGAGCAACTCATCGCCCTTTTTCGCCACGATCTTGAGCGCGGCTTTCGGGTTGCCGCGGTCGATGGCAATCGGACGCAGCATCGCCATGGCCCAGCCAAAGAACGGCACGTACAGCAGTTCACGCTTGAGCACCTGGCTCAGCGGCTGGAAATGCGCCGACAGGAAGAAGGTTTCCCAGGTGCTCTGGTGGTTGGAGACGATCACGCAAGGCGTCTGCGGGACGTTCTCCTGGCCCGTGACCCGGACATTGATGTTCAGGAATACCCTTGTCAGCCACAGCGCGCAGCGGCACCAGTACACATTGATGAACCGGTAGCGAAGGCGGAACGGCAGAAAAGGCGCGACAAAGAAACTCAGCGAGCACCACAGCAGAGCGCTGGTGCCCAGCAGCAGGTAAAAGAAGAAGATCCTGATGGCCTGCACTATCGACATAGCTGCTTTTACCATTACGGGCAGAGCCCGGATTGAGCGTGCCGCTGGACGACCGGTCAGCCGTTCAACGGGGCGCTGTTGTGAATAAGTTCTGCGGCAACCGCCGCCAGATCGTCAAAAACCAGGGTTTGCGCAGGCAACGGGTTGCTCCGCGTCTTCTGACCTTTGCCCGTCATGACCAGAACAGGTTGAGAGTCGACGGCCACCGCCGCCTCCAGGTCACCCTTGCTGTCGCCGACGAACCACACGCCACGCAGATCCACGCCGTAATGGCGGGCGATGGTCTGCAACATCCCGGGCCTGGGTTTGCGGCATTCGCACCCCTGATCCGGCCCATGGGGGCAGTAAACAATCAGACCGACCTCGCCGCCCTGCTCTGCCACAAGCTCGCGCAGGCGCGCGTGCATGGCGTCGAGGGTAGCCAGGTCGTAATAACCGCGAGCAATGCCCGACTGGTTGGTGGCCACTGCCACCGTCCAGCCGGCCTTGCTCAACTGCGCGATCGCCTCGATCGAGCCGGGGATCGGAATCCACTCGGCCATCGACTTGATGTAAGCGTCGGAGTCTTCGTTGATCACTCCGTCCCGATCGAGAATCAGCAGCTTCAAATCATGCGCTCCAGCGTTAGCCCAACAGGGAAATGTCAGCGACACCCAGGAACAGGTTACGCAGGCGCGCCAGCAACGCATAACGGTTGGCACGCACGCTGGCGTCTTCGGCGTTGACCATCACGGCTTCGAAGAAGGCATCCACAGGCTCGCGCAGTGCTGCCAGACGGGCCAGCGCTTCGTTGTACTGACGGTTGGCCGACATCGGCGCCACGGCCTGGTCTGCCTGCTGAATGGCCGAGTACAGCGAGAACTCGTTGGCATTGTCGAAGTACTTGGGCTCGACGGTCTGGGCGATGTTGCCCTCGGCCTTGCTCAACAGGTTCGACACGCGCTTGTTCACGGCGGCCAATGCTGCGGCTTCAGGCAACTTGCGGAATGCCTGGACGGCTTGCACGCGTTGGTCGAAGTCCAGCGCCGAACCCGGCTGCAGGGCACGTACCGACAGGTACACCGACACGTCTACGCCTTCGTCTTCGTAGCGCGCACGCAGGCGGTCGAAGATGAATTCCAGAACCTGCTCGGCCAGGCCTGCGGATTTCACCTTGGCACCGAACTGGGTGACGGCGAACTGCACGGTCTTGATCAGGTCCAGATCCAGCTTCTTCTCGATCAGGATGCGCAGGATGCCCAGCGCTGCGCGACGCAGTGCATAGGGGTCCTTGCTACCGGTTGGCAGCATGCCGATGCCGAAGATGCCGACCAGGGTGTCGAGCTTGTCGGCGATGGCCACCGCAGCGCCAGTCAGGGTGCTCGGCAGTTCAGCGCCAGCGCCACGTGGCATGTACTGCTCGTTCAGAGCCAGTGCGACGTCTTCCGGCTCGCCATCGGCCAGCGCGTAGTAGTAGCCCGCCACGCCCTGCATTTCCGGGAATTCGCCGACCATTTCGGTCGCCAGGTCGCACTTGGACAGGATGCCCGCGCGGCCTGCACGCTGGGCGTCGCCGCCAATGCGTGGGGCGATGAAGGCGGCCAGCCTGGAAACCCGCTCGGCCTTGTCGAACACGGTGCCCAGTTGAGCCTGGAACACCACGTTCTGCAGGCGCTGGTTGAATGTCTCCAGGCTCTGCTTCTTGTCCTGCTTGAAGAAGAACTCGGCGTCGGTCAGGCGCGGGCGCACGACTTTCTCGTTACCCAGCACGATCTGCGACGGATCCTTGCTCTCGACGTTGGCCACCGTGATGAAGCGCGGCAGCAGCTTGCCTTCGGCATCCAGCAGGCAGAAATACTTCTGGTTGTCCTGCATGGTGGTGATGAGGGCTTCCTGCGGCACTTCCAGGAAACGTTCTTCGAAGGAGCACACCAGCGGCACCGGCCATTCGACCAGTGCAGTCACTTCGTCGAGCAGCGCAGGCGGCACGATCGCGGTGCCTTCGTGCTGGGTGGCCAGCTCGTCGACACGCTTGCTGATCAGCGCACGGCGCTCGTTGAAGTCTGCCAGCACATAGGCTGCGCGCAGGTCGCTGGCGTAGTTGGCTGGCGAGGTGATACGCACGTTTTCCGGGTGATGGAAACGGTGGCCACGGGATTCACGGCCTGAGCGCTGAGCGAGGATGGTGCAGTCGATCACCTGATCGCCGAACAGCATCACCAGCCACTGGGTCGGACGCACGAACTCTTCCTTGCGCGCACCCCAGCGCATGCGCTTGGGGATCGGCAGGTCGTTGAGCGAGTCTTCGATGATGGTCGGCAGCAGGCTGACCGTCGGCTTGCCGGCGATGCTCTGGCTGTAGCGCAGCTTCGGGCCGCTCTGATCGATCTCGGAGAGGTCGACGCCGCACTTCTTGGCAAAGCCCAGGGCGGCCTGGGTCGGGTTGCCTTCGGCATCGAACGCGGCCTGGCGTGGCGGGCCGTCCAGATTGACGCTGCGGTCCGGCTGTTGGGTCGCGAGTTCAGTCACCAGCACGGCCAGACGACGCGGCGCGGCGTAGACCTGCTTGGCGCTGTAGGTCAGGCCGGCGGCCTGCAGGCCTTTTTCGATACCGGCCAGGAACGACTCGGCCAGGGTGGTCAGGGCTTTGGGTGGCAGTTCTTCGGTGCCCAATTCAACCAGGAAATCTTGAGCACTCATTGTGCAGCCTCCAGCTTAGCCAACACTTCGTCGCGAATATCAGGTGCAGCCATCGGGAAGCCAAGCTTGGCCCGGGCCATCAGGTACGCCTGGGCCACGGAGCGGGCCAGGGTGCGTACGCGCAGGATGTACTGCTGACGCGCAGTCACGGAAATCGCGCGGCGGGCATCGAGCAGGTTGAAGGTGTGCGAGGCCTTGAGGACCATTTCATAGCTCGGCAGCGGCAGCTCGGCTGCGATCAGGCGCATCGCTTCGCTTTCGTAGAAATCGAACAGTTCGAACAGTTTGTCGACGTTGGCGTGTTCGAAGTTGTAGGTCGATTGCTCCACTTCGTTCTGGTGGAACACATCGCCGTAGGTGACTTTGCCGAACGGGCCGTCAGTCCAGACCAGGTCGTAGACCGAATCGACGCCTTGCAGGTACATCGCCAGGCGTTCCAGGCCGTAGGTGATTTCGCCGGTCACCGGGTAGCACTCGATGCCGCCCACTTGCTGGAAGTAGGTGAACTGCGAGACTTCCATGCCGTTGAGCCAGATTTCCCAGCCCAGGCCCCAGGCGCCCAGGGTCGGCGATTCCCAGTTGTCTTCGACGAAGCGTACGTCGTGGACCAGCGGGTCCAGGCCAACGTGCTTCAGCGAGCCCAGGTACAGTTCCTGGAAGTTGTCCGGGTTAGGCTTCAAGACCACCTGGAACTGGTAGTAGTGCTGCAGGCGGTTTGGGTTTTCGCCATAACGGCCATCGGTAGGACGACGGCTCGGCTGGACGTAGGCGGCGTTCCAGGTTTCCGGGCCGACGGCGCGCAGAAACGTTGCAGTGTGGAAAGTGCCGGCGCCCACTTCCATATCGTAGGGCTGAAGTACCACACAACCTTGCTCGGCCCAGTATTGCTGGAGGGCGAGGATCAAGTCTTGGAAGGTACGCACGGCTGGCGTAGGCTGGCTCACGAAATTCACCTGTACTGGGGGGCTGCGATTTAAAGAGCGGGAGTATACCCGATTCGGCGCCGCCTCCACCCTTGGGAGCCCTATGCCACGCTGCTTTTGGTGCAACGAAGATCCGCTTTACATGGACTACCACGATCAAGAGTGGGGTGTGCCGTTGCGCGACGCGCAGATGCTGTTCGAGTTCCTGTTGCTCGAAGGGTTCCAGGCGGGCCTGTCATGGATCACGATTTTGAAGAAGCGCGCCCGCTACCGCGAAGTGATGTTCAACTTCGACGTCAACCGGATCGCCGCCATGACCGACGCCGAGATCGAAGCCCTGATGCTTGAACCCGGCATCGTTCGCAATCGCCTGAAACTCAACGGCGCGCGCAAGAACGCCCAGGCCTGGCTGCGCCTTGAAGACCCGGTGACGTTTGTCTGGTCCTTTGTGGGCGGCCAACCCAAAGTGAATCACTTCAAGGACCGCAGCGAAGTCCCGGACATCACGCCCGAGGCCGAGGCCATGAGCAAGGCGTTGAAGAAAGCGGGCTTCACCTTCGTCGGCCCGACCATTTGCTACGCCTATATGCAGGCGACGGGGATGGTGATGGACCATACGACCGATTGTGATCGGTATGCGCAGTTGGCGGGGTGAAACACGGCCCACGTAGCAGCACGGCTTGCCGGCGGGAGCGGTGTGACAGACGAACATCTTTCAACTGATCCACCGCTCCCGCCGGCAAGCCGTGCTGCTACGGGTCCGCGTCGTCGCCAGTAATGGTTACAATGCCCGCCTCATCGATTCAGGAGTGATCTGTGGATAAGTTCAAAGGCGCCTTGATGGTCGGGGCATTGCGGTTGTTTGCCCTGTTGCCGTGGCGCGCCGTGCAATGGGTCGGCACCGCCATCGGCTGGCTGATGTGGAAGCTGCCCAACCGTTCCCGTGAGGTGGCGCGGATCAACCTTTCCAAGTGTTTCCCGGAGCTGAGCCCCACCGAACTCGAAGCGCTGGTGGGCCGCAGCCTGATGGACATCGGCAAGACCCTGACCGAAAGCGCCTGCGCCTGGATCTGGCCTGCTCAAAAATCGATCAATCTGGTGCGCGAAGTCGAAGGCCTGCACATCCTCAAGGACGCGCTGGCGTCTGGCAAAGGTGTGGTCGGCATCACCAGCCACCTGGGCAACTGGGAAGTGCTCAACCACTTCTATTGCAGCCAGTGCAAACCGATCATTTTCTACCGCCCGCCCAAGCTCAAGGCGGTGGACGAATTGCTGCGCAAGCAGCGCGTGCAACTGGGCAACCGTGTGGCGGCCTCGACGAAGGAAGGGATTCTGAGCGTCATCAAGGAAGTGCGCAAAGGGGGCTCGGTGGGCATTCCGGCTGACCCTGAGCCGGCAGAGTCTGCGGGAATTTTCGTGCCGTTCTGTGGGACGGTGGCGCTGACCAGCAAGTTCGTGCCGAACATGCTGGCCGGTGGCAAGGCGGTGGGGGTGTTCCTGCACGCGATGCGCCTGGAAGATGGTTCGGGCTACAAGGTGGTGCTGGAAGCCGCGCCGGACGAGATGTACAGCACCGACGCCGAAACCTCGGCAGCGGCGATGAGCAAGGTGGTGGAAAAGTATGTGCGGGCGTATCCGAGCCAGTACATGTGGACCATGAAACGCTTCAAGAAGCGGCCTGAGGGCGAGGCGCGCTGGTATTGACCAACGCAAAACCCGAACCCCGCGCGCACCCCGAAACCCGCGCAAAACCTGAACTCCGCGCAAAAACCTGTAGGAGCGCGCTTGCCCGCGACAGCGGAGTGTCAGTCAAATCGATGTTTCAGACGCACCGCGGTCGCGGGCAAGCGCGCTCCTACGGAAGTTTGGTCGTACGATCCAGCTTCTTCACAAACACCGTCATCTCCTTCTCGGCCTGCTTGTCGCCATGGCCGACCGCCGCCGCGATGCCCTGCGCCCACGCCTGACGCGCCTGATCGCTATCCCCTGAAGCCAGCCACGCCTTGCCCAGCAGCTTCCACGCCGCCGAGTACTTGGGATCGAATTCGACGCAGCGCTGCAGGTGCTCCACTGCCTTGAGGTGATCGCCTGCGTCCAGATACCCCTTGCCCAGGCCGAACCGCAACAAGGCATTGTCCATGCCCTTGGCGAGCATTTTTTCCAGTGATTCGAGCATGCGGCTTCTCCTTTAGAAAAAACTCAAACCCACCTGAAACAGCCGCTCCACGTCGCGGATATGCTTTTTATCCACAAGGAACATGATCACGTGGTCGCCGGACTCGATCACCGTGCTGTCGTGGGCGATGAGCACCTGTTCATCCCGGGTGATGGCGCCGATGGTCGTGCCCGGCGGCAGGTTGATGTGCTTGATTGCCTTGCCGATGACCTTGCTCGACCGCGCATCGCCGTGGGCGACGATCTCGATGGCCTCTGCTGCACCGCGCCGCAACGAGTGCACGCTGACGATATCGCCGCGCCGCACGTGAGCCAGCAGGGTGCCGATGGTCGCCAGTTGCGGGCTGACCGCGATGTCGATCTCCCCGCCCTGAACCAGATCCACATAGGCCGGGTTGTTGATGATGGTCATGACCTTCTTCGCCCCCAGCCGCTTGGCCAGCAGCGAGGACATGATATTGGCCTCGTCGTCGTTGGTCAGCGCCAGGAACAGGTCGGCGTTGTCGATGTTCTCTTCCATCAGCAGGTCGCGATCCGAGGAGCTGCCTTGCAGAATCACCGTGTTGTCCAGGGTGTCCGAGAGATGACGGCAACGGGCCGGGTTCATCTCGATGATCTTCACCTGGTAACGGTTTTCGATGGCTTCGGCCAAGCGCTCGCCGATCTGCCCGCCACCGGCGATGACGATGCGCTTGTAGCTCTCGTCCAGCCGGCGCATTTCGCCCATCACGGCGCGAATGTCCGCCTTGGCGGCAATGAAGAAGACTTCGTCATCGGCTTCGATCACGGTATCGCCTTGCGGACTGATCGGACGGTCACGACGGAAAATGGCTGCGACCCGCGTGTCCACGTTCGGCATGTGCGCCCGCAACTGACGCAATTGCTGGCCCACCAGAGGGCCGCCGTAGTAAGCCTTCACGGCCACCAACTGGACCTTGCCTTCGGCGAAGTCGATCACCTGCAGGGCGCTGGGGTATTCGATCAGACGCTTGATGTAGTTGGTGACCACCTGCTCGGGGCTGATGAGCACATCGACCGGAATCGCTTCGTTGTCGAACAGGCCGGCGCGGGTCAGGTAGGCGGATTCACGCACCCGGGCGATCTTGGTCGGGGTGTGAAACAGCGTGTAGGCGACCTGACAGGCGACCATGTTGGTCTCGTCGCTGCTGGTTACGGCCACCAGCATGTCGGCGTCGTCGGCACCGGCCTGGCGCAACACGGTGGGAAACGAGCCTTTTCCCTGGATGGTGCGAATGTCGAGCCGGTCACCCAATGCGCGCAAACGGTCGGCGTCGGTGTCCACCACGGTGATGTCATTGGCTTCGCTGGCCAGATGTTCCGCCAGCGTACCGCCGACCTGGCCTGCGCCGAGAATGATGATCTTCAATCAGCTTCTCCTTAGGAATTCTGCAAAGTCCTGTAGGAGTGAGCTTGCTCGCGATTGCGGTATGCCTGTCACAGATTTGCTGCCTGGCACACCGCTATCGCGAGCAAGCTCACTCCTACAGGTATCTCAAGCTGCGGAAATCTTGATGAGCTTGGCGTAATAGAACCCGTCATGCCCGCCTTCCTGAGCCAGCAACTGGCGACCGTGAGGCTGCTTGAGCCCCGGCGGCGGGTTGCCGTTCTGGCCGGCGATGTCCAGCTCTCGCGCCCCCGGCGTGCGTGCGAGGAACGCCTCGATCACCTCGGTGTTCTCGGTCGGCAGCGTCGAGCAGGTGGCGTACAGCAACATGCCGCCCACTTGCAGCGTCGGCCACAACGCGTCGAGCAGCTCGCCCTGCAAGGTGGCCAGGGCAGGAATGTCATCGGCCTGGCGGGTCAGCTTGATGTCGGGATGGCGGCGAATCACGCCGGTGGCCGAACACGGCGCATCGAGCAGGATGCGCTGGAAAGGCTTGCCGTCCCACCACTGATCGGTGGCGCGGGCGTCGGCGGCGATCAGTTCGGCGCTCAGGCCCAGGCGGTCGAGGTTCTCCTTGACCCGCACCATGCGCTTGGCTTCCAGATCCACCGCCACCACGCCCGACAAGCCCGGTTGCACTTCCAGCAGATGGCAGGTCTTGCCACCCGGTGCACAGCAGGCGTCGAGCACCCGTTGGCCCGGCGCCAGCTCCAGCAGATCGGCGGCCAGTTGCGCGGCTTCGTCCTGCACGCTGATCCAGCCCTCGGCGAAACCCGGCAAGCCGCGGACATCGCCCGGTTCGGTGAGGACAATGCCGTCCTGGCTGAAGCCGCTGGCGGCCGCAGCAATGCCTGCGTCGGCCAGCAATTGCAGGTACTGATCGCGGGTCTTGTGACGGCGATTGACCCGCAGAATCATCGGAGGGTGGGCGTTATTTGCAGCGCAGATGGCTTCCCAATGCTCGGGCCACGCGGCTTTCAGGGCTTTTTGCAACCAGCGCGGGTGAGCGGTGCGCACCACCGGATCGTGCTCAAGCTCGGTCAACAGCGCTTCACCCTCACGCTGGGCGCGACGCAACACCGCGTTGAGCAGCGCCTTGGCCCAAGGCTTCTTGAGTTTGTCCGCGCAGCCGACCGTCTCGCCGATGGCGGCGTGAGCGGGGATGCGCGAATAGAACAACTGGTACAGGCCGACCAGCAGCAGCGCCTGGATGTCGGTATCGGCTGCCTTGAACGGCTTCTGCAGCAGCCTGGCCGCAAGTGCGGACAAACGCGGCTCCCAGCGGGCAGTGCCGAATGCCAGATCCTGGGTCAGGCCACGATCACGGTCGTCGACCTTGTCCAGCTGGGCTGGCAGAGAACTGTTGAGCGACGCCTTGCCGCTCAGTACGGCAGCCAGGGCGCGGGCTGCGGCCAGACGCGGGTTCATTGGTTATCCACCACTTGGCCCAGCACCGTGCCCACTGCGAACTTCTCGCGGCGGCTGTTGAACAGGTCAGTGAAGTTCAGCGGCTTGCCGCCCGGCAACTGCAGGCGAGTGAGGCGCAGTGCGTTTTGTCCACAGGCAACGGTCAGACCGTCTTTGCTCGCTTCGAGGATCATGCCCGGCTCGCCCTGCCCCGCAGCTACCTGCGCGGCCAGCACTTTCAGCGCTTCACCGTTGAGCGTGCTGTGGCAGATCGGCCAAGGGTTGAAAGCACGTACCAGACGCTCCAGCTCATCGGCCGGGCGGGTCCAGTCGATGCGCGCTTCATCCTTGTTCAGCTTGTGCGCGTAGTTGGCCAGCGCGTCATCCTGCACCTCGCCCACCAGCGAACCATCGGCCAGGCCGGCGATGGCCTGCACTACGGCGACCGGGCCCAGTTCGGCCAGACGGTCATGCAGCGTGCCGCCAGTGTCCTCGGGGCTGATCGGGGTGACGGCCTTGAGTAGCATGGGGCCGGTGTCCAGGCCTGCTTCCATGCGCATCACGGTCACGCCGCTTTCGGCATCACCGGCCTGCACGGCACGCTGGATCGGCGCTGCGCCGCGCCAGCGTGGCAGCAACGAGGCATGACTGTTGATGCAGCCCAGGCGCGGGATATCCAGCACCACCTGCGGCAGGATCAGGCCATAGGCGACCACCACCATCAGGTCCGGCGCGAGCGCAGCCAGTTCGGCCTGAGCCTCGGGGGCACGCAGGGTTGGCGGCTGGAGCACCGGGATATCGTGCTGCAAGGCCAGTTGCTTGACCGGGCTTGGCATCAGCTTTTGCCCACGTCCGGCCGGGCGATCAGGCTGGGTGTAGACCGCAATCACCTCATGAGGGCTGTCGAGCAGGGCTTTGAGGTGTTCGGCGGCGAATTCCGGGGTGCCGGCGAAGACGATGCGCAGTGGCTCAGTCATGGGCTTCTCGTTGGTGAAGATGACTGTAGGAGCGCGCTTGCCCGCGACAGCGTTGCGTCAGGCAAGGTAGATGTCTCTGACACAGCGCTTTCGCGGGCAAGCGCGCTCCTACGGATAAGGGGGGATCAGGCGTTCTGCTTGTGCTGTTTTTCCAGCTTTTTCTTGATCCGGTCACGCTTGAGCGTAGACAGGTAGTCAACGAACAGCTTGCCGTTCAGGTGATCGCATTCGTGCTGGATGCACACCGCGAGCAAGCCTTCGGCGATGAGCTCATAAGGCTTGCCGTCGCGATCCAGCGCCTTGACCTTGACCTTCTGCGGGCGGTCGACGTTCTCGTAGAAGCCGGGAACGGACAGGCAGCCTTCCTGGTACTGGTCCATCTCCTCGGTCAGCGGCTCAAGCTGCGGGTTGATGAAAACCCGCGGCTCGCTGCGATCTTCGGAAAGGTCCATGACCACGACGCGTTTGTGTACGTTAACCTGCGTTGCGGCAAGGCCGATGCCAGGCGCTTCGTACATGGTTTCAAACATGTCGTCGACCAACTGGCGAATACCGTCGTCCACGGCAGCCACCGGCTTGGCGATGGTGCGCAGGCGCGAATCGGGAAATTCGAGAATGTTTAAAATGGCCATATACGTAAGAGCTGCACTTGTAAGGTAAAGTCGAATGGGGCTGCTAGGCTGTGGACGTCAAACGCAGGCAGCCTTGGCAAACCGAAGTCTCGCAAAATTCCATGTTTCACGCGAAGCCAACATGATAAAGGGATTCACCGCATGAGGAAATCACTACTCGCCCTGCTGCTGTTGGCCGCGACAGGCCTTGTTCAGGCGCAAGTACAGCTCAAGGAAGGTCATCCACAGAGCTACACCGTTGTCGCCGGTGACACACTTTGGGACATTTCCGGAAAATTCCTGAGCCAGCCGTGGAAATGGCCGCAGATCTGGAGGGCCAACCCACAGGTCCACGATCCGGACCTGATCTACCCCGGCGATACCCTCAACCTCATCTACGTCGATGGCCAGCCGCGCATCGTGGTCAACCGTGGTGAATCCCGCGGCACGATCAAATTGTCACCGCGTGTGCGCAGCACGCCCATCGCCGAAGCCATCCCGACCATTCCGCTGGGGGCGATCAACGCCTTCCTGCTGAACAACCGGATCATGGACACCGCGGAGCAGTTCGAGGACGCGCCTTATATCGTGGCGGGTAACGGCGAGCGGGTGCTCAGCGGGGCGGGTGACCGCATCTATGCGCGGGGTTATTTCGACCCAAGCCACGTGTCCTACGGGATCTTCCGCAAGGGCAAGATCTACGTGGATCCGGACACCAACGAACCGTTGGGCGTGAACGCCGACGACATCGGCAGTGGTGATCTGGTGGCCAGCGAGGGTGACGTCGCGACCCTGCAGATGCAGCGTTCGACCCAGGAAGTGCGTCTGGGTGACCGCCTGTTCGTCAGCGAAGAGCGCGCGATCAACTCCAACTTCGTGCCCAGCGAGCCACAGCGGGAAGTGCGAGGCGTGATCATCGACGTTCCGCGTGGCGTGACCCAGATCGGTGAATTCGACGTGGTGACCCTCGATCGCGGTCGCCTCGACGGGCTGGCCGAGGGCAACGTCCTGGCGATCTACAAGACCGGCGAAACCGTTCGCGACCGGATCACTGGCGATCAGGTGAAAATTCCTGACGAGCGCTCCGGGATGCTGATGGTTTTCCGCACCTACAATCGCCTGAGCTATGCGATGGTCCTGCACGCTACCCGATCTTTGGCGGTCAATGACAAGGTGCGCAATCCGTAATCCTATGTATCAGGTCTGAATCACTTTTTTCCACCGGCATGCTTCACTTATCTAAGTGTTGTCAACAGACTTATCCACAGGCTTGCCCACTTCCCGAAGTGGGTCCTGGATCAAGGAAGCGTGCATGCCGATGTTTGAAAAAGACGGGCAGTCGCCTGCCGAACTGGAGGCGCGTCTGCGGCTCCATCGATTGCCCGGAATCACCCCCAGGCGTTTCAGAAAGCTCATGGATGCTTTTGGAAATGCCTCGCCAGCCCTGAGTGCCCCCGCATCTGCCTGGAGCTCGCTGGGCCTTCCAGCCGCCAGCGCCGAGGCTCGCAGAAGCACCGAGGTCCGCGACGGCGCCAGCGCTGCATTGCGCTGGCTAGAGGGTTCGGACCAGCATTTGCTGATGTGGGACGATGCAGACTATCCCGCCCTGCTTGCCGAAATTCCCGACCCGCCACCCCTGCTTTTCGTCGCCGGAAACCGCACGTTGCTCGATCGTCCGCAGTTGGGAATGGTCGGCAGCAGGCGAGCTTCGAGGCCCGGCCTGGACACTGCCGCCGCCTTCGCGCGCAGCTTGGCGAGTGCCGGATTTGTCGTGACCAGCGGTCTTGCCCTGGGCATTGACGGCGCCGCGCACCAGGGTGCTCTGGACGTAAAAGGCGGCACGATCGGAGTGCTGGGAACGGGGATCGAAAATTTTTATCCACAGCGGCACCGTCAACTCGCGGCGCGCATGTTGGCGCAAGGGGGCACGGTGATTTCCGAGCTGCCCCTGGATGAGCCGCCCCACTCGACCAACTTCCCCAAGCGCAACCGGATCATCAGCGGGCTGTCCCTGGGCGTGCTGGTTGTCGAGGCCAGCATGGCCAGCGGCTCGCTCATCACTGCGCGGCTGGCGGCAGAACAGGGGCGCGAGGTCTACGCGATTCCTGGATCGATCCATCACCCCGGCGCCAAGGGCTGCCACCAGTTGATTCGCGATGGGGCGGTGCTGGTGGAAACTGTCGAGCACATCCTCGAAGCCCTGCAGGGCTGGAAGAACCTGCCTGTGGATAACGGCCCACCTGCGCGCCGCGCCGAACCTGTTCATCCGCTGCTGGCCTTGCTGCATGCGGCGCCGCACTCCAGTGAGGCGCTCGCGTTGTCCAGCGGCTGGCCGTTGCCCAAGGTGCTGGCGGCATTGACGGAGCTTGAGCTGGACAGCAGCGTGGCTTGTGAAGCCGGACGATGGTTTGCCCGCGCGCCCTGAGGTTAAACTGCTGGCCAGCGTACATTCGGAGAGCGAACGATGGTCAGCAGTTGGCGTGTGCAACAAGCCGCACGAGAGATCCGGGCCGGAGCGGTCATTGCCTATCCAACCGAGGCGGTATGGGGACTGGGCTGCGACCCGTGGGACGTGGAGGCGGTCTACCGTCTGCTGGCGATCAAGTCGCGGCCTGTGGAAAAAGGCCTGATCCTGATCGCCGACAACATCCGGCAGTTCGACTTTCTGTTCGAGGATTTCCCGGAGCTGTGGATCGATCGCATGGCCAGTACCTGGCCGGGTCCGAACACCTGGCTGGTGCCGCATCAGGGCTTGCTGCCAGACTGGATCACCGGTGGGCGTGACACCGTGGCGTTGCGCGTGAGCGATCACCCGCTGGTGCGCGAACTGTGCGCGCTGACTGGCCCGCTGGTGTCCACGTCGGCCAACCCGACCGGACGCCCGGCGGCCAAGTCACGGCTGCGCATCGAGCAGTACTTTCATGGTCAGCTGGACATGGTGCTGGGCGGGAGTCTGGGTGGGCGGCGCAATCCAAGCGTGATCCGCGATCTGGTGACCGCCGAGGTCGTGCGGGCGGGATAACGCCCCCTGTAGGAGCGCGCTTGCCCGCGACCGCGGCGTGTCTGTGACAAATTCACATCTGACACACCGCCGTCGTCCGAATGCGGCCCAGAGCAAGCGCGCACCTACGTTGGTTGTTACGGCTTGAGAATCATCGACCCGGTGGTACGGCGCGCCGACAACTCGGTGTGGGCCTTGCCCGCATCCTTGAGCGCGAAGGTCTGGATGTCGTCGACCTTGACCTTGCCGCTGCTGACCATCGCGAACACTTCATCGGCCATAGCCTGCAAGGCTTCCGGGGTGTTGGCGTAGGAGCCCAGCGTCGGGCGGGTGACGTAGAGCGAGCCTTTCTGCGCCAGTACGCCCAGGTTCACGCCCGATACCGCGCCCGAGGCGTTGCCGAAGCTGACCAGCAGGCCGCGCAGTTCCAGGCAGTCCAGCGAGGTTTCCCAAGTGTCCTTGCCCACGCCGTCGTAGACCACCGGCACTTTCTTGCCATCGGTCAATTCAAGCACGCGCTTGGCCACGTCTTCCTTGCTGTAGTCGATCACCGCCCAGGCGCCGTTGGCCTTGGCGTGAGCGGCCTTCTCGGGCGAACTGACGGTGCCGATCAGCTTCACGCCCACGGCATTGGCCCACTGGCAGGCAATCGAGCCCACGCCACCGGCCGCCGCGTGGAACAGAATGGTTTCTTCGGGACGGATTTCGTACGTCTGACGGAACAGGTACTGCACGGTCAGGCCCTTGAGCATGACGGCGGCGGCCTGTTCGAAAGTGATGTTGTCCGGCAGCTTGACCACGTTGGCCGCTGGGGTGCGATGCACCTCGGCATAGCTGCCCAGCGGGCCGGTGCCGTAGCCCACGCGGTCGCCGACCTTCACGTGGGTGACTTCTGCGCCGACCGCCTCGATCACGCCTGCGCCTTCGTTGCCCAGCCCCGAAGGGAAATTGGCAACCGGGTACAGGCCGGTACGGAAATAGGTTTCGATGAAATTGACGCCAATCGCTTTGTTGCGCACGAGTACTTCATTCGGCCCCGGGGTGCCTGGTTCGAAGTCGACATACTCGAGTACTTCAGGGCCGCCGTGAGCGCGGAACTGGATACGCTTTGCCATTTGCTTTCTCCGTCATGGATCGAAACTGCGTGGATCAACTATATGCGCGAAAGGGTTCTATCGGACTCCTTCGTTTGGTCTTCGTCAACTGCGGCGCGGGTCTGGCGGGTGATATGCTACGCGCCAATTTCGAGCCGCACGTTCCGACTGACGCTGCCCGCGCCAGCGAAGACGGCACTCAAAAACCCGTTTCAGGTTACTCAAGGTACTGCCATGTCCTTTCGCACCGATGCCGTCAAAGCCTACCTGCTCGATCTGCAAGACCGGATCTGCGCCGCTCTTGAGCACGAAGACGGCAAGGCCCGCTTCGTCGAAGACGCCTGGGAGCGCCCGGCCGGCGGTGGCGGGCGTACCCGTGTGATCGAGAACGGTGACGTCATCGAAAAGGGTGGGGTCAATTTCTCCCATGTATTCGGTTCGGGGCTGCCACCTTCAGCCAGCGCTCACCGTCCGGAACTGGCCGGACGTGGCTTCGAGGCCCTGGGCGTGTCGCTGGTCATGCACCCGCACAATCCACATGTTCCGACCTCCCACGCCAACGTGCGTTTCTTCATCGCGGAAAAAGAAGGCGAAGAGCCGGTCTGGTGGTTCGGTGGCGGCTTTGACCTCACGCCCTACTACGGCGTAGAGGAAGACTGCATTCACTGGCACCGCGTGGCCGAGCAGGCCTGCGCGCCGTTCGGGGCGGACGTCTATCCGCGCTACAAGGCCTGGTGCGACCGCTATTTCCACATCAAGCATCGCAACGAGCCACGGGGGGTGGGCGGCCTGTTCTTCGATGACCTGAACGAGTGGGACTTCGACACCAGCTTCGCCTTCCTGCGCGCCATTGGTGACGCGTTCGTCGATGCGTACCTGCCCATCGTCCAGCGCCGCAAGGCCACGCCTTACACGGCGCAGCAGCGTGAATTCCAGGAATTCCGCCGTGGGCGTTATGTGGAATTCAACCTGGTATACGACCGCGGCACCCTGTTCGGCCTGCAATCGGGCGGGCGTACCGAGTCGATCCTCATGTCGCTGCCGCCTCAGGTGCGCTGGGGCTACGACTGGAAAGCCGAACCTGGCAGCGAGGAGGCTCGCCTGACTGACTACTTCCTGCAAGACCGCGACTGGCTGGCCGAGGACGCCCGATAATGACTGACCAATACGTAGTGTTCGGCAACCCCATCGCCCACAGTAAATCGCCGCTGATTCATGCCCTGTTCGCCGAGCAGACCGGCGAGTCGCTGAATTACCAGACCTCCCTGGCGCCGCTGGATGGCTTCACCGCCTTCGCCCGGCACTTCTTTGAAACCGGGCTTGGTGCCAATGTCACCGTGCCGTTCAAGGAAGAGGCCTATCGCATGGCCGACCAGTTGACCGAGCGCGGGCGTCGTGCGGGCGCGGTCAACACCCTCGCCCGTCAGCCCGACGGCACGTTGCTGGGCGACAACACCGATGGCGCTGGCCTGGTGCGGGACCTGAAGGTCAACCACGGCATCACCCTCAAGGACAAACGCATCCTGTTGCTGGGAGCCGGCGGCGCGGTGCGTGGCGCGCTGGAGCCGTTACTGGCGCAGGAGCCACAGGCGTTGGTGGTGGCGAACCGTACGGTGGAAAAGGCCGAGAAGCTGGCGCAGGAATTCGCCGAGCTGGGGCCGATCCTGGCGGCCGGTTATGACTGGCTGGAAGAGCCGGTGGACATCATCATCAACGCGACGTCGGCGAGCCTGTCCGGTGAGCTGCCGCCGATTGCGCCGAGCCTGATCCAGCCTGGCGAAACCTTCTGCTACGACATGATGTACGCCAAGGAGCCAACCGCATTCTGCCGCTGGGCCAAGGAGCACAAGGCCGGGCAGGCGGTGGATGGGTTGGGGATGCTGGTTGAGCAGGCGGGCGAAGCGTTCTACCTGTGGCGCGGCGTACGCCCGGATTCGAAGCCGGTGCTGGCCGAGTTGCGGCGGTTGATGGCCAATACCTGATCAGAGTGGCTGCGATGATAAATGGGGTCTGAAACGACGCCATCGCGAGCAAGCTCACTCCTACAGGGTTTGCGCAGACCTGTAGGAGTGAGCTTGCTCGCGATGCCTTTCAGCTTTAAAGCTTTGCTTTCACCGCAGGCAGCGCATCCTTGTCATCAACGGTTTTCACCCCGTTGAGCCACTTCTCCAGCACGGCCGGGTTTTCCTTGATCCAGGCCTTGACCGCATCGGTGTTGCTGACCTTGTTGTCCACCACGTTCTTCATGATGGTGTTTTCCATGTCCTGGGTGAACGTCAGGTTGGAGAACAGCTTGGCCACGTTCGGGCAGGCGTCGGCGTAGCCCTTGCGGGTTACGGTGTAGACGCTGCCGGTGTCACCGAAGTACTTCTCGCCACCCTTGAGGTATTTCATCCCCTTGATCTGCACGTTCATCGGGTGCGGCGTCCAGCCCAGAAACACCACGAAGTCCTTCTTCTTCACGTTGCGCTGCACTTCGGCCAGCATGGCCTGTTCGCTCGACTCGACCAGCTTCCAGTCACCCAGCTCGAACTCGTTCTTCTTGATGATCTCCTGAATCGATGCGTTGGCCGGAGCCCCCGAGCCGATGCCGTAGATTTTCTTGTGGAACTTGTCAGCGAACTTGTTCAGGTCGGCGAAGTTATGCACACCCGCGTCGTAGACGTAGTCAGGCACCGCGAGGGTGAACTCGGTGCCTTCCAGGTTCTTGGCGTATTGCGTGACATCGCCGGTGGCGATGAACTTGTCGTAGAAGCCCTGCTGCGCAGGCATCCAGTTGCCCAGGAAAACGTCCATCTGACCGTCTTTGAGACCACCATAGGCAATCGGCACTGCCAGCGTATCGACCTTGGTCTTGTAACCCATGCCGTCGAGCAGAAAGCCCGCGGTGGCATTGGTTGCAGCGATATCGCTCCAACCCGGATCAGCCATCTTGACCGTACTGCAGCTTGCGTCAGCGGCGTATGTAACGACGCTGCTCAAGCTCATCACCGCAACCGCCAGCGTTGTGAACAACTTCTTCATGGTGTGCCCCTTTTTGGTTTTCTAGGTGGTGGCAGGGTTCAAGGTTGTGGATAACGGGCCTTGCGCTCCAGATCGTCGAGATCGATATGGTTGCGCATGTATTGCTGACTGGCGTCTACCAGCGGCTGGTGATCCCAACTCTTCAGCTTGCCGAGGGCCAGCGATTCGGCAACGAAACGCCGACGACGCTGGCTGGCGAGCACCTGGTGGTGTATCGCCTTGATGTCCCATTTGGCCCGTGCTTCTGCCAGGAACGCGTTGAACAGGTCGCGATAGGCCGAAGACTGGCTCAACTCTTCCTGTTCCTTCGGATCGTTGTACACGTCATACAGCAGACATGGGTCCTTTTCCGAATAGATGAATTTGTAGGCACCGCGACGGATCATCATCAGCGGGCTATTGGTGCCTTCGGCCATGTACTCGCCGAACACTTCGTCGTGCCCGCCCTCGCCTTGCAGGTGCGGCAGCAACGAACGGCCGTCCAGTGGCAGGCCGCTTTCCAGCTCGCCTTGAGCCAGGGCGACGAAAGTCGGCAGCAGGTCGGCGGTGGACACGGCAGCTTTCACGCGGCCAGCCTTGAACTGCCCCGGAGCGTAGACCAGCAGCGGCACGCGGGCAGACATTTCAAACCAGTGCATCTTGTACCAGAGGCCGCGCTCGCCAAGCATGTCACCGTGGTCGCCCGAGAACACGATGATGGTGTCTTCGGCAAGGCCCGTGTCTTCCAGGGTCTTCAGCAGTTTGCCGACGTTGTCGTCGATGTAGCTGCACGCACCGAAATACGCACGGCGGGCATCGCGGATCTTGTGCTCGGGCAGCGGCTTGTCCCACAGGTCATAGACCTTGAGCAGGCGCTGGGAGTGCGGGTCCTGATCGGCCTGGACTGGTGGCGCAGGCGGCATCGGAATCTCGTCGTCCCTGTAGAGGTTCCAGTACTCCTTGGGGATGGTGTACGGGTCATGCGGATGGGTCATCGACACCGTCAGGCAGAACGGCTGGTCGCCGTCTTCGCGCACATGGTCGAACAGGTACTGCTGGGCCTTGAACACCACTTCTTCGTCGAAATCGAGCTGGTTGGTGCGCACGCACGGACCGGCTTGCAGCACCGACGACATGTTGTGATACCAGGTCGGGCGCACATCCGGCTCGTCCCAGTTCACCGCCCAGCCGTAGTCGGCGGGATAAATGTCGCTGGTCAGGCGCTCTTCATAGCCGTGCAGTTGATCCGGGCCGCAGAAGTGCATCTTGCCCGACAGCGCGGTGCGATAGCCCAGCCGGCGCAGGTAGTGAGCGTAGGTCGGGACATCGGCAGGGAAATCGGCAGCGTTGTCGTAGGCGCCGATCTTGCTCGGCAACTGGCCGCTGACCAGGGTGAAACGCGACGGCGCGCACAGCGGGCTGTTGCAATAAGCGGCGTCGAACACCACGCCTTCGGCGGCGAGGCGGCTCAAATTCGGCATCTTGATTGGAGATGAGGCGTAAATCGGCAACATCGGCGCGGCCATCTGATCGGCCATGATGAAAAGAATGTTCTTGCGCTTCATGTCTTCGCGGCATTCCATAGTGAATATTTATGCGAAATTGCTGTTCCAGAGAATGAGACCCATGGGATCAGCGGTAAAGCCCATAAAACGCAATGCCTAGGATAAGCCACGCTTATGTTTGAATCCCTCGGTGACATGTCGTTGGACCTGCTTCGCGGTTTTGAAGCCGCTGCCCGTTTGCGCAGTTTCACGGCTGCCGCCATCGAACTGGGCACCACCCAACCGGCCATTAGCCAGCAAATCAAAAGGTTAGAAGAACAACTGGCAACGCGCCTGTTTGATCGCATCTATCGTGGGATTGAGCTGACCGACGCCGGAGAAATCTTGTTCAACCACGTGCAGGCCGGCTTGCAGTCGATGGACGCGGGGCTGAGCCTGATTACTGAGCAGCATCAGCACGAGGTGTTGCAGGTTGCGACTGACTTCGCTTTTGCCGCGTACTGGCTGATGCCGCGCCTGCATCGCTTTCACAAGCAGAACCCCGATGTCGATGTGAGCCTGGTGACCAGTGAGCGCAGCCACAGCATGCTGCGCGCCGACATCGATGTGGCCGTGCTGTTCGGCGATGGGCGCTTCAAACAGGGGGAAAGCCACTGGTTGTTCAGCGAAGAAGTGTTCCCGGTATGCAGCCCGCAGCTACTGGCGGGCCGCGCCCTGCCGATGCCCAACGAAGCGCTGCGCGATTATCCTTTGTTGCATTTGCGCGGCGAAGGCGGCAATAACTGGTTTGATTGGGCCGGTGTGTTTCGTGCCCTGAACATCGCCCAGGCGCCAGCGCCCGGCCAGTTGCGGTTCGACAATTACACCCTGCTGATTCAGGCTGCCATCGGTGGGCAGGGCGTGGCCATTGGCTGGCGGCATCTGGTGGATGATTTGCTGGAGCAAGGCCTGTTGTGCCGCCCGGTCGAGAGTGCGGCGATTTCGGCGTATGGGTATTACATTGTTCTGCCACAGCGCAAACGCCGGGTGCAGATTGTTCAGCGGTTTGTCGACTGGTTGAAAAGTGAGCAGGCGTTGAGCGGGGATTTGTTGACCGGCAAGCCGATGCCGTCCATCGCGGTGTGAGTGTTGGCGATGCTCTCTGTAGGAGTGAGCTTGCTGGCGATGGCGGTGGGTCTGTTATGAATGTGTCATTTGACGGACCGCTATCGCGAGCAAGCTCACTCCTACAGGTTTTTTGTCGTGTTTGATGACGATGAATGAATTCAAGATTGAGGGATTGAACATGTCACCCATTGAGGGCTACCACGCCCACGTTTACTTCGACGCCCAGACAATCGAGCAGGCCCGGGCCTTGTGCGAAACCGTTGCGGCGAAATTCGACATTCGCATGGGCCGTGTGCATGAGCGCCCTGTAGGACCGCATCCGGACTGGAGCTGCCAGTTGGCGTTTTCCCACGCGCAGTTCGCCGATGTGATGCTGTACCTGGCGCTGAATCGCAATGGGCTGGTGATCTTCATCCACCCTTCGACCGGTGATGATCTGGCCGACCACACCGAACATGCTATCTGGATGGGCGGAATCCGCGAGTTGAATGTGGGGATGTTCAGATAACGAAAGCCACTATGATCGTGCCCACGCTCCGCGTGGGCATGCATCTGGCGACGCTCCGCGTCGCACCGGCCGCGAAGCGGCCTGAACGGCGTTCCCACGCAGAGCGTGGGAACGATCATTTAGGCGGCAGGCGGAAGGCGGCGGTCAGTTCAGCACACCCTCCAGAATCTCATACACAATCCCGCTGCCCACCGCGATCAGCACGATATCCGGGCCGAGGCGGCGCCATTCGTAGCCTTCGTAACGCGGCAGGTATTGCAGCGAGCGGTCGTCCAGACGACGGCCGTAGCCCCTTGGCAGCGGGTGGCCCTTCACGATGTGCACGCCGGGCGGCAGCGGCTGGCCGCGACCGATGACTTCGCGATGCTCGGAGATCGTGCGGCGAACGTCGCCAAAGTCAGCGGGTGGACGGCCGCCACGATGGTCGTCGCCGCGATTGTCCGGGCGGTGGTCGTCACGATGTTCATTGCCTCGCTGCTCTTGAGGACCACCTTGCGGGCCGCGGTCCTGGTGCTGTTGACCCTGGCCGTGATCATCGTGGCCGTCACGTTGATCCGGCGGCGCTGCGTGGACCAGCGCGCTGGCGCTGACCATCAACACACCCAACCTTGCGATCAGACGATTCGAGACTTTCATGTAGCGCGCTCCTGAGCAAATTCGAGTCAGCAAAAAGGGGTTCAGAATCAGGTTCCGAACCCCTTTGCTGTACTACTTAGTCTGCTAACGAAGCCGCAGATTCCTCTGTATCAGGAACTTTACCTTCAGGCTACACGGGCCTTACGCACGCCTTCGGACAAGTCCGAACACAGCTTCAACACGCCGCTGACCGCTTGCTCCGGCGACTGGGCACTGGCGATCTGGTCGATCAGCGCAGAACCCACCACCACGCCGTCTGCGACGCGGGCAATGGCTGCTGCCTGATCCGGGGTGCGAATCCCGAATCCGACGCTGATCGGCAGGTCCGAGTGACGGCGCAGACGCGCAACGGCTTCCTTGACGTGCTCGATGGTCGCCGAGCCTGCACCGGTCACGCCTGCAACCGAGACGTAGTAAACGAAGCCCGAGCTGCCGTTCAGAACGGTCGGCAGACGCTTGTCGTCGGTGGTCGGCGTGGTCAGGCGGATGAAGTCCAGACCGGCATCCTGCGCAGGGTCGCACAACTCGTTGTTGTGCTCTGGCGGCAGGTCGACAACGATCAGGCCATCGACTCCGGATTCATGGGCTTCGGCAATGAAGCGTTCGACGCCGTAGTTGTGGATCGGGTTGTAGTAGCCCATCAGCACCAGTGGCGTGTTGCTGTCTTCAGTACGGAACTCGCGAACCATCTGCAGGGTTTTCGCCAGGTTCTGTCTGGCATCCAGCGCACGAATGTTCGCCAGCTGGATCGCCGGGCCGTCGGCCATCGGATCGGTGAAGGGCATGCCCAGCTCGATCACGTCGGCACCGGCTTTTGGCAGGCCTTTGAGGATTGCCAGCGAGGTGTCATAAGACGGGTCGCCTGCGGTGATAAAGGTCACCAGGGCGGCGCGGTTTTGTTCTTTCAGCTCGGCAAAACGGCTTTGCAGGCGGCTCATCAGTGTTTCTCCTGCTGGGACAGATCCAGATGATGCATGACGGTTTGCATGTCCTTGTCACCGCGACCGGACAGGTTGACCACCATCAGGTGATCTTTTGGCAGCGTTGGTGCGCGCTTGAACACTTCGGCCAGGGCATGGGCACTTTCCAGCGCCGGGATGATGCCTTCCAGGCGGCAGCACTGGTGGAACGCGGCCAGGGCTTCGTCGTCGGTGATCGAGGTGTATTCGACGCGACCGATGTCATGCAACCAGGCGTGTTCAGGGCCGATGCCGGGATAGTCCAGGCCTGCGGAAATCGAGTGGGCGTCGATGATCTGGCCGTCGTCGTCCTGCAGCAGGAAGGTGCGGTTGCCGTGCAGTACGCCCGGCACGCCGCCGTTCAGGCTGGCTGCGTGCTTGCCGGTCTCGATGCCGTGGCCGGCCGCTTCGACGCCGATGATGCGCACGGTGGTGTCATCCAGGAACGGGTGGAACAGGCCCATGGCATTGGAACCGCCGCCGATGCAGGCGACCAGGCTGTCCGGCAGGCGGCCTTCCTGTTCTTGCAGCTGCTCGCGGGTTTCCTTGCCGATCACGGCCTGGAAGTCGCGAACCATCGCAGGATACGGGTGCGGACCTGCAACGGTGCCGATCAGGTAGAAGGTGCTGTCGACGTTGGTCACCCAGTCACGCAGCGCCTCGTTCATCGCATCTTTCAGGGTGCCGGTGCCGGCGACAACCGGGATCACGGTGGCGCCCAGCAGCTTCATGCGGAACACGTTCGCCTGCTGGCGCTCGATGTCGGTGGTGCCCATGTAGATCACGCATTCCAGGCCGAAACGTGCAGCCACGGTGGCCGTTGCCACGCCGTGCATGCCCGCGCCAGTCTCGGCGATGATGCGTTTCTTGCCCATGCGCCGCGCCAGCAGGATCTGGCCGATGCAGTTGTTGATCTTGTGCGCGCCGGTGTGGTTCAGCTCTTCGCGCTTGAGGTAGATCTTGGCGCCGCCGCAGTGTTCGGTCAGGCGTTCGGCGAAATACAGCGGGCTTGGACGGCCCACATAGTCGCGCTGAAAGTAGGCCAGTTCCTTGAGGAACGCAGGATCCTCCTTCGCCGCTTCGTATTCGCGGTTCAGGTCGAGGATCAGGGGCATCAGGGTTTCAGCGACGTAACGGCCGCCAAACGCGCCGAACATGCCGCGATCGTCCGGGCCATTGCGATATTGGGTCTGAGTCTGGGACATGAGGAGCTCCAATTGACTAGTGCCGAGTGACAAATAAGGTGAGCCGTTGAGGCAGTGAAAACACTTTAACCAGCGCGCAGGCCGGTGAAAACCGATAAGATCGCTACAACCTGTCAGGAAAACTCACAGATATCATGAGCCGTGATCTTCCCCCGCTGAACGCCCTGCGCGCCTTCGAAGCCACTGCCCGCCTGAACAGCGTCAGTCAGGCCGCCGAACAACTGCATGTCACCCACGGCGCGGTCAGCCGGCAGTTGAAGGTGCTGGAAGAACATCTGGGCGTGAGCCTGTTCAGCAAGGACGGGCGCGGCCTTAAACTCACAGATGCCGGTATTCGTCTGCGTGATGCCAGCGGCGAAGCTTTCGACCGGCTGCGCAGCGTTTGTGCCGAGTTGAGCCAGGGCAGTGCCGATGCGCCTTTCGTGTTGGGCTGCTCGGGTAGCCTGCTGGCGCGCTGGTTCATCCCCAGGCTTGGGCGATTGAACGCAGATTTGCCGGATTTGCGCCTGCATCTGTCGGCCGGCGAAGGCGATCTCGATCCACGCCGCCCCGGCCTGGACGCATTGCTGGTATTCGCAGAGCCGCCCTGGCCTGCCGACATGCAGGTGTTCGAGCTTGCCAGCGAGCGGATCGGCCCGGTCATGAGCCCGCGGTTTGCGCGTTTCGAGTCGCTGCGCGCGGCGCCTGCCACTGCGCTGTTGAACGAGCCGTTGCTGCAAACCATGTCGCGCTTGCAGGCCTGGCCTAGCTGGGCGAAACACAACGGTATCAATCCCGACGCGCTGCATTACGGCCAGGGTTTCGAGCATCTGTATTACTTGCTGGAGGCCGCTGTTTCAGGCCTGGGGATCGCCATCGCACCTGAACAGCTGGTAGCCGATGACCTGAAGGCAGGTCGCCTCGCTGCGCCATGGGGCTTCAGTGAAACCCCGGCGCAACTGGCGTTGTGGGTGCCTAAACGTGCCGCCGACGGGCGCGCCCGGCAATTGGCCCAGTGGCTGGGGCAAGAGCTGGCGCGTTCAGGCCCGGCGTAACGGGACCCTGCATGTTCCGGTCAGTTACCGCGCTTGCACAGCAAATACGCTGCCAGCAGACCGATTGCACCAACAGCCACACCGGCTGTAGTCCAAGGGTGTTCCTGGGCGTAATCGCGGGTAGCCACGCCGGTTTCGCGGGTTTTCACTTTGACGTCTTCGTAGACATCGCTCAGCAGGCTGCGCGAATGGCTCAGCGCGCTTTCAGCGTTGGCTTTCAGAGTCTTCAGGGTTTTGCGCGACTCGTCCGAAGCGTCCGACTTCAAGCTCTCCAACGACTTGAGCAGACTTTCGATCTCGGCTTCCATGCTTTGCAGCGACGCTTTACGGGATGAGGTGAATGCCATGATTGTGACTCTCCTGCAGTGATGAGTGGCGTGTGAAGATTCCGACTACAGGGTTTTCAGAAAGTGCAGTGAAGGTTGGTCGCGGGTTTGCCCAAGGGTGATTTTTGTGAACTTTCCGGGCGTTTCTCCCGCCAGAGTTAGGGATTGAATTCGCTGCTACGCTGCAAAAGACCCTATTAGGAGAACTGCCATGTCCGATCATCGCACCTACAAAATCCTCGAACTGGTCGGCTCATCGACCACCAGCACCGACGACGCCATCCAGAACGCGATCGCCCAGGCCGCCAAGACGGTGAAGCTGCTGGAGTGGTTCGAAGTTATCGAGACCCGTGGCCACATCGAGGATGGCAAGGTGGCGCACTTCCAGGTGACGCTCAAAGTGGGCTTCCGCATCGATAACAGCTGAAAACACTGAACTTTCGAACTGGCCGAATGCCACAACCTTCACTATACATAACCCGCCGTTCGTGAATTCGGACGCGTGTTTCATGTATCGGGCCGCCCTTTTCGGGCGGCCTCTTTCGCTTGAAAAGCGCCTGACGATGGAGTGTGACCGATGAAGAAGATTCTTTTGGCGGTAGGGTTGTTGAGTATTGCGGGCACCACCATGGCAGCCGGGAAATCCTGCGATGACGTGAAGGCCGGGATCGACGCGAAGATCAAGGCCAAGGGCGTGTCGTCCTACACGTTGGAGGCGGTGGACAAAGGCAGCGCGGCGGGTGGGAAGGTTGTCGGCACCTGCGACGGCGGCAGCAAGGAGATTGTCTACAAGCGCGGCTGATTTCGGCCCGTTGTACAAAAAAACCGACGCCACTGCGTCGGTTTTTTATTGCCCGATATTCGGAATCCAACGACACCCCGTAGCAGCACGGCTTGCCGGCGGGAGCGGTGTGTCAGA
The DNA here is from genome assembly GCF_028682175.1 of Pseudomonas putida. GTDB lineage: Bacteria > Pseudomonadota > Gammaproteobacteria > Pseudomonadales > Pseudomonadaceae > Aquipseudomonas > Aquipseudomonas putida_AD. Next base: position 31,758 of record NZ_JANHKS010000009.1, on the reverse strand, counting down.
CGACGCATTTGTTACAGATACACCGCTCCCGCCGGCAAGCCGTGCTGCTACGAGGGCAGAGTCGCCTCAGCCCCTGGCGACTTGCGCCAGGATTTCATACGAACGCAGCCGGTCGGCGTGTTCGTACATGTCGCAGGTAAAGATCAGCTCATCGGCATCGGTCTGCTCAAGCAGCACCTCCAGCTTGGCGCGGATCTTCTCGGGGCCGCCGACCATCGCAAGGCCCAGGAAATCCATCACCGCCTCGCGCTCGTGGGGCAGCCACAGGCCGTTCATGCTGTCCACGGGCGGCTTTTGCATCAGGCTCTGGCCTCGCATCAGGTTGAGGATGCGCTGGTACACCGAAGTCACCAGGTAGTCGGCCTGCTCGTCGGTATCGGCGGCCGCCAGCGGCACGCCCAGCATCACGTAAGGCTTGTCCAGCACCTCGGAAGGCTGGAAGTGATTGCGATAGACGCGAATCGCCTCGTGCATGTAGCGCGGCGCGAAATGCGATGCGAAGGCGTAGGGCAAACCGCGCTGGCCGGCCAGTTGCGCGCTGAACAGGCTTGAGCCCAGCAGCCAGATCGGCACGTTGGTGTTGCTGCCAGGCACAGCGATCACCCGTTGATGCGGCTGGCGCGGGCCCAGATAGCTCATCAGCTCCGCGACGTCGTCCGGAAAATCATCGGCGCTGCCGGAGCGTTCGCGGCGCAGGGCGCGGGCGGTCATCTGGTCGGAGCCAGGCGCACGGCCCAGGCCCAGGTCGATGCGACCGGGAAACAGGCTTGCCAGGGTGCCGAACTGTTCGGCGATGACCAGCGGCGCATGGTTGGGCAGCATCACACCGCCGGAGCCTACGCGGATGCTCGAAGTCCCGCCCGCCAAGTACGCCAGCAACACGGAAGTCGCGGAGCTGGCGATGCCGTCCATGTTGTGGTGTTCGGCCACCCAGAAGCGGTTGTAACCCCATTTCTCGGCGTGTTGCGCCAGATCCAGCGAGTTGTGCAGGGAGACGGCCGGGCCTTTGTCCTCGCGCACCGGAACCAGATCGAGCATGGAAATCTTCACATCAGCTAAACGTTTCATAGGCTGCGGTTGATCCTCTTGGGGCCGGGCCCTGCGCCGAATAAACGGCCGGCGCGAAAGCGATACCCACATTAAGACTAAATATTTGCGTTAAGCCATAGGATAAGGCCGGATTCTCAGGTTGCAATGGGTAGCGAGAAAATCCCTACTGATTTGGTCGGAAATATGCCTGGTCATTCAGGAAAAACCTTTCGTTAAAAAAGCACAGGCGTCACAACGGTTGAACCAAGTGGCGCCTACACTCCTCTGACTTTTGTCCATGTGCGAGCCCTTCGCACCTATTTCACGAGGAGACACCATGAGCATCGTCAAGAAAGCATCCGCCCACTGGGAAGGTGATCTGAAGTCAGGCATCGGCAGCATCTCCACTGAAACCGGCGTGCTGCGTGAAGCGCCTTACGGCTTCAAGGCCCGTTTCGAAGGCGGCAAGGGCACCAACCCTGAAGAACTGATCGGCGCGGCGCACGCAGGCTGCTTCTCGATGGCACTGTCGATGATCCTCGGTGGCGAGAACCTGAAGGCCGACAGCATCGACACCACTGCCGACGTCACCCTGGACCAGGTCGATGGCGGCTTCGCGATCACCGCGGTTCACCTGACCCTCAAGGCCAAGGTGCCGGGCGCGACCCAGGAGCAGTTCGAGCGCCTGACCCAAGCCGCGAAAGAAGGCTGTCCGGTCTCCAAGGTGCTGAACGCCAAGATCACTCTGGACGCCACACTGGTCAGCTGATAGCTGCCCTGTAGCAACCTCGATGGCCCGCAATTGCGGGTCATTGTCGTTATGGGACCGGTAGAACCGGCCGGGCACGGCAAGGTCTGATGCAATGCCGCTGCGCAGCGCACGGCTTTAGGAGCCCCACATGAAACGTATTGTGTTAACCCTGATCGTCAGCGCCTTGGCCACCAGTGCCTTCGCCGCGCCCAAGCCCTGCGAAGAACTCAAGGCCGAGATCGAAGCCAAGATCCAGGCGCAGAACGTCAGTTCCTACACCCTCGAGATCGTCAGCAACGAAGAGGTTCACGATCAGAATATGGTCGTGGGTTCGTGCGAAAACGGCACCAAAAAGATCATCTACCAGAAGAATGATCGGTAACCTGCAAACCCTGAGCTAGGGAATGCAGAAGATCTCACCCTCTTCGGCCAGCACCTTGCGCTGTTCGTCACGCAGTTGCGCGTCGATGCTGTTGGCGACGTGGCGCACATCCAGGCGATAACGATGGCCCGCTTCGAAATGGTCGTAGTTGACCGTGACGTAGCAGGTCAGCTCGTTGTAGATGTCCATCGACAGGCCCAGGCCGCCGGGTGCGTATTCATAGTCATAACGCACTTCGAGCTTGTGTTTGCCCGGCGATACCTGAAAGAAGCGGCCGTCTTCGGTGCGCTTGCCGTCGAGCTTGTCGGCCATCAGCGTCTTGCCGGTGTAGGTGTGCAGATCGACCCAGGCTTGTTGCGGGTCAACGGCGGGGAGCGGCCCTGCACAGCCAGCCAGAAGGCTCAGGGCGATGATCGACAGGGGCAGGCGCATGACAGACTCCGCATTAGGCAGATGACGGGGATGGTTGCGTCAGGGGCCGGGTCTGCGGCATAACGCTGGGGCTTTATACCCCTCATGTATTTCGACGGTAAGGCCGCCGCATGATTCGAAACAAAAAGCAGTGGCTGCTGCGCGGCCTGTCCATGCTGGCGATTTTACTCCTCAGCGGCTGTTCCAGTCTTTCCTATTACACGCAATTGGCCGAAGGCCAGCTTGACCTGCTGCGCGCCCGTGAACCTGTGGCAGATGTGATTGCCGACCCCCAGCGCGACCCCAAACTGCGCGAGCACCTGCGCAAGGCGCAACAGGCTCGTGAGTTCGCGAGCCAGCACCTGCATCTGCCGGACAACCAGAGTTACCGGCTGTACGCCGACATCCACCGCCAGTATGTGGTCTGGAATGTCTTCGCCACGGGAGAGTTCTCGCTGGACCCGGTCACCCACTGTTTCCCCATTGCCGGCTGCGTGGCGTATCGCGGCTATTACAGCCAGGGCGCGGCGCGGGGCGAGGCGGCGTTGCAGAAGCTTGACGGCAAGGATGTCTACGTCAGTGGCGTGGAGGCCTATTCGACGCTGGGCTGGTTCGATGATCCGATCATCAGCTCGATGATGAACTGGGGCGACGAGCGCCTGGCGACCCTGATCTTCCACGAGCTGGCGCACCAGCGCTTCTACGTGCAGGACGACAGTGAGTTCAACGAGTCCTACGCCACCTTCGTCGAGCAGGAGGGCACGCGGCAATGGCGCGCTGCCCGGGGCCTGCCGGCTGAAGGCGCGTCATCCGAAAGCCAGCGCAGGGATCAACTGACCACACTGGTGCTCGCCACGCGGGACCGGCTCAAGGCGCTGTACGCCGAGCCACTGAGCCCGGAAGTGATGCGCCAGCGCAAGGCCGCTGAGTTCGAGCGGCTGCGCAGCGAATACCGGACGATGCGCGACAGCCAGTGGGGCGGCGACAAGCGCTTTGACACTTGGGTCTACGCGCCGATGAACAACGCCCGGCTACTGCCCATCGGCCTGTATGACCAATGGACGCCCGCGTTCGCGGCGCTGTTCAAGGAGGTTGGCGGCGACTGGCCTGCATTTTTCGCAGCCGTGGAGAAGATGGGCGCTTTGCCCAAGGATCAGCGCAAGGCGGCGTTGGAGCGGCTAATTTCCTCGTAGCAGCACGGCTTGCCGGCGGGAGCGGTGTGTCAGACGATGAACGCGTTACAGACACACCGCGGTCGCGGGCAAGCGCGCTCCTACAAATGTCCTCAGGGCTTGAGGAACGCCTCACGCAGTGCCTTCACCGACTCGAAATGATAGGTCGGCGCCTCGGCTTCCAGCTCCTCGCGGCTGCCAAACCCGTACCCCACCGCCGCCACATCCAGCCCGTTCCGCTTGCCGCCGATCAGGTCATGTTTGCGGTCGCCGATCATCAGCGTCTGTTTGGGATCGAGCTTTTCCTCGTCCAGCAGATGCCGGATCAGCTCGACCTTGTCGGTCCGCGTACCGTCCAGTTCACTGCCGTAGATCAGCTTGAAATGCCGGGCGAAGTCGAAATGCCGGGCGATTTCATGGGCGAACACCCAAGGCTTGGAGGTCGCGATGAACAGCGTGCGACCTTGATCGGACAGCAGGTCGAGCAGTTCGAAAATTCCGTCGAACACCAGGTTTTCATACAGCCCGGTCACTTTGAAACGCTCGCGGTAGAAACCCACCGCTTCCCAGGCGCGGGCTTCGTCGAAGTCATAGGTGCGCATGAATTGCTGCAACAGCGGCGGGCCGATGAAGTGTTCAAGCTGGGTGATGTCGGGTTCGTCGATGCCCAGATTGCTCAGGGCGAACTGGATCGAACGGGTGATGCCTTCGCGAGGATCGGTCAGGGTGCCGTCCAGATCGAACAGGATATTCTGGTAATGCATGTCGTCTCTCGTTTGCGGCCGGGGATCAGCAGGGCTTGTCGAAGCCTTCGGCCAGGTGCTGATCTTTCAATTTCACGTAATTGGTGGCGCTGTAGGGGAAGAAGGCAATTTCCTTCTCGGTCAGCGGGCGCGCCTGTTTCACCGGGCGGCCCACGTACAGAAAGCCGCTTTCCAGGCGCTTGCCCGGTGGCACCAGGCTGCCGGCGCCGATGATGACTTCGTCCTCGACCACGGCGCCGTCCATGATCGTGCTGCCCATGCCGATCAGGATGCGGCTGCCGATGGTGCAGCCGTGCAGCATGACCTTGTGGCCGATGGTCACCTCATCGCCGATCAGCAGCGGGAAGCCGTCCGGGTTGAACGGGCCTGCGTGGGTGATGTGCAACACGCTGCCGTCCTGCACGCTGGTGCGCGCGCCGATACGGATGCGGTGCATGTCGCCGCGAATCACCGTCAGCGGCCAGACGGAGCTGTCGGCGCCGATTTCGACATCACCGATAACAATTGCCGAATGGTCGACGAAAGCCCGCTCGCCAACGGCCGGCGTGTGATTCTGGAATTTTCGGATCGCCACAATAGGCTCCTTCTCTGATGCTGATAGCTGCGGTCAGCGCCGATTGTAATTAAGATGCTCAGGTGTTTCTTCCAGCCAAGGTGCCAAACCGTGAGCGCGAACAACCCTCTTTTGCAATCCTACGACCTGCCACCTTTCTCGGCGATCCGCGCCGAGCACGTAAAACCTGCCATTGACCAGATTCTCGCCGACAACCGCGCCGCGATTGCCGACATCCTCGCCAAGCAAGGCACGCAGCCTACATGGGCTGGCCTGGTGCTGGCGATGGACGAGTTGAATGACCGCCTGGGCGCTGCCTGGAGCCCGGTCAGCCACCTGAACGCCGTGTGCAACAGCGCCGAATTGCGCGAAGCCTATGAATCCTGCCTGCCTGGCTTGAGCGCCTATTCGACCGAAATGGGCCAGAACCGTGAGCTGTTCCAGGCCTTCGAAGCCCTGGCCAACAGCCCGGAAGCCGCCGGTTTCGACGTCGCCCAGAAGACCATTCTGGAGCACTCGCTGCGTGACTTCCGCCTGTCGGGCATCGATCTGCCGCCCGAGCAGCAGAAACGTTACGCCGAAGTGCAGAGCAAACTGTCGGAGCTGGGCAGCCAGTTCTCCAACCAGTTGCTCGACGCCACCCAAGCCTGGACCAAGCACGTCACCGACGAAGCGGCGCTCGCCGGCCTGACTGATTCGGCCAAGGCACAAATGGCCGCTGCCGCCCAGGCCAAAGGTCTGGAAGGCTACCTCATCACTCTGGAATTCCCGAGCTACTACGCGGTGATGACCTACGCCCAGGACCGTGGGTTACGCGAGGAAGTCTACGCCGCGTACTGCACCCGCGCCTCCGACCAAGGCCCGAACGCCGGCAAGAACGACAACGGCCCGGTGATGGAGCAGATCCTCGATTTGCGCCAGGAACTGGCCAAACTGCTGGGTTTCGCCAGCTTCTCGGAACTGAGCCTGGCAACCAAGATGGCTGAATCCAGCGATCAGGTACTGAGTTTCCTGCGTGACCTGGCCAAGCGCAGCAAGCCGTTCGCCGCACAGGACCTGGTGCAGTTGAAGGCTTACGCCGCCGAGCAAGGCTGCCCGGATCTGCAAAGCTGGGACAGCGGTTTCTACGGCGAGAAGCTGCGCGAGCAGCGCTACAGCGTTTCCCAGGAGGCCCTGCGCGCCTACTTCCCGATCGACAAGGTGCTGGGCGGTCTGTTCGCCATCGTGCAAAAACTGTACGGCATCGAAATCACCGAGCAGAAAGGTTTCGACACCTGGCACCCGGACGTTCGCCTGTTCGAAATCAAGGAAAACGGCCAGCACGTCGGCCGCTTCTTCTTCGACCTCTACGCCCGCGCCAACAAGCGTGGCGGTGCGTGGATGGACGGTGCCCGCGATCGCCGCCGCACCTCGGCAGGCTCGCTGCAGAGCCCGGTGGCCAACCTGGTGTGCAACTTCACTCCGGCAGACTCGGGCAAACCTGCCCTGCTGACCCACGATGAAGTCACCACCCTGTTCCACGAATTCGGTCATGGCCTGCACCACCTGCTGACCCGCGTCGAGCACGCCGGCGCTTCGGGCATCAACGGCGTGGCGTGGGATGCGGTCGAGCTGCCTAGCCAGTTCATGGAAAACTGGTGCTGGGAGCCCGAAGGCCTGGCGCTGATCTCCGGCCACTATGAGACCGGCGAGCCGCTGCCTCAGGATTTGCTGGAAAAAATGCTGGCAGCGAAGAACTTCCAGTCCGGCCTGATGATGGTTCGTCAGCTGGAATTCTCGCTGTTCGACTTCGAACTGCACGCCACTCACGGCGACGGCCGCACCACGCTGCAAGTGCTCGAAGGCGTGCGCGACGAGGTGTCGGTCATGCGTCCACCGGCGTACAACCGCTTCCCGAACAGCTTTGCGCACATCTTCGCCGGCGGTTATGCGGCGGGCTATTACAGCTACAAGTGGGCTGAAGTGCTGTCGGCCGATGCCTTCTCCAAGTTCGAAGAAGACGGCGTGCTCAATGCCGAAACCGGCCGCGCGTTCCGCGAGGCGATCCTGGCCCGTGGTGGCTCGCAGGCGCCGATGGTGCTGTTCGTCGACTTCCGCGGGCGTGAGCCTTCGATTGACGCGCTGTTGCGTCATTCCGGCCTGAGCGAGGACGCTGCAGCATGAGCGACACACCTCGTGTGGTGACCAAGAAGCGCTTCATCGCCGGGGCTGTCTGCCCGGCGTGCAGCGAGTCTGACAAGCTGATGATGTGGAACGAAGACGACGTTCCGCATCGCGAATGCGTGCATTGCGGCTACGCGGACACGCTCAACGCCCAGGGCCAGTCAGTGCCCAAGGAGTTGGGTACGCGGGTCAACAAGGCGCCGGTGAAACCAGCCGATCCGAAGGTGCAGGGCGTGCAGTTCTTCCCTAATCCGAAGTTGAAGAAGCCGGTTGATCCGAGCTGATAACCTGGCCGCGCCTCGTCATCGGGGCATGACCTGAATCCTGTAGGAGTGAGCTTGCTCGCGATTGCGGCCTGTCTGAGACATTGATGTTGAATGACACGCCGCCATCGCGAGCAAGCTCACTCCTACAGGGGCATGCGTTACAACCGCCACAAGATTGTGGGTACGCCCGCCACGTCGGTTTTCTGAAACCAGCCCTTGATCGCGCAGCTCGCCAGCGCGCTGGTGCTGCACGCCCCGCTTTGGTAAGCCGTCTTCAATGCCTGAACATCCACCTTGTCGATGTAGGCAATTCCCCGCTTGAGATTGTCTTCATCGCCATACCCGCCGTGGGTCATCTCCTCTACCGCCTGTTCCTTGGTCCAGCCCTGCACCACGATTCGATACATCGCGGCAATCAGCCCGGTACGGTCCTGGCCGTGTTTGCAGTGCATCAGCACCGGACCGCGCTGCTGCGCCGTCTCAATCGCGTGGAGGCTTTTAATCACGTCGGCATCGTCGATGTGCACGGTTTGCAGCGGAATCTGAACCTGGGTAACGGCCGGGTCTGACAGCCATTTGCTGTCGCTCTCCTTGATGAAGTTCACCACGGTCATGACGCCAAGCTGTTTGAGCAAGGGCTGCGCATCGGCGTCCGGCTGGCGGCTGCGGTACAGCGTGGGCGTGATCCGATACAGGTTATAACCGGTGTTGATCGGCTGCGCCCACTGCGCAGGGCGGGATGCAGGCGTGGGCGCCGTCGTGTCACTGGCCTGCGCCAACGACGCAGTCGAAACAGCCAGCAGAGTGGCGAACAGCATGGCGGGCAAACGAGGAAGCATGGTGAATGGCCGGTGGCGGAAGAAGTGCAGCGAGTCTGTGCCGCCGCCGGTCAAGACGATGTCGGGTAAATGTCAAAGCCGTGTTGATTGCCATTGATCGGTGCCTTGGGGATTTTTGTCGGCTGCCCGTGGAGAGACGGGGCGTTTCGCGATACTGTATATATGAACAGTTATCCAGAGGCGCGCATGTCCATTTCCCTGCCCCCGCGCGGCCGCGGCACCGCGACCAATCCCCACAACCGTTTCGCGCCCAATCGCTCGGTGGTCGAGGACGATGGCTGGTATCAGGAAGTGCCGCTGACCCAAGGCACCACCGTTACCCTGGAAACGGCCAAGAGCATCATTGCGCGCAATTCCTCGCCGGACATCCCGTTCGATCGCTCCATCAACCCCTACCGGGGGTGCGAGCATGGCTGCATCTATTGCTATGCCCGGCCCAGCCACGCCTATTGGGACATGTCGCCGGGGCTGGATTTCGAGACCAGGCTGATCGCCAAGACCAACGCGGCCGCTTTGCTTGAGCAGCAATTGTCCAAGCCGGGTTACAGCGTGGCGCCCATTACCCTGGGTGCCAACACCGACCCGTATCAGCCCATCGAGCGCGAACACAAACTCACACGGGCCATCCTCGAAGTGCTGCTGCGCTATCGGCATCCGGTGACGATCATCACCAAGGGGTCGTTGATTCTGCGGGACCTGGACCTGCTGGCCGAGCTTGCAAAGCTGCGGCTGGTGTCGGTGTTCATCAGCCTGACGTCACTGGACGACGAACTCAAACGCATCCTTGAGCCCCGCGCTGTGGCGCCCAAGGCCAGGCTGCGGGCGATCCGGGTGCTGCGCGATGCGGGCGTGCCGGTCGGCGTGTTGCTGGCGCCGATCATCCCCATGATCAACGACATGGAGCTTGAGCGAATGATGAGCGAGGCCAAGGCCGCCGGCGCGCTGAGTGCCAGCTACGTGATGCTGCGCCTGCCGCTGGAAGTCGCGCCGCTGTTCGAGGAGTGGCTGCAGGCGCACTACCCGCAACGGGCCGAGCACGTGATGAGCCTGGTGCGCCAGAGCCGTGGCGGGCAGGTGTACGACAGCCGCTTCGGTTCACGGATGCGCGGCGAAGGGGTGTTCGCCGAGCTGCTCGCACAGCGCTACAGTATTGCAATGCGCAAGCTGGAGCTGAACCGGCGCGACAGTTTCAGGCTCGATTGTGAGGCGTTCTGCCCACCGGGTGGTCAGATGTCACTGTTGTGACTCGTGTGGCGTCTTAACTGTCAGCAATTGCCCCCGTAGCAGCACGGCTTGCCGGCGGGGCGGTGTGTCAGCCAACGTATCATTAACTGAACCACCGCTCCCGCCGGCAAGCCGTGCTGCTACGAGGGGTGGAAACATGCGGGGATTAAGATTTTCTTAAGCCAGACCCGCGAGTTAGAGCGGTGCATTCAGTTTCAATTAAGTTTTGGCCGGTAGGGTGTTTCACAAGTGACCAGCGGGTCGCATATCGATGAAATTGTCCGTCATGCCTGAAAAGGTGGGTAGCCCACGGGAATTACCGGAAAATCCACTTCAATCCGTTTTTAGAGAGGATGAGACATGAGCAACAGGGATAAAACACCTCAGGCCGCCACGACAGGTGCTGCGAGCCATGCCGAATCCGCCGACGCGGCGCTGCAACACATCGTCGATGGCTTCAAACATTTTCGCCATGACGTCTTCCCGCAGCAGGAAGAACTGTTCAAGAAGCTGGCCACTGCCCAGCACCCACGGGCCATGTTCATTACCTGCGCCGACTCGCGCATCGTCCCTGAACTGATTACCCAGAGCTCGCCGGGCGACCTGTTCGTCACCCGTAACGTCGGCAACGTGGTTCCGCCGTACGGCCCCATGAACGGCGGCGTTTCGACAGCCATCGAATACGCGGTCATGGCCCTGGGCGTGCAGCACATCATCGTCTGCGGCCACTCCGACTGCGGCGCGATGCGTGCGGTGCTCAACCCTGACTCCCTGGAAAAGATGCCGACGGTCAAGGCCTGGCTGCGTCATGCCGAGGTCGCCAAGACCGTGGTCCAGGACAACTGCAACTGCACTGGCGAGCATGAAACCATGCACGTACTCACCGAAGAGAACGTCATCGCCCAGCTTCAGCATTTGCGCACCCACCCATCGGTGGCGTCGAAACTGGCCAGCGGTCAGTTGTTCATCCACGGCTGGGTCTACAACATCGAGACCAGCGAAATCCGCGCCTACGACTCCAAGCAGGGGGCCTTCCTGCCTCTTGATGGTGATCACGCCATCCCGACAGCGACGCCTCGCTCGCGTTACTGATCGCCCGTTGCACGCAGGCTCGCGTCTTGTGAGCCTGCGTCGGTGAAAGGCAATCACCGACCGTAGCAGTCCGGCATGCCGGCGTCGGCGCCCTCTGATCCGCCCCGCCGGCAAGCCGGACTGCTACCCGGTTCCAACCTCATTCAAGCTCTTGGCGGCCGCGCATCGTGCGTGCTGCGGGGCATTGTCACGTCTGAAGATTATGCGGAGAGCCCCATGGCAACTACGGATCTGAAAGCTTTATTGCCACGGGAGCTGCTGGCTTCGGTGGTGGTTTTTCTGGTGGCGCTGCCGCTGTGCATGGGTATCGCCATTGCCTCGGGCATGCCGCCCGCCAAGGGCCTGGTAACCGGCATCATCGGTGGCATCGTGGTCGGCTGGCTTGCGGGGTCTCCGTTGCAGGTCAGCGGCCCTGCGGCAGGCCTTGCCGTACTGGTATTCGAACTGGTGCGCGAGCACGGCATGGCGATGCTCGGCCCGATTCTGTTGCTGGCCGGTGTGCTGCAGTTGCTCGCCGGTCGCCTCAAGCTCGGCTGCTGGTTTCGGGTCACCGCGCCTGCGGTGGTCTACGGCATGCTGGCCGGGATTGGCGTGCTGATCGTCTTGTCCCAGGCCCATGTGATGTTCGACAGCGGGCCCAAGCCATCGGGGCTGGATAACCTGATCGCCTTTCCGCAGACGCTGTTTGGCGCCATGGGCCCGGGCAGCGCCATGCAGGCGGGGCTTCTGGGCCTGGGTACGATTGCGGTGATGTGGCTGTGGGAAAAGCGCCGGCCACAGGCGCTGCGGTTTGTGCCGGGTGCGCTGCTGGGTGTGGGCATCGCCACGGTTGTCAGCCTGCTGATGAGCCTGGACGTCAACCGCGTCGAGGTGCCCGCCAACCTCAGCGAAGCCATTGACTGGCTGCGCCCGGCGGATCTGTTGAACCTGGCGGACCCTTCAATCCTGATCGCGGCCATCGCGGTGGCGTTCATTGCCAGCGCCGAAACCCTGCTCTCCGCTGCCGCTGTTGACCGCATGCACAGCGGCCAGCGTTCTGACTTCGACAAGGAACTCAGCGCCCAGGGCGTCGGCAACATGCTCTGCGGCCTGGTGGGCGCGCTGCCGATGACCGGCGTGATAGTGCGCAGCTCGGCCAACGTGCAGGCCGGGGCGAAGACGCGCCTGTCGTCGATTTTCCATGGCTTCTGGTTGCTGGCGTTCGTGCTGTTGCTGTCCAGCGTGCTGCAAAGCATTCCGGTGGCGAGCCTGGCGGGTGTACTGGTGTACACCGGTGTGAAGCTGGTGGACTTCAAGGCGCTGCGTGGCCTGGGCCGTTACGGCCGCATGCCGATGTTCATCTACGCGGCGACTGCGGGCACGATCATCTTCACCGACCTGTTGACCGGCGTGTTGATCGGCTTCGGCCTGACACTGGTGCAACTGGCGCTGAACGCATCGCGGTTGAAGATCAATCTGGTGGATCTCGAAACCGAGGGCGAGATGGAGTTGCGCCTCACGGGGGCTGCGACTTTTCTCAAGGTGCCGGCACTGACCCAGGCGCTGGGCGCAGTACCGCCAGGCACCACGCTGCACGTGCCGTTGGGTAACCTGAGCTACATCGACCATTCCTGCCTGGAGTTGCTGGAAGACTGGGGCCGCGCCAATGCGGCGCAAGGCTCGCGCCTGTTGCTGGAGCAGCGGTTGCTCAAGCGCAGGGTCGAAGGGCGGATGCGTACGTCGATTGGTGGCGCTGCGATGCATTAAGTCCGTAGCAGCACGGCTTGCCGGCGGGAGCGGTTTGTCAGTCAACTCTGCATTGCCTGACACGACGCCCCCGCCGGCAAGCCGTGCTGCTACGGGTTTCACATTCAGAAAGGGGCAGGAAGGATCATCAATCCTTCGCGCATTCCATCTCAAGCCCCACACCCAACTGGCGTGACAGGCTTGGCCAGCGTTTCCACGCCGCTTCCGTGTCGGGGCTGGCGAGCTTTTCGCGGTAGGCCTCGACCGACTCCAGCGAGAAGCTGTCCTCGTTGAGCAACTGGTCGATGGCGTGGTGCACCACTTCATCGAGCTGGTTGGCGAATTCTTCGCCGATCAATTGGTGGGCGATGACGCTGGCCACGGTGGTATTGACCGGGATCAGTGGCTGGCGCAGGTGGGTGATGTACAAATCGTTCACTTCTTCCACCAGACGATGGGCCAGGTAGGCCTCGTCCAGCAGCCCGTCCAGACCCTCATGGCCTTCCATGATGGCCGGTGGCGCGCTGAAAAACTGCTCGGCGATTTTCAGCACCGGCTTGATCTGGCTTTCGATCCCGGCCTGGCGCGCCACTTCGTGGGCGGCGTCCAGCAGGTCCGGGACTTGTTCGATGTAGGCGATGACGAAACGCGTCAACACCCCTCTGGCATCGACATCGGGCAGATGGATGGCAGGGTGCAGATGGGGAAGTTGTAACTCGAGTTGGCGGAGCAGCCCGCCGGTCCTTGTCTCGTGTTCTTGTGCTTGGGTGATCTGCTCGCGCAATGCGGCGGTGTTCATGAATGCTCCATGGGGCGAAAAACCAGGCTGTCATTATAGGGAAGTCATACGTTAGCTTGCTTGGCAACGTCGCTAAGACGTAATTGTCATAACAGTTTCATGGTTATGTGCATTGGCTATTAAAAGGCCACTTTCTCCCCGATTTCGTCGTTTTTTCTCAGTAAATGCGCGTGCGTATAGCTCGGATTTGCAGATTCTCCACTGCGTGCGCGTGATGGCGGCGTGTCTATACTCGGGTCTGTGAGTAGATGCTGATGATGTCTGAACTGGAAGTGCAGGCCAGGCCCCGGTCCCCTTAGCGACTTAATCGACCGCTCCCTCGCCCGCAAGTGACTGCTGGCTATAAGAAGAACAAGAGGGGAAAGCGCAATGATGCGACATCCACACGTCTGGATGGGCCTCCTGTTGTGGTCGATATTCAGTCCGGTGCACGCCGCCTGGACGACGAATATGGCACCTGGAGCGACCGAGGTAAGTCACGAAGTCTTCGACCTGCACATGACCATCTTCTGGATCTGTGTGGTGATCGGGATCATCGTGTTCGGCGCGATGTTCTGGTCGATGATCGTTCACAGACGGTCAACCGGGCAGGTTGCCGCCAAATTCCATGAAAGCACTACGGTAGAGATCCTCTGGACCGTCGTGCCGCTGGTGATTCTGGTGGTCATGGCGATCCCCGCCACCAAGACCCTCATTCAAATGTACGACAACACGGAATCGGGCCTGGATATCCAGGTCACCGGTTACCAGTGGAAGTGGAACTACAAGTACCTGGGCCAGGACGTCGAGTTCTTCAGCAATCTGGCCACTCCCCAGGACCAGATCCACAACAAGGAAGCCAAGGGCGAGCACTACCTGCTTGAGGTGGATCAGCCGCTGGTGGTGCCAGTCGGGGTGAAGATCCGCTTTCTGGTGACTTCCGCTGACGTCATCCATTCCTGGTGGGTGCCCGCGTTCGCGGTCAAGCGCGATGCCATTCCCGGCTTCGTCAATGAGGCCTGGACCCGCATCGAGAAGCCCGGCATCTACCGCGGCCAGTGCGCCGAGCTGTGCGGCAAGGATCACGGCTTCATGCCGATTGTGGTCGAAGCCAAGACCCAGGCCGACTACGACACCTGGCTCGCCGGGCGCAAGCAAGAAGCCGCCAAGCTAAAAGAGTTGACCAGCAAGGACTGGACGCTTGAGGAACTGGTGGCCCAGGGTGACAAGGTCTATCACACCACCTGCGCGGCCTGTCACCAGGCTGAAGGCCAGGGCCTGCCGCCGATGTTCCCCGCGCTCAAGGGCTCGAAAACCGTACTCGGGCCGAAAGAAGAGCACCTGGCGACCGTGTTCAACGGCCGCCCCGGCACCGCGATGGCGGCGTTCGGCAAGCAGTTGTCGGAAGTCGATATCGCCGCGGTCGTGACGTACGAACGCAATGCGTGGGGCAACAACAAAGGCGACATGGTCACGCCAAAAGACGTGCTGGCGCTTAAACAGGCGGCTGCGAAATGAATAGCCTCGCAGAGATCGCTGTAGGAGCGCGCTTGCCCGCGACCGGGGCGTGTCTGAAGCGGATTTACCGCCTGACACGACGCCGTCGCGGGCAAGCGCGCTCCTACAAAGCGGCGACAACAGCAATGCCGATCCGTCAGTGTTTCGCAGGAGACAGGACATGAGTGCAGTGATTGACGACCATGGCCACGAAGGCCATGCCCATGGCCCCGCCAAGGGCCTGATGCGCTGGGTGCTGACTACCAACCACAAGGACATCGGCACGCTGTACCTGTGGTTCAGCTTCTGCATGTTCCTGCTCGGCGGCTCGTTCGCCATGGTGATCCGTGCCGAGCTGTTTCAGCCAGGCCTGCAGATCGTGGAGCCGGCGTTCTTCAACCAGATGACCACCATGCACGGGCTGGTGATGGTGTTCGGTGCGGTGATGCCGGCGTTCGTCGGCCTGGCCAACTGGATGATCCCGCTGATGATCGGCGCGCCGGACATGGCCTTGCCGAGGATGAACAACTTCAGCTTCTGGCTGTTGCCCGCCGCGTTCCTGCTGCTGGTTTCGACGCTGTTCACCCCCGGCGGCGGGCCGAACTTCGGCTGGACCTTCTACGCGCCGCTGTCCACCACCTACGCGCCGGAAAGCGTCACCTATTTCATCTTCGCCATACACTTGATGGGCATCAGCTCGATCATGGGTGCGATCAACGTCATCGCCACCATTCTCAACCTGCGCGCCCCCGGCATGACGTTGATGAAAATGCCGCTGTTCGTCTGGACCTGGCTGATTACCGCCTTCCTGCTGATTGCGGTAATGCCAGTGCTGGCAGGTTGCGTGACCATGATGCTGATGGATATCCATTTCCACACCAGTTTCTTCAGCGCGGCGGGTGGCGGTGATCCGGTGCTGTTCCAGCATGTGTTCTGGTTCTTCGGCCATCCCGAGGTGTACATCATGATCCTGCCGGCTTTCGGCGCGGTCAGTTCGATCATCCCGGCGTTTTCGCGCAAGCCGCTGTTCGGCTACACCTCGATGGTCTACGCCACGGCGAGCATCGCGTTCCTGTCGTTCATCGTCTGGGCGCACCACATGTTCGTGGTCGGCATCCCGCTGGTGGGCGAGCTGTTCTTCATGTACGCCACGATGCTGATCGCCGTGCCGACCGGGGTGAAGGTGTTCAACTGGGTCAGCACCATGTGGCAGGGCGAACTGACCTTCGAGACGCCGATGCTGTTTGCCGTGGCGTTCGTGATCCTGTTCACCATCGGCGGCTTCTCCGGCTTGATGCTGGCGATTGCCCCGGCGGACTTCCAGTACCAGGACACCTACTTCGTGGTCGCGCATTTCCACTACGTGCTGGTGCCGGGTGCGATCTTTGGCATCTTCGCGTCGGCCTACTACTGGCTGCCGAAATGGACCGGCCACATGTACGACGAAACCCTGGGCAAGCTGCATTTCTGGCTGTCCTTCATCGGCATGAACATGGCCTTCTTCCCGATGCACTTCGTGGGGCTGGCAGGCATGCCGCGTCGCGTGCCTGACTACAACCTGCAATTCGCCGACTTCAACATGGTCTCGTCCATCGGTGCGTTCACCTTTGGCGCCACGCAGATCTTCTTCCTGTTCATCGTCATCAAGACCATCCGTGGCGGCCCGCCTGCGCCCGCCAAGCCCTGGGATGGGGCCGATGGCCTTGAGTGGACCGTGCCCTCGCCTGCGCCGTATCACACCTTCGTGACGCCGCCGGACATCAGTGACAGAGACCATTGAGATGGCCACTACCGAGCGCACAGCCCGGCGACTGGTCACCCGCCTGCTGATCCTGGTGGTGCTGATGTTCGCCTTCGGTTTTGCGCTGGTGCCGATCTATGACGTGATGTGCAAGGCGCTGGGCATCAACGGCAAGACGGGAGGCCAGTACTCCCAGACCCAGCAGGTGGACGACAGCCGTCAGGTGCGGGTGCAGTTTCTGGCCACCAACAATGCCGACATGACATGGGGCTTCTATCCCGAGGCTCAGGAAATCGTGGTGCACCCGGGTGCAGTGAGCGAGATGCTGTTCGTGGCGCAGAACCCGACCAGCAAGGCGATGACCGCCCAGGCGATCCCGAGCATTTCGCCGAGCACCGCTGCGATGTATTTCCACAAGACCGAATGCTTCTGCTTCACCCAGCAAATGCTGCAACCGGGCGAGCGCATCGAAATGCCGGTGCGCTTCATCGTCGACCGCGACCTGCCCAAGAATGTGAAACACCTGACGCTCGCTTACACGCTGTTCGATATCACCGCTCGCATGCCGCCCGTGGTCCGCCCCGTGGCGGCCAATGGCGGTTAGGCCCAGGGCCTGAGGAGATTCTGAAGATGGCATCCCATGAGCATTATTACGTTCCGGCACAGAGCAAATGGCCGATCATCGCCACGCTGGGCATGTTCGTCACCATGTACGGCCTGGGCACCTGGCTGATTGGCCTGAAGGCCGGCCGCGACACCCACGGCGCCCTGATCTTCTGCGTCGGCGCGCTGATGGTCGCGTACATGATGTTCGGCTGGTTCGGCACGGTCATCAAGGAAGGCCGGGCGGGCTTGTACAGCGCGCAGATGGATCGCTCGTTTCGCTGGGGCATGAGCTGGTTCATCTTCTCGGAAGTGATGTTTTTCGTGGCGTTCTTCGGGGCATTGTTCTACGTGCGCCACATCACCTTGCCAGCGCTGGCCGGTGACGGTCCCAAGGGCATCGCCCACATGCTCTGGCCGAGCTTCGAGAATGTCTGGCCGCTGCTGCATACGCCTGACCCGAAACTCTTTCCTCCGCCCAAGGAGGTCATCGATCCGTGGCATCTGCCGCTGATCAACACCGCCTTGCTGGTCAGTTCCAGCGTCACGGTGACCATCGCCCACCACGCGCTGAAGAAGGGCCATCGCGGGGCGCTGAAACTGTGGCTGGCGCTGACCATCCTGCTGGGCCTCGCGTTCCTGACGCTGCAGGCGTTCGAATACCACGAGGCCTACACCGAGCTGGGCCTGACCCTGGGTTCAGGCATCTATGGCGCGACTTTCTTCATGCTCACCGGCTTTCACGGCGCCCACGTGACCATCGGCACCATCATTCTGCTCGTGATGCTGATGCGGATCATGCGCGGGCATTTCAACGCCGAGCAGCAGTTCGGATTCGAGGCGGCGAGCTGGTATTGGCACTTCGTGGATGTGGTTTGGGTGGGGTTGTTCGTATTTGTGTACGTCCTATGACCACCCCTGGGTTTTGTGACCCACCACTGACCTGTAGGAGTGAGCTTGCTCGCGATGGCGGTATGTCGGCTATGAATGTGCAACCTGATACACCGCGATCGCGAGCAAGCTCACTCCTACAGGGATGGGGGAATTACCAAGGGGTGTGGTAGACCAGCTGCCCGCTGAAATAGCCATAGGCAATCAACGTCAGGGTAATGGCGGCGCAGAGCACACGGACGGTCAGGGCCTTGAGCAGGCGGGTCGATGAAGCGTCGTCCTTGACCAGGAAGAACAGCCCGCTGAAAAGGCTGACGATGGTGGCGATGAGCATCACGACTATGGCCACTTTGAGCATCGGGTCACTCCGGGAGCGAAGGTTATGCAAACCAGTATAGGTGTGGCGGGCATGCGAGTGAGGGCCGCGTGATGCGACGCTTCCGGCCTGGCATTGCGCCCACGCTGGTGGTGCTCGTCGTGCTGCCGGTGCTGGTTTCCCTTGGCTTCTGGCAACTGGGGCGCGGTGAGGAAAAGCGCCTCCTGCTCGATACCTACGCCGAACGCCGTGCCGCGCCGCCGATGTCCGCCGAATTGTTGCCAACCACCGCCGACCCCGCATACCGCCGGGTGCAACTGCGCGGCAGCTTCGATTCCCAGCACAGCCTGTTGCTGGACAACAGCGTGCGCGACGGCAAGGCCGGGGTCGAGCTGATCCAGCCGTTTCATGACCAGTCCAGCGGGTTGTGGCTGATGGTCAATCGTGGCTGGCTGCCGTGGCCCGACCGGCGCACACCGCCGGCTTTCGAAACACCTGCCGAGGCGATGAATCTGGATGCCTGGGTGTATGTGTCGCCGGGGGCGACCTTCCAGTTGCATCCCGATGCGCAAGGCGCGAGCTGGCCGAAACTGCTCACGGCCATCGATCCGGCCAAGGTGTGGCCTGAGATGAACCGTGAAGGTTTCGCCCACGAACTGCGCCTGGAAGCCGGTCCCGCCGCCTACCGCACCGACTGGCCGGTGGTCGCCATGGGGCCCGAGAAACATCTGGGGTATGCGGTGCAGTGGTTCGCGATGTCCACCGCGCTGGTCGGGCTCTACCTGTTCCTGGGTTTCAGCCCGCGCCGCCCCGCAAAGAACAATAAAAACAAGGAGAACGCCCATGGGAACAGCGATGAGTCCAGCCAGCACGTCTGAGCGCCGGCCAGCGAAAAGCCGGCGTCGCGGGCGCCTGCAACTGATTGCGGTGTTGTTGGTGGCAATCGGCCCGATGATTCTGGCCACCAGTATGTACAAGTTCAAATTCTGGGTGCCGGACAGCCGTAACTATCACGGGGACCTGATCGCCACCGGCGAAACCCGCACCGAGCTTGGCGTACAGTCCGACGAGACGCGGTGGCAGTTGCTGGTGACCGCGCCCGGGCCCTGCGAAGCCGATTGCCAGCAACTGGTGTACCTGGCGCGGCAGATTCAGATCGGTCTGGGCCGCGATGCCACGCGTGCCAGCCACGCACTGACCACCACCGAGCCGCTGGATCCGGCCTATGACGCCAAGCTGGCCCGCGAGTACCCACAGTTGCAGCGCTACCCATTGGACATCAAGCGTTACCAGCGCACCGCGCCCGGAGTCGACCTGCCGCAGCTGTGGATCGTCGATCCCCACGGCAATCTCGTGCTGCGCTACGGCGCCGAGGTCAATGGCAAGGATCTGCTCAACGACCTGCGCCAACTGCTGAAACTGTCGAACATCGGCTAAGGGGGTCATGATGACCAGGCCCGGATTTCGTCTCGCACTGTTTGCAATCCTGCTCGCCCTGGTGGTGGTTTTGCTGGGCGCCTACACCCGATTGACCCACGCGGGCCTAGGCTGCCCGGACTGGCCCGGCTGCTATGGCTTCATCAGCGTGCCCAAGACCGAGGCGCAACTGGCCCACGCCGAACTGCACTACCCGGACGCGCCTGTCATAGAGCACAAGGGTCGCAACGAGATGGTGCACCGCTATTTTGCCGGCGGGCTGGCGCTGGCCATCATGATGCTCGGCGTGCAGGCCTGGCATCGGCGGCACATTGCCGGCCAGCCGGTGGGATTGCCTCTGGCGCTGGTGGGCGTGGTGTTCGCGCAAGCGGCGTTCGGCATGTGGACGGTGACGCTCAAGCTCTGGCCCCAGGTGGTCACGGCGCATCTGTTGGGCGGCATCACGACGTTGAGCCTGTTGTTCCTGCTGACTGTGCGTTTGAGCGGCAAGTTTGCACCGATGCCGCAGATCGAACCGCGTTTGCGGCGCCTGGCAGCGGTCGGGCTCGGCTTGGTCGCCTTGCAGATTGCGTTGGGGGGCTGGGTCAGTTCCAACTACGCGGCTATGGCTTGTATTGACCTGCCGACCTGCCAGGGCCAATGGTGGCCGGACGCCGATTTTGCCAACGGCTTTCACCTGACCCAGCACATCGGCCCCAATTATCTGGGCGGCAAACTCGACAGCGAGGCGCGCACGGCGATTCATCTGACCCATCGCATCGGCGCCTTGCTGGTGACGATTTCGTTGCTGGCGCTGGCTTGGCAGCTTAACCGCGCAGGGCTCAAGGGGCTGGCGGGGTTGTTGGTGCTGGCGCTGGGGGTGCAGGTGTCATTGGGCATCAGCAATGTGCTGTTTCACTTGCCGCTGGACGTGGCGGTGGCTCACAACGCAGGCGGCGCGGCGTTGATGCTGACCATGACGCTCATCAACTACCGGGTCCGGCCGGTGTTTGTGGTGGCCAGAAGACACGCGCCGAGCATCTGGCAACACGCTCATGTGCTACTGCATCTGGGCCCGCATCGGTAACCGAACCCTGTAGGAGCGCGCTTGGTCTGGGCCGCATTCGGACGACGGCGGTGTGTCAATCGCAAAAGATGGGTCTGACACACCGCGGTCGTGGGCAAGCGCGCTCCTACAGTTCGTTAGACGGAGGAATTTCATGACAACCACCACCGGCGTTCGGCATCGCCAGGCGCTGTGGCGCGATTACCTGGAGCTGACCAAGCCCAAGGTCCTGGTGCTGATGCTCATCACCTCGCTGGTGGGCATGTTCCTCGCCACCCGCGCGGGCGTGCCGTGGGCGGTGCTGTTGTTCGGCAATCTGGGCATCACCCTGTGCGCCGGCGGCGCTGCGGTGGTCAATCATGTGGTGGACCGGCGCATCGACGCCTTGATGGCCCGCACCCACAAGCGGCCCATCGCCGAAGGCCGGGTGTCGCCCGTGGCCGCCCTCACCTTCGCCGCGCTGCTGGCCATTGGCGGGCAGGCGCTGCTGCTGACCTTCACCAATGCCCTCGCCGCCTGGCTGACGCTGGCCTCGTTGCTCGGCTACGCGGTGATCTACACCGGCTTTCTCAAGCGCGCGACGCCGCAGAACATCGTCATCGGCGGCCTGGCCGGTGCCGCGCCGCCGATGCTGGGCTGGGTGGCGGTCACCGGGCATCTGAGCGCCGAGCCATTGTTGCTGACCCTCATCATCTTCGCCTGGACCCCGCCGCACTTCTGGGCGCTGGCCATCCACCGCAAAGAGGAATATGCCCGGGCCGATATCCCGATGTTGCCGGTGACCCACGGCGAGCGTTACACCAAGTTGCACATCGTGCTCTACACCTGCGTGATGCTCGCCGTGAGCCTGATGCCCTACGTGATCAAGATGAGCGGCTTGCTGTACCTGATCTGCGCCAGTGCGCTGGGGATTCGCTTTCTGCATTGGGCTCTGGTGTTGTACCGTGGCAGCCAGCCGCACGCTGCGATCAACACCTTCAAGTACTCGATCTGGTACTTGCTGTGGCTGTTCATCGCGCTGCTCGTAGATCACTACTTACTGTTGAATTTATGACCCGAACCCAAAAGACCGTCTTCATTCTCGTGGCCATCGTGGCGCTGGTGCTGGGCCTGACCGTCAACCGTGTGCTCTCGGGCAAAGGCCAGGGCGACCAGACCGCGCTGATCGACGCCGGTGTGATCCTGCTGCCCCAGGCGCGCAATGTGCCGGACCTGAAGATGACCGACCAGGACGGCCAGCCGGTGGCGCTGGACAGCCTGAAAGACAAGTGGACGCTGCTGTTTTTCGGCTACACCTTCTGCCCGGACATCTGCCCGACCACCCTGGCCCAACTGCGCCAGATCAAGAGCGAGCTGCCCAAGGAGGCGGTGGACAAGTTGCGCATCGTGCTGGTCAGCGTTGACCCCAACCGGGACACGCCTGCGCAGTTGAAAACCTACCTGGGTTACTTCGACAAGCAGTTCGTGGGGCTGACGGCGCCGGTGGACAGCATTCAGAAACTGGCCAACGCGGTGAGTATTCCTTTCATTCCGGCCGATACCAGCAAGCCGAACTACACGGTGGACCACAGCGGCAACCTCGCCCTGCTGGGCCCGGACGGCACCCAACGCGGCTTCATCCGCGCGCCGCTGAACAACCAGAAGCTGGTGGCGCAGTTGCCGGGGTTGGTTGAGAGGAAATAAGGGTAATGGTCGGCTTGCGGATGGGGGCGGCCTTGAGATCGCTCCCGCGGGCAAGCCCGGCTGCTACGAGGCTTGAGGCGATCACTTGTTTTGCGACCTACCCGTAACCGTAGCAGCACGGCTTGCCGGCGGGGGCGTCCTTGAGATCGCTACCGCCGGCAAGCCGTACTGCTACGGGTGGGCTTTAAAGCTCTGGATCAGAACGCCGGAACCACGGCGCCTTTGTATTTGGTCTGGATGAACTCGCGGGTTTCGGGGCTGTGCAAGGCTGCGACCAGCTTCTGGATGGCCGGCGCGTCCTTGTTGTCTTCGCGGGTTACCAGGATGTTGGCGTACGGCGATTCCTGACCTTCGATGATCAGCGCATCCTTGGTCGGATCGAGCTTGGCGGTCAGCGCGTAGTTGGTGTTGATCAGCGCCAGATCGACCTGGGTCAACACTCGCGGCAGGGTCGCGGCTTCCAGCTCACGGAATTTCAGCGCTTTAGGGTTCTGCTGCACATCGCTTGGCTTGGCGGTGATGCTGGTCGGATCCTTCAGGGTGATCAGACCGGCCTTGACCAGCAGCAGGAACGCACGGCCTTCGTTGGTCGCGTCATTGGGCAGGGCAACGGTGGCGCCGTCGGGCAGGTCGGCCAGGTTCTTGATCTTGTCCGAATACGCGCCGAACGGTTCGACGTGAACCTTGGCCACGCTCACCAGGTGAGTGCCCTTGCCCTTGTTGAACTCGTCCAGGTACGGCTGGTGCTGGAAGAAGTTGGCGTCCATGCGCTTCTGGTCGACCTGCACGTTCGGCTGCACATAGTCGTTGAAGACCTTCACGTTCAGGGTCACGCCCTCTTTGGCCAGCGCAGGTTTGACGAACTCCAGGATCTCGGCGTGGGGCACGGCGGTCGCCGCGACGGTCAAGGTTTCATCGGCGTGGGCGGACAGCGCGGTGACGGCGGCGAAAACGGCCAACAGCTTCTTCATATCTCTTACTCCTTGAAATGCGTGCCCAGTGACACGCATCTGCCAGTTGAAACCGGCCAATTCAATTAACGGTGTGAAAAGTGCGCGACCAGCTTGTCGCCCACGGTTTGCAGAATCTGCACCAGCACCAGCAGCAATACGACCGTCACGAACATCACATCGTTCTGGAAGCGCTGGTAGCCGTAGCGAATCGCGAGGTCACCCAGCCCGCCCGCACCGACCGCACCGGCCATGGCCGTGAACGACACCAGGGCAATGGCCGTGACGGTGATCGCCGCCAGGATGCCCGGCCGCGCCTCGGGCAGCAGCGCCTTGACGATGATCTGCCGGGTGGTGGCGCCCATCGCCTGAATGGCCTCGATGATGCCGCGATCCACTTCACGCAGCGCGGTTTCCACCAGGCGCGCGAAGAACGGCGTGGCGCCAGCGATCAAGGGCGGCAAGGTGCCGAGAATACCCAGCGAAGTGCCGGTGATGACTTCGGTCAGCGGCATCATCACGATCAGCAGGATGATGAATGGCAAGGCCCGCAGCATGTTTACGATCAAACCGACAGTGGCGTAGACCGGCTTGTTTTCAAGCAACTGGCGCGGCGAGGTGAGGAACATCAGCACGCCCAGGGGCAGGCCCAGCAGCACGGTGAACGCCAGGGATACGCCAAGCATGATCAGCGTGTCGCCGGTCGCGACCCAGATTTCGTACCAGTCGACGTTGGAAAACAGATTGAGCAGGGTTTCCATCAGCGCAGGATCTCCATGTGAACGTCAGCGGCGGTGAAGCGCGCGAACGCGGCCTCCATGTCGCCGCCAGTGATGGCCAGCGTCAGTTGCCCGTAGGGAGTGTCCTTGATGCGGTCGATACGACCGGCCAGGATGCTGTAGTCCACGCCGGTTTCCCGGGCGACGGTACCCAGCAGCGGTGCGTAGGTCGCTTCGCCCTGGAACGTCAGACGCACGATGCGGCCCTGCACGTGGGCGAAGTCCGAATTCTGCTCGTTCTCGTCGACCTGCTCGTCTTCCTGGACGAAACGGCGGGTGGTCGGGTGCTTGGGGTGCAGGAACACATCGGCCACCGCGCCCTGCTCGACGATCACCCCGGCATCCATCACCGCCACCTGATCGCAGACGCGACGAATGACGTCCATCTCGTGGGTGATCAGTACGATGGTCAGTTTCAGCTCGCGGTTGATCTCCGCCAGCAGCTGCAGCACCGACGCCGTGGTCTGCGGGTCCAGGGCACTGGTGGCCTCGTCGCACAGCAGGATCTTGGGCTTGGTCGCCAGGGCGCGGGCGATGCCGACGCGCTGTTTCTGGCCGCCGGACAACTGCGCCGGGTACTTCTTCGCGTGGTCGGACAGCCCGACCCGCGCCAGCAACTCGGCCACACGCTGATCGATCTGCGCACGGGACATGTCCCCGGCCAGGGTCAGCGGCATGGCGACGTTGTCGGCCACGGTCTTGGACGACAGCAGGTTGAAGTGCTGGAAGATCATCCCGACCTGACGCCGGAAGCCGCGCAAGCCATCCGCATCAAGGGCGGTGACATCCACGCCATCGACCAGGATCTTGCCGCCGCTTGGCGCTTCAAGACGGTTGATCAGACGCAGCATGGTGCTTTTGCCTGCGCCGGAGTGGCCAATCAGGCCAAACACCTGGCCGGCTTGGACCTGCAGGCTGGTGGGATGCAGCGCGGGAATTTCCCTGTCGGCAACCCGATAGGTTTTATGGACGTTATGAAACTCGATCACGTAGCGAACCTTGTGGGGGCGCGTTGGAAATTCAGTTCGCAATCTTGAAGGCACTTTGAGCGCGGGCGAACTGCTGGGGCGATGCCATTTCGGCCATTTATCGCCTCGGCTGGATAAACCGGGCGCGCATTTTAGCCTGTCAGGCCGGGCTTGGGCCCAGCATTCTTAGTATTTATTTGGCAGATGACCTGCCCAACGGTCATAACAACCGGTGTTGATGGCCCAAGCAACGTTAGACCAAAGGTCGGAAAAAACACGGAACGGCCATTTTTCTCCTCAGTCATTAAGTAAGCGCCGCGATTTCTCCCTGTGCTTTGTCAGGGAAATCCCTGCTTACCGAGCTTGAACCGCCCTTGCCTACGCAGGGGTGAGTGAGAGCCGCCTGAACCGAGGAGTTTCTGTCTGATGGCTACCAAGAAAACGACCCCTGTTAGCGATACACCGAAGAGCGAGTTGGCAGGTACCGACACACTGGACCGTGGCAACACCAACGAGAAG
The DNA here is from genome assembly GCF_028682175.1 of Pseudomonas putida. Lineage (GTDB taxonomy): Bacteria > Pseudomonadota > Gammaproteobacteria > Pseudomonadales > Pseudomonadaceae > Aquipseudomonas > Aquipseudomonas putida_AD. Next base: position 6,180 of record NZ_JANHKS010000009.1, on the reverse strand, counting down.
CTGCAAAGCCTCGAACAGTTCCGCTCCGACGCCACTGGTCAGGCCCTGCGCACCAACCACGGGGTGAAGGTTTCGGATAACCAGAACTCGCTGAAGGTCGGCAATCGCGGGCCGTCGCTGCTTGAAGACTTCATCATGCGCGAGAAGATCACGCATTTTGACCATGAACGTATTCCAGAACGCATCGTTCACGCTCGCGGCACGGCTGCTCACGGTTACTTTCAGACCTACGAGAACCATTCTGCGCTGAGCAAGGCTGAATTCCTGCGCGATCCGGGGAAGAAGACCCCGGTATTCGTGCGGTTTTCCACGGTGCAGGGGCCGCGCGGATCGGGCGATACCGTACGCGACGTGCGCGGGTTTGCCGTGAAGTTCTACACGGGTGAAGGCAACTACGACCTGGTGGGCAACAACATGCCAGTGTTCTTCATCCAGGATGCGATCAAGTTTCCTGACTTCGTCCACGCCGTGAAGCCCGAGCCTCACAACGAGATTCCTACCGGCGGCTCGGCCCACGACACCTTCTGGGATTTCGTCTCGCTGGTGCCGGAGTCGGCGCACATGGTGTTGTGGGCCATGTCCGACCGGGCCATCCCGAAAAATCTGCGCAGCATGCAGGGCTTTGGCATTCACACCTTCCGCATGATCAATACCGAGGGCAAGGCCTCGTTCGTGAAATTCCACTGGAAGCCCAAGTACGGCACCTGCTCGCTGCTGTGGGACGAAGCGCAGAAGCTGGCGGGCAAGGACACCGACTACCACCGTCGTGACCTGTGGGAGTCCATCGAGTCCGGCGATTACCCTGAGTGGGAACTGGGCGTGCAGATCGTCGCTGAAGAGGACGAGCACAAGTTCGATTTCGACCTGCTGGACCCCACCAAGATCATCCCCGAAGAGATGGTGCCGGTGACGCCGCTGGGCAAGATGGTGCTCAACCGTAACCCTGACAACTATTTCGCCGAGACCGAGCAGGTAGCGTTCTGCCCGGGCCATATCGTGCCAGGCATCGACTTCTCCAATGACCCGCTGCTCCAGGGCCGGCTGTTTTCCTACACCGATACGCAGATCAGCCGACTGGGCGGGCCGAACTTTCACGAGATCCCGATCAACCGCCCGGTTGCGCCGAACCACAGTGGCCAGCGCGATGCCCAGCACCGCATGACCATCGACAAGGGCCGCGCGTCCTACGAGCCCAACTCCATTGACGGCGGCTGGCCGAAGGAAACCCCGGCAGCACCGCAGGATGGCGGCTTCGAGACGTATCAGGAACGCATCGAAGCGCACAAGGTACGCGAGCGCAGCCCGTCGTTCGGCGATCACTTCTCCCAGGCCACGCTGTTCTTCAACAGCATGAGCGAGCACGAAAAGGAACACATCATCGCTGCCTACAGCTTCGAGCTGGGCAAGGTTGAGCGTGAACACATTCGCGCGCGCCAGGTGAACGAGATCCTGGCCAACATCGACCTGACTCTGGCCAAGCGAGTCGCGGAAAACCTCGGCCTGCCTGCGCCCAAGGGTGCGACCGTGAAACCGCAGAAGACCGGCAAACCGACGGTGGACACGTCGCCGCTGCTCAGTCAGGTCAATCTGCTGGCCGGCGACATCGCCTCGCGCAAAGTGGCCATTCTCGTGGCCGACGGCGTGGACGATAAGGCCGTGGCGACCATGAAGGCTGCTCTGGAAGCCCAGTCGGCCCACGCCAAGGTTCTCGGCCCGACCTCCGCACCGGTGAAGACCGCAGGCGGCAAGACCCTGGCGGTGGATGCGTCGATGGAAGGGATGCCGTCGGTCATCTTCGATGCGGTGTTCATCCCGGGCGGGGCGTCGGTGAAGGCATTGAGCGGCAATGGCGTGGCACTGCACTTCGTGCTGGAGGCCTATAAGCACCTGAAGGCGATTGCCTATGCAGGAGATGCGCAGGATTTGATCGACTTGCTGCGTCTTGAGGCGGATGCGGGGTTGCTGGCCGTGTCGGATGAGAAGTCGTTCAAGGCGTTCTTCGACGCCATCCAGCAGCACCGGGTGTGGGCGCGGGAGCCGAAGGCCAAGGCGATTCCGGCGTGATAATCCGCCGAGCCGGACGATGAGAAACCTGTAGGAGTGAGCTTGCTCGCGATGGCGTCAGATCAGGCAAAGCGGTGTTGCCTGAGTGTCCGCAATCGCGAGCAAGCTCACTCCTACAGGGCCAATGTTTGAGCAATAAAAAAGGCGTTGCCTGTGAGGGCAACGCCTTTGTTTTGCTCAAAAAACAATCAAAGCTTCGCAGGCTTCAGGATGATCTGCGCAGGCTCGGTCTTCTCAATCTCGCGCTGGATCTGCAGCTCGAAGTCCGGATTGATCTTGCTCACCCGCTTGGTCAGCAAGGTGGCCAGCCACGGATAGTCGTCGGTGCGCGGGACCTGAACCGTCACTTCGCAGTTGAACGCGGTGATATCGGCGGCGATGTCGTTCAATTGGCGGCGCATCTGTTTCGAATCGTCGATCTTCAGCCTGATCGTGGTGCTCTCGACGGTCGGGTCGATGATCTTGGCCGTGCGCTTGGCCTCGGCGGCGCGCAGCTCGGCTTCGGCCTTGTCCAGCTCGGCCTTGCGGGCGTGGGCGATGGCGCCGTTGACGCCGCTGGTCAGCGCCGGTGCCTTGGGCATCAGCGCGCGGGCGCGGCTCAGTGCGGTGGCGGCAGCGTTGACATCACCCTTTTGCAGAACGATCTGGCTGCGGCTCAGGTAGGCCTCGGCCAGTTCGCGCTGAAGTTGCTCCAGGCGAGGATCGTCAGGGTCCTTGGCTTGCAGCGCGGCGAGCTGGTCTTCGGCGGTGGCCAGTTCACTGCTGGCGATGTTCTGCTCCAGCTGCTGGTAGGCATCAGGCGCCGCAACGGCTGCGGGCGGCTCGACAGGCTTGCTCTGGCAGGCGGTCAATACGATGGAAAATGCAGCAAGCAGCAGATAACGGGATGGGAACGGCTTCATTCCTGCGATTCTCTATTTGCGCAAAAAACGAGCAAGTCTACACAAAAGTGCCTTGCACCGAAAATAACTGATCGACATCGGCGGCCTGCAGTGGGTCATTGCATATTGCCGCCATTCAATTATTGCCGAGTATGACTGTTGTTCCAGCACAAGGTTCTACCGCTTGGGCAAAACGAAGCTCAGCAGAAACAGGGCTGCGGCAGAGACCACAATAGACGGGCCTGCGGGGGTGTCCTTGAACCAGGAAAGCGCCAGCCCGCCGCACACCGCCAGGATGCCGATGACGCTCGCCCCTAGCGCCATTTGCTCAGGCGAGCGAGCGTGACGTTGTGCCGCAGCGGCCGGGATAATCAGCAGGGACGTGATCAGCAACACACCCACGATTTTCATCGCCACTGCGATGACCACGGCGATCAGCAGCATCAGCGTCATGCGCAGCGTGGCCACGGGCAAGCCTTCGACGGTCGCCAGTTCTTCATGCACGGTGATCGCCAGCAATGGCCGCCACAGCGCGCAGATCAATACCAGCACCGCGGCGCTGCCACCCAGAATCCAGGAAAGATCGGTCGGGCTGATCGCCAGCAGGTCGCCGAACAGGTAACCCATCAGGTCGATGCGCACATCGCGCATGAAGCTCAGTACCACAAGGCCCAACGACAGCGTGCTCGGCGCGAGGATCCCCAGCAGCGTGTCGGAAGCCAGCGGCTGGCGCTGTTGCAGGGTCACCAGCAGGATCGCCAGCAACAGGCAGCCGACGGTCACGGCGATGGTCGGGCTGATGTCCAGCAGAAAGCCCAGGGCAACGCCCAGCAGCGCCGCGTGGGACAGGGTGTCGCCGAAATAGGCCATGCGCCGCCAGACCACGAACGAACCCAGAGGGCCGGCCACCACGGCCAGCGCGAGGCCTGCGAGCAAGGCATAGAGTAGAAAGTCAGCCATGCTTGCAGCTGTCCCCGTGGTCATGAGTATGGTTGTGAGGGTGGGCGTGATCGGCCGCCGGTGCCGGCTGGCACACTTCGCCATGCAGATCGTGGGCGTGATCGTGGTGGTGGTGATAGATCGCCAGGCTCGGCGCGTTCTGACCGAACAGCTCGACGAAGGCCGGGTCGTTGCTGACCTGCTCGGGGTGGCCGGAGCAGCAGACATGACGGTTCAGGCAGACCACCTGATCGGTGGTGCTCATCACCAGGTGCAGGTCATGGGACACCATCAGCACGCCGCACTGATGGCGGTCGCGCAGTTGGGTAATCAGCGCGTACAGCTCGGCTTGCCCGGCGACGTCCACCCCTTGCACGGGCTCGTCGAGCACCAGCAGTTCGGGTTCACGCAGCAGCGCGCGGGCCAGCAAGACGCGCTGCATCTCGCCGCCGGAAATGCCTTGCAGCGGGCTGTCGATGACTTTTTCAGCCCCGACTTCAACCAGCGCAGCCAGCGCGGTTTCCCGATCGACGCCCGGCACCAGGCGCAGAAAACGCAGTACCGAAAGCGGCAGCGTGGCGTCCACGTGCAGTTTCTGTGGCATGTAGCCCACACGCAGCTTCGGCTTGCGCCACACCTCGCCCGAATCGGGCTTGAGCAGACCCAGGACGGCACGAACCAGGGTGGTCTTGCCCGCGCCATTGGGGCCGATGAGGGTGACGATCTCGCCGGGACGGACGCTGAGCTGGATGTTGTCCAGCACGCTTTGGCCCGAACGGGTCACGCTGACGGCGTTCAGGCGAATCAGTGCGTCGCTCATCAGGCGGCCTTGCAGCCAGCGCATACCCCGACCACTTCGACGGTCTGGGTTTCCACCGCAAAGCCGACTTCGTTGGCCGCGCTGACAATGGCCGAGCTGATGGCGCCATGTTGCAGCTCGATGGCGGCATGGCATTCGCGGCAGATCAGGAACTGGCCCTGATGGGCGTGAGTGGGATGATTGCAGCCGGCGAAGGCGTTCAACGACGCGATGCGGTGAACCAGGCCGTGTTCAAGCAGGAAGTCCAGCGCGCGGTACACCGTGGGTGGCGCGGCGCGGCGGCCGTCCTCTTCGCTCAAGACGGCGAGGATGTCATAGGCGCCCAGCGGCTTGTGGCTCTGCCAGACCAGCTCCAGCACGCGACGGCGCAGCGCTGTCAGGCGCAGGCCTTTTCCGGCGCACAGGGCGTCGGCTTGCGCGAGTGCACTGTGCACGCAATGGGAGTGATCGTGGGGGCGGCTGGCCAGTGGAGTTTTGGACATGGGCGGCGACGACTTTTGAGAGAGACGTTATTATGTTACCCGTTCCTGCCCCCATGAGTGGTCATCGTGTCCCGAATTTTTTTAATTTTTGTCGTGTTCATCACCGGTTTTTCCGCAATTTCCACGGCTCAGGCCGATGTTCGGGTGCTGACCAGCATCAAGCCGTTGCAGCTGATTGCAGCGGCCGTACAGGATGGTGTCGCGGTGCCTGAAGTGCTGCTGCCCCCGGGTGCATCGCCGCATAACTATGCACTGCGCCCATCCGACGTACGGCGGGTTCAGGAGGTCGACCTGCTGTACTGGATCGGCCCTGACATGGAAACCTTCCTGCCTCGCGTGTTAAGTGGTCGCACCAAGGCGTCGGTGGCCGTGCAGACCCTGCCGGGGATGCATTTGCGTCATTTCGTTGCCGGCAGCGAGCATCACGATGACGGGGATGACGACGAGCATGACCACGATCACCGCCCTGGCAGCGTCGATGCGCATTTGTGGCTGTCCACCGTCAACGCTCGCGTCATCGCCGCGAAAATGGCCGCTGACCTGAGCCAGGCGGATCCGGCCAATGCTGCGCGCTACGAGAGCAACGTCAAGGCGTTCGATGAGCGGATGGACGCGCTGGACGCGAAAATCAAACAGCGTGTTGCGGGCATCGCTGACAAGAAATACTTCGTGTTTCATGAGGCTTTCGACTATTTCGAAGAGGCCTATGGCATCCAGCATGCGGGCGTGTTCGCGGTCAGCCATGAAGTCCAGCCCGGTGCCCAACACGTCGCTGCGATGCGTGCGCGCCTGACCGAGTACGGCAAGACCTGCGTGTTCAGCGAGCCGCCCCTGCGTCCGAAACTGGCCGACACCCTGAGCGCGGGCTTGCCGGTGAAGCTGGCCGAGCTGGATGGGTTGGGCGGTTATACGCCTGCCACTGCGCAAGGCTATGAGCAGCTGTTGAACAAGCTGGCTGATGACCTGGCGGGGTGTCTGGAGAGTTTGTAGCCCC
>NZ_JANHKS010000089.1 GCF_028682175.1 Pseudomonas putida | reverse complement strand
GATCAGCCCGCCCGCACCTGGACCATCGGCACCGGCCGTGTCGTTGGCCAGGATGTTGCCGCTGGTCTCCCCGCCTTCCAGCACGTAGCCGATATCCGGGTTGGCGTGGGGCACGTCATCGAGCACATGCACGTTGATGCTGCCGTCGGCCACATCGCCATCGCTGTCCACCGCATGCACGGGGATCTGTTCGTTGTTGATGGTGCCGTCGCCCTGGTTGTGGGTTTCAGGGCCGTTGAGGGTATAGCTGTAGGTGACTTCGCCGGTGGCCGGGTTGTATCCCAGAATCGTCAGCGTGTTGCCCGATGGCAGGGTGATCGACTGCGGCCCGGTGATCGCCACGCCATTGGTCACCACGTTGATGCCACCAATGCTCAGGGTCTGCAGGCCGTCGGCGGCAGTGACCTTGAGGGTGCCGGTCTGGGTCAGCGCGGCACTGTTGGGCGCGCTGCCGTTTTCGAAATTGGCTTCGTTGAGGGTCACATCGCTGCTGCCCAGCGTCACGCCATTGTCGATGACGGGAGGTGGCGGCTCGACCGGCGGAGGCTCGACTGGCGGTGGTTCAACGGGAGGCGGCGTGATGACGGGCGGCGGATTGCCGTTGTCGGAGCCGTTGACCAGCAGGCCCACTTCAGGCTCGGGGATGATGAAGGTGGAATTCAGACCGGCCGTCGGAAAGCCGATCACCGGATCCACATGCCCTGCGGTTTCGGTCAGCAGCACGAAGGTATGCCCGCCGCCCAGCGCAGTGGGCGAGCCGCCGGGGTTGGCATTGCCGGCAGCCGGGGCGTCGGTGACTTTGCTCGGGTCGGCGCCCGCCGCGATTGCCTTCTGCACCTGCTGCACGTCGGCCAGTTGCTGCTGGCTCGGCGCCACGGCATCGGGGGTGACGATAGGCGTGGCGTGATTGGCGAGGATCTCCGGCGTCAGCGCCATGCTGCTGTCCCGGCCCAGGGTCAGCTCACCGCCCTTGGCCAGCCTCACATCCACCGCGCCCGTTGGTCCGGTTTCCAGCGATTCGCCGGCGTAGACCCTGTCGCCTTCGATCACCAGACGCTTGGTGCCGTTGCTGGCCACCGCAAAAACGTCCCCGACTACCTGTTTCACCGTACCGATCAACCTGGCCATATCCACTCCCTAGCTACGCATACCGGATCAGAAAATGTTACGAATCCAACAAGAACTGTTCGAACGGCGTACATAAATGGCTTGGAGCCAGCATCAAACGACAAATTTATGTCGCTGAATTTTTTCAAGTTTTTTGCTCGAAAAACCACTTGATCGAACGCCGTCAAATTTCCGCTGAAACTCCCATAACAATCGTAAGATGCTTGTAAAACCTTGTTTACAGGCATTTCCCTGCAAGCAACCATCTCTTGAAACAGGCAAATGGCATAAGTTTTTTTTGGAATAAGGGTTATGAAAAAAACGTCTGAGCTTTTTGCAAACTTGTGTTTAGCTCTGATGTTACAAACCTGATACGGTCTTCACCGAAGGAATCGTCGGTTTTTTGGCGAACTCGGCACGACAACAAAATCACGGAGAAGCTCATGCGCGACTTGACCCCGCTTTACAGTGCAGTTGTGTTGGCGGTCGCCTGCGCCCAGGCGCACGGCATGTCACTGAATCAGGCGATTCAGACCACCATCGACAATCACCCGGAAATTCACTCGAACGTGAACAACCGATTGTCTGCCGATGAGGATGTCAAGATCGCCAAGGGCGGTTACCTGCCCAGCGTCGACCTGGTGGCCGCCTATGGCCGTGAGCACACCGACAGCCCCACCACCCGGGCGTTCGGCAATCACAACGAAGAAACCCTGAACTACACCCAGTCCGAACTTCGCCTGCGCCAGATGCTGTTCGACGGTTTCAACACCAAGAACGAAGTCGGCCGCACCCAGGCGGTGGTCAACTCCCGCGCGTACTACCTGCGCGGCACATCGGAAGACCTCGCGCTGCGCGCCATCGAGGTGTACCTGGAAGTGCTCAAGCGCCGCGAGCTGCTGGACCTGGCCAAGAACAACCTGCAGGCGCACCTGCGCATCAACGACCAGATCGGCCTGCGCACCAACCGCGGCATCGGCAGCAACGCCGACAGCGATCAGTCCAAGGCCCGTCGCGCCCTGGCCGAGAACAATTTCTACACCGCCCAGGTCGACCTGGCAGACGCCGAGGCCAACTTCTTCAGCGCCGTGGGCAGGATGCCCGACGAACTGGAAGCGCCGCCCTCGATCAAGGGCGAAGTACCCACCAGCCTCAACGACGCCAAGCAGAGCATGCTGGTGAACAACTCCTTCCTGAAGTCGGCCCAGGCCGACATCAATGCCGCCGAGAAGCAGTACGAGATCGCCAAGTCGCCGTTCTATCCGCGCTTCGACGGTGAGCTGGCCGTCGGCGCGAACAACAACATCGCCGGCGAAGAAGGCCACGACAACGAATGGCGAGCGGCAGTGGTGATGAACTACAACCTGTTCAACGGCAATCGTGACAAGGCGCGCCTGAACTCCAACGCCTACAAGACCGGCCAGGCCATGGACATCCGCAACAACGCGCTGCGCATGCTCAACGAGAACCTGTCGCTGGCCTGGAATGCCATGAACAACGCCCGCACCCAGACCCCGATCGCCCGGGAATACGCCGAAACCACGACCAAGGTTCGCGCCGCGTATCAGGACCAGTTCGGCCTGGGCCAGCGCACCCTGCTCGACCTTCTGGACAGCGAAAACGAGCTCTACAACGCCGCCCGCCGCTACACCGAGCTGCGCTACACCGAGGAATATTCGATGTACCGCGTGCTGGCCACCGAGGGCGAGCTGCTGAACAAGGCGCGTGTCGTCTTGCCGACTGCCGCAGTCGCCCTGACCGAGGTCAAGAGCGATGCGCGGCTGCCGGACCTGAAATAGATCAACCTGAAGTAGACCGACTTGAAGCCGCCCGACTTGAAGTAACGTAGTAGCGCGTGAGCGCGGGAGAAGTCTGTGACCAGCATGGAACTGCCCCACATAGAACCATCGCAACCGTTCGACCCACGTTCGAATTTCGACGACCCGCTGCTCGATGGCCTGCTCATCCTGTGCCGGCTTCACGACTGCAACGCCAGCCGCACCAGCCTCAGCGCTGGCCTGCCGCTGGCACAGCAGGCACTGACCGTCGATCTTCTGCCCCGCGCCGCTGCCCGCGCAGGGCTCCAGGGCCGCGTCCTGCGTCGCAAGCTCGACGCCATCGACCGCCTCAACCTGCCCGTCCTGCTGTTGCTCAAGGGCAACCGTTGCGCGGTGTTGCTGCGCTGGGAAGAAGACGGCCGCGCGCTGATCCTCCCAAGCGAAGCCGACGGCGGCGAACAGCGCGTCACCCGAGAAGAACTGGACGCGCTCTACACCGGTCAGGCGCTGTTCGCCCGCCCCCGCCACGAACTGGAAAACCTGCGCACACCGCTGGTGCCGCGGGTCAACGCGTGGTTTCGCGACACCCTCAAGCTGTCGCGCTGGCTGTACAGCGACGCGATCCTGGCAAGCCTGATGATCAACCTGCTGGGGCTGATGGTGCCGCTGTTCGTGATGCAGACCTACGACCGCGTGGTGCCCAACCAGGCCACCTCGACGCTGTGGGTACTGGCCATCGGGCTGCTGATCGGCACCGGTTTCGAGCTGACCCTGCGCCTGGTGCGCGCGCACCTGCTGGATCAGGCCGGCAAGAAGACCGACGTGATCCTCTCCGCGACCCTGTTCGAACGCATCACCGGCATGTCGATGAAAGCTCGCCCGGCCTCCATCGGCGGCTTCGCCCAGAGCATTCATGACTTCCAGGGGCTGCGGGAATTTCTCACCGCCGTGACCCTGACCAGCATCATCGACCTGCCCTTCGCCGTGTTGATGCTGGCGGTGATCGGCCTGCTCGGTGGCTGGCTGGTGGTGATTCCTCTGGTGGCCTTCCCGGTGACCATCCTCTTCGCCTGGATCATCCAGATGCGCCTGCGCGACACCGTCGAGCGCAGCCTGGCGCTGGGCGCAGAACGCCAGGCGTTGCTGGTGGAAACCCTGGGCGGACTGGAAACCCTCAAGGCCTGCGGCGCCGAAAGCGAGCGCCAGCACAAATGGGAATCGACCCACGGCGCCCTGACCCGCCTGGACAGCCATGCCCGCGATCTCTCAGCCCTGGCCAGCAACGGCACGCTGTTCATCCAGCAGTTTTCGGGCATGGCGACCATCGTGGCCGGGGTCTACATCATCATCGCCGGCAACCTGAGCGTCGGCGCACTGGTGGCCAGCTACATGCTTGGCAGCCGCGTGCTCGCCCCGCTCGGGCAGATCGCCGGGCTGATCACGCGCTATCAGCAGGCGCAGGTCACCATGAAAAGCACCGACGCGCTCATGGCCCTGCCCCAGGAACGCGAGCCCGGCAAGCACCCGTTGCAGCACACCCAGCTCAAGGGCGCCATCGACGTGGTCAAGGCCACCTTCGCCTATGGCGGCAGCGGCACTGCGGCGGCGCTGAACGAGGTCAGTATCAGCGTCAAACCCGGCGAGCGGATCGGCATCATCGGTCGCAGCGGCTCGGGCAAAAGCACACTGGCGCGTTTGATGATGGGCTTCTATACACCCGACGATGGGCAACTGTTGCTCGACGGTCTGGACCTGCGTCAGGTGGATGTCGCCGACCTGCGCCAGCAAGTGGGCTACGTCGCCCATGACCTGCCGTTGCTGGCGGGCAGTCTGCGCGACAACCTGACCCTGGGCGCACGCTACGTCACCGACGCTCGCATGCTGGAAGTCGCCGAGTTGACCGGCGTCACCGAGCTTGCGCGCAATCACCCGCTGGGCTTCGACCGGCCGGTGGGCGAGCGCGGGCAACTGCTCTCCGGTGGCCAGCGCCAGGCGGTGCTGCTGGCCCGGGCGCTGCTGCTCGATCCACCGATCATGCTGCTGGACGAACCCACCAGCCACATGGACAACAGCAGCGAAGACCTGCTGCGCCAGAAACTGCTGGGCCTGATGCAAGGCAAGACCCTGCTGCTGGTCACCCATCGCATGTCGATGCTCAGCCTGGTCGAGCGGCTGGTGGTGCTGGACAACGGCAAGGTGGTCGCCGATGGTCCCAAGGAGCTTGTCGTCGAGGCACTGCGCAAGGGCCGTGTCGGCCCGGCCACGGTTTAAGGAGCGTTCATCATGTCATCCGCTCAAAGCTATTTTCATCCGGGCCGCCAGGTCGATACCGAGTTCATGCCGGAAGTCGCCGGCGTCGCCGCGCAGGACTCGTCACGGGGTTCGCGGATCACGGTGTGGATTGCCGCTGCGCTGATCGTCAGCGCTCTGGTGTGGGCCAAATTCGCCGTGCTGCAGGAAGTCACCATGGGCGAAGGCAAGGCGATTCCGTCGAGCAAGGTTCAGGTGATCCAGAACCTGGAAGGCGGCATCGTCACTGAAATCTTCGTGCGTGAAGGGCAGATCGTGAACAAAGGCGACACCCTGCTGCGCCTGGACGACACGCGATTCCTGTCGAACAAGGGCGAGAGCGAGGTCGACAAATACACGCTGATGGCCCAGGTCGACAGGCTCTCGGCCGAGTCCGAAGGCCGGCCGTTCAAGCCGTCCGCCGAGGTGCTGGCCAAGGCGCCGCAGGTGGCCGCCGATGAGCAGTCGCTGTACGACTCGCGCCAGCGTCGCCTGGCCAGTGAGCAGCGCACCTTGCAGGAACAACTGCGGCAGAAAACCCAGGAAGTCGCCGAGTTTCGCTCCAAGCAGGATCAGTACCGCAACCAACTGGGTTTCATTCAGCAGGAGCTGAGCATGTCGGCGCCGCTGGTCAACAGCGGTGCGGTGTCGCCGGTGGAAATCATCCGGCTCAAGGGCAAGGCGTCCGAGGCGCGCGGGCAGATGGACGCGACGTCATTGGCGATTCCGAGGGCGGAAGCGGCGATCAACGAGATCAAGAGCAAGATCCAGGAATCCCTGGACAGCTTCCGCTCCGATGCCACCAAGGATTTGAACGACAAGCGTGCAGACCTGGCAAAAGCCAGCGCCACCAGCATCGCCATCGACGACCGCGTGACGCGTACCACGGTGACCTCGCCGGTCAAGGGGATCGTCAAGACGCTGAAGGTAAATACCATCGGCGGCGTAGTTCAGCCGGGCAGCGACATGGTGGAAATCGTCCCGCTGGAAGACAACCTGCTGATCGAAGCCAAGGTCCGGCCGCAAGATGTGGCCTTCCTGCATCCGGGCCAGAAAGCCATGGTCAAGTTCAGCGCCTATGACTACACCATCTACGGCGGCCTGCCGGCCAAGCTGGAACTGATCGGCGCCGACACCACCACCGATGACAAGGGCAACACCTTCTACCTGATCCAGGTCCGCACCGACCGCAACCATCTGGGCAGTGATGAAAAGCCGCTGCTGATCATCCCCGGTATGGTCGCCACCGTGGACATCATCACCGGCGAGAAAAGCGTGATGGATTACCTGCTCAAACCCGTGCTCAAGGCCCGGACCGAAGCGTTGCGCGAAAGGTAGTGCGTTAGCCCGCCGCCAGACCTGTAGGAGTGAGCTTGCTCGCGCTGAGGCCGGTACAACCGACATATTTAGATTGGATGTACCAACGTCATCGCGAGCAAGCTCACTCCTACAGGGTTGGGGCACATTCCGTTTTTTCGCCATACCCAGAACCCGTAGCAGCACGGCTTGCCGGCGGGGGCGATCTCAAGTACGTCCCCGCCGGCAAGCCGTGCTGCTACGGGGCGGAGTTGTGACAAAGATTTTGATTTTGATCTTCATGTGCGATGGCCCAGACACCGCCGAACGCGACGTAAAGGCGCCAGGCCGAGCGCAGACGTCGTGCAGGGGGATGAGCGGCAGGAAGCCGCGAAAGCTGTGCGGGCCATGGATGGCCCATCACAGCGTGCCCCCGGAGCGGCGCCGGAGTCGAGGGAAGTCCGACGAAGGAGGACCCCAGCCAGTCGCAATGGCTTTGCTTACTTTCCCCGAAAGGAAAGTGAGTCGCCCGTAAGGGGCGAAATCCTAAAGCCCAGCCACCACGAGAATGGATCTGTCCCCAATATCAGGGTCACCCGTCGACGCGGAGCGTCAAACACGCCGCTACCACGCAGAGCGTGGGAACGATCATTACACGCCGTCAGGCGCTACTTCTTGCCATCTTTCTTGAACGCCGCCTCCAGTGCCTCATTGATCGTGCGCAGCACCTTGACCCTTGCCCAGCGCTTGTCATTGGCTTCCACCAAGGTCCAGGGGGCGATTTCGGTGCTGGTGCGGTCCACCATATCACCCACCGCTTCGCGGTATTGCGGCCACTTGCTGCGGTTGCGCCAGTCGTCCTCAGTAATCTTGTGACGCTTGAAGGGAATCTTCTCCCGCGCCTTGAATCGCTCCAGCTGAGTCTTGTCATCAATGGCCAGCCAGAACTTGACCACCACGATACCGGCGTCAGTCAGTTGCTCTTCGAAGTCGTTGATTTCACTGTAGGCCCGCAGCCAGTCGGCCTCGGAACAGAACCCCTCGACCCGCTCCACCAGCACCCGGCCATACCAGGACCGGTCGAACACCGTGAACTTGCCCCGCGCCGGAATCTGCCGCCAGAAGCGCCACAGATAAGGCTGCGCCCGCTCATCCTCGCTGGGCGCGGCAATCGGCACGATGTGGTACTGACGCGGATCGAGCGCCCCGGCCAGCCGCTTGATCGCCCCACCCTTGCCTGCCGCATCGTTACCTTCGAACACCGCGACCAACGAATGCCTGCGCATGCGCTTGTCACGCATCAGCCCGGACAGCCGAGCCTGTTCAGCGATCAACTGCTGTTCATAGTCGTCCTTTTCCAGCGCCAGGGTCATGTCCAGATTGTCCAGCAGGCTCAACTCGTCGGTGTTGCTGGGCAACGGCCCGAGGTTGACCAGGTTGGTGTTGCCTTCCGGGGTCTTGAGCGCATTCTGCAGACCTTCCAGCAGTAGCCGCCCGACGGTCAGGCTACGGTAATGGGGGTCCACGCCTTCGATCACATGCCAGGGCGCATAGTCGCGGCTGGTGCGGCGCAGCACCCGCTCGCCGAAGCGCACGAACTTGTCGTAGGTCTTGGACTGCTGCCAGTCCAGCGGGCTGATGCGCCAACTGTGCAGGGGGTCGTCCTTGAGGGTCTTGAGGCGCTTGCGCATCTGCTGCTTGGACAGGTGGAACCAGAATTTGAAGATCACTGCGCCTTCGTCGACCAGCATTTTCTCCAGACGCTCGGCACCATTGATCGCCTGATCCAGCACCGGGTCCTTGAAGCGCTTGTGCACGCGGCCCTGAATCATCTGGCTGTACCAGTTGCCAAAGAAGATCCCGATTCGCCCCTTGGGCGGCAGCTGGCGCCAGTAGCGCCAGGCCGGCGGGTGGGCCAGTTCCTCGTCGGTCTGCTGGTCGAAAGTGCGCACTTCGATGAAGCGCGGGTCCATCCAGTCGTTGAGCAGCTTGACGGTTTCGCCCTTGCCCGCGCCCTCGATGCCGTTGATCAGCACGATGATCTGGCGCTTGCCCTGCTCGTGCAGTTCGTATTGGGCTTCCAGCAATGCCTCGCGCAAGGCGGGCACTGCGGCGTGATAGGTGTCGTCGTCGATGGTGTGGCCGATTTCAGCGGATTCGAACATGTACAACTCCCTGGGTCGGATCGCTCAAGATTAGCGGATCGAGCGAGTCAGTGAGGGCTATGACCGCGAAACCGTGTCAGGGGTCAATCCGGGTTGCGCAAGATTGGCCCAAGGCTGGGTTAATATAGCGGCCTTGCTCCCGCCTAAGCCTGACCATGACCACTATCCAGCACGCCCAGATCGACTGGGACGAACGCGGCAACCCGCACTCGCGGGCCTTTGCCGACGTGTACTTTTCCACCGAATCGGGCCTGGACGAAACCCGTCACGTGTTCCTGACCCAGAACCAGCTGCACGAACGCTTCACGGCGCTGCCTGCCGACGGGCGCCTGGTGATCGGCGAAACCGGTTTTGGCACCGGGCTCAATTTCCTCTGCGCCTGGCAATTGTTCGAAGCCTGCGCGACGCCGGGCGCGAGGCTGCAATTTGTCAGCGTCGAGAAATTCCCCCTCAGCCGGGCCGACCTGGAACGCGCGCTCACGCTGTGGCCGGAGCTGAAGACCTTTGCCGATCAGTTGCTGGAGCAATACGTTGCGATCCACGAAGGCTTTCAGCGCCTGGTGTTCGATGGCGGACGGGTGATGCTGACGCTGTTGATCGGCGACGCGCTTGAAATGTTGCCGGAGCTGGACGGGCCCATCGACGCATGGTTTCTCGACGGTTTCGCGCCCGCGAAAAATCCGGAAATGTGGACCCCGGAACTGTTCGCAGAACTGGCACGCCTGGCTGCGCCGGGTTCGACCATCGGCACCTTCACCAGCACCGGCTGGGTGCGGCGCGCGCTGAATGCGGCGGGCTTCAAGATGAAACGGGTGCCGGGCATCGGCCATAAATGGGAAGTGCTCAGGGGCAGTTTCATCGGCTGGCCTGAGGATGTTCCGCTGGCGACGCCCAAGCCCTGGTTCGCTCGCCCCACACCTGCGAGCGGCGAGCGCAAGGCGCTGGTGATCGGCGCCGGGCTTGCCGGTTGTGCGACGGCATCGAGCCTGGCAGCGCGGGGCTGGAAGGTGAGCCTGCTTGAGCGGCATGCGGACCTGGCGCAAGAGGCGTCGGGCAATCCTCAAGGGGTGCTCTACCTGAAGCTGTCCGCCCATGGCACGGCTCTTTCGCAGCTGATACTGAGCGGTTTCGGCCACACCCGGCGCCTGCTCGAACGCCTTGAGCGTGGTGTGGACTGGGATGGCTGCGGCGTGCTGCAACTGGCCTTCGACGACAAGGAAGGCGAGCGTCAGGCGCAACTGGGGGCTGCGTTTTCCAGCGACCTGCTGCAAGTGCTGGGCAAGGATGAAGCCGAGGCGAAAGCCGGAATCACGCTGAACAGCGGCGGCCTGTTTTATCCACAAGGCGGCTGGGTGCACCCTCCTGCGCTGTGCCGTCATCAGGCCAGCGATCCAGACATCCAGTTGTTGACCCACCGTGACGTGGTCGAGCTGCGCCGTGAGGGCGATCTGTGGCAGGCATTCGACGGCGAACGGCTGCTGGATTCGGCGCCGGTGGTGGTGCTCGCCGGCGCCGCGGAGATCAAGCGTTTCCCGGCCAGCGAAGACTTGCCGCTCAAGCGCATCCGCGGGCAGATCACGCGCCTGGCGCAGACGCCGGCCAGTGCATCGTTGAGCACGGTGGTGTGTGCCGAGGGCTACGTCGCGCCGGGGCGGCTGGGTGAGCATACGCTGGGGGCCAGCTTCGATTTCAAGAGCGATGACCTGACGCCGACGACCGCCGAGCACCTGGGCAACCTTGAGTTGCTGCGGGAAATTTCGCCAGACCTGAGTCAGCGTTTGCAGGCCGACGCCTTGCCCGCCGAGCAACTTGAAGGGCGCGCGGCGTTTCGTTGCACCAGCCCGGATTACTTGCCCATCGTCGGGCCGCTGGCCAACCGGGCGGCCTTTCTGGAGGCCTACGCGGTGTTGCGCAAGGACGCCCGGCAGGTGCCGGACATCCCGTGCCTCTGGCTTGACGGGCTGTATGTGAACAGCGGGCATGGCTCGCGTGGGCTGATTACCGCGCCGCTGTCGGGCGAACTGATTGCTGCCTGGCTCGACAACGAACCCCTGCCCCTGCCCCGCAGCGTCGCAGAGGCGTGTCACCCGAACCGGTTTGTGTTGCGCAGTCTGATTCGCGGCAAATAACGGTCCTGACCACATCCCTGTAGGAGTGAGCTTGCTCGCGATTGCGGTGGGTCATCGACGGATGGGGTGTCTGACACGACGCCGTCGCGGGCAAGCGCGCTCCTACAATCATGCGGTGAATCCCGATTTTCCGGCATCCCCGGAACCGTAGGAGCGCGCTTGCCCGCGAATGGCCGGTACATTCGATGGAGATGTGTCGGATGTACCGCCCTCATCGCGAGCAAGCTCACTCCTACAGGTGCCGC
>NZ_JANHKS010000088.1 GCF_028682175.1 Pseudomonas putida | reverse complement strand
GGGCGGCCTCAAGATCGCTCCCGCCGGCAAGCCGTGCTGCTACGGGGTGTGCGAGCATCAAAAAACCGGCCACGGGGGCCGGTTTGGGAGGGCGCAGCAGGCTTCAGTCGTCGAAGTCGTGCCAGCCGCCCATTTCCTTCCAGCGGTTGACGATGCCGCAGAACAGCTCGGCAGTCTTCTCGGTGTCGTAGCGGGCCGAGTGGGCCTCGCGACCGTCGAAGTCGATGTCCGCCGACTGGCAGGCTTTGGCCAGCACGGTCTGACCGTACGCCAGGCCCGCCAGGGTTGCGGTGTCGAAGCTCGAGAACGGATGAAACGGGTTACGCTTCATGTCCAGGCGCGTGACGGCCGCGTTCAGGAAGCCCAGGTCGAAGCTGGCGTTGTGGCCAACCAGGATCGCCCGCTTGCAGCCATTGGCCTTGAGGGCCTTGCGCACGCCGCGGAAGATGTCGGTCAGCGCAGTCTCTTCGCTCACCGCCATGCGCAGCGGGTGGTCGAGCTTGATCCCGGTGAACTCCAGGGCCGCCGCTTCGATGTTGGCGCCTTCGAACGGCTCGACGCGGAAGAAGTAGGTGTGTTCCGGGAACACGAAGCCCTTGTCGTCCATGCCGATGGTGGTCGCTGCAATTTCCAGCAACGCATCGGTAGCGGCGTTGAAACCTCCGGTTTCTACATCGACCACGACCGGGAGGTAGCCGCGAAAGCGTGCCGCCATTGGATGCCGGGAGCCTGTGCCGCCGCCGGAACCTTCCTGTTCGTCGTCGTAAAGGTCTTCACTCACGCGTTTTCCTCCAGCAGGCGCCAGCGCAGTTTTTCACCGGCGCGCAGCGGGATGACCGACAGCTCGCCAAACGGCAGGCTGGCAGGGGCGGTCCATTCTTCACGAACCAGCGTGATGGTCTCGGTGTTGGCAGGCAGGCCGTAGAACGCCGGACCGTTGAGGCTGGCGAAGCCTTCGAGTTTGTCCAGCGCGTTGCGCTGCTCGAACGCTTCGGCATAGAGCTCGATGGCGGCGTAGGCGGTGTAGCAGCCGGCACAGCCGCAGGCGGCTTCCTTGGCGTGCTGGGCGTGAGGTGCCGAGTCGGTGCCCAGGAAGAACTTGCTGCTGCCGCTGGTGGCCGCGTCCAGCAGGGCAACCTGGTGGGTGTTGCGCTTGAGGATCGGCAGGCAGTAGAAGTGCGGGCGAATCCCGCCAACCAGCATGTGGTTGCGGTTGTACAGCAGGTGATGGGCAGTGATGGTCGCGCCGACGTTGGCCGAAGCCTCGTTGACGAACTGCACGGCATCGCCCGTGGTGATGTGTTCGAACACTACCTTGAGCGTCGGGAAACGCTCGACCACACGGCGCATGTGCTCATCGATGAAGATCTTTTCGCGGTCGAACACGTCGATGTCGCCGCGGGTCACTTCGCCGTGAATCAACAGCGGCATGCCGACTTCAGCCATGACTTCCAGCACATGGAAGATCTTGTCGACGCTGGTCACGCCGGAATCGGAGTTGGTGGTCGCGCCGGCCGGGTACAGCTTGGCCGCGTGCACGAAGCCACTGGCCTTGGCGGCGCGGATGTCTTCGGGCTGAGTCACGTCGGTGAGGTAAAGCACCATCAATGGCTCGAAACGGCTGCCTTGCGGACGCGCGGCGAGGATGCGCTGGCGATAGGCATCGGCCTGCTCGGCGTTGCGTACCGGCGGCACGAGGTTCGGCATGATGATGGCGCGGCCGAAGGTGCGGGCCACGTCGGCGACGGTGTGGGGCAGAACAGCGCCATCGCGAAGATGGATATGCCAGTCGTCGGGGCGCAGGAGGGTCAGGCGGTCGGACATTGGGAATTCCAGGCGGGTAAAACGTGCCCGAATGCTACCGGAAAAGACTCCTTCAGGCACTCGCTATCAAGTTTTGCAGGAACTATCCGATAGAGATGTGTAAGCGATAAATCTTGTTACGCGGTAAATTTTTTGTGGAGCCTCCCGTGCGCCAGCGATATCTAGCCCTGCTCAGCGCGTTTGCCAGCCTGCCCGCGATGGCACTCACTTTCCAGACCCGTCTGGAGAATATCGAGTGGAAGGTGGAAGGCGACCAGTTCGAGTGCCGCCTGAGCCAGCCGATCACCGACTTCGGTGCGGGCGAGTTCGTGCGTCGAGCGGGCGAGCAGGCGACGTTTCGCCTCAAGGCCAATGGCTACAGCCTGGCGGCAGGTTCTGCGACGCTGATTGCCGCCGCTGCGCCATGGCAGCCGGGTCGTGGCGATCTGAACCTGGGCGTGGTGAAAGTCGGCAACGGGGACATTCCTTTCAACACCAGCCAGGCCCAGGCGAGCCGGCTGATCGCAGGTCTGATGGAGGGCCGCAGCCCGGTCATCCGTCACAGCCTGCGCGACGGCGGCGGGGCGATGGAAGTTCGTCTGTTGCCGGTCAAGTTCACCTCGGCCTACAACCAGTTCCAGGCATGTACGGCCAAGTTGCTGCCGATGAATTTTGATCAGGTCAGCAAGTCGGAGATCGGCTTCCCGGGTGGCGGTATCGAACTCGATGCCCAGGCCAAGCGCCAACTCGACACCGTGCTGGCTTACATGAGCGCCGATCCATCGGTCAATCGCGTCGAACTGGACGGCCACTCCGATAACAGCGGCAATCGCCTGACCAACCGTGACCTGTCCCGCCGTCGGGCGCTGGCGGTCATGGACTATCTCAAGGCCCAGGGCATCCCGGAAGAGCAGATCACCGTGCGCTTCCATGGCGAGCAGTACCCGCTGGTACCCAATACCAATAATGCCAACCGGGCGCGCAACCGCCGGGTGAACATTCATCTGGAACGTGTCGCGCAGTTGAAACCGGCAGTGGCGCCGGTGCCGGCCCCTGTACAGCCGCCCTCGCAACCCCCGGCACCGGTCCCGGCGCCTGCACCTGTGCCTGCGCCAGCGGCCACGCCAACGCCAACCTCTACGCTGGGTTCGCCGCCAAAAGCCTCGTGATTGGGGTCGTGTGTTCGACAGATTCTGTCGCTTCGTCGTCAGAAGCTGTCGCGACACTGTAAATCCACGGGTTTGAACGGTAGAATCATCGGTTTTCCGTACAACGCGTTGGAGTGATGGCATGGCGGACGTAAACAAGGTAGTTCTCGCGTATTCCGGTGGCCTGGATACTTCGGTAATCCTCAAGTGGCTGCAGGATACGTACAACTGCGAAGTGGTGACCTTTACCGCTGACCTGGGTCAGGGCGAAGAGGTCGAACCAGCACGCGCCAAGGCGCAAGCCATGGGCGTCAAAGAAATCTACATCGACGATCTGCGCGAAGAGTTCGTGCGTGATTTCGTCTACCCGATGTTCCGCGCCAACACCGTCTACGAAGGCGAGTACCTGCTGGGTACCTCCATCGCCCGTCCGCTGATCGCCAAGCGCCTGATCGAAATCGCCAACGAAACCGGTGCCGACGCCATTTCCCATGGCGCGACCGGCAAGGGTAACGACCAGGTGCGTTTCGAACTGGGCGCCTATGCACTCAAGCCGGGCGTGAAAGTCATCGCCCCATGGCGCGAGTGGGACCTGCTGTCCCGCGAGAAGCTGATGGACTACGCCGAGAAGCACGCGATCCCTATCGAGCGTCACGGCAAGAAGAAGTCCCCGTACTCCATGGACGCCAACCTGCTGCACATCTCCTATGAAGGCGGCGTGCTGGAAGACACCTGGACCGAGCACGAAGAAGACATGTGGCGCTGGACCGTTTCCCCGGAAAACGCGCCTGACAAGCCGCAGTACCTGGAACTGACCTACCGCAACGGCGACATCGTCGCGCTGGACGGCGTCGAAATGACCCCGGCTACCGTATTGGCCACCCTGAACAAGATCGGCGGCGAGCACGGCATCGGTCGTCTGGACATCGTCGAGAACCGTTACGTGGGCATGAAGTCCCGTGGCTGCTACGAAACCCCGGGCGGCACCATCATGCTCAAGGCGCACCGCGCCATCGAGTCGATCACCCTGGATCGTGAAGTCGCTCACCTCAAAGACGAGCTGATGCCTAAATACGCCAGCCTGATCTACACCGGCTACTGGTGGAGCCCTGAGCGTCTGATGCTGCAACAGATGATCGACGCGTCCCAGGCTCACGTGAACGGTGTCGTTCGCCTGAAGCTGTACAAGGGCAACGTGATCGTCACCGGCCGCAAGTCCGATGATTCGCTGTTCGACGCCAACATCGCGACCTTCGAAGAAGATGGCGGCGCTTACAACCAGGCCGATGCGGCGGGCTTCATCAAGCTCAACGCACTGCGCATGCGCATTGCCGCGAACAAGAACCGCAAGCTGTTCTGATCGCTGACCGCGTGAGATGCAACCCCGCTGCGGGGTTGCATCTGCCTCCAAATGCATCGAAAGTTTAACGGTCAGGTCGTCGGATTATTTATCTGAATGGCTCAGATCCGTCAGAAGACGACTGTTCAGGTTCGTCGATTTTCCCCGGACTTTTGAATTCAAAGCGATAAGCCTTGCCGATGTTCCAGACATCGCGCACCGAAAGCCCTAGCAACTGTGCGATCTCCGGCACCGTATAACCCAGCGTCGAGTAATGCATTGCGTGGCCAGCCACGGTGTCATCGACGGAGGTGGTTTCCCGGTTACGCAGCGACCGTTTCCCCCTGACGGGCCTGCTGTAAACGATCTTCACGCCATGCTCGCTCGCCAGCCGCCTGATTTCCTTGCGGTTCATCCGCAGCGAATACTGAATCGCGGTCACTCCCGCCCCTTTGGCCACCAGCCCCTTGAGCTGCTCCAGCTTCGCGTTCATCAACGTTGGCGGATCGGGCTGCGCCGCTGGTTGTGCCGTGGCTGAATCCCTGCTGGCCGAGGCTCCTTCGGCAACCACATTGATGATCCCTCCCTGGGCGACATAGCGTTCGATGGCCTGGGCAATCTCGAGGTTTTCAGTAAAGGTCTTCGCTGTTAATTCTGCTTTTCTGGTCATGGTTTATTCCTTTGAACATGTAGGTATAAGGCGTAGCCCGGCGAACATGCAGGTGCCCGGATAACTTTCACGCATCGGCTGCGGCATGTTCAGGGTTGGCCGAAGCCCGCTCGCGCTCGACATCAAGGCAAGATAAATAGCGGAATGGTGGTCAGGGTGTTACAACTCGGGATTGGCTTAGTGTGCCGTTTTAGTTGTCGGATTAGAGCGGTAATTCATAAAAAAAGTAACGATTGAATTCGGGATTTGCAAGTGGAAAATATTTTTTTGAAAGAGTTTTTCAAAAGTGATTTCCAAGTTCTTACATGGGAGGCGCAGCGGTCTGTCAGTGTTGTAGTATTTTTCTTATTTGAGCGAAGTTGTCTGGATTTAATAAGAAGAATGGTATTACGTAGGCGTCGGAAGAATGCTTTGCCGCACAAACGTTACTGATGAGGCTGCATGACTACGCCTGCCGATTGACTCAGACCTGGGGCGCCTCTTCGATTCATGACAAAAAAACGCTGGCTGCTCTGCGCCGAAGGGCACGTCGGGACGAATGATGCGGATTCAGAAGTTTCCGAATATGTCGTAGGCTTTTTCCGTAAATATATATGTATGTAAAAAGACTTTTTCCAGTGTGTATTTTTCAACCACGCCGTTCGCTGAACGAGTCGTGGTGTGACTTGCAATATTTTCTGGTGGTGCACCTCTGGCATGTCCGCGCGATGCGCTTATTCTGATCGAATACGCCACCGCAAGGTTCGCTGGCCCGAAAGTCGGCCGGGCCGGCAAGGGGGCAGGGTCGGTTCAAGGCGCGCCGCCAGGATGAGTCGTCAGCCTTTCATTTTGGAAAGATCGTCCGCCGGGCGCGTATATATTCTTCACGTCGCGCTCGGACCGATCGAATAGTCCCATGAGGTATTACGCAAATGGACGAGCATGCTGTAGTAATGGGCGTGTGGGTTGTGTGGCCCACGCGCCATGAGCCTTCATCGCAGCTCACAGGAGTTCATCAGGCAGAGAAAGACAAATGGAAGCCCTGCCAATGAACGCATATAAGTCAAAAAATGTAGGAAATTTCTGTTGCTTGAGTGGGAAAGGTCTTTGCCTGCTTGTACAGCGGGAGGAGCGCCATGCAAAGCACTAAACGACTAAGCTATTGTGCGGGCTCTGAAAATTCGAATAGCGAAGAATGGATTGCTCATGAATAAAGTGTTGATCGTGGATGATCACCCTGTCATTCGACTCGCCGTGCGCATGTTGATGGAGCGCCACGGTTACGAGGTCATCGCCGAAACGGATAACGGTGTGGACGCACTGCAACTGGCGCGGGAGCATTTGCCCGACATCGTCATCCTGGACATCGGCATTCCCAAGCTCGACGGCCTGGAGGTCATCGCCCGTCTCACGGCCATGACATTGCCCTTCAAGGTGCTGATCCTGACGTCCCAGTCCCCCGGGCATTTCTCGATGCGCTGCATGCAGGCGGGCGCCGCAGGCTACGTGTGCAAGCAACAGGACCTCACCGAGTTGCTCAGCGCGATCAAGGCCGTTTTGTCCGGGTACAGCTATTTCCCGAATCAGGCGCTGCACACGGTGCGTTCCAGCCTTGGCAATGCCAGCGAGGCAGAGATGGTCGATCGCCTGTCGGCGCGGGAAATGATGGTGCTGCAGCAGTTGGCGCGTGGGAAAACCAACAAGGAGATTGCCGATGGCATGTTTCTGAGCAACAAGACGGTCAGTACCTACAAGACCCGGTTGCTGCTCAAGCTCAACGCCCACTCGCTGGTGGACCTGATCGAACTCGCCCAGCGCAACGGGCTGGTGTAGGGATGGGCGTACATCCCTACCGGAATCTTGCAGGCTGCCCCAATTGAATTCATGTCGTCAGGCCTGGCCTCTCATGCTGCCCGAGAGGCTGTTGGCGCCCGAAGATCAGAGGTCGAAGTCGTAGTCCGCCAACTGCTTCTGCAAACGGCGTTCTTCCAGCAGGTTGTCGATGGTGCGGCGCTTGCTGAGGTTGGTCTTTGCGGTTTCCGCAGGTACTTGCGCGGCTTCGTCTGTATCTGTGGATACGAAGTCGTCGTCTACATCCATCTGCTCTTTGTCAGTACTCATGAAAGTCGACTCCAGGCTTAGACTGTCTTTGGCGCACCTTATAACGACAAACCTCGACCGGGTAAAAAAGATTTTTTCAATCGATCAACCCCTGCAAACGCTATCGCTCAATCGTCTGAGGTTTTCTGCTTGAATTCGCACAGGTCCTCGATTCTGCAACTGCCGCAGCGGGGCTTGCGGGCGATGCACACGTAGCGGCCATGCAGAATCAGCCAGTGGTGGGCGTCCAGCAGATAGTCTTTGGGGACGAACTTCATTAACTTGTTTTCGACCTCCACGACATTCTTGCCGGGTGCAATGCCGGTGCGATTGCTCACGCGAAAAATGTGGGTGTCCACCGCCATGGCCAGTTGCCGGAACGCGGTATTGAGCACGACATTCGCCGTCTTGCGTCCCACGCCGGGCAGTGCCTCGAGGGCTTCGCGGGTCTGCGGCACTTCTCCGCCATGCAGTTCGACCAGCATGCGGCAGGTCTCGATGACGTTCTTGGCCTTGCTGTTGTACAGGCCGATGGTCTTGATGTACTCCGACAGCCCTTCGACGCCCAGGTCGTAGATCGCCTGGGGCGTATTGGCAACGGGATACAACCGTGCGGTTGCCTTGTTGACGCCTACGTCTGTAGCTTGAGCGGAGAGGATGACCGCGATCAGCAGTTCGAAAGGTGTGGTGTAGGACAGTTCGGTTTTAGGGTCGGGATTGTCCTCGTGCAAGCGACGAAAAATTTCCAGACGTTTTGCTGCATTCATGAGAGGCGCTTTCCCTGGGAAACGGTCGTGTCGGGCGTCGGGTGTTCTGGCAGGTTCAAGCCGGGCCGGGTTCAAGGGCCTTGAGTGTGTGTTCGGCTTGCATAACCTGATCGCTCAAGGCGGCGATGTCCTGCGCGCTGGCATCGGCGGCCTGGGCCTTCTTCAATGCGGCACGACTCATCGCCAATTGAATCTTCGCGCGGTTCAGGGTGGCCTTGTCAGCTTTTTCCATCGCAGCGGGCGGTGCAGGCTGCGCGGCAGCCTCGCGCGATTCAGCGGCCTGCAGTTTCGCCAGCACCTCTTCAGCATCATCCAGCTCGCGCTGCATGACCACCAACTGCGCGGCTTGCTCGGCAATGGGCGGATGACCGAAGGCTTTCAGTGATTTGTTCAACTGGGCGCGGCTCATGGCAACGTTGATCCGTGCCTGTTTCAGCGCCGCCTCGGCATCCGGGGCTTTCTGGGCGCTGATCCTCGCCAATGCGGCCTGTAGCGGGTCCGGCGTGGCCGCTCGTGGCGCTGTCAGCGGCTGCTTGCGCGCCAGGCGTTCTGCCTGTCGCTGGCGTTCCTCACGCTGCAACCTGGCGTTGCGTGCTTCGAAGCGCTGGCGAGCGTGATTGCGTTTGGCTGTGCGCGCGGCTCGTTCAACGTCGTTCGCCGCCAGGCCGCCGACAATCGGCACCACGGTCGCCAGGGGCAGGGGAAGCATGTCGATGCAGTCCACGGGGCAGGGCGCCACGCACAGGTCGCAGCCGGTGCATTCATCGACGATGACCGTGTGCATCAGCTTCGCGGCACCGACGATGGCATCCACCGGGCACGCCTGAATGCACTTGGTGCAGCCGATGCATTCGGCTTCGCGGATAAACGCGACCTGAGGCGGGGCGCTGCCGCGTCCGGTGTCCAGGGCGATGACGTTGACATTCAGCAGGTGCGCCAGGGCTGCGATGGTTTCATCGCCGCCAGGAGGACACTTGTTGATCGCTTCGCCGCTGGCGATCCCTTCGGCGTAGGGCTTGCAGCCGGGGTGGCCGCATTTGCCGCACTGGGTTTGCGGCAACAGGGCGTCGATGCGCGATATCAGGCTCATGATTTGACCCGGCCAACGCCCCGCAAGGAACGTTGGCCACGTGCAGGGTTACTTGATGCGCTGACCTGGCTTGGCGCCGCTGTCAGGGCTCAGCAGGTAGATCTCTTCGCCACCAGGGCCTGCCGCCATCACCATGCCTTCGGAGACGCCGAAACGCATTTTGCGCGGCTTGAGGTTGGCGATCATCATGGTCAGGCGACCTTCCAGTTCGGCGGGGTTCGGGTAGGCGCTCTTGATGCCGGAGAACACGTTGCGCTTCTCGTCACCGATGTCCAGGGTCAGGCGCAGCAGTTTGTCGGCACCTTCCACGTGCTCGGCCTTTTCGATCAGCGCGACGCGCAGGTCGATGGCGGCAAAGGCGTCGAAGTCGATTTCCGGCGACAGCGGGTCCTTGGCCAGTTCGCCATTGCCTTGTGGCGCGGAACCGGTGTCGGTGGCGCTGGCGGCGAGGTCTTCTTTCGAGGCGTTGGTCATGGCTTCCACTTTGGCCGGGTCGATACGGGTCATCAGGGCCTGGAACGGGTTCAACTGATGGTTGCTGAGCAGGGTCTGGTGGTCGTTCCAGGTCAGCGGGGCGACGTTGAGGAACTGCTCGGCGTCGGCCGCCAGGTTCGGCAGCACCGGCTTGAGGAAGATCACCAGTTGGCGGAACAGGTTCACGCCCAGGGCGCAGATGGCCTGGACTTCGTCCTGCTTGCCTTCCTGCTTGGCCAGCGACCACGGCGCCTTGTCGGCGATCCAGGCGTTGGCGCGGTCGGCCAGGGCCATGATTTCACGCATGGCACGGGCGAAGTCGCGGGCCTCGTAGGCTTCGGCGATGCTCGGGGCAGCGGCGAGGAAAGCGTCGGTCAGTTCCGGCGCGGCATTGCCGGCCACCAGCACGCCCGCGTTGCCCTTGTGAATGAAGCCTGCGCAGCGGCTGGCGATGTTGACCACCTTGCCGATCAGGTCGGAGTTGACCTTCTGCACGAAGTCTTCGAGGTTCAGGTCCAGGTCGTCGACACCTCGGCCCAGCTTGGCCGCGTAGTAGTAACGCAGGTACTCCGGCGACAGGTGCTCGAGGTAGGTGCGCGCCTTGATGAAGGTGCCGCGGGACTTGGACATCTTCTGGCCGTTGACGGTCAGGTAGCCGTGCACGTTGATGCCGCTCGGCTTGCGGAAGCCCGAGCCTTCGAGCATGGCCGGCCAGAACAGGGCGTGGAAGTTGACGATGTCCTTGCCGATGAAGTGGTACAGCTCGGTGGTCGAATCCTTGTTCCAGAACGCGTCGAAATCCAGGCCCGGGGTGCGGTCGCACAGGTTCTTGAAGCTGGCCATGTAGCCGATCGGTGCGTCCAGCCAGACGTAGAAGTACTTGCCTGGTTCATCGGGAATTTCAAAACCGAAGTACGGCGCATCGCGGGAGATGTCCCACTGTTGCAGGCCCGAGTCCAGCCATTCGGCGATCTTGTTCGCGACGGCGTCCTGCAGGGTGCCGCTGCGGGTCCAGCTTTTGAGCATGGCGTCGAAGGCAGGCAGGTCGAAGAAGAAGTGCTTCGAATCCTTGAGCACCGGGGTCGCGCCGGAAATGGCCGATTTCGGGTCTTTCAGGTCGGTCGGGGCGTAGGTTGCGCCGCATTTTTCGCAGTTGTCGCCGTACTGATCTTCGGTGCCGCATTTGGGGCAGGTGCCCTTGATGAAGCGGTCGGCCAGGAACATTTTCTTTTCCGGGTCGAAATACTGGGTCACCGAACGCGTGGCGATGTGCCCGGCGTCACGCAGACGGGTGTAGATCAGGCTCGACAGCTCGCGGTTTTCTTCGGCGTGGGTCGAGTGGAAGTTGTCGAAATCCACCAGGAAGTCGGCGAAGTCACCGCTGTGTTCGGCCTGGACATTGGCGATCAGCTGTTCAGGGGTGATCCCTTCCTTTTCCGCGCGCAGCATGATGGCCGAGCCGTGGGCGTCGTCCGCGCACACATAAATGCACTGGTTGCCGCGGTGCTTCTGGAAACGCACCCACATGTCGGTCTGGATGTACTCGAGCATGTGGCCAAGGTGAATGGAACCATTGGCATAGGGCAGGGCGCTGGTGACGAGGATCTTGCGTGGCTCGGACATGGGGCTCGGCTACTTGAAGTGAAACGGAGGTCGGTAACT
This sequence comes from Pseudomonas putida, assembly GCF_028682175.1. Lineage (GTDB taxonomy): Bacteria > Pseudomonadota > Gammaproteobacteria > Pseudomonadales > Pseudomonadaceae > Aquipseudomonas > Aquipseudomonas putida_AD. Next base: position 163 of record NZ_JANHKS010000088.1, on the reverse strand, counting down.
ATAAAGGCCTGAGCGTTTTTTTTCATCCCGCAGATGCGCGATCTGCGGCGTTCGCGAAATCTGGATACAACATCGCCGGTCGCGGGCCAGCGCGCTCCTGCACATGCGAGCACCGTCCCGTAGCAGCACGGCTTGCCGGCGGGGACGTCCTCAAAATCGCCCC
>NZ_JANHKS010000087.1 GCF_028682175.1 Pseudomonas putida | reverse complement strand
GCCGTGCTGCTACGGGTTATCCTGCGATCAAACAACCGGTGTCTTTGCCTGCCGCACATCCAGGCTCAATCTGAACTGGCTGCCAGCGCCAGGCTCGGACTGGTGGCTCAGACGCCCGCCTTGCAGCTCGATAAGTTGCCGGCAGATCGCCAGGCCAATGCCCAGGCCGCCGTATTCGCGGGTCATCGAGCCATCGACCTGGTAGAAGTTGGCGTACAGCGTTTCCTCGTCCAGGCGGTTGAACCCGATGCCGGTGTCGATCACATCCACCAGCAGCCGCACATGCTGCGCGTCGGTGCACTGACCGTTGACGCGAATCCTGATCGAGCCCTGCTTGGTGAATTTGATCGCGTTGTCGATCAGGCAATCCAGACACTGGCGCAACTTCAGCGCGTCACCCTCCAGGCTGTCCGGCAGTTCGTCCGCCACATCCACGGTCAGGGTCAGGCCCTTGCACCGGGCCATTGGCTCGAAGGTGCTGCGGGCCTGGAACAGCAGGTTGCGCAGGCTGAACATCTCGGTCTGGTAGGTGATTCGTCCGGCCTGCAGCTCGGTCAGGGTGAGGATGCCGTTGACGATGCCCATCATGTTCTGCGCCGAATCGGCTGCGGTCTGGCGATACAGCGCGATCTCGTCTTCGCCGCCTTCCATCTGCATCAGCTCCAGCGAACCGATCACTCCATTCATCGGCGTGCGCAATTCGTGGGTCAGGGTCGCGAGGAACTCATCCTTCAACCTGTTACTGACCGCCAGTTGCTGGTTGAGCTTCTCCAGGTCCCGGGCCGAGTCTTCGGTGATCTGCGCCTGGCGATCGCGCATGGTGTTGATCCGGTCGGCCAGCGCCAGCGACAGCAGCGCGACCTCGACTACCGAGCCGATCTGGCTGGCGTACATGGTCCAGAAGGTGTTGGGCAGGTGCCCCAGCAACATGGTGGCATTGACGATCCCGCCGATCAGGAACGCTGACCAGCCGAAGATGAAATACCGTGCAACGCGCCGCCCCTTGAGCCAGGCGACGATGCCGATCAGCAAGATGACCGGCGTGAAAATCAATACCAGCCCCGTGACCAGACGCAACGCCACGCCGTAATCCATGGTCAGCGACAGGACCATGATGATCGCCGCACAGGCCATCATCACCAGCAGTGGCGCATCCAGCCAGCAGCCCAGGCGCGGGGTCTGCAGGAACTTGCGGGCGAACTGGCTGGCGAACAGGATCGCGGCGGCGATCAGGAAGGTCGTGGAGGTGTTGGCCCACCAGGGGTTGTCGGGCCACAGGTATTCGATCCCGGCACCGTTGACCGACACCTGGTACAGGCCGAAGCAGGTGATGTACAGGATGTAGTAGAGGTAGCTGGTGTCGCGCACGCTCAGGTAGATGAACAGGTTGTAGACCAGCATCACCGCCAGCACGCCGTAGATCATCCCCAGGATGTACAGGCGCGAGGGTTGCTCTTCTATATAGGCGTGGCTGGCCCAGAGGTTGAGCGGTGCCTGCACCGAGCCGTGACTGGCGACCCGCACATAGGCGGTCTTGGTTTCATGGGGTTGCAGGTTGAGGTCGAACAGGTAGTTGTTCTGCCGGATCTGCCGGCTGTGGAACGGCAGCATGTCGCCGGTCTGCCAGGTCAGGCTCGGTGCCGCAGACTCACTGGCCAGGTACAGGTCGACGTGGTCCATCGGCGGATAGGCCAGTTCCAGCAGCCAGTCCGAAGACGCCACGGGATTTTTCGGCCGGTAGGTCAGTTGCACCTTGAGCCAGAACGCCGAGCGCGAGTAGCCGGCATTCAGGGTCGCGGCGTCCAGCGCACGAAACTTCGCCGCGCCTTCTGCCGAAGCAACCTGTTCGATGGTGGCGTCACCGGTGGGGTCTTCGAACACCTGGGTCGCGCGGCCCAGTGCCAGCGTGCGGGTGTTCTCGTCGAATTCCACCGCGCTGGCCAGCATGGGCATCAGCAGCACGAGCAGGGTCAGTAAAATACGCATGCAACACCGCCCACATTGTTCTGGGCGGCGTGGTTGATCCCCCGGTCTACTGGAAACAGCATTTGAATCCGGGCCGAGCGCTCGGCCAACTGACTAAACGGGCAACGCACTTGCAATTACTCTTTTGGCGGGACAGACAAACAGGCTAGACAGCATAGCCACTGATAGCTAGATGACACCACCTTAATCGTCACACGCCAAGCTTTCTGTTGGCTTTCATGACGACTGGTGTTCGTACGGCCGCCACCGATAGCGGGGCCGTGAAAAATCTGCCGACGACCAGCGGCCCGGCAAAAACTTTAGTGGTAAGCTCGCGCACCATGAATATCTATAGCTCCCGCCCCGTTGTCCTCTGTCTCTCCGGCCACGACCCCAGTGGCGGCGCCGGCCTGCAGGCAGATATCGAAGCCCTGCTCGCCCAGGGCTGCCACGCCGCACCTGCGGTCACCGCCCTGACTGTGCAAGACACCGTGAACGTCACCGACTTCCGTGTGCTGGATCGCGAGTGGGTGCTGGCCCAGGCCAACGCCGTGCTCAACGACTCCACCGTTGCCGCCGTCAAGCTGGGCATGCTCGGCTCGCTGGAAATGGTCGATACCGTGGTCGAACTGCTCACCGCCCACCCGCATCTGCCGATGGTCTGCGACCCGGTGCTGCGTGCAGGTGGCGGCGGCAGGCTGGGCAAGGATGAAGTCGGCTATGCCATGCGCGAGCGTTTGCTGCCGCTGGCAACCATCGCCACACCGAACCTGCCCGAAGCGCGAATCCTGGCCGAGCTGCCGGAAGGCACCGCCGACGAGTGCGCCGAGAAACTCCTGCCGTACTGCGAGCACCTGCTGATCACCGGCGGCCATGGCGATGAGCAGGAAGTGCACAACCGCCTGTACATTCGCAACGGCGAGTCGCGCACCTTCACCTGCCAGCGCCTGCCGGGCAGCTATCACGGTTCGGGTTGCACCCTGGCCAGCGCACTGGCCGGTCGCCTGGCGCTGGGGCAGGACGTCATCAGCGCGGTACAAACCGCGCTGGACTACACTTGGCGCACGCTGCGCGATGCCGAACAGCTGGGCAAAGGCCAGTTCGTGCCTCGTCGCCTGCCGCTGGATTTCTGCTCCTAGCGTCACGAGATCAAGAGGCACCCCTGAATGAAATTGCGTGGCTTGTATGCCGTTACCGACAGCCAACTGTTGGCTGGCAAATTCCTGTCTTATGTCGAAGCGGCCCTGGATGGCGGCGTGACGTTGCTGCAGTACCGCGACAAGTCCGGTGATGAAACCCGCCGTCTGCGCGAGGCATCGGAACTGCTCAAGCTGTGCGAGCGCTATAAAACGCGACTCATCATCAACGATGACGCGGAAGTGGCGGCGCGCCTGGGCGTTGGCGTGCACCTGGGCCAGACCGACGGCTCGCTGCCCGACGCCCGCGCCCTGCTCGGCCACAAGGCTATCGTCGGCGCCACCTGTCACGCCGAACTTGCGCTGGCTGAAAAGGCCAAGGCCGACGGCGCGACCTATGTGGCCTTCGGACGTTTCTTCAATTCCAACACCAAGCCCGGCGCCCCTGCGTGCAGCCTGGAAATGCTGGCCGAAGCGCGAAAACGCATCTCGCTGCCAATTGCCGTCATCGGCGGGGTCACCCTGGAAAACGCAGCGCCCCTGGTGGCCCACGGCGCCGATCTGCTGGCCGTGGTGCATGGCCTGTTCGGTGCAGAAACCGCTCAGGAAGTCACCCGCCGCGCCCGCGCCTTCAACGACTTGTTCAAAACGGCCTGATCTCGTTTCAGGCCGTCACAACCCTATTCGATTCAAACAGAGACCTCATCATGTCCCGTTCTGAAACCCTGTTCGCCAACGCCCAGAAACACATCCCCGGCGGCGTCAACTCGCCGGTTCGCGCCTTCAAGAGCGTGGGCGGCACTCCGCTGTTCTTCAAGCACGCAGCCGGCGCCTATGTCACCGACGAAGACGACAAGCGCTATGTGGATTACGTCGGCTCCTGGGGCCCGATGATCCTGGGCCACAGCCATCCGGACGTCCTGGATGCCGTGCGCAAGCAACTGGAACACGGCCTGTCCTACGGCGCGCCGACCGCGATGGAAACCGAGATGGCGGACCTGGTCTGCTCGATCGTGCCGTCGATGGAAATGGTGCGCATGGTCAGCTCCGGCACCGAAGCGACCATGAGCGCGATCCGCCTGGCCCGTGGCTACACCGGCCGCGACAGCATCATCAAGTTCGAGGGCTGCTACCACGGTCACTCCGACAGCCTGCTGGTGAAGGCCGGTTCCGGCGCGCTGACCCTGGGCGTGCCAAGCTCGCCGGGCGTGCCTGCCGCGTTCGCCAAACACACCCTGACCCTGCCGTTCAACGACATCGAAGCGGTCAAGGCGATGCTTGCCGAAGTCGGCCAGGAAGTGGCGTGCATCATCGTCGAGCCGGTCGCGGGCAACATGAACTGCGTACCGCCTGCACCCGGCTACCTGCAAGGCCTGCGCGAAGAATGCGACAAGCACGGCGTGGTGCTGATTTTCGACGAAGTGATGACCGGTTTCCGCGTTGCTCTGGGCGGTGCCCAGGCCTATTACGGTGTCAAACCTGACCTGAGCACCTTCGGCAAGATCATCGGCGGCGGCATGCCGGTGGGCTGCTTCGGTGGCAAGCGCGAAATCATGTCGCACATCGCGCCACTGGGCCCGGTCTATCAGGCGGGCACGCTGTCGGGCAACCCGCTGGCGATGGCCGCTGGCCTGACCACCCTGCGCCTGATCAGCCGCCCGGGCTTCCACGACGAACTGAGCGCGTTCACCACGCGCCTGCTCGAAGGCCTGCAACAGCGCGCTGACGCTGCGGGCATCCCGTTCGTGACCACCCAGGCGGGCGGCATGTTCGGCCTGTATTTCACCAGCGCCAAGCAGATCGTCACCTTCGAAGACGTCATGAGCAGCGACGCAGAGCGCTTCAAGCGCTTCTTCCACCTGATGCTCGAAGGCGGCGTGTACCTGGCGCCGAGCGCGTTCGAAGCCGGCTTCACCTCCATCGCCCATGGCGAAGCGGAGTTGCAGCTGACCCTGGACGCGGCCGAGAAGGCGTTTGCCCAGCTCAAATAACACACGCCTTGCCGGCGGGGGTGTCTTCGAAATCGCTCCCGCGGGCAAGCCCGGCTGCTACGGGCAATTGGGTGCTCACGGGATTTGCGTCCGTCCCGGACCCGTAGCAGCACGGCTTGCCGGCGGGAGCTTTCTTGAATGCACCGACGCCATAAAGCCTGCTGCGACAGTTGATTTACGTGGTTGGCAGGTTATTTTTATTGGATGTTTAGTTCTGCACGCCGCTTTGCCCCCCCTGAATACAGGCAAATCAAGCCCGTGCAGCAGAAAAACTGCAAAGACTTTGTAAGGTTGGCCCTGCTTATTTCATAATGCGCAGCCAGCACGTTCAGCTGGACGGGCATACCCGCACCTTTTTCAGAGGTAAGTCGACTTCCATGAATCGCACCGGCCGCACCCTTGCATTGGGCTGCCTGTTGCTTCTTCATCCCCTGCTGGCGAATGCAGGTGGCAACTCGTTGTTAATCCCAGCGGTGGGTCGTTGCACCCTGAATACTCAGCCGGACAACTTGCCAGCAGCGCTGGCGGCCTGTCAGCAGGCGGCAAAGGGCGGGGATGCGCAAGCACAATACGAGTTGGGACAGTTCTATTACGACGGCAAGAATGCACCGCGTGATCTGACTCAGGCACTCAACTACTTCGAACAGGCCTCGTTGCAAGGCCATGCCCAGGCACAGTATCAACTGGGCCTGATGTTCTTCCGTGGCGAAGGCGTGCAAGCCAATAACATCCAGGCTTATATCGTGCTGAAGATGGCGGCGGTCAACGGTTCGGAAGATGCCCTGGACCAGGCAGACGAAGTTTCCGCACAGATGAAAAAGGAAGACCTGGAAGTCGCGACCCAAGTACTGGGGCAGATTTTCCGCAAATACCTGCTGGAACTGCAAACCGCCGAAGGGCGCACACCTTTCGCGCCCTTCCCCGACACCAGCAAGCCTTAACCGGGTTACTTGTCCTGCATCGGCATCGGGAACGGCATGACGTTTCCGGTCGGGCGCGCCTCGCTGATCTTCGCTGTCCCCATGCGCTCCACCTCGTCGATACGCACGATCGAATGCATCGGCACGAAGCTGCGCACCACGCCATCGAACTGCGCCTTGAGCTTCTCTTCGCTGGGGTCCACCACAACGGTCGTGCGCTCACCGAAGACGAATTCCTCCACTTCCAGGAAACCCCACAGATCGCTTTGGTAGATCTGTTTGGCGTACATCTCGAACACCTGTCCCTGGTTGAGAAAAATCACCTTGTAGATTGGAGCTTCGCGTTTGGTCATAACAGGCAGGTAATGATCGGTGTCTTGAAAGGGCGCGAACTATAGCATGCCGCTCGTGAGGCAATGCTAGGAACCCGGGGCCCGCAGCACTATAATGCGCGGTTCTTCGAATCACCTGATGAACCCGCATGGCCAAGAAGCTCTACATCGAAACCCACGGCTGCCAGATGAACGAGTACGACAGCTCGCGCATGGTGGACCTTTTGGGCGAACATCAGGCACTGGAAGTCACCGCACGCGCGGAAGACGCCGATGTCATCCTGCTCAACACCTGCTCGATCCGCGAGCGGGCGCAGGATCGCGTCTACTCCCAGCTTGGCCGCTGGCGTGAACTGAAGCTGGCGAACCCGCAGATGGTGATCGCGGTCGGCGGTTGCGTTGCCAGCCAGGAAGGTGCGGCGATTCGTGACCGTGCGCCCTACGTCGATGTGGTGTTCGGCCCGCAGACCCTGCACCGCCTGCCGGAAATGATCGACGCGGCGCGCACCACCCAGTTGCCGCAGGTGGACGTGTCGTTCCCCGAGATCGAGAAATTCGACCACCTGCCCGAGCCCCGCGTAGACGGCCCGAGCGCCTACGTGTCGGTCATGGAAGGCTGCAGCAAGTACTGCACCTTCTGCGTCGTGCCGTACACCCGTGGCGAAGAGGTCAGCCGGCCGTTCGACGACGTCATCACCGAGGTGTTCCACCTGGCCGAGAACGGCGTGCGCGAAGTGACGCTGCTGGGCCAGAACGTCAATGGTTATCGCGGCACCACCCATGACGGCCACGTGGCAGACCTCGCCGAGCTGATTCGCACAGTCGCGGCCATCGACGGCATCGACCGCATTCGCTACACCACCTCGCACCCGCTGGAATTCTCGGACAGCCTGATCCAGGCCCACGCCGAGGTGCCCGAGCTGGTCAAGCACCTGCACCTGCCGGTGCAATCGGGCTCGGACCGTATCCTGGCGGCGATGAAACGCAACCACACGGTGCTCGAATACAAATCGCGCCTGCGCAAGCTGCGCGCAGCGGTGCCGGACATCTGCATCAGTTCGGACTTCATCGTCGGCTTCCCCGGCGAAACCGAGAAAGACCACCTGAACACCATGAAGCTGGTCGAAGACGTGGGCATGGATTTCTCCTACTCCTTCGTCTACAGCTCGCGCCCGGGCACGCCGGCCGCAGACCTGGCCGACGACACCCCGGAAGAGGTCAAGAAGGAACGGCTCAAGCAACTGCAGGAGCTGATCAACCGTCAGGGCTTCGAAATCAGCCGCAAGATGGCCGGCACCGTGCAGCGCATCCTGGTGACCGACTACTCGAAAAAGGACCCCGGCGAGCTGCAGGGCCGCACCGAGAACAACCGCATCGTCAACTTCCGCTGCGACAACCCCAAGCTGATCGGCCAGTTCGTCGACGTGCACATCGACAGCGCGCAACCGCATTCGCTGCGTGGGTCGTTGCTTCAATAGGGTCCAAGATGCACGCGTAACCCTGTAGGAGTGAGCTTGCTCGCGATTGTTTTGTGTCAGACACATCTTCGAAGACTGAACGAACGCAATCGCGAGCAAGCTCACTCCTACAGGGGTTGTGGCGGCGGCTTACTCAACCATTAGTAAGCGGCCCCTTTCGAACACCGCCCGCAGGGTTTATCCTTCATCTCATCATTCATGCCGTCGGGCGGCTAAAAACCACTTTGAACGCACCTATCGAACCACATCGTTTCAGCCTCGAACCTATCGAGGCCCATCGCTTCGCCAATCTGTGCGGGCAATTCGACGAGCATTTGCGCCTGATCGAACAACGCCTGGACATCGAGATCCGCAATCGCGGAGGCCAGTTCGAGATGATCGGCGAGCGCAAACAGACCACCTCGGCCGAAAACCTGCTGCGTCGACTGTATCGGGAAACCAAGAGCACCGAGCTGTCACCGGACATGGTTCACCTGTTCCTGCAGGAATCGGGCGTCGAAGAGCTGGATAACCATCCTGCCGCCGAAGTCGGCGTTGCCCTGCGCACCAAGAAAGGCATGATTCGCCCACGGGGCCTGAATCAGCAGCGCTACGTGAAGGAAATCCTCGCCAACGACATCAACTTCGGCATCGGCCCGGCCGGTACCGGCAAGACCTACCTTGCCGTCGCCGCAGCCGTCGATGCGCTGGAGCGCGAAACCATTCGCCGCATCCTGCTGGTTCGTCCGGCGGTCGAAGCGGGCGAGAAGCTCGGTTTCCTGCCTGGCGACCTGGCGCAGAAGATCGACCCGTACCTGCGACCGCTCTACGACGCACTCTACGAGATGCTCGGCTTCGAATACGTGGCCAAGCTGATCGAGAAACAGGTGATCGAAGTTGCGCCGCTGGCCTACATGCGCGGCCGCACCCTTAATAACAGCTTCATCATTCTGGACGAGAGTCAGAACACCACCGTCGAGCAGATGAAGATGTTCCTGACCCGTATCGGCTTCGGCTCCACCGCCGTCATCACCGGTGACATCACCCAGATCGACCTGCCTCGCGGCACGAAATCCGGCCTGACCCACGTCATCGACGTGCTCAAGGATGTACCGGGCATCAGCTTCACGCACTTCGCACCCAAGGACGTCGTGCGTCACCCACTGGTGCAACGCATCGTCGAAGCCTACGAGCGCTTCGAGGCCAACGCCGCCCAGAACGGCCAGGCCAGCGGGGATAATCGCCGCGATGCTTGAACTGGACCTGCAAATTGCCAGTGAAGCCAGCGCCCCGAGCGAAGCCCAGTTTCGCCTCTGGTGCGAGATGGGCCTGCGCCAGCGCTCGGCTGACTCGGAAATGACCATCCGCTTGGTCGACGAAGCCGAAGGCCGCGAGCTGAACCACACCTGGCGTCACAAAGACTACGCCACCAACGTGCTGTCGTTCCCTGCCGACGTGCCCGACGATCTGCTGGACATCCCCCTGCTGGGCGATCTGGTGATCTGCGTGCCGGTCGTCGCCCGCGAGGCTGCCGAACAGGGCAAGGCGCTGGACGCGCACTGGGCGCACCTGGTGATACACGGCTGCCTGCACCTGTTGGGCTTCGATCACATCGAAGACGACGAAGCCGAAGAGATGGAAGCACTGGAACGGGAGTTGCTTGCAGAACTGGGCTACCCCGATCCCTACGCCGACGACGAACTCGTCGACACCCCACACACTGCAACACCCGGCAAGGACCACGAGTAAGGGCTATGAGCGAAGACCGATCGAGCAACGGGCAAAAGTCATGGTTGGGCAAACTGACCCAGGCATTTGCCCACGAGCCGAAAAACCGCCAGGAGCTGCTAGAGCTGCTGCGCGAAGCCCACCAGAACAAGCTGCTGGACAGCGAAGCGCTGGCCATCGTCGAAGGCGCGATTCAGGTCGCCGACCTGCAGGTTCGCGACATCATGGTGCCGCGTTCGCAGATGATCAGCATCAAGGCCAGCCATAGCCCTCGTGAATTCCTGCCTGCGGTGATCGACTCTGCGCACTCGCGCTACCCGGTCATCGGCGAAAGCCACGACGACGTGCTCGGCGTGCTGCTGGCCAAGGACCTGCTGCCACTGATCCTCAAGGACGACGGCGGCGCGGGCGATGTGAAGAACCTGCTGCGTCCGGCCACCTTCGTGCCCGAGTCCAAGCGCCTGAACGTGCTGCTGCGTGAATTCCGCGCCAACCACAACCACATGGCCATCGTCATTGACGAATATGGCGGCGTGGCCGGCCTTGTCACCATCGAGGACGTGCTGGAGCAGATCGTCGGCGACATCGAGGATGAACACGACGTCGAGGAAGACAGCTACATCAAGCCGTTGCCCAGCGGCGACTTCCTGATCAAGGCGCTGACGCCGATCGAGAGCTTCAACGAGTTCTTCGACAGCGAATTCTCCGACGACGAATTCGACACCGTCGGCGGCCTGGTGATGAATGCGTTCGGGCATTTGCCCAAGCGTAACGAAATCACCGAAATCGGTGCGTACCGTTTCCGCATTCTCAACGCCGATAGCCGTCGTATCCACCTGTTGCGCCTGAGCCCGATCTCACGCTAAGGAATGTAAATGCGCTGGATCACCCGCCCCGGCTGGCCCGGTAACCTGCTGGCCATGGTGGCTGGCGCATTGGTCACCCTGGCCCTGGCGCCATTCGATATCTGGCCGCTGGCGATAGTCGCGCTGGTGCTGTTCTACCTGGGTCTGCGCGACCTCAAGCCTCGTCAGGCACTGTGGCGTGGCTGGAGCTACGGCTTCGGCCTGTTCGGCGGCGGCACCAGCTGGATCTACGTCAGCATCCACACCTATGGCGAGGCGCCGGTGTGGCTGGCGGTGTTCCTGATGGTGCTGTTCTGCGCATCGGTGGCGTTCTTCTTTGCCCTGCCCGCCTGGCTCTGGGCGCGCTGGATTCGCCGCAACGAGGCGCCGCTGGCCGACGCACTGGCCTTCGCCGCCCTGTGGTTCGGCCAGGAAATGTTCCGTGGCTGGTTCCTCACTGGCTTCCCCTGGCTCTATTCCGGCTACAGCCAGCTCGACGGCCCACTCCAGGGCCTCGCGCCGCTGGGCGGAATGTGGCTGATCTCCTTTACCCTCGCGCTCACGGCGGCCTTGCTGTGCAACCTGCCTCGCCTGCGGGCACGCAAGAGCTTTCTGGTCACGGGCATCGTTCTGCTGCTGGCACCCTGGGTCGCGGGTATCGCCCTGAAGAATCACGCCTGGACCGAGCCTTCCGGCGCGCCATTGAAGGTCGCGGCCATGCAAGGCAACGTCGAGCAGAGCATGAAATGGGACCCGGCTGCGCTCAATGCGCAACTGGCGCTGTATCGGGACATGACGTTCACGGCGCAGAAAGCCGACCTGATCATCTGGCCGGAAACTGCCGTGCCGGTGCTCAAGGAGTCGGTGGAAGGTTATCTGTCGGTGATGGGCAAGTTCGCCGCCGAACGCAATTCGGCCCTGATTACCGGCGTGCCCCTGCGGCAGATGGGCGGTCACGGCGAATATCGTTACTACAACGGCATTACCGTGACCGGCGAAGGCGATGGCACCTATCTGAAACAGAAGCTGGTGCCGTTTGGCGAGTACGTGCCCCTGCAGGACGTGCTGCGCGGGCTGATCACCTTCTTCAACCTGCCGATGTCGGACTTCGCTCGCGGCCCTGCCGACCAGCCGCTGCTGCAGGCCAAGGGATACCAGATCGCGCCGTTCATCTGCTATGAAGTGGTGTATCCGGAATTCGCTGCCGGGCTGTCTGCCCAGAGTGACCTGTTGCTCACCGTGAGTAACGACACCTGGTTCGGCACCTCCATCGGCCCGCTGCAACACCTGCAAATGGCGCAGATGCGTGCGCTGGAAGCCGGCCGCTGGATGATCCGCGCCACCAACAACGGTGTCAGCGCGCTGATCGACCCGTTCGGCAAGATCACCACCACCGTGCCGCAGTTCGAGAAAGCGGTGATGTACGGCGAAGTCACCCCGATGCGCAACCTCACGCCCTATCTGCACTGGCGCTCGTGGCCGCTGATCGTGCTGTCGCTGCTGCTGATCGGCTGGGCACTGATAGCAAGCCGAATCGCCAAAACCGTTTGATCAACGACGCAGGCCCCGTAGCAGCACGGCTTGCCGGCGG
>NZ_JANHKS010000086.1 GCF_028682175.1 Pseudomonas putida | reverse complement strand
GGCGATCTTGAGGCCGCCCCCCGCCGGCAAGCCGTGCTGCTACGGGTGAGGGTTACGCTTTTGAGATTAAATTCCCGGCATGCAGGCCGCATTCCTTCTGCGTGGCTTCTTCCCACCACCAGCGGCCTTCGCGTTCGTGCTGGTTTGGCAGCACCGGGCGGGTGCAGGGTTCGCAGCCGATGCTGATGAAGCCGCGCTCGTGCAGGCTGTTGTACGGCAGCTCCAGCATGCGTATGTAGTTCCACACCTCGGCGCTGCTCATCTGCGCCAGCGGGTTGAACTTGTACAGCGTGCGCTCGGGCGTGGAGAACGCGCCGTCGATCTCGGCCACCGCCACGTTGTTGCGGGTGCCCGGGCTCTGGTCGCGGCGCTGGCCGGTGGCCCAGGCTTTCACGTCCTTGAGCTTGCGTCGCAGCGGCTCGATCTTGCGCACGCCGCAGCATTCGCCGTGGCCATCCTTGTAGAAGCTGAACAGGCCCTTTTCCTTGACGAAAGGCTCAAGCTTCTCGCGGTCCGGCGACACGATGTCGATGTCGATCTTGTACTGCTCGCGCACCTGATCGATGAAGCGATAGGTTTCCGGGTGCAGGCGGCCTGTGTCCAGGCTGAACACCTTGACGTTCTTGTTGATCTTCCACGCCATGTCGACCAGCACCACGTCTTCGGCGCCACTGAAGGAAATCCACAATTCGTCGCCAAACTGCTCGAAGGCGAACTTGAGGATGTCCTGGGGGGACTTGTTGGCGTAGGCCGAGGCGATTTCCTCGACATTGAAAGGATGACTCATCAGGCGGCTTCCTAATCAAGAGTGGCGCTTAGGCGCTCGTAATGGCGCAGATGGTAACAAAAACCTTCAGCCGATTGCCGCAAAACCTGCGTTTGCGCAGGGCGGTGCAGGCTGGTTAGAGTGCAGCTTGCCGACCCATTGCCTCCATGAGGCGCACAAGGAGTGAACTGTGGAAATTGCCTGTCTTGACCTCGAAGGGGTGCTGGTTCCGGAAATCTGGATCGCGTTCGCCGAGAAAACCGGCATCAAGTCGTTGCGTGCTACCACCCGCGACATCCCTGATTACGATGTGTTGATGAAGCAGCGGCTGCGTATTCTCGACGAGCACGGGCTCAAGCTCGCCGACATCCAGGAAGTGATCGCGACCCTCCAGCCCCTCGATGGCGCCGTGGAGTTCGTCAACTGGCTGCGTGAACGCTTTCAGGTGGTGATCCTCTCCGACACCTTCTACGAGTTTTCGCAGCCCTTGATGCGCCAGTTGGGCTTCCCGACCCTGCTGTGTCATCGGCTGGTGACGGATGAGGCCGGCAGGGTGACCGATTACCAGCTGCGCCAGAAGGACCCCAAGCGCCAGTCGGTGCTGGCCTTCAAGAGCCTCTACTACCGCGTGATCGCCGCCGGGGATTCCTACAACGACACCAGCATGCTGGGCGAAGCCGATGCAGGGATTCTGTTCCATGCGCCGGACAACGTGATTTGCGAGTTTCCCCAGTTTCCGGCAGTGCACACGTTCGATGAGCTCAAGCGCGAGTTTATCAAGGCGTCGAATCGGGTGTTGAAGTTGTAACTGGACGCTGTCCGTAGCAGCACGGCTTGCCGGCGGGGCGGTGTGTCAGGCGAAATTGTCGTCACAGCCACACCGCCCCCGCCGGCAAGCCGTGCTGCTACAACCCCTCAAGCGTCTGCATCAGCACCCGCACTTTGGTGAAGGTTTCCTGGTACTCGGCTTCCCACTGGGAATCGGCGACGATCCCGCCGCCGCCCCAGCAGGAAATCTGCCCGTCCTGGGCCAGCAGGCTGCGGATGGCGATGGAGCTGTCCATCTCGCCGCGCACGTCCAGGTACAGCAGCGAGCCGCAGTACAGCGAGCGACGGCTGGGTTCGAGTTCGTCGATGATCTGCATCGAGCGGATCTTCGGCGCGCCGGTGATCGAGCCCCCGGGGAAGGAGCCGCCCAGCAGGTCCAGCGCGTCCTTGTCGGCGGCCAGCTCGCCGGTCACCACGCTGACCAGATGGTGCACGTTGGGGTAGCTTTCCAGGCCGAACAGTTGCGGCACCCTGACCGATCCTGTGCGGCAGGAACGGCCCAGGTCATTGCGCAACAGGTCAACGATCATCAGGTTTTCCGCACGGTCTTTCGGGCTGGCCAGCAGTTCCTCGGCATAGGCGGCATCCTCGGCTGGTGTGGTCCCGCGCGGGCGGGTGCCTTTGATTGGCCGGGTCTCGACCTGGCGCTGGCTGACTTTGACGAAGCGCTCCGGCGACAGGCTCAGGATCGCATCGCCGTCGGCCAGGCTCAGGTAACCGGCGAACGGCGTCGGGCAGGCGACGCGCAGGGCCTGATACGCCGCCCACGGATCGCCACGGTATTGGGCGCGAAAACGCTGGGCGAAGTTGACCTGATAGCAGTCACCGGCCTGGATGTAGGCGTGAATGCGTTCGATGGCCTGTTGATACTGCCGGGCATCGATGTCGGTTGCGAAGGGGGCGCTCAGGTGGAAGCTGGCATCGTCTGACGTGGGCAGTGGCTGCGCGAACAGTTCGATCAGGCGCTGGCGCTCGTCGTCGGCCAGCGCCGGATGGAACACCAGTTGGCTGCTGCGCAACTGGTGATCGCTGACCATTGCCCAGCCGTAAAGGCCCAGGCGTGCCGTTGGCAGGTGCAGGTCATCCGCTGCCTGTGCAGGAAGCGGCTCCAGCAAGCGTCCGAAGTCGTACGCAAGATAACCGATCAGGCCGCCGGCAAAGGGCAGGGGGCTGTGTTCGGGAAGTTGTGCATCGCCCAGTCGGGCGAGGCTGTCGCGCAGGCGCTGGAGGAATGCAGTGCCGGTTTCGTCGGTCGCAGGCGCCAGGGTTTCCAGCGGCCAGGCACTGAGGATGTCGAACCGGCCTCGATCCGCCTCGGGGCGGCCGCTGTCCAGCAGTACGGCGCCGGGGGCGTGGCGAACGAGGGAGAAATACCCGGTCGGGTCAGCGTGGTAGGCGAGCGGGTAAACGGAACAGATTGGCATGGCAGGAAAAGACAGTCGTGGCGCGCGGACGGCGATTGTAGTCCTCCGGGGGGCTGGCTCCTAGAGGGGTGTCGGAATTCGGCATATCCACGCCGACCGTAGCAGCACGGCTTGCCGGCGGGGGCGTCGTGTCAGACGGCACACCTGTGACTGATTCACCGCTCCCGCCGGCAAGCCGTGCTGCTACGGGGAATGTGGAGAGTGTTAAACGTGGCCGAACAGCTCTTGCACGAACCTGACCCTCTCTTGTGGGCTGTCGTGGCGTCCCTCGGCGGCCAGTTCTTCCAGGCGTTGCTCTACCGCCGTGGTGCGGTGGGTCAGGCCGCAGTCGTTGGCGATCTGGATGTTCAGGCCGGGGCGGGCGTTGAGTTCGAGGATCAGCGGGCCGCGCTCCTGATCCAGCACCATGTCCACGCCGATGTAGCCCAGGCCGCACAGCTCGTAGCATTCGGCGGCCAGCTTCATGAAACCGTCCCAGTTGGGCAGTTGCACGCCGTCCACGGCATTGGTGGTGTCGGGGTGTTTGCTGATGATGTTGTTCAGCCAAGTACCACGCAGGGTCAGGCCCGTGGCCAGGTCGACGCCCACGCCGATGGCGCCCTGGTGCAGGTTCGCCTTGCCGCCGGACTGGCGGGTCGGCAGGCGCAGCATGGCCATGACCGGATAACCCATCAACACGATGATGCGGATGTCAGGCACGCCTTCGTAACTGATGCTCTTGAAGATCTGGTCCGGCGTGACCCGGTATTCGATCAGCGCACGATCCCGGTGGCCGCCCAGGGAATACAGGCCGGTGAGGATGCTGGAGATCTGATGCTCGATCTCCTCATGGCTGATGATGCGCCCGGACACCGTGCGGTAACGGCCTTCGAAGCGGTCGGCGACCACCAGGATGCCGTCGCCGCCCGCGCCCTGGGCCGGCTTGATGACGAAGTCGTTGCGCCCGCCGATGATCTCGTCGAGCTTTTCGATTTCTTTTTCGGTGGAAATGATCCCGTACATTTCCGGCACGTGAATGCCGGCGGCGATGGCCCGTTCCTTGGTGATGATCTTGTCATCGACGATGGGGTACAGGCTGCGCTTGTTGTACTTGAGCACGTAGTCGGCGTTACGCCGGTTGATACCCATGATGCCCTTGGCTTCCAGCGCCTTCCAGGTCTTCCACCAACCGATCATTTGACGTTTTCCCGTTCGGCGTCTTCCTTGATGAAGGCCTTGAAACGGATCAGCTCGGTCAGGCGGTAGCCGCGATAACGTCCCATCGCCAGCATGAAGCCCACCAGGATCAGCAGGATCGCCGGGAAAGTGAACACGAAATAGATGAACTCCGGCACGCTCATGATGATGTGCGCCAAGGAGGCGGCGAACAGGGTGCCGACCGCGACTTTCATGGCATGGCTGCCGCCGCGCTCTTCCCAGGTGATCGACAGACGTTCGATGGTCATGGTCAGGATCACCATCGGGAACAGCGCCACCGACAGCCCGCGCTCCAGCCCCAGTTTGTGGCTGAACAGGCTGATGGCGGCGATCAGCACCACCACGAAGGTCAGCACCACCGAAAGGCGCGGCAACATTTGCAGCTTGAGGTGCTCAAGGTAGGAACGCAGCGACAGCCCCAGTGCCGTGATGATGGTGAACAGCACGATGCCGAAGCCCAGTTGCGTCTCGCGGAAGGCCAGGGCGATCAGCACCGGGGTGAAGGTGCCCAGGGTCTGCAGGCCGATCAGGTTACGCAGGATCAGGATCACCAGCACGCCGATGGGGATCATCACCATGATCATGAAGGTCTGCTGGGTCTGCAGCGGCAGGCCGTAGAGCGAGTATTCGAGGAAGTCGGCGTCGGTGCTTTCGTCGGTCAGCTTGGCCAGGCGGATGGCGTTCATCTCGCTGTTGTTCAGGGTGAAGCTGACCATGGCCTTCTTGCCGCCCTCGACGGTGATCAGGTTGTCGTCACCGATCCACCACAGCAGCCTGTCCTGGGGCAGGCCCGCCTCGCCGGTTTCCGGGTTGAAATACAGCCAGTCCTTGCCGTTGAAGCTGCGCAGCCAGAGTTCCGGGGTCTGCGGCTGGTCGGCCACTAAGCGAATGGTGTGCACTTTCTCCACCGGCACGTGGGCGATGGACAGCAGGATTTCCGTGACCCGCGCCTTGTTCTGCACCGACGGATCGCCGGCCAGCAGCAGCTTGACGTTGTCATCGGACAGGTTGTTGACACGCTTGATGGCTTCGCTGACGAACGTCTCGACGTCCGCCGAGTGCTGGCGGATCGGCGCGAGCAGGGCGTCGGCGGCGATTTTCTCCGGGCCTTCGACGGCGATGCTGTCACGGAAGATCGGCCCCTTGACCTTGGCTTTTTCGCCGCTGTAGCGCTTGGTCAGCACTAGGCGGTAGTAGAGGGTCTGGTTGCCAGTGGCGCGGCGGGCGGACCAGGTGACCTTGCGGTTGCCGTCGGCACGGTTGACGTTGACCCCGTAATTGTTGGAGATGAAGCTTTCATTGAGGCTGATGTAGTCGCGCGAGAGCGGCGGTACGTACATCTGCACCTTGACCGAATCCTTGGGGTTGGCGACGAACTCGACCTTGGCGTCGATGTTCCACAGGTCGTCCGTTTCGTCTTCGGTCACCGGGATGCCGAGCGCCAGTATCTGATAGGCCGTGATCGCGATGCCCAGGGTGACCAGGGTCGCGATCAGGATCTTCAGATGGAGGGTTAGAGAGCGCATGTAGTTACTCTGCGGTTTGAGCATCGGTGATGCAGGCCGGTTTGCCTGCAGCATATTTAAGGCTTGGATCGACCAGCGCATCGAAGCGCTTGAGCGCTTCGGAGCCAATCAAAAGCGGGTATTGGAATGCACTTCGGTCGGTCAAGTTCACTTCTATGGTGCGAGAAGCTGCACCCATGCACACATCCAGGCTGATGACGGGCCGCGAGGTGTACTTCTTTTCATCGTCCGGATCCAGATCGCCGGCCCTGCGCTTGATCTTGCTGACCCGCGCCAGCGGCCGCTCGATGGGGTGTTCGTGGGCGTCGTCGATGGCCAGGTAGAAGCGCACCCAGGATTCGCCATCGCGCTTGAAACGCTTGATGTCACGGGCGCTGAGCGAGGCGGTCTTGGCGCCGGTGTCCAGTTTGGCGGCCACTTGCAGGTCGATGCCGGCGAGCTCTGCGTATTCGTTCAGCCCGTAGACGGTCTTGCCGGCGGCCAGGCACAGGTCGCTGAACAGAACGCCTGACAGAAGGCACAGCAGAAAGAGTAGAGGATTGCGGCTCATAGGTCCTGGCGCGGTGAAGGAATGCAAAGGGGTTGAAAAGGCGTAGGCCGCGACCAGCCTGGAACGTCTGTAACGGCGGGTAAATGCGGTCGGCATTCTAGCATGAAGGTTTTATGGCGCCAGCAAAGGGCTTTGCCGGGCGTGTGCATGCCGACGTTTTCAGAAGGGGTGGTTATTAGACGATTGTCGACAGTCTCTAAATTGTCTTTGACGCAAACAGGGTAAATGACTAGATTTGGCCTCATTGCTTTTAAAGGTGTCGACAATGTTGGATTCGACGGATTCTGCCACCCTTGCTCAGGTCGATTCGGAAACCCTGTCCGAGAACGTCTTTCGGCGTATTCAGGCGGCCATCGTCCGGGGTGATATTGCCCCCGGCAGCAAGATTTCCGAGCCGGAACTGGCGCGCACCTATGGCATCAGCCGGGGTCCGCTGCGCGAAGCCATCCACCGCCTGGAGGGCCAGCGCCTGCTGGTTCGTGTGCCTCACGTCGGTGCGCGGGTGGTTTCGCTCAGCCATGCGGAGCTGGTGGAACTCTACGAGATTCGTGAATCCCTCGAGGGCATGGCCTGCCGTCTGGCCGCCGAGCGCATGACGGTCGAGGAAATCCAGGAACTGCGTAACGTGCTGGAAACCCACGAGCGCGATTCGGCCTTTCAGGCCGGCGTCGGTTATTACCAGCAGGAAGGCGACTTCGACTTCCATTACCGAATCATCCAGGGCGCGCGCAACAGCACCCTGACCCAGATGCTCTGCGGCGAGCTGTATCAACTGGTGCGCATGTACCGCATCCAGTTTTCCACCACGCCCAACCGGCCACGCCAGGCCTTCAGCGAACACCACAGGATTCTCGACGCCATCGCCGAGCGCGATGGCGAGCTGGCTGAACTGTTGATGCGCCGGCACATCGGCGCATCCAAACGCAATATCGAACAGCGCTATCAAGCGCAGGATCATCAAGCTGCTACTGCCCGAGGTGAACAATGACTTCAAGAACGACTCCCGGCCAACGCTTCCGTGACGCCGTCGCGAGCGAGCATCCGTTGCAAGTGGTCGGGGCCATCAATGCCAACCACGCGCTGCTGGCCCAACGTGCGGGCTTCAAGGCCATTTACCTGTCTGGTGGCGGGGTGGCGGCGGGCTCCCTGGGCGTTCCGGACCTGGGCATCACTGGCCTTGATGACGTGCTGACCGACGTGCGCCGCATCACTGACGTGTGTGACCTGCCACTGCTGGTGGATGTGGACACCGGGTTCGGCGCCTCGGCGTTCAACGTCGCGCGCACCGTGAAGTCGATGATCAAGTTCGGCGCGGCGGCCATGCACATCGAGGATCAGGTGGGCGCCAAGCGCTGCGGCCATCGTCCGGGCAAGGAAATCGTGTCGCAGCAGGAGATGGTCGATCGCATCAAGGCAGCGGTGGATGCGCGCACCGATGACAGCTTCGTGATCATGGCGCGCACCGATGCGCTGGCGGTGGAAGGCCTGGAGTCGGCACTGGACCGCGCGGCGGCGTGCATCGAGGCGGGAGCCGACATGGTGTTCCCGGAAGCCATTACCGAACTTGAGATGTACAAGCTGTTCGCCTCAAGGGTCAAGGCGCCGATCCTGGCCAACATCACTGAATTCGGCTCCACGCCTTTGTTCACCACTGACGAGCTGGCTTCGGCCGATGTGTCGCTGGTGCTGTACCCGCTGTCGGCGTTCCGCGCAATGAACAAGGCGGCGGAGAATGTCTACACCGCGATCCGTCGCGACGGTACGCAGAAGAACGTGGTCGACACCATGCAGACCCGCATGGAGTTGTATGAACGCATCGATTACCACGCTTTCGAACAGAAACTGGACGCGCTGTTTGCGCAGAAGAAGGGCTGAGAGGCGCTCCGTTCGTAGCAGCACGGCTTGCCGGCGGTGACGTACGTGAGGCCGCTCCCGCCGGCAAGCCGTGCTGCTACGGGACGGTGGTCGCGAAAACATTGAATTGCCGATTCCCTTAAAACGACAAGATTTGGAGAGAGCAATGGCTGAAGGAAAAGTATTGAGTGGCGCGGGCCTGCGTGGGCAGGTCGCCGGACAGACCGCGCTGTCGACCGTGGGCCAGGCCGGTGCCGGCTTGACCTACCGTGGCTATGACGTGCGTGAGCTGGCTGCCGATGCGCGTTTCGAAGAAGTGGCCTACCTGCTGTTGTACGGCGAACTGCCGACCCAGGCTCAACTGGACACTTACCTGAAAAAGCTCGAGGGCCTGCGTGATCTGCCGCAAGCCCTGAAAGAAGTGCTGGAGCGCATTCCTGCCGACGCCCACCCGATGGACGTTATGCGCACGGGCTGTTCGATGCTCGGCAACCTGGAGCCCGAAGCCAGCTTCGAGCAACAGCGCGATTCCACCGACCGCCTGCTGGCCGCATTCCCGGCGATCATGTGCTACTGGTATCGCTTCAGCCACGAGGGCAAGCGCATTGATTGCGTGACCGACGAAACCTCGATTGGCGGGCACTTCCTCAAGCTGCTGCTGGACAAGACCCCGAGCGAACTGCACCGCAAGGTGATGGACGTGTCGCTGATTCTCTATGCAGAGCACGAATTCAACGCCTCGACCTTCACCGCCCGGGTCTGCGCCTCGACGCTGTCGGACCTGTTCTCGTGCATCACCGCTGCCATCGGCACCCTGCGTGGTCCGTTGCACGGCGGCGCCAACGAAGCGGCCATGGAAATGATCCAGAAATTCTCCTCGGCCGACGATGCGGTCAAGGGCACCCTGGAGATGCTGGCGCGCAAGGACAAGATCATGGGCTTCGGCCACGCGATCTACAAAGACAACGACCCGCGCAACGAGGTCATCAAGGGCTGGTCGAAAAAACTCGCGGACGAAGTAGGCGACAAGGTGCTGTTCCCGGTCTCCGAGGCCATCGACAAGACCATGTGGGAGCAGAAGAAGCTGTTCCCCAACGCCGACTTCTACCATGCCTCGGCGTACCACTTCATGGGCATCCCGACCAAGCTGTTCACGCCGATCTTCGTCTGCTCGCGCCTGACCGGCTGGGCGTCCCACGTGTTCGAACAGCGCGCCAGCAACCGCATCATCCGCCCGAGCGCCGAGTACATCGGCGTCGAACAGCGCAAGTTCGTGCCAATCGAACAACGCTGAGTGGTGGGAGGCCTGCACCGGGATCTGGATGCACCACGGATCCCTGTAGGAGTGAGCTTGCTCGCGATAGCGATTTGTCTGACACATGTACGGTGACTGAACGAACGCCATCGCGAGCAAGCTCACTCCTACAGGGGTGGTTGGAGTCCGGACTCAGGGGCGGACCTGCCCTTTGAAACACACCGTGACCGAGTCCTGACAATGAACACTGAATATCGCAAGCAGCTGCCCGGCACCTCGCTCGACTTTTTCGACGCCCGTGAGGCTGTCGATTCGATCAAGCCGGGCGCCTACGCCACCCTGCCGTACACCTCCCGGGTGCTGGCAGAAAACCTGGTGCGTCGCTGCGACCCGGCAACGCTCAAGGCTTCACTCACGCAATTGATCGAGCGCAAGCGCGACCTCGACTTTCCCTGGTTTCCAGCGCGCGTGGTGTGTCACGACATCCTCGGCCAGACCGCACTGGTCGACCTGGCGGGCCTGCGTGATGCGATTGCCGACATGGGCGGCGACCCGGCGCAGGTCAATCCGGTGGTGCCGGTGCAACTGATCGTCGACCACTCGCTGGCCGTCGAATGTGGTGGCTACGACCCCGATGCGTTCGCCAAGAACCGCGCCATCGAAGATCGCCGCAACGAAGACCGTTTCCACTTCATCAACTGGACCAAGCAGGCGTTCAAGAACGTCGAAGTGATCCCGCCGGGCAACGGCATCATGCACCAGATCAATCTGGAGCGGATGTCGCCGGTGATCCAGACCCTCAATGGCGTGGCCTTCCCGGACACCCTGGTCGGCACCGACAGCCACACCCCTCACGTCGATGCGCTGGGCGTGATCGCCATTGGCGTCGGCGGGCTGGAAGCCGAAAACGTGATGCTGGGCCGCGCCTCGTGGATGCGCCTGCCGGACATCATCGGCGTCGAGCTGACAGGTCGCCCGCAGCCTGGCATCACCGCCACCGACGTGGTGCTCGCGCTGACCGAATACCTGCGCAAGCAGAAGGTTGTAGGCGCGTACCTTGAGTTCTACGGTGAAGGTGCCCGTGCATTGACCCTGGGCGACCGCGCGACCATCTCCAACATGGCCCCGGAATACGGCGCCACCGCTGCGATGTTCGCCATCGACCAGCAGACCATCGACTACCTGACCCTGACCGGGCGCGACGACCAGCAGGTCAAGCTGGTGGAAACCTTCGCCAGACACACCGGCCTGTGGGGCGACAGCCTGGCCACAGCCGAATACGAGCGGGTGCTGAGCTTTGACCTGTCCAGCGTCGTGCGCAACATGGCCGGGCCTTCGAACCCCCATGCCCGAGTGGCCACGGCGGACCTGGCGAGCAAAGGCATCGCCGGTGCCTGGCAGGAGACCCCCGGCGAGATGCCGGATGGCGCGGTGATCATTGCGGCCATCACCAGTTGCACCAACACCAGCAACCCGCGCAACGTCATCGCGGCGGGGCTGCTGGCGCGCAATGCCAACAAGCTGGGACTGACCCGCAAGCCGTGGGTCAAGTCCTCGCTGGCGCCGGGCTCGAAAACCGTGGCGCTGTACCTGGACGAAGCGGGGCTGACTTCCGAGCTTGAGCAATTGGGCTTTGGCGTCGTGGCGTTTGCCTGCACCACCTGCAACGGCATGTCCGGTGCGCTGGACCCGGTGATCCAGCAGGAAATCATCGACCGCGATCTTTACGCCACGGCCGTGCTGTCGGGCAACCGCAACTTCGACGGACGCATCCATCCCTACGCCAAGCAGGCGTTTCTCGCCTCGCCGCCGCTGGTGGTGGCCTACGCCATCGCCGGAACCATTCGCTTCGATATCGAGAAAGATGTGCTGGGTATCAGCGCCAATGGCGAAGAAATCCGCCTCAAAGACATCTGGCCCAGCGACGAGGAAATCGACGCGGTGGTCAAGGCGTCGGTCAAGCCCGAGCAATTCCGTCAGGTCTACATTCCGATGTTCGCTATCCATGAGGACACCGGTCCCAAGGTCGAGCCGCTGTACGAATGGCGTCCGATGAGCACCTACATCCGTCGCCCACCGTACTGGGAAGGTGCCCTGGCCGGCGAACGTACCCTCAAGGGCATGCGCCCGCTGGCGGTCCTGCCGGACAACATCACCACCGATCACCTGTCGCCGTCCAACGCGATCATGCTCGACAGCGCGGCGGGTGAGTACCTGGCGAAGATGGGCCTGCCCGAAGAGGACTTCAACTCTTACGCCACCCACCGCGGCGATCACCTGACCGCCCAGCGCGCGACCTTTGCCAACCCGAAACTGTTCAACGAGATGGTGCAGGAGAACGGCAAGGTCAAACAGGGTTCGCTGGCGCGGATCGAGCCGGAAGGCAAGGTCACCCGCATGTGGGAAGCCATCGAGACCTACATGGAGCGCAAGCAGCCGCTGATTATCGTGGCTGGCGCCGACTACGGGCAGGGCTCGTCCCGGGACTGGGCGGCCAAGGGCGTGCGTCTGGCAGGCGTCGAGGCGATCGTTGCCGAAGGTTTCGAGCGGATTCACCGCACCAACCTGGTGGGCATGGGCGTGTTGCCGCTGGAGTTCAAGCCGGGCACCGACCGCACCACGCTGGGCATCGATGGCACTGAAACCTTCGACGTGATCGGTGAGCGCACGCCCCGTGCAACGCTGACCCTGGTGATCCATCGCAGCAACGGCGAGCGCCTGGAAGTGCCGGTCACCTGCCGTCTGGATACGGGTGAAGAGGTCTCGATCTACGAAGCGGGCGGCGTGTTGCAACGCTTCGCCCAGGATTTCCTGGAATCCTCGGTGGCGTGACATTCAGTTGCG
>NZ_JANHKS010000085.1 GCF_028682175.1 Pseudomonas putida | reverse complement strand
TCTTCCGATCTATCAGTCAATGATGTGTCGTCTGATCCACCGCTCCCGCCGGCAAGCCGTGCTGCTACGGACGGTCGGCGCGCGACCAGGCTTCGGGTAACGTTCAATGTCCAATCTGGCTTATAATCTCCGGTTCTTGTAGCGCTGCCGGGCCGATCCTGCGGCCCGAAACCGGACCTTTCAATGTTACGAATCACCGAACTCAAACTGCCGCTGGACCACGCGGATGAAGAGCTGCGCCCTGCGCTGCTGCAACGCCTGGGCATCGACAGCGACGAGCTGCTGGATTTCACCCTCTTCAAGCGCAGCTACGATGCGCGCAAGAAATCCACCGAACTGCAATTCATCTACACCATCGACCTTGAAGTGCGCGACGAAGCCGCGCTGCTCAAGCGCCTGAGCCACGACAAGCACCTGACACCCGCACCGGACGTCAGCTACAAGGTCGTTGGCCAGGCGCCTGCCGATCTCGCCGAACGCCCGCTGGTCGTCGGTTTCGGCCCGTGCGGCATCTTCGCCGGCCTGCTGCTGGCACAGATGGGCTTCAAGCCGATCATCCTCGAACGCGGCAAGGAAGTCCGTCAGCGCACCAAGGATACCTGGGGCCTGTGGCGCAAGAACGTGCTCAACCCCGAGTCCAACGTGCAGTTCGGTGAAGGCGGCGCAGGCACCTTCTCCGACGGCAAACTCTACAGCCAGATCAAGGACCCGAAATTCCACGGGCGCAAGGTCCTGCACGAGTTCGTCAAGGCCGGCGCGCCGGAAGAAATCCTCTACGTCAGCAAGCCGCACATCGGCACGTTCCGCCTGACCGGCGTCGTGGAAAACATGCGCCAGCAGATCGAAGCGCTGGGTGGCGAGGTTCGTTTTGAACAGCGCGTCACCGACGTGCTGATCGAAGACGGCCAGTTGCAGGGCGTGGAGCTTGCCAGCGGCGAGCGCATCGAGTCGCGCCACGTGATCCTGGCCCTGGGCCACAGCGCCCGTGACACCTTCCGCATGCTCCACGGCCGTGGCGTGTACATGGAAGCCAAGCCGTTCTCGGTGGGTTTCCGCATCGAACACCCGCAAGGGCTGATCGACCGCGCGCGCCTGGGCAAGTACGCCGGGCACCCGAAGCTCGGCGCTGCCGACTACAAACTGGTGCACCACGCGAAAAACGGGCGTTCGGTGTACAGCTTCTGCATGTGCCCGGGCGGCACCGTGGTGGCGGCGACTTCCGAGCCGAACCGCGTGGTTACCAACGGAATGAGCCAGTACTCACGCAACGAGCGCAACGCCAACTCAGGCATCGTGGTCGGCATCACCCCGGACGAAGACTATCCGGGCAGCCCGCTGGCCGGTATCGAGCTGCAGGAACGCCTGGAATCCCACGCCTACATCATGGGCGGCGAGAACTACGAAGCGCCTGCGCAACTAGTGGGTGATTTCATCGCAGGCAAGGCGTCCACCGAGCTGGGCAGCGTCGAGCCGTCCTACAAGCCCGGCGTGAAACTCACGGACCTGGCCGATGCCCTGCCCGCCTTCGCTATCGAGGCGATTCGCGAAGCGTTGCCGGCGTTCGAAAAACAGATCCGCGGCTTCTCCCAGGCCGATGCGGTGCTGACCGGCATCGAAACCCGCACCTCCTCGCCGCTGCGCATCACCCGCGGCGCGGACATGCAGAGCCTCAACGTCAAGGGCCTGTTCCCGGCCGGTGAAGGCGCAGGCTACGCGGGAGGGATCATGTCGGCGGGTGTCGACGGGATTCGTATCGCCGAAGCCTTGGCCAAGAGCATGTTGGGTATCGTCGAGTAACAAACGCAATACCTGAACTATACCGACCGTAGCAGCACGGCTTGCCGGCGGGGGCGTCCTTGAGATCGCTCCCGCCGGCAAGCGGAGCGCCGCCCGGCCGGGCTGCTACGGGTTTGTTGAAGATTCCTACAAGCCCCGTCGTATAAGCCCTGCAGCACTTTGTAACACTTCACACAAATCCTTTGTATACAGGTTCATATTCAATTTTTTATAACAAAATCGAATATAACTTTTGTTTTCAGCAATAAGAACACGCGGTACGGTGGCGCTCCTTTTGCGCATGTCCATGGAGAGTGACCTTGCCCGTACGCAATACATTCAAACGCTTTTTCCAGCTTGAGGCGGCTGGCGGTCTGTTGCTGATCGCTGCAGCCGCCCTCGCCCTGCTGATCAATAACTCGCCGCTTTCCTGGCTCTACAACGGCCTGCTCGACACGCCGGTGGTGGCGCAGATCGGCGCATTGAAGATCGCCAAACCGCTCCTGCTGTGGATCAACGACGGCCTGATGGCGCTGTTCTTCCTGCTTATTGGCCTTGAGGTCAAACGCGAGGTACTTCAGGGTCATCTGTCGCGTCCCTCGCAGATCGTCCTGCCGGGCGTGGCCGCCATCGGCGGCATGGTGGTGCCGGCGCTGATCTACTGGGCGCTGAACAAGGACGACCCTGCGGCCATGAGCGGCTGGGCGATTCCCATGGCGACCGACATCGCCTTCGCCCTGGGCGTACTCGCGCTGCTGGGCAAGCGCGTACCGGTATCGCTCAAGCTGTTTCTGATGACCCTGGCGATCATCGACGACCTGGGCGCGATCATCGTTATCGCACTCTTTTACTCGGGGGAGTTGTCCACACTGTCGCTATCGCTGGCCGGCGCCTCGATCCTGGCCCTGATCGCGATGAACCGCCTGGGGGTGACGAAACTCGCACCCTACCTGCTGGTCGGCCTGGTGCTGTGGGTGTGCGTGCTCAAGAGTGGCGTGCATGCCACCCTGGCCGGCGTGGTGCTGGCGTTCTGCATTCCGCTCAAATCCACGGGGCAAACCGCCTCTGCCCTGCAGACGCTGGAACACGCCCTGCACCCCTGGGTCGCCTACGCCATCCTGCCGCTGTTCGCCTTCGCCAATGCCGGGGTTTCGCTCACGGGCGTGAGCCTGGACAGCTTCACCCATCACGTCCCCATGGGCATCGCTGCGGGCCTTCTGCTGGGCAAGATGCTGGGCGTGTTCGGCCTGACCTGGCTGGCGATCAAGACCGGCATGGCCACGCTTCCGGCCGGCGCCAACTGGGGCCAGGTGCTGGGTGTGTCGATCCTGTGCGGCATCGGCTTCACCATGAGCCTGTTCGTCGGCTCGCTGGCGTTCGTGCCGGGACAAAGCGAATTCGCCGGGGTGGACCGGATGGGCATCCTGACCGGGTCGATCCTGGCCGCGTTGATCGGCTACGCAATCACCGCGCTTTCCAGCCGCAAGGCGCACTGAACCGTAGCAGCACGACTTGCCGGCGGGGGCGTCGTATCAGGCACTGCCTCTTTGTCTGACCCACCGCTCCCGCCGGCAAGCCGTGCTGCTACGAAAAGGAGTGATATCCCGCGAACAAAAACGCCCCGAAGATCGGGGCGTTTTTATTTGCGGCAGGATCAGTGAGTAACGCGGCTGGTCCCGTTCACAGTCATGATGCGAACACGCTCGCCAACACGGAAGATCTCGTTTTCCTGAACTTCCTGCACGTAGGCACGCATGCTGCCGTCATCTTCACGCACGGTGATTTCCACACCCTGCGCACGGGTCAGGCCACCCTCGGCGGCCGAACCGAGCAGGCCACCGGCCACCGCACCGATCACGGCGGTAACGATACTGCCGCGACCGCCACCAATGGCGCTACCACCCACACCACCGACGATCGCACCGGCACCGGCGCCGATCGGGGTCTTGGTGCCTTCAATCTTCACAGGGCGCAAGGACTCGATGGTGCCCAGGCGTACGGTCTGGACTTGGCGAGCTTCATCGCGCGAATAGGAGTCGCCGGTCAGGCTCGAAGTACAGCCGCCCAGCGTCAGCGCCATGGCAGTGAACGAAGCAACCAACAGAACAGACTTACGCATAACATTCATCTCCAAAGGAACAGGTGGCGATTAAACTCTGCGGCGCTGAGTCATGTCACGAACCTGTACCGATTATTTACGTTCATTCAGGCGCTATACAGAAAGCCGCCAGCGTCTATCAGTATGGACGACGGCATGGGCGATTGATTCAAAGAAATGCCGATCCAACCTCCCCACCGGCAGAATCGCAGGTCTAGGGCGCCAGGCGTTCGCGGGTCCAGGCACCATCGACCAGCCGATAATTGAGCCGGTCGTGCAGGCGGCTTGGCCGGCCCTGCCAGAATTCGATCCGGTCCGGCACCAGGCGGTAGCCACCCCAATGTTCAGGGCAGTGCGGCTGGCCATCGCTGAACCGCGCCTCGGTGGCCTTGAGCAGTCCTTCCAGTTCTTCGCGGTCGGCGATCACCCGGCTTTGCGGCGAAGCCCACGCTCCCAGGCGGCTGCCCAGAGGACGAACCTGGAAATAGGCGTCGGATTCTTCGTGGGAAACCTTCGAGATCCGCCCCTCGATGCGCACCTGACGCTCCAGGGTCGGCCAGAAGAAAGTCATGGCGGCAAAGGGGTGAGCCGCCATCTGCTGGCCTTTGGCGCTGTCGTAGTTGCTGAAGAAGGTGAACCCCTGAGCGTCCAGCCCCTTGAGCAGCAGGACCCGGCAGTGAGGACGACCGTCGGCATCGACGGTCGCCAGGGTCATGGCGTTGGCTTCGACCGGCGCCTGCTCGGTCTTCACCGCCTCGTCGAACCACTGGTGGAACAGCGCGAAGGGTTCTTCCGGAGCCTGGGCTTCGGTCAGACCCTCGCGGGCGTAGTTGCGACGCATGTCAGCCAGACGCTGGCTCATCACTGCCTTCCTTTATCGAAATCCGTGGACGGGATAGCGATATTACCCTCAGTTGCTGCTGGCTTGCGCGTCGCTGGCTGCTTTCTTGGCGGCAGGCTTGGCGGGTGCGGCCTTGGCCTTGGTAGCAGTGGCTTTCTTGGCAGGCGCTTTCTTGGTTGCCGGAGCCTTGGCCGGCGCTGCCTTCTTGGCCGGGGCGGCGGATTTGGCAGGCGCGGCCTTGGTGGCCGGTGCCGGGGCGACTGCTGGCTGGGCTTCCTTCACAGCGACCATGGTCGGCGCCGGTACCGCTGGCAGGTTGTACTTGGCCAACAAGGCGACCATCGAATCCTGCGGCGTGAGAATCACTTCAACGCGACGGTTCTGGGCACGCGCCGAAGCGGTATCTGCGGTGACACGAGGCATTGCCGCGCCCATGCCGCGCAGGTTCAGGCGATTACGCTCCAGGCCGCTGAGGCGGAAGATCGCCGCCACCGACTGTGCGCGCTGCTGGCTGATCTTGAGGTTACTGTCGCTGGCGACGTCGGCGTGGCCGAGTACCAGCACGGCGGATTTCTGATCGCCTTCGACCAGCTTGGCCATGCGGGTGATCGGGCCGAGGTTGATCGGCAGCAGCATTTCCGGACGGTCCGGGTTGAAGGTGCTGTCCACCGGTGCCGTCACGACCAGCACGTCTTCACGGCGCTCGAGTTCGAACTTGCTGTCCTTGATCGCCTCGCGCACTTTCGGCTCGTTGAGGTCGAGCCAGGCCTGGGTGACTTTCGGGTCGATCTTCGGCAAGGCAGGCGCTGCGTCTTTCTTCGCTTCGCTGCCTCCGAATGGCCACCACCATTTGCTGCCGGTATCGGCCTTGGCGACTTCAGGGGCGCTCGGCTTGGTCGCTGCCACTTCCGGCTTCTTCTCGGTGGTGCCGTGGTCGGAGCCGAACGGCCAGTACCAGTGGCTGCCGCTCTCGGCTTCAGTCTTGGCCACTTCAGCGGCAGCCGGGCTGGCCGCAGGCTTCACCGGCGCGGCCTTGGCAGCGTCGGCGCTGTTGCCGGAGCCGAACGACCACCAATGGTCGTTGCTGGCCGACGAGTCCTGAGGGGTTTGCGCGCAACCGGTAACGGCGAGGCACAGTGCAAATGCGAGACTTTTGTTGGCAGACATGGGTGACCCACAAAAAATTGATCAGAAAATGAACGAAGCAGCGCCCATATAACACGCATAAACGCCGAGTTGGAAAAAGAAACCGCCCTACGGTTCCCATATGGGCGGTTTAACTGACAGTCGGTAGAACAAGCACTTATCAGCGACAGTTATTGCAAACACTCACCAAGCACCCGGACCAGACGCTGTGCCCGGGGATCCATCAGCACATAGGGGCCCAGCGTGTTGGTGACGAAGCCAAAGGCCACATCGCGCTCCGGATCGGCGAACCCCACGGAACCACCGGCGCCAGGATGGCCGAAGGATTTGCCGCCCAGGCCGAAGGTGGCATTGGGCACCTCGGGCTGGTCGAGCATGCAGCCCAGGCCGAAGCGCGTCTGGGTCAGCAGCGTCTTGTCCTGGCCGATGCTGTGCTCGCGGGTCAGCTCGTTGATCAGCTCGGCGTCCAGCAGGCTGCCATCCAGCAAACCGCTATAGAACCCGGCAAGGCTGCGGGCGTTGCCGTGGCCATTGGCGGCAGGTTGTTGCATGCGCCGCCATTCGGGTTTGTTGGTGCTGGTCATGATCGACGGCGGGTTGGTGAACGCGCGGGCGGTCATGGAGGTGGGTTCGCGCATCGTCGCCTGGAGCAGGCGCTGGGCCGCTTCATCGCCGACGTTGCCCTTGCCGCGGGCGATATGGGCCACGCGATGGAATTCCTCGTCCGGCAGACCGACGTGGAAATCCAGCCCCAGCGGCCGGCAGATGCGCGCCGCGATGGACTCACCCGGCCCGCGCCCTTCGGCACGGCGGATGACTTCGCCGACCAGCCAGCCGTAGGTAATCGCGGCATAACCGTGCCCCTGCCCCGGCGTCCACCAGGGCTGCTCGGCAGCCAGCGCGTCGGTCATCGCTTGCCAGTCGTAGAGCGCTTCGGCCGGCAGCATGTCGCGCAGGGCGGGCAAGCCGGCCTGGTGGCACAGCAACTGGCGCAGGGTGATGGCCTGCTTGCCGGCGGCCGCGAATTCAGGCCACAGGCGCGCCACCGACTCGTCCAGGTTCAGCTTGCCCTCGCCCACCAACTGCAGGGCGGTGACTGCGGTGAAGGTCTTGGTGCAGGAAAACAGGTTGGCGATGGTGTCTGTGTGCCAGGCCTCGGCGCCGTCCTTGTCGGCACAGCCTGCCCACAGGTCGAGCACCGTCTGGCCGCCGATCTGCACGCACAGCGCAGCGCCGCGCTCTTGCGGATCGTCGAACAATGCGGCAAAGGCTTCGCGCACGGCTTCGAATTGAAGCTCGAAATGACCCTGGATCTGCACGGTGTCGCCCTCCGGTCAGGCTGCAGAAAAATGGCGTGCATTGTTCCAGCGATTGAGCGGTTTGGGAACAGCGGCACGCTGTCAGACTTACGACAAAACCTGTAGGAGCGCGCTTGCCCGCGATGGCGATTTGTCTATAACGGATGTTTCCCATGACACACCACCGTCGCGGGCAAGCGCGCTCCTACGGGTCATTGTGGCTTGCCGATCACATCAATCACCTGCCCATTGGCCTTGCGCACCGCTTCGACAAACCCCTGATACGGCACGTCGGTAATGCTCACCAACCCCAGATGGCCGTTTTCGCCATCGAGCATGCGCCCGGTGGCAGGCTCATCCAGGTACTGGAACCAGTGCACGCCGACAATCGAAGGCTCGGCCAATGCGCTTTTCAGGAAGTTGGCGTAGGCAGGCCCACGGTCTTCTTCGCGAGGCACTTCGACGGCGCCGCCCCAGAACGGTCCGCGATCCCGCGAGCCGAAATGGAACTCGCTGACCAGCACCGGCTTGTCCAGCACCTTGAGCTGCGCGAAGTCCACGCCGTCCTGAGGTTTGAGCGCATACAGATTGAAGCTCAGCACGTCGCAGTACTGGGCGCAGGCCTGAATCACTTCCGGGGTGCTGACACCGAAACGTCCGCCCAGCAGCAGGTGGTTAGGCGCGTGCCACTTCAAGGCATCGGAAATGGTCTTGAAGTAGGTCTGCGCAAACACGTGCTGAAAATGCCTGAAGTCGTTCTCGATCTCCGGATGCTCGGGGTTCGGCAGTGGCGGCTCGAACCCCGGATCCTCCATCAACTCCCAGGCCGGCAGATCGATGCCCCAAGCCTTGGACAGCCCTTCCTGATTGCGGTACTTGTCGCGCAGTTGCTTGAGGAACGCCCGCTTCGCCGGAACGTCGGTGGTCAGTTTCAGCGTGCCATAGGCCAGCGCGTAACGGTCCTTCGGATCGTTTCCGGGCCCGGCCCAGGCCAGTTCGTTGTCGGCGAAGTAGCCGATCAGGTAGGGATCGTCACGGTGATCCCGTGCAGCGATGGCCACCGCGCGCTCGGTGGCCATGGCAAAACGCGGATCGAACGGATCGGGCATGCCGCCCCACCAGTCGTGGCCGGTGCTGATGCTGACGTAATCACCGACGATGGACAGCGGCAAGGTGTAGGGCACGCGCTCGCGGTTGCCAAGCTCGGGCTCGCTCCAGTTGCCGATGGTGTTGAAGCCCCAGGCCTCGAGGCGTTGCAGGGTGTGATCAGTCCAGCGCTTCAGATCCAGGCTGACCGGTTGCACGCCATAGGTTCGCTGCAGGTTGGCACCGTAGAAATCGAACCAGCGCCCTGCATCGAACTGTCGCCCCTTGCTCGCCCCCGTCTCGCGGTGGTCATTGCCGGTGCCGTAGAACACCGCCAGCGGGTCATCGTTGCCGGGCAGGCTGCCGAACATCGATTCTCGCCCTTCGACGTAGGTCTGGCTGTCATCCGCCGCGATGGCGTTGACGCCCAGGGAGTAGAACGGGTGGCCTTCGGGCGTCACCAGATACCAGCGGTCATTGCGCTTTTCAGTCCGAAAGAAGCCCTTGGCCTCGAAAGTCGGGCCTTTCAGCAGGCCGCCGTATTTGTCATGGGCCGGGCGGTCCTTGATCCAGCCCTTGAGCTGCTGTTGCTCTTTGGCCGCCAGGGATTTGAGCTGGTCATCGCTGGTGATCTTGTCCGGCCATTTGCCACGGGTGTATTGGCCATAGCCGTCCAGCAGATTGCTGTAGGCGGCCTTCATCACCGCATCGCCCTGCTGCACACCGAACTTCTCGATCAGCACACTCTGGGCAACATCAGGCCGGGACATCGACACAGTCACCGACTTCACCTGGGCCAGGTCCAGATCGCCCTCGGTGCTGGCCAGCAGCACGCGCTGGCCTTCGTAAGTCCAGGGCATGGGCGGCCCGACGCGCATGCCCTGGCTCAGCGGGGAGCTGGCCTTGAGTGGCACGATCAGGGTTTGCGCAGGGCCCGCCGGCAGGTCGATGCGGCTGTCCAGGATTTTGCCGTCGGCACTCTCGATCCGCACATGCAGCGTCAGCGCCCAGTCCATCGCGCTTTGCAGGCGCAGGGTCATGGCGCTGTCGGCGCTCCAGTCCCAGACGCCGCTCTGTGGGGTCAGGCTCAGGCTGGGGTTGGCGGCCGGGTTGAAAGTCACCCGGCGCAGCACATCGCCCTCAGGCGTCTGCTCGGCGTTGGCCTGGGGCAGCGTGGCGTCCTGTGTGGTGACCTGCACCACATCGGCAGGACGCACAAAGTTGAACAGTGTCTGCTGACCATCGGGCGCCGCGTACACAGGTGCAATGCAGGCCAGTGCGAGAACGGCGGACAGCGTGGGGCGAATCATGGGATCGGGGCTCCAGAATCTTCGGACACCCGAGCACTGGCGTCAGCCGCGATGCTCAGGCAGGCCGAGATAAGACCCGATCAACCCCGTTTCATCCCCGATGGGTTTCAGGAAATTTCGCGACGGAACGGCGGCAACGCATTGAGGATCGCCTTGCCATAGCGCTGGGTGACCACTCGCCGGTCCAGCAGGGTGATGATCCCGCGATCCTGCTCGGTGCGCAGCAGGCGGCCACAGGCCTGAATCAACTTGAGCGATGCATCGGGCACGGCGATTTCCATGAACGGATTGCCGCCGCGAGCCTCGATCCACTCGGCCAGCGCGGCTTCCACCGGGTCATCCGGCACGGCGAACGGGATCTTGGCGATCACCACATGCTCACAGTAAGCCCCCGGCAGGTCGACGCCTTCGGCGAAGCTGGCCAGGCCGAACAACACGCTTTCATCGCCGCCATCGACCCGCGCCTTGTGCTTGTTCAGGGTCTCCTGCTTGGACAGGTTGCCCTGGATGAACACCCGCTTGCGCCAGTCGCGCTCCAGACCATCGAACACTTCCTGCATCTGCTTGCGCGACGAGAACAGCACCAGCGTGCCCTTGGAGCCCTCGACCAGCCCCGGCAGTTCGCGAATGATCGCTGCGGTATGCTCGGCGGCATTGCGCGGATCGGCGTTCAGATCCGGAACCCGCAGTACGCCGGCATCGGAATGATGAAACGGACTCGGCACCACGGCGGTGACCGCATCCTTGGGCAGGCCGGCCCGCATGCGGAAGCGGTCGAACTTGCCCAGCGCGGTCAGCGTCGCAGAGGTGACCAGCGCGCCGTAGGCCACGTTCCACAGGTTGCGGCGCAGCATCTCGGCCGCAAGGATCGGGCTGGCATTGACCTCGATGTCGAACAGCGAGCCGCTCTCGGCCAGGGTCAGCCAGCGCGCCATGGGCGGGCTGTTTTCCGGATCTTCGGCGGTAAAGGCGGTCCACAGCTCCCAGTTGCCGTGGGCACGTGCCAGCAGGCTGCCGAATAATGGATACCACTCTTCGGCCTGGTGGCTGGCGATGCCGATGTTCACCTCGCCATCCATGCCTTCCTTGAGCAGTTCGGTCAGGCGGGTGAACAGGTCGTCGAGCCGGGCAAAGCCCTTCTTGAGTTCGATGCCCATCTCGCGCATGTGCTCGGGCACCACGCCACCCACGAAACGATGGCGCGGACGCTCGCGGCCTTCCATGTCTTCGCCGGTCTTGAAGTCGGCCAGTTGCTCGCAGGCAGTGAACATGAACTGCTGTTGCGCCTTGATCTCGCGGGCCAGCTCCGGCACCTGCTCGATCAGCTTGCCCAGGTCGCCGGGCAAGGGGTGCTGCGCCAGCAACTTGGTGAGGTTCTTGGCGGTCTGCTCCAGCCAGTCGGCGGTGGAGCGCAAGCGACTGAAATGGGCAAAATGGCCGATGGCCTTGTCAGGCAGGTGGTGGCCTTCGTCGAACACGTACAGGGTGTCCCGCGGATCGGGCAGGACAGCACCGCCGCCCAGCGCCAGGTCGGCAAGGACCATGTCGTGGTTGGTGACGATGACGTCGACTTTTCCCATACCTTCGCGAGCCTTGTAGAAGGCGCACTGCTGAAAATTCGGACAATGCCTGTTGGTGCACTGGCTGTGGTCGGTGGTCAGCCGCGCCCAGTCCTGGTCAGCCAGCTCTTGTGGCCAACTGTCACGGTCGCCGTCCCACTTATTCCCCGCGAGCTTTTCGATCATGGTGGTGAACAGCTTCTGGCTGGCCTCATCGACCTCGATCTTGAAGCCTTCTTCCTCGAACAACTGGGCCGTGGCGCTTTGCGCGTTGCCTTCTTGCAGGAGCATGTCGAGCTTGGACAGGCACATGTAGCGCCCCCGGCCCTTGGCCAGGGCGAACGAGAAGTTCAGGCCGCTGTTGCGCATCAGGTCCGGCAGGTCCTTGTGCACGATCTGCTCTTGCAGGGCCACGGTCGCCGTCGCGATCACCAGCCGTTTGCCGGCGGCCTTGGCGGTGGGAATGGAGGCGATGGCGTAGGCCACCGTCTTGCCGGTACCGGTTCCCGCCTCGACCGCGACCACCGCAGGATCCCCCGAACGCCGGCCTTCCTCGTCGGTCTCGACGTCGCCCAGCACCTTGGCCACCTCGGCGATCATCAAACGCTGGCCGTAGCGAGGCTTGAGGCTCTTGGCTTCGAGGAAACGCGAATAGGCGCCCTGAATCTGGGATTTGAGTTCGGTACTGATCATGGGCTGGGTAGCTGGCTCGGCGTCACAGGGTTGCAAATGAAAAAACGCTGGATAAATTATCAGTGGTCGCAGCGGGGCGGCTATCATACCGCGCTAATTCTTTCTGTGCAGATCGGAGTTCTCGATGTCGCCTGTAGCCTTTGTCTACACCTTGCATGTGTTATCTGCGGTCTTGTGGGTAGGAGGGATGTTCTTTGCCTGGATGATTCTGCGACCAGCGGTCATCGCAGCCCTCGAAGGCCCGATGCGGCTGAAGTTGTGGGCGCAGGTGTTTCCGCGATTTTTCGTCTGGGTCTGGTGCGCGGTGATCATGCTGCCGGTCACGGGGATTGGGATGATCAACATCAATTTCAGCGGTTTCCAGACCGCGCCACGCTATGTGCAGGTGATGATCGGGCTGTATGTGGTGATGGTGGCGTTGTTTCTGCGCATCTCGACCCTGAACCTGCCGCAGTTGCAGAAGGCCGTGGCGGCAGAGCAATGGGCCGAAGGGGCCGCGGCGCTGGGCGGGATCCGGCGGCTGGTGGGTATCAATCTGTTGGTGGGGATTGCAGTGGTGGCGATCGCCGCAGCGCGCCCGGGGTTCTAATTTT
>NZ_JANHKS010000084.1 GCF_028682175.1 Pseudomonas putida | reverse complement strand
TTTGTGAGGTCGCCCCCGCCGGCAAGCCGTGCTGCTACGTGGAAATGGTGAGCCTAGACCCGCGCTTCCATCCGCGACAGGCTGCTGACCGGCAGGGTCACTTTCTGTTCGCGGTGCAGCAGGTTGAGCAGGATCACCGCGCGTTCGTCGCCATCGGCGGCGAGGAAGATCGCCTCGATGTCGTTGAACCCGTCAGCCGTGATACGCACCGCCTCACCCTGTTCAAAGGTGACCTTGGGCGGCGGCGCCAGCAGGCGGTCGCGGATCTGCTCGATCAGCTCGTCCTTGACCGGAATCGGCATCCCGCCGAAGGTCACGATCCGCGCGACACCCCGAGTGGAGCGGATCGGGTACCAGTTATCGTGGGTCTGATCCATGCGAATGAACAGGTAGCCGGGGAACAGCTCCTCTTCGGTGGCTGCGCGCGAGCCGCGTTTCTTTTCAGTGCGCTTGACCGGGCGATAGCATTCGAAGCTCTGACGCTGCAGATGCTCCTCGGCGCGCCCTTCCTGGCGTGGCTTGGTCTGGATCAGATACCAGCGTGCAAGGTTGCTGGAACTGCAATCGATCTGAGACATAATCCTTCACTCCATTGCCATCCGGTTCTGACCCGCCGTTACTACGTTCGGGTGATTGAGTATCTCAAACAGAAAACCTTTGCCTTGCGGCTCTTCGCCCTTGTCCAGGGTGAAGCTGTTAAGCATTTGCTGGATCTGCTCGACGCAGTTGAACATGAGCACATCGATAATAGACAGGTTTGCG
This sequence comes from Pseudomonas putida, assembly GCF_028682175.1. Lineage (GTDB taxonomy): Bacteria > Pseudomonadota > Gammaproteobacteria > Pseudomonadales > Pseudomonadaceae > Aquipseudomonas > Aquipseudomonas putida_AD. Next base: position 12,103 of record NZ_JANHKS010000084.1, on the reverse strand, counting down.
ACGAAGGGATGCTTGAACTGCCGGTAGACCACCGGATCCATCCGGAAGAAATGAACCTTCAGCCCGTTCTCGGCAAACAGCGCGCGGTCGTAGAGCACCGAACCGCCTTCAGGGTTGATGAAGGTGGTCGCGGCGAAGGTCTGCACGATGCGAATCACACGATCCTGTTTGTCGGTGGGCGTGCCCACGTCAAGGTCGGACCCGCGCATGATCGGGGTGACGATGTGCAGGTAGGCGCACAGCTCGCGAATCGCATGTTCGGCATACAGCGCGATGTTCTGCTGGGGGAAACGGACCAGACGCTCGATCAGCGGCATCACCTGGGCGAAGTAGGGCGCCTTCTGGTAGTTCTGCGAGATCTGACGCAGCAGGCGTTCCCCTTCGCTGGTGAAGTTGTCGCACAACTGGCGCTGGTTGATCGGCAGCTCGAAACGGTCCTTTTTCAATGGAAAGGTGATCAGTTTCGCCTCGCCGTTGCTCAGGATCCGGTTGCGGTTGACCCAACCGGATCGAATGTATTGCAGATCATCGCCCAGGACGAAGACATCTGCGGCAGCTATCAGCTGAAAGTAACCCAGGTAGGGAAACAGGTAGGGCTGCATCATTGCTATGGTCCGGGCCATTTGTATCTCCTGTGATAGTGTCTCTGGCTCTAGGGCCGGATTGATCGGGTGGCAGGTCCTGCCCCAGGGTTCACTTGCGAACCGTGGTGTAGTCGTAGCCGTAGGCTGCGCAGTCGTAATCGGCGGTCGAGGCCTTGCGCAGTACACCGTTGAAAATCGCACCCTTGATCAGGATACCGTTGTGCATCAGTCGACGTTTGCTCGCTTCGATCTCCTTGGCAGTGGAGAGGCCGAAGCGGGTGACCAGCAGGCAGGTGCCCGACTGGCGCCCTACCAGCGTGGCGTCGGTGACGGCCAGGATTGGCGGGGTGTCGACGATCACCAGGTCGTACAGCGGCGACAGGTCGGTGATCAACTTGTTGAAGTTGTCATGCATCAACAGCTCCGAGGGGTTGGGCGCCGCGAAACCGCAGGAGATGAAGTCCAGGTTGCGCACCTCGGTGTGGTTGATCACTTCCTTGCTCTTCAGCCGCGCGGCCAGGGTGTCGGACAGGCCGTGCTTGGGCGTCAGGTTGAACGTCTTGTGCAGGTAGCCACGGCGCATGTCGGCATCGATCAACAGCACGCGCTTGCCGGTCTGGGCAATGATCACCGCCAGGTTGCTGGAGACGAACGATTTGCCCACGCCCGGGGTCGGGCTGGAGATCATCAGCACGTTGTTGCGCGCTTCCAGCATCGCGAAGTGCAGGCTGGTGCGCAGGCTGCGCAGCGACTCGATCGCCAGTTCCGTTGGCGCGCTGACACTGAGCAGGCGGGGCTCCTTGCTGCCGCCACGGCTCTGGTTGCTCTTGTCCATGCGTTCCTGCTGGCGCGAGAACGGCAGCGACGCATACACCGGCATGCCCAGGTTCTCGATCACGTCGGGGTTGTCCACGCCGCGATAGAAGGCCTGGCGGACGAACACCGCGCCGACGGCCAGCAACAGGCCGGCGAGGGCGGCGACCAGCACGATGATCTTGCGCATCGGCTTGACCGGCTCTTCGACGTTGGCGTCGGCGTTGTCGATGATGCGCACGTTGCCGATGCTGCCTGCCCGCAGAATGTCCTGCTCCTGGCTCTTGTCCAGCAACAGGGTGTAGGTCTGCGAAGTCACCTGCATGTCACGGGTCAGGCGCAGCAGCTCCTGCTGGGTCGCGGGCAGGGTTTCGATTTTCTTCAGCAGCGCCGCTTTCTGCGCTTCAACCTGGCCGATCTGGGTCATCAGGCCGCGATAGGTCGGGTGCTCCGGGGTGTACAGGCGTTCGACATCGACCCGTTTCATCTTCAGGTCAGACAGCGTGCCTTCCAGCTTGACCACCTGATCGAGCACCGACTTGGTTTCCACGCTCAGGTCCACCGACTTGGCGCTGGTCTGGAAATTGTTCAGGGCAATTTCCGACTGTTCCAGCTGTTTGCGCACTGCCGGCAACTGCGAACGCAGGAACTCGAGGCGCTGGGCAGCTTCGGCCGAGCTGCGCTCGACGTTCTGACGCACGTACAGGCGGCTGACTTCGTTGAGGATGCGCTTGGCCTTGGCCGGGTCCGGGTCCTGGATCGACAGGTAGACGATCCCGGAGTCCTTGCCGGCCTCGAGGATTTTCAGGCGATCCTGGTAGTCCAGTGCCGCGGTCAGCGGACGTTGGCGAATCACCGTGAACTCGGTGCCGGGACGCCCGTTGAGCGCCGCCACCTGGATCTTCACGCCGCTGCCTTCCACCGTCTGGCCGACCGGGCCGCTGAGCAGCTTGTTGTGGTCGCTGTCGTACAGGCTGAAAGTGTCGGGCTTGTCCACCACCATGCTCAGCTTGTCGCCGAGCAGCGCTTCAGGCACTTCGAGCTGGAAGATGTCGATCTTCTCGCCGCCCCAGGCGTAGCTGTCCAGGCCGAACAGCGGCGCGGCCAGATCACCCTCGTGATCGGGCTTGAAGTGGCGCGCCATGTAGCCGCCCAGGCCCGGTACATACTTGGGCTTCTGGATGATGTAGAGCTTGAGGTCGTCGACCACTTTGCCCAGCACCGCACGGGATTTGATCAGCTCGATCTCGGTGGTCGCCTGGGATACCGACAGCGGCTTGCTGCTGATTTCGGTGCGCCCCTCGATGCCGATTTTCTTCGGCTCGATCTGGATCATGGCGTTGGCCTGGAAGATAGGCGTGGCGAGGATCGCGTAGGTCAGCCCCAGCAGGATGCAGACGCCCATGATCGACGCAATCATTCCCTTGTGGTCGAAAAGCGTGCGCAGGATAGTCGCCAGATCGATCCGGGAGTCCTGGACTTCGTCCAGGGAAGTACGGTTCATAGCGGTCATTTATCTCGGTTCTCCTGACTGAAGATAAGGAAGCCAGTCGTCGACGCAACGCGAGAGAAGCTCGTAGGTCTGTTCAAAGGCTAATTTCGGGCGCCGATAGGGATCGGCTATTTCCATGTCCTGTTGCCACTTGCCTATCAGAAACGTCTTGCCACGTACTTCGGGCGCGAGCTTGAGCACGCTTTGCGTCTGCCGGTGTTCCATCAGCAGAATCAGGTCCGCGTCGTAGAGCATCTGCCGGACCATTTGCCGGCTACGATGGCGGTGGGCCTCCACGCCGTTGACTTGCAGCACGGCACGGGCGAGGGGGTCCATGGTTGAGCTGAGCATGGCGTGGGTGCCAGCCGACGTGATCGCGATGCCGGGGTTCTGCACGCGTTGTCGGAGCATGGCTTCGGCCATGGGGCTGCGACAGATGTTGCCGACGCAGACCACCAGGACGTTACTGAACATGGCCTTTGCTAAAGGTCGTCACCAGTCGCTTGCTGATGTTGAGGCTGAAATTGCGGGCCACCTGCAGCAGCGTCAGGATCTTGCGCTGCGGGGTGATTGCCGACAGCGAGTAACCGACCATTTCCATCAGAAAGTGCTCATAGAGTTCCTGGTTGCCCAGGCGGTGGTAGTAGTTGGCCAGGGCGCCGGATGTCTGCAGCGCCATGTGCAGCTTTCGCTTGCTCGAACGCATGGAGAAGATCCCGCCCAGGTGCAGGCGGTACGCTGCGGGCTTGATCTGGGCCATGAACTTGCCCTTGCCGTAGGCGCCCAGCAGCGACCACCAGACCAGGTCGTTGAGCGGCGCGGCCACCAGTTCCTTGGGCAGCGAGTCGAAGACGTTGCGAAACACCGTGGTCAGCGTCGAAATCGGCCGGGTCTTCTGCAGTTCCAGCGCCGAGGCATCGCCGCGCAGCTTGCCTTGCAGCTGGATGCCGTACTGGCCGTTGGTATCGAAGGGGATGGCGTCGTGGTAAGTCAGTACGTAATCGGGGTGGCTTTCGAGAAAGTCCACCTGGATCTGCAGTTTGCGCGGGTCGGTCCAGTAATCGTCACCTTCGCAATAGGCGATGTAGCGGCCACGGGCCTGGCCGAAGAGGCCGGGAACCGATGACTTGCCCTGCGAAAACTGGTTCGTCTCGTGGAAGAAGGTGCGGATCAACGTCGGGTAACGCGCGGCGTAGTCGGCAATGATGCGGGCAGTGGCGTCGGTGGACGCGTCGTCGTTGACCAGGATTTCGAAATCGAAGGTGGTCTGTTGCATCAGGAAGCCATCCAGCGCCTGGGCGATGTAGGCTTCCTGGTTGTAGGCCGGGCAGACGATGCTGACCAGAGGGGTATTGGCGGGCGAGACATTCGCCTTATTGCTGGAAGCATCCATGGCTCAAATACTCGGTTTGCTGAACAAGACGGAAATCTTCGTCACCAGTGGCTTGTAGCTAGCGGCTACCACCATCAGCGTGATCAGGCCGCTGGCGGCCAGACCCATGAACGTGTTGAAACGGTTGTCGCTGGCGATCAGGCGCAGCACCGGCTCACTGATCGCAAGGCCGGCGGCGGTCATCACGCTGATGCGCAGGGTGTCGCGCAGCCATTGGCCGTGAATCCCCGGGGCCAGGCGCTGATGCACGATTGCAGGCCAGATGGCGAACGACACCAGCCGCAGGACGAACCAGGCGATGGCAGCGCCCAGCGCGCCCTGGTAATGAATCGCCAGCAACATCACAGGCACCGTGACCACTGTGGAAACGACGCTGTACCAGACATGCAGGCGCATCTGCCCATAGGCGTATTGCAGGTAGAACTGAAACGCGCTCATCGCCATGATGGCGCTGCCCAGCGAGTACCACGGCAGGATCGAGCGGCTCCACTGGGCCGCCACCTGATCGCCGGACCAGGCGTAGATCATGTCGTAGGGGTGCAGGGCAATCAGTGCCGCCAGCGGAAACAGAAAGGTGCAGACAAAGCGGTTGGCCGCCAGAAACAGGTTGTGCATGTCATCGCGCCGGCCTTCGGCCATCAGCACCGTCAGCCGCGGCAGCAGCGTCTGGGCCAGCGGGTTGCTCAACATCAGGATGCCGGTGGCCACCAGCGCCACCAGTGAGAAATACCCGTACTCGTTGAGCGGCAACAGCTTGGAGAGCAACACCTTGTCAATCTGGGTCAGCACGATCCACAGCACTGCGGTGCCGGACATGCCCGCCGCGAACGGGATGATCGGCTTGACCAGATGCCAGTCGAAGCCGGTCAGCCAGGACGGCGTCGGCATCTGCCGGTAGGCGCGGACCGCGAAGATCAGCGTCTCGACCAGCCCGACCAGCACCTGAAACTCGAAGAACGTCACCGGGTCGCTGGAAATCGTGCTCACCAGCAGCAGACCGCCGAAATAACGCAGCGTGGCGATGACCACGTTGGCGGTGTTCAGCCAGGCGTGCTGCTCAAGGCCTTGAATCCCGCTTTTATAGAGGGTGGCAAACAGGCGCAGCGCGACCACGATGCCCATCAGGCTGATGGACTGCACCAGCGTCTCGGTCGACAGGGCTTTGGCGTTGAGCCAGTGCACGGCGATCCAGTCGCTGCCCAGGTACATCGCCAGGCAGCAGAGGCTGGCCAGCGGCAGGAAGATCAGCTCGAAGGAGCGCAGCAACCGGCCGGAGAAGTAGTCCAGCCTGTCGCTGGCCTGCTGATGGGCCACGGCCCGCACCAGGCTCGGCGAAAGCCCGGCATCCAGCAGTTGCAACCAGGCCTGCAGCACCGAGAAGAACCCGATCAGCCCGTACGCCTCGGCACCCATGTGGCCAAGGTAAAAGGGCATGATCAGGATTCCCACCAGCAACGCGTAGGCCTGTCCCGCATAGCTCAACGCAGTGTTGCGTATGACTGAGCGCCTGTTCTGCATGATCCGTAGGTCCTGTTTCGACTAGATAACGCGGGCCAGGGAAGGCGTCGTGTAGGCGGCATTTGCGGGGCCGCACTCGGCGATCACGGTCTGGATCACCCGGTCCTGGTCTTCGCGGGACAGGCCCGGATAGATCGGCAGGCACAGCACGCGCTCGCTCAGACTGCGCGAAGCGGTCTGGGCCGCCTGCGGTTGCAGGTATTCCAGGGTGTCCAGCGACGGATAGAAGTAGCGACGCGGGTTGACGCCGTTGGTGTTCAGCGCGCTGCGCAGGTTGAGCAGTTGCTGCTCGTCGCGCAGGGCGATGGGGTAGTAGCTGTTGTTCAGCTGGCTGTCTTTTTCCGGCTGTTGCAGTTGCACGTAATCGCCCAGGGCGCTGTTGTAGCGCTCGGCGATCTCGGCGCGCTGGGCCAGAATGTTGTCGATATCGTCCAGGATGCACAGGCCCATCGCCGCTGAGAATTCGTTGAGCTTGGCGTTGATGCCGATGCCTTCGATCTTGTCGACGTCGGCAATGCCGAAGTTGCACAGCAGGTAGACCCGCCGGGCGATTTCGTCGTCATTGGTGATGATCGCGCCGCCTTCGATGGTGTGGAACAGCTTGGTGGCGTGGAAGCTCAGGGTGCTGATGTCACCGAAGTTGAGCACCGACTGGCCTGCATGGCGGGCCGCGAAGGCATGGGCGCCGTCGTACACGACTTTCAGATTGCGCCGACGGGCGATTTCTTCGATGCGTTCGACCGCGCAGGGGTTGCCGAACACGTGAGTGCCGACGATGGCGGTGGTGTCGGAGACGATGCGGCTTTCGATGTGCTCCGGGGAGATGTTCCAGGTCTGGGCATCGATGTCGGCGAAGATCGGGCGGATGCCTTCCCATTGCAGCGAGCTGCTGGTGGCCACGAAGCTGAACGGCGTGGTCACGGCGCTGCCGGTCAGGCCCAGGGCACGGTAGGCGACCTGCAGGGCCAGGGTGCCATTGTTGGTCAGAAGCACGTGCTTGACGCCCAGATAATCCTTGAGGCGCTGCTCCAGTTCGCACACCAGCGGGCCGTGGTTGGTCAGCCAGCCGCGCGCATAGATGCCTTCGACATACGTCTTGAACTTGTCGATATCGCCCAGGTAGGTCTTGGTTACGTTAATCATCGTGATCTCCATTTCTGACGCAATGCTTGTGGGCTTGCCGCTGCCGGCGGGCCTGTATCAGCCTCGGGGTGAGGCGGAAGGGCGACTGCCGGCCTTGTTGCTCATTCGTCTTGCCCGGCCCTGGTTGATCCTGAGGATCAGGCGGGTGGCCAGGCTTCCTGTGTGTGGGTCACCGAAGTGAAACAGCGCGGTGGCGCGCTTGACGTCGGGGCTGCAGCTCTTGTTGGCGTGCAACGTGCGATAGCCCCAGAAGAAGTAAACGTTGCCCGGCTCCAGGCGCAGGATGTAAGGCTTGAGCCACTGGCGCTGCATGCCCTTGATGATCCAGTTGCGGGTGAACCTGTTTTGCAGCAGCGCCTTCTCGATCACGTTGAACAGCACCCAATGGCGCACCCGACGAATATTGGGAAACAGCATCAGATCGCCGCGTTGTTCACCTTCGGTAGGGATGAACACAGGAATAAGTGCGGTGACCAGGCTTGCGTCGTAGTGAAATGCATTGGATTCGCGAGTGCCCTGATTGCCCTGCACGCAACGCAATACAGGGAAGATCCGGTCGCTGGCGGCGTCCTTCTGTGCGGCGTGCCTGTAAAGCCCTGACAGCAAGTGCTTGAAGCGCACATCGCTCCAGTAGTCGGCCAGCAGGCTTTCACCCAGCATCGCTTCACCGTGATAGGCGAAGTATTCGCCCTGGTGTCTTTGCGCCTGTTTGTCAGTCCAGGCGCGCAACTGCTCAAGATCGGGGGCAGTGACCGCGTCGCTCAGTTTTGCAAAGCCGTTGGTATCGATTTCGTCAGCCAGGCGGTGGACCAGCTGCTCATCCATGTCGAAAGATAAAGGCATTGCGTTGCGCCCCCTTGAGGAGTGGAAGGGGCACGACAGATCGTCATTCAGGGCTCAGGCACGCTACCGCCCGAATCTGCAGATCCTGCCGCGCGTTTCGCTTTCAGTGACGTGCAAGGCTCTTCATTTCGTTGGGCAAAGCTACCGCCCAACCGAGCACTTTCAGTCAATTTGGAAAACTTTGTTTCGGCCAACAGAAGCCCACCGGCGCAAGAAACTCACCGTTGTGTTCAGTAACTTCGTAGGCAGAACCAGAATGAAAAAAGTCGAAATGTCTTCTGCGCGCAACTCTGCGGTTACGGTGCTGAAACAGGAAAACATTAGACACGCATATATATCGACGGCGGCGCTTTCCCTGTCAAACGATTTCGCCAACATTCTGTTAAATTTTTGATAAACGGATTGAATAGAGTCTTAACCCATTGATTTATATCGTAGTCAAAAAACCAGCAGCGCCCCCGTTCGGTGCGCTGACGCTTTTCAGGCATTGATCTGTAACGCCGCTGAGAGTGGCCAGGGGGAGCAAAAGACGTTTTTCCAGCGCCAGAAGTCGGGCATTCGGCTGTGTCTCCAAAATGTTGGCGCTCATTAATTGAACTTTATGTCGGACGTGTTAGTTGCTTCGTAAGTGGCGAAAGTTAAGTGTGCGCCGATAAATGTTGTCAGTGAATGCTGACAACTTAATACGTGGACTCTATTCGTTTGAATGTATGTTCTGTTTCCGCTGGATAATTCGCGCCGGGCCATACATGCACAGTGTGACGTTCAGGGTGCCGGCAGGTGCCGTCATCAACAGAAACCTGAGCACGGTTGCTCCGGCCCTGCCGGTACTCCATCATCTGCCCGGTGCAGTGCATAACAACCGGCTTAGCAGGAGAACCAATGAATACGCAGTCGAAAACCAGTGGAGTGGTGGCCCAGCGCCTGGCGCAGGCGCGCGCCTTGATGAGTCGCGAAGGTATCGATGCCTGGCTGGTGCCATCGGCCGACCCTCATCTGTCCGAGTACCTGCCGGGTTACTGGCAGGGCCGCCAATGGTTGTCAGGTTTCCATGGTTCGGTCGGGACGTTGATCGTCACCCAGGACTTTGCCGGTGTCTGGGCAGACAGCCGTTACTGGGAACAGGCGACCAAGGAACTGGCAGGAAGCGGCATCGAGCTGGTCAAGCTGCAGCCAGGCCAGACGGGCCCACTCGAGTGGCTGGCCGATCAGGCCAAGGCCGACTCGGTCGTGGCAGTGGACGGTGCGGTATTGGCGGTGGCGTCTTCGCGCACCCTGGCCAGCAACCTTTATGCACGCGGCGCACGCCTGCGTACCGACCTCGATCCGCTGACCCTGCTGTGGAATGATCGTCCGGCGCTGCCGACCCAGGCCATTTATGAACATGTCGCGCCTCAGGCCACCCTGACCCGCGGCGAGAAGCTGGCCCGCTTGCGAGGCGTAATGGCCGAGCGCGGCGCCGATTGGCATTTCCTGGCGACCCTTGATGACATCGCCTGGCTGTTCAACCTGCGGGGTGAGGATGTTTCCTTCAACCCGGTGTTCATTTCCTTTGCCTTGATCGGGCCTGACAGCGTCAGCCTGTTCGTGGCGTCCGAAAAAGTCAGCGCCGAACTGCGCAGCGTCCTGGAGGCCGAAGGCATTACCCTGCGTGAGTACACCGCCATCGGTGCGGCGTTGCGTGAAGTGCCGAAGGATGCACGATTGCTGGTCGATCCGGCCCGGGTCACCTGCGGCCTGCTCGACTACCTGAGCAGCGAAGTGACGCTGGTCGAAGGGCTGAATCCGACAACGCTGTTCAAATCACAGAAAAGCGAGGCCGACGCCCGGCACATTCGCCAGGCCATGGAGCAGGACGGCGCGGCGCTGTGCGAATTCTTCGCCTGGCTGGATTCGGCACTGGGTCATGAACCGGTCAGCGAACTGACCATCGATGAAAAACTCAGCGCGGCGCGCGCCAGCCGTCCCGGCTATGTTTCCCAGAGTTTCGCCACCATTGCCGGGTTCAATGGCAACGGCGCAATGCCACACTATCGAGCTACCGAAGAAGAGCACGCACAGATCGAAGGCGATGGTCTGTTGCTGATCGACTCGGGTGGTCAGTACCTGGGCGGCACCACCGACATCACGCGCATGGTTCCGGTGGGCACGCCCACTGCCGAACAGAAGCGTGACTGCACCCGTGTGCTCAAGGGCGTGATTGCGCTGTCACGGGCGCATTTCCCGCGCGGGATCCTGTCGCCGCTGCTGGACGCCATCGCCCGCGCGCCGATCTGGGCCGAAGGCGTGAACTATGGTCACGGCACCGGCCACGGCGTGGGCTATTTCCTTAATGTGCACGAAGGTCCGCAAGTGATTGCCTATCAGGCAGCGGCCACGCCGCAAACGGCCATGCAACCGGGGATGATCACTTCCATCGAACCGGGCACTTACCGTCCTGGGCAGTGGGGCGTGCGCATCGAGAACCTGGTGATCAACCAGGAAGCCGGCAAGACCGAGTTTGGCGAGTTCCTCAAGTTCGAAACCCTGACCCTGTGCCCGATCGATACCCGTTGCCTTGAAACCGGCTTGTTGACGCAGGACGAGCGTGAATGGCTCAACGAGTATCACGCCGAGGTCAAGCGGCGCTTGAGCCCGCTGGTCGAAGGCGCGGCGTTGAAATGGCTGGAGACGCGCACGGCGGCTGTCTGATAACGACTTGCGCCAACCCTGACCTGCCTTATGGGGCGGGGCAGGGATGGCGTACACAGATCAGGGCTGAGGCTTCTTGCAGACGATGATCATGCTGCGGCTGGTGTAGCCGGCAGGATTGAGGCCCAGCGGAAACTCGCTCGGGTCTTCCGCTGCATCGCCTGACTTGGCGATGACGCGATACTGGCGCGACTCGCAGGAGTCGGTCGCCATCTGATAGCACTTGTCCCAGGAAGACGACAGGCCGGAGCAGTTGATATGCAGGCCCCGTTTACTCTTGACTGGCTTGGAGGTGGCCGCGCATCCGGTCATGGCCACGATCGCCAGTATTATTAAAATGTACTTCATTCACTTCCTTACCTGACCGGTCTTTCCCGCTCAGTCTCTAGCTTGAATTCGCGTAGCTTGCGTGAAGCCGACTGCCATGCCCGTCCGGGTGTATCCACAAGGTGGAGACGGGCCAGGGTGTAAACATGGCGCAACAGCGTTACAAATGCTAGTGACATCGTGTAACGAAAGGAAAAATGCCCGTCAATCCGCAGGCACCAATGCCGCAGGTTCCGGCGTGGTGGTCAGTGTGGCACCTATGGACGCCACGATGATTGCACCGATGGCCAGCCACTGCGTCAGCGACAGGGCCTCATGCAGAAACACCAGCCCCATCAGGGCGCCAATCGCCGGTTCCATACTCATCAATGTCCCGAAAGTGCGTGCGGGCATTCGAGTCAGGGCGATCATCTCCAGGCTATAAGGCAATGCGGTCGACAGGATGGCGACACCCAGGGCAATGGGGATCAGTGCAGGGTCCAGCAGTGCTGCGCCAGCGTGGGCCACGCCGAAGGGGGCAATGAAGATTGCGGCGATGACCACCCCCAGCGCTGCGGTCTGCACGCCGTGGTCGGCGCCGGCCTTCTGGCCGAACAGGATATAGGCAGCCCAGCAGACACCAGCGCCGAGGGCATATAAGGCACCGGTGAGGTCCAGGGCGTCTGTCTGCCCCATCGGGATCAGCAACGCCAGGCCGATGACCGCCAGAATGATCCAGATGAAATCGGTGACCTTGCGTGAGTGCAGCAAGGCGACGGCCAGTGGGCCGGTGAACTCGAGCGCTACGCCGATGCCCAGCGGGATGGTGCGGATAGCCATATAGAAGAGGAAGTTCATCCCGCCCAGGGCGATGCCATATATAAGCACGGAGCGTAGTGAGCTCGCGGTGAAGGTCGTGCGCCAGGGACGCAGGATCAAGACCATCAGGATGCTGGCGAAAATCAGGCGCAGGGCAGTGGTGCCCTGGGCTCCTACGATGGGGAACAGCGACTTGGCCAGCGAGGCGCCGCTCTGGATCGACATCATGGCGACGAGCAGCATGCCTACGGGGAGGATCACCGAAGCCAGGCTGCGTTGTTTTGCGTTCATTGTTCAGGAAGGGTCCGTCAGAGGCAGGGAAGGGGGCCATTCTGCTGAAGAATGAAATATTGAGCAATATAATGCTCATTAATGGTTGATTTGGAGGTCGTTGAAATTAAGTGTTGACGCCCCCTCGAATCTCTCTATAATTCGCCCCACTTCCGGCGCAGTCGGAACGGAAAACTCCTTGAATATCAACGAGTTAGACGTTCAGGATGG
>NZ_JANHKS010000083.1 GCF_028682175.1 Pseudomonas putida | reverse complement strand
CCGGACTGCTACGTGCGGATCGACTCACCCCTGTAGGAGCGCGCTTGGTCTGGGCCGCATTCGGACGATGGCGTCCTCAAGTTCGCCCCCGCCGGCAAGCCGTGCTGCTACGGGTCGGTGGCGTGCTTTTGATCTTGATCTTGGTGCGCGATGGCACAGGCGCCGCCGAACGCGACGTTAAGGCGCCAGGCCGAACGCAGGCGTTGCGTAGTGGGTTGAGCGGCAAGGATGCCGCGAAAGCCGTGCGGGCCAGGGACGGCCCATCACGGCGGACCCACGGAGCGGCGCCGGAGTGAGGGAACCGAGACGAAGTCGAGGCCCAGCCTGTCGCAGGGCTTTTTTGGTTACTTTTTCAGCTCTTGGAAAAAGTGACCCGCCGTAAGGGCGGAAAGGTGAATCAGCATCACCCCCGCCAATGGATATTCCAACAGAACTCTCTACCACCGTGCTGCTAAAGCTAACCGCATTCAACCGTGCTTGATCCCGCGCACTTCATCTACGCCGCGGTTGGCGAGTTGATCCGCCCGTTCGTTACCCGGATGACCAATGTGGCCGCGTACCCATTTCCAGGTCACGGTGTGGCGGTTGACCTGCTCGTCTAGCTGTTTCCACAGGTCAGCGTTCTTGACCGGCTCCTTGGCCGCCGTCTTCCAGCCGCGCTTCTTCCAGTTGACCATCCACTCGGTGATGCCCTTCATCACATACTGCGAGTCCGTGACCAGAATCACCTCGCACGGGCGCTTCAACTCTTCCAGGCCGCGAATCGCGCCCAGAAGCTCCATGCGGTTGTTGGTGGTGTTGGCTTCGCCGCCCCAGAGTTCCTTTTCCACGCCCTTGCACACCAGCAACGCGCCCCAGCCGCCAGGGCCGGGGTTGCCTTTGCAGGCGCCATCGGAGAACAGTTCTACGGTATCGCTCATTACGACTCTTTCCAGAATTCAGAAGGCTTGTTTCGGCCATTGCCGATCAAGGCTCGGGGGTACGCCGGTTGACCTTGGCCATCGGCAGGGGCAACAGTTTGCCCATCGGTTCGCGTCGCGGCATGCGCACAGGCCGCAGCCCGACCACCAGTTTGCGCGCCACCAATAAATAGAAGCCGCCACCCGGGCTCTGCCAGCCGTCGCCCAGACGCTCAAGGCCCGACAGGCGTTGCTGCCACACAGGTGAGGCAAGGGGCGGACGATAGCACCCGAACCTGCGTTTCTCCAGCGCGAAGCCCAGCAGGTTGAGCCAGTCCCCGACCCGCGACGGCGAGATGCAGCGCGCCCGGCGCAAGGCGTCGTTGGTGAAGAAATGACGAATGCCCCAGGTGCTCCAGGGATTGATTCCGATAATCAGCAAATGGCCACCAGGCCGCACGCTGCTGGCCGCCTCGCGCAACAGGCCGTGGGGCGAGAGGCAGAAATCCAGGCCGTGCTGCATCACCACCACATCGGCGGCATGCTCGCTCAATGGCCAGGCCTGCTCTTCGCAGACGATCTCGACGCCGGGCAGCGGCGCGCCGAGGCGTACATTGCGCTGCACCTGCTTGGCCGCCGGCGGGGTTTGCGCGGACGGGCCGTAGTGCACCAGATAGCCACCAAAAAAGCGCTCCAGCTCCTCTTCGAGTACCCGGCGCTCCTCTTCCAGCAGCAACTGGCCCAAGGGCCCGGACAACCACTCTCGGGCAGAGCTGATCAACTCAAGCCATTCGGGGTCGGCCTGGGCGAACGCTTCATCGGTCATTTCCGGTCTCCTGGAGGGGTCCCTCATGCGACTGGCTCGCACAGAAACGGTTCAGACTCTAAGATGCTTCTTTGTTTTCAAAAAAGCGAATCGCGCCATGATACAGATCGATGCCCTGCCCGCTTTCTCTGACAACTACATCTGGTTGTTACAAGACAATGCCAGCAAACGCTGCGCGGTGGTCGATCCGGGCGATGCCAGGCCTGTGCTGGCCTGGCTGGAGCGTAATCCGGGCTGGCAGTTGAGCGACATTCTGGTCACTCACCATCATGCCGATCATACCGGTGGCGTGGCAGAGCTTAAAAGTATCACGCAGGCCAGGGTCTACGGCCCGGCCAACGAGAATATCCCGGCACGGGACGTCGCCCTGTCCGATGGTGATGAGGTCACCGCCCTGGGCCTGACCTTCACCGTGCATGCGGTCGCCGGCCACACCCTGGGCCACATCGCCTTTTACCATGAGGATGCGCAACGGCCCCTGCTGTTCAGTGGCGACACGCTGTTCGCCGCCGGTTGCGGTCGCCTGTTCGAAGGCACGCCGCAACAGATGCACGCATCGCTCTCGCGCCTGGCCGCCCTGCCCGGCAACACCCAGGTCTACTGCGCCCACGAATACACCCTGAGCAACCTGCGCTTTGCCGTGGCGGTCGAGCCGGAAAATCAGGATGTGCGGGCACGCTTCGAGGAAGTCACCCGCCTGCGCGAGCAAAACCGCATCAGCCTGCCGTCGAGTATCGAGCTGGAACACCGGACCAATCCGTTTCTGCGGGTTTCGCAACGTTCTGTCAAACAAAAAGCAGACGAACGGACTGGTACAGACAACAGCTCGCCTGCGGCCGTTTTTGCAGCGTTGCGAGCGTGGAAAGACACGTTCTAAAGGTGCATGGCTTTGGTACAAAAATTCTGAAAGGTTGACCGTTCCCAAGACGCTTTCTAGAATCGCCCGACATTTTCGACTGGAACTATCTCCCAGCCAATGTCGTCATCTATACGTAAAACCTTTAATTCCGACGCATTGACTCGGTTGGCACAGGCAATCGCGGTGGTCGCGAGCGCTACGTTGGCAGGCTGCCAGACTACCGGCAGCCTGGAATCCAGCAACGCGACGAGTGCCGCTCATCCCCCCGCTTCCGTCAAGCCAAAACAGGTTTTCATCGCCCGCAAGCCGGTTCCACTGGCCCCGCCCCATGATGTCTGGGAGCGCATGCGCCAGGGCTTCCAGTTGCAGGACGGCAACGACCTCAACCCGCGTATCGACCAGCAGCGCCTCTGGTTCGCCAACAACCCGTCGTTCCTGGAAACGGCCGGTGAGCGCGGCAGCCTTTATATGCACTACATCGTCGAGCGCCTCGAAGAGCGCAACATGCCGCTGGAGCTGGCGCTGCTGCCAGTGATCGAAAGCGCCTACAACCCGATGGCCCTTTCGCGCAGCGATGCTGCTGGCATCTGGCAGTTCATCCCGTCCACGGGGCGCTACTTCAACCTGCGTCAGACCAGCTTCTATGACGGTCGTCGTGACATCACGGCCTCCACCACGGCGGCACTGGACTACCTGACCAAGCTGCATGACATGTTCAACGGCGACTGGCTGCTGGCGCTTGCCGCCTACAACGCCGGCGAAGGCACGGTCAGCCGCGCCATCGAGCGCAACGAAAAGCTCAACCTGCCGACCGACTACTGGAACCTGCCACTGCCGCAGGAAACCCGCGACTACGTGCCGAAACTGCTGGCCCTGTCGCAGGTGGTCATGTCGCCGCAAGCGTACGGCGTGAACCTGAACCCCATCGACAACAAGCCCTACTTCGAAGTGGTCGAGCTGAACCAGCGCATGGACCTGACCAAGGTCGCGCAGATGGCCAACATCGACGAGGACGAGCTGATCCAGCTCAACCCGGCTTTCAAGAAGCGCCTGACCATCGACGGACCGCAGCACCTGCTGGTGCCGACTTCCAAATCGCAACTGCTGACCACCAGCCTCTCGAACATGAAACCCGAGGAACTGGTGGACTGGCAGCAATACCGCGTGCGTCCGGGTGACAGCCTGGCCAGCATCGCCAGCCGCTACAAGGTGTCGACCAGCACGCTCAAGGATCTGAACAAGCTGTCGGGCAACCACCTCAAGCGCGGCCAGGCGCTGACCATTCCGGTACAGCCCGGCATGAAATACGCGATGCCGGTGTTCGAGGAAGTGGCCGAAGTCGACGAGAAACCGGCCCGCACCCGCACCTACAAGGTCAAGAAAGGCGACAACCTGGGCCAGATCGCCCGCATCAACAAGGTTGAAGTGCACGATCTGCAGCACTGGAACAAACTGTCCGGCTACAACCTCAAGGTCGGCCAGACCCTGGTGATGCAGGACAACAGCAAGCCGGCCAAGACTAGTTCCCGCGCCGTCGCCAAAAACGACAGCAAAGCGAAGGACGCCGAAGGCAAGGCCACGCAGTACAAGATCCAGAAAGGCGACTCGCTGTACCTGGTGGCCAAACGTTTCAACGTCGAGATGCAGCACCTCAAGCGCTGGAACCCGCGCAGCGGCCAGGCGCTCAAGCCGGGGCAGACGTTGACGGTTTATTTGCCGCATTGATGGGAATTTCCCCGCCTGCTACGCCCCTGTAGGAGTGAGCTTGCTCGCGATAGCATTCCAAAGCCTACGAATAGGCAACTGACAGACCGCCATCGCGAGCAAGCTCACTCCTACAGGTCCGGCGCCCACCACAGCCCTTTTTCCAGCCCATACAAGCTGTTACTGTGACCGACCGCTGCCTGGATCGAAGCCGACTTGATACGCCTTCTGCTGCTGTTTTCCAGCCTGGTCTTGAGCACGACAGCCACCGCGACCATCAGCGAGAGCCATGGTTACGCCCAGTTCGGTGTCCTCAAGTATCCGGCCAGTTTCACCCACTTCGACTGGGTCAACCCCGAGGCGCCGAAGGCTGGCACCTTGAGGATCATGGCATTCGGCACCTTTGACACCCTCAACCCCTACACCTTCAAGGGCAGCAGCCCGATTTCCACGCCCAATTTCGGCCAGTACGGCGTCAGCGAGCTGAACGAGCCGTTGATGGTCGGCACCGGGCAATACGACCCGTCCGGTGACGAACCAACCTCAAGCTATGGCCTGATTGCCAAGTCGGTGGAATACAGCGAGGATCGCAGCTGGGTGGTGTTCAACCTGCGCCCGGAAGCGCGCTTTCACGACGGCAAGCCGATTACTGCCTACGATGTGGCGTTTTCCTACAGGACGCTGCTGCGTGACGGCCACCCGCAGTACCGTACCGCATTGCAGGAAGTGCAGCGGGTGGACATCCTCAACCGTCACCGCATCCGCTTCGTGCTCAAGCGGTCCGGCAACCCATTACTGATTCTGCGTCTCGGCGAATTGCCCGTGCTGCCGCAGCACTACTGGAAGAACCGCGACTTCAAGGCCACGACCTTCGAACCGCCGCTGGGCAGCGGCCCATACCGCATCACCCAGGTGCGCCCGGGGCGCAGCCTGGTGTTCGAGCGGGTCAAGGATTACTGGGGCAAGGATTTGCCGGTCAATCGCGGCAAGTACAACTTCAACCGCGTGCAGGTGGAGTTCTACCGTGATGCCGATGTGGCCTTCGAAGCCTTCAAGGCCGGCGAGTTCGACATCTACATCGAGCATCAGGCCAAGAACTGGTTCACCGGCTACGACTTCCCTGCCGTGGCCAACGGCAGCGTGATCAAGGCGCAGATTCCGCACCAGATCCCGACCCAGACCCAGGGCCTTTTCATGAACACCCGCCGCAGCACTTTCGCTGACATCAAGGTGCGCGAGGCGCTGGGGTTGATGTTCAATTTCGAGTGGACCAACCGCACGCTGTTCAACAACGCGTACAGCCGTTCGGTCAGCTACTACCCCAACAGCGAGTTCTCGGCGACGGACCTGCCGGCCGGGCGTGAATTTCTGGCATTGTCGCCGTACCGCGATCAACTGCCGGCAAAACTCTTCACCCAGCCCTTCACCGTGTCGAAAACCGACGGTGGCGGCGTGCCTCGCGACACGATTCGTAAAGCTCTGGGGCTGCTCGCCGAGGCCGGCTGGAAATACACTGACCGCGGCCTTGCCAACAGTGCCGGGCAGCCGTTGCGATTCGAGATACTGCTGGTCAACCCGAACCTCGAACGCATTCTGCAACCGTACATCGAAGACCTCACGCGGATCGGCATCGACGCGCGCCTGCGCACGGTGGATCGCGCCCAATACAAACAGCGTCTGGACCAGTTCGATTTCGACATGATTCTGATGACCCTGAACCAGACGCTCAGCCCCGGCCTCGAACAGTGGCAGTATTTCCACTCAAGCCAGGCCGGTATCCGGGGCAGCAAGAACTATGCAGGTGTCGCAAGCCCGGTGGTGGACAACCTCCTGAACCAGCTGCTGGCCGCGAAAACCCGTGACGACCAGGTCGCGGCCACCAAGGCCCTGGACCGCGTCCTGCTCTGGCAGCACTACATGATTCCCAACTGGTACCTCAACAATCATCGTCTGGCGTACCGCAGTCGTTTCGCCATGGTCACCACCCCGCCCTACACCCTGGGCCTGCGTGCGTGGTGGCTCAAGCCTTCGGAGAAAACCCAATGACCGCACTGCGCTCACTGACGCGGGCTGGCGGCCTGTTCCTGTTCGGGCTGGCCTGCTCCGTGCACGCCGCCCCGCAGCATGCCATTACCCTGTACGGCGAAGCCCCCAAGTACCCTGCCGACTACAAGCACTTCGACTACGTGAACCCGGACGCGCCCAAGGGCGGGATCCTGCGCAGCGCCAGTTTCGGCGGCTTCGACAGCCTCAACCCGTTCATCAGCAAGGGCGTGCCCGCCGATGACATCGGCCTGATCTACGACACCCTGATGCGCCAGGGCCTGGATGAGCCGTTCACCGAATACGGGCTGATCGCCGGCAAGATCGAAAAGGCCCCGGACAATAGCTGGGTGCGTTTCTACCTGCGCCCCGAGGCGAAATTCAACGACGGCCACCCGGTGCGCGCCGAAGACGTGGTGTTCAGCTTCGACACCCTGATCAAGGACGGCTCGCCGCTGTATCGCAGCTACTACGCCGACGTCGATCAGGTCGTGGCCGAAGACCCGCTCACCGTGCTGTTCAAGTTCAAGCACACCAATAATCGTGAATTGCCGTTGATCATCGGGCAACTGCCGGTGCTGCCCAAGCATTGGTGGGCCACCCGGGACTTCAACAAGGGCAACCTGGAAATCCCGCTGGGCAGCGGGCCGTACAAGGTGTCGGAGGTCAAGGCCGGCCGCTCGATCCGCTACGAGCGCGTCAAGGATTACTGGGGCAAGGATCTGCCGGTGAACAAGGGCTTCTACAACTTCGACCGCCTCTCCACCGACTATTACCGCGACAACACGGTTGCGCTGGAAGGCCTCAAGGCCGGTGCGTTCGACTACTGGCAGGAAATGACCGCCAAGAACTGGGCCACCGCCTATGACGTCCCGGCTGTCAGGCAGGGCCGGCTGGTCAAGGAAGAAATCGCCAACGGCAACCCGCAAGGCATGCAGGGTTTCATCTTCAACCTGCGCAAGCCCATGTTCCAGGACGCCCGCGTGCGCCAGGCAATCAGCCTGCTGCTGGACTTCGAATGGACCAACAAGCAGCTGTTCTTCAGCAGCTACACGCGCACCAAGAGCTACTTCGACAACTCCGACATGGGCTCGCGCGGCCTGCCGTCTGAAGCCGAGCTGAAAATCCTCGAACCGCTGCGCGCACAACTGCCGCCGCAGGTGTTCACCGAGGAGTTCAAGCTGCCGGTCACCGATGGCAGCGGCATCATCCGCGAACAGCAGCGCAAGGCCTTTGCCCTGCTCAAGGAAGCCGGCTGGAAGATCGTCGGCGACAAGATGGTCGATACCCAGGGCAAGCCTGTGAGCATCGAATTCCTGCTGGCCCAGACCGAGTTCGAACGGGTGTTGCTGCCGTTCAAGCGCAATCTGGCCGACATCGGTATCAACCTGGAGATTCGCCGGGTCGATGTCTCGCAGTACGTCACCCGTCGCCGCTCGCGGGACTACGACATGATCGTCGGCAGCTTCCCGCAGTCCAGCTCGCCAGGTAACGAACAGCGCGAATACTGGGACTCGTCGGCCGCCGACAAGCCCGGCAGCTACAACCTCATCGGCCTCAAGGACCCGGCGGTGGATGCACTGGTCAGCGGCCTGATCAACGCCGACTCGCGCCAGAGCCTGATCGACCATACCCGCGCCCTCGACCGTGCGCTGCTATGGGGCTACTACGTGATTCCCAACTGGCACATCAAGACCTGGCGCCTGGCGTACTGGGATCACCTGGGCCATCCGAAGAAATCGCCGCTGTACGACATCGGCACCATGACCTGGTGGGTCAAGCCCGACACCACGCCAGCCATTTCGGTGCAACCGGCGCAAGACGTTGCCGAGCCTGAAGCGGCCCCATCCAAGGACGAGCAATAACATGCTGGCGTACATTCTGCGGCGCTTGCTGCTGATCGTGCCGACCCTGTTCGGCATTCTTCTGATCAACTTCGTGATTATCCAGGCCGCACCAGGCGGCCCGGTGGAACAGATGATCGCCAAGCTCGAAGGCTTCGAAGGCGCCACCAGCCGCATCGCCGGTGGCGGCGCCGAGGTCTCGGTGGCCGGCTCGAACTACCGTGGTGCCCAGGGCCTGGACCCGGCCCTGATCAAGGAAATCGAGCACATGTACGGGTTCGACAAGTCGGC
Source organism: Pseudomonas putida (assembly GCF_028682175.1). Classification (GTDB taxonomy): domain Bacteria; phylum Pseudomonadota; class Gammaproteobacteria; order Pseudomonadales; family Pseudomonadaceae; genus Aquipseudomonas; species Aquipseudomonas putida_AD. The sequence continues at coordinate 4,600 of NZ_JANHKS010000083.1, read as the reverse complement.
CCCGGAACGCCTGTGGATCATGGTCAAGAACTACTCGAAGCTGGATTTCGGCGACAGCTTCTTTCGCGACGCCAAGGTCATCGACCTGATCGCCGAGAAGATGCCGGTGTCGATCTCGCTGGGGCTGTGGAGCACGCTCATCATGTACCTGGTATCGATCCCGCTGGGGATCGCCAAGGCCACCCGCCACGGCAGCCAGTTCGACGTCTGGACCAGTTCGGCGATCATCGTCGGCTATGCCATCCCGGCGTTCCTGTTCGCCATCCTGCTGATCGTGGTGTTCGCCGGCGGCAGCTATTTCGACTGGTTCCCGCTGCGCGGCCTGACCTCCAGCAACTTCGACGAATTGAGCTGGCTGGGCAAGGTCGGTGATTACTTCTGGCACCTGGTGTTGCCGATCACCGCGCTGGTCATCGGCAACTTTGCCACCATGACCCTGCTCACCAAGAACAGCTTTCTGGACGAAATCGGCAAGCAGTACGTCATTACCGCCAAGGCCAAGGGTCTGACCCAGCGCCGGGTGCTCTACGGTCACGTGTTCCGCAACGCCATGCTGCTGGTGATCGCGGGCTTCCCGTCGGCATTCATTGGCATTTTCTTCACAGGTTCCCTGCTGGTCGAAGTGATCTTCTCCCTCGACGGCCTGGGCCTGATGAGTTTCGAGGCGGCGATCAACCGCGACTACCCCGTGGTGTTCGGCACCCTGTTCATCTTCACCCTGCTGGGGCTGGTGGTGAAACTGATCGGCGACCTGACCTACACGCTGGTTGACCCACGTATCGACTTCGACCGCAGGGATCATTGACATGACGTTGTCCCCTCTCAATCGACGCCGTTTCGAACGCTTCAAGGCCAACAAGCGTGGCTGGTGGTCGTTGTGGCTGTTCCTGATCCTGTTCGTTGCAAGCCTTGGCGCCGAACTGATCGCCAATGACAAGCCGCTGATCGTCAAATACGACGGCCAGTGGTATTTCCCGGTGTTCGAGCGCTACCCGGAGACCACCTTCGGCGGCGAATTTCCGCTGGAAGCCAACTACAACAGCCCCTACATCAAGGAGCTGATAGCCAGCAAGGATGGCTGGACGCTGTGGGCGCCGATCCCCTTCAGCTACCAGAGCATCAACTACGATCTGAAGGTTCCGGCCCCTGCCCCGCCCTCGCGGGACAACCTGCTGGGCACCGATGACCAGGGCCGCGATGTGCTGGCCCGGGTGATCTACGGCTTCCGGGTGTCGGTACTGTTCGCCCTGACCCTGACCGTGCTCAGCTCGATCATCGGCGTGATCGCCGGCGCCCTGCAGGGCTTCTATGGCGGCTGGGTCGATCTGGTCGGCCAGCGCTTTCTGGAAATCTGGTCGGGGCTGCCGGTGCTGTACCTGCTGATCATTCTGGCCAGCTTCGTGCAGCCCAACTTCTGGTGGCTGCTGGGCATCATGCTGCTGTTCTCGTGGATGAGCCTGGTGGACGTGGTGCGGGCCGAATTCCTGCGTGGCCGCAACCTGGAATACGTGCGCGCGGCGCGGGCGCTTGGCATGCAGAACGGCGGGATCATGTTCCGTCACATCCTGCCCAACGCCATGGTCTCGACCATGACCTTCATGCCGTTCATCCTCACCGGCGCCATCGGCACCCTGACCGCGCTGGACTTCCTGGGCTTCGGCCTGCCCGCAGGCTCGCCGTCGCTGGGCGAACTGGTCGCGCAGGGCAAATCCAACCTGCAGGCGCCATGGCTGGGCATCAGTGCCTTTGCCGTGCTGGCCCTGATGTTGAGTTTGCTGGTGTTCATCGGCGAATCCGCCCGTGACGCATTCGACCCGAGGAAATGAGATGAATCAGGACAATCTGATCGAAATCCGCAACCTGTCGGTCGAGTTCGTCACCGGCCAGAAAACCCAGCGCGTGGTCGAGGGCATCAGCTTCGACATCCGCAAGGGCGAGACCCTGGCGCTGGTCGGGGAAAGCGGCTCGGGCAAGTCGGTCACTGCGCATTCGATCCTGCGCCTTCTGCCCTACCCGCTGGCGCGCCACCCGACGGGTACCATCCAGTACGCCGGGAACGAGCTGCTGACGGTCAGCGAAAAACGCATGCGCGCCATCCGTGGCAACCGCATCGCCATGATCTTCCAGGAGCCGATGACCTCGCTCAATCCGCTGCAATCGGTGGAAAAGCAGATCAACGAGGTGCTCGGCCTGCACAAGGGTCTGACCGGCAAGGCGGCCACACGCCGCACCCTGGAGTTGCTGGAGCTGGTCGGCATCCCCGAACCGCTCAAGCGCCTCAAGGCCCTGCCCCACGAGCTCTCGGGCGGCCAGCGTCAGCGGGTGATGATCGCTATGGCCCTGGCCAACGAGCCGGAACTGCTGATCGCCGACGAGCCGACCACCGCGCTGGACGTCACGGTGCAGTTGAAAATCCTCGAACTGCTCAAGGAATTGCAGGCCCGGCTGGGCATGGCGCTGCTGCTGATCAGCCATGATTTGAACGTGGTTCGACAAATAGCCAACCGAGTATGTGTCATGCAGCGCGGTTGCATCGTCGAACAGGCATCGTGCGAAGAACTGTTCCGTGCGCCGCAGCATCCGTACACCAAAGAATTGCTCAGTGCCGAGCCCAAAGGGGGGCCGGCAGACAACGCTCCGGGCGCACCGATGCTGGAAGTAGAAGACCTCAAAGTCTGGTTTCCGATCAAGAAAGGTGTGTTCAAGCGTACCGTCGATCACGTCAAGGCCGTGGACGGCATCCACTTCAGTCTGCCCAAGGGCCAGACGCTGGGGATCGTCGGCGAAAGCGGCTCGGGCAAATCGACGTTGGGCCTGGCGATTCTCAGGTTGATTCGCAGCGAAGGCGAGATACGCTTTCAGGGCCAGTCGCTGGCCTGCCTCAAGCAGGATCAGGTCAGGCCCCTGCGCCGGCAGATGCAGGTGGTGTTTCAGGACCCGTTCGGCAGCCTCAGCCCGCGCATGTCGGTGTGCGACATCGTTGGCGAGGGCCTGCGGATTCACCAGATAGGAACCCCCGCCGAGCAGGAAACGGCGGTGATCGAAGCGCTCAAGGAGGTAGGCCTGGACCCGGCAACCCGGCACCGCTACCCCCATGAGTTTTCCGGCGGACAGCGGCAAAGGATCGCCATCGCACGGGCATTAGTGTTAAAACCTGCGCTGATTTTACTGGACGAGCCCACTTCGGCCCTCGACCGGACCGTTCAGCGCCAGGTGGTGGAGCTTTTGCGCTCCCTGCAAGCGAAGTACAACCTGACGTATTTGTTTATCAGCCATGACCTGGCGGTAGTCAAAGCGCTGAGCCACCAGTTGATGGTGGTCAAGCAAGGCCAAGTGGTCGAACAGGGTGTGGCAGAAGATATCTTCGCCGCACCGCAACATCCTTATACACAGCAGTTGCTGGAAGCCGCTTTTCTGGCACCAGCAACTGTCGATTAACCTGAAGAGGAAAAAACCATGGGTTTTCTCGCCGGTAAGCGCGTCCTGATCGTCGGTGTCGCCAGCAAACTGTCCATCGCATCCGGTATCGCTGCCGCCATGCATCGCGAGGGTGCTGAGCTTGCCTTCACCTACCAGAACGAAAAACTCAAGGGCCGCGTCGAAGAATTCGCCGCTGGCTGGGGTTCGAGCGCCGACCTGTGCTTCCCTTGCGACGTGGCCAGCGATGAAGAAATCGCCAAGGTCTTCGAAGCACTGAGCAAGAAGTGGGACGGCCTGGACTGCATCGTTCACTCCGTAGGTTTCGCCCCGGGCGACCAACTGGACGGCGACTTCACCCAAGCCACCACCCGTGACGGTTTCCGCATCGCCCACGACATCAGCGCCTACAGCTTCGTGGCCCTGGCCAAGGCTGGCCGTGAAATGATGCAAGGCCGCAACGGCAGCCTGCTGACCCTGTCGTACCTGGGCGCCGAGCGCACCATGCCCAACTACAACGTGATGGGCATGGCCAAGGCCAGCCTGGAAGCCGGTGTACGTTACCTGGCCCGCAGCCTGGGCCCGGACGGCACCCGCGTGAACGCGGTATCGGCAGGTCCGATCCGTACCCTGGCAGCTTCGGGTATCAAGAACTTCCGCAAGATGCTGGACGCCAACGAAGCCCAGACTCCACTGCGTCGCAATGTGACCATCGATGAAGTCGGCAACGCCGGCGCGTTCCTGTGCTCGGACCTGGCGTCGGGCGTGAGCGGTGAGATCATGTACGTTGACGGTGGTTTCAACACCACTGCGATGGGTGATCTGCAGGACTGATGCGTTAACCAACGCACGCCCTGAAAAAAGCCCCGGTTTTTGCGAGCCGGGGCTTTTTTATTTGGGAGTTCGTTATCGGCGCGATCCTGTGGGAGCGGGCTCGCCCGCGAAAGCGTCGGGTCAAACGACGCCGCGTTACCTGACCGAGCGCCTTCGCAGGCAAGCCAGCTCCCACAGGGGGGCGATGTCATGATGATCGTTCCCACGCTCTGCGTCGCGTCGGCGGGTGACTTCTCAGTCGTGTGTATATCCGTTGTCGCAGTGGTTTTAGCTTAGGGTTTCGCCCCTTACGGGCGACCTACTTTCTTTCGGGAAAGTAGGCAAACCATTTGCTCCTGGCTGGGGTCCG
>NZ_JANHKS010000082.1 GCF_028682175.1 Pseudomonas putida | reverse complement strand
GATCTGGCGGGGACGTCCTCAAAATCGCCCCCGCCGGCAAGCCGTGCTGCTACGGGTCGGTGTTCGCATCTGTAGGAGCGCGCTTGCCCGCGACGGCGGCCTGTCAGTCACATCTTCATCACCCGACACACCGCCATCGCGAGCTAGTGCTCTCCCACGGCCTCCGGCCAGAAACAGTTCGAGGCCACCCCACCAAACCCGTAGCAGTCCGGTGTTCGCATCTGTAGGAGCGCGCTTGCCCGCGACGGCGGCCTGTCCGTCACATCTTCATCACCCGACACACCGCCATCGCGAGCAAGCTCCCTCCCACGGCCTCCGGCCAGAAACAGTTCGAACTCACCACACCAAACCCGTAGCAGTCCGGCTTGCCGGCGTTGGCGGTCTTGAACGCGCCGCAGGCTTTGGATCAGCGTTGTGTCGCCTGGATCAGCAGCCAGTCGAGCAACTGCTGAAGGTGCGGGGAAGGTGCGGTGCGGTTGGGGTAGACGAAATAATAGGCCGCGCCGGTGCGCACCTTGAGGTCGAACGGGGTGACCAGCCGTCCGGCGCTGAGGTCTTCGCCGATCAGCGCCCAGTCGCCCATCGCCACCCCTGAACCCTGGGACGCCACGGTCATCGCCAGGTCCATGGTGTCGAAGTGTTGCCCCTTGCCGAGGTTGCTGAGTCTGACGCCTGCTGCCTTGAGCCACTGCCCCCAGTCTTGCTCGCCCAGGGTGGGGTGCAACAGCATGTGGTGTTCTAGGTCGGTGAAATGCCCCAGAGGCTGGGCGGCTTCAAGCAATGAGCGTGAACACACCGGAGTCAGTTGTTCGTCGAACAGGTGGTGAACCTGCGTCGAATCGTCAGGATATGCGCCATACACCACCGCAGCGTCAAAGCCTTCGTGGCGAAAATCGACGCCATGGGCGATGGTCGTGGTTAGCTCGACGGGAGCGTCCGGGCGTTCCCTCTGCCACTGCATCAACCGGGGCAGCAGCCAACGGGTGATGCACGTCGGCGCCTTCAATTGCAGTGCCTGGCGGCGTTCGCCGACCTGATCCACAGCGTCTTCGATCAGCCCGAAAATATGCTCGATCCGTGGAAACAGCTCGCGCCCCTCGGGCGTCAGGCTCAACCCCCTGGCCTGGCGCTGGAACAGCCTATAACCCAGATGACTTTCCAGCCCTGCGATCTGCCGGCTCACCGCGCCTTGGGTGATGTGCAGCAATTCGGCGGCTCGGGTGAAATTGCAGCATCGGGCAACCACCAGAAATGTGTGCAGCGAGGGCAGGGGAGGCAATCGTTTCATGGGGCTACTGGTCATGAGGCATGAGCTGGGGACATGGCTAAGCATGACATTTTTTGCGTTGTCACCGATATCTCCCCACAGGTCCAATGTTCGCCTTATCTGCCGCTTTTTTCAGGCAGACCCGTGAATCGGCAATCAGAACAACGAAAGGTCCAGGCATATGGCGACGTGCGGCGAAGTATTGGTCAAGTTACTCGAAGGCTACGGTGTCGAGCAGGTGTTCGGCATTCCCGGTGTGCACACGGTGGAGCTGTACCGTGGGCTGGCCGGTTCCTCGATCAGGCACGTCACTCCGCGCCATGAGCAGGGCGCAGGCTTCATGTCTGACGGCTATGCACGCACCAGCGGCAAGCCGGGGGTGTGTTTCATCATCACCGGGCCTGGCATGACCAACATCACCACTGCCATGGGCCAGGCCTATGCCGATTCGATCCCCATGCTGGTGATCTCCAGCGTGCAGTCGCGCAGCCAGTTGGGCGGCGGGCGCGGCAAGCTGCATGAGCTGCCTGCGCAGGGAGCTCTGGTTGCAGGCGTGGCGGCCTTTTCCCACACGCTGATGTCGGCGGCCGAGTTGCCGTCGGTGCTGGCGCGGGCCTTTGCGCTGTTCCAGGCAGGGCGTCCGCGGCCGGTGCACATCGAAATTCCGCTGGATGTGCTGGTGGAAGACGCCGACGACCTGCTGACCAGTCAGCCGGTGTCGATCACCCGCGCAGGCCCGTCCCCTGCGGCGATCAAGCAGATGGCGAGTCTCTTGGCCAACGCCAGGCGGCCGTTGATCCTGGCCGGTGGCGGCGCCATCGATGCCGCACCTGCACTGACCCGCCTGGCAGAACAGCTGGACGCGCCGGTCGCGCTGACCATCAACGCCAAGGGCATGCTGCCTTCGCACCATCCGCTGCTGATCGGCTCGACCCAGTCGCTGGACCCGACCCGCGAGATCATCGAAGGCGCCGACGTGGTGCTGGCCATCGGCACCGAGCTTGCTGAAACCGACTACGACGTCACCTTCCAGGGCCATTTCAAGATCCCGGGCACCTTGCTGCGCATCGATATCGACCCCGATCAGACGGTGCGCAACTTCCCGCCGAAAGTGGCGTTGGTGTCCGATGCCACAACCGCTGCCCAGGCGTTGGTCGACGCCCTGGCTGAGTTCACCCTGGCCGAGCGCTCGCAGGATTGGGGCAGCAAACGCGCTGCTGCGCTGAAAGCCACGCTGGACACCTCATGGGATGAAGCCACCCGCGGGCAGACGCTGTTCCTCAACACCGTGCTCGAAGTGCTGCCGGAGATCGTGATCGTCGGCGACTCCACCCAGCCGGTCTACACCGGCAACCTGACGCTGGATCTGGACAAGCCACGCCGCTGGTTCAACTCATCCACCGGCTACGGCACCCTGGGTTACGCGCTGCCGGCTGCGATTGGCGCCTGGCTGGGCAGCCAGGACGCAGGCGAGCGCAACCCCGTGGCCTGCCTGATCGGCGACGGCGGCCTGCAATTCACCCTGTCGGAGCTGGCCTGCGCGGTCGAGGCGAAGACTCCGATCATCGTGCTGCTGTGGAATAACCAGGGCTACGAGGAGATCAAGAAATACATGGTCAACCGCGCCATCGAGCCGGTCGGCGTGGACATCTACACCCCGGACTTCATCGGCGTGGCCAAGGCGCTTGGCTGTGCGGCCGAGGCGGTGGACGGCGTCGAGTCCCTCAAGGCAGCGCTGCTGACGGCAAGCGACCGTCAGGGGCCGACCGTTATCGAAATCGACCAGCGCGGCTGGATGAATGGATTGAAAGCATCGTGAGTGAGGCAACTGTGTTGAGTCCGGTTCTGGCAGGTCTGTACATCGATGGCAAATGGCGCTCGGGCGACGAGCAATTGCCGGTTATCAATCCTTCAACCGAGGAACGTCTGGCCATCGTCACCGGTGGCGATGCCCGTGCGGTGGACGATGCAGTCCATGCAGCTCGCGCAGCGTTCGGCGGCTGGTCACAGACCACTGGCGCGGCGCGGGCGATGATTCTGCGCAGAATTGCCGAAGGGGTGGCGGCGCGTCGCGAACGGCTGATCGAACTGCAGTCGAGCAACAACGGCAAGCCGGGCTTCGAAGCGGCCATCGACGTGGACGATGTGATTGCCACCTTCAACTATTACGCCGACCTTGCCGAAGCATCCGACGGCCAGCAGGACCGCGCAGTGCAACTGCCTGTCGAGGATTTCACCGCGCGGCTGCGGCGTGAGCCCTGTGGCGTGGTCGGGCTGATCGTGCCGTGGAACTTCCCGATGGTCACCACCGCCTGGAAACTGGCCCCGGCACTGGCGGCCGGTTGCTGTGTGCTGCTCAAGCCGTCGGAGGTCACGCCACTGGCCGAGCTGGAACTGGCGCAGATCATTGCCGCCAGCGGTGTTCCGGCAGGCGTGTTCAACGTCGTCTGCGGCACCGGTGTGTCGGTGGGCGCGTCGTTGTCCGCGCATCCGGGAATCGCCAAGGTGTCGTTCACCGGCAGCAACGCCGTGGGCGTGCAGGTCATGCAGCGCGCCGCCGAAACGGTCAAGGGCGTGAGTCTGGAATTGGGCGGCAAGTCGTCGCTGCTGGTCATGGCCGATGCCGATCTGGACCTGGCGGTGGATCTGGCCAGTGGCGGCGGCTACTTCAATGCCGGGCAGATGTGCTCGGCCACCAGCCGCGTACTGGTTGCGCAGGAGATTCTGGAGCCGTTTCTCGAGCGTCTGGTGGCCAAGGCTCGGTCGATCAAGGTCGCAGGCCCAGGCAACGAAGACGCCGAGATGGGCCCGCTGGTGAACCAGGCGCAGTACCGGCGCGTGGTCGCGCATATCGAGGCGGGCAAGGATTCAGGCGCGCGCCTGCTGTGCGGCGGTGTGCGGCCGGCGGATCAGCCTCGCGGCTATTTCCTCACCCCCGCGATTTTCACCAACGTGCCGCTGGACAGCGCCCTGTGGCGTGAAGAGATCTTCGGCCCGGTGCTGTGCGTGCGTGGTTTCAGTTCCCAGGCCGAGGCCATCGCGCTGGCCAACGACACCCAGTTCGGCCTGGTGGCCAGTGTGGTCAGCCGCGATCTCGACGCCGCCGAGCGCATCGCCAACGCCCTTGAGGCGGGGATGGTGTGGATCAACGCGCCGCAGGTGATCTTCCCGCAGGCCTCATGGGGCGGCTACAAGCAAAGCAGCCTGGGGCGCGAACTGGGGCCTTGGGGCTTGCAGGCCTTCCAGGAGATCAAGCACGTGGTGCGCGCGGTCTGATCACAGCGTCTTGCGCAGGCGCGCCAGATCCCGCAAGGGCGGCGCGCCGAACAGCCGGCTGTACTCGCGGCTGAACTGGGAGGGGCTTTCATAGCCCACCTTGTACCCGGCCGCCGACGCTTCGAGCCCGTCGGACAGCATCAGGCGGCGGGCCTCCTGCAATCGCAGCTGCTTCTGATATTGCAGCGGGCTCATGTTGGTCACGGCCTTGAATCTATGGTGCAGGGTCGAGACGCTCAGGTTCACTTCCTTTGCCAGCTCATCGATACGCAGCGCTTGCTGGAAGTTTTCGTTCAGCCATTTGATGGCCTGGGTCACGCGATGGGTCTGGCAGTTGGAAATGGCAATTTCGTACAAGCGATAGCCTTCGCTCCCACGCAGCAGGCGGTAAAGAATTTCCCGGGTAATCAGCGGTGCGAGCATGGGGATGTCTTTCGGGCTGTCGAGCAGGCGAATCAGCCGGATCACGGCGTCGAGCAATTGCGAGTCGATGCGCTCGACATACATCCCGCGTCCGCTGGGGCGGCTCGGAACGCTCATGGGACCGGCCTCCGCAATCAACGCATTGATTTGCGCAGGGTCGATGTCCAGGCGCATCGCCAAGTGCGGCTCGTCCGGTGTCGCGTAGATCACCTTGCCGCTGATCGGCAGGGCGACTGACAGCACCAGGTAATTGAGCGGATCGTAGGTAAACACCTCGTCACCCAGGGTCACGTCCTTGCGACCTTGGGCCATGATGCACAGCGCTGGATGCACAAGCCCCGGCACCGATTGCTGGGCATGATCGTGGCGCACCATGAACAGGGACTTGATGACGGTCTGAAAACTGCCATCGGTCGGCGCATGCCGGCGAATCAGTTCTGCCAGCTCGGCGCGCTGTTGCTCCATCTGCGGGGTCAGTTCTGCAATGGGCTGGCTATCTGTCCCGGCTGGCGGGGCGGAAGAGGCGACGGTGGGCAGCATGGGAAACGTCCTCTGGCGATGCATCGATGGGGCACAGGATATTTTTGTGCAATCGACGACGGTAGACGAATACTGCCGGATGATTGCCCGATTCTGCATCAGGTTGTTGCAGCGTGCGACGAAACCCCTTGCCCATCGGGGTTTATTGCTCAAAAGTCCAAGGCGGGCTGTGACAGCTTTGTGACGGCTCCCGGCCCTGAAAAAAAGTGCCGGCGCAGGATCAGGCAATTACCGGGCAGTAATTGGCTAACGACAGTTGCACCCATGCCCTAATCTTCATTCCCGGCCGCAAAGCATTTCCTCTGTCGCGGCTGGACCAAGGGAGCACGGACAATGCAAAGCACCTCCATCGTCAGTCATCTGGTATACGCCCGCGCCAGCGCCGGGAACAGCGTGCAACTGGGCGCACGCCTGAGCACCTTGATTGCCCAGACCTCGAGAACGGCCGGCTGCCTGCATTTCGCCTTGCAGCGGTCCATGACCGAGCAGGATCTGTGGGTCATTTCCGGATTGTGGGCGGATAAATCCGCGATGAACGACTGGTTTGCCAGCCCGGAACTGAATGTATTCGCCGAGTTGATGAGTGAGCGAGTAGTGAGCAGCCTGGATTTTCAGACGTTTGCCAATGTGACGGCATTACAGGCCAGGGCCGCTTATGCCTTGCCGGATGCGCGGATGGCAGGATGATTGGCCTGGCTGTGAATGGCGCCGATCGCGAGCAAGCTCACTCCTACAGGTGCGCGCGGTTTTTTGTAGGAGTGAGCTTGCTCGCGATGGCGTCATCCCAAGCGATGAAAGTTGGCGGTTTTCAGGCGGCTCAGGTTTAAAATCCCTGCCTTTCCCTACCAAGGCAGATCTTGCTCTTATGGCACGCAAAGAATTCCAGCATCACGAAGCCGTTTCCGCCGCCGTTCCAGGTGAGGGCGGGTACAGTGCCGCCATCGCGGTCAAAGGCCTGGGCGCCGGGGGCGCGCCGACTTTTCACCGACTGCTCGTCGACCAGAAATTCAAGACTGCGCTGGACGCCGATCAGGCCGCCGTACAGGAGCTGGAGCGGCTGATCGACGTGACCAGCGAAGGCGAACTGATGTTTGCCCAGGACTGATCAGGCCTTTGGCCGGTACATCTTGAACAATGCCTCTGGGCCCAGCTGAAAATAGTCGGCCGGGCCACCGCCGCGCAGTATCGGCTCACCGGCAGCGGTGTCGTAGACGCCGTCCTTGAGCAGCCGCTTCTCGATATGCACGGCCACCACCTCTCCCAGAATCAACCAGCTCGGCACGACCTCTTTATCGGCGCGCTGCAACTGGATGATCTGCGTCACCTTGCACTCGAACGCCACCGGCGTTTCCTTCACCCGTGGCACTGACACGATGCGCGACGGCGCGGCTGTAAGGTTCGCCAATTCGAATTCGTTGATGTCGGCCGCTACCGGCGCGCAACTGGCGTTCATCTGCTCGGCCAGCGGGCGGGTGGCCAGATTCCAGACGAACTCGCCGGTCTGTTCGATGTTGTTCAGGCTGTCTTTGCGGCCAATGCTGCAAAAGCCAATGATCGGCGGCACGTAGTTGAATGCGTTGAAAAAGCTGTAGGGCGCAAGGTTGAGGTTTCCCTGAGCGTCGTGGGACGAAATCCAGCCGATGGGACGCGGACCAACGATGGCGTTGAACGGATCGTGGGGCAGGCCGTGGCCTTTGGAGGGTTCGTAGAAATGAATATCGTCTGACATCGCGGCTCCTGGGAAATCAGGCAGAACGGGGCGGCTGCTGGTGAGCAATCAAGGCCGTCATAGTGCAAGCGCAGCGCCGATGATGCCAGTCCTTGCCCGTTTTGCAGGCAAAAAAAAGCCCGACATAAGCCGGGCTACAAAGGGAGTTCGGAGGAGAACTGTGAAACGTGAAGCGTGAAACCTTGAACGTGAAACCTTGAATCAGCTAACGCGGTTGGCGCCTACGTGGTCAGCGCCGTCAGCGGCCAGGCGGTTTGCACCGACGTGGTCGGCGCCATCGGCGGCTTGGCGGTTGGCGCCTACGTGGTCGGCACCATCAGCGGCCAGGCGGTTTGCACCAACGTGGTCAGCGCCATCGGCGGCCTGGCGGTTGGCACCAACGTGATCAGCACCATCAGCGGCCAGGCGGTTTGCACCGACGTGGTCAGCGCCATCAGCGGCTTGGCGGTTGGCGCCTACGTGGTCGGCACCGTCAGCGGCCAGGCGGTTCGCACCGACGTGGTCTGAACCATCGGAAGCCTGACGATAAGAGCCAGTGTGCGAAGCATTAGTGTGGGAAGAACCACCTTCGGCGACTACATTGCCGCTCACTGCAGAATGAGTATCCGAAACAGGCAGGGCGAAAGCGCTCGATGCCAGGATGGACAGACTAAGACCAAAAAGGATGTTTGAAGTTTTCATGAAGGTTGCTCCAACTAAGTTCAATAATTTTTTCAACTTGGGTATGGAGCTAATGTTACGCGCGTACGGATTAAGTAGAAGTTAACAAGCTTGCTAACGATCATCGTTGAAAATGATAGTCCTCTGCAGCGCCCGGTTTTGAGGCGTTCCAGCGATTTTGGCTTCGAAATGGGGCGAAAACTGTCAGAACCGACAGTTCTGACTGTTGACAGATTTGATATTGTGTGATTTGTGTATTTGCTGCGTATCTGTTTGCGTGATGAGGCCCGATTCAGCCGATCCATGTCGCCATTTGCGCAAATAGCGATTATGACCAGTCAATGGCTGGGAAAGGCCCGCAAATTCAAGGGGTTTGAGAATCTGGCTTGCCAGAAAAAACTAAGCCCGGCAGAAGCCGGGCTGGGAAGGAACAGCTTTTGAATCAGCTCAGGCGGTTTGCACCGACGTGATCTGCACCGTCAGCAGCCAGACGATTTGCACCAACGTGGTCAGCACCGTCAGCGGCAACGCGGTTGGCACCTACGTGGTCAGCACCGTCAGCGGCAACGCGGTTGGCACCTACGTGATCAGCACCGTCAGCGGCAACACGGTTGGCACCTACGTGGTCAGCGCCGTCAGCAGCAACGCGGTTGGCACCTACGTGGTCGGCACCGTCAGCGGCAACGCGGTTGGCACCTACATGGTCAGCACCGTCAGCGGCAACACGGTTGGCACCTACGTGGTCAGCACCGTCAGCAGCGACACGGCCGATGTTGGTGTGGGAAGAGCCGTTCTCTGCAACTACCGGTGCGTTGACTTGTTTGGTTGCGTCAACACTTGGAAGTGCAAAAGCGCTGCTAGCCAGAATCGAGAAAGCCAGGCCGAAGATCAGTTTGTTAGTTTTCATGGTAGTTGCTCCAGATCGATTTAAGTAGTGGGTAACTCGGTATGGAGTTAACTTTACTCGGCTCTGGATTATTAAGAAGTCAATCGCATTGGTAGCGAACATCGCTGAAATTGATACTACAGAAACCGGTTGAAGATTCAGTGGGTTAGCTGCCATGGCAGCGAAAAAAAGGGCGGCTCACCTGAGTTGCCGCCCCCTTCATTGCGTACGAGAAACCCGTAGCAGCCCGGCCGTGTCAGTCGGTTTCGATCCGCGAGTGCTTCTGGGTGTCCTTCATGAACACGTAGACCAGCAGCGATACCGCGATGCAGCCCGTGACGTACCAGTAGTACCCAGTCTCCATGCCAATGCTCTTGAACCACAGCGCGATGTATTCAGCGGTGCCGCCGAAGATCGACACGGTCAGTGCGTACGGCAGGCCGACGCCCAGTGCGCGGATTTCGGTAGGAAACAGCTCGGCTTTGACCACCGCGTTGATCGAGGTGTAGCCGCTGACGATGATCAGCGCCGCCATGATCAGGAAGAATGCGCCCCACCAGGTCTGGATGGTGTGCAGGGTGCTGAGGATCGGCACGGTGCAGATCGTGCCCAGCACGCCGAAGGCGATCAGGATCGGGCGACGGCCGATCTTGTCCGACAGTGCGCCGATCACCGGTTGCAGGCACATGAACAGGAACAGCGTGGCAGCAGAGATGGTGGTGGAGTCGGAGATACTCATGCCGACCGTGTTCACCAGGTATTTCTGCATATAGGTGGTGTAGGTGTAGAACGCCAGCGTGCCGCCCATGGTCAGGCCGACCACGGTCGCCAGTTCCTTTGGATGACGCATCAGGGTGCGCATCAGGCTTTCCTTGGCCTTCTCCTTTTCCTTCTTCTGGGTGAAGGATTCGGTTTCTTCCATGCCACGACGCAGGAACAGCGCGACCACTGCGCACAGGGCGCCGATGGCGAACGGAATGCGCCAGCCCCAGGCGTTCAGTTGCTCGGTGGTGAGGGTCTGTTGCAGCACAATCAGCACGCCCAGCGCGATGAGCTGCCCGGAAATCAGGGTCACGTACTGGAAGCTGGAGAAGAAGCCGCGACGCTCCTTGGTCGCCATTTCGCTGAGATAGGTCGCCGAGGTGCCGTATTCGCCTCCCACGGACAGGCCCTGCAGCAGGCGGGCGAAGACCAGCAGAATCGGTGCGCCAACGCCGATGGTTTCATAGCCTGGTGTCAGCGCGATGATCAGCGAGCCGAAACACATCAGCAGCACCGAGGCCATCAACGCAGCCTTGCGGCCCTTGCGGTCGGCGTACAGGCCCATCAGCCAGCCACCGATAGGGCGCATCAGGAAGCCTACGGCAAAAATCGCGGCGGTGTTGAGCAGTTGGGCGGTTGTGTCGCCCTTGGGGAAGAAGACTTTGGCGAAGTAGAGGGAGAAAGCGGCGTAGACGTACCAGTCGTACCACTCGACCATGTTGCCGACCGAGCCTGAGAAAATGGATTTCAGGCGGCTTCCGGTGGTTTTTTCAGCGACAGGCGTGGCAGCCGATCCGTGCGGGACAGCGTTGGGAATAGCCATAGGTTTTCCTGCAAGTCATTGTTTTTAGAGGAGCGCAGCGATGCGGTCTGACCTGGGTAATAGCAGGAGGTGTGCCAAGGGTTGAGAGGCCCGGTCTAGAAGGGTTTGACATGAAGTAATGAGCGGAAATCCGCCGATTGGCCCGTTATGCGTAAGCAAGATTTCGCCGATTCATGAGGGCCTGTAGGAGTGAGCTTGCTCGCGATGGCGGTGTGTCAGGCAGCCCATTGACTACAAAACCGACGCTATCGCGAGCAAGCTCACTCCTACAGGGGATCGTCGTTAAAGAAACTCTTCGCGCACCAGCCCATGGCGCTGCATCTTCTCGTTCAGCGTCCTGCGCGGCAGCTGCAACTCGTGCATCACGGCCTTGATGTCGCCCTTGTGCCGGCTCAGTGCCGAACGCAGGCAATGGGCTTCGAAAGCCTCTTGCTGGGCTGCCAGAGACTGACCGCTGGGCGGCTCGACCGAGGCGGGACTGTCCAGCCCCAGCAACTGCCGCTCGGCAGCGTTGGCCAATTCGCGCACGTTGCCGGGCCAGTCGTGGCTGAGCAGATGGCTCAACTGCCCGCCGCTGAGCACCGGCGCTGCGCGGCCCAGGCGCTCTGCGGCCTGGCGCGAGAAGTGGCCGAACAGCAGCGGAATGTCCTCGCGCCGTTCACGCAAGGGCGGCAGGCGCAGTTCGGCGATGTTCAAGCGATACGCCAGGTCTTCACGGAAACGTCCGGCGCGGGCCTCTTCGAGCAAGTCGGGCTTGGTGGCGGCGATGATGCGCAGGTCAGCTTCGATACTCTGGTTGGAGCCCAACCGCTCCAGGCGCCGGTCCTGAATCACCCGCAACAGCTTGACCTGCTGGGCCAGCGGCATGCTTTCGATCTCATCGAGAAACACCGTTCCACCGTGGGCAAATTCCAGCTTGCCGATGCGCTTGCCCTGGGCGCCGGTGAAGGCACCGCTTTCGTGGCCAAACAGCTCAGCCTCGAACAGTTGTTCGGGAATGGCCGCGCAGTTCACCGCCACGAAGGGCTTCTTTGCCCGAGGCCCGAAGTCGTGCAGGCAACGGGCGACCATTTCCTTGCCGCTGCCGGTCTCGCCGCGGATCAGCACGTTGACCGGCAATTGCGCCAGATCGAGCACCTGACGGCGCAAGGTCTGCATGGATGGCGACAGGCCCAGCAGCGTAGCGTCGAGCCGGGTGCGGGTGTCGGCCTGATGAAGCAGACGGCGGTTCTCCAGCACCAGTTCGCGTTTTTCCAGGGCGCGGCGCAGGCTGTCCAGCAGCGTTTGCGGGGTGAAGGGCTTTTCCAGGAAGTCATAGGCGCCGTCGCGCATGGCGTCCACGGCCATGGGCACGTCGCCGTGACCGGTCAGCAGGATCACCGGAAGATCCGCGTCCTTGGCGCGCAATTGCCCCAACAGTTCCAGGCCGCCCATCCCTGGCATGCGCACGTCGCTCAGGATCACACCGGGAAAGTGTTCCGGCAGTTGCTGCAGGCAGTCTTCGGCGCGGCTGAACAGCTGTACCTCGAAGCCTGAAAGTGACAGCCACTGCTGCACCGCCTCGCGGATTGGGGCTTCGTCGTCGACCACGATCACCGAGTTCAACATGCGGGTTCGGCCTCCGGGGCGCGGGTCAGGGAAAAGGAAAAGCGCGCGCCGTCGTTCAGGTTTTCGGCGCACAGGCGGCCGCCCGATTCATGGACGATGGCATAGGACACCGCAAGCCCCAATCCCAAGCCATCGCCCACCGGCTTGGTGGTAAAGAAGGGGTCGAAGATGTCGGGCAGATGCTCGGCGTCGATGCCGCCACCGCTGTCGCCAACCGACAGCTGCCACTGATCGCCATGCTCCTGGATGCGGATTTCCAGGCGTTTGTGCGGCTTGTCGCGCATCGCATCCAGAGCGTTGCGCAGCAGGTTGATCAACACCTGTTCCAGACGTATGGCGTCGCCACGAACCCAGGCCGGGCGGGTCAGGTCCAGTACGCAGCAGATGCGTTCATCGCGGATGCGCGCATCGAGCAGCAACAGCGCCTGATCCACCACGCAGGCCAGGTCCAGCCGCTCGCGCAGGCCGCTGGGACTTTTGCGGGCGAAGGTCTTGAGGTGTCCGGTGAGGGCGGCCATGCGCGTCAATTGCTGGTCGATCGGCGCCAGCGCCTTATAGGCATCGTCGATCCGGCCATGATCAAGCAGCAGGCGCAGCGTTGCCAGTTGCATGCGTTGAGCGGTCAGCGGCTGGTTGATTTCATGGGCCAGCGCAGCGGACATCTGCCCCAGGGCCGCGAGTTTGGCGGATTGCACCAGCCCGTCCTGGGCGGTTTGCAGGTCCCGGGTGCGCTCTTCTACCAGTTGCTCCAGTTCTTCGCGGCTGCGCTGGCGCAGTTTTGCCAGACGCCAGCGCTGGTAGAGAAACAGGCCCAGAAACACCAGGGTCAGCCAGGCACCTGCCGCCGCCAGCCCGGCGTTGCGAATGTCTTCGTTGGCCGGTTGCGGTTTGCGCAGTAGGTGCAGTGTCCAGCCTTCCGGTTGCAGGGGCAGCGATTGCCACAGGTAGTCCGCCGGTCCGTTGGGCGCTTCGACGCGGTTCAACTGGCTGCTTTCGTTGAAGGTGCGAAGGGGCTGCCGGGTCAGGGGCGCCAGCGGTTGTTTGTCGTACTGACGTGTGCTGGCCAGCTCGGCGCGGTCCTGTTCGGACAAGTCATGCAGGGCGCGATAACGCCAGCCGGGCTGGTTGGCGATGAACAAGATGCCTTTTGCGTCGCTGACCAGCAGCAAGTCATCACCCTGGGCCCAGGTGTGTTCCAGGTCGGGGAATTCGAGCTTGACCACCATTGCACCGATGAAATGCCCGGCATCGTCGCGCACGGCATTGGCCAGGAAGTAACCGGGAATGCCGCTGGTCACGCCCACGGCGTAGAACCGCCCGATGCCGGTGGCTTTGGTCTGGGTGAAATAGGGGCGAAAGCCGTAGTTGTGCCCGACGTAACTGCTGGGCAGTTTCCAGTTGCTGGCACCGACGGCAAGCCCGTTGCGATCCAGTAATTCAAGCGTCGAGGACTGCGCCGCGCCGTTGATCTGTTCCAGCTTGAGGTTGAGCGCCTGGGTCGTCTGCGGATCGACCGGGCCCTTGAGCGCGTCACGCAATTGCGGGTCCAGAGCCAGCACGGCCGGCAGGGCGCGGTAGCGCTCGATCAGGGTTTGCAGGGTGTTGGCGTATAGCGACAGTTGGGACTGGGCACGCGCGGCGTCGTCTTCCAGAGCGTGGCGCTGGGCCTGATGCATCGCCAGCGTGGCCACCATCGCGGCACCGGCGAGGATCAGCAGCACGTAGAGAAGAAGGCGAGCGGAGCGGGGCATGGTATCAGCCTGTACTCGACGATTTTCCGGTGGGTACACGGT
>NZ_JANHKS010000081.1 GCF_028682175.1 Pseudomonas putida | reverse complement strand
AGTCGAGTCCTCTTGCAGCAGCGTGCTGTCTCCGAAGATGATCAGACTGTGCCCGGCTGGCGCCTGTGCGTGTTCGACAAAGCAATATCCCAAGCCTTCTTCAGCCAGCAGCCGTTCGACAAAATCCAGATCGCTTTCCCGATATTGAGTGCAGTAACTGCGTGGGCGTACCCGAGTGAGCAAATGCTCGGCATCGCCCGTGATCTGCCAGTGTGCGTAGGCGGGATACCCGGCAAACACCTGCTCGACGATTTGCAGCACCGACAGGTCCTGAAACACCCGGCTGTTCCTACCTTGGGCCAGCACCCACAACCATGGCCTGAGTTCCAGGTAATACCGGGTCAGCGCGCCGTCGGTATTTTGATTGCGGACACTGACGACCAAACCGCTTCGCGAACACTGGCTGCCGTCGGCCAACGTCGTCAGCAGGCGAAGCGTCTGGCCGAGCATTTTGTCGAACGCGATGTCATGCTCGGGACTGAGCGTCAGCAAGTCCCATCGGAATAAATTGGATAGCTGCTCGAACCCCGTCCATCGTTCGACAAGCATTCGATCAAAGGGCGCGGGACCTTGCAGCTCATACAGTCGAGTAGCGCTATTGATGCGAGGTGTGAGAGTTGTCATAGGGGCTATCCATTGCGAAGTTGATAACTTCATTGCGCGCTGTGAAATTATTTCTAATGATTGCTGATGTTCCAAAACGCGGTGATCATTGCAAAACTGCATGTGCGAATGCGCGGATTGTAAGCATTTTTTCACGCCTCAATATAGCCCTCAGGTACCAACATTATGCAAACTGTCGATTATTTCCTTGAACCTGTAAACGTCCTACAGCACGCAGGGAAAGATCTTACATACTCTGTAGAATTTGATGACATCAAAAAGCTTCGTAGTTCTGATGATCCAACTTTGGATCAGGGTGAATGGGTCACCGACCTGAAAGTCGCCAATTGGCCAGAGGTCATTAAGCGGTGTTCCGAATTGTTGAAGAGCACTACCAAGGATCTGCGACTAGTCATTTGGATGACCGAGGCCATGGTTCATACCAAGGGGTTTGCCGGGCTGGCCGATGGATATTCTTTGTTCGCCAGTTTATGTGATCGCTATTGGGACACTATCCACCCGCAACCGGAGGAGGGTGATCAGGAGCAGCGTGTGGGCACCCTGAGCTGGCTGCTTGCCCACAGTGTCGTGTGGTTGACACTCATTGACGTAGTCGACGATGGGCAAAGCAAATATACCCTCGGAGACTATGCGGCGGCGCGCTCGCGATCAGGTGTCAACAGGTCGGGGGAATCCTCATCCGTCACTCTGGAGCAGTTAGATAGGGCGCGAGCCGCCACACCTGTGGCGTTTTACGAAAAGCTGTGGCAAGACGCTGGTGCAGCAATGGCCGCACTCGAGTCGTTGCAGGCATGTGCTCAAGAATTGCTGGGAGAGCAATCGCCTGGCTTCTCGGCAGTTTTTGAGGCCTTTGGGGGTGTGGTCGGCACAATCCAGCGTTTCGCTAAAGACGCCGGTGTCAGCATGCCATCGCAGGTCACTCATGCGGTTGAGGTCGATGCGTCGTCCGGTTCAGCCGATGTGGCCCCGCCAAGCGGTGCAGTCATCGGCTCCATCACGTCACGAACGGAAGCCTTGGCAATGTTACGTCAGGTTGCGGAGTATTTCCGACAAGCTGAGCCCCACAGCCCCGCCGCGTACCTGGCCGATCAGGCCGCAAAATGGGGAGGAATGACATTGCATGAATGGCTTCCCTTGGTACTGCGCGATGAAGGGGCTCTGGGCCGGCTGCAGGAACTGCTCGGGGTTTCAGCTACGTCTCAGCCTTGAATAGAGCCCGGTCGGTGTTAGCGCCGACCCGGGCATAGAGTGTCTTCACCATCCGGTTGAGCACATATTTTTTGTCTGCACTGGATCCCGGCTCGCGTATTGGGTGCAGGACAATTATCGAGGCGGTCCTGTAGATCGAGAAGCTTGGAAGATTTGCCGTCTTCGGAATACCGCATCAGGGCTATCAAAACGTCCACATCGCTCGAAGGCGCTGCCTTTTTTGCCGCCTGAGTCGTCAGGTGCGACGTTGGCTGCGCAGAGCGCAGGGTCCTTGGCGATACGGTTTTCGCAACGTCTTTTGGGGGTGGTTGCACGACTTTTGGCGCCTGGGTTGGCGGTGAGGGAAGAGGCTCGTGGACGATAAGGGCGCTACTCGACTGGGGTGCAAGGGGCTGCTGGGTTGTTCCCGGCTTAGGTCCAATGCTGGCGGCTGGCAAGACATCAACCTGCGTGTCGACGGATGCCGTAGCACTTGTCGTTTCAGCCGAGTCGTAGCTGTCACGTAGCGTGTAAAGCGTGATCCCGACGGTGCCAAACATAAGCATATAAAGTATGGGCAGGATACGCCGCGACCAGCGTGAGAAGGGCAGCGCTCTTGTATTTTCAGTCGTCGGCGGCACCACATGGTGGGTGCCGTTGGGAGCGACAGAGTCATCCTCAATCAGGAGGCTCGGCGGCTGGCGGTTAGTGTTTTTTGGATTCAAACGAGACGTTTCCAGACAAGAGTTCAGTGTCGAAAGTTGTCGTACTTTAACCTGTTCGGGGGATGTATTTGAATAGCTGAAAACATTCATCGGATGTATTGTTGGTGTTCCGTTGGCGCAAAAACATAATCGGCTTGTTGTACGATCTCTATTCCTTTCTTACGAGGAGAGACGAGTAGGGTGTGCGCTTTCTGCTTTCGAATGTATGTCGAGATGTACGTGTCATGGTGTATTTTTTTGTCGGATTGGTGTTTCTGATTTCGCTGTTGGTGGTGGGCGCCCTGATGTTTCCATCCGTCGTGCTTATATGTTGGGATCGCGCTGTAGGATTCGCTCGTAATGGATGTAGGAAAATTCTGAAAGTTTTCGAATCGGTATTTTTTTTAGTAACTCGATCTTTAATTGGATACATTGCAAGCGTTTGCCAAGGGATCGTCTTCCATTTCAGACAACACCGGTTGGTATTGATTGCTGCAATGGTGGTGCTGGGATTTCCGCCGATGTTGGTGGTCCTGCTTCGTGGCCCCGTCATGCTCGAAGGGTATGAGAGAGCATCTGTGACTGCAGGATCGCAGCAGAGCTTGATCGCCAGCTTGCTGCAAGGCGAGCGACTGGTGCCGCCCCGACCCTTGCCGCCACAGGTATTCACCTCTGCGGAGGTTGAGCGCATACGTCCGCGCATCTCCACGGCAGATCGTTCGTGGGAGAGGCTGGATGCTGAATTCATGCAGCAATTGCTGGTGGTTTACAAAATCATGCGTGACCGTCATGGCTACGAGATGGCCCTACTGGAGGGCTACAGGAGCCCGGAGAAACAAGCCGCCCTCTCATCGAAGGTCACAGGAGCCGGCCCAGGACAGAGCTATCACCAGTACGGCTTGGCGGCAGACAGCGCTTTCATGCGGGATGGCAAATTGGTTATTTCAGAAAAGGACGCCTGGGCCATGAAAGGTTACGAGCTGTATGGCCAGGTAGCGGAAGAAGTCGGGCTTACATGGGGCGGACGTTGGAAGCTGCTCGACTTCGGGCATGTCGAGTATCGACGGTCTGGATCCGGACCGCCCCGAAGGCGCTAGCTTCCACTGGCCATTATTAATAACGATGAGGGAACAAACGTTGACTAGGCATTTGATTTTGAAAGGCGACAAAACTACTCACGGCGGTGAAGTCATTGAATGCAGCCCAATTTCCAGGGTTGGCGGCATCGGCGTTGCTCGCGTGGGGGATGCAGTCACCTGTCCCATACACGGCAATACCGTTATCGATACGGGCGATGGGGCATTGTTGCTGCAGGGGCAGTCGGCTGCTCGCCACGGCGACTCTACGGCATGTGGGGCGTCTCTGATCGCCAGCCAAGCTTCGACCTATAGGCCCTAAGTTTTCAGGGGGAATCGGACGGCATGGTGTTAACGCGTTTATTCGGGCTCAAATCGCTGCTGGTGGTGCTGGTCTTTTTCTGTGTCTGGGTGCGGCGGGCTTGGTCATGGCAGGAGAGTTTTCGGCTCCCGAGTGCCGAGGAATTCGTAACTGATTTCTTCCTCCTGCCTGTTCTGGTTTGCGTTGCTTTGTGGCTTTTGAAGAAGATGATTGGTTATCTGATCAAGCCACGCATACAGCCTACGGCTGACGGTAATCACAACGAGCCTGAAGAGCAGATACCTGAGTCCGTCGGCTATCTGGATATTCGCGATGTTGAATTTCGGTTACCGGTTGGCTGCTCTCCCGACGACGTCGTAAGGGCTCTGAAGCAGCGCGACCTGCCAGGGTTTCACTACGCGCTGAAAACTTCGGACGGCTCACCGGTGCGGGCCGCGTGGATTCAGAATGTGATGACTGCCGACTTTGCCGAGATTGGATCAAGCAGGTCGTCTCTGGAGACTACCGTTGAGCGTGCTCTGCTACTCGCCCTTGATGCCTTGCAGTCGATCGCTCTGCGTCACGTTGCGCGCGGTGATTCGAAAGCGGCCCTCCAGATCCACTTTCTTGCGCCAGCCCGCTGGGGTACCCGCACGGTCGAGGCTGCTGAACAGTGGTTGGGGAAGGGGTTTGCATCATCGATGCCGCCCTCGGTGCAGTTTCATCTCAGCGTCCAGTCGGTTACCGGTGCGATAGGTGCTTTGAAGTATCTCAATAAGCTCATCACCCAGGTCAATTACGACCTCGATGACGCTGGGCATCTGCTATTGGTGAGCGATTCATTCATCGGAGAGATTCCGGTGGCGCGCTGGGATAAACAAGGTCGTCTGTATGCCACTGAACGACCTGAAGGCCTCATCCCGGGAGAGGGGGCCTGCGCTTTGTTGCTGGGCGCAGCTCCGACAACTGATTCGGATTCTTCATTTGCGCGGGTGCAGCAGGTCGATATCCGACAGTGCTATCCCTCGGCGAACAAAGACGCTGATCCACTCTGCGAAATGCTTGGCCAGCGCGACGGCATACGTGATGGAGTCGGGACAGTTATCAGCGATTCGAGCCACAGAGCAGTGCAACAGACCGAAGTCGCCGCAATGCAGCATGCATTTTTCCCAGGGCTGCATCCCATCAAAAACAACCTTGCCTTGACCGCCGGATGCGGCGAGATGGCTGCCGTTGCTCCTATAGCCTCATTGGCGCTGGCAGCACACCTGAGCGTGCGCTTGCAAATTAACACCCTGATGGTCTCCGTTCAGGATGACGGATGGCGAGCAGCAACATTGGTTCATCCCCCCTCGGTAGAGGCCCAGCCAGCTCATGATGAGTCGGTATGACGGTCTCATTTTCTGTAAGTATTTGGATTGCTCGACATGATTAGCCGCATCACCGCTTTCTTTACGTTCAAGCGCATATTGGTACTGCTTGCAGTAGTCGTTCTAATCACTCTGCTGTTGCTGGATGCCTCACTGATCAAGCCTGCGATCCTGATCGTGCTCGCAGTCGTGGCGTTGGGTGTTCTAATCGCCGGGGTCAGAAATCGCTTAAAGGCCATTCGGGCGTCGGAAGGCCTGAAACAGCTGATCTCAGGTGATACCTCCACAACCGACAGTGGTGAAACTCAAGCATTGAAGGAGCGTCTTCAGGCAGCTGTCGCCAAGATCAAGTCTTCGCGGATGGGCCGATTAAAAGGGTCTGCTGCGTTGTATGAGTTGCCCTGGTATCTGGTTATCGGTAATCCCGCCGCAGGCAAGAGCACTGCGATCCTCAACTCCGGTTTGCATTTTCCGTTTACAGATCAGAAAGGCAGTGTGCTGCAAGGCATCGGGGGGACTCGAAACTGCGATTGGTACCTCACCAGCGAAGGCATCTTGCTTGATACGGCCGGGCGGTACTCTGTGCAGGACGCCGATCGAGGGGAGTGGATTTCCTTTCTGCACATGTTGCGCAAACACCGTCCCCGCGCGCCCATCAACGGCATCATCATCGCTGCCAGCATTGCTGAATTGGTCAGCAAGCCGCCGGAATTCGCCATCGAACTGGCAAAAAAGCTGCGGCTGCGAATTCAAGAATTGACCGACAGCCTCGAAGTTATTGCTCCGGTTTATATCGTCTTCACCAAGGCAGATCTGATCGATGGGTTTGGTGATTTTTTCGCAAGCCTTGAGCCATCGGAGCGAGAAAAAGTCTGGGGCTCGACCTTTGCTTTCGAAACCGATGGCAACCTGAACCCTGTAGGGCAGTTCGAAGCTTACTTCGCCGAGCTGTGCGACGGCCTCAAGGAAATGAGTCTGGCTCAGATGGCGGTGAATCGTGGGAAACCTCACGCGCCGGGCTTGCTGACATTGCCTCTCGAATTTGAAAGCTTGAAGCCCTGTCTGCGGAGTTTTCTCACGACGTTATTTGAGGAAAACCCCTATCAGTATCGGCCGGTGATACGAGGTTTTTACTTCACCAGTGCCATTCAGGAAGGCTCGTCAGTCCATAGCGTGTCGGATGACATTGCCAGCCTGTTCAGCTTGAGTGAGTCGGCAAACAATAAGAAGGTGCAGCCAACGGCACGTGACAGCTACTTCCTGCTCGACTTGTTCCGCAAGGTCATTTTTGCCGACCGTCAACTCGTCCGTCAGTACTCCAGCGCACGCCGTATTCGTAGGCGGCTAGTCGTGGTGCTTGGCACAGCCTTGCTGCTCGGGGGAGGGCTGGCAGGTTGGGCCGTTTCGTACACCAACAACCGCCAATTGGTAAGCAATGCACAGGCCGATCTGCAGCAGGCTGTTTTGATACAACAGGATCGGGTTGACCTGCAAGCGCGCCTCGAAGCGCTCGAATTGCTGCAGGATCGCCTTGCCCAATTGCAGAAATACAGAGCGGATCATCCGTTAATGCTGGGGCTTGGTCTCTACCAGGGTGATGCGCTGGAGGTTCTGCTACGCCAGGAGTATCTCAACGGTATGTCCCATCTAATGCTCAAGCCCGTTACAGAACACATGGAGGCTTATCTGGCCAGTGTTGGCAAAAACGCGGCGCAGTTAAAACTTGGGACTGCTACACAGGCGAAGCCAAACTCTCAAATCGCAGGCGTGTATCAGCCAGCATCGCCCATAGATGTTCAGGAGGCGTACAACGCTTTGAAAGCTTACCTGATGCTAGGAAACGTCCAGCGTGTTGAACCCGTCCATCTTGGGGATCAACTGACCCGCTTTTGGCGTCACTGGCTCGAGGCCAATCGTGGCGTGATGGATCGAGAAGTCATGGCTCGCCATGCCGAGCGTCTGATGTCCTTTTACATCGGTCAATCTTCCGCTCCTGATTGGCCAACGGTAAATAACAAGGTGACATTGATCGATGATACGCGCCTTGCCTTGAGTGGAGTCATGCAGGGTATGCCTGCACGCGACCGGGTCTATGCAGAAATCAAGGCTCGCGCCGCGACACGCTTCCCGAGTATTTCGGTAGCTGGCCTTCTTGCAGGGGACGACAGCAAGATCTTTTCAGGCAGTTATGCGATTTCAGGTACGTTCTCCCGGCAAGCTTGGGAAGGTTACGTGAAGCAGGCTATCCGCGATGCTGCGAACAAGGAGCTCAGTACCACCGATTGGGTCCTGCAAAGCATTCGATCTGATGACCTGACTCTGTCAGGCAGCCCCGAGCACATTCAAAAGGAGCTGGAGCAGCTATACGCGCAGGAATACATAGTCGAGTGGCGTAAGTTTCTACAAGGCATCTCGGTTGCCGAATTTGGCGATTTCAGACAGGCAAGCCTGGCGATGAACCAGCTGGGTGACCCGCAGAACTCGCCAATGCGCAAGCTTTTGGAGTCTGTGTATCTGCAGACTTCCTGGGACAACCCCTCCCTTGTCAATGAAGCTGTCAAGTCTGCTTGGGCCAGATTCTGGGAGCGCTGGAATGAGCCGGCTCCTGAAATGACCACTCCAGTTGTAAAGGGGGAACTCACGGTAGGCCCTGTCGGACGTGAATTCGCCGGTATCGCTCGACTAATGATTGCTCGCGATGGCGCGCCATCGCTTTTGCAAAGTTACCTCGAGGTGCTCTCGCGAGTGCGTACGCGACTAAACGCCATTCAAACTCAGGGTAACTCGGGTCCAGGTGCGCGGGAGTTGGTGCTGCAGACTCTAGACGCCAGCGCGGGCTCGGAACTGTCTGCCGGTCTGACACTGGTGGATGAGCAATTGCTGGCCAGTATGGAGGACAGCCAACGCCGGTCGTTGCGTCCGCTGTTGCTGTGGCCAATGATTGAGACTTTCAGCGCTATCATTCCGGCAACTCAGCGTGAGCTGAATCAGGTCTGGAAAGATCAGGTCTTCGAGCCGTTCCAGCAATCGCTGGCGGGTAAGTACCCGTTTGCTACCAACGGCCAGATCGAGGCAACAAGCGCAGAGATTGGGGCCATCTTCGGGCCACAGGGGGCAATCTCCAAATTTGCCTCTGAAAGCCTAGGACCATTGGTCATCCGTCGCGGTAATGTTTTGGCCAGCAAACAGTGGGCGGATGTCGGCGTGACCCTCGCGCCGGCCCTGATGAGCAACTTTGCCCAGTGGGTCGCCCCGTTGGGAGAGTCGGCGGACGGCGGTTCGACGTCCATTTTCCAGGTACTGCCTGGTTCTGCCATTGGCTTCAGTGAGTACACACTATTGATTGGGGACCAGCAGTTGCGTTATCGCAACACGCCTGCGCAATGGACCAACTTCGCCTGGGACAACAATAAAGCCAACCAGACCGTGAAAATCAGCCTGGTCACCTACGACGGCAGGACTCAGGACATCGCGAGTTTCTCAGGCCAGAACGCGTTGGGGCAATTAATTCAAAGCGCCAACGGACGAAAAAATACAGACGGCTCGTATGAGTTGAAATGGACACAAGGGGAGTGGTCCGTACCTGTCTCGATGAAAATCATTAGCAACCCGCAAGCCAATGCGGATGGATCACAACGCCAAGGCCTGACGGGTGCCCAGCTGCCAGCTCAGGTGGTCGGCACCCAAGAGGAGAGTGCGCTATGAGCTCGACAGACCTTACTTTGCCAGTCTGCTATTTCGGAAAACTGCCGAGCCAGGGTGACTTTTTGAAAGGCGGTGAGAACCGCCCGCTTCTCGCACTGCTGGATCAATGGGTCACGACGGGGCTTGAAGCTCTGACTGAAGACGTCGCGTGGAAATCGCTATATGACAGCGCTCGGCCTGTTGACTTCGCCTTCATGGGATCCCGCAATCGCTCCGTCATCGGCGGACGTCTAGTGCCGAGTGAGGACGCCAGCGGCCGTCGTTTCCCTTTCATGGCTGCCGTGACTTTTGAGGTCGATCACCCGTTAGGATTTGTTGCTCGCTGCCCACAATCGCTTTCGCGGTTGTGGTCGCGTCTTGGGCGGGAGCTGACAGCGGCCAAAGCCGCTTCTGACCCGACTAGCGTCCTGGCTGAATTAATCTCCGAACCCATTGAGCTAACGACCAATCCAGATGTGCTGCAAGCCACCTTCGTTGATTTTTTGGAAGCTCAGACAGTGGGCTCTCTGCAAAGCTTGCTCAATGCTTCCGGCCATCAGGTGGACGTGCGGCGTGTATTGATTGGCTTGGGAACCCTGATGAAGCCCGTGCGGGAAAGCGATGCTCCGAAAATGGGAAAAGGGCTGCAGCTTCCTCTACCTGTCGACCCAATGTACAGGCCGCTCGTGGCGACTTTCTGGCTGGATTTGATATCGGGATTTTTGGATCGAGCTAATTTAGATCTGATGTTGCTGCAGCGCATCGAACCTGTTCCGATTTTGACATTGGGCTTTCAGGGCATTTCGGCACGAGGCGTGTACGGCGTATTTGACCCTCGAAGTGAAGCCCAGGATACAGTTTTGCTGGACGATCCTGATTGGATTGAGGATCAGATTCACGGAAATTACGCGCTCAAGAAAATGTCCAGCTACACCAGTCAGAACGGGCTCTCGTTGAAGACAGCCAGATCCAGTTTTCTCGAAACATTTCTGGGAGCATGACCATGCGCTTGTTATACACCTCGATCTTGACCATGTGCTGCATCTCAGGCGGTGCCATGGCTAATCAGAGCAAAATTGTTGTAGGCGGCGTGGTGCCTGATGAGCAAACCCGAGTGGAAATCTTGTCGCGGATGCGCGCGCTGTACGGAGCAGACCGTGTCTCAGATGAGCTTGAGGTAGGTAATGTCGTCGCGCCCGCCAACTGGGATCAATACGTTCTCAAGATGATCGATCCCAACCTCAAGCAGATTTCGAAAGGAGAGATCCGCGTGGATGGAAACCAGATCCACCTCAGCGGCGAGGTGGCGAATGAAGCACAGCGCCAAACGGTCACCAGTAATTTGGCTAGTGCATTCAATAAGACCTACAAGCTGAACAACGCATTACAGCTGCGCTCCGAGCAAAAGTCCTTGGACGACACACTGGCCAATCGCACGGTTGAGTTTCAAAGTGGCAGTGCAATTCTGACAACTCGAGGCCGCGTGGTGCTTGATGAGATGGCGCGTGCGATTCAGCAATTGGGCGGGGCTAGAATCGCCATCATTGGCAACACTGATGACGTTGGAAATCGCGATAGCAATATTGAGCTGAGCCTGGCCCGCGCGAGTGCGGTACGCCAATACCTGATCGGCAAAAGGATCGAATCCGGCATGTTGTCGGTGACGGGTAACGGTCCGGATTATCCTATTGCGGATAATGCGACCGCTGAAGGCCGAAGCAAAAATCGGCGGATCGATTTCAAGATCCTGAATTAATTGAGGTACGCCTCCAAGCGGGTCGTATCGTGCCTCTGCCCATTTTATGAAGAATTCTGATGACGCTAACCACACCTGAAGCTACTGCAGTTATCGCGGCCTGCGGAGTCGCAGCCCAGCTCTTGATCGCTTACCTGTCCCGACGACAGATTGCGAAGCAGCTTGATCTTCAACACTTGGTATCCCATCGGACAACCGCATCTTTCGTTGCGGATAAGCGCCAGAAGTGGATTGATGAACTGCGCACGGACATGGCGGCCCATCTGGCCTCGTCGCAGGAGATCCTCTGGAAATGGCAGGGTATGCGCTCGCGTGCCGGACTCCGAGTTGAGGAAGAAGCTACCGATAAGGCAGGCGTAGTCGACCACGCCAAGGCCATTAAGATTTACCAGGAGGCCGCCGACGCCTTCTCACCGGAAAACGGTGCGCGTGACCGCGAGCACCACGAACGGCATCTGCGCATCATGTTTCGTCTAAATCCAGAGAAAGAGCTGCACATCAAGTTGAGGACGTGCCTTGAGCACATCCGAGAATCGCTGCATACCACTCAAGGTGCAGACTCTCCGACAGAGGCCCACAGGCTGCTTAACTTGGCCATTCGCCTGATAGGGGAGGCGCAAGGACACACGCAAGCCATATTGAAAGCTGAGTGGCAGCGCGTGAAACAGGAAGTTGCCTACCCAGAGGCGCTGATGTCGACCATTCCAAAACCTAGGAGGGGACCGTGACGAGGGTTATTCCGCGTCGGCCTGGCGCGTGGCCTGATCGAGGCGTTCGGCGGTCTGCACCGCGCCATTGAGCTGGGCGTGGGCTTCGCTGATGTCCATCTGCGTGGATGTAGCGCCAGCCCTTCTGGTCGCTGAGAGCAGCAAGCCTTTCTCGGCGCGGACATGGCCCCAGGCCTCGGTGGACTCGACAAAACCTTCGCCGCGATAAGCGCCACGTTCGGCGCCCTGTTGCTCGATCAAATACCCCAGCGCCAGGTGACTGTCGCCAGTGGCGTTGCGCAGCTCGTGACGTAACTGGCCGCTGGCATCGTCGAGCAGCCATTGACTGGCGCAGCTGCCGTCGAGGTTGCGGGTTTGCAGGCCGGACAGCGTGCCAAGGTTGTTGACGGCGCTGTCCGTGGTTCGCTGGCAAATAGACCCTTTCATCTAACTGCTTACCACGAGCCATACGGCACGCCGAATTTCTCGACGTAGGCTTTTGAGGTAGGAGAAAGTGGACGGTATTTGCCGCCAGACTTGCCGTCATACGGCCCGGTCGGGTCTACCGTGGCCTGAACCCTTCCGATCTCGATCGGTGTGAGGCATGGGCCCGTTACCCAAGCCTTGGCGATGCCGCCGGGTGCCAAACCTATGACGATGGCTTTGCGGTATTGCACTTCTGTTTTTCCGGTGAATTGACAGAAAGCTCTGTCCTTTTTTCGCATGATCTCCCTGATCGACTCCGGAATATCGATGCGTGTGTGATAAATCTGCGGTTCAACCAGCGATTGCCATCGCACATAGATCTGTTTGGGCAGGGCAGCCCCTTTGATGTATTTCCCTTTGCCCCAGCCCATACGAGCAGGCCAGCCTGCGGGTTTGCCTTTGAATATATCTGGAGGGTCTTCGCTAAAAGTACTCGGATAACTCATGGCCGGTATCCCTCGGGCTGCCTCAATACGGACCATCCCATCGATGCCAATGGCATCGGCGGTTTCGATCCAGACCTCCATGTACGACGGTGCAAAAAATCCCAATCGCCAAGCGTCGTAAGGCAATGAACGACTGTTCACAGCTGTACAGCCACTCAAAATGAATAGTGTAAGTATTAACGACAAAAACTTATTCATTCGGGTGCTCCGTGCGCAGGTCGTTATCGCCGGGGCGGTTGGTGAACAGCGTGTCGCGTTCAGCCGACGGGTGAGTGATGGGGTTCCAGTGAGCAGAGAGGTGAATGTAGCGTTGGTAGAGCAATGCTTTTTCAGTCGCGTTTAAACCGTAGGTGCTGGATCGTCCCAAGGCATAAGCCATAAGTTTTTCATTGATGGGCTGGAGTTCAGAAGGCAAGGCAAGCCGCGCATCGCTGTCGTCGATAGTGTCAAATGGCAAGGCATGGTGTATTGCCAGATCGCGCATGCCCATCACGCGCTGATGCGTTGAGAGCTCACCATGAACCATATGGAATGCCGAACTTCTCGACGTACGCTCTAGACTCAGCCGATGGCTGGACGAATTTGTCACCAGATTGGCCATCATTTGGCCCTGTCGGATCGACCTTGGCCTGTACCCTCGTGACCTCAATAGGAGACAAGCAGGGGCCGGTTACCCAAATTTTTGCGATGCCGCCGGGTGCCAGACCGATGACGATGGCTTCGCGGTAGCCGGTGATCCATTTCGCGTCGAAGCGACAAAATGCTTTTTCGCCTTTGCGCATAATTTCTCGGGTTGATTCAGGGATGTCGATGCGTGCGTGATAGATCTGGGGCTCGACCAGCGATTGCCAACGAACATAGATCTGATTGGGAAGGTCCGCTTTGAGATATTTACCTTTGCCCCAGCCTACGCGCTCGGGCCAGCCTTTGGGGTCGCCTTTGAATTTGTCTGGTATACCCTTGCTTCGCGCCCGCGGATAGCCAATGGACGGCACGCCTCTGGCTGCTTCAAAGATGACATAACCACTGTTGTCCAAGACATTGACTGTTTCAATCCATACCTCCATGTAATCGGGGGCAAATACACCTAGGCGCCACGCGTTGTATGGCATTGAACGACCGCTTGCTGAAGTGCAGCCTGTGAGCAACATCGATAACAGGATGAGCGACAAAAGCTTATTCATCGGGATGTACCGTTCGCAGGTAGTTTTCGCCAGGCCGGTTGGTGAACAGCGTGTCGCGTTCAGCCGATGGGTGAGTGATGGGGTTCCAGTGAGCAGAGAGGTGAATGTAGCGTTGGTAGAGCAATGCTTCTTCAGTCGGGCTTAAACCGTAGGAACCGGACTCCCCTAGCGCATAAGCCATAAGCTTTTCGTGGATGGGCCGGAGCTCAGAAGGCAGGGCAAGTCGTTTATCCTCATCAGGGACTTCCAGAAACGGCACGCTATGCTGCACTGCCAGTTCTCGCATGATGCGCAGGTAGATGAGTGCCAGATCATTGCGCACTTCGCGCTGGCTGCTCACCGCGGCATAAACCCGCTTTGTGTGAGAGACATCGCCATTGGCATTGTTGGTGACGTCGACATGCCAGCTACGTATTTCCAGCGGCAGGGCGTAATTGGCATACATTGATTGGACCTGCTGCAAGTCTTGTTGGGTGAGTTGATAGCTGACAGCGCTGTGATTTGGTGCGGTTTTAGCGATTTCGTTGTTGCGAGGTTTGCTCAGCATCACGCGCTCGACCATGTCGGGCAGATATCCTCCGCCCAGATCGGAGTGCACGCCGGGGAGAAAGATCTCGGCACCGCTAGCCTGATTTAGCGAAAAGTTATAGCGACGTTCGTCTTTGGCCACCAAATGCACAACCTTTCGCGCCACGTCCGGCGCCAAGCGAATGTCGATGCCAGGGTTGATGGCGTTATTGCCGCTGAGGTCGCCGTGCATCCAGTCGGCAATGGCGGCGACCGTGTCGAAAATGCCGATATAGTTGATACAGAAATCCGTTTGAGGTCGCCAGGCGAAGCTTTCAGTCAAGCCTGGTGAGCCGGCAGGGATGGCTTTGGCGACGACGCTGCGTTCTCCTTTAAGTACTTCATTCGCAAAATCTCTCGCCGCAGCTGCACCGCGACTGAATCCGAAGATGTCGAATTCGATTCTGTTTATGCGTTTATCAGGATTATTTAGCTGAAACGTTCGCAGGGTTTTGAGTAGCAGGCCGGGACTTTCTTCAACCCGGGCCCTGACCCCTTGCGCGCCGAGCCCCGTGGCTTGCGAGTATCTGGAATCGTCTTGCGTGCTGCTCGTGCCAATGCCTTCGACGTAGACGGGAAACGAGGCCTCAGTCTCGTCATCTGAAATTGGCTTGTCGCTGTCGTCTCTGTAGAGCTCAAAGAGTTTCGCCACATTGCTGCTGTCATTTCCGAAACTGTCATCGGGTGCGCCGCCGTTGCCGTCAAACCCGTGCTGTTTGCAGAATTCGACTATGTCAGCCGCCGCTTCTGCAAGGTTCACGTCGCGGGCAAAGCACGCGCGGGCTTTCTCACTGTTATCTCGATTATTCCCCGTGCCATCAAAAAACATTCCGATACGCAGGGTAATCAACTGCTCAATCTCGACCTCTTCTTCCTCTTCCTCGATCTCCTCAACTTCGTCAGCCTCATCTAGCAGGCTTTCCGCAGGCGCACTTTCTGCATTTTTCAACGCCAATGGCAACGCAGCCGCCATCGCACCTGCTACAACCCCCGTCGACAACTTGAATTTCTCCGCATCGATGGAG
>NZ_JANHKS010000080.1 GCF_028682175.1 Pseudomonas putida | reverse complement strand
GGCGGTGGGTCAGCCGACATCTTCATCACAGATAGATCGCCATCGCGAGCAAGCTCACTCCTACAAGGGGCCGTGGTGTGTCAGTCAGACAGCCGTCGCCGATCCCGCCGTCGCGGGCAAGCGCGCTCCTACAGTGGTGCACATCTGTAGGCGTGAGCTTGCTCGCGATGGCGGTCTGCCAGGTGGCATGCTCATCCCAGACACACCGCTAACGCTGTAGGAGCGCGCTTGCCCGCGACTGCGGTGTGTAAGCCGACATCTTCATCACTGATAGATCGCCATCGCGAGCAAGCGCGTTCCTACAGTCCTGCACATCTGTAGGAGTGAGCTTGCTCGCGATTGCGGTCTGCCAGGTGGCATGCTCATCCCAGACACACCGCTAACGCTGTAGGAGCGCGCTTGCCCGCGACTGCGGTGTGTCAGCCGACATCTTCATCACTGATAGATCGCCATCGCTGGCAGCGCGCTCCTACGCAGGGCGGTGGTGTCAGTCAGACAGCCGTTGGCCCATCCACTGCCGTGGCGGGGGAGCGTGGTTCCGGGATTGTCGTGCCTTCGCGCATCCTCTGTGCATCGCGGCTGAAGCATTTGGACGCCCGCACCAGAAACACCAGGGCAAAGAACAGCGCCACCGGGATCAGGTACATCGCGTCATGCAGGCCCACGGCCTTGAACGGCTCGGTCATCTGTTCGACCTGCGCGGCGTACATCGCCGAATGCGCAAAATGATCGGACAGCAACCCCACCACCACCGGCCCCAATCCTCCGCCCAGCAGGTACAACCCGGCGAAGAACAGCGCCATCGCCGTTGCCCGCAAACGCGGTTGAACCACGTCCTGAATCGCGGTGTAGACGCAGGTATAGAAGTTGTAGGAAAACAGCCAGCCAACGCTGAACACCGCAACGAACACACCAATCTCGATCCGCCCGGCATGCAGCGCGTAACCGGTGCACACACTGGCCACCGCCATGCTCAGCGCGGCAAACACCAGTCGCCCGCTGGCCCAGCGCTGATGCACCTTGTCCGCGATCCAGCCACCGGCGGTCAAGCCCACAAGCCCGGTCACGCCGACGATCATCCCGGTCGCCATCGCCGCCTCTTGCAAGGGCAGCAAGAAATAGCGCTGCAACATCGGCACCATGAACGAGTTACAGGCGTAGGTGGCGAAGTTGAACGCCAGTCCCGCCAGCACCAGCCAGCGAAACGTCGGGATCGACAGCACGCGGCGGATGGGCCGGTCGATCTTCTCCTGGGATGTCGCCACAGCTTCCGCCGCGCCGCGCACCGGTTCGCGAATGAAGAACATGAACACCGCCAGGATCAGCCCTGGCACGGCGGCGATGAAGAACGGAGCGCGCCAGCTGTCGAAAGCCTTGACCATCGCCCCGATGGTGAAGAACGCCAGCAGCAACCCCAGCGGCAAGCCGAGCATGAAAATGCCCATGGCCCGGGCGCGGCGGTGTGCCGGGAACAGGTCACCGATCAATGAATTGGCAGCAGGCGCATAACTGGCCTCGCCAATCCCCACGCCCATGCGCACCAGTAGAAACGTCCAGAAGCTGCCGACCAGGCCGTTGACTGCCGTCAGCCCGCTCCAGGCCGCCAGGCCCCAGCCCATCAGTTTGCTGCGCGAGCCGGTATCAGCCATGCGCCCCAGCGGCAGTCCGGCGACGGCATAGACCAGGGTGAACGCCGTGCCGATGATGCCCAACTGGAAGTCGCTGAGCAGCCACTCCTTGCGGATCGGCTCGATGATGATCGCCGGGATGGTGCGATCGAAGAAGTTGAACAGATTGGCCAGAAACAGCAGAAACAGTACCCGCCACGCGTTCGCCGCTTGAGTCGAATGATCCATGTGTCGATCTCTTTTATTGTTATCGGGCCAGACACAACCAAGCCAGGAATCTGGAATCTAGTCAGGGTTGGCAGGTCTGTCTGTGATCATTCGCGGGGTTGATACCCTGGCATGGAGCTATACCCCGTAGCAGCACGGCTTGCCGGCGGGAGCGGTGGATCAGCCAATGATGTACTGCCTGACACGACGCCCCGCCGGCAAGCGGAACGCCGCCCGGCCGGGCTGCTACGGGCCCCTGAAAATATAGTCTTCAGCCCCCCTTCCCAGCCGCAATGGAAAGCCTAGAATGAGCGCCCAACCGATCCCCCCTCCCTCCCCTCTTTCGTAGTTCATCGCCATGTCCGATGTCAGCCCGTGCCTGAATTGTGGTGCCTGTTGTTCATACTTTCGCGTGTCTTTCTTTTGGGGTGAATGTGCATCGGCGGGCGGGACAGTGCCGGACGATCTGGTCGCCAGCATCAGCCCCAGCCGCGTGGCGATGCTGGGCACTGATTGCAAGTCGCCGCGCTGTACCGCGCTGGAGGGTGAAGTCGGCAAGGGCACTCGTTGCTCAATTTATGAACAGCGTTCCAGCCCCTGCCGGGAATTCGAAGCGTCCTGGACTGGTGGCATCCATAACGCCGACTGCGATGCAGCCAGGGCGGCCTTCGGATTGGCCCCCATTGAACAGCCAACCCTGATAGCCGTCGCCTGAACCTTTGGATCTATCGACGCAGGGTGTTATTGCGAAATAGTTAGTACGTTCGTCTCCCAACAGGTGTTTCAAACCCGGCCATCTCTATAATCATTGCAAAGTGCCATCAGCTACCCGACTGAAGGCGCTCCGGCAGTGAACACATGGAGTGGGCTATGGATTGGCTGGGTATGCACTTGCTTTCGTCGATGCCGGCAGATGGCCGGATGCTGCTGGACTGCAGCCACGATCCTCTGCTGGTCCTGCTCGCGTATGTGGTGGCCTGCGCCGCCAGCTTCGCCACGCTCGACATCGCCGAG
Organism: Pseudomonas putida; assembly: GCF_028682175.1. GTDB lineage: Bacteria > Pseudomonadota > Gammaproteobacteria > Pseudomonadales > Pseudomonadaceae > Aquipseudomonas > Aquipseudomonas putida_AD. The sequence continues at coordinate 12,954 of NZ_JANHKS010000080.1, read as the reverse complement.
CGGGTCGGGCATGTCGACCATTTCAAGGCCAGGATTCATTGGCGCGCGCTCGGTGCCCTATGCTTGGCTGTGGGCATCTGGGCGATGCATTTCATCAGCATGCTCTCCTTCCAGGCCCCGCTGGACATGCATTACGAGCTGTCCGTGACCGTCGCCTCGCTGGCCATCGCCCTGATTGCCGGCATGGTGGCCATGGAAGCGCTGAGCCACCCATCCCTGCGCCCCACGCAATACCTCGTCGCCTCGGTCCTGATGGGCCTGGGCATCGCCGCGATGCACTACACCGGCATGGCCTCGATGCGCTCAGGCGCCACCCAGTACTACGAGCCTGCGCGATTCACCGCCTCGATCATCATTGCCATCGCCAGCAGCTGCGCCGCGCTGATCCTGGCCATGCGCCTGCGCAGGGGCAGTGGCGTGCTTCATCAACGGCTCAAGTACGGCGCCAGCCTGGTGCTCGGCGCCGGCATCGTCAGCACGCACTTCATGGGCATGTGGGCGTTGCACCTGGTGGTCCCTGCCGACGCGCAATTGCAGGTCTCGACCACCGAAAACAGCCTGCAACTGGCACTGACCATTACCCTGATCGTGCTACTGATCATCGTTGGCAGCGTCAGCGCCGCGCTGGCCGACAAGAAGCTGCAAGCCAAGGAGCGCGATCTGCGCCGGGTCAATGCCCTGCTCAGCCAGCTCGACCAGGCGCGGGTTTCCTTGCAGCAGGTGGCGCATTACGACGCCCTGACCAACCTGATCAACCGACGCGGCTTCAACCAGATCTTCGCCGAGCGCCTGCGGGAACAGACCCAGGCCGGGGGCAAGCTGGCGGTGATGTTTCTGGACATCGACCACTTCAAGCGCATCAATGACAGCCTGGGACATGACGCGGGGGACGAGTTGCTCAAGGTCATCGCCGAGCGCATTCGCAACGCGACCCGCGCCAGCGACGTGGTGGCGCGCTTCGGTGGCGACGAATTCTGCATCCTCATGGCGCTGCACCATAACAACAACGAAGCGCTGGCTCTGGCCCAGCGCGTCATGCAAAAGATGAAAGACCCGATTGCCCTGTCCGGCCGGCGCATGGTCATGACCACCAGCATCGGGATCAGCGTTTTCCCCGACGATGGCCAGACGTGCGAAGAGCTGCTCAAGCACGCCGACCTCGCGCTTTACCAGTCCAAGGGAAACGGTCGCAACAGCACGCATTTCTTCAGTTCCAACCTCAGGACCAAGGCCAGCCTTGAACTGCATCTGGAAGAGGAGTTGCGCGCCGCCCTGCACGAAGAAAGCGGCCTGCAACTGTATTACCAGCCCATCGTCGACCTGCGCACCGGGCACGTGGCGAAACTCGAAGCGCTGGTGCGCTGGCAGCACCCGACCCACGGCCTGCTGACGCCGGACCGCTTCATCGGTATCGCGGAAAACAACGGCCTGATCGCCGAACTGGACAACTGGGTCTTGCGCCGGGCCTGCCGTGACCTGGGCCAGCTCACTGAACCGGGGTTCGATCATCTGGTGATCGCGGTGAACTGCTCGGCCTTGAACCTGGCCCGCGAAGAGTTGCCCGCAGAGGTCGACAGCGCGCTGAAACAGGCCGGCGTCGCACCCGGCAGGCTGGAACTGGAAGTGACCGAAAACGCCCTGATGGGCAATATCAGCAACACCATCCTGCTGCTCAAGCAGATCCGCGCGCTGGGGGTCGGGCTGTCCATCGACGACTTCGGCACCGGCTACTCGTCCCTGGCGTACCTCAAGCGCCTGCCGCTGGACACAGTCAAGATCGACCGCTCGTTCATCATCGACATTCCCAAATCGCCACAGGACATGGAAATCGTCCAGGCGATCATCCTCATGGCCCACACGCTGCACCTGAAAGTGGTCACCGAAGGCGTGGAAACCCCGGCGCAACTGGAGTTTCTCAGTACATACGGCTGCGATTACGTGCAAGGCTACCTGTTCAGCAAGCCACTGCCGCTCAGGGACCTGGGCCCGGTGGTGGAGCAACTGAACCGCCCCCACGTCGCCGCGTTGCGTGCTGCGGCCTCGCAGCCCGATACAGAGCCTTTGCCTGTTAAAGCCTGATCGTTCGAGGCAGCTCGCGGAGGGGTTTCCCCTAGGCGCCGCTAGGGTTGGGCCCTATCGCTAGCCATCGATGAGCCGCTGTAAAGTCCGGCTTTCTTTTCTGTGATGGCGCGTTGACACCTGTGCGCCATCCTTCAGGCATGGCAGGCAATGACCAATAAAACCGAGGCAGCAGGCGCTGTATCCGAACTTCTGCAAACCGTACTCGATCAGCACAGCGTGGCGCCCCATGGCGATTACCGCCCGCAACCGGTGCCTGCCCAGTCGTACCTCTATTTCACCGAAACCGACACTGACCGCATCCTCGACAACCTCGACGGCCTGCGCGACATGGTGTTTCCACCGTCGATCCACTTCGAGGAAGCGCAAGACCGCAGCGATCAGCAGTTCCCTTCGGTCTGCCTGATCGGCCTGGGCCGCTGCGGCTCGAACATCGCGCTGGACGTGGCGGAGCTTGTCTATAACGCCCGCACCTTCTACCTGAACCAGTTGAATAACGATGACCGCCTGCGTGACGACAAGGGCTACAGCCCCGCACGCTGGATTCGCAACAACCTGCGTCTGGTGCAGAACAAATCCAGCAAGCCGGTGTTTCTGGTCGAACCGCTGGTGATGCTCGGCGACCTGGACAAGGACATCGCCGGGCGCATCCGTTTTTCGCGCAAGGGCGAGAAAAGCGGCTTCATCAAGGACTACAGCAAGATGAAGATCATGGACCTCTCGGAGGTTCATGCCGGCGGCGCCGGTAACGCGCCAATCCTGGGCCAGTATCTGGCCAAGATCATCCTCAACAAGGACACCGAGCACTTCTCCAGCGCCGACTGGAAGCTGATCCACTCCTACCTGATCGACTCCTGCGGCATCAAGGCCAACCAGTCGCGCCTGTACTTCTACATCTTCAGTGCAGGGGGCGGTACGGGTTCGGGGATGGCCTCGGAATTCGGCCTGGCCCAGCAGTTCTCGTACATGAACAAGACGTTCGACACCAAGCCCGCCAGCGAGAACGACAGCAAGCGCGGGCGCTCCTTCGTGTTCGAGCCGATCTTCACCAGCGGCATCTGCGTTCTGCCGAACATTTCCGACCATCGCAGCGAAATGTCGGAAGCCCTGCACATCAACGCCGGACGGCTGCTGTGCAAGTATCTGGCAGAGGAATGGGATTTCTCGTACAACTTCGAGAACGAAGACAGCAGCGAAGCCAGCGTCATGGGCCGCATCCGGCCATGGAACGCGATGATGCTGATTTCCAACGACATCATGCGCTACGCCGAAGAGAGCGATGACGGCACCATCGAGAACATCGACGTCAACGCCATGGAGCGTCACGCCAACCAGTACATCTCACAACAGATATTCAACATTCTGACCGCCCAGGCGGTCACCACTGACTACGACCAGAACTATTTCCGCAGGGCTGGCATCGACATCGGCGAGACCATTCGCCTGGACGCCAACGACCTGTTCATGAGCCTGGCAGGCCCGGTGGCGATTGCCTACGCAGAATCCGTGGTGCCGGAAACCCCGCTGCCGGGCTCGGACAAGCTCAAGCTGTTCGAGAAAGAACAGCCGCGCCTGGACATCGACGACCTGTTCTTCCGCTCCATCGACCTGCCGCATTTCAACAAGATGACCCAGGCCATCGAAGGCATCAGCCTGCTGCCGATCGAATCGCGCCGGTATCGCGCGGCGCTGGAGCAGTACAAGGCATCCGGTTACGACGCTGCGGCGCTGCATGACCTGCATTTCTTCAAGAACTGCTCGTCGGTGGTGTCGATTGTCTCGCTGCCCAAGGACTACAAGCTGTCCTATATGGATCTGAACCGGCTCAAGACCCACCTCAACAGCCTGTTCCCCAACACCACGCTCAAGCGTTACGCGCTGGTGATCGGCGCCTCGGCCAACCTGTCGCTGACCACCCTGATCGCCAAGAGCCCGTGCCTGTCAGACGATTTCCTGACCCTGATCGTCGCGTTCATCAAACGTTGCTTCGCCAGACAGCCGTATCGCTTCGACGACACGCTGGACAACTCGATTCTGGATTTCATCATGAGCGATGAGTTCGACGAAGATCGCATCGATGACCTGCTCAATGAATACGAGAACCCGGCAAAAATTCTCGACACCAACTGGTATGCGATCAAACCGATGTACGAGAAGAAGTACCGCGAGCTGATCGACGACAAATCGCGGTTCATCTCGATCAACGACATCCGGATTTCCCGGGAGAGCGTGAAGAAGGCGGTGAAGTATTTGCGGGAGATTTACCGTCACCGGATTGGCAAGACGCGGGTGATTTCGTTGAATCAGCATACGGGGAAGACGGGGTATTTGGCTTGAGATCGCTACATTGATGCCCTTCGGGCCTGATCGCGAGCAAGCTCACTCCTACATTTTTTGCACCGTGCCATGGCCTGATAGACCGCGTTGGTAGCTTTTAAAAGCTGAAACCTCGGTCTATCAGAATGCGGTTCGTTGCAACAAATGTAGGAGTGAGCTTGCTCGCGATAGGCCCGCCAGGGCATCAGAGTAACAATCCAGAGCCACCCCAAGGTTACCGACTTACCCACTATGCCATCATGCAAAGCACCAAATCGGTGCGCTCAAGCCTGCGGCGCCCTCTCCTGGATCAACACCCAAGGCGCCACCACCACCGCCCACAGCGGCGGATCGCGCTCCAGCAGGTCCAGAGCCGTTGATTCAGAGACCTTCCCGACCTCCCCCGAGGCCAGCCACGCAGCCACTTTTGCCTCAGCATTTTCGGCAAAAGCCTCGGCTACGGCGATCAGATCCTGCGAGGGTTCGACCCACAACAGGGCACCCTTGGCAAAGAACGGTTGCAATTCTTTCCACGTGATTGAAGCCGTTTCGCCAAGCAGCTTGGCATAGAGGGTGCTAGGTTCTTGCGTCATGGGTTTCACCGTCTGGAAATTCGGCGCAAATGATACCGCCGCCTTCCCTGCGCTCAAACCCGGATTCAAGTGATTGATTGCAGAGAACTTCGCTCAGGCCGATAGATTGAGTGACCCGGTTGGGGAATCCACCGGCTTGATTGTGTATCTTTCTTTCGATTAAGCGACATCAACAGGTTTTGCCCCCCGCAGCCAGCTTTTCAAGCGCTCGACCGGCGCTCTAAACTGTTCCGGTACAGTTGCCTGGGGTAAGGCTTGGATAAATCAATCCGGTCCTGCAGCTTCTGGCCGTCAGGATTATAAAAACTACAAACGCAAGAGTGGAGCATCATGACTAAGGGTATTAATCAGATTTCCAAGTTGTTTGCCGCACTGGTTCTGGCGGGGGTTGCCAGTCACTCGTTCGCAGCCGACACCATCAAGATCGGCATCGCCGGCCCTAAAACCGGTGCTGTAGCCCAATACGGCGACATGCAGTTCAGCGGTGCCAAGATGGCCATCGAGCAGATCAACGCCAAAGGCGGCGTGGATGGCAAGAAACTCGAAGCCGTTGAGTACGACGACGCCTGCGATCCGAAACAAGCCGTAGCCGTGGCCAACAAAGTGGTCAACGATGGCGTCAAGTTCGTGGTCGGCCACCTGTGCTCCAGCTCCACCCAGCCTGCGTCCGACATCTACGAAGACGAAGGCGTGATCATGATCACCCCAGCGGCCACCAGCCCGGACATCACCGCCCGTGGCTACAAGCTGGTCTTCCGCACCATCGGCCTGGACAGCGCCCAGGGCCCGGCCGCTGGCGAATACATCGCCAAGCAGGTCAAGCCGAAAATCGTTGCGGTCATCCACGACAAGCAGCAGTACGGTGAAGGCATCGCCACCGCCGTTAAAACCACTCTGGAAAAAGACGGCGTGAAAGTCGCCCTGTTCGAAGGCATCAACGCCGGCGACAAGGACTTCTCCTCGCTGATCGCCAAGATGAAACAAGCCAACGTCGACTTCGTCTACTACGGCGGCTACCACCCTGAGCTGGGCCTGATCCTGCGCCAGGCACAGGAAAAAGGCCTGAAGGCCGGCTTCATGGGTCCGGAAGGCGTGGGTAACGCCTCGATCTCGCAGATCGCCCAGGACGCTTCCGAAGGCCTGCTGGTGACCCTGCCGAAATCCTTCGACCAGGACCCTGCCAACAAGGCGCTGGTTGACGCGTTCAAGGCCAAGAAAGAAGACCCGAGCGGTCCTTTCGTGTTCCCGGCCTACGCCGCTGTCGAAGTGATCGCCGAAGGCATCAAGACCGCCAAGTCCGAAGACACCGCCAAAGTGGCCGAAGCCATCCACAAAGGCACCTTCAAGACCCCTACCGGCGATCTGTCCTTCGATGCCAAGGGTGACCTGAAAGACTTCAAATTCGTCGTCTACACCTGGCACAAAGATGGCACCAAGACTGAAGCCCCTGTGAAGTAATCGCAGCCTTCATGCTTACCCGAAGCCCACTGCAACCGCAGTGGGCTTTGTTTTAGCTGGGACGCGGGGTTTCACAAGAATCCCGATGCCCTGAACATCTTGAAACCGCACCAGTGAATCACTGGGCTCGTGCCGAACGCGGACGTAGATCACGACGCGCGAGCGGGAAAAAGACTTCACCAGTGAAACACCGAGAAGGTTTTTAGGAGCGCGGCAAATGCCCGAGATAGACATCTATCATTTTTTCCAACAGCTGGTTAATGGCATGACCATTGGCAGCACATACGCCTTGATCGCCATCGGCTACACCATGGTCTACGGCATCATCGGCATGATCAACTTCGCCCACGGCGAGGTGTACATGATCGGATCGTACGTGGCGTTCATCGCCCTGGCCGGCCTGACCATGCTGGGCCTGGACAGCCTGCCCCTGCTGATTACTGCCGCGTTCGTCGCCAGTATCGTGGTGACCAGCGCCTACGGTTACGCCATCGAGCGGGTCGCCTACCGCCCCCTTCGCGGCAGCAACCGCCTGATCCCTCTGATTTCGGCGATCGGCATGTCCATATTCCTGCAGAACACGGTGTTGTTGTCGCAGGACTCCAAGGACAAATCGATCCCCAACCTGATCCCTGGCAACTTCGTGTTCGGCCCGGGTTCGACCCATGAAGTCGTGATCTCCTACATGCAGATCCTGATCTTCATCGTCACCGTGGTCGCCATGCTCGGCCTGACCTGGTTCATCTCCCGCTCCCGCCTGGGCCGCGCCTGCCGCGCCTGCGCCGAAGACATCAAGATGGCCAACCTGCTGGGTATCAACACCAACAACATCATCGCCCTGACCTTCGTCATCGGCGCTGCGCTGGCAGCGGTGGCGGCGGTGCTTTTGAGCATGCAGTACGGCGTGATCAACCCCAACGCCGGTTTCCTGGTCGGCATCAAGGCCTTCACCGCAGCGGTACTGGGCGGTATCGGCAGTATCCCGGGCGCTATGCTCGGCGGTCTGGTGCTGGGTGTGGCTGAAGCGTTTGGCGCCGATATCTTCGGCGACCAGTACAAGGATGTGGTGGCGTTCGGTCTTCTTGTCTTGGTGTTGTTGTTCCGGCCAACCGGCCTGCTCGGCCGTCCGGAGGTTGAAAAAGTATGACCAGGAATCTCAAATCGGCCCTGTTCAGCGCTGTACTGGTGCTGCTGGTTGCCTACCCGATCCTCGGGCTCAAGCTGGACATCGTCGGGGTCAACCTGGCGGTCGTCGGCGCCACCACCAACACCCTGCTGGTGATCTTCGGCGCAGCGCTGCTGATGTTCCTGCGCGTGCTGTACAACGAGCAGATCAGCGCCATGTGGCGTTCGCGCCCGCAGAAGCAACTGGTGTCCTCGCGCGCCAGCAACTTCATGACCCTGCCTTCGACACAGCGCTGGTTCCTCGGCGCGATCATCATCGTGGCACTGGTGTGGCCGTTCTTCGGCTCGCGCGGCGCGGTGGACATCGCAACCCTGATCCTGATCTACGTGATGCTGGGCCTGGGCCTGAACATCGTGGTTGGCCTTGCAGGCCTGCTGGACCTGGGTTACGTCGGCTTCTACGCCGTCGGCGCCTACACCTATGCCCTGCTGCAGCACTACTACGGCTTCGGTTTCTGGATCTGCCTGCCACTGGCCGGCCTGGCTTCGGCCACGTTCGGTTTCCTGCTGGGCTTCCCGGTACTTCGACTGCGCGGTGACTACCTGGCCATCGTGACCCTGGGCTTCGGTGAAATCATCCGTCTGTTCCTGCGTAACCTGACCGACCTCACCGGCGGCCCGAACGGCATCAGCAACATCGAAAAACCGACGCTGTTCGGCCTGACCTTCGAGCGCAAGGCGGCCGAAGGCATGCAGACCTTCCACGAGTATTTCGGCCTGGAATACAACTCCGTCAACAAGGTGATCTTCCTGTACCTGGTCGCCCTGCTGCTGGCACTGGCGGCGCTGTTCGTCATCAACCGCCTGCTGCGCATGCCGATCGGTCGCGCGTGGGAAGCGCTGCGTGAAGACGAGATCGCCTGCCGCGCGCTGGGCCTGAACCCGACGATCATCAAGCTCTCGGCGTTTACCCTGGGTGCTGCGTTCGCCGGTTTCGCCGGCAGCTTCTTCGCGGCGCGCCAAGGCCTGATTACCCCTGAATCCTTCACCTTCCTGGAATCGGCGATCATCCTCGCCATCGTGGTCCTGGGCGGCATGGGTTCCCAACTGGGCGTGATCCTGGCGGCCGTAGTGATGATCCTGCTGCCTGAATTGCTGCGCGAATTCAGCGAATACCGGATGTTGGGCTTCGGCGCCTTGATGGTGCTGATGATGATCTGGCGTCCTCAGGGCTTCCTGCCAATGCAGCGTCCCGTCATGAAACTCAAGGGGGAACGCTGATGAGCCGTCCACTTCTGCAAGCTTCGGGCTTGAGCATGCGCTTTGGCGGCCTGTTGGCGGTCAACGGCGTGGGCCTGACCGTCAACGAGAAACAGGTCGTGTCGATGATCGGCCCCAACGGCGCCGGCAAGACCACCGTGTTCAACTGCCTCACCGGCTTCTATAAACCGACGGCGGGCACCATCCTGCTCGACGGCGAGCCGATCCAAGGCCTGGCCGGTCACGAGATCGCGCGCAAGGGCGTGGTGCGGACGTTCCAGAACGTGCGCCTGTTCAAGGAAATGACCGCGGTGGAGAACCTGCTGGTTGCCCAGCATCGTCACCTCAACACCAACTTCCTGTCCGGCCTGTTCAAGACCCCGTCGTATCGCAAGAGCGAGCGCGAGGCCATGGAATACGCCGAGCACTGGCTGGATGCGGTCAACCTGAAGGAATTCGCCAACCGCCCTGCCGGCACCCTGGCCTATGGTCAGCAACGCCGTCTGGAAATCGCCCGCTGCATGATGACCCGCCCGCGCATCCTGATGCTCGACGAGCCGGCGGCCGGCCTGAACCCCAAGGAAACCGAGGACCTCAAGGCGCTGATCGGCTTGCTGCGCAACGACCACAACGTGACCGTGCTGCTGATCGAGCACGACATGAAGCTGGTCATGAGCATTTCCGACCACATCGTCGTCATCAACCAGGGCACGCCCCTGGCCGACGGTACGCCCGAGCAGATCCGTGACAATCCTGATGTGATCAAAGCCTACCTGGGGGAAGCGTAAATGCTGCAGTTCGAAAACGTTTCCACCTTCTACGGCAAGATCCAGGCGCTGCACGGCGTCAGCATCGATGTGCAACAGGGTGAGATCGTCACCCTGATCGGCGCCAACGGTGCCGGCAAGTCGACCCTGCTGATGACCCTCTGCGGATCGCCCCGCGCCCACAGCGGCAGCATCCGCTACATGGGCGAGGAACTGGTGGGCCTGGAGTCGTCGGTGATCATGCGCAAGAGCATCGCGGTGGTGCCCGAAGGCCGTCGCGTGTTCGCCCGCCTGACCGTCGAGGAAAACCTGGCCATGGGCGGGTTCTTCACCGACAAGGGCGATTATCAGGAGCAGATGGACAAGGTGCTGGCCCTGTTCCCGCGCCTGAAGGAACGCTTCAACCAGCGCGGCGGCACCATGTCCGGCGGTGAACAGCAGATGCTCGCCATCGGTCGTGCGCTGATGAGCAAGCCCAAGCTGCTGCTGCTCGACGAGCCGTCGCTGGGTCTGGCACCGATCATCATTCAGCAGATCTTCGAGATCGTCGAACAGTTGCGCCGGGACGGGGTGACCGTGTTCCTGGTCGAGCAGAACGCCAACCAGGCCCTGAAAATCGCCGACCGCGCCTACGTTCTGGAGAACGGCCGGGTGGTGATGCAGGGCTCGGGCGAGGAGTTGCTGGTCGATCCGAAAGTGCGGGATGCCTACCTGGGCGGTTAAGGCCCACCCCCATTTGGTATGGGTACAGGGTTATCGTGTATACGCGATAGCCTTGTAGGAGCGCGCTTGGCCTGGGCCGCATCCGGACGACGGCGGTGTGTCAGGTGTGATTATTTGTCTGACACACCGCGGTCGTCCGGATGCGGCCCAGACCAAGCGCGCTCCTACAAGAATGGCGTCGTTGGTCAGAGGTTTTCCAGCGCCAGCGTCCGGCGCTCGAACCAGTCGGTCAGATAATCCGCCATCACCTGGATCCGCCTCGGCAACTGCCCTTCGAACGGATGCACCATGAACAGCGACGACACCGGCGTCTGATACTCGCGCAACAACCATTTCAACCGGCCGTCATTGAGCTCGTCATGCACCATGTACGACGGCAGCCGCGCAATCCCCGCCCCCAGTAACGCAGCTTTCTTCAGCAAGCCATAGTGGTTGCTGGCGAACGTCCCGCGCACGTTGATCCGCGTCAGTTCGTGATTCTGGTGATAAGCCCAGGTTTCCCTGCCCGCGTAATGGCTGTTGAGCAGGCAGCGGTGCACCCGCAGGGCCTCCGGCGTCTGCGGCTGGCCGTGTTGCTCCAGATAAGCGGGACTGGCACAGGTCAATTCCTGCAGCGACAGCAACGGCTTGGCCACCAGCCGCTCGTCGATACCGACACTGGAACGAATCCCCAGGTCGAAGCCGTCGCGGCGCAAATCCCGGAACTGATTGTTCAGGTCCAGCTCGACCTGAAGGTCGGGATAGCTTTTGGCGAAATCCGTCAGCACGCCTTCGAAGAAAGTCTCACCCAGCGAAACCGGCACCGTCAGCCGCACCGTACCGCTCAGGCTTTCGCTGAGGTAGGCCACGGCGTCGCGAATCCGGTCGCGCTGGGCCAGCAGCGCCCGGGCTTCGGGCAACAGGATCGCCCCGGCCGAGGTCAGCGTCAGGCTGCGGGTGGTGCGGTGCAGCAGGATCACCCCGTAGCTCTTCTCCAGCTTGCTGATGCGCTTGGACAGCTGGCTGGTGCTGGTGTCCAGCCATTGCGCGGCCAGGGTGAAGCTGTTGGCCTCCACCAGCAGGGCGAACGCCGCCAGGTCCTCCATTTCGCTCATGATTGTTTCCTTTTCGACAACCCGAGGTTGCCGTCCGCCCCCTTTATCGCGATGACGAGCGCGGCACACACTGTGGACCTGACTCACTCACCCAAAGGACAGCACTGTGAAAATTCTACTGATCGGCGCCAGCGGCACCCTCGGCTCGGCCATCGAGAAAGAACTGGCGCCTCGCCACGAGATCGTGCGCATCGGCCGCAACAGCGGTGATGAAACCGTCGATATTAGTGACAGCGCCTCGATCCGCAAACTATTCGAACGGACGGGTCCTTTCGATGCACTGGTTTGCGCGGCCGGCAACGTCACCTTCGCCCCCCTGGCCGAGATGACCGAGGAATCCTTTGCCCTGGGCCTGCGCGACAAGCTCATGGGCCAGGTCAACCTGCTGTTGATCGGCCGCGAATTCGCCAACGACGGCGCCTCGTTCACCTTCACCACCGGCGTGCTGAGTCACGATCCGATTGCCAGCGGCGCATCGGCGACGCTGGTCAACTCGGCCATCGACGGCTTCGTGCGGGCGGCCGCCATCGAGTTGCCGCGCGGCATGCGGGTCAACAGCGTCAGCCCCACCGTGCTGGAAGAATCCATGGACAGCTATGGCCCGTTCTTCCGTGGCTTCAAGCCGGTTTCTGCTGCGGATGCGGCGCTGGCCTACGCCAAGAGCGTGGAAGGGCTACAAACAGGACACACTTTCCGCGTCGGTTAATCGCCTCTTGTGATGAGCGAGCAGGCTGAGTAACGTGGCGGCACTTGTCTGGAGACCGCCCCATGTTCGCTGCTCGTTCCGTCCTGCTGTTTGCCCTCGTGCCTCTGTTCGCCGGCTGCCAGTTCCTGCCTTCGCAATCGGCTGCCGACAAAGTGTCCACCGACGGCATGATCCGCATGCAAGGCACCCTGACCGGCGACGGCGGCAAGCTGTTCTTCGAACCCTGCAACGAGCAGCGCCGCTACGCCCTGACCGACAAAGGCAACACCGGCATCCTGCAGGAAGCTGCCTCGGTGGTGGACAAGAGCGGCAAGGCCTTCGCCGACATCCGTGGCAATTTCGTCGCCAGCCGCGCCCAGGGCAGTGACGGCCAGGGTGATGTCTACCAGCTGTATCGCGTCGAGCGCCCGAGCAATGCCTGCGAAGACGCCAACTTCAAGCGCCTGACCATTCACGCCAGCGGCAACGCGCCGAAATGGAACCTCAATGCCAGCGGCAAGGGCATGGTCCTGGAACGTGAGGGCATGGACGCATTCGCGGTGCCGTACATGGAAGAGCAGATGCCCGAAGGCCGCTTCAACCTGATCACCGACGCCAACGACCAGCATGTGGAGCTGTACGTGGCGCCGCAGCGTTGCGTGGACCCGGTGACCGGCTCGGTACAGCACCTGACCGCCGAACTGCGGGTCAACGGCCAGGTCCAGCGTGGCTGCGCGTATTTCGGGGCGATGCGTAACGATTGAATGGACAATGACCCCGTAGCAGCACGGCTTGCCGGCGGGAGCGGTGGATCAGTCAATGATGTGTCGTCTGATCCACCGCTCCCGCCGGAG
>NZ_JANHKS010000008.1 GCF_028682175.1 Pseudomonas putida | reverse complement strand
CGGCAAGCCGTGCTGCTACGGGGTCATCTGTGCGGCTTAGAAGTCCAGCTTCGCCCGCGCCACCAACTGGCGCGGTTCGCCGATGGAAATCGCCGGCGAACCCAAGCCGCTGGCCGAGGTGTAGTACTTCTCGTCGAACATGTTCTTGAGGTTCAACTGCAGGGTCAGGTCGCGTTCGTCGAGCTTCATCTTGTAGGAAACGAAGGCATCGGCCACTTTCGACGAAGGCAGGTAGTACTCCTTCCCCGCGCCGTCGTTCACGCCCCAGCGGCTGGCGAACCGCGCACCGGCACCGGCGCGCAGGTCACCGATGCCCACATGGCCAAAGTCGCGGGTCAGGTACAAAGCACCGGTATGTTTCGACACGCCGTCCAGCGGCTGGCCCTTGAGAATCGGGTCTTCCAGCACCTTGGTGTCGGTGTAGGCGTAGCTGCCGGTCAGGCTCCAGAACTCGTTGATCTGCCCGGTGATGTCCGCCTCAAGCCCCCTCGAACGCACCTCGCCCGACACCCGGGTGCAGGTCTCGGTGCCGCAGGGCTCGCTGGTCTGCACGTTTTCCTTGTTGATGTTGAACAGCGCCACGGTGGCAGTGATCGCATCGTTCTGGAACTTGGTGCCGATCTCGTAGGCCTTGCCCTCCTCCGGCGGCAAATCACCGATGGGCGAGGCAATCGAGGTGTTGGGGCGGAACGACTCGGTGTAGCTGCCGTACACCGACCAGTCCGGCTGAATCAGGTACACCAGCCCGACACGGGGCACGACCTTGCTGTCCTTGACATCGGCGCCGACCACGAACGGCCGGCCCTTGCCAGTCATCTCGTCGAAGGCGTCGTAGCGCAGGCCCGCCTGGAAGATCCACTGATCGTTGAGGTGAATGGCGTCCTGGACGAAGAACGCGTGGGTGCGCAGGTGATCGGTCTGGTCGCTGTTCGGCGCGCTGACCGTGCTCGGCTGCTGGGTCACGCCATAGACCGGCGCGTTGTAGTTGAAATCGGTGCGGTTGGCGCTGCGGTACAGGTCGCCCAGCTCGCGGTCGTTCTTCATGTAGTCGGCGCCGAACAGCACCTCGTGGCGAATATCGCCCCAGTACAGGTTGCCGAGCATGTTGACGGTGGCGGTGTGGGCGAACTGCACGGCATCACGGGTGGCATCGCCACGGCGGGTCACGGCACCGGTGGTGTAGTTGGCCGAGATGAAGCGCGACTGATAGTCGTTGTAGTAGTTGCGGCTGTAGGCGTAGCCGGTGCGCAGGGTCCAGGTGTCGTTGAGGCGGTGGTCCATGCGCAGGTCCAGGGAATCGGAGCGCCCGGTGGTGACGTTGAACGGCTCGTCCAGACGGCGATTGCGCGGGATGTCCAGCACCTTGCCGGTCCTGGTGTTGATCTGCGTGCCACGGTCGAAGGGCACCGAATATTCCATGTGCTCATAGGCCACCGAGACCGTGGTGTCGTCGCCATACCAGGCCAGGGACGGTGCGATCACCGACTGGTCGATGCTGCCGAAATTGCGCCAGTAGTCGTAGTTCTGCTTGTCGGCGATGACGCGATAGGCCAGGCCGTTGGTGCCGATGGGGCCCGTCAGGTCGATCTGCTCGCCGCCGCCACCGAAGCTGGTGCCGAACGCGGAGATGGAATGGGCGGCCTCCAGTTGCGGCTTCTTGGTCACCACGTTGATGACCCCGCCCGGGTCCTGCACGCCATAGAGCATCGAGGCCGGCCCCTTGAGCACTTCGATGCGCTCGGTGGTCGGGGTGAAGTTGCGTGCCTGCACCGACTGCATGCCATCGCGCATGATCGAGTTGTCGCGGTTGGTGCCGAAGCCGCGCTTCTGGATCGCATCCTGGGTACCGCCCAGGGTGTTGCCCTGCTTGACCCCGCTGACCGCATTGATCGCCTCGTCCAGGCTGTTGGGCTGGCGGTCCTCGATGACCCGGTTGGTGACCACGTTCACCGTCTGCGGCACTTCGACCAGCGGCGTTTCGGTACGGGTGGCAACCGAGGCCTTGCGCGCCTGATAACTGGTGCGGCTGTGCTCGGTCTCGCTGATTTCACGCTGGGAGCTGGCGTCGATGTTGACGGCGTCCAGCTGCATTTCCGCAGCCTGGGCAACGGAACTCATGCCCAGCGAGCACAGCAGCGCCGTGGCCGAACAGACTCCCAACAGGGAGGCGGGACGAAAAGCGGGAGAAACGGATGAGGCTGTCATGAACGGAAAACCCTGGGTGTCGAGTAGTGATGGCGTTCGCTGGAAACGAATCTGATTCTCACTACACGGATGCCGAGGGGATTTACCTCACCTGTTTTTTTGAAAAAAATTGACGACCACGTTCCCGTAGCAGCACGGCTTGCCGGCGGGAGCGGTGTGTCAGTCGGACATTTTTCAACTGACACACCGCTCCCGCCGGCAAGCCGTGCTGCTACGGGTCGCGTTGGACGAGGACGACGAGCAGGCCAATCGCCATCAATCCCGCTTTCGAAAACAAGCTGTATCATTCGCCCCGCTCCACCCTCCTCCTGCGTAGCGAAATCAAGGATTGTTCATGCGTACCCGCTCCCTGACTCCTCTTGCATTGCTCATCGGTGCAACCCTCTGCGGCCAGGCTCAGGCCAGCGGTGACGACTCCTGCTACCCCAACTGGTCGCTGCTGCGCGACTCGCTGGATGTCTGCAACAACCTGGCATTCCTCACCCCCGGCAACGACAGCCGGGTCAACCTGCGGCTATTGCTCGCCGACCGCAAGGCGCTGGAAATCAAGCCCAACGCCCTGGGCGAAGACGAGCTGGCCGAAGGGTTCGGCCCGGTGCCATTCGCCGTGGCGCGGCTGGACATCGCACAGATCGAGGGTGACGAAAGCGAAGAGTCAGGCAAGGCCGCGCTGGGCGAGTTGCTGGAGAAACTCGGCATCAAGCGCGACTCCACCGACAGCGCAGGCCAGGCCTTCCTGCAAGGCGAAGGCAGCCGCTGCCGCAGCAACCGCGATGACAGCGCCGCGCAGTTCATCGGCCAGCTGCAGGCCAGCGCTGCTCTGCCCGATGCCGAACGCCAGAGCCTGGCCCGCAGCCGGGTGCAACTGCTCGACGCCTGCACCTGGGAAGGCGAGAAACTGGCAGCACTGCTGCCCACCGGCATCCAGTCGGCCGAGGGCCTGGGGTTTCTCACTTACCTCAAAGCCGCTTCGGACTTCTACAGCGGTCATTTTGCCGACGCCGAAAACGGCTTCGCGAGCCTCGCCGACAGTGCCCAGCCATGGCTCAAGGAAACCGCGTTGTACATGATCGCCCGCACCCGCCTGAACGATGCCCAGCAGGATGCGTTCGACGAGTACGGCACGCGCAAGGACAACATGGACCCTGCGCCTTACGCCAAGGTCGCACAGGCGTTCGACCAGTACCTGAGCGCCTACCCGAAAGGCACCTACGCGATTTCAGCCAAGGGCCTGCTGCGGCGTGTGCACTGGCTGGCAGGCGAAAGCGAAAAACTCGCCAGCGATTACGACTGGCAACTGACCAAGGCCGAAGACCAACAGCGCAATGCCTCGATGGACGCGCTGATTCAGGAGGCCGACAACAAGCTGCTGATGGCCGCGCCCGACAAGCTCGACAGCCCGCTGTTGACCGCGACCCATGACCTGATGCTCATGCGCCCGGACGGCGCGTCGAAAATGACCCGCGAACAATTGCAGGCGCACAAGGTTGTGTTTGCCGAGCAACCGGCGATGTTCGATTACTTGCAAGCGGTGTTCGCGTTCTATATCGAGAAGAACCCGGCCGAGGCGCTGAAACTGTTGCCCAAGGACATTCCCGACAACCTCGATTATTTCGCCTTCAGCCAACAGACCCTGCGCGGCCTTGCACTGGAAGCGAGCAACGACCTGCCCGCAGCCCAGAGCCTGTGGCTGAAGTTGTTGCCGCAGGCCAAGCAGCCGTTGCAACGGGACCAACTGGAACTGGCCCTGGCGATGAACTACGAACGTAGCGGCCAACTGGAAAAGGTCTTTGCCGCTGACTCGCCGATCCAGTCGGCGCAAGTGCGCCTGATCCTGCTGGGCAAGGTTGCGGGCAACGAGTTGCTGCACCAGCAGATCACCCAGGGCATCAGCGCCACCGAAAAAGCCACCGCGCAGTTCGTGCT
Source organism: Pseudomonas putida (assembly GCF_028682175.1). Lineage (GTDB taxonomy): Bacteria > Pseudomonadota > Gammaproteobacteria > Pseudomonadales > Pseudomonadaceae > Aquipseudomonas > Aquipseudomonas putida_AD. The sequence continues at coordinate 160,970 of NZ_JANHKS010000008.1, read as the reverse complement.
GCTGTACAAGAATCTGCTGTACGGCCAGTACCCGGCCTTCCTTGAAGCACTCAAGGCGTTGCCGGCCAAGGCTTCCGAAGAAAAGCTCGGCACCAGCCTGGGCTACGTCTACGGCGACGGGCAGAGCCTGCAATTGTTCCGCTGGAACGGCGACAAGGCCGAGTCCAGCTACGCCTGCCCGAGCATCGGCGAAACCGCTGCCGCCTTGCAGGCCAACGGCAAGGACCCCAAGGGCCTGAACTGCCTGGGCGAGTTCATCCTGCGCAACGGCCTGGACAGCATGCCCCTGGACCAACGCCCTGCCGCGCCGCAATTGGCGAGCAGCGAGCCGGGGTTCAAAGGGCCGGTGTTCTCGCGTCTGGACGGCTATCAGGCGGTGATCGCCAACAGCGCCGCGGCCCGCGACGACAAGGCCTACGCGCTGTACCGCGCCATCAATTGCTACGCGCCTTCGGGCTATAACAGCTGCGGCGGCAAGGACGTGGCGCAGTCGGTGCGCAAAGGCTGGTTCAAGCAGTTGAAGAGCACCTACGCCGCCACGTCGTGGAGCAAGTCGCTGCAGTACTACTGGTAATGAAGAGGCGGCTGATCGCACTGCTGCTGGCAACGCTCGCCAGCAGCCCGGCCTGGGCGGCAGTGGATGCGCGGGACCACGATGCGTTCTGGCTGTGGAGCGGCGTCGCCTCGCAGCCGGTGCTGGATCAGGCGCGCACGCTGTATGTGTTGCAGGGCCAGATCTTCGCGCCCCGCCATGACCGCCAGCGGGTAGACTTCATCGCCCAGGGCATGGGCGTGCGCCGCCTGCCGCAACAAGACCTGTGGATCGTCTACCGCGCCCACACCCTGCGCTGGCCGGAATCGGTGTACAGCCAGTTACTGGGGCAGGTGTCGCGCTGGCAGCAGGCAGGCAATGCAGTGACCGGCGTGCAGATCGATTTCGACGCCCGCACTCGCTACCTGCAAGAGTACGTGACCTTCCTCAAGGACCTGCGCCAACGCCTGCCCGCCCGCTACAAGCTGAGCATCACCGGGCTGATGGACTGGAGCAGCAACGCCGACCCGCAGGCCATCGCCCAGTTGCAGGGCGTGGTGGACGAAGTGGTGGTGCAGACCTACCAGGGCCGCCACAGCATCCCAGACTACGCCGCCTACCTGCCCCGCATGAGCCGGCTTGGGTTGCCGTTCAAGGTTGGTCTGATTCAGGGCGGGGACTGGACGGCGCCGGAGTATTTGCAGAGCAGCCCGTGGTTTCGGGGGTATGTGGTGTTTTTGCAGAATCGCCAATCCCGAGACTGACACTGAACCCTGCGGGGGCGCTCGCCCGCGACGGCGGTCCATCGGCTCCACCTTCATCAACTGACACACTGCATCACCACTGTAGGAGCGCGCTTGCCCGCGACAGGGCCGTGCCTGGGCCGGTGATATATCTGACACGCCGCCGTCGCGGGCAAGCGCGCTCCTACAGTGAATCTGTGCCATGGCGATGGATCTGCGTCATGCCAATTGATCTCGGTCAGACTTCGATCTCGATATCCAGCAACGCAGCCCCCAGCGCCTTGCCATGGGCATCCAGCGCCAGGGATCTTGTCACCCCGCCCTTGAGAATCCCCGGCAGCACGAAATTCAGCGCCTGCACGTTGGGCAGTTCATAGCGCCGTACCGACCCGGCTTCCGGGTTCAACAACTGGGCAAAGTGGGCAGCCACACGCTCAGCGGTCAGTTGCTCGACCAGGCGCGGATAGTCTTCTGCCTTGAACGCAACCACCGAAATATTCGAGGTATCGCCCTTGTCACCGGTACGGGAATGGGCCAGCTCGCGTAATTTGACTGAACTCACGATGCATCCTCCAGATGAACCTGCGGCGTGACCGCATCACGGGGCAGCAACAGCGACGCCACCGCCACCACCTGCCGCACCCCCTTGGTTGCCCCGCCGCCGCCATAGGGGCCGTTGGTGTAGAGGGTTTCCACTTCGTTGCCAATACGCACCGCCTGGGCCTTGTCGGCGCAGCGACCGGCTACCCGCAAGCGCACCTCCCACGGCTCGCCACCTGCGCGTGCACCCAACTCGGCGCCGTGCAGCGAATCGACGCCCATCAGGTCGGCACGCACTTCATCACACACCACGCCGGTGAGCTTCAAACGTTCCAGCACCACCTCACGGGCAAGCTGCGCGCGGGCCAGGGCGCCGGGGCCGCCATAGGAAATCTGTCCCTCGCCGATCCAGCCATCCAGGTAACCCACCGACACCTTCAGCGTCTGCGGGCGGGCATGACCATTGGCGCCGTCGGCCCTCACCTGATTGGCGGCGATGACGCTGAACGACACACCGGAGAAATCAGCCGTGACGTCCGGCGTCAGGTACGCCTCGGGATCATGCACCTCGTAGATCATCTGCTCGGTGCAGGTCGCGGTGTCGATACGCCCGCCAGAGCCTGCGACCTTGCTGATGACCGCCCTGCCCTCGGCGTCCACTTCGGCCAGCGGGAAACCCAGGCGTGCCAGATCGGGCACGTCCTTCACCCCCGGATCGGCAAAATAGCCGCCGGTGATCTGCCCCGCGCATTCGAGCAGATGTCCGATCAGGGTGCCGCGTCCCAGCCGCGTCCAGTCGTCATGAGCCCAGCCGAATTCGAACAGCTGTGGCGCGAGAAACAATGAAGGGTCCGCCACGCGCCCTGTGATCACCACATCGACGTCGGCCTTGAGCGCTTCGACGATGCCCTCGGCGCCCAGATAAGCGTTGGCGGAAATCAGCCGCTCGCCCAGTGAACCGACCGTGGCGCCGTTGTCGAGCAACTGTTCGGGAGGCAGTTGCGCGAGCACGTCATCGCCGGTCACGGCTGCGACCACCAGTCCCGTCAGCCCCAACTCGGCTGCAATGCGCCGCACTTCACGCGCGGCCGACAGAGGGTTGGCCGCGCCCATGTTGCTGATGATGCGCAAGCGGCGCTGCCCGGTTTCACGTCCACGGGCCACGAACGGCAGCACCCGGCGCATGCGCTCGGCCAGCAGCGGGTCGAAACCGGCCTCGGGGTCAGCCAGCCGCGCCTGTTGCGCCAGCGCGATGGTGCGTTCGGCCAGGCATTCGAACACCAGGTAATCCAGCTCGCCCTTGTCGGCCAGCTCCACCGCGGGCTCGATGCGGTCGCCCGAATAGCCGGCGCCGGCGCCAATACGTAGGGTCTTCATTCAAAACACTCCCAGCAGCAGGGCGGTCAGGGTCATCAGCACCGAGGCGCCAAACAGGAACGGGATGGTGAAGCGCTGATGGTCCGCCAGTTCGATCTTGCACAGGCCTACCAGCAGAAAGGTCGCAGGCGTCAGGGGGCTGACCGGGAAGCCCGTGGTGTGCACGCCCAGCAGCGACGCCTGGGCCACCTGCAGCGGGTCGATGCCCAGGGTGCGGCCCACCTCGGCAATCACCGGCATCACGCCGAAATAGAACGAATCGGGATCGAACAACAGACTCAGCGGCATGGACAGGAAGCCCACCACCATCGGAATCAACTTGCCGTGGCCGGCCGGAATCTGCGCCACCGCCACCTCGGCCATGGCCTTGAGCATCCCGGTGCCCTGCATGATGCCGGTGAACACCCCGGCCGCCAGAAGAATGCTGGCCATGGTCAGGGCGGTCTTGGCATGGGCATCGATACGCGCCCGCTGGGCGTCGACGTTGGGGTAATTGATGCACAGCGCAAGCACGGTGCCGACCATGAACATCACCACCGGATCGACCCAGCCGGCAATCATCACCGCCATGACCACGATGGTCAGCAGCAGGTTGAGCCAGAACAGACGCGGACGGCGCAGCACTTCTTCCTGCTCGCTCAGCACCCGCTGGGGCACGACATCGACGTTCACGCCCTTGCCCAGGCCCAGGCGCTTTTCTTCACGACGGCCCAGCAACCAGGCGCTGATGAAGACGAATGCCAGGCCGACAATCTGCACCGGAATCAACGGCTGGAACAGATCGGCCACTGGCACATGCAACGCCGCCGAGGAACGCAGCACCGGGCCGGTCCAGGGCAGGAAGTTCACCCCTGCGGCCATCGCCGCGACACAGGCCAGGATCCTGCGGTCGATGCCCAGCCGGGTGTACAGCGGCAGCATCGCCGGAATTGTCACCAGAAAGGTCACGGCGCCGGAGCCATCCAGGTGCACCAGCAACGCCAGCAGCGCGGTCCCCACGACGATGCGCGTAGGGCGGGTGCCGACTGTGCGCAGAATGCGGTCGATGATCGGGTCAAGCATCCCGGCGTCGGTCATCACCCCGAAGAACAGAATGGCGAACACGAACATGCCGACCACGGGCGCGACGTTCTTGATACCGGTGATGATGAAGGCGCTGGTCTGCAGGCCGAAACCGCCGATCAATGCGGCAATGATCGGCAAGGCGATCAACGCGACCAGGGGCGAGAGGCGCTTGCTCATGACGGCGGCGAGCAAGCAAAGAATAGTAATGACACCGAGCGTGGCGGGCATGGACGGATCCTTGGTCATTCCTCTGCGCAGTGCATGGAATGAGCTGTTGTTGTTTTCATCGAGTATCAAAACGGGGGTAAGATTTGTAAATTGAAATGTTCGCAGGCGCACATTCGTAAATTCAGAACGATAAGACCAACCCGTAGCAGCACGGCTTGCCGGCGGGAGCGGTGTGTCAGCCAAGAATTTTTCAACTGACCCACCGCCCCCGCCGGCAAGCCGTGCTGCTACCAACTGCGGCGAGAGACTGAAACTATGAAGAATTCCATCCAACACATCCGCGCCTTCCTGGCCGTGGCCAACAGCGGCAGCTTTGCCAAGGCGGCGGTGGAGCTGAACCTCTCGCCCTCGGCGCTGACCGTTCAGATCCAGCAACTGGAAGACTGGCTCGGCGTCACCCTGCTCGAACGCAGCCCGCGCCATGTCAGCCTGACCGCTGCCGGGCAGAACAATCGCGGGCCGATGGAGAAGCTACTGCTTGATCTGGACAACATCGTCAGCGGCTCAAGGGATCTGGCCGCCCTGCGCCGGGGCGTGGTGACCATCGCCGCCCTGCCCTCGATGTGTTCAGGCGCTCTGCCGCCGATCCTCAAAACCTTCCGCGAGCAGTTTCCGGGCGTCGAAGTGCGACTGCGGGACGTGGTGGCCCAGCGCATCGACGCGCTGGTGCGTGAAGGCGAAGTGGATTTCGGCCTGGGGGTGCGGGCCCGGCTGAGCCACGGGCTGGAATTCGAGGTGGTGATGATGGACCGGCTGAGCCTGTTCGTGCCGCTGGACCATCCGTTGGCCGAGCGCGGTTCGATTGCTCTGGCTGAACTGGCCGGGCAACCGATCATCCTCACCGGCCGCGACAGCAGCGTGCGTGAACGGGTGGAACAACTCTTTGCCGACGAGGGATTGATTCTGACGCCGGGGCTGGAAGCGAACTACATGTCCACGGTCATGGCCCTGGTGCGACAGGGGCTGGGTATGACGCTGCTCCCGGAATCCGCCGACGAAGGCCGGGGTGACCTGGTGCAGGTGCGCATCGAGCATGCGGGGGTGAACCGGGAGATTGGCCTGATAACCCGCACGGGATTTGGCTTGAGCCCCGCAGCGACACGATTCGCCGACCTGATGAAGAAATCTCTGCCAGCGGTAACTCTGTAGCAGCACGGCTTGCCGGCGGGGGCGGTGTGTCAGCCAAGAATTGTTCAACTGTTCCACCGCTCCCGCCGGCAAGCCGTGCTGCTACGGGGTCCCGGCACAACGCAAATCCCTCTTGCAGCTTGCGGCTTTAAGCTTGCAGCTGCCCCATGGCTGAACGCCACCTGAACACCTGCACAAATCCTGAAAAAAGCAAAAAAACAAGTATGCTCATTCAATAATGAGTATCATTATGTTACACATTGGCTGAATGCGAATGGCTCCAGTACGCGTTCACGCTGCACACCCTATCAGATTTACTTCGGTGATAAATGCTTGTTCCATTCTTGATCATGTTGCGCGAGGGGATTGAGGCCGCGCTTATCGTTGGCATCATCGCCAGCTACCTGAAGCAGACCGGCCGTGGCGAGTGGATGCCAGCCGTATGGATCGGGGTCTTCCTCGCGGCAGCGCTGGCGCTGTTCGTCGGCGGCGGCCTGGAAATGGTCAGCGCCGAATTCCCGCAGAAGCAACAGGAACTGTTCGAAGGTGTGGTCGGCCTGATCGCCGTGGTCATCCTCAGCTCCATGGTTGTATGGATGCGCAAGGTCGCGCGGTCGGTCAAGCATGATCTCCATCAGTCGCTGGACGCCGCCCTCGCCGGCTCCAGGAACCAGACCTACGCCCTGATCGCCATGGTGTTCTTCGCCGTGGCCCGCGAAAGCCTTGAAACCGTGTTCTTCCTGTTGGCCGTGTTCCAGCAGAGCGAAGGCGCATCCGGCCCGCTGGGCGCGCTGCTGGGCCTAATCATTGCCGTGGCCATCGGCATCGCCATCTACAAGGGCAGCATGCGCCTGAACCTGAGCATGTTCTTCCGTTACACCGGCCTGTTCATCCTCATCGTGGCGGCGGGCATCCTCGCCAACTCGGTGCGCTCGCTGCATGAAGCCGGGATCTGGAACTACTTCCAGGAAGTGGTCTTCGACATCAGCCCGATCCTGCCGATGGACGGCCCGACCGGCTCGGTACTGGCCGGCATGTTCGGTTATCAGGATGCGCCAAGCGTCAGCGTGCTGGTGGCCTACCTGGCCTATCTGGTCTTCGCACTGGTCCTGTTCTTCAAGCCGCAGGCCAAGGTGGTGAGTCTGCCCACCCGGCCTGCCCATGAACACGGCCACTCCACTTCAGTTTCGAACAAATAAGGGCAACCATGACCTCCAGTCCCAACGGCCTTCCGCCCAAGAAAGCCAAGCCACCTCGCGCCCTGCAGTTCGCCGTCGCAGGCTCGGTACTGCTGATGATCGCGGCAGGCGCCATGTTCTATTTCGCATCCCAGGCGGCGCACAAAAAGCGCGTGGCCAACAGCGGCAACGAAACCGTGGTCACCATCCACGCCAAGAATTGCGAGCCGAACGAAATCACCGTACCGGCAGGCAAAAATGCGTTCCGTATCGTCAACGCCTCCGAGCGGGCCGTGGAATGGGAAATCCTCGACGGCGTGCTGGTGGTCGAGGAGCGTGAGAACATCGTTCCGGGCCTGAGCCAGATCATCAACGCCAACCTGCAACCGGGCGACTACGCCATCACCTGCGGCCTGTTGAGCAACCCGCGCGGCACCCTGCACGTGACCCCGACCGCAGAATCCGAAGCGGCCGCCAAGGCCCGGCCTTCGATGGTGGCGTTCATCGGGCCGCTGTCCGAATACCGCGTCTACCTGAGCACCCGCAGCAGCGCGCTGATCCGCGCCGTGACCGACCTGCAGCAAGCCATCGAAAGCGGCGACCTGACCAAGGCCCAGCAGGCATATGCCCCGGCCCGCGCTGCCTACCAGCGCATCGCCCCGGCCGCCCAGCGTCTGGCCGAACTGGACAACGCCATCAACGCACGCGCCGACTACTTCGAAAAACGCGAGCAGGACCCAGGCTTCGGCGGCTTCCACCGCATCGAATTCGGCCTGTTCTCGCAGAAGTCGGTCGATGGCCTGGCGCCTGTCGTGCAGAAACTGCAAAGCGACATCGCCTCCCTGAAAGAACAACTGCTGGCCCAGAGCATCGCCCCCGAGCAACTGGCGAGCATGGTGGTGCGCAACATCAGAAGCCTGGCCGAGATCCGCAGCAACGGCGAGGAAGAGCGCTACAGCCACGTCGATGTCACAGGTTTCGCCGCCAACCTTGAAGGCACGCGCAAGGTCGTCGACCTGCTGCGCCCTCTGCTGAGCAAGACCTCGGGCGACGTACTCAAGAAGATCGACGACGCGACCACAGCGCTGGACGACCAGTTGCTGATGCTCAAGACCGACGACGGCTACAAGCCGTACGACCAGGTCAGCAGCGAGCAGAAGAAACAGATTTCGGACAAGGCCAAGGCACTGGCCGATGCACTCGATGGAATCGATCCGGCCCTGGGCCTTACCGGCCTGTAAGCGCCCCCGGGCGGATGTTCGACGCATCCGCCCGGCCCTGAAACCAGAGCGAAGTAAGCCTCCAACATGAAAGATTTTGATTCATCCAACGCGCCGATTTCCGCTGAACGCCGTCGTGTCCTGCTCGGTCTGGGCGCTGCCGGCGCCGCCATTGCCGGTGCCAGCCTGAGCAGCAATGCCCTGGCCGGCAGTACCTCGGGACAGCCTGCCCCTGCGCAAGTGACCGAAGCGCCGAAAAGCGAGAAGACCCAGGATCACAACGACTTCCACGGCGTGCACCAGAGCGGCATCGTCACCCCGCGCCCGGTGGCCGGGATGATGGTCTCCTTCGACGTGCTGGCCCAGGATCGCGAAGACCTGGAGCGCATGTTCCGCACCCTCAACGACCGCATCGCCTTCCTGATGACCGGCGGCCCGGTGCCCCAGGTCGATCCGAAGCTGCCGCCGCTGGATTCCGGCATCCTCGGCCCTGTGGTGACGCCCGACAACCTGACCATCACCGTATCGGTGGGCGACTCGCTGTTCGACGAGCGCTTCGGCCTGGAACAGGTCAAACCCAAGCGCCTGCAACGCATGGTCGGCTTCCCCAACGATGCACTGGAAGCCGCCTGCTGCCACGGCGACCTGAGCATTCAGTTCTGCTCCAACGCGCCGGACAGCAACATCCACGCCCTGCGCGACATCGTGAAGAACCTGCCAGACCTGCTCATGGTGCGCTGGAAACAGGAAGGCACCGTGCCGGCCCAGGCCCCGCTCAAGCCGGGTCAGCAGCCGGAAAGCGCGCGCAACTTCCTGGGTTTCCGTGATGGTTCTGCCAACCCGGACTCCAACAACCAGAAGACCATGAACGAACTGGTCTGGGTCCAGCCGGGCAGCGACGAGCCGGCCTGGGCGGTCAACGGCAGCTATCAGGCGGTGCGGATCATCCGCAACTTCGTCGAGCGCTGGGACCGCACGCCGCTGCAGGAGCAGGAGTCGATCTTCGGCCGCACCAAGGCTGCCGGCGCGCCGATGGATGGCAAGAGCGAAACCGACGTCCCGGATTACAAGAAGGACCCGGAAGGCAAGATCACCCGCCTGGATTCGCACATCCGCCTGGCCAACCCGCGCACCGCAGACACCCAGAAGAACCTGATCCTGCGTCGTCCGTTCAACTATTCCAACGGCGTCAACAAGAACGGCCAGCTGGACATGGGGCTGTTGTTCATCTGCTACCAGCAGGACCTGGAAAAAGGCTTCATCACCGTCCAGACCCGGCTCAACGGCGAGCCGCTGGAGGAATACCTCAAGCCCACCGGCGGCGGTTATTTCTTCACCCTGCCGGGCGTCGTGGACAACAACGATTTCATTGGCCGGTCATTGCTGGCCGCTGCCGCCGCTGTAAAAACAAAAACTGCCTGACAACCCTTACCTCACAGGAAGAGCTCCATGAAAAAGTCGCCTCTCGCGCTGTTGGTTACCCTTGGCTTGTTGCAGACCCCATCGGTGTTCGCGGCTACCGCGCCACTGGATCTGGTAACGCCGGTTTCGGACTACAAGATCTACGTGTCGGAGCACGTCGACACACTGGTGGCAGAGACCCAGAAATTCACCGACGCCGTGAAGAAAGGCGATCTGGCAACGGCCAAGAAGCTGTTCCCGACCACTCGCGTTTCCTACGAGTCCATCGAGCCGATCGCCGAGCTGTTCAGTGACCTGGACGCCTCGATCGACTCCCGCGAAGACGACCACGAAAACGGCGTGAAGGCTGACGACTTCACCGGTTTCCACCGTCTGGAGCACGCCCTGTTCTCGCAGAACACCACCAAGGATCAGGCCGTATTCGCCGACAAGCTGCTGGCTGACGTCAAAGAGCTGCAATCGCGCATTGCCGACATGACCTTCCCGCCAGAGAAAGTGGTGGGCGGTGCTGCCGCGCTGATGGAAGAAGTCGCTGCGACCAAGCTGTCCGGTGAAGAAGACCGTTACAGCCACACCGACCTGTATGACTTCCAGGGCAACGTTGACGGCTCGAAGAAAATCGTCGACCTGTTCAAGCCGCAACTGCAGAAGTCTGACGCTGCGTTCGTCGCCAAGGTCGACAAGAACTTCGCCACCGTGGACAAGATCCTGGCCAAGTACAAGACCAAGGACGGCGGCTACGAGACCTACGACAAGGTCAAGGAAGCCGACCGCAAGGCCCTGGCTGGCCCGGTCAACACCTTGGCTGAAGACCTGTCGCAGATGCGTGGCAAACTCGGTCTGAACTGAGTGCGGTAATACCTGTAGCAGTCCGGCTTGCCGGCGTCGGCGCCCTTCAGATCGCCGTCGCCGGCAAGCCGGACTGCTACGGGAAAACAAGAAGCCCGCGTACCGATCGGTCGGTACGCGGGCTTTTTGTTTGGCGAGGCGAATTCACAGACGACCCGCATCCCTGTAGGAGTGAGCTTGCTCGCGATGGCGGAGTGTCTGACGATGAGATCGTGTAAGACATACCGCATCGCGAGCAAGCTCACTCCTACAGAGGGCGTGTGGCGCTTAAATCCCGCTAAACCAGTTATACCCCTGATCTTCCCAATACCCGCCCGGATAGTCGTTGGTCACGAAGATCTCGACGATGTGCTTGGGGTTCTTGAAGCCCAGCTTGGTCGGCACGCGAATGCGCAGCGGATAGCCGTAGGACGGTGGCAGCGCCACTTCGCCGAAATCCAGGGCAAGCAGCGTCTGCGGGTGCAGCGCGGTGGGCATGTCCAGGCTTGAGTAGTAGCGATCGGCACACTTGAAGCCGACGAACTTGGCCGTGGTGTCCGCCCCGACATGCTCAAGGAAGGTGCGCAACGGCACCCCGCCCCACTGCCCTATCGCGCTCCAGCCTTCGACGCAGATCAGCCGCGTGATGTCGGTGCGCTGTGGCAGTTTGCGCAGGCCATCGAGGGTCCATGGCGCCTTGTCGCGCACCAGCCCTGACACGCCGAGCTTCCAGTCCGCCACGTCCAGGTCGGGGATGTCGTCCTCGGCGTAATAGGCGTTGAACGGGAACGGGTTGCGGATCTTGTCCTTGCTGAAGGTCGGCGCCAGTTTCTGCCCGCTGAACAGCCAGGCCTGGACCCGGTCGTTCCAGCGCGACATGGACCACAGCACCTTGTCCACCTGATCGCCGTCCTGCAGGTTGCAGCCGCTGAGCATGGCCATGGCGCCGACGGTCAGGCCGCCTTTGAGGAAATGCCGCCGTTGCAGGTTTTCCAGTTGCGTCTGTTGGGCAGGCTCCAGGCGGATGCGCTGGATCGCGCGTTTCTTGGGCTCAATCATGTTCAGTCTTCCCGTTTTCCACTGGCCGCACCCCGCCGGTGATCATCGGCAACAGGGTCTTGGGCACCAGCAACACCAGCGCCAGATGCACCACGACGAACGCACCGATGGCTGCCATCGCGCCGAAATGCACGAAGCGGGCGAAGTCATAGCCGCCGAACAGCGCTGTCAGCTCCTGCAATTGGATCGGCTTCCAGATCGCCAGGCCCGACACCACGATCAGCACGCCCGCCGCCAGCACCAGCCAATACATCAGCCGCTGCACGGCGTTGTACACGCCCTTCTCATGCTTGAGGCGAAAGCGCAGGGCATCGAGCAGGTCGCGCTTGACCGCCGTCGGCGAGACGGGCAACAAGTCGCGTTTGAAGTGGCGGCTGAACAGGCCATACAGCACGTAGGCCAGGCCGTTGAACACCAGCAGCCACATCACCGCGAAATGCCAGGCCAGCGCCCCGCCAAGCCAGCCGCCCAGGGTGAAATCCCGGGGGAATGAGAAGGCAAACAGGGGTGAGGCGTTATAGATCGCCCAGCCGCTCATGAACATGCAGACCATGCCGAAGGCGTTGATCCAGTGCGTGAGGCGAACGGGCCAGGGGTGAATTCTGGTTTTTTTCATGGTTTGACACTCGTTACCACGTTGAAACACCCCGTAGCAGCACGGCTTGCCGGCGGGGGCGGTGTGTCAGTTGATTAATGTTTACCTGACACACCGCTCCCGCCGGCAAGCCGCGCTGCTACGGGCGCATATCAGCGCCTGTTACATCGGCGGCTGGAACCCATCCTTGCCGACCGCTACACCACGGGCGGTCTTGCCGTCTTCGGCCGGGAACACCACAACCTTGGCGCCCTTGACCAACTCATCGACCTTGCCTGCTTCCACGTACGCAATCGGCACGTCTTCCGGCACCACCAGCTGCTTCTCGCCACCCTTGTAGCTTACGCTCAGGGTACGGCCGTTGGCGTTGGTCAGCTTGCCGACAGTGCCGTTGGTCATGGTGCCGGTGCTGCCATCGGCGTTCTGCCAGCCGTAGTGGCCTTCACCGCTACCTTTGAGGCTCGCTTCGAACACCGTCACTTCCAGCGCCTTGAGCGTACCGTCAGCCTGCGGCGTGGCCGCCGAGCCGATGAAGCTGTCGGACTTGATCGAGGCGATGTCGGCCTTGGACACCAGACGCACGCCGGTCTTGTCGGTCAGCCCGATGCTTTGATGGGCGCCGGTGCGGGTGGTGAAATTCAGGGTGTTGTTTTCGACGCTGTCGACCGTGCCGCGCAGTGGCTTGACCACCGGCGTGTCGGCGGCGGAGGCCATGACCGCGGCGCTGAGCATCAGCATGCCAAAGGTGGTGGACAGTGCAGTCTTGATCTTCATCGATGCATTCCTTGAGGCAGGTTTCAGAACGAATGGGAATGTGTTGTCGCTGCGTAACTGATAACCATAGTTGATCGCCAACCGGTACTGGACCATGACCGGCCAATGACATTTTTGTCATTCGCCCGACGCCTGCGCCCATGACAAAAATGTAACCGACCTCGCCCCGCCAGTTGGTTACACTCCGCATTCCACGGGGCATCCAGCCGTACGGCCCCGGCCAAATTCTGCGAGCGTCACCTCTACATGCACATCCTGCTGATCGAAGACGACACCAAGACCGGCGAGTACCTCAAGAAGGGCCTGAGCGAGTCCGGCTACAAGGTCGACTGGACCCAGCACGGCACCGACGGCCTGCACATGGCCCTGGAAAACCGCTACGACCTGCTGGTGCTGGACGTGATGCTGCCGGGCATCGACGGCTGGCAGATCATCGAGATCCTGCGCGGCAAGCAGGATGTGCCGGTGCTGTTTCTCACCGCCCGGGACCAGCTTCACGACCGAATTCGCGGCCTGGAACTGGGTGCCGACGATTACCTGGTCAAACCGTTTTCCTTTACCGAACTGCTGCTGCGCATCCGCACCATCCTGCGCCGGGGCGTGGTGCGCGAGGCCGATCACTTTCATCTGGCCGATCTGGAACTGGACCTGCTGCGGCGCCGCGTCACGCGCCAGCAGCAGGTCATCACCCTGACCAACAAGGAGTTCGCCCTGTTGCACCTGTTGCTGCGTCGCGAAGGCGACGTGCTGTCCCGGGCGCAGATCGCCTCGGAGGTGTGGGACATGAACTTCGACAGCGACACCAACGTGGTCGACGTGGCGATCAAGCGCCTGCGCAGCAAGGTCGACCTGCCCTTCCCGGTCAAGTTGATCCACACCGTGCGCGGCATCGGTTATGTGTGCGAGGTGCGGCCATGCGAGCCCGACGCCAGCCATCCCTGACCCTGCGCTCCACCCTGGCGTTTGCGGTGGTGGCGATGCTCGCCGTGGCCAGTGCCGGGATGTACCTGTACGAAACCATGAAAGCCTCGGTCATGACCCGCAGCGATCATGCGGTGCTGGCGCGCCTGGATCACTTTCGCAAACTGTTGCAGTACGACCTGAGCCTGGAAACCCTGCGTAGCAGCCCGCAACTGTTCGAAAACATGCTCGACAGCGAGGACGACATCTTCATCATCGCCGAGCCCGGAAAGACCCCGGTCATCATGGTCAATCCGCTCAAGGCTGCGCTGCCCGAGATGCCGGTGGTCGGCGTCGGCCAGCCCTTGAGCACCGACGACATGCGCGGCGCCGCCGTGGGGCCGGACGAGATTCCCATGCGTGCTGCCACCGCCCAGGCCCTATCCGACGGCAAGGTGGTGAACCTCACTGCAGCGCACCTGGCAGTCAAGGAAATGGCCACCCTGGCCAACTTTCGCAACCGCATCCTGTTCGCCGTCGCGCTGGCCTTCGTCGTGACCGCCCTGCTCGGCTACCTCCTGCTGCGCCGTGGCCTGCGCCCGTTGCGGCGGATGGCTGCCCACGCCACCGCCATCACCCCGGCCCGGCTGGACAGCCGCATGGAAAGCCGCGACACCCCGGTCGAATTGCAGCAACTGAGCGACGCCTACAACGCCATGCTCGACCGCCTGGCCGACGGCTATCAGCGCCTGACCCAGTTCTCGGCGGACCTGGCCCATGAAATCCGCACCCCGGTGGGTTCGTTGATGGGGCATTGCCAGGTCGCGCTGCGCCAGCCGCGCAGTGCCGATGAGTATCAGGCACTGCTGGCCTCCAACCTTGAAGAACTGGAACGCATCTCACGCATGGTCGAGAGCATCCTGTTCCTGGCTCGCGCCGACGACGCCCAGGCGGCGCTGAACCGTCAGCCGCTGGAGCTGGAGGATGAGCTGCAGCGCGTGACCGGGTATTTCGAGGGTCTTGCCGAAGAGCGGCAGATGACCCTGAACATCGCAGGCGACGGCCGACTGGATGCCGACCCACTGCTGTTGCGCCGGGCGCTGAGCAACCTGGTGGCCAACGCCATTCGCTATGCCGACGAAGGCAGCCGGATTGATGTTCGGGTGGTCAATGCGGCTGATGGCTGCCAGATCGAGGTGGAAAACCAGGGGCCGGTGCTGAGTGAGTCGGCGTTGAGCAAACTCTTCGACCGCTTCTACCGCGCCGACGCCTCGCGTCACCAGAGCTCCGACTCAAACGGCCTGGGCCTGGCCATCGTCGCGGCGATCATGCAGTTGCATGGCGGCAAGGTCACGGTGAACCAGCCCGCGTCAGGGCGGATCTGCTTTTCCCTGATCTTCCCCAAATCCTGAATCCCTACGCACCGTAGCAGCCCGGCCGGGCGGCGCTCCGCTTGCCGGCGGGAGCGGTGTGTCAGGTAAAAATTTCTAAATGACACACCGCCCCCGCCGGCAAGCCGTGCTGCTACGGGATCGAGTTTACGCTTTTTTGTCGTGGGAAATTTGTAACTTGTAAAACGTTGCCGCGCCGCCTTCGGTCGCATACCCGGTGTTGTCCTGGGTGTAGACGCCTGCCTTGAAATACAGCTGCTTGCCATTCCAGGTCTGGTCCAGTCGGGTGCCCCATTGCATTTCGTGGGCGTTGACGGTCAGGTCGCCGCTGGGCGTCAGGTGGATGGTGTAGGTGAAGCGTTCCTTGAGCCGCACGCCGGTGGCGATCTGGATCACTTCGGGCTCCGAAGTCGGGGTCAGGCGAAACTTGGCGACGATATTGCCGGTCGCGGTTTTTTCCTTGTACTGGTACTCAAGCTTGATCAGCGGCTCGGTGCTGCCATAGCAGTGGATCTGGCCGATGACGATCTTGCCCGACGACGGCACCTGGTCCACGGTCAGCGCCGCACGCAGGAAATTGTCGGCCTGGGTGTAGGTCCAGTTGTGGACCGCGCCGTTGGCATAGGTTTCGCGCAGTTCAGTACGCGGGTAGATGGCGTTGTCGGTTTTTGAGCCGGTCACCGGTGCCCAGAAAAACAGCGTGTCTCCGGAACGGAAATACCCATCCTGATAACCGCCGACCAGTTTGGCGGTGTCGACAGTGACGGCGGGTGTACCGACGGGTACCGAGAGATTCCAGGTGGCGAGATCGATCATGTTGCGCTCGTGGGTGCGCATTGCGCACCAGCAAAGGGATGTGTCTGGACCGGGGTTGTGCGCCCGGTTTCCTGTCGCCTTTGCTATCGGCTGAAACGGTTGATCTTTAGCGATGGCATCAGTCAAGAAACCGCCGGAATCGCTCAAAAATCTGTGAATGATGCCGGTTTGATATCAATTAATTCAAACAGCCGATTGGCCATTTTTTAACCAACATGGCGGATATCGGGCATGGCGTATGCGTCAGTTTTTTGAAGCGTCTCTGAGGCAAGTTCCAAAATCGACCGGGATATTTTCCAAATCCCCGACAGACGGTCGGCACATCATCCGTAGCAGCACGGCTTGCCGGCGGGAGCGGTGTGTCAGGTAAAAATAGTCCAGATGACACACCGCCCCGCC
Source organism: Pseudomonas putida (assembly GCF_028682175.1). Lineage (GTDB taxonomy): Bacteria > Pseudomonadota > Gammaproteobacteria > Pseudomonadales > Pseudomonadaceae > Aquipseudomonas > Aquipseudomonas putida_AD. The sequence continues at coordinate 144,775 of NZ_JANHKS010000008.1, read as the reverse complement.
GGCAAGCCGTGCTGCTACGGGCACTTTTTCATTTGACGAAATAACTTTGTTACTGGATATTAATAGTTAGCAAGCTAATAATACAGCGACTAATCATTCACAGCCTAACCAAAAGCTTTTCTCAATCGATCAACCAGTGGCACCTTCGATGACTCTAGACTCACTGCAAATGCACATCACCGGCGGCGTGGTCGCGGCTTCCCGTCAATGGCGCCGGGTGTGTCAGACCACGCTGATGAACAGCGGCGTGTCGGAGGCCTGCGCAGGCCCCCTGCTGATGATCGCGCGCCTGGGTGAAGGTGTGCGCCAGGTCACGGTGGCCCAGGCGTGCGGGCTGGAGAGCCCTTCGCTGGTGCGCCTGCTGGATCAACTGGGCAAGGCCAACCTGGTGCAGCGCACCGAAGACCCCACCGACCGCCGCGCCAAGGCCCTGAGCCTGACCGCCGAAGGTCGCGCGCTGGCCAACTCCATCGAGGCCGAGCTGATTCGCCTGCGCCGCGAGGTCTTCGCCGACATCGACCCTGCCGATCTGGAAGCCACTCAGCGGGTGTTCAAGGCGATTGCCCGGGCCACGTCGATCACCCCGGAGTCGTCCTCTTGAGCGCGCTGTTCAAAGGCTTCTTCCAAGGCGTGCCGCCATCCCGGGACTGGTTCTACGGCGTGCGCACCTTCGCCGCCTCCATGCTGGCCCTGTACCTGGCGCTGATCTTCGAACTGCCGCGTCCCTACTGGGCGATGGCCACGGTCTACATCGTCTCCAGCCCCTTCGTCGCGCCCACCAGTTCCAAAGCCCTGTACCGCGCAGCCGGCACGCTGCTGGGGGCTGCTGCGTCGGTGCTGGTGGTGCCGATGTTCGTGCAGACGCCCTTTCTGCTGGCGGTGGTGATTGCCCTGTGGACCGGCACCCTGCTCTTCCTGTCCCTGCACCTGCGCACCGCCAACAGCTACGCGCTGATGCTGGCTGGCTATACCATGCCGCTGATTTCCTTCCCCGTGGTGGACAACCCCCAAGCCGTGTTCGACATCGCCGTATCGCGTACCGAAGAGATCTTTCTGGGCATCGTCTGCGCCGCCGTGGTCGGGGCGATGTTCTGGCCTCGGCGCCTAGCCCCGGTGCTGGTGGACTCGATGAGCAAATGGTTCAAGGACGCCTCGACCTACAGCGATCTGTTCCTGGCGCGCAACGCGACACCCGAGGCCATCGGCGGGCTGCGCACTTCCATGGTCGGCACCTTCAACACACTTGAGCTGATGATCGGCCAGTTGCCTCACGAGGGCGCGCATCCGCAGACCATGCGCAACATCCGCGAACTGCGCGGGCGCATGATCCATCTGCTGCCGGTGATCGACGCGCTGGACGATGCCCTGTGGGCGCTCGAACGCCGCACGCCAGAGTTGGTGGCCGATGTGGCGCCGCTGGTCATCGAGTGCCGCGACTGGCTGGAGAAAACCGCTTCCAGCGCCCCCGAGAAATACTGGCAGGCCCTGCACGACGAACTCGACCGCTTGCAACCGACCGCCGCCCAGGTCGATGACCGCCGCCAGTTGCTGCTGTCCACCGTGCTCTATCGCCTGCGCGAATTCATCGACCTGTGGCAGGACTGCCGCACCCTGCAATGCGCCATCGAAACCGACGACCATTCTCCCTGGCGCGCCGTGTACCGCCACTGGCGTCTGGGCCGGCTGTCGCCGTTCCTGGACAAGGGCATGATGCTGTATTCGGTGGCCACTTCGGTCAGCGCGATCATCGTTGCTTCCGTGCTGTGGATTCTCCTTGGCTGGCAGGACGGCGCCAGTGCCGTGGCTCTTGCGGCCGTGTCCTGCAGCTTCTTCGCGGCGATGGACGATCCGGCGCCGCAGATCTACCGGTTCTTCTTCTGGACCCTGATGTCGGTGATCTTCGCCAGTCTCTACCTGTTCGTGGTGCTGCCCAACCTGCACGATTTCCCGATGCTGGTGCTGGCCTTCGCCGTGCCGTTCATCGTGGTCGGCACCCTGACCGTGCAGCCGAAGTTCTACCTGGGCACGCTGCTGACCATCGTCAACACCTCGTCGTTCATCAGCATCCAGAGCGCCTACGACGCGGACTTCCTGAACTTCCTCAACTCGAACCTGGCTGGCCCTGCGGGTCTGGCGTTTGCGTTTGTCTGGACCCTCGTCGTGCGGCCCTTCGGCACCGAAGTGGCCGCCAAGCGCCTGACCCGCTCGGCCTGGCGCGACATCGTCACCCTGTGCGAAGACGCCACCCTGGCCGAACACCGGCGCATGGGCGTGCGCATGCTCGACCGCCTGATGCAGCATTTGCCGCGCCTGACCATTACCGCCCAGGACACCAGCATCGCCGTGCGCGAGGTGCGCGTGGCGCTGAACATGCTCGACCTGCTGGCGTACCTGCCGCGGGTGCAAGCGGTGCCGCATCAACTGCTGCGCCAGGTCATCGATGAAGTGGGCAGCTACTTCCGCGCCTGCCTCAAAGCCCACGAGCGCCTGCCTGCGCCCAAGGGCCTGTTGATGACCATGGACCGCGCGCGCCGCTCGCTGACCTTCGACTGGATGGGCGACGACCAGTCGCGCCTGCACCTGTTGCACGCCCTGAGCGGCCTGCGCCTGGCGTTATTGCCGGGAGTGGAGATCGTCGACGTGCTCGCCGAGCAAGAAGAACAACCGCCGTATGGCATCGATGGAGCGCCACTGTGATTGGTGATCTGGATATCAGCGGGATTTTCCTGCCGACCTTTCTGGTGCTGATGGGCATCGCCTATGTGATTTTCCTGGTGGTCCACGCCGTGCTGTCGCGTGTCCACTTCTACCGCCTGGTCTGGCACCGGGCTTTGTTCAACGTCGGTCTGTACGCCCTGCTGCTCGGCGTTGTGGATACCCTCAGTCGCTACCTGATGAGCTGAAATGAAAAAACCTCTACTGACTCTGGGCCGTGTGGTCCTGACACTGCTGGTCGTCATCCTCGCCGCCATCGTCGTCTGGCGCATGGTGATGTATTACATGTACGCGCCCTGGACCCGCGACGGCCATATCCGTGCCGACGTGATCCAGATCGCCCCGGACGTGTCCGGGCTGATCGAGAAAGTCTCGGTCACCGACAACCAGGCGATCACCAAGGGCCAGGTGCTGTTCACCATCGACCAGGACCGCTTCCGTCTGGCCCTGCGCCAGGCCCAGGCGACCGTGGCCGAGCGCAAGGAGACCTGGGAACAGGCCCAGCGCGAGAACAAGCGCAACCGTGGCCTGGGCAACCTGGTGGCCCGCGAGCAACTGGAAGAAAGCCAGTCCAAGGAAGCCCGCGCGCTGTCGGCGTTGAACGAGGCCCAGGTGGCGGTGGATGCCGCGCAACTGAACCTGGATCGCTCGGTGATCCGCAGCCCGGTGGACGGCTACCTCAACGACCGTGCGCCACGGGACCGCGAGTTCGTCAGTGCCGGGCGTCCGGTGCTGTCGGTGGTCGACAGCGCCTCGTACCACATCGACGGCTACTTCGAAGAAACCAAGCTGGACGGCATCCACATCGGCTCGGCCGTGGACATCCGCGTAATCGGCGACAACGCCCGCCTGCGCGGCCACGTGGTGAGCATCGTCGCCGGTATCGAAGACCGCGACCGCAGCAGCGGCTCGAACCTGCTGCCCAACGTCAACCCGGCGTTCAGCTGGGTGCGTCTGGCCCAGCGGATTCCGGTGCGCATCGCCTTTGACGAAGTGCCGCAGGATTTCCGCATGATCGCCGGGCGTACCGCCACGGTGTCGATCATCGACGAGGCCAAGGCCAACGACAAAGGAGCCGCGCAATGAAACACAGCGCGCGGCTGCTGACCGTCGGTTTAGGCATGCTCCTGTCGGCGTGCACTGTGGTTGGCCCCGATTACAAACTGCCCAAGGACGCCGCCGTGAACCGCGCGGACCTGCAGGGCGAGATCGCCGGATCGTCGTCGAACGTGGTGTCGGCCCCGGTGCCAGCGGACTGGTGGCGGCTGTATCACGATCCGAAACTCGACGAACTGGTGCGTCAGGCGCTGGTGTCCAGCACCGACCTGCGCGTCGCGGCGGCCAACCTGCAGCGCGCCCGTTACCAGACCGACGAAGCTGATGCCGCCGGTGGTTTTACCAACACCGCCAAGGCCGGAGTCCAGCGCCTGCAGGAAGCCGGGCAGGCGTTTCTGTTGCCGGAAAAAGTCCCGGTTGCCAACGTCGCCGACGTCGGCCTGACCACTTCTTACCAGTTCGACCTGTTCGGCGTGCTGCAGCGGGGTATCGAAGCGGCCCAGGCCAACACCGATGCGGCCCAGGCGGCGGCGGACACGGCGCGAATCACTCTGGTGGCCGATGTCGTGCGTTCCTACACGCAAATCTGCGCGGCCAATGAAGAACGCAACATCGCCCTGCACTCGCTGGACCTGCAAAAACAGAGCGTCGACCTGACCCAGCGCCTGCGCGATGCCGGGCGTGGCGACGAAACGCAGGTGACCCGCACGCAGACCCAGTTCAAATCCCTGCGCGCCGAACTGCCTCGCTATGACGCGGCGCAAAAGGCCGGGTTGTACCGCCTGTCGATGCTGCTGGCCAAGCCGCTGGAGCAATTGCCCAAGGGCGTGGCCGACTGCGCCGAGCTGCCGCATATCGCCCAGGTGATGCCAGTTGGTGACGGCGCCGCGCTGCTCAAACGCCGCCCGGACGTGCGTCAGGCCGAGCGCCGCCTGGCAGTGTCCAGCGCCGCGATTGGCGTGGCCACCGGCGAGCTGTATCCGGACATCAGCATCGGCGCGACCGTCGGCACCGTCGGCATCCTCAAGGAATTGGGCGAGCCCTCGACCAACCGCTGGGGCTTTGGCGGCGTGATCAACTGGACCATCCCGTCCAACGGCGCCCGCGCCCGCATCCACATGGCCGAAGCCTCGAACCAGGCGGCCCTGGCGCACTTCGATGGCGTGGTGCTCAATGCGATCCGCGAAGCCCAGACCAGCCTGTCGCAATACACCGCCCTGCTCGAACGCCGCGACGCCCTGGCCGACGCCGAACAGTCCGCCAAACAGGCCGCCGACCAGATCCACCGCTTCTTCGTGGCTGGCCGCGAATCCTTCCTGGCCGACCTGCAGGCGACCCGCACCTACACCGACGTCACCGCCCAGCTGTCAGCCGCCAACACCCAGGTAGCGATGGGACAGATCGACCTGTTCCTGGCGCTGGGTGGTGGTTGGGAAGGCAGCCACCGGTAGCGGCATGGCTTGCTTGCAACGGCGCCCTCAAAATCGCCGACTCCCGCAAGCCGGACTGCTACGGGTGTCGTCACCTCAACCCCGTAGGAGCGCGCTTGCCCGCGATGGCGCCCTTGAGATCGCTCCCGCCGGCAAGCCGGACTGCTACGGGTGTCGTCACCTCAACCTTGTAGGAGTGAGCTTGCTAGCGATGGCGCCCTTGAGATCGCTCCCGCCGGCAAGCCGTGCTGCTACGGGGCGGTGTACAACCAAAGATTTTGATCTTGCTTTTGATCTTGGTGCGCGATGGCACAAACGCCGCAGAATGCGACGTCAAGGCGCCAGGCCGAGCGCAGGTGTCGTGGAGGGGGATGAGCGGCAGGAGCCGCGAAAGCCGTGCGGGCCAGGGACGGCCCATCACGGCGTGCCCCCGGAACGGCGCCGGAGTCGAGGGAAGTCCGACGAAGGAGGACCCCAGCCTGTCGCAAATGGTTTGCCTACTTTCCCGAAAGAAAGTAGGTCGCCCGTAAGGGGCGAAACCCTAAGCCAAAACCACCGCGAAAACGGATATACACCCGATCCCAAAGTCACCCAACGACGCAGAGCGTCACTAAAGCCGTTACCACGCGGAGCGTGGGAACGATCATGTGCCGTGCCGCGCACATGCAATTGAACCCTCGCCCGCCTACACTGCCTCATCTCTCTATACCCACCCGGCAGGAGGCACCCCATGCGCACGATGCAACTGGCAGACAAAACCGTTCCCGTCATCGGCCAGGGCACCTGGCACATGGGCGAAGATCGCGCCCAGCGACAGGCCGAAGTAGCCGCCCTGCAACACGGCATCGAACAGGGCCTGACCCTGATCGACACCGCCGAAATGTACGGCGAAGGCGGTGCCGAAGAAGTGGTCGGCCAGGCCATCGCCGGCAGGCGCGATCAGGTCACGCTGGTGAGCAAGGTCTACCCCCACAACGCCAGCAGCAAAGGCGTGATCGCCGCTTGCGAACGCAGCCTGCAGCGCATGAAAACCGACCACATCGACCTCTACCTGCTGCACTGGCCAGGTTCCTACCCACTGGAAGAAACCGTCGAAGCCTTCGAAGGCCTGCGCGTGGCGGGCAAGATCGGTCGTTGGGGCGTATCGAACTTCGACGTCTCGGACCTGCTGGAACTCGACACCATCGCCTCGGGCACGCCCTGCGCCACCAACCAGGTGCTGTACAACCCCGCCGAACGCGGCATCGAATACGACCTCATTCCCTGGATGCAAAACGCCCTGATGCCACTCATGGCCTACTGCCCCATCGGCCAGGCGGGTGACCTGCTGATGAACCCGGCGCTGATGCAGATCGCCGAGCAGCACAACGCCACTCCCGCGCAGATCAGCCTGGCCTGGGTAATCCGTCAGGAAGGTGTGATCGCTATCCCCAAGGCGGTGGATCCCCTGCACATCCAGCTCAACGCCGATGCTGCAAGGATCGAACTGAGCATCGAGGACGAGCTGCTGATAAACACTTCGTGGCCGGCACCGATTCGTAAAAAGCGCCTGGCGATGGTGTAAGACGTCGCCGGTAAATGAAATCGTAACCTTGCGATACAAACCGTCACAAAACTGTCAAAACCGCTTGCGATGATGCCGCTTTCAGCCCCGTGCCCCAGCGGCACGCATCGCCTGCGAGCCCTCATGAATCAAAGCATTGCCCGGCATCAGGACTCTGACATCTTCGGTCTGCTGTATGGATTCCGTTTCCGTATCGATGAGCCGGGGCGCGAGATTGATTCGGCCACTGCGCTGGAATTCCTGCGCAACCCCGCCGAGCCCGGGGAATTCATCTGGCTGCACCTGAACCTGGCCCACGCCAGTTGCGAGCGCTGGCTCAAGACGAATCTGGATTTACCCGACGAATTTCTCGAAGCGCTGCATGAAGGCTCGCGCTCGACCCGCATCGAGCACGTCGACTCGGCGCTGCTGGCGGTGGTCAACGACGTGGTGTTCGACTTCAACCGGGTCTCGACCGACATCGCCACGATGTGGGTCTGCGTACGCGGCAACCTGATGATTTCCGCTCGCCATCAGCCGCTGCGCTCGGTGGACAAGCTGCGCTCCTCGGTCAAGCGCGGCGAGACCTTCCGCTCGCCGCTGGAACTGCTGGCGCACCTGCTGCGCGACCAGAGCGAAGTGCTGGCGCAGTTCATGCGCAAGACCAGCATCAGCGTCGACAAGATCGAAGACCAGCTCCTGTCCCAGCGCCTGAGCAACAACCGCACCGAACTTGGCACCATGCGCCGGGTGCTGGTGCGCCTGCAACGCCTGCTGGCGCTGGAGCCTGGCTCACTGATGCGCCTGCTGCACCGACCGCCGCAATGGCTGCTGGAAGAGGACTTGCAGGAGCTGCGCCAGTCAACCGAAGAGTCGGCGCTGGTCATCAGCGACCTCACCGCCCTGGGCGAGCGGATCAAGCTGTTGCAGGAGGAAATCGCCGCCAACCTCAACGAACAGAGCAGCCGCACGCTGTTCACCCTGACCGTGGTCACGGTGCTGGCCCTGCCGATCAACATCGTGGCGGGTTTCTTCGGCATGAACGTCGGCGGCATTCCGCTGGCCACCGATCCCCATGGCTTCTGGGTGCTGGTGGCACTGGTGGCGTCGTTCACCTTCATCGCCGGGCGCTGGGCATTTCGCAAGAGTCGGGATTATTGACCTGGCGACAAGCGCCCACTCACATTGAGTCTTCCTGAAAGAAAAATGGCCCTTTGACGCCATTTTTTTGAAGCCCGTTAATCGCTTACAGCCAATAAATACGCGGTCTTGCTGACCTGCGTCGTATCTCTGTCACATTTTGTAATGAAGATATTCACCATCCCATCTCAACAGGATTGTGAATCATGGCGACCCCCTCTATGGCTCAAGGCTCACCGAGCCTTAGCTCCCAATTCGGCCGCAAGCCCGGCATCCTGACGATGGTGATCTTCTTCGCCGTCCTCGGCCTGGGCCTGCTCTACACGGCCTACAGCCTGAAATCGGACATGGATGAGCTGGGCACGGTCGTCACCACCTGGGTGCCGTTCCTGCTGCTGGGCGTCGCGCTGCTGATCGCCCTGGGCTTCGAGTTCGTCAACGGCTTCCATGACACCGCCAACGCGGTGGCAACGGTCATCTACACCCACTCCCTGCCGCCGAACTTTGCGGTGGTCTGGTCCGGTGCGTTCAACTTCCTGGGCGTGCTGTTCTCCAGCGGCGCCGTGGCGTTCGGCATCATCGCGCTGTTGCCGGTGGAACTGATCCTGCAGGTCGGCTCGTCGGCCGGCTACGCGATGATCTTCGCCCTGTTGATCGCCGCCATCCTGTGGAACCTGGGCACCTGGTGGCTGGGCCTGCCAGCATCGTCGTCGCACACCCTGATCGGTTCGATCATCGGCGTGGGCGTGGCCAACGCGCTGATGCACGGCCGTGACGGCACCAGCGGCGTGGACTGGACCCAGGCGACCAAGATCGGCTACTCGCTGCTGCTATCGCCCCTGGTGGGCTTCACCTGCGCCGCGCTGCTGCTTCTGGCCCTGCGCGCCTTCGTGAAGAATCGCGCGCTGTACAAGGCGCCGGAAGGCAACACCCCGCCGCCGCTGTGGATTCGCGGCCTGCTGATCGTGACCTGCACCGGCGTGTCCTTCGCCCACGGCTCCAACGATGGCCAGAAAGGCATGGGCCTGATCATGCTGATCCTGGTCGGCACCCTGCCGATGGCCTACGCGCTGAACCGCACCATGCCGGCCGACCAGTCGGTGCAGTTCGCCGCCGTGGCGCAAGTGACCCAGCAGGCGCTGACCAAGGCTGCGCCGTTGCCAGCCCCGGCCGACTCGCGCAAGACGCTGTCCGAGTACATCCGCGACAAACAGGCCACTCCCGAGCTGGTGCCTGCGCTGGCGGTGATGGCCGGCAAGATCGGCGACCAGGTCGCAAGCTACGGCTCGCTGGCCAAAGTGCCTGCCGAGGCCACGGCCAACGTGCGTAACGACATGTACCTGACGTCCGAAGCCATTCGCATCATGGACAAGAACAAGGTCGGCAACTTCGACGCCGACACCCAAGGCAAGGTGCAGCTGTTCAAGCAGCAGATCGACAGCGCCACCCGCTTCATCCCGCTGTGGGTCAAGATCGCGGTCGCCATCGCGCTGGGCCTGGGCACCATGGTCGGCTGGAAGCGCATCGTAGTCACCGTCGGTGAGAAGATCGGCAAGACCCACATGACCTACGCCCAGGGCGCCTCTGCCGAAGTGGTCGCGATGCTGACCATCGGTGCGGCCGACATGTACGGCCTGCCGGTGTCGACGACCCACGTGTTGTCTTCGGGCGTGGCTGGCAGCATGACCGCCAACGGTTCGGGCCTGCAGATGCGCACCCTGCGCAACCTGGCCATGGCCTGGGTCCTGACCCTGCCTGCGGCGATCCTGCTGTCCGGCGGACTGTACTGGCTGTTCACCCAGATTTTCTGATTTGCAGAGCTTCCGTGCTCTCCTTCACAGGCGCTCAGGCGCCTGTTTTTTTTGCCTGCTGCATCGCTCCCGCCGGCAAGCCGTGCTGCTACGGGAATGGGGTGTCAGATCGACAGCCCCTGAAAATGTGCCTGCAAAAACTCCACGCACACCCGCAGCTTCCCGGAACTGGCCAGCCGCGTCGGGTACACCGCCCAGACGTTGGCGGTTTCGGTGTATTCGGGAAGTACCTGCACCAGCCTGCCCTGCTCCAGAAAGGGCTTCACATCCCACAGCGAACGGTGCAGCACCCCGCGCCCGTCCAGCGCCCATTGCAGGACGATCTCGCCGCTGTTGGATGACAGAGGCCCGCTGACCCGCACCGTCTCCGGCACCCCGTCGCGCTCCACATGCCAGATGCCAAAGGCGTTGTCGCGCTCCTTGATGACCAGGCAATCGTGCTGTTCGAGATCGGCCAGTTGCGTGGGTGTGCCACGCCGGGCCAGGTAGTCGGGGGCTGCGCAAAGCACGCGGTGGTTGCTCGCCAACTGCCGGCCGATGTGCTGGCCGGGGATGTCGTCGCCGACGCGGATTTCCAGGTCGAAGCCTTCGCTGACGATGTCCACCACGCGGTCGAACAGGTCCAGGCGCACCTCCAGGTCCGGGTAGGCCCGGGCCAGTTTCGAGATCGCCGGGGCGACGTGGTTGCGGCCAAAGCCCAGGGAGCTGCACAGGTGCAGTTTGCCCCGTGGCGCCTGATGGGCCTCGGACAATTCGTCATGCAGCAACTGGAAATCTTCAAGGATCCGCACCGCCCAGCGCTGCACCCGCTCGCCGTCTTCGGTGAGGGCGATCTTGCGGCTGGTGCGATGCAGCAGGCGCGTGGCCAGGGTCGTCTCCAGAATCTGGATGCGCTTGCTGACGTAGGCCGGTGACAGGCCGAGTTCTTCGGCGGCGGCGGCGAACCCGGATTTGCGAATCACGGTGAGGAATACCCGCAGGTCTTCGGGCAGGGGTGCTGCTTCTTTTTTTGTGGTCATGCGGGTTCTTTTTGTCAGGCTGGGACAATGACCTGTAGGAGTGAGCTTGCTCGCGATGGCGGAGTGCCAATCACCGATCCATTACCTGAACAAACGCGATCGCGAGCAAGCTCACTCCTACAGGGGCGCGCAGGGCAAGAGAATATCACCCTGTGAAAAACATACGTTTCAAAACGTAAATGCCGACATATCTCTTTAAGTTCTAAAAATATGGAATTCAGTTCTTTTACGGAATAAATCGCAGCCTCTATAAATAGCCCCACTTATTCCAAAAGCCACTGATTCTGCTCGAAGGACTTCTCATGGATGTTTTCTGGTTTCTACCGACCCACGGCGATGGCCACTACCTGGGCACCACCAAGGGCGCGCGCCCGGTTACGCTCAATTACCTGAAGCAAGTGGCGCAGGCCGCTGACGACCTGGGTTACCACGGTGTGCTGATTCCCACCGGCCGCTCCTGCGAAGACTCCTGGGTGATCGCCTCGGCCCTGGTGCCGCTGACCGAGCGCCTGCGGTATCTGGTGGCGATCCGTCCGGGCATCATCTCGCCCACCGTATCCGCGCGCATGGCCGCGACCCTGGACCGGCTGTCCGGCGGGCGCTTGCTGATCAACGTGGTGACCGGTGGCGACCCTGACGAGAACCGTGGCGACGGCAGCTTCCTCGATCACAGCGAGCGTTACGAAGTCACCGACGAATTCCTCAAGATCTGGCGCCGCGTGCTGCAAGGCGAGGCGGTGGATTTCGAAGGCAAGCATCTGAAAGTGCAGAACGCCAAGGCCCTGTACCCGCCGATCCAGAAGCCTTACCCGCCGCTGTATTTCGGCGGATCTTCCGAGGCGGCCCATGAACTGGCCGCCGAACAGGTGGACGTGTACCTGACCTGGGGCGAGCCGCCAGCGGCAGTGGCCGAGAAACTGGCCGACATTCGCGAGCGCGCCGCCCGCAATGGCCGCACCGTGAAATTCGGTATCCGCCTGCACGTGATCGTGCGCCAGACCAGCGAGGAGGCGTGGAAAGCCGCCAACACCCTGATCGAACACATCAGCGACGAAACCATCGCCGCTGCGCAGAAATCCTTCTCGCGCTTCGATTCCGAAGGCCAGCGCCGCATGGCCGCGCTGCATGACGGGCGGCGCGACAACCTGGAAATCGCACCGAACCTGTGGGCCGGCGTCGGCCTGGTTCGTGGCGGCGCGGGCACGGCGCTGGTGGGCAACCCCGAGGAAGTCGCCGCGCGGATCAAGGAATACGCGGACCTGGGTATCGAGAGCTTCATCTTCTCCGGCTACCCGCACCTGGAAGAGGCCTATCGCTTCGCCGAACTGGTCTTCCCGCTGCTGCCAGAACCGTACCGCAGCCTGGCCGGACGCGGCATCACCAACCTGACCGGGCCCTTCGGCGAGATGATCGCCAACGACCTGCCGCCGCAGAAATAGAAAATCTCCACATCTCCTGTAGGAGTGAGCTTGCTCGCGATTGCAACCTGTCTGTGCTGACTACTCAAGCTGACACACCGCCATCGCGAGCAAGCTCACTCCTACAGGTAAACCGTTTGCCTTGCCAAAGCATGGCGTTCGGGAGATGGGTAATAGCCCATCGCGACAAGGAGTCACACATGACCGCCAGCGTTCCGTTTCAACCACAAGTGATCCCCATGCAGCTACTGACCCTACCGCCCTCGCCCGCCCTGGCCACCTCGATCCGCGCCACCGCGCAGGTGTTCGAAGACCCCAAGTCGCGGGCGCTGCTGGCCCATGTGCAACAGGTCGCGCCCAGTGACGCCAGTGTGCTGATCATCGGCGAGACCGGCACCGGCAAGGAGCTGGTGGCGCGTCACATTCACAACCTCTCGGCCCGCCGCCACCAGCCGTTCGTGGCCGTGAACTGCGGCGCGTTTTCCGAATCACTGGTTGAAGCCGAGTTGTTCGGCCATGAGAAAGGCGCCTTCACCGGCGCCCTCACCGCCAAGGCTGGCTGGTTCGAGGAAGCCAACGGCGGCACCCTGTTCCTGGATGAAATCGGTGATCTGCCGATGGCGATTCAGGTCAAGTTGCTGCGCGTGTTGCAGGAGCGCGAAGTGGTGCGCCTGGGCTCGCGCAAGAGCACGCCGATCAACGTGCGCGTACTGGCGGCCACCAACGTGCAACTGGAACAGGCGATCAACGCCGGGCATTTTCGCGAAGACCTGTTCTATCGCCTGAACGTGGTCAACCTGATGTTGAGCACACTGCGCGAACGCCCCGGCGACATCATGCCGCTGACCCGCCACTTCATCGAGGTCTACAGCCAGCGCCTGGGCTGCGGGCCGATCCAGATCAGCGACGACGCCGAGCACAAGCTGCGCACCTACGGCTGGCCGGGCAATATTCGCGAGCTGGAAAACGTCATTCATCACACGCTGCTGATCTGCCGCAACGGCGTGATCCAGCCCAGCGACCTGCGATTGTCCAACCTGCGCCTGGAGCGTCAGGAAGAAGCTACGGTCGCCATCGACGACTCCACCGAAGCCTTGCTCAGCCGAGCGTTCCAGAAGTTGTTCGAGGAGCAGGCAGGCGCGCTGCATGAAAAGGTCGAAGACAGCCTGCTGCGGGCGGCCTATCGGTTTAGCCACTACAACCAGGTGCATACCGCGCAGTTGCTGGGCCTGAGCCGAAACGTGATTCGTGCGCGCCTGATCAGGATCGGTGAGCTGGCGGTGAACAAACGTCGCCCCGGCGAGCAGTTGCAGGGTGACCGAATGGTGCAATTGTCCGTGTGATCGATGCCGCCACAGGCCGCCTGTTCAGCGCGGCCCGACAATCTCCCCCACCTGTTCGTAGGCATTGAATGCCATCGCCGTGGTCCGGTAGGCACGAATCAGGTTCCACAGGTCGCCCTCTCCTTTCTCTGCGTTGGCAAAGGCCTTTTCACAGTCGGACCTGGATTGCCACAGCACATGGCTGAGGACCCGGCGCTGGTCTTCGCTGACGTGCACGCTGGCGCGGATGAAGCCTGGATAGGTGCGGGTGAAGCGCTCGAAATGCTCATTCAAGGCATTGACCAGCCCGGTCTGGTGCGGCGGATTGACGGTGAACTCGATGAACTGGCTGAACGGAAGGTTTGAGTCTTGTGACGTCATGAACGCTCTCCACTGATGACAGGTGTTACTGAGCACAATGCTCCACAGCCGGGTGTTGCGAACTACGTTTCTTGCGCCGGGCCTCGACGCAAACAGGCCGGTTGCGATTCAACGCTGCGAAGGGTAAAACCTCCACTTAACTAGAGGTCAAGAAGCATTTGGTATAAATATGCGCGCCAGCGATTCCATTCACCTTCCCCGCGAACTCACCGTCGGCCAGTTGGCTGCCCGCAGCGGCGTGGCCATTACCGCGCTGCGGTTCTATGAATCCAAGGGCCTGATCAGCAGCCAGCGCAATGCCGGCAACCAGCGCCGGTACGCACGGGACGTGCTGCGGCGCGTGGCGTTGATCAAGACCGCCCAGCGCCTGGGCATTCCGCTGGCCAGCATTCAGGTGGCGTTCCAGAACCTGCCCCAGGACCATCCGCCCACGCTGCAGGACTGGAACACCCTGTCGAACTGCTGGAAAGCCGATCTGAACGAGCGCATCAATCGCCTCACCGCCCTGCGCGACCAACTCAATGGCTGCATCGGCTGCGGCTGTCTGTCGATGGAAGCCTGCCCGCTGCGCAACCAGGGCGATAACCTGGGTGAGAGTGGCGTGGGCCCCGTGCTGCTGGATCAGGACTGAATGTGTTGCGGGCCCACCAGCGTGGCGGCCAGCACCCGGTCACCGTTCGAGAGCTGCATCTGTTGCATGGCCTGATTGAGCTGGTTGGTGGCCTGCAGCAGCGAGCTGTTCATGGCCATGATTTCCATCTGCAACTGCCGCATCTTGGCCTCGCGCACCTGCCTGGACAGTGAACGGTCGCTCATGAAGGCCTGCATGTCCTGCATGCGCCTGGCAATGCGTTCCTGGAGCGCGCGAATCATCTTCAACTGATCCTTGATCCGGTCCGGCAGGTTCGTGGCATCGATGTCGGCGTTCTTGTCGCCGCTCCTGGCCGCCTTCTGGGCTTCGGGCGACAGCAGCACTTCCACGCTCTGGCGCATCTGCTCGGCGGCACTGGGCAGCTTGGTGCTGTCATCGTTCGATGGCTGAGCCTTGGTCGCTGTCTGCGGCAACAGCACGGCCGCATCGGCCGGGTTCCTGAAATTCAGACTCAACATGGGTGAACGCCTCCATAGCTTTGAATCACCCACGATGTCCAGACGGATCGAGCGGGTCCTGCAAGGTTCTCGGCCCGTTCGGATAGTGCTTTAGGGTAAGGCGCAGGAATTGTGTCGGAGTCGACACAATTCCCCGGTCAGCCGAATTCCGCCAATCGAATCGCCAACGCCTTGGCCTGCAATGCCACATCGGTCACCGCCGTGCTCTCCCACCACAATCCACGCAACGGCGGGCCCAGGGCGAACAGCCGGTCCGACACCTGCCCCTGGGCATCCAGCACCGCGCCACCGGCATCGGCGGCGATCCCCAGCGCCAGCGGCCCTGGCTGAACCAAACCCCGATCCAGCAGATTGCGCGGCAAGGCGCGGTCAACGCGGCGCCAGTCGTACTGGATACCCGTGGAGTTGATCAAGGCATCGCCGCTGATCTGGCTCGCCTGCTCCTCGCCACGACGGCGCACCTGAATACTTACCTTCCCCGCCTCGGCGCTGTCGACACCCAGCAAGGAGGCGGCGTGAATGTTCAGCCGCCCCTCCCGCACCAGACGCTCAAGCAAGCGTGCGCTTGGCGGTGGCGAGCGGTGGTGGTGGCTCTCCCACCAGGGCCGCACGTGGCGCACGAACTGGCGCCGCTGCACATCGCTCGCCTGGCTCCACAAGCGACCGATGTGCACGCGAACGGTGTCCAGCGGTGCCTGCCAGTCAATACCCTGGGCAATCGCCCGGGCACACTGTTCACGCAGTGCGCGAACCAGTTGCCGGGTGCTGCGAATGCTGTGATCGGCGCCAAGAAAATCCGGCCATGCCGGCGGTTGCCGACGCACATGGGGCAGCAACCCATGGCGGGAGAACACATCGATGGGGCCACGATGCCCGGCCTGCTCCAGCGACACCACGGCATCGACCATGGTCAGGCCCGAACCGATAATCAACACGCGGCCCTGGGGGTCGAGGCGGGACATGGCTTGCACATCCCAAGGGTCTACGGCGGCTGCGTTGAGGGCGTTGGAATCCCGTTGCGGGGTGCGGGCGGCGGCGAACATGCCGGTGGCCAGCACCGCGAAGCGGCCAGTCAGTTCGGCGCCGTCGGCCAGGGTCAAGCGAACGCCCGAGGCGCTGTGTTCAAGGTCACTGACTTCGCCACGCACATGCTCGACACTGGAGCCGTGCCGCGCCCCCAGCGCCTGGGCCTCTGCCAGACGTTGCTGCACATACAGGCCGAAAATTCCTCGGGGCGGGAACAATTCCGCCACCGGTACATGTTCATCGTCCGATTCCGGCCAGCCGCCTGCAGCAATGAAATCGGTGAGCCACTGGGTCAGGTCGTCGGCGTTGTCCGGGTCGACGCTCATGCGCGCCGCGTTGCCGTTCAGGGTGTGCCCAAGCTCGGTGGCGCTGTAGGCCTCGCCTCGCCCCAGTTCGCTGCGCGACTCTACGATTGTGATGCGACGCGGCCCCGCGAGGCGCAGCAGCTGCACCGCGAGCATGGTGCCACTCAGGCCACCGCCGACGATGAGAATGTCTGCGTCCGGTCGACTGTTGTCTGCGGTCATTGTTGTTTCGCCTTTTTTCTTCGCCCGATGGGCCCGCACGCCCAGATTATGCAGAGCGCGCCGATGGATTCAAACAGGACGTTGGTAGGCCCGTTGCGGTACGAAGGATGCAAGGCACGGCCCGTGCCGGAATAAAGCGACTCTGGGTGGGTGAAATGCGGGCAAAGTGTTGATCCGCTGTTGCCGAATCAACACCCTGGCCCTTACGACACCACGTTTCTGACGAAGCGCAGCAGGGTGTCGCCGTCGTTGCGGTAGGCATGGGGCCGGTCGCTGGGAAACATGAAGAACTCACCGGTGGCGACTTCGTGGATCTGGTCCGGCAAGGCGACGGTCAGGCAGCCTTCGATCACGTAGACCTGTTCGCTCCAGCCCTCGGGGTCAGACTGCGACCCGTATGACTCCCCCGGCGCCAGGCTGAATTCCCATAATTCCACGCCCTGGCGCGCCGCCGCCCTGGCCAGCAGCACGGCCTTGCTGCCTGGCTGTGTGCCGGCCCACGCCACCTCGTTGATGCGGCTGGAGTCGCGCAGGTCCGGCGCCTGGATCAGATCGCTGAAGGCCACATCCAGAGCCTCGGCCACCCGGTCCAGCGTGGCCAGGCTGACATTCTTCTCCCCGGCCTCGATGGCCACCAGCATCCGCCGGCTGACGCCGGAGCGTTGCGCCAGCGCCGTCTGGCTCAACCCCGCCCCATGCCGCAAGCGCCGCACATTGAGGCTGACGTGTTGCAGCACCGAGGCCCTTGGCAGTGATTCTTTTTCCATCGAACAGATCCCCTTCGCATCCTGCGCACTATATTGCCCTTTGTGTGCAAGAGCACCTGCCTTGGCACTGGTGGTGCCCTTTGTGGGAGCGGGCTCGCCCGCGAAAGCGCAGGTACCGGCGCAAGATTTCTAGCGCCTGGCCCGGCCTCTTCGCGGGCAAGCCCGCTCCCACAGGGTCTGCGGCAACATCCCCCGGGATTCGTGGCGACCCCGGTACCGTAGCAGCACGGCTTGCCGGCGGGGCGGTCTTGAGGTCATAGGGGATCTGGGCTTACACCCTGGGCTTCATATCCAGGCGCCGCAGGTGACACGTCACTTCTTCGCGGTCGTGGTAGAGCTGTTTGCAACCGATCGATACCTTGACGCCCCGGGCCTTGAAGCCTTCTTCAATGCGGTCGAGCAAGCGCCGCACTTCGGCGTAGCGCTGTTTCATCGGCAGCTTGAGGTTGACCACCGCCTCGCGGCACAACCCCTCGCCCAGCCAGGTTTCGAGCAAGGCGGCGTTGCGCGCAGGTTTTTCGACGATGTCGCAGACCATCCAGTCCACGGTCTGGCGCGGCTTGTAGGTAAAACCGTCGGCCATCAGATGCTGCACCAGGCCGGTGTCCATCAGGCTTTCAGCCATCGGGCCGTTGTCGATGGCGGTCACCAGCATGCCGCGCCTGACCAGTTGATAGGTCCAGCCGCCTGGCGCGGCCCCCAGGTCAACGCCGGTCATGTCGCCGGACAGACGCTCGTCCCAATGCTCGCGAGGAATGAAGTGATGCCAGGCCTCTTCCAGTTTCAAGGTCGAGCGGCTGGGCGCTTCCCGGGGGAATTTCAGACGCGGGATGCCCATCGGCCACATTGCCGAGTTGCTGGCATCTGCCAGGCCGAGAAACACCTCGCGGCCACTCTTGAAGGTCAGCAGCAGGCGCGGCAAGCTCGGGTTGTCCACCAGTTTGCCAGCCTTCTCCAGCGCCTTGCGCAGCGGGGCCTCGAACTTGCGGCAGAAGGTCGAGAGCTCCTTGCCGTCGTTGGTGTCGACCACTTCCAGCCACAGGCTGCCGCAGACCGGGAAATCGGCCATGTGCTGCTGGATCACGCTGATGCGGTCCGTTTCCGGCAGGCTGACGAACACCCCGCGCGCCCACTGCCGCGGGAAGATCAGGTCCATGAAACGCACGCCGTTCATCAGCCGCTCGGCGCCATCGGGCTCGGTGCAGACGAATTCGGCGCAGGCCGTGCCAGGCTTGGCCTTGGCGTAGCCGGGCACGTTCAGCCGGGCAGCGTGCTCGCTGATCTCGGAACAGACCTCGCCTTCGAAACCGGGGCGGCAATGCATGAAAAGGGTGTTCACCGGGTGTACTCCAGAAGCGGGTGAGTCATCGCTGACCGAGATTTCATCTCGGTGACTCGAAAGCGGCGCATGATAACGGAATCAGGAACCACTGGCGCAGGCCAAAGGTCCAGTACTACTCAATGACCATTTAAAAGCCGCCATTCAGAGGGCTTGGACAGATCGTCTTACCGTTCGTGATAAGCCCGTCCGCAATCTTGCGGATCAGTGAAGGAGTTAGTTCATGCCCTCCCTCGATAGCCTGAAAAGCCTCAAGACACTGCAAATCGACAGCAAAACCTACCACTACTTCAGCCTGCCCGACGCTGCGAAAACCCTGGGCGACCTGAGCAGGTTGCCAATGTCGCTCAAGGTACTGCTGGAAAACCTGCTGCGCTGGGAAGACAACCAGACCGTCAGCGGCGACGACCTCAAGGCGCTGGCCGCCTGGCTGACCGAACGCAAGTCGGACCGGGAAATCCAGTATCGCCCTGCCCGGGTGCTGATGCAGGACTTCACCGGCGTACCGGCGGTGGTCGACCTGGCCGCCATGCGCGCCGCCGTGGCCAAGGCCGGTGGCGATCCGCAGCGCATCAACCCGCTGTCCCCCGTGGACCTTGTGATCGACCACTCGGTGATGGTCGACAAGTTCGGCGATCAGCAGGCGTTCAGCGAAAACGTCGACATCGAAATGCAGCGCAACGGCGAGCGCTATGCGTTCCTGCGCTGGGGCCAGGGTGCGTTCGACAACTTCAGCGTGGTGCCGCCGGGCACCGGCATCTGTCACCAGGTCAACCTCGAATACCTGGGCCGCACGGTGTGGACCAAAGAAGAGGATGGCCGCACCTATGCCTTCCCCGACACGCTGGTGGGCACCGACTCCCACACCACCATGATCAACGGCCTCGGCGTGCTGGGCTGGGGCGTGGGCGGTATCGAAGCGGAAGCGGCCATGCTTGGCCAGCCGGTGTCGATGCTGATTCCCGAGGTGATCGGCTTCAAGCTGACCGGCAAGCTCAAGGAAGGCATCACCGCCACCGACCTGGTGCTGACCGTCACCCAGATGCTGCGCAAGAAAGGCGTGGTGGGCAAATTCGTCGAATTCTATGGCGACGGCCTGGCCGACCTGCCACTGGCGGACCGTGCCACCATCGCCAACATGGCTCCGGAATACGGCGCCACCTGCGGCTTCTTCCCGGTCGATGACGTGACCCTGGAATACCTGCGCCTGTCCGGCCGCCCCGCTGAAACCGTCAAGCTGGTCGAGGCTTACTGCAAGGCCCAGGGCCTGTGGCGCGTGCCAGGCCAGGAACCGGTGTTCAGCGACGCGCTGGAGCTGGACATGGGGTCGGTGGTCGCCAGCCTTGCCGGGCCTAAACGCCCGCAGGATCGCGTGGCGTTGCCTGACGTTTCCCAGGCGTTCAGCGATTTTCTCGGCCTGGCGCTCAAACCGACCAAACATGAAGAGGGCCGTCTGGAAAGTGAAGGCGGTGGCGGTGTGGCGGTGGGCAACGCCGAGCAGGTCGGCGAGGCGGAGTACGAATACGAAGGCAACCGCTACCGTCTGAAAAACGGCGCGGTGGTGATCGCCGCGATCACCTCGTGCACCAACACCTCGAACCCCAGCGTGATGATGGCGGCCGGCCTGTTGGCGAAAAAGGCCGTCGAGAAAGGCCTGCAACGCAAGCCGTGGGTGAAGAGTTCGCTGGCGCCGGGCTCCAAAGTGGTGACCGATTATTACAACGCCGCAGGCCTGACCCAGTACCTCGACACCCTGGGTTTCGATCTGGTGGGTTATGGCTGCACCACCTGCATCGGTAACTCGGGCCCGTTGCGCGACCCTATCGAAAAAGCCATCCAGCAGTCGGATTTGACCGTGGCGTCGGTGCTGTCGGGCAACCGCAACTTCGAGGGCCGGGTGCATCCGCTGGTGAAAACCAACTGGCTGGCCTCGCCGCCCCTGGTGGTCGCCTATGCACTGGCAGGCAGCGTGCGCATCGACCTGAGCAGCGAGCCGCTGGGTGAAGGCAAGGATGGGCAGCCGGTCTATCTGCGCGACATCTGGCCGACGCAACAGGAAATCGCCGATGCGGTGATGAAGGTCAGCACCGGCATGTTCCACAAGGAATATGCCGAGGTGTTTGCCGGTGACGCGCAGTGGCAGGCGATCGAGGTGTCCAAGGACCCGACCTACGTCTGGCAGGCCGACTCCACGTACATCCAGCACCCGCCGTTCTTCGACGACGTGGCCGGGCCGTTGCCGGTCATCGCCGATGTACAGCAGGCCCGCGTACTGGCGATGCTTGGCGACTCGGTGACCACCGACCACATCTCCCCTGCAGGCAACATCAAGGCCGACAGCCCCGCCGGCCGCTACCTGCGCAGCAAGGGCGTGGAACCCAAGGACTTCAACTCCTACGGCTCACGGCGCGGCAACCATGAAGTGATGATGCGCGGCACCTTTGCCAACATCCGCATTCGCAACGAAATGCTGGGCAACGAAGAAGGTGGCTACACCCTGCACGTTCCGACCGATGAAAAGCTGCCGATCTACGATGCGGCCATGCGCTATCAGCAGGAAGGCACGCCGCTGGTGGTCATTGCCGGGCAGGAATACGGCACCGGTTCCAGCCGGGACTGGGCAGCCAAGGGCACCAACCTGCTGGGCGTCAAAGCGGTGATCGCGGAGAGTTTCGAGCGCATCCACCGCTCCAACCTGGTGGGCATGGGCGTGTTGCCGCTGCAGTTCAAGAACGGCCAGAGCCGCAAGACCCTTGAACTGACCGGCAAGGAGGTGCTGAACATCACCGGCCTGACCGGGGCCACGCTGCAACCGGGCATGAGCCTGACGTTGCAGATCACCCGGGAGAGCGGCAAGCAGGAGGATGTCGAGGTGCTTTGCAGGATCGATACCTTGAATGAGGTGGAATACTTCAAGGCGGGGGGGATACTGCATTATGTGCTGCGGCAGTTGATCAAGTCGTAGGGCGGCTTATCCGCGACGGCGCCACGCAGGTCAACACCGCCAGAAAGCACGACACAACCCCGTAGCAGTCCGGCTTGCCGGCGTCGGCGACCCTCAAATCGCCAACGCCGGCAAGCCGGACTGCTACGCTCCTGCCCCCCTGTAGGAGCGCGCTTGCCCGCGACAGCGCCCTCAACACCCCCCGCCCGCAAGCCGTACCGCTGCAGATGGATGTCGCATTTCCGTATCGGCATGGAAACGTTTAACCCTTCCACGACACTGATTCCCCCGCGACTTTCAGCCCCGTCCTACATGCACAACCGTTTAATGAACGCTAGAATCCGCAGCCTTATCTCACGTTCAAGGACGACACCATGCCGGCGCTTCGCTGGACCGCGCTTGCGTTGCTTACGCTGGGTTACTGCATTGCGCTGACCTACGGCCAACTGACCCTGCCTGTGGTGGTGACGTTCGGGCTGTTGATCATGGCGGGGATCTGCGTCAGCCAGTTCAGCCATCGGGGCATACGCCTGTTCGGTCACAGCCTGTTCATCGCCCTGGCCGCAGGGCTTGCCAGCCATTGGCTGCCCGGTTTCTTCAATGCCCGGGTCATCGCCGCCGTACGCTTCACCCAGGAAGCGGCGCCGTTTTCAATGTTCCTGAACCTGGACAAACCCCTGATCGGCTTCTGGATCGCATTGGCCTGTCCCTGGGTATTTTTCGCCGTCAGCCCTCGCCGCACAGTGCTGACTGCCAGCATCACCCTGCCCGTGACCACGGTCATCTGCCTGACAGGCGCAGTCTCGCTGGGGATCGTCGGCTGGGCACCGAAATGGCCTGAGCAGGGCATGATCTGGGCGATCAACAACCTGTTGCTGGTCACCATCACCGAAGAGCTGCTGTTTCGCGGGTACCTGCAGCAAGGCCTCGCTCGCCTGCTGCATCGCCTTCCCTACCACCAGGCGTTGGCCATCGGGCTGGCGTCGCTGGCCTTTGGCCTAGCGCACATGGGCGCGGGCTGGGAGTGGGTGCTGCTGGCGGGCATGGCCGGCATCGGCTACGGCATCGCCTATCGATTCGGCGGCCTGACTGCGGCGGTCATCACTCATATCGGGCTCAATCTGGCGCACTTCGGCCTGTTCACCTACCCGATGTTCAACCGCTGACGGTTGATCTGCGACAAAGCGTCCCATGACGCAGTTCACAAAACGCTTAATTTCCGGCGAAGGCCGCCGATAAGGGTTCAAAGCCTTCCCGGATTGAATAGCTTATGCGCAATAACCAGCCCATCACCCAACGCGAACGGACCTTCCCGGCGCAGCAACGGTTGATCTCGACCACCGATGCGCGCGGCGTGATCACCTACTGCAACGACGCCTTCGTCGACATCAGCGGCTTCACCCGCGACGAACTGGTCAAGGCACCGCACAATACCGTGCGCCACCCTGACGTGCCGTCCGCCGTGTTCGAACACATGTGGGGCACCCTGAAACAGGGTCAGCCGTGGATGGGCATCGTCAAGAACCGCTGCAAGAACGGCGACCATTACTGGGTTAACGCCTACGTGACGCCGATCTTCGAAAACAAACAGGTGGTGGGCTTCGAGTCGGTGCGCATCAAGCCCACCGCCGAACAGGTTCGTCGTGCAGAGGCCCTGTATCAGCGCCTCAACAACGGCAAGACCGCCGTGCCCAGCCGCGACAAATGGCTGCCGGTGCTGCAGGACTGGTTGCCGTTCATCCTGGTCAGCCAGTTGAGCTTCCTGATCGGCGTGTGGCTCAACTCGCAATGGGGCTTCGCCCTGGCCGCCGCCCTCTCCGTGCCGCTGGGCCTGCTCGGCCTGAGCTGGCAACAGCGCGGAATCAAGCGCTTGCTGCGTCTGGCCGAACAGACCACCTCCGACCCGCTGATCGCCCAGATGTACACCGACAGCCGCGGCCCGCAGGCGCGTCTGGAGATGTCCATCCTCAGCCAGGAAGCCCGCCTGAAAACCTGCCTGACCCGCCTGCAGGACACCGCCGAACACCTCAATGCCCAGGCGCGCCAGTCCGACAGTCTCGCCCAGGCCAGCTCCATGGGCCTTGAGCGTCAGCGCGTGGAAACCGATCAGGTGGCCACCGCCATCAACCAGATGGCCTCCACCACCCAGGAAGTGGCCACCCACGTTCAACGCACCGCCGACGCCACCCAGCAGGCCAATGAACTGACCCGCCGTGGCCGTGACATCGCCAGCGAAACCCGCGAAGCCATTCAGCGGCTCTCGGCCTCCGTAGGCGACACCGGCCTGACCGTCACCCAACTGGCCAAGGACAGCGACGAAATCGGTGGCGTGGTCGATGTCATCAAAGGCATTGCCGACCAGACCAACCTGCTGGCCCTGAACGCCGCCATCGAAGCCGCCCGTGCCGGCGAGATGGGCCGTGGCTTCGCGGTGGTCGCCGACGAGGTTCGCCAACTGGCGCAACGCACCACCGAATCCACCGGCCAGATCCACGCCCTGATCGCCAAACTGCAGCAGACCGCCAACAACGCCGTGCAGACCATGGAAACCGGTCGCCGTCAGGCCGAAGAAGGCGTCGAACAGGTGCTGGAAGCCGACAAGGCGCTGGTGGGCATCAGCGATGCGGTGGCCAACATCACCGACATGGCGACCCAGATCGCCGCTGCCACCGAAGAGCAAAGCTCGGTCGCCGAAGAAGTCAGCCGCAACATCCGCAACATTGCCGTACTGGCCGACCAGACCTCCGACGAAGCCCGCCGCTCGGCCAACCTGAGCGCCGAACTGACCGGTACCGCCCTGAGCCAGTACTCGCTGGTGGAGCGTTTCAACCGCTAATGCCTGCACAGCAACACCCCAAGCCCCGGCAGCCCCACTGCCGGGGCTTTTTTATGGGTTCGAAAATGTAGGACGTTTCTGAAGTTGCACTTCTGCGATGTTTTTCATGGATTAACGGCAATGCGACGGGTTGACAGAAACCACGAATCACTATTAGTTGAAATTCAGACAAGCGATAAATAAATAACACCACAAAGGTGTTTGCGTCTGTCTACGACACTGATTAAGCAGGCACTTACCTGATTGTCTCAGACATTCTCGGGTGCTAGATGGAGAACGCCATGAAAGACGTAAATTTGCAGGAAGTCATTCCACTTACCCCACCTGTGGTTAATATTGCCGCCCCAGAGGATGGACTGTTGAAAACAGCCGATCTGAGCGCTCCCATTCCAGTCAGAGTCAGGGTATGGGAGTCCGCCGAGCCTGGTAATTATTTTCAATTGATGCTCAATGGACATCCCAAGGGAGATATTCGCACCATCACCTCCGACGATAAGGTCGGGGACGTGATTTTGGTTGACATCGATAACACGCTATTCTCAGACAACGGCACGTATAGGCTGGGCTACAGGATCACGAGCCCGAACACCGAACTCAGCGCGGACTCTCCGTCCATCGTGCTAAAAGTCGACCTCACTCCACCGGGAGCGACCCTACTCGCGCCCATGATCTTCCCGAACGCAAGCTTCGGGGATCAACTCATCGGCATGCTCCCCGGCTACGCCGGCATGGAGCCCGGCGACCTCATCCAGACCCTGTGCAATGGGGTCCTCGGCCCAACCCATCAAGTGGAACCGGGCGAACTGACCCTGCGCCCGATCGAGATCGCCTTCGAACGCGAATACCTCAAGACCCTCGACGCTGACATTGCGCTCATCGAGTACCAAGTGACGGACCGAGCCGGCAATCAGTCCGTTGGCTCGCTGTCGGTAGCCATGACACTTAAATTGTAACCATATAATTTGCCATTCATTTGAATACACCAGTGCAAGTTCTCCATGCGTATGCGTTGAGAACTTGCAGGATTTTAAACAACCATCGTTTAGCAAAATTTATTTTATTCGTCTTATTTCCCTTATTCCTACAGCATTTTCAGAAGCCTGTCAGACGCTATCACAAACAACCCACAAACAGACCCTACATATATAGTCATGCACAGCCAAAAATTGCTTCAAAACCACAACCTTCACATTCAAGACCATTAATCAAGGGCTCTATTTTCCCGCGACGCTATGTATAACCTCTGCAACCCGCAAGATTGACAAGTGCTTTCTTCGAATTGAACATAGTCGCCCGAGACGCCGACTCCTACAACTTCAGCCGTATCGTCCGAACGTTTTAAACGCTGAGCACACTCATTATTCAAAGGAGCTTCCATGGAAGACGAAAAGGACATTCTGCTGCCCAAAGGTTTACCTTCGGCCACTGCCAACACCGATAATAAATGGATGGAAAACATGAGGGCGATCGACACTCAGGCGTTCGATCCATCGACACTCGACCCCTCCTGCGTCCCGCTGTACGAGGAACTGCAAGCCGTACGCTCCATCGATCAGATCACCCGGGAAGTGATCGCCAGCTACTCCTCCTTCCTGGCCAATGTCCCACGCCTGGACTGTCCGAGTGCCGATGAGCTGAACATCGAGCCCATCTTCGCCGCGCCCCTGGTGTCGGAGGCAAAATCCCAGATGCTGCCGCGCAGTGCGCTGCTTGAAGGCATTCGCATCAATATCCCGCGTTCACCGAAGCTGTGGGCAGGCGATCAGCTCAAGCTGCGCTGGGGCAACACCACCTACTACAGCGTCATCGGCGAACCGAGGGGCCGTACCGGGCCCCGCGAGACGCGTTACCTCAGTGGCGCACACCTGGGTCGCAGCAAGAATGGTCTGGTGGAGGTTTCCTATGAGGTGCTGCGCCGCTCGAAACTGGTGGGCGTGTCCGAAACCCTGATCCTGATGCTGGTTGGCGACCACCACATCGGCCCACCCCCGCCGGACCGCACCCGCGCCATCCGCCGCCGCAAGCGCATCCAGTAGCCGCAAAGCAAAAACCCCGGCGACATCGCTGTCGCCGGGGCTCACTTCAACGCTCCATCAGGGGGTCAGAACGCCAGGCGCAACCCGACGTTCGCGCCCCACGGCTGCTCGACATGCTTGCCCTTCATGTAATCGAAGTCGGCATGCACCTGCAGACGCTCGGACAGCGACACCGAAACGCCAGCGCCCAGTTCGGCCCGCGAGCCAAACAGATCGTTGTCGAAACGCTGGTCGTTGACCTTCACGTCATTGTTGCGGGAGAACTCATGGGCTGCCGCCACCCGCACGTAAGGCTGCAGGACGCCGCCGTCCTTGAGCGCGAACTGCCGCCCGACCGAAGTACCGACCTTGCCCAGCACCGATTGGGTCTGGCTGGTCCTGGCCTGCAGGCCGTTGTCCAGGGTGTAGCTGCTGCCGTCGATCCACACGCCGGACAGCTGCGCATAGGGCTCGACGAAGTAGTCATCGGCCAGCTTGATGTGCTTGCCGAACTCCACAGAACCACCCACGGCCCGGTTGCTGTAGTCGCCCTTGGCCTTCTCGCCGTCGCTCATCGCCACTTTCGAGCTGTTATGGAACTGGTTGACCTTCAGCACGCCGTCCAGATAGTAGCCATCGTTCGACAGCCAGGTGCCATAAGCGCCGAGGTAGTAACTGTCCACCTCGCCGGACGTCCCGCGGCTCAGGTCCAGGCTGGACTTGCTGTAACCGCCCATCAGACCCACCAGCAGTTGCCCGTCACCCACTGGCACCGGCGCATCGGCACCGAACGACAGGCCGTGCTGCTTCTGCTGATAATCCACGCCCGAATCCAGCGACGCCTTGAAGCGGTTGCCGTAGCTGCGAATCCAGCCACCGCCCTCTTCCCGCCCGCGCACCTCGCCCATGCGGCTGCGCAAGGTAGTCAGCTCGCTGTTCCAGATCGTCGGCCCGACGTTGAACAATGCCAGGGCGCTCTGGGTCGAGGGGCTGATGGTCTTGCCGGAACCGACGATAAACCAGTCGTTGCCTTGCTGCTCCAGGGCGTAGGAATAGACGCCGAGGTCGGCGCGGCCACGCCCGCCACCCAGTTCGAAATCTGCATTGCCGCCTTCGGTGTGGATGATGCGCAACGCCTCGAAGTTTTCCGGTACCACCTCGGCCCCGGTGTTGGCGATGTTGACGTGGTGGAAACCGCTGGCCTGGCCGGTGACGTTGAGCAGATCGCCGGTGGCGTTGTCCAGGTTGATGCGCATGTCGAACACCCCGCGCCCGGACAGCTCGCCCACGGTCAGGGTATTGAAGCCCTCACCGCGAAAACTCACCCGCCCCGCCCCAAGCTTCAAGGTCGGCACGCTGTTGTCGCCCATCAAGCGCCAGCGGGCATCGGAGTTGATGGTCAGGCTCTTGAGGTTCTGCACATTGCCGGAAAGCCGCGCTTCGTTTTGCAGCACCACATCCATCCGCGCCCCCTCGGCGGCGAAGAGATCGCCCTTGAGGCGACTGTCGTCGACGATCAGGTCAAGCTCGCCCTTGTCGTGGACCTCGATGAGGTTGCCATTGCCGGAGCGCAGTTCGGCGCTGTTTTGCAGGGTGATGGTGGCTTTGGGTTGGGTTGTTAGGCTGGCGGTCAGGGATATGGCGGGGCCCATGGTGCCGGTCACCCGGGCATCATCAACGACAATCACACTCGGCCCGCCCTCAACACCCGTGCCACCCTGCTTGCCTGGCCCAACCACGGACAGGCCGATCAATTCTCCCTCTACATGACTGCTGGCAGAGATTGCAACTTTCCCGCTTGCGGCCACAATGCCCGCGCCGGATCCATTGCCATCCGCCATACCGATGACCTCGGAATTAGCCAGCGTCAATTCGCTGTTGGCCACATGGATGCCTGCACCCAGACCGGCTACGAAGCTGTTCTTGACAGTCGCCAACGTCCCCAATCGCACCCCCTGACCCAGCCGCATGCCAGGCTTTACGCGGCTTATGATGGTGGCGTCATCGGCATCCAATCTGCCTCCGGTCAGGTAAACAGCCGCCTTCACGTTCGACCCGTCGATTTGCTGGTCAATGATGCCTCCACGGATATTGAGTGCAGAATTATCCTCTGTCGCAGCTATGACGTTATTGACCATCGCCCCTGGCAGCAGGTTAAGGGTCGCCTGCCTGCCCATGAGGTGATACTCCAGCCCTGTGGCCTGATCGATATTGACCACGGTGTTCGCAGGGACCTCAATCGCCCCCGGCAAAGCACCGATGACTCTACTGTCAGCCATCCCCTGAGCGGCCAGCGAGACTCCGCACAGCACTCCTGCCACTTGCCAATGCCTTGCGACGCCGCCGCGTTTTCTGCTTCTGTTTTTCACCTAGAGAACCCTCCCTTAAAAAGAGCGGGCAGGGTGAAATCATGGACAGGGTACGGCGACCTGAAGAGTCCGGCACCCGGCCCCCCTTGCTCTTGGCAAAAAGTGGTCTGGGTCCTACAGACGCTTCATCCGCCCTACAAACAGCCATGGTCGGTCCGATAGAGGCGTAGGACATTTCTCTACCGTTAAAACCCTCTGGTATTGAGCCCGGCAAGAATATACATATGTACCACCGGCATATGAAAAGCGGTGCACATATACAGAACATTCAGACAACGAGTGAGTTATCAAATTTCGGCATTCCCACGCGACCTGACCAACTTAACGAGGATTATTTTATGAAAAAAGAAACGATCGACAACGTGAACGAAAGATCACGTTATTATGAATTTCCTACCCCCTCCATCCCCCAAACCGACCCTGTAGATGGCTTACTAACGCTCGAGGCACTCGACAGACCGATTACCCTAACCTTTTCAGCATGGGAAACGGCTAGTCCGGAACACTCCTATCAATTAATGGTTAACGGCTTGCGAACGGGAGTCGAATTCGCCATTGTCAATGAAAAGCCTGGAGACCCACTGACGATGGACATACCAGGTCCATACCTGATCAAAGATGGTGTTTATCAGATCGGCTACGCCGCCATCAATGACGTTGGCGGACAATTCGCCCCTTCTCCCACCATACCTCTCATCGTAGACCGCACCCCACCCGGCGGCGACCTCCTTGCTCCACTCCTATTTGCTTCGCATCAACTGCCACTGACCGAAGAGTCGCTGGCCGCAGCAGGCAACATCCTGACCGCCAGGCTCCCCGGCTATTTCGACGCCAAATGGGGCGATGTGGTCCGCACCTACTGGGGCGATCAACCGGGCCCGGTGCGCGTGCTCACCGCGGAGGAAGTGGGCGGCAGCGACATCACCTTCACTTTCGAGCGCAGCTTTCTGGAGCAGCTGGCCGACGGCGACATCGCAGTGACCTACACCGTCACCGACCGCGCGGGCAACCTGTCGGTCGTCTCGGAGCCTGCCCACCTGCGGTTGCAACTGCGCAACCATCCCCATGACCTGCTGGCACCGCTCGTGCCCAAGGCGGTCGACGGATTGCTGACGCACAATGATGTCCGCCACGGTGTGGACGTACTGATTCCCCACTACGGCAATGCCCAGGCCGGTGATGTGATCCTGCTGAGCTGGGGCGGACAGGCGCTGCCGGGCATGGTGTTGAGCGAGGCCGCAGCAGCGCTGGAGGTGGTGGCCTCGATACCGGTTTCGTTCGCCACGGTCATGGCCGCTGGTGACGGTGCCATCGAGGTGCGCTACGAGGTGCGGCGCGAGGGACAGAATCGCGCCACCTCCCCCGGCCGACTGGTGAACGTGTTCGTCACACTGCCCGGCCCCCAGGACCCGATGCCCGAAACGCTGATCAATGAACAGCTGGCAGCTCCTCAGGTGCACGGCAAAAGTGACCACCCCAATCGGCAGGCCAACTTCCTCGATGAAGAGGACTACCTGCTCGACGCCGCTGTGGTCATCGCCTGGCAGACAGGGTTCCAGCCCTGTGACCGGATCCAGCTGTACTGGGGATCCTGGCCATTGCCGGTGGTGCGCACCCTGGACCAGAACGACCTGGACGCCGCAGCGGACCTGGTGATCTGCATGCCCAACGGGCTGATCGTCGGCGAAGGCGTGGGGCGGGCCATCCCCGTGCATTACACGGTCACCCATGCCGGCAACCCGAACCTTTCACACTCCGCCACGCAACTGGTCAGGGTGGTGCGCCAGGCGCAGTTGCCCGGCGGCGAGAACGGGCTGCAAGGCGCGCTGTTCAATGAGGCCGATGAAACCCACACCTTGCGGCTTCCCGCCATCGTCGAAGGCGCAACGGTACTGATACAGCCCTATCGAAATATGCGAATCGGCGACCGAATCGAGTTGAGCCTGCAAGGCTTAGATAGCTTCATCGAAGGCCAGCCCATTGAATCCGCTGCGTTGATACTTTCTACAACCGTAGATGAACAACAGTTCATGAACGGCATCCATTTAAACATTCCGACTCTATTTCTGGAGCGGATTACCACTGGCCGTTTAAAAACCCGGTATCGCATCAGGAATGATTACGGCAGTGCTACTTCATTAATCGGTGAAGTGTATGTAGATCGACGCTCACCTCCAATCAGTTGCACCTGACCCTCACTTATAAAATCAAGACAGTAAATATTTACTGCACACAGCTATTGACAGTCACTCACAACTCCTATTAGTTAAAAATCATCCCGTACAACGAGACACTTGCGACACTCACTGGATACGCGGATCGGATTCATCGCTACACCACTCGATAACCGACAACTTCGGTTATTCATAAAACTTGCAGCAGCCCGTTCAAACAAGGATCTCGGCTGCCTGCTAATTGGAGAAATACAATGTGTCATTCAACTAGAAGTTCCCTCGTCACCCGCAACTTACCGCGTGAACTGCCCCAACCCACTGTGCCGGTTGCCGACCCTGTCGATGGCTTGCTCACCCTCGAAGATCTGCAACAGCCTGTGGTCATGGAATTCGTGGCATGGGATGAAGCTACTCCCGAGCACTCATACCAATTGATGTGGAACGGCGTGCGAGTCGGTGAAACAAAACCCATCGACACCGAACAGCCCGGCGACCCCCTGACCCTGGAAATCCCTGCGGCGCTGCTGGCCAACGATGGGGTGTATACCGTGGGCTACGCGGCCATCAACGACATCGGTGAGCAGTTCTCTCCTTCCCCGACAGTCCCGCTGATCGTAGACCGCACCGCACCGGGCGGCGTGCTGTTGGCCGGAATGGAGTTCCCGCCAGAAACCGATGACGGCGTGCTGACTTCCGACGAGCTGACCGGCATGGGCAACGTGCTGGTGGCCGACGTGCCAGGCTATCTGGGCATGGCCTGGGGCGACCAGATCCGCACTTTCTGGGGTTCGGTGGCAGGCCCGGAGCACACGGTCACCGTCCCGGAAGTGGGCGAGGATCACGTGCTGCTCAACTTCACCCGCGCTTTCCTCGAAAGCCTGGGCGATGTGCAGGAGCCGGTGTACTACACCGTGACCGACCGAGCCGGCAATGTCTCGATCAACTCCCTGTCCAAGACCTTCCAGCTGTACCTCACGCAGGTGCCCGACGACTACCCGGCACCGCTGTGCCGCCAGTCGGAGGATGGCGTGATCGACGACGCCGATGCCCGTGCCAAGGTGGCGGTGGACATTCCGCAGTACCCAAGCCCGCAGCCTGGAGACAGGATCACTCTGTACTGGGGTGCGAATGCCCTACCGGAAGTGCCGCTGCAACCCGGCGATGAAACCTCGGACCCGGTGTTCACCCTGAACGTGCCGTACGCCCATATCGCCCTGGCAGGCGACGGCGATGTTCAGCTGCGCTACGAAGTGCGTCGCGGCGGCAGGCTGGTGGGGACGTCGCTGGGCTTGCCGGTGTACGTCAACCTGACCCTGCCCGGCCCTCAGGATCCGGACCCTGAAACCCCGGAAAACGAGGCGCTGGCCCTGCCGATCATCCGTGGCACCAGCGACAACCCGGACAACCAGGACAACGTCATCGACGAGGACGACTTCCTGCTGGAAGCCAATGCCGTGATCGGCTGGCGCGACGAGTTCGCCATCAGCGATGTGTTCCGCCTGTACTGGGGTTCGCAAGCGACGCCTGTGACCTACACCCTGCGCTCCAGCGATGTCGGCCGCGACCTGCTGCTGACCATCCCCAATGCGTTGATGACGGCCGAAGGCACCGGCGACGCGATCCGGGTTTATTACACGGTGAGCCACGCCGGCAACCCCAACACGTCGCGTTCACCGACGCAGCCGGTGATCGTGCGCTCCGTGGGCGATCTGCCGGGTGGTCCCGGTGGCCTGGCTGGCCCGGTGTTCACCAACGCCAACCAGAACAACGCCATCAGCCCGGTCAACAGTCCTGACGGCACGCCGATCTTCATTCGCCCGTACCTGAACGCCGACAAGTACCCGCGCGTGAGCATCGTGTTCCATGGCTACGCCCGGGGCAATCCCGATACGCCGGTGCCGGGCGCGAGCCTTGAGTTCACCCATGTCATGGATGAGCTGGAGCAGCAACAGGGCTACATCTTCCGCGTCTCGGCCCAGCAGTTGCGCCTGATCTGCGAAGGCCGCGGCGAGGCCTACTACCGCGTCGAAGGTCCGAACGGGGTGATCGTCAACTCGATCACCACCAACGTGATCATCACCATGTCCATTCCCGGGCAGGGCTGCCGCTAAACCCCAGGCGGGCCTGCGGGCCCGCCGTCTACATGAAGACAAGGACACTCTCATGAACGATGCGATTCGAGCACTGCTGCCCGCTCCGGCGATGCAGAACCTGCATGACCCCAGCGGTATCGGTCATGCCGACACACTCGACCCCCAGGTGCCACTCTCCGTGCGCGTCGGGCCCTATCTTGAAATTGCCGAAGGCGACATCATCGACCTTTTTTGTGATGACGCACTGGCCTTCAACTACACGGTGAAGCGAGAAGACCTGTCACCCGGTTTCTTCAATTTCGTGGTCCTGCCGCTGGACCAGAAGTTCATCCACGAAACGAACATCACCCTCTTCTATGAGGTAACCAAACCCATCGGCGGGCAGAAAAACACGTCCACCCCTGCGGTGGTGCCAGTCAAGCTGACCATCCCGGGCGGCACTGACACCAACCCGGCCACACCTTGGGAAAACGAGCGACTGGCCACGCCGAAAGTGTTTCCGGAAGGAATCATCACCTCGCCTGAAGGCGTGACGGTGGAAATTGCCGCCTACATGAACATGTTCGTGGGTGACCGGATCGCGCTGTCCTGGCATGGCGAAAT
Source organism: Pseudomonas putida (assembly GCF_028682175.1). Taxonomy (GTDB): domain Bacteria; phylum Pseudomonadota; class Gammaproteobacteria; order Pseudomonadales; family Pseudomonadaceae; genus Aquipseudomonas; species Aquipseudomonas putida_AD. Next base: position 111,137 of record NZ_JANHKS010000008.1, on the reverse strand, counting down.
CATCCGCACCGAGATCACCGACGCCCAGCAAGTCGGTCAGCCACTGGTCATCCCGGTCAGCAAAGAGATCATCGAGCGCGCCGGCGACTCGGACATGCTGGAGGTGCGCTACGAAATCCGCGACATCGTCAACAACTGGTCGCGCTGGTCCCTGCCGACCTATGTGGCGGTCGAGGCGGGAGAGTCCACGTTGCCCGCGCCGATCACCCCGCAAGCGCCGGGAATGGAACTGGATCTCGATCAACTGGCCGGTGCCGATGTGCAGGTGCTGGTCATCGCCCATCCGGACATTCGACCTGGCGATGAGCTGGTGCTGTCGATGGAACGCAGCACGGCCGAGGGCATGGCACTCGAGACCTACACCGCGAGCAAAACCATTCCCGGCGCAGGCAGCTTCCACGAATTCGTGGTCCCCAATGCGCAGTTCCAGCCGATCGCGCAAGGCCGGGCTCGCCTGTATTACAAGGTGACGAAGGCGGCCGGTGTGACGCTGCGCTCCAAGAGCCTGCAATTGAAAATCATCGGCCAGCCCATGGAGTTGCCGCTGCCCAGGGTGCCGGTTGCCGAACAGAACGGCGGGGTGCTGGATCCGGCCTCGCTCAACGTTCGCGTCGAGGTGCCTGTGTATTACTTCATGGCAGAGGGCAACGACGTTCATCTGTACTGGATGGGCAAGACCGAAAGCGGCGCCAATGTGATGTTCGATGAACTCAAGACCGTCGCCGCAGGTGCTGCCGGCATGCCGATGGACTTCTTCATTCCGGACGACAAGGTCAGCCTGCTCGCGGGTGGCTCGGTGGCGATCCACTACACCGTCAACACCTTCAGCCGTGCGTTCTTCACTTCGCCTTCGTTGATGCTGCCCGTCAGCGCCAACCAGAGCGGCCCCCTCCCCCTGCCCACCATCCTCGAAGCCGAAAACGACATCCTTGACCCCGCCAACGCACCCAACGGCGCCACGGTGGTGATCGCGGATTCAGCCAATCTGCGCCAGGGGGATACGGTCAACCTGAGCTGGAACGGTCCCAACGGCAGCGACCAGAAAGAGAAGTCCATCACCCAGGACGATGCCGGCAAGGCGCTGTCGGTGGTGTTTGCCCGTGCGCTGCTCGATGCCAACGACGGCCAGACGGTGGCGGTGTCGTATCAGGTGATCCGGGCCAATGGCACCTCGCAGGATTCGGAGGTTTATTCGGTGCGGGTGATGAGCGCATCGGTGCTTCCGGCGCCGACCATGGACACCGTGCAGGAGGACGGTGTGGTGAATCCGGGGCTGATTCCAGAGGCCGGTGCGACGGTGCGGGCGCGTTATGAGGTACGCGCCGGTGATCGGGTCAAGGTGATCTGGGAAGGTGCCTCGCGCTTTGAAACCGTCGAGCAGGAGGCCACGGGCGGCACTGAACTGGTGTTCCAGTTGCCCAAGGCGCTGATTACCGCCAGTGCCGGCGCACAGGCGACATTGAGCTATCAGGTCAGCCGTGGCGGCAACGTACGCGACTCCGAGCGCCGCACGTTGCGGGTGCAGAACCCGCTGAGCCTGGACACCTCGCCGGTGACGCTGGGCGGCAAGGTGTACCTGGTGCCCTCGCGCCCCGACGCGCTGCCGACGATGCCAGGCGGCACCACGGTTCAGCGCCAGGCGAGCGGCGGGACGGCGCCCTATACCTACACCTCGGCCGATCCGCGGGTGGCCCAGGTCAGTGAGGCCGGGCTGGTCAGCGTCCGCGGCAAGGGCACGACCACCATTACCGTGGCCGATGCTGCGGGGCAGTCGCTGTCCTACGCAGTGACCGTCACGGGGGTGATCCACTGCATCGAGCTGGGCAAGGGCAATTTCGGCCAGGCAGGCGCACAGGCTGGCAACAATCAGGCCCGGCTGCCGTCGATCCAGGAACTGCGGGAGATTCACGGTATGTGGGCGGCCAACTGGCCCCTGGTCAAGGACCTGTACTGGTCATCGACCCTGGCCAAGCTGTCGCCATTTGGCAAGACCTATTACCAGAAAGCCCTGGGTAGCGGCATGGAGCTGGATGGCTACACCTACAGCGTGATTTCGGCCATCGGCATTCGCTGACGGCTGGCCTTGCGCAATGCCGCAGGCCTTTTGTGCCTGCGGCATTGCGCCCTCTTCGACACGACCTGGCCAGCAGTGCCAGGCGCCTATATAAAAGCGACAAGGGAGCGACGCCCATGAAAGGCTCCACCGGCACACCGACTCACAGCGCGAGCAACACAGCCTGCGAACTCAGCGCCACCATAAACGGCAAGCCGTTCACCCCAAGGCAGTTATCTGCCTTTTCCTGCCTGCGCCCGGAGTTGACGGGCAAGCGCAGGCACAAGATCTGGAAGATTCACGCGGTGGGCAAGGTCGCCCACCGCCGCACGGTGCTGGGCATGTTCATCGACCAGAGCCTGGAACCCGGCACTTACGACCTGGTGCGTGACGAGCGCTTGTCGGCGATCTATCACGTCACGCCCCGGCAGTTTGCGCAGCTTTATCATTCGCAGGACTTCGAGAAGGGTTCGGTCACCCTGCTCGAATGCGACGTGCAGACGGGTCACCTGCGCGGCACCTTTCACATCGACATGCCGTCGGCAGGGCTGTTGATCGCCGACGGTCAGTTCGATGTCTGGTGCTCGCAGGCCGCTGCAGCCGAGGCATCAGCCGAGTAGACGACTGGCGATGCGCTCGGCGGTTTCCTGCAGGCAGGCGGCATGACTGATGCCCGCTGCCTTCAATGGCTTGAGGTCATGGTTGGCGGTGGGCAGCCAGTGCACGTCGATGGCCGGTGACAGCGAATAGCCTTCAACCGCTTCACGATTGCCAAGCGCATCGCGCTCGCCCTGGACGATAAGGGTCGGTGTGTGCAGCTCGGCCAGGTGCTCGACCCGGGGTTTCTCCGGCTTGCCGACGGCGTAGAACGGGTAGCCCAGGCAGATCAGCGCATCGGCGTGCAACTCGTCGGCCAGCAGGCTGGCCATGCGCCCGCCCATGGATTTGCCGCCGATGGCCAGGCGGCCCTTGATGAGCGGTCGCACGGCCCCGTAGACCTCGCGCCAGCTCTCCAGCAGCTTCGGTTTGGGATTGGGCGGGCGCTTGCCGCCGTCGATCCGGCGCTGGGCCATGTAGGGAAATTCAAAGCGCAACACGCCGACACCCAGTGCGGCCAGGCGCTGGGCGATGTCGTTCATGAACTCGCTGTCCATGGGAGCACCCGCGCCATGGGCGAGGATCAGCGTGGCCGGTTGGTTGCCGACGGTCTCTGCCGGGGCATTCCACAACCAGCCCTGCACCTGCGCCAGGTGCGCACATTGATCGGCGTCAGTACTCGCCGCGTGTCCTTTGTTCATGCTTGTCTCGACCCATGAACTTGATTGCAGGGCGCCATTATGCCCAAGCGTTCCAGGCAAAAGACAGCCGCGCCGGACTTTCCTGGGCGACAGCCGCGGTTCAGCTTCCTGAAACTAACCTGCCAGGACTTTCGGAAAAAAGCACCGACGCCATGGGCGCCCCAACCCGCACGCAACCGGGCGGATTCATCGTCGGATTGCATCGATTTTTCCGGTGCCGGTCGATCAACCGTGACGATCACCGGCCTGACCTGCCAGCTCGGGCCAAATTTTTGGGCAGTCAAAAAGTGCAATTGTCATCGGCATTTGTATACAACTTTTGGCGTAGAAACACTCTACCGAAGTACAGGGAAAGCAGGTAGAGAAACGTTTCAGCGTAGGCCAGAAGTCGATGTTCACCGCGCCCCGCAAGGTGGCGCGGTGATTACCCCCCTGCACCCGGCGAGGTGTCAAACTTCTTGCTCTTGTGGCTTCCATCGCGAGCCGTTCGCGTCTAAGCTTGCGTGCACGGTGGTCCGGCAACAGCTGGCCACAGGATCAGTGAAAGGATTGTGCACGACCTCCACACCCTCTTGCAGGCAGACCGCGCGGCCCGGTATGTCACCCGAAGGGCTGTATACAATTTTCGGCATTCACGCGCGCCGCCTCACTCGCCCTGTTTTCCCGCCCTTTCGGCCCACTCCGGCAACTCTGCCTGGCGCAACCAAGCGCAGCGAGTCGCGAAAAAACCGCATCCCGTGTTTGCGTCGACCTCGTCTTGCGCTTGTTGCGCGGCAAAACGTCTACGCTTTATTCGATGTTGCGGCCGTTACCACACTAATAAAATACCCAAACCGTGGAACCTTAGAATGAGCACAGCAATCAGTCCGACTGCTTATAACTATAAGGTAGTCCGCCAGTTCGCCATCATGACGGTGGTCTGGGGGATCCTTGGCATGGGGCTCGGTGTCTTCATCGCCTCACAACTCGTGTGGCCTGACTTGAACCTTGGTCTGCCATGGACCACGTTCGGACGCCTTCGCCCGCTGCACACCAACCTTGTGATCTTCGCCTTCGGCGGGTGCGCACTGTTCGGCACCTCCTACTATGTCGTGCAGCGAACCTGCCAGACGCGCCTGATCAGCGACGGCATGGCGGCGTTTCACTTCTGGGGCTGGCAGGCGGTCATCATCGGCGCGATCATCACCCTGCCGATGGGCTACACCACCACCAAGGAATACGCCGAGCTGGAGTGGCCAATCGCGATCCTGCTGGCCATCGTCTGGATCACCTACGCGGCGGTGTTCTTCGGCACCATCGTCAAGCGCAAGACCAAGCACATCTACGTCGGCAACTGGTTCTACGGGGCCTTCATCGTGGTCACGGCGATGCTGCACATCGTCAACCACATGTCGCTGCCGGTGAGCCTGTTCAAATCCTATTCGGCCTACTCGGGCGCCACCGACGCGATGATCCAGTGGTGGTACGGGCACAACGCCGTAGGCTTTTTCCTGACGACCGGTTTCCTGGGAATGATGTACTACTTCGTGCCGAAACAGGCCGAGCGTCCGATTTACTCCTACCGCCTTTCCATCGTGCACTTCTGGGCGCTGATCACCCTGTATATCTGGGCCGGCCCCCACCACCTGCATTACACCGCGCTGCCGGACTGGGCGCAGTCGCTGGGTATGGTGATGTCGATCATCCTGCTGGCGCCGAGCTGGGGCGGCATGATCAACGGCATGATGACCCTCTCCGGCGCCTGGCATAAGTTGCGCACCGACCCGATCCTGCGGTTCCTGGTGGTGTCGCTGGCGTTCTACGGCATGTCGACCTTCGAAGGGCCGATGATGGCGATCAAGACCGTCAACTCGCTCTCGCACTACACCGACTGGACCATCGGCCATGTCCACGCAGGTGCGCTGGGCTGGGTGGCGATGATTTCCATCGGCGCGGTCTACCACATGATCCCGCGCCTGTACGGGCGTCCGCAGATGCACAGCATCGCGCTGATCAACACCCACTTCTGGCTCGCGACCATCGGTACCGTGCTCTACATCGCCTCGATGTGGGTCAACGGCATCACCCAGGGCCTGATGTGGCGTGCGATCAACGATGACGGCACCCTCACCTACTCGTTTGTCGAAGCGCTGCAAGCCAGCCATCCGGGTTACATCGTTCGTGCCCTGGGCGGTGCGTTCTTTGCCAGCGGCATGCTGTTCATGGCTTACAACGTGTTCCGCACCGTGCGTGCGTCGAACACCGAGGAAGCCGAAGAAGCCGCCCAGATCGCTGTCGTGGGAGCGCACTGATGATCAAGCACGAATCACTTGAGAAGAACATCGGCCTGCTGTCGATCTTCATGGTCATCGCGGTAGCAGTGGGCGGCCTGACGCAGATCGTCCCGCTGTTCTTCCAGGACGTGACCAACAAGCCGGTCGAAGGCATGAAGCCGCGTCCGGCACTGGAAGTCGAAGGCCGCGACGTGTTCATCGCCAACGGCTGTGTGGGCTGCCACTCGCAGATGATCCGGCCGTTCCGCGCCGAAACCGAACGCTACGGGCACTACTCGGTGGCCGGCGAAAGCGTCTGGGATCACCCCTTCCTGTGGGGTTCCAAGCGCACCGGGCCGGACCTGGCGCGGGTGGGCGGACGCTACTCCGACGACTGGCACCGCGCGCACCTGTATAACCCGCGCAACGTGGTGCCGGAGTCGATCATGCCGGCCTATCCGTTCCTGGTGGAAAACAAGCTCGACGGCAAGTTGACCGGTCGCAAGCTGGAAGTGCTGCGCAGCCTCGGCGTGCCCTACACCGACGACGACATCGCCAAGGCCGGTGACGCGGTCAAGGGCAAGACTGAAATGGATGCGCTGGTGGCCTACCTGCAGGGCCTGGGCACCATCATCAAGAGCAAACGGTGATCGCCATGGATATCGGAATGATTCGAGGCCTGGGCACCGTCGTGGTGATGGTGGCCTTCATCGGCCTGGCGCTGTGGGTATTCAGCCCCCGGCGCAAGGCTGAATTCGACGACGCGACCCTGCTGCCCTTTGCCGACGACCCCGAGGCCATCAAGCACCTCGAGCAAGCGCAAGCTTCCAGGAGCAACAAAGAATGACTACGTTTTGGAGCCTGTACGTCACCGTACTGTCGTTGGGCACGATCTTCTGCCTGACCTGGCTGCTGCTGGCGACCCGCAAGGGCCAGCGCGCCGACACCACCGACGAGACCGTCGGCCACTCCTTCGACGGCATCGAGGAGTACGACAACCCGCTGCCCAAGTGGTGGTTCATGCTGTTCATCGGCACCATCATCTTCGCCCTCGGTTACCTGGCGCTGTACCCCGGCCTGGGCAACTGGAAGGGCCTGTTGCCGGGCTACGACTACGTCGACAACGACAAGAAGATCGCCTTCTCCAACGGCCAGCCGGGCTGGACCGGCGTGCATGAATGGGAAAAGGAAATGTCCCGGTCGGATGCGCGTTTTGGTCCGATCTTCGCCAAATTCGCGGCCATGCCCATCGAAGATGTGGCCAAGGATCCGCAAGCCCTGAAAATGGGTGGCCGGCTGTTCGCCTCCAACTGTTCGGTGTGCCACGGCTCGGACGCCAAGGGTGCCTACGGCTTCCCCAACCTGACCGACGCCGACTGGCGCTGGGGCGGTGATCCGCAGACCATCAAGACCACCATCATGGGTGGCCGTCATGCGGTCATGCCGGCATGGGGTGAAGTGGTCGGCGATCAGGGTGTGCGGGACGTCGCGGCCTTCGTGCTGACGAAACTGGATGGGCGCAAACTGCCAGACGACGCCAAGGCAGACCCGGTCAACGGGCAGAAAATCTTCGCCGGCAACTGCGTCGCCTGCCACGGCCCCGAAGGCAAGGGCACTCCCGCCATGGGCGCACCTGACCTGACCCACCCGGGCGCGTTCATCTACGGTTCAAGCTTCGCGCAGTTGCAGCAGACCATCCGCTACGGCCGCCAGGGCCAGATGCCTGCCCAGGAATTGCTGCAGGGCAATGACAAGGTGCATTTGCTGGCGGCGTATGTGTATAGCCTGTCTCATGGGAATAAGCCGGCGGACGCGCAGGAGTAGGAACGATGCATCTGGAGGCCCCGTCAGGGTCAACTGACGGGGTTTTTCTTTGGTTACACATTCGCTGTTGAGAGATGGTCGTGACAGGCATAACATCCATAAAATCGAAACGTAGAAACATTGCTACAACAGCAAGGAGCTATCGCCTGTGATCACCACTATTTCAAGTCGCGAGTTCAATCAGGATACCAGCGGCGCCAAGAAGGCGACGAAAGAGGGCCCGGTCTTCATCACTGACCGGGGTCGTCCGGCGCATGTGCTGCTCACCATCGAGGATTACCAGAAACTCGCCGGCGGCTCGCTCAGCATCGTCGACATGCTCGCAATGCCCGGCATCGAAGACATCGACTTCGAGTCACGACGCGCGCCGATATTGCCGCGTGAAGTGGATCTGTCCTGATGTACCTGCTCGACACCAACGTGGTTTCGGAGCTGCGAAAGAATCAGAAGGCAGCGCCAAATGTATTGAGATGGGCCCGGCAGATCCCGGCGCCCAGCCTGTACATCAGCGCGGTCACGGTCCTTGAGCTTGAGACCGGCATTCTTCGGCTTGAGAGACGCGACCCGGCTCAATCGGGATTGCTCAGGAGCTGGATGGAGCATCATTTGCTTCCAGCCTTCGCGGGGCGAATTCTGCCTGTAGATGCGTCCGTCGCCACCAGATGCGCCCGCCTGCACGTTCCTGATCCTCGCAGCGAATACGATGCAATGATCGCCGCCACAGCCCTGGTGCATGGCATGACGGTGGTCACCCGCAACACCGCCGACTTCTCGGGGAGCGGCGCTGCAGTGCTGAACCCCTGGCTCAGTCAGTTGAACGAAGAGCGCGCTCCCTACGGAGTTGGAATTTCGTAGCGGCAGTTCGAGTGCCCGACGCATTCCGAATGACCTTGCCACTTTTGACCTGCATCAACGCGCAACACCGTCCATGCCCCGAGCGACCAGACACCGCTGCCTTGGACTAAAGTCACAGGGGTATCATGAACGGCACAACAACAAGCAATGACCCTGGCCGGCACGTACTGGCCAAGGCATTTTCCACAGCCACGTGATGGTTCGATGAGCACGCCGCAATGAGCGAGCAAATACCGGTTCACAACGTCACTCCGCCGCCCCACAAAGAGAGTGACACCGTCGATCTCTACGCCTCCCGGGAGAAGATCTACACCCGGGCGTTCACCGGGATCTTCCGCAACCTGCGAATTGGCGGCGGGATCGTGCTGTTCCTGCTGTATTTCGGCACGGTCTGGCTCGACTGGGGCGGCCATCAGGCGGTCTGGTGGAACCTGCCGGAGCGCAAATTCTACATTTTCGGCGCCACCTTCTGGCCGCAGGACTTCATCCTGCTGTCGGGCATCCTGATCGTCAGCGCTTTCGGGCTGTTTTTCATCACGGTGTACGCCGGGCGCGTGTGGTGTGGCTACACCTGCCCGCAGAGCGTGTGGACCTGGGTGTTCATGTGGTGCGAAAAGGTCACCGAGGGCGACCGCAACCAGCGCATGAAACTGGACAAGGCGCCCATGAGCGCCAACAAGTTCGTGCGCAAGTCGGCCAAGCATGGCCTGTGGCTGCTGATCGGGCTGGTCACGGGGCTTACCTTCGTCGGCTACTTCTCGCCGATCCGCGAACTCACCGTTGATTTCTTCACCGGCCAGGCCGATGGCTGGTCATATTTCTGGGTCGGCTTCTTCACCCTCGCCACCTACGGCAACGCTGGCTGGCTGCGCGAGCAGGTGTGCATCTACATGTGCCCGTACGCGCGGTTCCAGAGCGTGATGTTCGACAAGGACACCATGATCGTGTCCTACGACCCACGCCGCGGCGAGCAACGTGGCCCGCGCAAGAAAGACCAGGACTACAAGGCCCAGGGACTGGGTGACTGCATCGACTGCACCATGTGCGTGCAGGTCTGCCCCACCGGCATCGACATCCGCGACGGCCTGCAGATCGAGTGCATCGGCTGCGCCGCGTGCATTGATGCCTGCGACACCATCATGGACAAGATGAACTACCCTCGCGGCCTGATCAGCTACACCACCGAACACAACCTGTCCGGACAGAAAACCAACAAGCTGCGCCCGCGCCTGATCGGCTACGCGGCGGTGCTGCTGGTGATGATCGGCGTGCTGACTGCGGCGTTCTTCATGCGCTCGCTGGTGGGTTTCGACGTCAGCAAGGACCGCGTGCTGTACCGTGAGAACGCCGAAGGGCGAATCGAGAACGTCTACAGCCTGAAGATCATGAACAAGGATCAGATCGACCACACCTACGTACTCGACGCCACCGGGCTTTCCGACCTCAAGCTGCAGGGCCGGCGTGAAATCAAGGTGGCCGCCGGCGAGATATTCACCATGCCGGTGGAGCTGTCGGTGTCGCCTGAGCGACTGCCGTCGAGCACCAACGAGATCCACTTCATCCTCAAGGACATCGAAAACAGCGGCACCGAAGTACAAGCCAAGAGCCGATTCATCGGCCCACAAGTTCGTTGAGAGACGTCACACATGAGCGTAGCGACTGCTGCAAGCCCCTGGTACCGACATCGTTGGCCATGGATCATCATCGGCATGCTGACCTGTTCAGTAGGCCTGACCGTGGCGATGGTGACCATCGCCGTGGACAACCCGGACAACCTGGTCAACGACAACTATTACGAAGCAGGCAAAGGCATCAACCGTTCCCTGGACCGCGAACTGCTGGCGCAAACCCTGAAACTGCGCGCCACCGTGACCCTGGATGACCTCACCGGCGAGGCCGACCTGCGCCTGACCGGCAACAGCCAGCCGGAGACCCTGGTGCTGAACCTGATCTCCCCCACCCAGCCGGAAAAGGATCGCAAGATCATCCTGGCGCGCAACCCCGCACAACCGGGGCGCTACGTCGGGCAGATGAGTGACCGGGTCGAAGGCCGTCGCTTCGTCGAGTTGCTGGGCGTGGAGAACAGCCAGACATGGCGCCTGTTCGAGGAAGAATCGGTGACCCGTGACAAGGACCTGATCCTGGGTGACGAGCCGCTGCAGGGTGCCGAAAAGAAGTGATGACGTGAACGCCCCAACCCCCTGCTTTCATTGCGCCCTGCCCGTTCCGCCCGGTGATCGTTTCAGTGCCGTCGTACTCGGTGAGTCCCGCCCGTTCTGCTGTCCGGGCTGCCAGGCAGTGGCCGAGGCCATCGTCGCGGGCGGCCTGGAAAGCTACTACAGCCATCGCAGCGAAGCCTCGGTCAATCCTCAGGCCCTGCCCGCGCAACTGCTCGAAGAACAGGCGCTCTATGACCGCCCCGATGTGCAGGCGCCTTTCGTTCGGCATGCCGAGGACCTGGCCGACACCACGCTGCTGATCGAAGGCATCAGTTGCGCGGCCTGCGGCTGGCTGATCGAGCGACACCTGCGCACGTTGCCCGCCGTGGTCGAAGCGCGGCTGAACCTGTCCAACCATCGGCTTTATCTGCGCTGGAACGACGCCGAGCTACCCCTGAGTCAGGTGCTGTTTGAGCTGCGCAGCATCGGCTATGCCGCCCATCCCTGGCAGGCCGACCAGGCCACCGAGCAACTGGCCCGGGAAAACCGCCGCAGCCTGCGCCAGTTGGGCGTCGCCGGGCTGCTATGGTTTCAGGCGATGATGGCGACCATGGCCACCTGGCCGGAATTCAATATCGACCTCAGCCCCGAGATGCACACCATCCTGCGCTGGGTGGCGATGTTTCTGACAACCCCCATCGTGCTTTACAGCTGCGCTCCGTTCTTCAAGGGCGCCCTGCGTGACTTGCGCACCCGCCAGTTGACCATGGACGTCTCGGTGTCGCTGGCCATTGGCCTGGCCTATGGCGCAGGCATTTGGACCGCGATCACCGGCACCGGCGAGTTGTATTTCGATGCGGTGGGCATGTTCGCGCTGTTCCTGCTGACCGGGCGCTATCTGGAGCGTCGCGCCCGGGAGCGTACCGCTGCGGCCACCGGGCAACTGGTCAACCTGCTGCCTGCCTCCTGCCTGCGTTTGACCGAAAGCGGACAGAGCGAGCGCATTCTGCTCAGCGAACTGCGCCTCAATGATCGGGTGCTGGTGCATCCGGGCGCGATCTTGCCCGCCGATGGCAGGATCATCAGCGGCCAGTCGAGCATCGACGAATCGGTGCTGACAGGCGAGTACCTGCCCCAGCCTCGCGTCGTGGGCGATGTTGTCACGGCTGGCACCTCGAACGTGGACAGCGTGCTGACCGTTGAAGTCCTGGCCCTGGGTGAAAGCACTCGGCTCTCGGCCATCGTGCGTTTGCTGGAACGGGCGCAGTCGGAAAAACCCCGGCTGGCGCAAATTGCCGACCGGGCCGCGCAGTGGTTTCTGTTGATATCGCTGGTGGCTGCGGTGGTGGTGGGGCTGATCTGGTGGCAGATCGACCCGGCCCGCGCATTCTGGATCGTGCTGGCGATGCTGGTCGCCACCTGCCCTTGCGCGCTGTCGCTGGCCACGCCGGTTGCGCTGACCACCGCCACCGGCACCCTGCACGGCCAGGGTTTGCTGCTGACTCGAGGGCATGTGCTAGAAGGGTTGAATCAGATCGACACGGTGATCTTCGACAAGACCGGCACCCTGACGGAGGGCCGCCTGACTCTGCGGGCCATTCGCAGTCTGGGGCCGCTGAACAACGATCAGTGCCTGTCGCTGGCGGCCGCGCTGGAAAGCCGGTCCGAACACCCCATCGCCCGCGCTTTCGGCCATACGCCATTGACAGCCGATTCAGTGAGCAATACCCCGGGGCTGGGGCTCGAAGGCCGTGTCAACGGGCGCCTGCTGCGCATCGGCCAGCCGGCTTTTGTCTGTGCCCTGAGCGGCAGTGCGGTTCCGCCAACCCCTGAGCAAGCCGGCCAATGGCTGCTGTTGGGTGACGATCAGCAGGTACTGGCGTGGCTGGTGCTGGACGATCGCCTGCGCGACGACGCAGCCGCCTTGATCGACGCCTGCAGGCAGCGAGGCTGGAGGACTGTGCTGCTGTCGGGTGACAGCTCGCCCATGGTCGCCAGTGTCGCGGCCCAGCTTGGGATCGACGAAGCACATGGCAGCCTGCGTCCCGATGACAAACTGCAGAGGCTCAAGCAGCTCCGGGCCCAGGGCCACAAGGTGTTGATGCTCGGTGATGGCGTCAACGACGTGCCGGTGCTGGCTGCGGCGGACATCAGCGTGGCCATGGGCTCGGCCACGGATCTTGCGAAAACCAGTGCCGATGCGGTACTGCTGTCCAACCGCCTGCCGGCACTGGTTCAGGCCTTCACGTTGGCCCGGCGGACGCGGCGCATCATCATCGAGAATCTGATGTGGGCAGGGCTATACAATGGCCTCATGCTGCCGTTCGCCGCGCTTGGCTGGGTCACGCCGCTGTGGGCGGCAGCGGGCATGTCGGCAAGCTCGCTGATCGTGGTGCTCAATGCCCTGCGCCTGACCCGCGTCGGGCTGACGGAAGCCACCCCCACCCTGGTCGCCCACCCGCGCCCGCTGCCCGCCTGAAGGATCCGGAGGTTCGATGCCCGCGCTCTACATCATGATTCCGGTGGCCCTGCTGATCGTCGCAGTGGCGATCTATGTGTTCTTCTGGGCCGTGGACAGCGGCCAGTACGAAGACATGGACAGCCCGGCCCATAGCATTCTTTTCGATGACCAGGACCCCGGGCACAAGGCGGGGGTGGATGAGGCGTCGGGCAGGGAAATGCAAAAACCGGAAGAGAAGAAAATCGGGTGATGGACTGGGTTATCGCATCGCTCCCGCCGACGCCTTCGCGAGCAAGCTCGCTCCCACAAGTCCCGGGCACGGCAAGATTTTGTGACTCTACGCACATCCACTGTGGGAGCGAGCTTGCTCGCGAAGACGTCGGAACATTCACCCGCAAAGCCCTGGACCACCCCAATGCCTGACCTCCTCCCCCAACTCCTCTCCGCGCTGATCCTCGGCCTGCTCGGTGGCGGGCATTGCCTGGGGATGTGCGGTGGCTTGATGGGTGCGCTGACCATGGCGATCCCGGCCGAACAACGCAGCCGACGCTTGCGCCTGCTGGTGGCCTACAACCTGGGGCGGGTTTTCAGCTACGCCTGCGCGGGCCTGCTCATCGGCCTCGCCGGCTGGGCCGTGGCCAACAGCCCTGGCGCGATGCTGCTGCGAGTCATCGCTGCCCTGCTGCTGATCTGCATGGGCCTGTACCTGGCGGGATGGTGGAGCGGCCTGACGCGCATCGAAGGCCTGGGACGCTGGCTGTGGCGCTACATCCAGCCCGTCGCCAGCCGCTTGCTGCCGGTGTCGAGCACGCCACGCGCCCTTCTGCTCGGTGCGCTGTGGGGCTGGCTGCCGTGCGGACTGGTCTACAGCACGCTGCTGTGGACGGCAAGCCAAGGCGATGCGCTGCACAGTGCACTGCTGATGCTGGCGTTCGGGATTGGCACCTGGCCGGTGCTGCTGGCCACCGGCCTTGCCGCCGAGCGCACCACTGCGTTGCTGCGCAAGCGTGGGGTGCGGATGGCCGGCGGGCTGCTGGTGATTCTGTTCGGGCTGTGGACGCTACCGGGGCCCCATCAACACTGGCTGATGGGGCATTGACCGGCGGATTTACTCGTAGCGCAGCGCGTGGGCTGGCTGGATCTGCGAGGCGCGGTACGCCGGATAGATGGTCGCCAGGAAGCTGAGAATCAGCCCCGCAGCGCAAATCATCACCACATCACTGCCTTCCAGTTGCGATGGCAGGTTGCTGATGAAGTACACGTCCGAGGTGAAGATGTGCTGTCCGGTGACGCGTTCTACCCAACCCACCAACTGGCTGACGTTGATCGCCGCAATCACGCCCAGCACGCCGCCGATCAGGGTGCCAACCACACCAATCACAGTGCCCTGCACCATGAAGATGGCCATGATCTGACGCGGCGTCGCGCCGATGGTGCGCAGGATCGCGATGTCGGCGCCCTTGTCGTTCACCACCATGATCAGCGTGGCGATGATGTTGAAGGCCGCCACCGCGACGATCATCAGCAACAGCAGGCCAATCATGGTCTTTTCCATTTTCATGGCGCTGAACAGGCTGCCCTGGGTGTGGGTCCAGTCATCGGCCTTGTAGTCCGCGCCCAGGTTACCTGCGATGGCCGCCGAGACTTGCGGCGCGGCGTATAGATCGGTCAGGGCCAGGCGAACACCCTGCACCTGATTGGGCTGCCAGCGCTTGATGGTGGCGGCGTCGGCCACGTTGACCAAGGCCATGGAGCCGTCCAGCTCGGCGCCGACCTTGAACACGCCAACCACCGTCAGGCGTTGCAGACGCGGGGTGATGCCACCCGGATCGCTGCTGATTTCCGGGACGATCAGGGTGATCTTGTCGCCAACGTTCAAGCGAAAGCGCCGCGCGGTGATTTCACCGATCACCACGCCGTACTCGCCTGCTTTCAAATCCTGCAGGCGGCCCTGAACGATGTGCTGGGTGACGATGGACACCTGGGATTCCAGCGCAGGGTCTACGCCATTGATCTCGATAGGCTGCATCGAACCCTTGTAGGAAAGCATGCCGTCCATTTGCGTGAATGGCACGGCGGCGGTGACCTGCGGGTTCTTCAACGCGGCGTCGGCGGCAGGTTTCCAGTCGTCGAGCGGCTTGACGCCATCGATCACCGCGTGGGGCACCATGCCCAGAATGCGTGAACTCATTTCCTTCTGGAAACCGTTCATCACGGACAGCACCACGATCATGGCCAGGACGCCCAGCGCAAGGCCGATCATCGAGGTCATCGAAATGAACGAGATGAAGTGGTTGCGCCGCTTGGCCCGGGTGTAGCGCGCGCCGATAAAGATGGATAACGGTCTGAACATGGGTGAAGCACCGTAGCTGAAAATGAAGCCCCCGAAAGGGCTGAAAACATCACGCCTCGACCAGACGGCCTTCTTCCAGACGCCACACGCGGTCCATCTGGCGCGCCAGAGTCATGTCGTGGGTCACCACCAGGAACGCGGTGCGCGACGAGGTGCTGAGTTCCAGCATCAGGTCCTGGATGCCTTGGGCGGTGTGGGAGTCGAGGTTGCCGGTCGGCTCGTCGAGCATCACCAGGCCCGGCTGGTTGACCAGCGCGCGGGCAATCGCCACACGCTGGCGTTCGCCGCCGGACAGCTCCGAAGGCTTGTGCGCCAGACGGTGCGCAAGCCCTACACGCTCCAGGAGCGCCGTGGCGCGCTGGCGGGCTTCGGGGATCGAGGTCTTGCCGATCAGCAGCGGCATGCAGACGTTTTCCAGCGCCGTGAACTCGGGCAGCAGGTGGTGGAACTGGTAGACGAAACCCAGCGCCCGGTTACGCAGCAGGCCCCGGGCCTTTTCGTTCAGCGCCGACAACTCCTCACCGGCCAGCCAGACGCTGCCCTCGGTGGGTGTGTCCAGGCCGCCGAGCAGGTTCAGCAAGGTACTCTTGCCCGAACCCGAACTGCCGACGATCGCCACGCGCTCGCCCGGATGCAGTTCCAGTTGCAGACCGGACAGCACCACTACCGATTCAGGGCCTTCCTCGTAGGACTTGCCCAGGTTGCGGCAACTCAGAACAGCTTTATCACTCATGCCCGACTCACTCATAACGTAACGCCTCTGCCGGCTGGGTGCGCGCCGCACGCCAGGCTGGATACAGGGTGGCGAGGAAACTCAGGACCAGCGCCGCGCCGCACACCAGCAGCACGTCTTCGGTCATCAATTGCGAGGGCAGATAGTCGATGAAATAGACATCCGCGTTGAGAAACTTGTGGCCGATCAGGCCTTCGAGCGCCGAAATCGCGGAACTGACGTTCAGCGCCGCAAGAATGCCGACACCGGCGCCGACCAACGTGCCGACCACGCCGATCACCGTACCCTGAACCATGAAAATGCGCATGATCTGGCCCGGCGTCGCACCCAGGGTGCGCAGGATCGCGATGTCACCGCGCTTGTCGTTGACCACCATCACCAGGGTCGAAATGATGTTGAACGCCGCCACCGCCACGATCAGCAACAGCAGCAGGCCGATGATGGATTTCTCCATGCCGATGGCCTGGTACAGGTTGCCGTGGGTGCGGGTCCAGTCACGGGAGTAGTACTGGTGGTCGCCCAGGTTCTGGGCAATTTCGTAGGCGGTGCGCGGCGCCTTGAACAGGTCGGTGAACTTCAGGCGCAGGCCCTGCACCTGATCGGGCTTCCAGCGATGCAGGCGCGCCAGGTCCTGAAGGTTGGTCACCCCCAGATAGCCGTCCAGCTCGCCGGCGCCGACGTGGAAGATGCCGACCACGGTGAAGCGCTTCATGCGCGGGAACATCCCGGCAGGCGTGACCGTGACTTCGGGCGACACGAACGTCACCTTGTCGCCGATGCCCACGCCGAGCTTGGCCGCAGCCTTGTCGCCGATGACCACACCGAAGCCGCCTGACACCAGATCGTCAAGATGACCCTGTTTCATGAAGCCGTCGATAATCGAAACTTTGCGTTCCTGAACCGGGTCGATGGCATTGAGCAGGATTTTCTGCACGTTGCCATTGTTGGTCAGCAGGCCCTGCATCTGGGTGAACGGCGCGACGGCCTCGACCTGCGGGTTCTGTTTGACCCGCGCAGCGAGGTTCTGCCAGTCGTTTATCGGCTCGCCGGATTCGATGGTCGCGTGTGGAACCATGCCGAGAACCCGGGTACGCATCTCGTGATCGAAGCCGTTCATGACCGATAACACGACTATCATCACCACGACGCCCAGGGCGAGCCCGATCATCGACGTCAGGGAAATGAAGGAGACAAAATGGTTACGGCGTTTTGCACGGGTGTAACGCGTGCCGATGAAAACAAAAAGAGGTCTGAACATGTAAGGGCTTGTTCAAAGGAATGGGAACGTCCTTGTGGCGGGCCTGGGCCTGCGGCTTTACACTCGAATCAATGAGCCGCGATTCAAGCGCAATCACTCTGACAACCGCCGCTACCATGGGTTCGCCATGCCGACACTAGATGAAGAAGAACGCCGCGAATACTACCGTATCGAGGACAGCGTCGCACTGGAAATTCAACGCATTCCAGCCTCCGGTACCCTGGACGAACACGCGCACAACGACAGCTCCACGCTGTTCGATCTGCTGAGCGAACTGCACGTGGCCGAGTTCGAATCCCAGCATCTGCTGCGCCAGCTCGATGACCGTGACCGCACCACCAACAGCTTCCTGCGGGCCATGAGCAAGCGCATCGACCTGCTCGGCCAGGTGGTCGCGCAGACCGTGCTGGGCAAGCTGGGCGCGCCGCAAAAGGTCATCATGTCCGAGGGCGGGCTGCAGTTCGAATCCCACCGCCCCTTCCCGGTCGACACCCTGCTGTCGGTCAAGATGGTGCTGATGCCACAGGCCTCCGGCATGATGCTGCGCGCCCGGGTGACCCAGTGCCATTCGCTGAAGATCGGCGACTTCGAGGTGGGCACCGAATGGGTCGACCTCTCCGACGCCCAGCGCCAGTTGCTGGCCAGACACATCCTGCAACGACAAGCCGCCCAGCGCAGGCTTGCCCGAGAGCAGAGCAATCCCGATCCCACCTGATTTTCAGCCTCAAGGCGCGTTATCGAAGGAGCATTTGTGACCCTAATCTACGGCCACCGCGGCGCCAAGGGCGAAGCACCGGAAAACACCCTGACCAGCTTCAAGGAATGCCTCAAGCATGGGGTCAAGCGTTGCGAACTGGACCTGCACCTGTCCCGCGACGGCGAACTGATGGTCATCCACGACCCGACCCTCAAACGCACCACCGACCGGCGCGGCAAGGTGGTCGAGCATGACGCCGCCGACCTTGTGACCTACGACGCCCGCAAGGGTGGCCCTGGCTGGGTGCAGCCATGCCCGATTCCGCGCCTGGAAGAACTGTTCGAGCAGTGCGATTTCGATCATTGGCAACTGGAGGTCAAAAGCGCGTCACGCACCCGCTCGGCGACCACGGTGCTGGCGATTCGCGAGATGGCCCAGCGTCATGGCTTGCTGGACAAGATCACCATCACCTCGAGTTCGAGGGAAGTGTTGGGGGCTGCACTGGAATTGACACCGGATGTGTCGCGAGGACTGGTGGCGGAGTATGCCTGGCTGGATCCGCTTAAGGTCGCGCAGAGCTACGGCTGTGAGATTCTTGCGCTGAACTGGACGCTGTGCACGCCCGAGCGCCTGAAGCGAGCCCAGAATCAGGGCCTGCATGTGTCGGTGTGGACAGTCAACGAGCCTGCGCTGATGCGCAGACTCGCCGACTTCGGCGTTGACAGCCTGATTACAGACTTTCCCGGTTTGGCCAGCGCCACCCTCGGGAATTACTGAAATCGGTCTCCCCGGCCGGCTCAGGCCACCGGCCGGAGCCGCTCAAAAAAGCCGGTTGAGGCCGTCGTACGCCGCTACCCGATAGGCTTCGGCCATGGTCGGGTAGTTGAAGGTGGTGTTGACGAAGTACTTGATCGAGTTCGCCTCACCCGGCTGGTTCATGATCGCCTGGCCGATGTGTACGATCTCCGACGCCTGGTCGCCGAAGCAATGCACGCCGAGGATTTCCAGGGTTTCGCGGTGGAACAGGATCTTCAACATGCCCACCGGCTCGTTGGAGATCTGCGCGCGAGCCATGCTCTTGAAGAACGCCTTGCCCACTTCGTACGGGATTTTTGCCTGGGTCAGGTCGTGTTCGTTCTGGCCGATCGAGCTGATTTCCGGAATCGTGTAGATGCCGGTCGGCACGTCGTTGACGAACCGCCAGGTGCCGTTGTCCACCGCCTTGCCCGAGGCCGAACGGCCCTGGTCGTAGGCCGCACTGGCCAGGCTTGGCCAGCCGATCACGTCACCGGCGCCATAGATGTTCGGCTTGCTGGTGCGGTATTCCTCGTCGACCTCGATCTGACCACGACCGTTGGCCTTGATGCCGACGTTTTCCAGACCCAGCTTGTCGGTGTTGCCGGTCCGACCGTTACACCACAGCAAGGCGTCGGCCTTGACCTTCTTGCCAGATTTGAGGTGCAGGATCACGCCGTTTTCCAGGCCTTCGACCCGCTCGTACTCTTCGTTGTGGCGAACCATCACGTTGTTGTTGCTGAAGTGGTAGCTCAGGCCCTGGGAAATTTCCGCGTCGAGGAAGCTCAGCAACTGGTCGCGGTTGTCGATCAATTCGACGTCCACCCCCAGACCGCTGAAGATCGACGCATATTCACAGCCGATCACGCCTGCGCCGTAGATAATCAGCTTACGCGGGGTGTGGTTCAGGCTGAGGATGGTGTCGCTGTCGTAGATACGCTTGTGGGAAAAATCGATATCGGCCGGGCGATAAGGGCGCGAACCGGTGGCGATGATGATCTGGTTGGCGACCAGCTTTTCTACCACGCCGGTGTTGCAGACCACATCGACGCTGCGTTCGTCAGCAAAGCTGCCGGTGCCGAAGAACACGTCGACACGGTTGCGTGCGTAATAACCGGTGCGCGAGGCCACCTGCTTGTTGATGACCTTTTCGGCGCTTTTCAGCACGTCCGGGAAGGAGAACCAGCGCGGTTCGCCAATGGCCCGGAACATCGGGTTGGTGTTGAACTGGATGATCTGCTTGACCGAGTGACGCAGTGCCTTGGACGGGATCGTGCCCAGGTGGGTGCAGTTGCCGCCGACCTGGCGACGGCTGTCGACCATCGCCACCTTGCGCCCAGCCTTGGCGGCGTTCATTGCCGCGCCTTCCCCAGCCGGGCCGGAACCCAGCACCACTACGTCGTAGTTGTAGACAGCCATGCGTACTCCTCAGAACAGGCCGAGACGCCACTCTGGCGTCTCCGGCTGGATCATGCCGCGGCTGGCGGCATGAAGAATCGAAACTCGCGGCGCAGTCTAAACGTCTCGCGTCGCGGGGAACATTAACCCTTGGTCGTGTCACATGCCAATTCTGGCTGCGTGACGTGGCATTTGATCGGCCTCAACAGCCGTTCAGACGCCAAAGTGTGCGGATGATAAATCCCTACGCGGTGGGAATCCCAATAAAAGCTGAGATTTTGTGGGTTTGCGTACGCTTTGTGGGGATTTTTGCGCTGACGCCCGGCGGCGGCCAATCTGACATACCCTTACACACTCGACCGCACACAAGGCCCTACCCATGCGCCACCGCCTGACTCACTGGATACTCGTCCTGGGCCTCATTGCCAGCCCTCTCGCCTTGGCCTCTCACGCGGACCTGCTGAAAAAGGCCGACTTTCCAGCCCGGCTCGAGGGCCAGTCTCCGGTGCTCGAGCGCAAGAATCAGGCAATCCTCACTTACTTGTGGACGGACGTGTACGCCGCGGCTTTCTATGCCGAACCCTCGGTTTCTGCCCGGCAGGCCGCCTTTTCGCAGACGCCGCAAAAGCTTGAGCTGTATTACTTTCGCGACATCGACCGCGAGGACGTCATCAAGGCCGCCAACGTTGCGCTTGAAAAACAGCAGCCTGCGCAAGCCCTGAAACGCCTCAAGCCCGAACTCGATCGCCTGCACAACAGCTTTCGGGACATCAAGGACGGCGATCGCTACGACCTGAGCTGGAACCGCAGCGACGGTTTGAACCTCACCCGCAACGGCAAAGTGATCTTCGCCAGCGCCGATGCGGAGCTTGCCAAGGTGTATTTCGCGATCTGGCTGGCTCCGGACGGCCTGTCCGCCGACCTGCGTGAAGCGCTGCTCAAATAAGCCCATGCCACCCCGGAACGGCGCAGCATGATAAGTGTCTTCTGATTGCTATCCGCCACTTTTACACATATCGTTACAAATATGCGGCGTGGGAGGCCAAGCTCCGACTCCGCATGAGAGGACGCATAAATACAACGGATCCCCCTAGCTAGACGCATTGAGTGAGTATTTCCAAATGGCCTCGAACACAGGCAAAGGCAAGGCGATATTTCGCGTTGTCAGCGGCAACTTCCTTGAAATGTTTGACTTTATGGTGTACGGCTTCTACGCCACTGCCATTGCCAAGGCTTTCTTCCCTGCCGACAGCGAATTCGCCTCGCTGATGCTCTCGCTGGCCACCTTCGGTGCCGGCTTCCTGATGCGTCCGCTGGGCGCGATTTTCCTCGGCGCCTACATCGACCACCACGGCCGCAAGAAAGGCCTGATCATCACCCTGGCCCTGATGGCCATGGGCACCCTGCTGATCGCCTTCGTACCGGGTTACGCGACCCTGGGCGTCGCGGCGCCGTTGCTGGTGCTGATCGGCCGCTTGCTGCAAGGCTTCTCTGCCGGTGTGGAACTGGGCGGTGTGTCGGTGTACCTGGCCGAGATCTCGACGCCGGGCCGCAAAGGCTTCTTCGTGAGCTGGCAGTCTGCTAGCCAGCAAGCAGCCGTGGTGTTCGCAGGCCTCCTGGGTGTTGGCCTGAACCATTGGCTGACGCCTGAAGACATGGGCCAGTGGGGCTGGCGCGTGCCGTTCCTGGTGGGTTGCATGATCGTTCCGGCGATCTTCATCATCCGTCGCTCGCTGGAAGAAACCCCTGAGTTCGAAGCCCGTGCGCGCAAACACCGTCCGACCATGGGCGAGGTGATGAAGTCCATCGGGTCCAACTTCGGTGTGGTCATCGCCGGCATGGCGCTGGTGGTCATGACCACCGTGTCGTTCTACCTGATCACCGCCTACACCCCGACCTTCGGCAAGAACGAACTGCACCTGTCTGACCTGGACAGCCTGCTGGTGACCGTGTGCGTGGGTATCTCGAACTTCATCTGGCTGCCGGTGATGGGCGCGGTGTCGGACAAGATCGGTCGTAAACCGCTGCTGCTGGCCGCGACCATCCTGGCCATCGTCACGGCCTACCCTGCCCTGTCCTGGCTGACCGCCAACCCGAGCTTCGCCAACCTGCTGATGGTCGAGCTGTGGCTGTCGTTCCTGTACGGTTCGTACAACGGTGCGATGGTGGTTTCGCTGACCGAGATCATGCCGGTCGAAGTACGCACCACTGGCTTCTCCCTGGCCTACAGCCTGGCCACCGCCACCTTCGGCGGCTTCACCCCGGCGGCCTGTACCTACCTGATCCACGTGCTGGACAACAAGGCAGCCCCCGGCATCTGGCTGAGCGGCGCCGCCGTCCTGGGACTGATCGCCACCTTGGTGCTGTTCCGCAAGGGCGGCCAGGCGCGCATGGAAGCCGTCGCGGGGTAACTGCAGCGGCAAGTTGCAAGCCACAAGCTGCAAGTTAGAAGCAGAAACGCAAACGCCCCGACAAGTTCGGGGCGTTTGTATTTATGCCTGCTTCACACCGTCCCGTAGCAGCACGGCTTGCTGGCGGGGGCGCCCTTGAAATTGCCCCGCCGGCAAGCCGTGCTGCTACGGGGTTGGGGATGTACCCACCACCACCTCACACCACAGATCCGTAGGAGCGCGCTTGCCCGCGATAGCGGTGGGTCAGTTGCAGATGGAGGTGCAGACAGATCGCAGTCGCGGGCAAGCGCGCTCCTACAGGCCCGAGGGCAACCCAGGAGGCGGGGGCGATTTCGAGGACGCCCCCGCCGGCAAGCCGTGCTGCTACGGGGTTGGGGTTGCACCCACCACCACCTCACAACACACATCCGTAGGAGCGCGCTTGCCCGCGATGGCGGTGGGTCAGTTGCAGATGGAGGTGCAGACAGATCGCAGTCGCGGGCAAGCGCGCTCCTACGGGACTGGTGCGCGCTGGCGCTCCCTTGAAAATCAGACACGAACAAAAACGCCCCGAACATGTCGGGGCGTTTTTTTGCTTCAGCTTGCAGTTTAAAACTTGCCGCTTGCAGCTGCTTTTCGCGTTACTTCGGGAATGCAGGCGGGTTTACACCGGCCATGTCTTCCATCACGCGCACTACCTGGCAGCTGTAACCGAATTCGTTGTCGTACCAGACGTACAGTACAACACGGTTATCCATGCAGATGGTCGCTTCGGCGTCGACCACACCGGCGTGGCGCGAGCCTACGAAGTCGGTGGAGACCACTTCCTGGGAGTTCACGAAGTCGATCTGCTTGTGCAGGTCCGAGTACAGCGCGGTTTCGCGCAGGTATTCGTTGATTTCTTCGCGAGAGGTAGCAGTACCCAGGTTCAGGTTCAGGATCGCCATCGACACGTTCGGCGTCGGTACACGGATCGCGTTGCCGGTCAGCTTGCCGGCCAGCTCAGGCAGTGCCTTGGCAGCGGCAGTGGCGGCGCCGGTTTCGGTGATGACCATGTTCAGCGCGGCACTACGGCCACGGCGGTCGCCCTTGTGGAAGTTGTCGATCAGGTTCTGGTCGTTGGTGTACGAGTGAACCGTTTCAACGTGACCGTTGACGATGCCGAACTTGTCGTTGACCGCCTTGAGCACCGGCACGATGGCGTTGGTGGTGCAGGAGGCCGCGGAAACGATCTTGTCGTCAGCGGTGATCTGCTGGTGGTTGATGCCGTGAACGATGTTCTTCAGCTTGCCCTTGCCAGGCGCGGTCAGCACGACGCGGTCGATGCCCGGGCACTGCAGGTGCTGGCCCAGGCCATCGGCATCACGCCATACGCCGGTGTTGTCGACCAGCAGCGCGTCCTTGATACCGTACTGGGTGTAGTCCACCTCGGTAGGGTTCTTGGCGTAGATCACCTGGATCAGGTTGCCGTTGGCGGTGATGGTGCTGTTGGCTTCGTCGATGGTGATGGTGCCGTCGAACGGACCGTGCACCGAGTCACGACGCAGCAGGCTGGCGCGCTTGAGCAGGTCGTTCTCGGCGCCCTTGCGCACGACGATGGCGCGCAGGCGCAGGCCGTCGCCACCACCGGTTTTTTCGATCAGGATGCGTGCCAGCAGACGACCGATACGGCCGAAACCGTACAGCACGACGTCAGTGCCCTTGCGCGCGCCGGAATTCTGCTGGCCCACGATCTCGGCCATTTCTTCACGTACAAACTGCTCGGCGGTGCGGCCGTTGGCCTCGGCCTTGTATTTGACGGCCAGCTTGCCCAGGTCCACCGAAGCGGCACCCAGTTTGAGCTCGCTCATCGCTTTGATGAGCGGGAAAGTCTCGTGCACGGACAATTCGGTCGCGTCGGCCTGACGATGACGCGCAAAGCGGTGTGCCTTGAGAATTGCGATGACTGAACGGTTGATCAGAGTGCGGCCATAGATCGAACTCACCACATTGTTGTTGCGGTAGAGCTGACCGATAAGAGGGATCATCGCTTCGGCGAGCGCTTCACGATCGATCCATTCACCAAGACACTGGTCGGGCTTCTGAGTCACGGGAACCTTCCACATGTAGGGGCTGAAAAAAGGGACTACATTATGCCCAAGCCTTTGTTTATGAGCAATCCGGAGTTTTCATGTTGCCGGGCACTACATAATTTGGCACCTATAAAGGCGAGCACAAAACTGACAGCGGATTCCCGATTTAGTTACAATCACAGGCTTTGCCGCAACGCCTGGAGCTCTATCTAACGTGCCCGTCCTGCGCCTGCCGAATCTTCCTGCCGCCACTGGCAAACAACATTGGGGCAACCTGCCCGGTGCCGCTCAAAGCCTTGCCATTGCCGAGGCGGCCAGCGCCGCGAAACGCTTCACCCTGCTTTTGACCGCCGACAGCCAGAGCGCCGAGCGGCTGGAGCAGGAACTGAAGTTCTTCGCCCCCGAACTGCCGGTGCTGCATTTCCCTGACTGGGAAACCCTGCCGTACGATCTGTTCTCGCCCCACCAGGACATCATCTCCCAGCGCATCGCCAGCCTTTACCGGCTGCCGGAGCTGGATCACGGCGTGCTGGTGGTGCCGATCACCACCGCCCTGCACCGCCTGGCGCCGACCAAGTTCCTGCTCGGCAGCAGCCTGGTGCTGGACGTCGGCCAGAAGCTGGACGTGGAGCTGATGCGCACGCGGCTCGAAGCCAGCGGCTATCGCTACGTCGATACGGTGTACGAGCACGGCGAATTCACCGTGCGCGGCGCGCTGATCGACCTCTTTCCGATGGGCAGCAAACTGCCCTACCGGATCGACCTGTTCGATGACGAAATCGAAACCCTGCGCACCTTTGAGCCGGAAACCCAGCGTTCCATCGACAAGGTCGATTCGGTACGCCTGCTGCCGGCCAAGGAGTTCCCGCTGCAGAAAGAAGCGGTCACCCGTTTCAAGGCGCGCTTTCGCGAACGCTTCGATGTCGATTTCCGCCGCAGCCCGATCTTCCAGGACTTGAACAGCGGCATCACCCCGGCGGGGATCGAGTACTACATTCCGCTGTTCTTCGAAGAAACCTCGACCCTCTTCGACTACCTGCCCCAGGACACCCAGGTGTTCTCGCTGCCGGGCATCGAGCAGGCGGCAGAAACCTTCTGGAAGGATGTGCGCAACCGTTACGAAGAACGCCGCGTCGACCCCGACCGGCCGCTGCTGCCCCCCGCCGAGCTGTTCCTGCCGGTCGAGGACTGCTTCGCGCGCCTGAAAAGCTGGCCGCGCATCGTTGCAAGCCAGGACGACGTCGACACCGGCGTGGGCCGCGAGCGCTTTCCGGGCCGTGCGTTGCCGGACCTGGCCATCGAGGCCAAGACCAGCCAGCCGCTGGCGGCGCTTTCGAATTTCCTCGACGAATTCCCCGGCCGCGTGCTGTTCACCGCAGAATCGGCCGGGCGTCGCGAAGTGCTGCTGGAGTTGCTCGAACGCCTGAAGCTGCGCCCGAAAACCCTCGACAGCTGGCAGGAATTCGTCGACAGCAAAGAGCGCCTGGCGATCACCATCGCGCCGCTGGACGAAGGCCTGATGCTGGGTCAGCCGGCGCTCGCCCTGGTCGCCGAAAGCCCGCTGTTCGGGCAGCGCGTCATGCAGCGTCGGCGCCGCGAAAAACGCGCCGACGGCCATTCAAGCGATGCGGTCATCAAGAACCTGGCCGAGCTGCGCGAAGGCGCGCCGGTGGTGCACATCGACCACGGCGTGGGCCGCTACCTGGGCCTGGCGACGCTGGAGGTGGAAAACCAGGTCGCCGAATTCCTCATGCTCGCCTACGCCGAAGAGGCCAAGCTGTACGTGCCGGTGGCCAACCTGCACCTGATCGCGCGTTATACCGGCAGCGATGACGAACTGGCGCCGCTGCATCGCCTGGGCTCCGAGGCCTGGCAGAAAGCCAAGCGCAAGGCCGCCGAGCAGGTGCGCGACGTCGCCGCCGAACTGTTGGACATCTACGCCCGCCGCGCCGCACGCGAAGGCTATGCGTTTGCCGATCCCAAGCTTGACTACGAAACCTTCAGCGCCGGTTTCCCGTTCGAAGAAACCCCGGACCAGCAGACCACCATCGAAGCGGTGCGCGCCGACATGCTCGCGCCCAAGCCGATGGACCGCCTGGTCTGCGGTGACGTCGGCTTCGGCAAGACCGAAGTGGCCATGCGTGCGGCGTTCATCGCCGTGCATGGCGGCAAGCAGGTGGCGATCCTGGTGCCGACCACCCTACTCGCCCAGCAGCACTACAACAGTTTCCGCGACCGCTTCGCCGACTGGCCAGTGCGCGTCGAGGTGATGAGCCGCTTCAAATCGGCCAAGGAAATCAACGCCGCCGTGGCAGACCTGGCCGAGGGCAAGATCGACATCGTCATCGGCACCCACAAGCTGTTGCAGGACGACGTCAAGGTCAAGAACCTGGGGCTGGTCATCATCGACGAAGAGCACCGCTTCGGTGTGCGTCAGAAGGAACAGCTCAAGGCCCTGCGCAGCGAGGTCGACATCCTGACCCTGACCGCCACGCCGATTCCGCGCACCCTGAACATGGCCGTGGCCGGCATGCGCGACCTGTCGATCATCGCTACCCCGCCTGCCCGGCGCCTGTCGGTGCGCACCTTTGTCATGGAGCAGAACAAGCCCACGGTGAAAGAGGCGCTGCTGCGCGAGCTGTTGCGCGGCGGTCAGGTGTACTACCTCCACAACGATGTGAAGAGCATCGAGAAATGCGCCGCCGACCTCGCTGAACTGGTGCCCGAGGCGCGGATCGGTATCGGCCACGGGCAGATGCACGAGCGTGACCTGGAACAGGTCATGAGCGACTTCTACCACAAGCGCTTCAACGTGCTGATCGCCTCGACCATCATCGAGACCGGCATCGACGTGCCGAGCGCCAACACCATCATCATCGAGCGTGCCGACAAGTTCGGCCTGGCCCAGCTGCACCAGTTGCGCGGCCGGGTCGGGCGCAGTCACCACCAGGCCTACGCCTACCTGCTGACGCCGCCGCGCAAACAGATCACCCCGGATGCCGAAAAACGCCTGGAGGCGATTGCCAATACCCAGGACCTGGGCGCGGGCTTCGTGCTGGCCACCAACGACCTGGAAATCCGTGGCGCGGGCGAATTGCTGGGCGAAGGCCAGAGCGGGCAGATCCAGGCCGTGGGTTTCACCCTCTACATGGAAATGCTCGAGCGCGCGGTGAAGTCGATCCGCAAGGGCGAGCAGCCGAACCTGGAGCAGCCGCTGGGCGGTGGCCCGGAAATCAACCTGCGGGTGCCGGGGCTGATTCCCGAGGACTATCTGCCGGATGTCCACGCGCGGCTGATTCTCTACAAACGCATCGCCAACGCCGCCGACGAGGAAGGCCTCAAGGACCTGCAAGTGGAAATGATCGACCGCTTTGGCCTGCTGCCGGAGCCGACCAAGAACCTGGTGCGCATGACCGCGCTCAAGCTCAAGGCCGAGCAACTGGGCATCAAGAAGGTCGATGCGGGCCCGCAAGGTGGACGAATCGAATTCGCCGCCGATACTCCAGTAGACCCGTTGACGTTGATCAAGCTGATTCAGGGGCAACCCAAACGCTACAAGTTCGAAGGTGCCACGCTGTTCAAGTTCATGGTGCCGATGGAGCGTCCCGAGGAGCGCTTCAACACGCTCGAAGCGCTGTTCGAGCGGCTGACCCCGCTGCCCCCTAAAAAATCGGCTTAAGGAAAGTACATGCGTCTGCTTCACACGTTCACCCTGCTGCTGGTGCTGATCGCCCCTGCGGCATTCGCCGATGGCGCCTATCAGGTGGAACTGATCCTGTTCCGCCAGAGCGGCGAGCCTGCCGCGACCAATCAGGCGGCCCCCGAAGACTGGGCCGCCGGCGCGCAGAAGCTGGGAGCCGATAACCAGACCACCACCGCACTGGACGCGCTGGTCGACAAATTGAAAGCCAGCGAAGGCTACAAGGTGCTGCTGCACCGCGCCTGGCAACAACAACTGAGCGCCACCCCGAGCAAGGTGGCGATCAGCAGCGGCACCGAGCAGTTCGGCCACTTCCCCATCGAGGGTACGGTGAGCCTGGGCCTGGCGCGCTTTACGGATATCGACGCCAACTTCTGGGTCAATCAGCTGGACGATCATGGCGTGCTGGTGACCAGCGAACGCATGCGCCAGGCGACCCGGGTCAGGAACGGCGAATTGACCTACCTGGACAACGGGAGCCTGGCCATGCTGATCAAGGTTTCTCCTCTTCAAGCACCGCGTTGACGTAGGGCAAGACGTGTCATCCCTATTGGAAAAAGCCCTGGCCCTGCCATGGGAACCGCTATTCAAGGCTCAGAGCGTGGAACGCGGGCATGACTATGCCCGGCAGAAACGCGTGGCGCTGCAGCACCTGAGCGCCGACCTGGTGCGCACCGTGTGCCGCGGCTCGAGCCTTGAGATCTACACCCAGACCCTGCAATTCAAGGACCCCGAGCGCACGCGCAATTTCGTCATCGGCAAGTGCACCTGCCCTGTCAGGAATAACTGCAAGCACTGTGCGGCGGCGCTGTTCTTCCTGCAGGACCCGGAGAACAAATCCGGCATCCTCGCCGCCGTCGAGCGCGACAGCGCATCGCGTGCGCCCAAGGCCGAGGAAAAGCCCGCGCTGCCGGAACGCATCATCGACGACATCCAGCCCGTACCACGGCTGATCCTCGCCAGTTTCGAGTTCAGCGCCTACGAGCCGCGCAACGGCAAGATGCAGCGGCATATCCAGCACCGCGCCGCCCTGGCTTTCCGCTACGAGGAGTTCTACACCTCGGGCGTGCCAGCCCCGGGCCGCTCCAGCGATATCGTGCGCCACCTGCCCGAGGAAACCCTGCGCCTGCGCCGCCATCTGGACCGCGAAAACCAGTACCGCAAGCAGCTGCAGGAGATCGGCTTTCGCATCGCCACACGCCAGAGCAAAGCGTTGCCCGACAGCGCCGGGGAAATGTTCGAGCTGCCTACCGACAAGGCCTGGCTGAGCTTCATGCTCGATGAACTGCCGACCTTGCGTGCCGATGGCTGGCACGTGGAGATGAACGAAGAGTTCGGCTTTGACGTGACGCCGGTCGACGACTGGTACGCGGTGGTCGATGAAGAGCCCGAGCACGATTGGTTCGACCTGGAACTGGGAATCATCGTCAACGGCGAGCGCCTGAGTCTGCTGCCGATCCTGATCAACCTGCTGCGCACGCATCCCGAATTGATGACCGCCAGCGGCATCGCCAAGCGTCGCGACGACGAACAGCTGCTGGTGCAGTTGAATCACTTCACCCAGCGCGGTGGCGGCCCGATCCAGGTCGCCCTGCCCTATGGCCGGCTGAAAAACGTGCTGGCGACCCTTGGCGATTTCTACTGGCGCGAGGAAGGCAACGACGCTATTCGCCTGAACACGGCCGACGCCACGCGCCTCAAGCAACTCGACGACCTGCCGCTGGTGTGGCAAGGCGGCGACCGCCTGCGGCAGTTCTCCGAGCGGCTGGTCAACATCAAGGACGCCAAGGTCCAGATTCCGCAAGGCCTCAACGCCACGCTGCGGCCCTACCAACTCGAAGGCCTGAGCTGGATGCAGGCGTTGCGCGAGCTGGAAGTCGGCGGCGTGCTGGCCGATGACATGGGCCTGGGCAAGACCCTGCAGACCCTCGCGCATCTGTTGGTGGAAAAACAGGCCGGGCGCCTCGACCGACCGGCGCTAGCGGTGATGCCCACCAGCCTGATCCCCAACTGGCTGGACGAGGCCAAACACTTCACGCCGCAGCTCAAGGTGCTGGCGCTGTACGGCGCCAATCGGCATCAGGAATACGAGAGCCTGCAGGACTACGACCTGATTCTCACCACCTATGCCCTGCTGCCGCGTGACGTGGAGCTTCTGAGCAAACAGTTGCTGCATGTGCTGGTGCTCGATGAAGCGCAGTACATCAAGAACCCCAACAGCAAGGCTGCCCAAGCCGCGCGCCAGCTCAATGCCCGGCAACGCCTGTGCCTGTCCGGCACGCCGCTGGAGAATCACCTGGGCGAGCTGTGGTCGCTGTTTCATTTCCTGATGCCGGGTTGGCTGGGCGATGCCAAGCAGTTCAACAGCAACTACCGCACGCCCATCGAGAAGTCCGGCAACGAGGCGCGCCTTGAGCACCTGAACGCGCGAATCAAGCCGTTCCTGCTGCGCCGCACCAAGGAGCAGGTCGCGACCGAACTGCCGCCCAAGACCGAGATCGTGCATTGGGTCGAACTCAACGACGCCCAGCGCGACGTGTACGAAACCATGCGTCTGGCGATGGACAAGAAGGTCCGCGAAGAGATCATCCGCAAGGGCGTGGCGCGCAGCCAGATCATCATCCTGGAGGCGTTGCTCAAATTGCGTCAGGTCTGTTGCGATTTGCGTCTGGTCAACAGCGTGCCGGTGAACAGCCGCCATTCAAGCTCGGCCAAGCTGCAAAGCCTAATGGACATGCTCGAAGAGTTGCTGGCGGAGAATCGCAAGATCCTGCTGTTCTCTCAGTTCACCTCGATGCTGGAGCTGATCGAGGCGGAGCTGCAACAGCGCGGCGTCGAATACGCCCTGCTGACCGGCCGCACCAAGGACCGCCGCACCCCGGTGCAGGATTTCCAGAGCGGCAAGCGCTCGATTTTCCTCATCAGCCTCAAGGCCGGTGGCACCGGGTTGAACCTGACCGCTGCCGACACGGTGATTCACTACGACCCCTGGTGGAACCCGGCGGCGGAGAACCAGGCGACCGACCGGGCGTACCGCATCGGCCAGGAGAAACCGGTGTTCGTCTACAAGCTGATCGCCAAGGGCACGGTGGAAGAAAAGATCCAGCACCTGCAAAAGGAAAAATCGGCACTGGCCGCAGGCGTGCTCGACGGCCGGGTCAGCGGCGACTGGAAACTTCAGGACGAAGACATCGAAGCTTTGTTCGCACCATTGCCCTCGCCGCCGAAGAAGGTCAAACGGTAGGCGGATCCGGCGACACCCCTGAAAACGTCACGCCGGCAAGCCGGACTGCTACGGCCTTCGGCCAGAAGCGGAACCGGGGCGCACCACAAACCCGTAGCAGTCCGGCTTGCCGGCGTCGGCGTCTTCGAAATCGCCCCGCCGGCAAGCCGTGCTGCTACGGACTTCGGCCAGAAGCGCAACCGGGGCACACCACAAACCCGTAGCAGTCCGGCTTGCCGGCGTCGGCGTTTTCGAAATCGCCCCGCCGGCAAGCCGTGCTGCTACGGCCTTCGGCCAGAAGCGGAACCGGGGCAAACCACAAACCCGTAGCAGCCGGGCTTGCCCGCGGGGGCGTCCTCATGGTCGCCGCATCACCCGGCCAGGGCGGATTCTTCGGCCCACTGCACATAACACACCACCACCGGCATGCCGTGTTCGGCGCAGAAATCCAGCCAGCGCAACTGGTTGTCCTGCAAGCGGTCGCCGGGGCCCTTGACCTCGATCATGCGGTAGCTGCGTTGCTCGGGATAAAACTGGATCAGGTCGGGCATGCCTGTGCGGTTGGCCTTGATGTCCTGCAGCAAGCGGCGGAACCAGCGCTCCAAATGCTGAACAGGCAGGCAATGCAGCGCTGTTTCAAGCAGCTCTGGCGTCAGCGCGCCCCAGAACACGAACGGCGATTGCAAACCGAACTTGTCCACATAGTTCTGCCGGATAAGCGCCTGATAACGGCCGTCCGACAGCGCCGCCAGACAGCCATCGAACGCCCCGGCGCGACGCTGATAGAAATCCGGGCTGTACAGATCACTCGGCGCACTGTGAAACGGGTGAAAAAACGCCCCCGGCAGCGGCGCGAAAATCGCCGGCCAGCACAACAATCCGAACAACGAATTGATGAGCGCATTCTCCACGTAATGCACCTCGCTGCCCGCTTCAGCCAGATGCTGCCCAATCAACTGCTCGACACTGCAATCAGGCAACGGCACCACGCTCAAATCCAGCCGGGTGACGACTCGCGCCGCCTTGCGCTTTGTGCTGCCCTGCCCCAGCTTGCGCTGCAGGCGTGGGGCGATGCGCAGCAGGTGCTGGGTTTCTTCGTCGTTCTCCGGCGCCGCCTCGGCAATGTTCAGCAGCGCCATGGCTTCGACGAATTGCCCGGCGCGCTCAAGCACCCGGATCCTGCGCACCCGGGCCCCCGGATAACTGGACTGCACATAAACGCTCAGCGCCAGCGGCCAATCCTGCTCACGCTCAGCCTGATAGCCGATCTGGAACAACAGCTTGGCCCGACGCATGGCCAGCCACGGGTTGTCAGTTGAAATCGCCAGCGCCTGGTCAGCCAGAGCTTGCAGTTCACCCTCCTCGTCCAGCGCCTGACGACAGCTGTGAAGATGCAGGCAGGTGTCGATGTCCGCCCGCTGGCTGATGCCCCGGGACTCGACAGAAAACTCGACTTTTTC
Source organism: Pseudomonas putida (assembly GCF_028682175.1). Taxonomy (GTDB): domain Bacteria; phylum Pseudomonadota; class Gammaproteobacteria; order Pseudomonadales; family Pseudomonadaceae; genus Aquipseudomonas; species Aquipseudomonas putida_AD. The sequence continues at coordinate 78,156 of NZ_JANHKS010000008.1, read as the reverse complement.
GTAGCGATAGATCCCCAGATCCGCCAGCACGAACTCCGACCATTCCTGATAGAGGTTGCCGAAGTACAACAGCCGCAGACGATCGCACAAGGGCATGACTTGCAGCGCGAAGATCGCCTCGTCCAGGCTCGAAAACCATTGCGTCAGAGGCTGCGTAACTTGGTAATCAGGCAGCAGACGCTGCAGCAGGTCGGCCTTCTTCTCCGAGCTTCTGACGTCGTGCGCCTTGAAGCACTGGGCCAGTTCGTCCTTGCGCAACAGGGCAAACAGCGCCGGGAGGTCCAGAGGCGGCTGACCATCGACCCAGCCGCATTCGATCAGCGGCACCACGGCCAGGCGAGCATCGCCAATCTCGGTGTAGTCCAGTTTGCTGGCGCGGAACAATGTGCCCTTGCGCATCACCATTCTCACCAGCAGCGCCTGGGCCGGTTGCGGCAGGCGCGCGAAGGTGGCGATGAAAGCGTGCTCCTCATCGATCAGCAGATCGCCGTAGCGCTGGCCGATCCAGCTCAACACCTGGCGGAAGTTTTCCAGGTAATAGAAAGGGTTGTCGAGGGGAGAAAGGCTCACAATGGGATCACGTGACGGCTGGCAGGAAGTGGTAAGGATACTGTCTATCCGTACAGATTCCAGCGGCATTTGTGCCTGCCCCGATTAACGGCAGCCATCACAGGGGCCAGCTTGCCAGCCCCTGAAAGTGGACGGCGTATTAGCCCAGCGTCGACGAGCCGATGTCCAGCTTGTCGGCGTCGGCGAACTCGTCCAGCCTCAGATCACCCAGATCCAATTCCTCCAGGGATTCGGTGTCTTCGTCGGCGTCCGAATCATTGAGCGGGGACTGGTCGCCGCCGAAATGGTGGTCTTCATCGTTCAGAAAACATGGCACCAGAGTGTGCTCGGCGAAAGTGTGTGGCTGTAGCTGCATCTTCGATTTCTCCTCTTGTCGATAACCCAAGGTTAGTCCAGAACGTGTCGGGATCACACCCAGCTGAAAAAGGCGCCGCCGTTGTCGCGCAGCATCTGGGCCATGGCATGGGCCGCTGGCGACAGGTAGCCCTCGCGGCGCAGGATCACGCAAATGGTCCGCGCCATGGTGGTAGCTTGCAGCGGCACTTCACGCAGATATTGCATGTTCTTGCCATATTCCAGGGTTTCCCTGGCGATGAAACTCAGCAGGTTGGTCTGGGCGATGAGCCTGGGCAACAGCGAAATGGAGTTGGCCTCGATCTGCACCACCGGCAGCGGCAGGTTGTGGCGGGCGAAGGCTTCATCGACCCAGATTCGCGACGATACCCCCGGTGGCGGCAGCACCCAGCGATAACCGCACAGATCGCTCATCTGATACGGCGTGTTGAAGATCGGATGATTGCGGCTGGCGATCACCACCGCTTCATCGGTGAGGATCGGGTGCGCGGCGAACTCGTCTTCGACGCTGCGCTGGGCGCAGATGATCATGTCCAGATGCCCTGACCGCAGCTGCTCGCGCAGCATGTCATCCTGGCCGATCACCAGTTTGAGGGTGATGTCCGGGGCGCGCTTGAGCAACGCGTCGGTCAGCTCCGGCAGCAGGTATTCGGCCATGGTCGAGGCACAACCCAGGCGAATCTCACCCACCGCGCCGCTGGCGAAATCACGCACTTCGCGCTGGGTCTGGGCGATGCTCTGCTGCAACATCTTGCCCCGCGCCTGCAACAGCTCCCCCACCGGCGTCAGCTTGATGCGCCGCCCGTCGCGCTGGAACAGCTTGGTGCCAAAGGACTCTTCAAGGCGCTGGATACTCTTGGTCAGCGCCGGCTGGCTGCGATTGAGTTTTTCCGCTGCCCGGCCCAGGTGGCCAAGCTCGGCGATGGTTTCGAAATAGGTCAGGTCCCGCAGGTCCATATATAAACCAGAGTTATCAATTCATGACTATTAGAAAATAGACTTGATCGATTGAACTGTCGATACTTCTGAGCATTGGACGAACTCCATCAGGAAAAGCCCATGCACTGGAGATCCTCGTTGTCGCGCCCCGCCTCGTTTTCCCTCGAAAGTCTGCACCCATTGCTGCAATGGTCCTTGCTCATCCTCCTGGCCGGTAGTGCCGGTCAAGCCTTCAAGTATTTCAACGTGCCGGCGGCGCTGTTCCTCGGCCCTATGCTGGTCGCCATCGGCTTCGGTGTGTCGGGCGCGACGATTCGCCTGAACAAGCAGGTGTTTCGCCTGGGTCAGGGCACGGTCGGTGTGCTGGTGGCCCATTCGATGACCATGGGCGTGCTGCTCACGGCCATGCAATCCTGGCACGTGATGGTGTTCGCCACGGTTCTGACCATCGCCTTGAGCGCGGTGGTGGGCGTGGCTCTGGCGCGCTGGGGCGGAATTCAGGGCAGCACTGCCGCCTGGGGCACCTCGCCGGGTGCGGCGTCGGCGATGGTAGCGATGTCCGAGGATTACGGCGCGGATTCGCGGGTGGTCGCGACCATGCAGTACGTGCGGGTGGTGTGCGTGGTGATGATCGGCGCGCTGGTCAGCCGGGTGATCGGGGTCGAGGGCGGTGGCACTGCGGCCCACAGCACCGATGCGCTGATGCAGGGTGTCAATTTGCTGAACCTGGGGCTGAGCCTGCTGGTGATTGTGGTCGGCGTGACCCTCGGAGGTCGTCTTCCCGCAGGTGCCTTGCTGGTGCCGCTGTTGGTGGGCGGCGCGCTGCAATTGAGCGGTCTGTTGCAGATCACCATGCCGACCTGGCTGCTGGCGATCGCTTATGGTGCGATCGGCAGTTACATCGGGTTGCGCTTCGACCGGGCGACCATCAGGTACGTGTGGCGGCGGCTTCCGGCGATGATCATGGGGTCGTTGTTGCTGATCCTGCTCTGCGCGATTTCCGCCTGGGTCATCGCCGAAATGATGGGCAAGGATTTTCTCTCGGTGTACCTGGCCACCAGCCCCGGCGGCCTGGACGCCATGGCGATCATCGCCATCGACACCCATTCCGACGTCGGCTTCGTGCTGGCCATGCAGACCCTGCGCCTGTTTGGCGTGATCGTCACCGGCGCCTACATCGCCCGCCAGGTGATTCGCGTCACTCAGCGTTTGGCCTGACGCCGCTCCCGCGGGCAAGCCCGGCTGCTACGGGCGGCGATATCCCGTAGCAGTCCGGCTTGCCGGCGAGGCGCCTTCAAGATCGCTGACGCCGGCAAGCCGGACTGCTACGGTGCGGTGTGTGGCCTCCCCCGCTCCCGTAGCAGCACGGCTTGCCGGCGGGGGCGGTTGAGGTCACGCGTAGTGCGCAAGCCCTGTCGCCAGGCTCTCGGCCAGTGGCAACACCGGCAAAAGGGTTGCCTGGTAGGCATGATAAAGGTCCGGCTTGCCCGGCCAGATGTCGGCGCTGGGCTGGTTCTGCGGATTCAGCTCATGGCGCCAGCTGCCGTGTTCACGGTCGATGAACAACGTCTCGTTGAATTCCCAGAACGTGCGATACCAGGCTTCATACTGCGCCTCACCCGTGCGTTGCAGCAGCGCCGCCGAGGCCGCCGCTGCTTCGGCGTGGGTCCAGTGCAGGCGATGGCGAACCACCGGGCGGTTTTCCCAGTCCAGGGTGTAGACGATCCCAGGAGCGCCATCGACGTTCCAGCCATAGCGGCAGGCGTTTTCGAACAACCCGCGGGCATCTTCGAGCAGCCACGAAGGCGTGGGCATCTGCGCTTTCTGTCGCGCGGCCTCAAGGTGCAACACCAAACGCGCCCATTCGAAGGCGTGGCCGGGGGTGGTGCCGTAGGGGCGGAATTCATCCCCAGGACGGTCAGCGTTGTAATCGAGCACCGGTTGCCAGTCGGCAGTGAAATGCTCGATCACCTGGTGGTTGTTGCTTGTCGCATGTTGATGAATGACCCGCTCGACGATGCGCAGCGCGCGGTCCAGCCAGCGCCCGTCGCCCGTCACATCGGCCAGGGCGAGGAAGGTCTCTGTGCTGTGCATGTTGCTGTTGGCACCGCGATAACTTTCTTCCTCGGTCCAGTCGCGGGCGAAAGATTCACGCACCGTGCCCTCTTCTTCGCTCCAGAAATGCTGGGTGATGATCTGGATCGCCTGTTCCAGCAGCGCCTGGGCGCCGGGACGTTGCGCAACCACGGCGGAACTGGCCGCCAGGGCGACGAACGCATGCAAGTACGCGGCTTTGCCAGTATTGCTGGTGTGCGCCTGGGGCCGGTCGAACCAGCCGCCGTGCTCGGCATCGCGCAGCGGCCCGGCGAGCGCGGCGATGCCGTGATCGACCAGTTCGGCGAAGCCGGGAATGCCGCTGATGTGGGCCATGGCGAAGCTGTGGGTCATGCGGGCGGTAATCAGGGTTTCAGCGACGGCGTCGGCAGGCAGCCGGCCGAAATCATCCAGCGCACCAAAGCCTTCGGGCAAACGCGAGGCCTTGGCAAACCCCAGCAACCGCAGGCCTTCCTGAGCCAGCCAGCCCTTGTGCAGCGGGGAGCGTAGCCAGCTGCCTGCACCACCATTCACATCATCCATTGCCTTTCTCCAGCCGTGTCGGCGGGTTCGGCCCGCCAGGAATTATTGGTCGGGGGCATGATGCAAGGCGAAGACAGGCGCAGGCAAGTGAATGAGATGAAACGTTTATGCAATCACGGCGGACCGTAGCAGCACGGCTTGCCGGCGGGGACGATCTTGAGGCCGCCCCCGCCGGCAAGCCGTGCTGCTACGGTTATCAGACGCGGAAGCGCGTCACCACCTGATTCAACTCCCCCGCCAGACGCGACAGCTCATTGCTCGACGCACTGATCTGGTTGGCCCCGGACGAAGACTGCAGCGACAGATCGCGAATATTGACGATGTTGCGATCCACCTCCCGAGCCACCTGCGCCTGTTCCTCGGCTGCGCTGGCGATCACCAGGTTGCGTTCGGAAATCTGGTTGATCGACGAGGTGATCCGGTTCAGCGATTCACCAGCGCCCTGCGCCAACTCCAGGGTCGTGGACGCCTGATTGCGGCTGACCAGCATCGACTCCAGCGCCTCGCTGGAACCGCTGCGCATGGTCGACACCATCTTGTCGATCTCCAGCGTCGATTGCTGGGTGCGATGGGCCAGGGCGCGGACCTCATCGGCGACCACCGCAAAGCCACGACCCGACTCTCCGGCCCGCGCCGCCTCGATGGCCGCGTTGAGCGCCAGCAGGTTGGTCTGCTCGGCGATGGAGCGAATCACGTCCAGCACCTTGCCGATGTCCTGGGACTGATCGGCCAGGTTCTGCACCAGTACCGAGGTCTGCTGCACGTTGCTGGACAGGTTCTGGATCGAGGTCACGGTTTCGATCACCCGCGCCTGGCCATCCTGCGCGGCATCGTTGGACTCGCTGGACGCCTGGGAGGTGGACACCGCGTTGCGCGCCACCTCCTCCACCGCCGACGTCATCTCGTTGACGGCGGTGGCAGCCTGTTCGATTTCAGCATTTTGCTGATGCAGGCCGCGATGGCTGTCTTCGGTCACCGAGTTCAGCTCGGTCGCCGCCGACGCCAACTGGCTCGCCGAACTGCCGATCAGGCTCAGGGTGCTGCGCAGGTTGTTCTGCATTTGTTGCAGGGCGCGCAGCAGGCGAGTGACTTCGTCCTTGCCTTCGACGCGAATGTCGTGGGTCAGATCGCCCTTGGCGACGAACTCGGCGGCGGTCACCGCGTCTTCCAGCGGCAGGATGATGCTGCGGGTCAGCCACAGCGCCAGGACCACCGTGGACAGCGCCGCGATCAACACGAACACCAGCACTACCGTGCGCGACTGGCCGTACTGGGCCTGGGCCGCCGTGCCTTCGAGCTCGATCCTGTGGGTGTAGAAGTCCGCCAGATCACCCAGTTGGGTGCCGGAGTTGTCCACTGCGGTTTTCATGTCCACCAGCAGCAAGGTGTTGAGCGCCTTCAGATCGCCGCTCTGGGCCAGCACGAAGGATTGGCTCAGGCCGCGCTGGTAATCGCCGAGAGTGTTGCGAAACTTGTCGTACAACACCTTTTCTTCGGGGGTGTCGATGTAGGTGTCGAGGCTGGTCAGCTTCTCGTTCAGCACCTTGGAGCGGGCGTCCATCTGGCCCCTGTACACGCTGACGTTGTTGGGGTCGGTGTCCAGCGCCATGCGCAGGGAGATGGTGCGAATGCGCAGCATGGCTTCGCGGATGTCATTGACCAGGCGCATGCTCGGCACCCAGTTGCTCTCCACCGCCACCTCACTCTGGCGAATCGTGGACATCTGGCTCAGGGCGAACCAGCCGAGCACGGCGACAAGCAGGGAAATCAGGGTAAATCCAAGGCCCGCGCGGCGGGCGATGGTCAGGTTGCGTAGGTTCATGACCGTAGGCTCGTTGTTTTTAGAGGGTAGTGGTGACAAATGTCATCGTACAACCATCGCATATCGACGCGGCCAGCCGCTTCTTTAGGCTGCTCGAATGAATAAAGCGAACACTCGTTCGAGAAAACATCGAACCTGAAGGAGGGCTGAGGTCTAGACCTAAGAGTCTGTCATTCCCGATTGGAGAAAACGCCATGCACCTGGAAGGTTCCTGCCATTGCGGCGCGGTGGAATTCAGCCTGACCAGCGCCCACCCCTACCCTTATCAACGTTGCTATTGCTCGATCTGCCGCAAGACCCAGGGCGGTGGCGGCTACTCGATCAATCTGGGCGGTGACGCCAAGAGCCTCAAGGTCAAGGGCAAGAGCAGCATCGCGATCTACCACGCCAAGATGCGCGACGACGAGCAGCACCACGTCGGCACCAGCAGCGCCGAGCGACATTTCTGCAAGCACTGCGGCAGCGGCCTGTGGCTGTTCAGCCCTGAATGGCCGGAGCTGATTCACCCCTTCGCCAGCGCCATCGACACGCCATTGCCCACCCCGCCCGAGCACACGCATCTGCTGCTGGACTCCAAGGCCTCGTGGGTCGAGGTCCAGGCCGGACCCAAGGATCAGCAATTCGAGCAGTATCCAGAGGAATCGATTGCCGAATGGCATGAACGATTGGGATTGGTGCGCTGAGCCCGTAGGAGCGCGCTGATAAACCCTGGCGTACCGAAAACCTGTAGGAGTGAGCTTGCTCGCGATAGCGGTCTGTCTGCCGACGTTTACTAAATGCCAGTAATGTCATCACGAGCAAGCTCACTCCTACAGGTCGGGGGAAATGCAGGTATGGGGGAGATGAGATTTACTGAACCTCTGCCAGACCCACCGACTCCCAAAAGAAAGCCTGGGAGAATGTGAAATGGCTATGCATCGAGTCGCCAGCCTGGCCGATCTTCGTCAAGATCGCGGCATTCAGGTTGCAGTTGGCGCCATCAAGGTCGTGCTGGTTCGCCATGCCGACGAGGTGCGCGCCTACCAGGCCGAGTGTCCTCATGCCGGCGCGCCGCTGGCCGATGGCGCGGTGTGCAACGGGCATCTGATCTGTCCATGGCACAAGGCCGAATTCGCCATCGAGGATGGCAGCCTGTGCGAGCCGCCGGCGCTGGATGCGCTGGTGCGCTATCCGGTGCAGATCATCGAAGACCAGATCCACGTCGAGGAGCACCCTGCGCACTCGACGTACCGCCAATTGCCGTTCGACAACCGCTGCTTCGTGGTGATCGGCGCCGGCGCCGCAGGCACGGCCGCTGTCTGTGCCCTGCGCGACAACGGCTTCAACGGCCAGCTTTTGTTGATCGACCGCGAACGCCACCCCGCCTACGACCGCACCGCGCTAAGCAAATTCGTGCTCTCGGCCGAGATGCAGCCCGAGGAGACCCCACCGCTGCGCAAGGAAATCTATTACCAGGACAACCACATCGAACGCATCCATGGCGAAGTCATGAAGCTGGACGTGATCAACAAGCGGCTGATCCTGGCCGATGGCCGTCGCTTCGACTATGACGCCGCGCTGATAACCAGCGGTGGCGAACCGCGCACGCTGCCGCTGATAGGCGCCGACCTGCCGCAGGTGTTGACCCTGCGCAGCCGCAGCGACGCAAAGAAGATCCTGACCGCCGCTCCCTCGGGCAGCCACGCGCTGATCGTCGGCGACAGCTTCATTGGCCTGGAAGCGGCCTCGGCCCTGCGCAAGCACAAAGTTGAAGTGACGGTGATCGCTCGCCATGAAATCCCGTTCGCCGCCCAGCTCGGCGAACGGATCGGCAAGGCCATTCGTACGCTGCACGAAGCCAACGGGGTTCTGTTCCGCACCCACGTGGAAGTCACACGCTTCGAGGGCAATATTCACAAGGGCAAACGGCGCCTGGAAAGAGCGGTACTGAACAATGGCGAGAGGTTGCCAGCGGACCTGGCCTTGATCGGCATCGGGGTCGGGCCCGCCACGCAGTTCATCGATGGTCTGCAACTGGAAGAAGACGGCTCGCTGGCCGTCAACAGCGGCATGCTGGCAGGCAAGGACGTGTGGGCGGCGGGTGATATCGCGACCTTCCCCATGAACGGCGCCACCCAGCGCATCGAACACTGGCGCCTGGCCCAGCAACAGGCACGCATCGCCGCCAGCAACATGCTCGGCGGCAATCAGCATTACACCGACGTGCCGTACTTCTGGACCTTCCACTTCGGCAAGCGCCTGGACTACCTCGGCCACGCCAACGACTGGGACGATGAGGTCTACCTGGGCGAACCGGAATCCTTCGACTTCCTGGCCCTGCTGTGCAAACAGGGCAAGGTGGCCGCCGTGATCGGCTGCGAACGCGAACGTGAAGTCGCGTTACTTGCAGAGCGCATGAAGCAACCGCTGTTCAAGGAGGAAGCCCTGATGCTGATCCGGCAAATGCGGGCCTAGCCGCGGCTTGCCACCTGCTGGCGATTGCAGCGCCGTCCACAGCGACGCGGCGCCGGGGCTTCGACCGCTTTCTCGACCTTCATCCACCAGGCCTCGCCACGGCTTGGGTAGTCGATGTAGAACGGCTGGCCCATTTCCGGAGTGGTGATGGAAATGCTGCGGTCCCAGGCCAGTGCCAGGATCCGGTCGAAAGGTTCGTGCCAGGCATGCATGGCCAGATCGAAGGTGCCGTTGTGGATCGGCAGCAGCCATTTGCCCCGCACATCGATATGCGCCTGCAGCGTTTCTTCAGGCTGCATGTGCACATCGGGCCAGTCGACGTTGTAGGCGCCGGTTTCCATCAGCGTCAGGTCGAACGGGCCGTATTGCTCGCCGATCAGCTTGAAGCCTGCGTGGTAACCGGTGTCGCCACTGAAGAAGATCCGCTGCTCGCCGTCGATCATCACCCAGGAAGCCCACAGCGTCTGGTTGCCGTCACGCAGGGTACGCCCGGAGAAGTGCTGGGCCGGGGTGGCGACGAAGCGGATACCGTGGATTTCCGTGGATTGCCACCAGTCCAGTTGCTGCACTTTCTCGGCCGGCACGCCCCACTCGATCAGGGTGTCACCCACCCCCAGCGGCGCGATGAAATGCTCGGCCTTGTCCTTGAGCACGCCGATGGTCATGTGGTCCAGATGGTCGTAATGGTTGTGCGACAGGATCACCGCTTTCAGTGGCGGCAGCTCATGCAGACTGATCGGCGGCTGGTGAAAGCGCTGCGGCCCTGCCCACTGGATCGGCGAGGCACGCTCGGCGAACACAGGGTCCGTGAGGAAATACTGATCGCGCAGCTTGAGCAGCACAGTCGAATGGCCCAGGCGATAAACGGTGTTGTTGGGCGCGGCCAGCAACTGCTGGCGGGACAGCGGCTGAACCGGGATTTCCCCCACCGGGCGGGTGTGGCGTGGTTTGTTGACCATCGCGTTCCAGAAGATGCGCAGGGTTTTCAGGAAACCTGCGCGCTGCATCGGCTTGTGATTGAAATAGCGGCCATCCCGGCGGGACAGGACCGGCAACGAGGGAGCTTGTTCGAGGTTCTTTTCGATCGAGGCCATGATGTGCTGACTCCATGAAACGGGTGGAGATTTCTGCGACGGCGGACGCATCGCAGAATGTTGCATTCTTCGGGAAGAAGTAAGCGAGAAGTTGTTACAGCGCTTTACACTACACAGTGTAGTTTCAAGCTTGCACGATCCTCAAAGAGAAGTAAACTACTCGGTGTAATTTTCTTGTCGGGCCAGGTTCCGACCTGTGCCATTTTCTAGAAGCGATGCCATGACTGCCCCCCAGCGACTGACCGACCGAAAACGTGAATCCATTGTGCAGGCAGCCATTGCCGAGTTTCGCGACAACGGTTTCGAGGTCACCAGCATGGACCGCATCGCAGCGCGGGCCGAAGTTTCCAAGCGCACGGTGTACAACCACTTTCCGAGCAAGGAAGAGCTGTTCGCCGAGATGCTTCAGCGCCTGTGGGCCAAGGCCACGGCCCAGTCCGAGGATATCTACCGCCCCGGGGTGCCCTTGCGTGAACAATTGCGCGACCTGCTCAACACCAAGATGAAGACTTTGGGTGACAGTAATTTTATCGACCTGGCGCGGGTGGCCATCGGCGCGACGATTCACTCCCCCGAACGCGCCCAGGCTTGGGTCAGCCGCCTGAACCAGCGCGAAGAAACCTTCACCATCTGGGTGCGCGGCGCCCAGCAGGACGGTCGCCTGAAAGACGTCGAGCCGGGCTTTGCCGCCTCGCAGATCCACGCCCTGCTCAAGGCGTTCGCGTTCTGGCCGCAGGTGACCCTCAACGAGCCCCTGCTGAGCGCGGAGAAACAGCAATCGGTGGTGGAGTCGGCGCTGGACCTGTTCCTGTGCTGGTACGAAATCCCCGCCAACCCCAAGCCCGTTTAACGACTGGCCGCCACCACCCGCTCGACGATCTGCCGCCGTTCCTCAAGCCCTGGCGCTGCACGCTCGCTGGCAATCGCCAGCACATCGGCAGGCGCGGATTCGGGGCGACCGGCATCGAACGGCGGCGCCGGGGCGTATTCCAGCTGCAACTGAATGGTCTGGGATTTCTGCGCATCGAAGATCTCGCCGATCAGCGTCAGGGCGAAATCGATGCCCGCGGTGACACCGCCACCGGTCATCAGGTTGCCGTCACGCACCACCCGCTCCTTGACCGGAATTGCCCCGAATTTTTCCAGCAACCCATGGGACACCCAGTGTGTGGTTGCGCGCTTGCCCTTGAGCAGGCCCGCCGCACCGAGCACCAGCGCTCCGGTGCACACCGAAGTGACGTACTGCGCATTGGCCGCCTGGCGCTGGATGAAGGCCAGGGTCTGGGCGTCTTCAAGCAACGCGTTGATGCCGATCCCGCCGGGCACGCAAATCACGTCCAGATCCGGGCAGTCGTCAAAGGTCGCGGTCGGCACCAATGCAAGGCCGGTACTCGATTGCAGGGGTTCGAGGTCTTTCCACACCAGGTGCACGGTGACACCCGGCATGGTCGCGAAAACGTCGTAGGGGCCGGTCAGGTCCAGTTGTTGAACCTTGGGGAATACCAGCAGGCCGATGTGCAGGGTCATGGAAATCGCTCCTTGTTCGCATTGCGTGGGTTGGACGAATTCACTCTAGCCAGATAGGCTCTGGCGGATACGCCATATCACCCACACTTTCCGCCAATTCCTATGAGGCGCCGCCATGTCCACCAACGCCCGGCCCATCCATATTCTGGCGTTCCCCAACGTGCAACTGCTCGACGTCACCGGCCCCCTGCAGGTGTTCGCCTCGGCCAACGTGCATGCGGCTGAACAGGGCTTGCCGGCGCCCTACTCGCCCAGCGTTATTGCGCGGGAAAATGGCAGGGTGGAATCCTCGGCCGGGCTGGGTTTGCACACTCATCCATTGCCTGAAGGGGCATCCGATACCTTGATCGTTGCAGGCGGCTGGGGCGTTCACGTCGCCTTGCAGGATCAGGATTTGTTGCACTGGGTTCGGCATCAGGCGTCGAGCGCAAGGCGGCTGGCGTCGGTCTGTACCGGCGCGTTTCTGCTGGCCGAGGCCGGGTTGCTGGACGGCCACCGGGTAGTCACCCACTGGGACAGTTGCGAAGACCTGGCGCGCAACTATCCCGCGCTGATGGTCGACCCTGAGCCGATTTTCATAAATGAAGGCAAACTGTGGACCTCGGCTGGCGTCACGGCGGGGATCGATCTTGCGCTGGCCTTGGTCGAAGCCGACCTTGGGCGGAACGCCGCGCTGGCTGTGGCGCGGCAACTGGTGGTGTTTTTGAAGCGCCCCGGCGGGCAGTCGCAGTTCAGCACCGCGCTGTCGATGCAACACGCCACCCGCAGCCAGGACAGCCGCTTCGGCGACCTGCACGCCTGGATCCTCGACAACCTGGCCGCCGACCTGTCGGTGGCAAGCCTGGCCGCGCAAGTGGGCATGAGCGAACGCAGCTTCGTACGCCACTACCGCGCCCACACCGGCAACACCCCGGCCCGGGCCATCGAGCAGCTGCGGGTCGAGGCAGCGCGGCGCTTGCTCGGCGACAGCGCCCTGCCCATAAAACGCATCGCCGATCGCTGCGGCTTCGGCACCGAAGAAACCCTGCGCCGCAGCTTCCTGCGAGCCGTGGCCGTAACGCCACAGGCGTACCGGGAGCGGTTCAGCGGACGCTGACGCCGGCAAGCCGGACTGCTACGGGTGTGGTCACCTCAACCCTGTAGGAGTGAGCTTGCTCGCGATGGCGGTGTGTCAGTCGCCACAAATGTCTTCAGGGCCGCCGCGATCGCGAGCAAGCTCACTCCTACAGGTCTTGCGCCAGCCTTGTAGGAGCGGTGAGCTTGCTCGCGATGGCGTCCTCAAGATCGCCGACGCCGGCAAGCCGGACTGCTACGGGTGTGGTCACCTCAACCCTGTAGGAGCGCGCTTGCCCGCGACCGCGACCTCAAGATCGCCGACGCCGGCAAGCCGTGCTGCTACGGGTGTGGCTGACCTCAGCCCTGTAGGAGCGCGCTTGCCCGCGATGGCGTCTTCAAGATCGCCGACGCCGGCAAGCCGGACCCGCCTGAGAGAAAGTTATTTTCATATATTTCTATTGTTATCGATTTTCGTGTAATTTAATTTTCATCACGAAATCAGAGATAAAAACAATGCCTGCCTGTGATCGTCGCCTCCCGACCCTCGTTCCATCCTGCAACACCTTTGCAACACCCACTGCCGAGACCGTTTTCATCGCTGGTTTGCGCCCGGACTGACACTGCCCGCCGCCCGCCCGCTGACCTCAACTTCTCTGCAAGGAACCGTTGCATGCCTCCGTCTACCGGCCTGTCCCTGTTGGTCTACGCCGCCATCGCGATCATTGCCCTGATCGTCCTGATCGCGCGTTTTCGTCTCAATCCGTTTGTCGTCATCACCCTAGTGTCCGTCGGCCTTGCGCTGGTGGCCGGGATGCCTGCCACCTCGGTGGTTTCCTCCTACGAAGGCGGTGTCGGCAAGACCCTGGGCCACATCGCGCTGGTGGTCGCGCTGGGCACCATGCTCGGCAAGATGATGGCCGAGTCCGGCGGTGCCGAGCAGGTGGCGCGCACGCTGATCGACCGATTCGGCGAGCGCAACGCCCACTGGGCCATGGTCTGCATCGCGTTTCTGGTGGGCCTGCCGCTGTTCTTCGAGGTCGGCTTCGTGCTGCTGGTGCCGATTGCCTTCACCGTCGCCCGTCGCGTCGGGGTCTCGATCCTGATGGTCGGTCTGCCCATGGTCGCCGGCCTGTCGGTGGTGCACGCCCTGGTTCCGCCGCACCCTGCGGCCATGCTGGCGGTGCAGGCCTATCAGGCATCAGTCGGCCAGACCCTGTTCTACGCGATTCTGATCGGCATCCCCACCGCGATCATCGCAGGCCCGCTGTACGCCAGACTCATAGTGCCGCACATCCACCTGCCCGATGAAAACCCGCTGGCCAAGCAGTTTCTGGACCGCGAACCGCGCAAGCAACTGCCCGGTTTTGCCATCACCATGGCGACCATTCTGCTGCCGGTCTTCCTGATGCTGCTGGGCGGTTGGGCCAACCTGATTTCCACGCCGGGCAGCGGTTTCAACAGCTTTTTGCTGTTCATCGGCAACTCGGTGATCGCCCTGCTGCTGGCGACATTGCTGAGTTTCTGGACACTGGGCATCGCGCAGGGCTTCAATCGTGATTCAATTCTCAAATTCACCCAGGAATGCCTGGCCCCAACCGCCAGCATCACCCTGTTGGTCGGCGCCGGTGGCGGGCTGAACCGGATCCTGGTGGACAGCGGCGTGACCAACGAGATCGTCGGCCTGGCCCAGGATTTCCATCTCTCGCCGCTGCTGATGGGCTGGCTGTTCGCCGCCTTGATGCGCGTGGCGACAGGCTCGGCGACGGTTGCCATGACCACTGCCTCGGGCATCGTCGCGCCGGTGGCCATGGGCCTGGGCTATCCGCATCCGGAGCTGCTGGTGTTGGCGACCGGCGCCGGATCGGTGATCTTTTCCCACGTCAACGACGGCGGATTCTGGCTTATCAAGGAGTACTTCAACATGACAGTGGCGCAAACCTTCAAGACCTGGACGGTGCTGGAAACGCTGATCTCGGTAATCGCGTTCGTCCTGACCCTCGGTCTGGCACAGGTGCTCTGAGTGGACATCCTTTACCAGATCCGCGCCCGCCAGGATTCCTTCAGCGCCGGTGAAGGCCGGATCGCCCGGCTGATTCTGAGCGACGTCGCCTTCGCCGCCAGCGCCAGCCTCGACGAACTGGCCAGCCGCGCCGAAGTCAGCAGCGCCACGCTGTCGCGCTTTGCCCGCAGCATCGGCTGCAAGGATCTGCGCGATCTGCGCCTGCAACTGGCCCAGGCCAGTGGTGTAGGCAGCCGCTTTCTGAACCCGGAGCAGGCGCCGGAGCAATCGGCGTTTTTCACTCAGATCGTCGGCGATATCGAATCAACCCTGCGCCAGCACCTGGCAGGCTTCGACGACGCGCGTTTCAAGGCGGCGGTGGCCCTGCTCGCCCCGGCGCGCATGCTCCACAGCTTCGGCATGGGCGGCTGCTCCAGCCTGTGCAGCGAAGAACTGCAGACCCGTCTGGTGCGCCTGGGCTATCCCATTTCCGCCAGCCGAGACCCGGTGATGATGCGCCTGATCGCCGCGACCCTGGGGCCCGATCACAGCCTGATCGTCTGTTCCTTGAGCGGCCGCACGCCGGAGCTGCTGGAGGTGGTGAGCCTGGCCCGCAGCTACGGCGCGAAAACCCTGGCCATCACCCTGCCCGACTCGCCCTTGGCGCAGCTTGCCGACGTCGTGCTGCCGCTGCAGATCGCCGAAACCAATTTCATCTACAAACCCACGGCGGCGCGCTACGGCATGTTGCTGACCATCGACGTGCTGGCCACCGAGCTTGCCCTGCTGGCCCCGGACGACAATCAGGAACGCCTGCGCCGGATCAAACTGGCCCTGGATGACTATCGCGGCGGTGACGACGGCCTGCCGCTTGGAGACTGACATGCTTTACGACCTTATCATCCGCGACGCGCTGGTGATCGACGGCAGCGACACCCCCGGCGTGCGCGCCGACGTGGCGATCCGCGACGGGCGCATCCAGCGCATCGGCGACCTTGACGGGGTGTCCGCCGGCGAGGAAATCAACGCGGCGGGCCGCGTGCTCGCGCCGGGCTTCATCGACGTGCACACCCATGACGACACCGTGGTGATCCGCCATCCCGAGATGCTGCCCAAGATCACCCAGGGCGTGACCACAGTGATCGTCGGCAACTGTGGCATCAGTGCCTCGCCCGTGACCCTGGCGGGCGACCCGCCGGACCCGATGAACCTGCTCGGCCCGGCCAAGGCCTTTGCCTATCCGCGTTTCAGTGATTATCGCAAGGCGGTGGACAAGGCCCGCCCGGCGGTCAACGTCGCGGCGCTGATCGGCCACACGGCGCTGCGCAGCAATCATCTGGACGATCTGTTCCGCACGGCAAGACCTGACGAAATCAGCGCCATGCGCGAGCAACTGCGCGAGAGCCTGGAGGACGGCGCGCTGGGGCTTTCCACCGGGTTGGCCTATGCCACGGCGTACTCGGCAGAAACCGATGAGGTCAAGCAACTGGCCGAAGAGTTGACCGCATTTGGCGCGGTCTACACCACGCACCTGCGCAGCGAGTTCGAGCCGGTGCTGGAGGCCATGGACGAGGCCTTCGACATCGGTCGCCATGCGCGCTCGCCGGTGGTCATTTCCCACATGAAATGCGCAGGTGCCGGCAACTGGGGCCGCAGCCCGCAACTGCTGGCCTCACTGGAAAAAGCCGCGCAGAGCCACCCGGTGGGCTGCGACTGTTATCCCTATGCCGCCAGTTCCTCGACGCTGGACTTGAAGCAGGTCACCGATGCGTTTCGCATCACCATTACCTGGTCCACGCCACACCCGGATCAGGGCGGGCGCGATCTGAAAGACATCGCCGCCGACTGGGGCCTGTCACTGATTGACGCTGCGAAAAAGCTGCAGCCGGCCGGGGCGGTGTACTACGGCATGGATGAAAACGACGTACAGAACATCATGAAGCACCCACTGTCGATGATCGGCTCCGATGGCCTACCGGAAGACCCTTTCCCACACCCTCGCCTGTGGGGTGCGTTCCCTCGGGTGCTTGGGCATTTCAGCCGGGACCTGGGACTGTTTCCGCTGCACACCGCCATTCACAAGATGACGGGACTGACAGCCACCCGCTTTGGCCTGCACGAGCGCGGCTTCGTGCGTGAGGGCTATTGGGCCGACCTGGTGTTGTTCGACCCTGAAACGGTACGCGACGTGGCGGATTTCAAGGAACCCAAACGCGCCGCCGAAGGCATCGACGGAGTGTGGGTGAACGGGCATTTGAGTTATGCCCAGGGCAAGGTGCAGGGTGAGCGGCAGGGGCGGTTTTTGCCGAGAACGGGGTCGTTGGTCGAAGGATTTGCCTGACGAGTGGTCGTGCCCTCAACTGATGCACCACGTTAACCCTGTGGGAGCGGGCTTGCCCGCGAATACGTCGGATCTGACGCCTGAATGGTGACTGATCCACCGCCTTCGCGGGCGAGCCCGCTTCCACAGGATTCAATTGATCAAACCGAGTTACCCAACAATCACCCCACGACACTCGCCAAAGCCGATGCTGACCTCACCGTCGCGACGGCAGCGTGCCTTGAGAATCACCTCGTCCCCCGCCTCCAGGAACTTGCGCGTCTCGCCGCTCGGCAACTCTACCGAGTGCCTGCCGCCTTCGGTGATCTCCAGCAGGCTGCCGAATTGCCCCTGCTGCGGGCCGGACAGGGTGCCGGTGCCGAACAGATCCCCCGGCTGCAACTTGCAACCGTTGACGCTGTGATGGGCGACCATCTGCGCCACCGTCCAGTACATGTTCAGGGTGTTGCTCAACGCCAGCCGTTGCGGGGCCATGCCCTGCTCTTTCATCAGCGCCGTCAGCAGCAGCACCTCCAGTTCGATGTCCAGCGCGCCTTGCTCCTGGTCCTGTTCATCGAACAGGTATTCCAGCGGCCGCGGGTCACCTTCAGGCCGCTGTGGTTGCTCGCTGCGAAACGGCGCCAGCGCCTCGCTGGTCACCACCCAGGGTGAAATGCTGGTGGCAAAACTCTTGGACAGAAACGGACCCAGCGGCTGGTATTCCCAGGCTTGCAGATCCCGCGCCGACCAGTCGTTGAGCAGGCAGAAGCCGGCGATGTGCTCACCTGCCTGACCGATGCCGATGGGCTCGCCGGTCTCGTTGCCCGGCCCCATCCACACCCCGACTTCCAGCTCGTAATCCAGCCGCTTGCTCGGGCCGAAGGTGGGCGCTTCAGCGCCTGGGGCCAGGGTCTGACCGCTCGGGCGCTTGACCGGCGTGCCGGACACGCACAGCGTCGACGCCCGGCCGTGGTAGGCAATGGGCACGTACTTGTAGTTGGGCAGCAGTGGATTGTCAGGGCGAAACAGCTTGCCGACGTTGGTGGCGTGATGGATGCCCACGTAGAAATCGGTGTAGTCGCCGACCTGCGCCGGCAGGTGCATCTGACACGCGTTCATGGGGTGCAGCAGGTCTTCGCGGGCCGGGCTGCTTTCGTCCAGCAGTTGCAGCAGTTCAAGGCGCAGCGCCTGACGCGCCGAGGCGCCCAGGGCGAAGAAATCGTTGAGCTGCCCGCGCCCTGCGGCTTCGGCGGCAATCCGCGCCTGCCCGGTGAAACAGCCGCTTTCCAGCGCAGCTTGCAGGTCAAGAATGCAGTCGCCGATGGCCACCCCGCCGCGCCGGCTGAGGTTGCTGGCGCTGAACACCCCGAATGGCAGGTTCTGCAGCGGAAAATCAGGGTGATCGTTGGCAGAGGTCACCCAACTGCGGGCATGAAGGGAAGTACTCATCGTTGGTTATCCGTGTCCAGAGGTTTGAAGGTTCTGGCGATGCCGTTCCAGCAGGCGTCGTAGTCGCCTTGCAGTTGCGGGCAGTGTAGGGCATGACGGCTGGGGCGCAGGACCTTGCCCGTCTCGAACATGAAGGCCATGGTCTGTTCGATCTTGTGTGGCGCAAGATCAGCGGCGATGGCCTTTTCCGCCGTCGCGTTGTCCGGGCCATGGGCGCTCATGCAGTTGTGCAGCGACACCCCGCCCGGCATGAAGCCTTCGGCCTTGGCGTCGTAGGCGCCGTCGATCAGGCCCATGAACTCGTTCATCAGGTTGCGGTGAAACCACGGCGGGCGGAAGGTGTTTTCCGCCACCATCCAGCGCGGCGGGAAGATCACGAAATCGATGTTGGCCTGACCGTGGGTAGCTCCCGGCGAGGTCAGGACCGTGAAGATCGACGGGTCCGGGTGGTCATAGCTCACCGTGCCAATGGTGTTGAACCGGCGCAGGTCGTACTTGTACGGCACGTTGTTGCCATGCCAGGCCACCACATCGAATGGCGAATGTTCCAGTTGCGCCGCCCAGAGCTCGCCGAGGAACTTTTGCACCAGCACTGTGGGTTGTTCAGTGTTTTCGAAACAGGCGACCGGCACCTGGAAATCCCGAGGGTTCGCCAGCCCGTTGCTGCCTATGGGGCCCAGGTCCGGGAGGCGCAAGGCGCAGCCGTGGTTCTCGCAGAGGTAACCGCGAGCCGTGCCGTCAAGCAGTTGCACGCTGAATTTCAGGCCACGGGGAATCACCGCGATTTGCTGCGGCTCGATGTCCAGCAGGCCTAGCTCGGTGACCAGGCGCAAGCAGCCCTGTTGCGGCACCAGCAGCCATTCGCCATCGGCGTTGAAGAATGCACGCTGCATCGACTGGTTGGCGGTGTAGACATAAATGCTCACGCCTTCGGCCTGATCCGCCGCGCTGGTGCTGGCCAGGGCGATGAGGCCGTCGATGAAATCGGTGGGTTCAGCGGGGATGTCGAAGGCGTTCCAGCGCAGGCGGTTGGGCGTCACCGGACCTTGTTCAAGGCCTGTGATCTGACGCTCAAGGCGCTTGAACTGCGGATGGGCCGCAGAAGGCTTGATGCGGTACAGCCAGCTGCGCCGTGCTTCGGCGCGGGGCACGGTGAACGCGGTGCCGGAGAACTGCTCGGCATACAGGCCCAGAGGATGACGCTGCGGCGAGTTCTGCCCGGCCGGCAACGCACCCGGCACCGCCTCGCTGCTGAACTGGTTGCCGAAGCCGGTCTGGTAATTGAGCGGCTCGGATGCGGGTTTGGTGAACATCTTGACCTCTTGTTGTTATTGAACCGTCGACCAACACATTTCCTGTAGGAGTGAGCTTGCTCGCGATTCGGTGTGTCAGTCACAGCACGGGGCGCAGTCATACCGCTATCGCGAGCAAGCTCACTCCTACAGGTATGAGCAACGCCAATCGTAATCTGTTTACGCATAACGTAATTTGAGTTTGAACAACGGTCAAGCTATAAAGCAGCCTTTCCAGACCGGCGCACGCCCTGCTCATGACCGATCCATCCGCAACCGCCCCCGCTCCCCGCCAACAGAAAGTGCAGTCCGCCGAAGTCGGCGTCGGCATCCTCAAGGCCCTGGCGGAACTGGCGCCCGCCACCTCGCTGTCCAGGCTCGCCGAGCACGTCTCGATGCCGGCCAGCAAGGTGCATCGCTACCTGCAGGCACTGGTGGACAGCGGCTTTGCCGAGCAGGATCCGATCACCAACCATTACCGGCTGGGGCGCTCGGCCTTGCAGGTTGGTCTTGCCGCCTTGAGCCAACTGGATGTGCTGAAAATCTCGGCCCCCGAGCTGATCGCCTTGCGTGACGAGCTGAACGAAACCTGCTTCCTGGCGGTGTGGGGCAACAAGGGGCCGACCGTGGTGTACGTCGAGCAGTCCCTGGGCGCGGTGACCCTGGTCACGCAGATCGGCTCGGTGCTGCCATTGCTCGGCTCCTCCACGGGACTGGTGTTCGACACCTTCTTGTCGAACGCCGAAACCGCTGCCCTGCGCCAGCAGGAGTCGGCTGTGCTGTCGGCTGCACAGCTCAAGGAAGTGGAGCGCCATGTCGAGGAAATTCGCGCGACCTGCGTGCATCAGATCCACGGTTTGTTGATGGCCGGCGTGAACGCGGTGTCGTCCCCGGTGTTTGCCATGGGCAACAAGCTGGTGGGTGTGGTGACGGTGGTGGGATCGGCGTCGGTGTTTACCGGTGAGCATCAGGCCCTGGCGGCGCAGAAACTGCTGCACACCGCCCGCGCGATCAGCGCGCGGATGGGTGGGGAAATGCCAAAAGCCTGAGCCCTGTAGGAGCGCGCTTGCCCGCGACGCGGTGAGTCAGTCAAAGATGAGTTGCCTGACACACCGTCCCGCCGGCAAGCCGTGCTGCTACGGGGGATAACCAACCGATTAATCGGTGGTCAGCACCCCGCGCCGCACCTGATCGCGCTCGATCGACTCGAACAGCGCCTTGAAGTTGCCCTCGCCGAACCCGTCATCGCCCTTGCGCTGGATGAATTCGAAGAACACCGGGCCCATCAGGGTTTCCGAGAAGATCTGCAGCAGCAGGCGTTTGTTGCCGCCCTCTGAAGTGCCGTCCAGCAAGATGCCACGGGACTGCAACTCGGCCTCGGGCTCGCCGTGGTCGGGGATGCGCCCCTGAAGCATCTCGTAATAGGTGCCGGGAGGCGCAGTCATGAAGCGCATGCCCAGAGCTTTCAGGCGATCCCAGGTCTTGATCAGGTCGTCGGTGAAAAACGCCACGTGCTGGATGCCTTCACCGTTGAACTGCATCAAAAACTCTTCGATCTGCCCCGCGCCCTTGGACGACTCCTCGTTCAGCGGGATGCGGATCATGCCGTCGGGTGCGGTCATGGCCTTGGAAGTCAGGCCGGTGTATTCGCCCTTGATGTCGAAGTAACGAATTTCACGGAAGTTGAACAGCTTTTCATAGAAATTCGCCCAGTACGCCATGCGTCCGCGATAGACGTTGTGGGTCAGATGGTCGATGAACTGTAAGCCTGCACCCTCTGGATGACGCTCGACACCTTCGATGAACACGAAGTCGATGTCGTAGATCGACGTGCCTTCGCCGAAACGGTCGATCAGGTACAGCGGCGCGCCGCCAATGCCCTTGATCGCGGGCAGGCGCAGCTCCATCGGGCCGGTGGCGATTTCGATGGGCTGTGCACCCAGTTCCAGCGCGCGTTTGTAGGCGTGTTGCGAATCCTTGACCCGGAACGCCATACCGCACACGGAAGGACCGTGTTCGGCGGCAAAGTAGGACGCTTCGCTGTGAGGCTCATTGTTGAGGATGATGTTGATCGCGCCCTGGCGGTACAACGCCACGTTCTTGGAACGGTGGTTGGCGACCTTGGTGAAGCCCATCATCTGGAACACAGGCTCCAGCGAGCCGGGCGTCGGCGAGGCGAATTCGATGAACTCGAAGCCCATCAGGCCCATGGGGTTTTCATAGAGATCAGTCACGGTCTTGCTCCTGCTAAATAGTGAAATGCTGGTTGGCGAGGTTCACAGTCGAGCAGGTGGCGC
Organism: Pseudomonas putida; assembly: GCF_028682175.1. Classification (GTDB taxonomy): domain Bacteria; phylum Pseudomonadota; class Gammaproteobacteria; order Pseudomonadales; family Pseudomonadaceae; genus Aquipseudomonas; species Aquipseudomonas putida_AD. Next base: position 56,346 of record NZ_JANHKS010000008.1, on the reverse strand, counting down.
ACAGGGAATGCCCCGTACGCTGCGGGCGAGAAAGTCGCCGAAGATCAGTTGCAGACCGAAGATTTTCATAAGGGACAGACTACTCCGGCTTGTCCGATTGCGCATCCGGGTGCGCTTTGCGGAACGCCGGATGGGCCAGCGCCAGCGCCTCGACCCTGCATATGCGCGGGAATGCGCCCAAATCGACATTGAAACGTCGCGCGGCATACAACTGTGGCAGCAGATAAAGGTCAGCCAGACCCACCACGCCGAAACAGAAATCCTCGTCACCGATCAAGGCTTCCACGGCCGCGAAGCCTTCGCTGATCCAGTGGCCGATCCAGGCGGTCACGTCACCTTCGTCATGGCCCAGGCCGCGCAGGCGGTTAAGCACGGCGACGTTGTGCAGCGGATGGATGTCGCAGCCGATCAGGGCGGCCACCTGCCGATGCCGGGCACGGGCGAGCAGATCGTCGGGCAGCAGCGCAGGCTTAGCGAAGCGTTCTTCGAGGTATTCGATCATCGCCATGGATTGAATCACCACCTCGCCGCTCTCCAGGCGCAGCGCTGGCACCCGGCCTTGCGGATTGACCGCCAGATACGCGGGCTTGCGGTGTTCGCCGCCGTCGCGGATCAGGTTCACGGGAATGGCATTGACCTCAAGGCCCTTCAACGCCAGCGCGATGCGCACGCGGTAGCTGGAGGTCGAGCGGTAGTAGGTGAATAGGTCCACGGGAAGGCCTGCGCTGGTTATTGTTTTTGATCAACAGGTTTTCGTAAACGACTTACGCAATGCGTAAAGTGCGACATTCACCGGTGGCTGTCAAGGTCAGGCCCAGCCCTCCAGGCGCAAGGTGGCCCTGACCAGTCGCTGTTCTTCGTTCTCGATTTCCCGCAGGTTGTCGCAGATGCTCTGGATGTGCGCCACGGCGGCCTTGCGCGCCTGATCCGGCAGGCGGCCGGTGACGGCGTTGTAGAGCCTGGCGTGATGGCGGTCGATCTGCCGTTTCTGGGCTTCACGGTGATAGAGGTTGTTGACCGAGGCAAAGACCGTGTTGAGCAGCAGGTCTGTCAGCGAGCGCAGGGTCTGTACCAGCACCGGGTTGTGGGATGCCTCGCTGATCGCCAGGTGAAAGGCATGATCGAGCCGCGCGTGTTCGCTGGCATCAAGCGCGTGATCGTGGGCCGCCACCAGCGCGTCGTAGGCGCGGGTGATGAGCACGAAATCTGCGTCGGTACCGCGCAGCGCCGCCAGGCGGGCTGACTCCCCTTCCAGCAGGCTGCGCACCTCGAACAGGTCATAGAGGGTGCGCGGCTGCGAGGCGAACAGGTGCATCAGCGGCGATGCGGCGGACAGGCCCAAGCCGCCCATCTGCGCAACGAATGAGCCCTTGCCGTGACGGGTTTCGATGATGCCCCGGGCACGCAGCAGCTTGAGCCCTTCACGCAGCGCGGTGCGCGAGACGCCCAGCTTCTCGGTCAGGCGCCGCTCCGAAGGCAGGAGTTGCCCGACCTTGAGCACGCCATCGACGATCAGCCGCTCGATGCGCTCGCTGACGACGTCCGCAACCTGAGGGGTGGAAGCTTGCACGAGGTTGTCCATAAGCCCTCTTTCCAAAAGGTGTCCACACATCCCGTAGCAGCACGGCTTGCCGGCGGGAGCCGTGTGTCAGTCACAGATGAGTTGTCTGACACATCGCTCCCGCCGGCAAGCGGAGCGCCGCCCGGCCGGGCTGCTACGAGAAGCGATCTGGTATGACCAGTTATAAATGCGACACAAGAAACAACGGAATGCATATCTAACTAATTGATATTCCGAGGATTAATAAAAAACCTTTGTGCAAATGCCAAAAAAAACTGGTTCGACCAGTGCTTTCTGCCATGGACAGTAAGCCCCACCCGGCCAATGATGCAAGTCAGCCGTAGAACGTTCCGTGCCAGAACGGGGCCATATAAGAACAAGACGGGGTGAAACACCCACCATGAATATCCTGTATGACGAACGCGTCGATGGCGCGCTGCCGGACATCGACAAGGCGCAGTTGCTGCAAGCGATGCAGTCACGCCTGCCGGACCTGGAGATCCTCCACCGCGAGGAAGAACTGCGCCCCTACGAATGCGACGGCCTCTCCGCGTACCGCACCACGCCGATGCTGGTGGTGTTGCCGCAGCGGGTCGAGCAAGTCCAGACGCTGCTCAAGCTGTGCTACGAGCGCGGCGTGCCGGTGGTCGCACGCGGCGCCGGCACCGGGCTTTCCGGTGGCGCACTGCCGTTGGAGAAAGGCGTGCTGCTGGTCATGGCGCGCTTCAACAAGATCCTGCACATCGACCCCGCCGGACGCTTCGCCCGTGTTCAACCGGGGGTGCGCAACCTGGCGATTTCCCAGGCCGCCGCGCCCTACGATCTTTACTACGCACCCGATCCGTCGTCGCAGATCGCCTGCTCCATCGGCGGCAACGTCGCCGAGAACGCGGGCGGCGTGCACTGCCTCAAGTACGGCCTGACCGTGCACAACCTGCTCAAGGTCGACATCCTCACCGTCGAAGGCGAGCGCATGGTGCTGGGCTCCGACGCGCTGGATTCCCCCGGCTTCGACCTGCTGGCGCTGTTCACCGGCTCCGAAGGCATGCTCGGGATCATCACCGAAGTGACGGTCAAACTGCTGCCCAAACCCCAAGTGGCGCGGGTGCTGCTGGCGGCGTTCGATTCGGTGGAAAAGGCTGGCCGTGCAGTGGGTGACATCATTGCCGAAGGCATCATCCCGGGCGGTCTGGAGATGATGGACAACCTGGCCATCCGCGCCGCTGAAGACTTCATCCACGCCGGTTACCCGGTGGACGCCGAAGCCATCCTGCTGTGTGAACTGGACGGCGTGGAAGCCGACGTTCACGAAGACTGCGACCGGGTCCGCGCCGTGCTGGAAAAAGCCGGCGCCACCGAGGTGCGCCAGGCCAGGGACGAAGCCGAGCGCGTGCGTTTCTGGGCCGGACGCAAGAACGCCTTCCCTGCTGTAGGCAGGCTGTCGCCGGATTACTACTGCATGGACGGCACCATTCCGCGTCGGGAATTGCCGGGCGTCTTGCAGGGCATTTCTGCGCTGTCCGAGGAATACGGGCTGCGTGTGGCCAACGTATTCCATGCCGGTGACGGCAACATGCACCCGCTGATCCTGTTCGATGCCAACCAGCCGGGGGAACTTGATCGCGCCGAGGCGCTGGGCGGCAAGATTCTGGAACTGTGCGTGAAAGTCGGCGGCAGCATCACCGGCGAACACGGCGTGGGCCGCGAGAAGATCAATCAGATGTGCGCGCAGTTCAACAGCGACGAACTGACCCTGTTCCACGCCGTGAAAGCGGCGTTCGACCCCAGCGGCATGCTCAATCCGGGCAAGAACATCCCGACCCTGCACCGCTGCGCCGAATTCGGCGCGATGCACGTGCACATGGGCAAGCTGCCCTTCCCTGAACTGGAGCGTTTCTGATGGGTGCCGAACGTCAGTCCTACCCCACCGCGCAAGACGGCGACGCCAGCCAGACCTTGCTCGAACAGGTCAACCAGGCCATCCAGAGCGGCCTGCCGCTGCGTATTCAGGGTGCCAACAGCAAGGCGTTCCTGGGCCGTGAAGTGGCCGGGGAAGTGCTGGATACGCGCATCCATCGTGGCATCGTCAGCTATGACCCGACGGAACTGGTGATTACCGCTCGCGCCGGCACCCCGCTCAGCGAACTGAACGCTGCGCTGGACCAGGCCGGGCAGATGCTGCCCTGCGAGCCGCCCAGCTACAGCGACGCAGGCGTCGGCGATGCCACCGTGGGCGGGATGATCGCCGCGGGGGTGTCGGGGCCGCGTCGCCCGTGGGCCGGCTCCGTGCGTGACTACGTGCTCGGCACCCGGGTCATCACCGGCCTTGGCAAGCACCTGAAATTCGGCGGCGAGGTGATGAAGAACGTCGCGGGTTACGACCTGTCGCGGTTGATGGCCGGCAGTTTCGGCTGCCTGGGGCTGCTCACCGAAGTGTCGCTCAAGGTGCTGCCCAAACCACGCCTGTGCACCAGCATCGCGCTGGAGATGGACAGCGCCCACGCCCTCGCCCGCCTGGCCGAATGGGGCCAGCAACCCTTGCCGATCAGCGCCGCCAGCCACGACGGCCGCGTCTTGCGCCTGCGTCTGGAAGGCGGTGAAGGGTCGGTGGCTGCGGCCCATGATCGCCTGGGTGGCGAGTCCATCGACCCGGCGTGGTGGCAGGCGCTGAACGAACACCGGCTGGATTTTTTCACCGATGGCCGAGCGCTGTGGCGCCTGTCGCTGCCCACCAACACCGGCGTGCTGGCTTTGCCCGGAGAGCAGTTGATCGACTGGGGCGGCGCCCAGCGCTGGCTGAAGTCCGATGCGTCGGGCGAGGAAATTCGCGCCATGGTCAGCGCCGTCGGCGGTCACGCGACCTGCTACAGCCATGGCCTGGATCAAAGCCCGTTCCAGCCCCTGGCCGAGCCTCTGATGCGCTACCACCGCCAGCTCAAGGCACAACTGGACCCCCACGGGATTTTCAATCCGGGCCGTATGTACGCAGAGATCTGAACCATGCAGACCACCCTGAGCGAACAGGCCAAGCGCCTGCCCCGTGGCGAAGAAGCCGAAAGCATTCTGCGCAGCTGTGTGCACTGCGGTTTCTGCAACGCCACCTGCCCGACCTATCAGTTGCTGGGCGATGAACTGGACGGCCCGCGCGGGCGAATCTACCTCATCAAGCAGGTGCTCGAAGGCAAGGAAGTCACCGAGAAAACCCAATTGCACCTGGACCGTTGCCTGTCCTGCCGCAATTGCGAAACCACCTGCCCGTCGGGGGTGAACTATCACAACCTGCTGGACATTGGCCGCGCGGTGGTCGATGCCGCCGTGCCGCGTCCGATGAGCCAGCGGCTGGTGCGCGAAGGCCTGCGCAACGTGGTGCCCAACACCTCGCTGTTCAAGGCGCTGACGCAAATGGGCAACGCGTTCCGCCCGCTGCTGCCCGCAACCCTGAAAGACAAGCTGCCCGGCAGCGTGCGCCCGGCCAAGCCGCGGCCCACTCGGCAACATGCACGGCAGGTGCTGATTCTCGAAGGCTGCGTGCAGCCTGGCCTGTCGCCCAACACCAATGCGGCGACGGCTCGGGTGCTCGATCGCCTGGGCATCACGGTCAAGTCCATCGCCCAGGCCGGTTGCTGCGGCGCCGTGGATTACCACCTCAATGCCCAGGAACAGGGCCTGCAGCGCGCCCGGCGCAATATCGATGCCTGGTGGCCCAGCGTGCAGGCCGGTGCCGAAGCCATCGTGCAGACTGCCAGCGGCTGTGGAGCGTTCGTCAAGGATTACGGTCACATGCTGCGTGGCGATCCGGCCTATGCCGAGAAAGCCGCAAAAATCAGCGCGCTGACCAAGGACCTGGTGGAAGTGCTGCGTGCCGAACCGCTGGAAAAACTCGGCGCCTGCACCAGCCAAAAGCTGGCGTTCCATTGCCCTTGCACGCTGCAGCACGCGCAGAAACTCGGAGGCTCGGTGGAAGCAGTGCTGACCCGCTTGGGCTTTAACTTGACCGCAGTGCCGGACGGTCACCTATGCTGTGGCTCGGCTGGCACCTACTCGATCACCCAGCCGCAGCTGTCCAGACAACTGCGCGACAACAAGATGAATGCCCTGGAGAGCGGCCGGCCCGAGGTCATCGCCACCGCCAACATCGGCTGTCAGACCCACCTTGCCAGTGCCGGCCGCACCCCGGTCAAGCACTGGATCGAACTCATCGAGGACGCCCTGCAACCCGTGTAACAGGCAGGCGCCCGGACCACCGAATCAACCCCGACTTGCAAAGGAGAGCTTCATGAAAACCAAATCCGTACTGAGCCAGACCGAAGTCACCCAGATCCTCGCCGCCGCCCGTAAAGAGGCGCAAGCCAACGGCTGGGCGGTGTCCATCGCCGTGACCGACGATGGCGGCCACCTGCTGGGTTTCGAACGCCTGGACGGCTGCGCCCCGATTGGCGCCTACATCGCCATCGAAAAGGCCCGCACTTCGGCGCTGGGCCGTCGTGAATCCAAGGGCTATGAAGAGATGGTCAATGGCGGGCGTACGGCCTTCGTCACCGCGCCCCTGCTGACCTCGCTCGAAGGCGGCGTGCCGGTGATCGTGAACGGCGAAACCATTGGCGCGGTGGGTGTGTCGGGCGTGAAGGCCGATCAGGATGCACAGGTGGCCAAGGCGGGTGTTGCTGCAGTCAACGCCGGCTAAAGAGGTACCCAAAACCCTGTAGGAGTGAGCTTGCTCGCGATAGCGGTGTGTCAGACACTCCTGCATGACATGCAGATCGCAATCGCGAGCAAGCTCACTCCTACAGGGTCGCGTTATAGACAATTTTGATGGAGAGCCCGAGATGACCGAATTCGTCAACTGCCACAACCTCAAGGTGGCAGCCAGCCTGAAGCGTTTTGTCGACGAGGACGTGCTTCCCGGAACCGGGCTTGACCCGGACGTTTTCTGGGCGGACTTCGACTCGCTGGTGCATGACCTGGCGCCGCTCAACCGCGAGCTGCTGGCCGAGCGCGAGCGCATCCAGGCGCAACTGGACAAGTGGCACAAATCCAACCCGGGCCCTGTCACCGACATGCCCGCCTACATCGCCTTCCTCGATTCCATCGGCTACCTGCAACCGGTGCCGGATCAGGTGCAGGCCACGACCAGCAAGGTCGACATCGAAATCAGCGAACAGGCCGGCCCGCAGTTGGTAGTGCCCGCCGCCAACGCGCGTTATGCCCTGAACGCCGCCAACGCCCGCTGGGGTTCGCTGTATGACGCGCTGTATGGCACCGACGCGATTTCCAACGAGCACGGCGCCGAAATCAAGGCTGGCTATAACCCGCTGCGCGGCGCCAAGGTCATCGCCTTCGCCCGCGCCCTGCTCGATGAAGCAGCGCCCCTGGCAACAGGCTCCCACGTCGATGCCACCGCCTATGCCGTGGACAGCGGCGCGCTGGTGGTCACCCTCGCCAACGGCAGTCAGTCGCCCCTGGCGCAGCCGGAAAAATATGTCGGCTACCAGGGCGATGCCGCGCAGCCCACCGCCATCTTGCTGAAGAACCACGGTCTGCACATCGAAATCCAGATCGACCCCACCAGCCCCATCGGCAGCAGCGACCCGGCAGGCATCAAGGACCTGCTGCTGGAAGCTGCACTCTCGACCATCATCGACTGCGAAGACTCGGTCGCCGCCGTGGACGCCGAAGACAAGCTGGTGATCTACCGCAACTGGCTGGGCCTGATGAAAGGCGACCTGACCGAAGAACTGGTCAAGGGTGGCAAGACCATCACCCGCAAGCTCAATGCCGACCGCGAGTACAACGCCGCCGATGGCAGCCGCCTCACTCTGCATGGCCGCTCGCTGCTGTTCATTCGCAACGTCGGCCACCTGATGACCAACCCGGCGATTGTCTACGACGGCAACAAGGAAATTCCGGAGGGCATTCTCGATGGCGTCATCACCAGCCTGATCGCCCTGCATGACCTGCACAACCGCGGCAACTCCCGCGCAGGCAGCGTGTATATCGTCAAACCGAAGATGCACGGCCCTGCCGAGGTGGCGTTTGCCGACCAGTTGTTCGGCCGTATCGAAGACGCCCTGAAGATCCCGCGCAACACCCTGAAGATGGGGATCATGGATGAAGAGCGGCGCACCAGCGTCAACCTCAAGGCCTGCATCAACGCAGCGTCGGCGCGGGTGGCGTTCATCAACACCGGTTTCCTCGATCGTACCGGCGATGAGATGCACACCTCGATGGAAGCCGGCCCTATGTTGCGCAAGGGCGACATGAAGGCCACGCCGTGGATCAAGGCGTACGAACGCAGTAACGTGCTGGTGGGCCTGGCCTGCGGCCTGCGCGGCCGGGCGCAGATCGGCAAGGGCATGTGGGCGATGCCGGACCAGATGGCCGACATGCTGGAACAGAAGATCGGCCATCCGAAATCCGGTGCGACCACCGCCTGGGTGCCCTCGCCGACTGCCGCCACGCTGCACGCGCTGCATTACCACAAGGTGGACGTCAAAGCGGTGCAACAGGAACTGGAGAAGGTCGACCTGAACGCCGAGAGCGAGCAGATTCTGCTGGACCTGCTGAGCATTCCGGTGGTGGCCAAGGCCGAGTGGACCGAGGAGCAAATTCGCGAGGAAGTCGAGAACAACGCCCAGGGCCTGCTGGGCTATGTGGTGCGTTGGGTCGAGCAAGGCGTGGGCTGTTCGAAGGTGCCGGACATTCACAACGTCGGCCTGATGGAAGACCGCGCCACCCTGCGCATCTCCAGCCAGCACATCGCCAACTGGCTGCGTCACGGGGTGATCCACGAGCACGACGCCATGGAAACCCTCAAGCGCATGGCCAAGGTGGTGGACAAGCAGAACGCAGGGGATGCGGCCTACACGCCGATGGCGGAGAACTTCGAGAAATCCACCGCGTTCCAGGCCGCTTGTGCGCTGGTGTTCAAAGGAAGGGAGCAACCGAGCGGGTACACCGAACCGTTGTTGCACGAGTTCCGGTTGGCGTTCAAGAAAGAGGCTTGAGGCGAAACGCCGAACCGTAGCAGCACGGCTTGCCGGCGGGAGCGGTGTGTCAGACAGATATCCATTGGCTGATACGCCGCCCCCGCCGGCAAGCCGTGCTGCTACGGGTCTCGTGTGGACCTGTGATTGCGGGCGCTCAGGTACTCTCGCGCACCACCAGCTCGAACCCCAGATCCACCTGAGCCTGCTGGACATTGCCGTCCAGCAGCCCCAGCAGCAATTGCGCGGCGCGTTGGCCGACCTGCTCGCGCGGGGTGCGGATCGAGGTCAGGCGCGGCACCATGTGCGCCGAACCCGGCAAATCGTTGAAGCCGATCAGCGACACCTGCTCGGGAATCCTGATCCCGCGACGCAACGCTTCCAGGGTCGCGCCCTGGGCCAGGTCGTCGTTGCAGAAAAACACCCCGTCCACATCCGGATGCTCAGCCAGCAGGCGCGCGAACAATTCGCCCCCAAGACCTATGGACGATGGCAATGGCGAGGCCATCTGCAGCGCTTCGTCGAACAACCCCTCCTTCTCCAGCACGCCGCGAAAGCCGCTGCCACGCTGGATCACTCGCGGGTCAAGCTGCGCCGAGACATAGGCCAGGCGCCGCCGCCCACGACTCAACAAATGCTGCGCCGCCTGCGCACCGGCCTGTTGCTGGGAAAACCCCACGCACGGCTCGGCCCGGGCCGGATCGAGTTCCATCATGTGCACACAGGGCACGCCACTGGCTGCCAGCAGTTGCTGGGCCGCCGGGCTGCGGTCGAATCCGGTCAGCAGAATGCCCCGTGGCCGGTTGGCCAGGTGGCTGCGCAGCAGGTTCTCCTCCTCGACCGGCGAGTAGTGGTAGTTGCCGATCACCACTTCGAGCCCGCGCGGGCGCAGCACGTTCTGAATCGCTTCCAGGGTTTCGATGAACAACTGGTTGGACAGCGATGGCACCAGCACCACCACCGACTGGCTTTGCGAAGAAGCCAGCGCCCGGGCGGCAGGGTTGGCGACATAGCCTAGACTCTGCGCAGCAGCGCGTACTTTTTCCACCAGGTCCGGCGCGACGGTCGCTACGCCACGCAGGGCGCGTGAGGCAGTGATGGGCGAAACAGCCGCCAGTTTCGCGACCTCGTTAAGGGTGGGACGACCAGTGGAGCGGGAACCAATGCGAGTCATGCGTTGCCAACTGAATGGAAGGAAAGGCGAAGGGGTTGCGATTGTGTCGAATGGGCTCTAAGGTAGCGCTACCCCATGGAGTCTCGCAACCTTCTTCGACCGTGTTCACGGCCGAGGTCGAGTGACTCATGAACGACCGTAATACCCATAACAATGACTACACCCGGAAACAGCCTTGCCGGTGTTGCACACCATCCGGCAAAGACAGCGCTGTCTCTGGGGCGAGGTTTTTATGACGACTGCTCCAACTGCTATTTCTGCCCTCGTGGTAATGGGTGTTTCCGGCTGTGGCAAAAGCGCCGTCGGCGCCGAGATTGCCAAGAACAGTGGCGGACGCCTGATCGAAGGCGACGCCTTTCACCCCCAGGCCAACATCGACAAGATGAGCGCCGGCCACCCCCTCAATGACGAAGACCGCGCAGGCTGGCTCACCCGCCTGGGCGAAGAAGTCGCGCAGGCGGTGCGTAACGGTGAAAAACCGGTCCTGACCTGCTCAGCCCTCAAGCTCATCTACCGTGAGCGCCTGCGTGAATCCGTGCCGGGCCTGGGTTTTGTGTTTCTTGAGTTGACCAAGGAGCTTGCCACCGAGCGCTGCTCGCACCGGCCGGGGCATTTCATGCCGGCGAGCCTGGTGGACAGCCAGTTCGCGACCCTCGAACCACCCTACGGCGAAGACCGCACCCTGGTCGTCGACGCAACCCAAACGATCGAGACCATCGGTGCCAGGGCGGCAAGCTGGTGGGACGAATCGCAAACCGCATCTGGCAACGCCCTCACCGGCTCCTGATCGCAGATCCGGCGTGAGCGACAAAGATAGCGCTGTCTTTTTGTGTACACATGGCAGTGAACGATAGCGCTTTGCAGTAGCTCCAAAAAAACAAAATACAACGGAGAGACACCCCATGTTTGGTATGACTCAAGACACGTATCTGCTAGTGGATGCGCTGGTGACCATCATCGGCCTTGTGCTGCTGATCACCAAGTTCAAAGTCCACCCTTTTGTAGCACTGACCATCGCAGCAGGTTTTCTCGGGCTGACCTCCGGCATGCCTGTAGACAAAGTCATGAAATCCTTCCAGGACGGCTTCGGCGGCGTACTGGGCTTCGTCGGCATCATCCTGGGCCTTGGCACAATGCTCGGCAAACTGATGGCCGACTCCGGCGGCGCCGACCAGATCGCCCAGACGCTGATTCGCCGTTTCGGCAAAGAACGCGTGCACTGGGCCATGATGTTTTCGGCGTTCCTGGTGGGCATCCCGCTGTTCTTCGAAATCGGCTTCGTGCTGCTGATCCCGCTGGTGTTCATCGTTGCCCGTCGCAGCGGCGTGTCCATCGTGAAAATCGGCATCCCGCTGCTGGCCGGCCTGTCCGCGGTGCACGGTCTGGTGCCTCCGCACCCGGGTCCGCTGCTGGCCATCGGCATCTTCAACGCTGACATCGGCAAGACGATTTTCTACGGCCTGATCGTCGCCTTCCCGACCGCCATCATCGCGGGCCCGATCTACGGCAAATGGATCGCCAAATACATTCCGGGCAACCCGTCCAAGGAATTGATGGACCAGATCGCCAAGGAATCGACCAACGACAACCTGCCCAGCTTCGCGATCACCCTGATCACGATCCTGCTGCCAGTGTTCCTGATGCTGCTCAAGACCTTCGCCGACGTCGCGCTGCCGACCGGCCACATCTTCCGCATCTGGATGGACTTCATCGGCCACCCGATCGCCGCCCTGCTGTTCGCCCTGTTGCTGGCGTTCTACACCTTTGGCGCCGCTCGCGGCTTCAGCAAGGAACAGATCATCAAGCTGCTGGACCAGAGCCTGGCGCCGGTTGCCGCAATCGTGCTGATCGTGGGTGCCGGCGGTGGCTTCAAGCAGATGCTGGTGGACAGCGGCGTCGGTAACCTGATCGGTCATATGGCTGTGCAGGCGCAGATCTCGCCGATCCTGCTGGCTTGGCTGGTGGCGGCGGTGATTCGCGTGGCCACCGGCTCCGCGACCGTTGCGACCATCACCGGCGCTGGCATCGTGGCTCCGGTGGTCGGCATGATCCCGGGCGTGAACCGCGAACTGCTGGTGCTGGCCACTGGTGCAGGCTCGCTGATCCTGTCCCACGTGAACGACGCCGGTTTCTGGCTGGTCAAGCAGTACTTCAACATGACCGTCACTGAAACCCTGAAGACCTGGACCGTGATGGAAACCATCCTCTCGGTGGTCGGCATCATCTTCATCATGCTGCTGTCGCTGGTCGTCTGACCTACCCTCCAGCGTGACAATGCCCACCCTCGCGGTGGGCATTTCATTTGTGCCGCGCGCACATCTCCCCTGCCTGCCGATACACGCCCAGAGACAGCCTGTAGCCATTTCGTTTAAAGTCGCATCACTTTGACGTCACGCAATTCGGAACTCTCCTACACTCCTTTAGGAGATCGCTCACAGGCAATCTAATGAAAATTTCATCACTTGCCTGCACGAGCGCTTTGCAATAAATGCGAAAGAAGTGTGCAATAGGCGCCGCCCCGGATTCGGCTATCAGCCCCATAGCCAATTGTTACGGGGATTTACTGCCAAAAGCAGGCAAAATTCGCATGCCGTCTGGCCTCAGGAGCGACCATTCCAATGACAAGAAGATGAACCTGGGGAATTAATTGCATACCTGTGACGTCATAGTGACGGACACATTGGGATGCACTCGGCAACCACACCACCCAAAAGGCTAACGCCAGCCTCCTGGTAGAGGCGCTTCAAGAGGCCATCAAGGAAAAGATTATGTTGATACTCACCCGCAAAGTCGGCGAAAGCATAAACATCGGTGACGAAATCACCGTCACCATTCTGGGCGTACAGGGCCTTCAGGTCAGGCTCGGCATCAACGCCCCGAAGAACGTTTCAGTTCACCGTGAAGAAATCTACAAACGTATTCAAGCCGAGATCGCGCCTAACCAAGATCCCCAATGACCCTGCGGTTCATCTTCTAAGTCACTAGTCTGCCGCTACCCGGTGGCAGGCTCATTAAACGGCGTACAACCTGACGCCGTTTTTTTCTGCGTAACTTTTGGATCCATTAGCGTGACACTGTTCACTCTCTGGCCAACTAACATCTGTATAAGTAACAACTTCATACATTAATTAATACCCTGCACAGCCACGCGACCGCTCTAGTTCGCGGCCTGCGCTTAGTTATAGCACGTGATGCGAACAGTTCTCGATATGTGCTGAAAACAAAACGGCGAGCTTCGTGTGGACAGCTCGCCGCTCGTGTTCAGCGCGTCACATGACGCAAACACCCTACATCAGTTGCTGGACGATCTTGTCCTTGGCCAGCAGGCGCTTTTCCTTGAGCTTCTTGAGCTGGTCGTCCGAGACATCGCCCGACGATCCGGCTTCAGCCTTGACGATGTCGGCGTCGATTGCGTCGTACTGACCAACCAGATGATCGAGCTTGGCATCCTTGCTGCGACGCTTGAGCAGCTCGTCTTTGGTGATACTCAAATCCGCGTACAAATCGTGCTTGACCGGCATGGTGCGCCTCTCCTCTGACAACAGATGTTGAATTATTGAGGGTAGCTCACGGCAAAGGTTCTACGTTTCTGTCCTGGGCGATGCATTGCTGATCCGGTCTAGTCTTTTACCAACACCCGGACCATCGAGGCTGCGGTGCTGCGCAGGCGCTCGGGGTCCTGGTAGATCCGCTCCATCACCACCACGCCCCGGGTGAAGGTCGACACCAGGCGCGAGGCCTGGTCGGCAGGAAGATTCAGCGTGTCGTTCTGCGCCTCGGCGGCGAACCGGGCGTGCAACAAGGCTTCGATGTCATCGAGCATGCCCTGCAACGCTACGCGAATGGTATCGACCTCGCTGATACCGTCCACCGCCGTCTTGGTGGTCAGGCAGCCTCGGGTCGGGGTGCCCTCGATCATCGAGCTGATGATGAACTCGAAGAAGTTCTCCAGCGCCACGCGGATCGACGGCTCGGCCAGCGCCTGGGCCATGCTGGCGGTCATGCGCTGGCGATAGCGATCGAACACCTTGAGAAACAGTTGCTCCTTGCCCTGATAGGCGTTGTACAGCGAGCCGCGCAACACCCCCGTCGCTTCGGCCAGATCCTGCATCGAGGTCGCGCTCAGGCCCTTTTGCCAGAACACGTTCATCGCCAGATCCAGTGTCCTGTCTTCGTCGAACTGTCTTACACCCGCCATTGCCCTGCTCTCCAGCGTTTTTCATTAGCCGTGGAATCGACGTCTCGATCCACCTGCGAGCCATGAGTTGACCTCATTCTTGTCAAGCCTGTCAATTTTGACTAGAGTGACAAACATGACATCGCTGTCAAACATAGACTCCTATCTCTTTCCGAGGTCAGCAACATGCAGCCCGAAGCCGTTTCTATGGATACGTCATCCCCGGACAATGCGCCCGTCCGCCCTGCCATCCCCTGGCACGCCATCATTGCCGGGCTGTGCGCCACCCTGGTCGGCATCGGCCTGGCGCGCTTTGCCTACACGCCACTGATTCCGCCGCTGATCGAGAACCACTGGTTCGCCACCTCCGACATCATCATTCTCAGCGCCGCCAACCTTGCCGGCTATTTTATCGGCGCGTTGCTGGGGCGCCCGGTTGCTCGCAGGTTTTCCAATCGCACCACCCTGCGCCTGATGATGGTGCTGGTGACGCTGTCGTTCGCTGGCTGTGCGCTGCCGCTGTCGACCCTGTGGTTCTTCGCCTGGCGCTTCATTTCCGGGCTGGCCGGTGGCGCGATCATGGTGCTGGTCGCCTCCACCGTGCTGCCGCACATTCCCGGCACGCGCAAGGGGCTGGCCAGTGGCGCGATCTTTTTCGGGCTGGGCCTGGGCATCGCCGCGTCCGGTACGCTGGTGCCGCTGCTGCTGGACACGGGGCTGCGCATCACCTGGCTGGGCCTGGCGGCGTTCTGCGCGGTGCTGACGGCCATCAGCTGGACTGGCTGGCCACAGGTTGCGGCGTCGACGGCGACAACAGGACCGGATTCTGTTCAGGCGGTGCAGGTACATCGCCCGCCGCGTCATGTGCTGTTTCTGAACCTGACCTATCTGCAGTTCGGCTTGATGGCGATCGGACTGGTGCCGTTGATGGTGTTCCTGGTGGATTTCGTCGCGCGGGACCTGGGGCTGGGTGCTCACGTCGGGGCGCTGTACTGGATCGCCTATGGCGTCGGTGCGCTGGCAGGACCCATGCTGTATGGCTACATCGCCGACCGGCTGGGACCGGTGCGGGGCATTCGCCTGGTGCTGGTGGTGCAGGCGCTGGTGGTCGGCATTTTGTACAGCTCCCACAGCAGCCTGCTGATCGCGGCGCTGACGCTGGTCATCGGCAGCTTTCCGCCCGGCATCGTGCCGCTGGTGCTGGCGCGGGTTCATGAACTCCTGCCCCAGGATGCCGGCGCCCAAGGAGCTGCGTGGAGCCGCGCGACCACGGTGTTTGCGCTGATGCAGGCGCTGTCCGGGTATGGGTATTCGATGCTGTTCAATGCCAGCGGCGGGGATCATCGGTTGCTGTTTCTGATTGGCGCCGGGGCGTTGGGGTTGGCGCTGCTGGTCGAGGCAGTGGTTCGCTTGGCGGTGCGTGCAACACAGTCCACGTAGCAGCACGGTTTGCCGGCGGGGGCGGCCTACGGATCGCTCCCGCGGGCAAGCCCGGCTGCTACGGGATTTGTGGTGCTTTCACGGGCGGGGTGTGGGACGAATTGATTGGGGACAGGTCGCATTCCAACATGCACAAACCTGTACAAGACGCTAGGGTAAGGGGGCGTTTTCAAAAAACAACATCAAGGACAGACCCATGCCGTCATCGTTTTCCCGCTCGCTGCTCGCCAGCGCCCTTGCCCTTGGCCTCACCTTCGCCGTCGCCTCCCCGGCCTTTGCCGAGCCGAACAAACAGGTTCAGGCCGATGCCGACAAATACAAGGACGAAGCCCTCAAACTGCTGGAAAGACTGGTCAACATCGACACCGGGTCAGGCTATGAACCGGGCCTTACCCAGGTGCGCGACATCACCGTCGAGGAGCTGAAGAAACTCGGCGCCACCATCGAAACCTTCCCCAACACCGCACCAGACAAAAGCAGCCATGTGGTGGCCACAATCAAGGGCACCGGCAAGGCGAAAATCCTGCTGATGGCGCACATGGACACCGTGTTCAAGGAAGGCTCGGCAGCTGCCCGGCCCTTCCATATCAAGGATGGTCGCGCCTACGGCCCTGGGGTCATGGACGACAAGGGCGGGATCGTCGCCGGACTCTATGCGCTGAAAATTCTGAAGAACATCGACTTCAAGGACTACGCGCAAATCTCCTTCCTGCTCGACGCCAGCGAGGAGACCGGTTCGGCAGCCGCCACCGAGCTGATTCAGAAAGTCGCCAAACAGCATGACGTGACCCTGAACCTGGAACCAGGCCGCCCCGCCGATGGCCTGGTGGTGTGGCGCAAGGGCAGCGCCACTGCGGTGGTCGAAGTCAAGGGCAAGGCGTCCCACGCAGGTGTCGCGCCGGAGCTGGGTCGCAATGCGGCGATGGAGGTGGCGCACCAGATCCTGCAACTGGGCAAGCTGGGTGATGCCGAGAAGAAAACCACCATCAATTTCACCGTGCTCAACGCTGGCGACCGGGTCAACGTGATTCCCGACCAGGCCACGGCCAAGGGCGACGTACGCGCCGCAGTGCCCGAGGAGTTCGATCGCATCGAGAAAGACCTGGCGCGGGTTTCGGCCAACAAGCTGATCCCGGAAACCGAAGTGACCACCCACCTGGATCGCGGCCTGCCGCCCATGCCGCAGACGCCTGAATCGGACAAACTGGTGGAGATGGCGCAAGGGATATATGGCGAAATCGGCCGCAAGCTGACCATCGAAGGCAGCGGCGGCGCAGCGGATGCCAGCCTCTCGGCGGGCGTCGGCGTGCCGACCCTGGATGGTTTCGGCATCGTCGGCGGCAATATTCATACACCGGAGGAATATGCCGAAGTGGAAAGCGTATCGCCCAGGATCTACCTGCTGACCCGGATGATCATGGAGCTGGCGAAGGCCAAGGGGTAAGCCAGAAGTGCGTTGCTTGCGCGGTCCGTAGCAGCTCGGCTTGCCGGCGATTGCGATCATGAAGGCGCCACGCCGGCAAGCCGGACTGCTACGGGATTGATGTCGTACACATGACCGTAGCAGCGCGGCTTGCCGGCGGGAGCGGTGGGTCAGTCACCGATATGCAAGCTGACACACCGCCATCGCGGGCAAGCGCGCTCCTACGGGCGGGGGCGTTCGCAAGATCACCGCTACCGCTGCTCCCTCACCCGCCGCGCTTCGTAGGACTTGAGGTGCAGGTTCACGTAATCGAGCACCGTAATACCCGCTTTCGCATGTCTGTCGGAAGCGGCGCGACGGGCGATCATGTCGCCGATCACGTGATCGACCTCTATCGGCGCACCCCGCTCGATATCCCGCAGCATGGACGCTGTCATCTTCGAGCCCTTGGTGGTCAGCATCGTCTCGAATCGCTCGCGCACCTCGCTGCGCAACGCATAACCGGAATGCTCGGCGACGCTGGCGCACTCGGCCAGCAACTTGAGAATCAGTGGCTCGCCCCCGCTCTGGATCACATCGCCAATGCTCGCGCGCATGGCGCCGGTAATGCCTGCGCCGGTGGCGATGAAACACCATTTTTCCCACATCTCCTGAACGATCTGCTGACTCAGGTTTGCGGCAAATCCTGCGTCGGCCAGCGCCTCGGCGACTTTCAGAATCCGTGGGGTCAAGGCGCCGCTCAGCTCACCGAACGATAACTGGTTGGTGTCGTTCAGGTGCAGGATCGCCCCCGAGGCGTCACGGTCCAGGGAAATCAGGCACTGCCCGCCCAGCACGTTCTCAGGACTGAACCGCGCCGCCAGGCGATCCAGATGCGCCATGCCATTGAGCAGCGGCAGGATCAAGGTCGCGGGACCCACGGCGGCGGCAAAGGACTCCATCGCTGCATCCAAGTCGTAGGCCTTGCAACTGAGCACGATCAAATCGAACACCTGATCCAGCATCGGCGTCATGACGTGGGGCGGCGATGGATACAGAATATTGCCCAGCGGACTGCGCACGATCAGACCGTCGCGGTCCAGCTCTTCGGCACGCCCCGGGCGCACCAGGAATGTCACGTCGCGCCCCGCCTCCAGCAGCCGACCACCAAAGTAGCCGCCAATCGCCCCTGCACCCACGATCAAAATGCGCATGTTCTGTCGGTTCCTTGTGGAGTCAATGAAGAGGGTACGAACACCCCAGAATAGATGAAGGATCGCACTCTATCCAAAAATTGAATGATGACCAACATATTGTTTTCCCACGACATTGCTGAAGGCTATAAACCTGCGCCGCGCAAACATCAGGCAAAAAAAATCCCGAACCACCAGAGGCGGTTCGGGACGCAAGTCTTGCAAGGAGAGTCAGGATTGCGCGTTGGCCAGCACCGGCCACAGGAACGGCTGGCGCTGCTCTTCGCGACTGGCCACCAGCGTGCGGCTGACGCTGACGGGCTGAGCGAGCGGTTCCTGCAGCCGCGCCAGAACGGCATCGATCACAGCCCCGCTGGCGTCATGGTGGAATTGCCAGACGCCGTAGATACGGCCGTCGAATGACGCTTCGCTGCCCAGCCGAGGATCAACGCCAAGCCCGGCACCGAGCCCGAACAGGTGCAGGCCATAGAGGCGCTGGCCGTTGGAATCAAGTGGGCAGCCGGCGGGGTCCGAATCCACCCCGCCCTTGACTTCCATCAGGCTGATCGCGCCACCGGCGACATAATTCATCGGCGGCAATAGTGGCTGGTAGCCGGTGCACTGCACCACCACCTCGGACTCCGCCAAGGCCTGACGCGCCAGTTCGTACTGACCCTCGGGACCGTTCAGCGTCTGCAGCAGATGCACTCTGACACCGGTTTTGCCGACATGCCCGTTGGCCAATGCCTCACGTCCTACATCCAGCGCACGGTAGCGCAAGCCGCCGGAGCGGTTGACGCGCCCCGATACCGGGCACACATCCCTGACCGGATCGAAGGCATAGCCTGCGTCTGTCGCCGCCTGGGCGGTCTCGTAGAACAGCCGGATCGGCGAACGGTGCACCAGGGTCACTTCGTCCATGCCGGCGAATTCCAGGGCGTCGGCGAGGTTTTCCAGCGTCGAGAAGGCACTGTGAGAACCGCCCACCACACTGATCCGCCCCTTGCGCGCCAGCGTCGGGGCGAAGAAATCGCGCAGTTGCACAGCGTTCATGCGCAGCAGTTCGTCGGCGCTCTGAACCTTGGCCGTGGGTGGAACGGCCAGGCCCTGGTCGGCAAGGCTGTCGAGCAGGTTTTGCGGATCCTGCCGCCCGCCCAGATTGAGCACCAGCGCCCGGCAACGGATGCGCCGGGTGTGCCCCTGGGATTCGACCCAGACCTGATAACCGTCATCCTCGTGCACCACCTCGGTGATGGTGGTGCTGGTCCACAGCTTCACACCGTAATGCTCGACGATGAAGTCGAGCACCAGTGTCGAGGCCTCGGCGAGCAGCTCGGCCACATCCGCCAGTTGCGGCGCGCTCTGGGCCTGACGGCGGATACGCCAATACGCCGGAGAGTGTTCGAGGGGTTCGAACACATCCTTGAGCGCCGGATCGCGCAGGCAATCGAGGAACACATCGCCTACCGAGTTGGCAGTGATCCTGTAGTCGCCCAGGCGACCCGTGCCCGGGTTGGGGCTTGCATCGACAATGATCAGGCCTTCCCTGGCCAGCTCCGGCATGGCTCCGCTCTTCAATGCATTGAAAAGCAGCCCCATTCCTGCCGGTCCGGCACCACCGACTACGCAACCGCAAACGGTTTCCAGATGATCTCCATACATAATCTTGACTCCAAACGAGGTCGATGCATTGAGCGCAGCCCAAAATGCGTCCGGGACAATGTGTAACAGGCGCAAAGAACCGCCTGCTCTAAAGCAACTTGCGTTTATGTGTAACTTGATACGAACATGTCTAACTTGATACAAAACATGTACCGCAGAAAACCTTGGGCATGACTACCGCACACCGACCATAAGGGCAGCGGGTTGAAAACGGCAGCAAGTGCGCGGCAGCGCCACTAAGAAGAGGAATCGATCACCTGGCGGCGCCCTGAAATCACTTCTGCGGGGACCTGGGAGACGCTACCGCCATTAGCGAAGCGCTCTGGTTCGGGACTTCCAGGCGCGCAATCGGTAACGGGTCAAAATTTATTTCAAACTATTACAAGAAGAATTACGTAGGGTGATAGTTTCAAAAAACCCGGAAGGTGTCAAATTTTCGAGAAAATCTCGTTTTGTGTAATCTGAGTGTTCAACATACTGTTTTAAAACGATTTTATTTTTTGACGTCATTATTTCTGGAGCGGTGAATATCTCCATACATTTTTAAAATCGCAACCGTTCATTTTTTTATCAACTTGCGATTAATCGAACCGCAAACTTGGCTGCTAGTTGTCGGAAAACTGTCACATCATTAGCCTGCTTATTATCCGGATGAGAATGTTTTCCAGCCGGTTTTCCGTCCATTGAGGCGCAGGCATATTAATGACGCCATAAAAGCCGCTTTTCTCCGAAATCAAGCCGCTGCCTTGCCAGTGCAGTCGATGGATGGTCATACCTGCCGGCAAAAACACAGAACTATTCCCGGCCCGCCCGGTTCCACTGTCTGGCTCGTACCACTTTTGAACGGATATGGAGGTCGCAAACATGAATGCTGAGAAAAACCGTCGGTCCAGCATTGCCGAAATCGACTATTCACGTGACACCCTGTTTGGCCCTATTCCCATGCAGGCGACGTGCAGGGTTCGCCTGGCCACGGTGGAGATGGACGGCCACAGCTTCAGGGAACTGACGATCATTGGTGAAGTGCCCGATTACCTGCCAAAGTCAGCCATCATCCGCGTTGCACTGGACGGCAGGATCGAAGCCGGCCCGATCCGCGAGCACTACGCGATCGAGCACAATGGCGAAGAACAATTCAGGCTGTTGTT
The DNA here is from genome assembly GCF_028682175.1 of Pseudomonas putida. Taxonomy (GTDB): domain Bacteria; phylum Pseudomonadota; class Gammaproteobacteria; order Pseudomonadales; family Pseudomonadaceae; genus Aquipseudomonas; species Aquipseudomonas putida_AD. The sequence continues at coordinate 35,606 of NZ_JANHKS010000008.1, read as the reverse complement.
TGAAAATGAGCACCACCGCAGCGTGCATTGATCGCACGAGCTGGTGCCGGGCGCGTTATTGCAAATGACTGGCGTGTTGCAGGCCTGCAGCCGAGTCGGCATGCAGGTTGCCGCCCTCAAGCGCCGGAGCCTGGCCTAACGGGCCGTGGCTGACGTGCTGGACCTCGGGTGCCACCAGGTCGTCGCCAATAAGCCCGGGCTGCTCCCCATAGCGCAAGCCCTGAATCTGCGGTGCCGTGTCGAGCACCGGGTCGGGCGGCAGCAGGCGTTGGCGTTCCAGGGCGGTCATGGGGGGCTGGAAACTGGCGTTCCTCGCTTCCAGGCGCTGCAGCATGAGGAGTATGGCTGCCACACAGAGCACGACGATGCCCATCAGCAAGCCAACGCCCATCATTACCTTGCGTCGACGAACATCGCCCCTGAGGTCCGACCCCTGCGGCACTTCACGGGCATCGGGCTGGTAGTCAGCCATGCATTCCCCTGTCTGTGTGGTGTTAAGCGAAACCGGCGGCCTGCCGCCCTGTGCGGGCTTAAGATAAAAGGTATGCGAGCGTAATTCCAGATCTACGTGCAGATGCCCTGATCCTGCCGCCGATGGAACGCGCATCCCGGCAGACATTGGCCAGAATTCTGGAACACTTCATTTGAGTGCGGTCGCGTCATTCGTTCAACGCTATTGCGGGGATAGGTGAGAAATATATAAGAGGGGTGGAGTTATCGAAGGTGATAAACCCAAAGCCTTGATCAACTAACATCCGTCGCCAGAGGCGCTAAAACAAAAACGCCCATGACATGCACTGCATCATGGGCGTCGGTCTGTGAACCCTGGTATACGTAAAACACATCGCGTCATTCAGCCTGCCAGCGCATGTCGCTGCTGGTAGCGCGAATTGTTCAGGTCGGCGCGCAATTCGCCGATCAGTTCGCACAGGGCGCGGCTATTGTCCAGCCGCTCCAGCGCAATACCGCTGGCCAGCAGCTCTACGCGCTCGGTGAGCGGGTCAATCACTTCGACCGTCATGGAGTCACTCATCACGGTGCAGTTGCAACGCATCGGCAGAAACGCACTTTCAATTATGCTGCGTAGTTCAAGGTTGGAAAGCGTACATGCAATCATTAGTTATATCCTCCCGAGGCGACTCCTGTCATAACTTGTAACAGTCACTCGCCAACACCCAGTAACCCACTTGCGTGGGGATGCCATCGCTCGATTCGTCTCAAGAACCTCATGGTTATTGGCGAATAAGCCAAGTTATACGCCTGGCCCAAACCGGAAGCAAACAGCTGAAAAACAGTGAATTGTGGCGCCGGTTAACTGTCTTCTCGTTTCGAAAAAACGATTCATCAGCAGTAACCAGTGGAAAAAACGAGCGGATTCGTTCGAGGGTCAGCAGTGGGGAGGCTGAACAGGCCCGGAATTGGCGCAAAAGACATTGAACCGCTCGTCGGCCACTGTAAGGCTGACCGACGAGTGGCAATTCGTGGAAGTTATTCGCGGGGCAGGCGCAGGTGAACCAATGCCACGCGAGCGCCTTTCTTGTCCTGGCGTTCTTCGATGGCGAAGGGTTTGAAGCCGAGTTTGGGGTAGAACAACAGGCCCGGCACGTTGTGGTTGAAGCAGGAGGCGGTCAGTTCCTTGGCCTCATGTTTGCCGAAGGCCAGTTCCATCATGCAACCGATCATGTACCTGCCAACGCCCTTGGCGCGGGCATGGGGCGCGATGATGACGTTGCCCATCGAGCAGCGGCCCCGGAAGTCGAAGCGGGAAAAGTTGGCGAAGCCGACCACTACCCCGTCCAGTTCAATAACTGTGTTGTCGGAGCGCTGTTCAATCGCATCTTTCAGCTGCGCAGGGGTGAGCGGAAAGGTGGCCTTGGGGAACATGTAGAAAAGCTCGTCGATGCTCTGAGGCATGTCGCAGACGGCCGGGATGTCTTTTTCTTCCAGGGGGCGGTGCACGAACATGGTGGTAAACCTCTCGAAGATCGGTGGGCCGTGCGCAAACTATAGGTCATGCGCTGGCACCGGGACATTAGCCTAAAGGCGGGTAATGCATATATATGTTGCGGTTCTGCGTTCAGAAAGTCCGCAGGAGCGGACTGCACAGGACAACCCTTCAGAAAATGAGTGCCAGAATATTTCTAGCGGGTCTCGATCAACGCGAAAAACATCGTGCAATCCCTTGATCGGGCTGAACTTCTACAAACCGGGCAGAACGCCACCGCAACCTTGGCCTGTCATGCAAATTGCATGAACAGGACTGCATACCCCATCAGTTAACTTACTGATTTATATTGCAATTTCTTATTTCAACCACTGGCACAGCCGGTGCATTAGCTCCTGCAACACCTATTCGCATGGAGCAGCACACGATGAACGTTTCCCCTGATTCCTATCCTGCCGACGTAGAAGAACCCTCCACAGCATCAGGCGTGTCCTGGGCTGCCATCTTTGCCGGCGCCGCGGGCGCCGCTGCCTTATCGTTGATTCTGGTACTGCTGGGCTCCGGGCTGGGCTTCTCAGCGATGTCGCCGTGGGCCAGTGAAGGGGCCAGCGCCAAGACACTGGGCATTTCCACGGTGATCTGGCTGGCGCTGACGCAAATCATCGCTTCGGGCCTTGGTGGCTATCTGGCCGGTCGGCTGCGGGTGAAGTGGTCGAACATGCATGGCGATGAAGTGTATTTCCGCGACACCGCTCATGGCTTCCTGTCCTGGGCAATCGCAACCCTGGTGACCGCTGTGCTGGTCGTGGGCTCGGTCAGCGGCATCGTCGGCAGCGGTGTCAAGGCCGGTGCCAGTGCGGTAGCAGGCGTTGCCGGGACCGCAGCGGTTGCAGCCGGCAGTGCAGCCGGTAACACCAGCTCCGATCAATATGGCTACTTCGTCGACAGCCTGTTCCGCGACGACCGCCCTGCAGCCGTCAGCGATGACGCAGCGCGCGGCGTGGTGGTGCGTATCTTCGCCAAGACCCTGGCCAACGATGGTCAGTTGGCAACCGAAGACCGCAACTACCTGGCCCAACTGGTTTCGCAACGTACCAACCTGAGCCAGGCCGACGCCCAGGCCCGTGTCGATCAGGTTTACGGTCAGGCCAAGCAGGCCGTGGCTGACGCCAAACTCAAAGCCCAACAAGCCGCCGAGACTGCAGCCAAGGTTGCCGCCATGACCGCGCTGTGGACCTTCGTCGCCCTGCTCTGCGGTGCCTTCGTCGCCAGCCTCGCCGCCATCTGGGGTGGCCGTCGCCGTGACGCCGTGACCTACGTTGAAACCCGTGCTTACGCCAGCACTTCTACCCTTCGCTGATCAAGGAGAAACATCATGCGCTCATTACTGCTGTGGTTCCTGGGTGTGCCGATCCCGGTGATTATCCTGATCGCACTTTTCATGCACTGACCGAGTCGTAGACGATCCGCGTGGTGCCCTGATGTTCTGGGCCTGCGCGGATTTTTTTTTGCCTGTATCAATTGCCTGTCATCTGCCCCTTCATGTACTCGACCAGGGTGCGCTGCACATCGGTCAGCATCCGGTTGGCCGCCACCAGCGCCAGCTCGCTGGGCGGCACCGCCGCAAACCCTTCCTCCACGCCCAGCAAACGATGATCGACCAACATGGCCGACGCAGGCAGCAGGCTGATCCCCAGCCCAGCAGACACTGCCGCCTGAATGCCCACCAGACTCTGGCTGGCAAACGCCACGCGCCAGCGCCGCCCGGACGACTCCAGGGCGTGCACGATGCGGTTTCGATAGATGCAGCCCTGAGGGTAAACCACCAACGGCACAGGATCGTCGATGACGTCCATCTGGCACCCCGCCACCCAGTTGACCTGTTCAGGCCAACTGGCCAGTGCCGGTTCCTGCTTGCTGCCGCGATCACGCTTGACCAGCGCCAAATCGATCTCGCGGTTTTCCAGGCGCTGATGCAGATCGACGCTCAGGCCGTTGACGGTGTCCAGTCGAATGCGCGGATGCTCCCGGGCAAAGCCGGACAGCAAGGCCATGAGGCGCTGCACGTCGAAATCCTCGGGCACGCCCAGCTTGACCACGCCAACCTCGCCATCGCCACACAGCACGCTGTGGGCTTCCAGCGCCAAGGCTACCAGCCGCCGGGCATAACCGATCAGGCGCTCGCCGTCTTCGGTCAGCTCGATGTGCTTGCTCGCCCGCTGTCGCAGCAACAGAGGGCGCCCAAGCGTCTCCTCCAGTTTGCGGATTTGCTGGCTGACTGTGGACTGGGTGCGGTTGACCCGCTCGCCAGCCTTGGTAAAGCCGCCTGAATCGACCACGCTGACGAACGTGCGCAGCAGTTCCAGATCAAACATGGCGTTCGCCCTCTTAATTCGAAATACAACTTATTTTTTGATCTTAATTTAATTTTACGATCAAAACCACGAACGTCTAGAGTGGCCTCACAACACTTCGATCTGGAGCCGACCATGACCACTCCCCGCCCCCGCTGGCTGACCTTCGACTGCTACGGCACCCTGATTCAATGGGACGAAGGCCTGCTCGACTGCGTGCGTCAATTGCTGGCGCGCAAAGGCAATCCCGCACTGGATGCCGACCGTTTCATCGAGATCTACGACCGTCACGAACACCGCCTGGAACAGACGCCACCCCACCATTCGTTCGCCGACATTTCCCGCCAGTCGATGGCCCTGACCCTGGAAGAACTCGGCCTGCCCTGCGAGCCTGACGACGCCGAGAGCCTGATTCGCCGGATCGGCCAGATGCCGCCCTTCCCTGAAGTGCCCGAGACCCTGAAGTGGCTCAAGGCCCAGGGCTTCAAGCTGTGCATCGTGTCCAACACCGATGACGACATCATCAAGGGCAACGTGGCCCAGCTTGGCGGCCATATCGACCGCGTGATCACTGCGCAACAGGCGCAAGCCTACAAGCCCGATCACCGCCTGTTCCGGCATGCCCATGAGCAATTGGATGTGGATCTGGACGAGGTGCTGCACATCTGCGCCAGCCCCCATCTGGACCTGACAGTGGCCCGGGACCTGGGCTTTCGTTGCGTGTGGATCGACCGCGGCACTCGCCGCAGACCCTTGCCCGACTACACTCCTGACGCGACGCTGACGAACCTGGCCCAGGTGCCCGACTACATTCGCGGCAAGGGTTGGGCGAACGAATAAGGAGAGCTCCATGGCACACGATCTGCGCAGCGCTGCGCGCAACGACCGGCACTACACGAACCTGGACAGCCCGCAGATCGCCGCCGCCCGGCTGGACCTCGCCGCCAGCCTGCGCATGGCGGCGCGGCTGGGCTTGAGCGAGGGCATCTGCAATCACTTTTCGGCGCTGGTGCCAGGGCATCCCGAGCTGTTTCTGGTGAATCCCTATGGCTTGAGCTTCGAGGAGATCACGGCGTCGAGCCTGTTGATCTGCGACTTTGACGGCAATGTGATTGCAGGCGATGGCAAGCCCGAAGCGACGGCGTTCTATATCCATGCCCGGCTGCACCTGAACAAGCCGGGCGCCATTGCGGCGTTTCACACACACATGCCCAATGCCACGGCGCTGGCGATGCTCGAAGGCGAACCGCTGGTGTGGGCCGGGCAGACAGCCCTGAAGTTTCATGGCCGGGTGGCGGTGGACGAGGACTACAACGGGCTGGCGCTGGATAACTGCGAAGGCGACCGCATCGCGGCGTCGATGGGCGGGGCGGATATTCTGTTTCTGAAGAATCACGGGGTGATGGTGACCGGTCATAGCATCGCCCAGGCCTGGGACGATCTCTACTACCTGGAACGTGCGGCCGAAGTGCAACTCAAGGCGATGAGCAGCGGGCGAGCGTTGAAAGCCCTCGAGCCGCAGGTGCTGTTGCGCACGGCCCGGCAGATGGGTGAGGAGGATGCCGAAAGTGCGCGATTGCATCTGGAAAGCGTGAAACGGATCCTGGCGCGGCACGCGCCTGATTTCGCCGATTGACCGGCCCGAACACCACGCACCGTAGCAGCACGGCTTGCCGGCGGGGGCGGTGTATCAGACACCTCTGCATTGCCTGACACGACGCCCCCGCCGGCAAGCCGTGCTGCTACGGGGGGAATCGGCACAATGGGATGAAAAAAGCCCCCGAAGACTCAAAGTCGACGAGGGCCAAGGCACTGCGCTCACAGTTCGGTCAATGACTCACGCCGTCATGGCATGCCCAGCCAGTTCGGCAGGGCCAGCGAGATGAACGGCACGTACGTCACCAGAATCAGGAACAACAACAGGATAGACAACCACGGCAGCGCCGCGCGGATCGTCTGCCCCAGGGTCAGGCCGGTCACCGCCGAGGTCACGAACAGGTTCAGCCCCACGGGTGGGTGAACCAGGCCGATTTCCATGTTCACCACCATCACGATGCCCAGGTGAATCGGGTCGATCCCAAGCTTGGTGGCAATCGGGAAAAAGATCGGCGCCAGGATCAGCACGATGGCCGAAGGCTCCATGAAACTGCCCGCCACCAGCAACACCACATTGACCATGATCAGGAAGCCGATTGGCGTCAGCCCTTCGGAAATCACCCAGTTGGTGATCTGCTGCGGGATCTGTTCGGTGGTCAGCACGTGGGCGAACAGCATGGCGTTGGCGATGATGAACATCAGCATGATGCTCAGTCGCCCGGACTCCAGCAGCACCTTGGGGCAATCGCGAATGCGCATGTCCCGGTACACGAACAGCGCGATGAACGCCGAATACACCGCCGCCACGGCCGCAGCTTCGGTAGGGGTGAACATGCCGCTGTAGATGCCGCCCAGGATGATCACCAGCAACAGCAGGCCCCAGAATGCCCGTCGCGCGGTGGACAGCCACTCGCGGAACGACACCCGTGGTTGCGCTGGCAGCTTCTTGACCCGAGCGACGATGTAGATCACCACCATCAGGATCACGCCCAGCAGGATTCCCGGCACTACGCCTGCGATGAACAGCTTGCCCACCGAAGTCTCGGTGGCCGCCGAGTACACCACCATCACGATCGACGGCGGAATCAGGATGCCCAGGGTACCGGCGTTACAGATGATCCCGGCGCCGAATTCCTTCGGGTAACCCGAACGCACCATGCCAGCCACGGCAATCGAACCCACCGCCGCCACCGTGGCAGGCGAAGAGCCAGACAACGCCGCGAACAACATGCAAGCCAGCACTGCCGCAATCGCCAGGCCGCCGCGAATGTGGCCCACACAGGCGTTGGCAAAGTCGATCAAGCGCTGCGCCACGCCACCTGTGGTCATGAAGGCGCCGGACAGCAGGAAGAACGGAATCGCCAGAAAGGTGTAGCTGTCGGATGTTTCGAACAGCTTGATCGCCAGCGAACTCAATGAGTCCTGGCTGAACAGCAGGATCGATACCGCACCGGACAGGCCCAGCGAAATCGCAATGGGCACGCCCAGGAACATGAACACGAACAGCAGGAGGAACAGACAAAGAACGGTCATCAGTGTTGCTCCTCGTTAGGGTTGGCCAGTTTGCTGGCTTCTGCTGCCTCATCGGCCAGCCCAAGGCCCGTCTGCCGGTGGGTCCAGATGCGGTAGAGAATTTCCAGATAACGGGCGATCACCAGCGCGAAGCCAATGGGCACGATGACGGTGATGTAGGCGACCTTGACGCCATAACGGTCCAGGTCTTCAGCGCCGATCCCGGCCACGAACAGCGCCGACACCCATTTGTAACTGGCGATCAGGAACAGCGCGCCGTAGGCCAGGCAGCAGGCGCAGGCGAGCATCGCGAGAATCCGCTGCACCGGTTTGCTGGTCTTTTTCACCAGCGCATCGACCCCAAGGTGCCCGGCAGTGCGCACGCCGTAGGAGATACCGAAGAAAATCAGCCAGCCGAACAAGGCCTTGGTCAGGGCGACGCTCCAGGTCATGCCCTGGGCATAACCCATCAAGTGATCGCCGATCCCTGCGAAAAAATCACTGCTGACCGCCCACTGGTCGCTGAGGGTGTAAAACAGCGTGTAGATGTTGTTCAGCGCCACGTAGACGAAAGTCACCAGCGTCATGGCAGCCAGCAGAAAGGCGATCATGCCCTCCTCCAGGTGCTCCCAGAGTCGCGTCAGCGATTGCATAAGAATTCTCCGAACGTCGAGAGAGCGGCCACCGGGAGCCCGGCGGCCACGCAGACATCACTGCCTGGATGAAGCGGTCTTATCGGGCGACGACAGACGCCTGGTTGGCATCGTCCGCAGCCTTGATCAGGTCCGGGCCGATTTCTTCGGAGAACTTGTCCCAGACCGGCTTCATCACTTCACGCCACTTGGCGCGCTGCTCGGGGGTGAGGGTCACGATCTCGCTGGTCTTGGAATCGATGATCTTCTGCTTGGCGGTCTGGTTCAGGGCTTCGGCCTGTTTGTTCACCTCGACCGTCACCTGATCCATGATCTTTTGCAGCTCGTCGCGCACATCAGGCGCCAGGCCGTTCCAGAACTTGGAGTTGGTGATGACCATGTAGTCGATCAGGCCGTGGTTGGACTCGGTGAAGTACGGCTGCACCTCGTTGACCTTCTGGCTCTCATAGTTCGACCAGGTGTTCTCGGTACCGTTGACGGTGCCGGTCTGCAGGCCCTGGTACACCTCGGCGAAGCTCATCTTGCGCGGGTTGGCATGCAGCGCCACGAACTGCGCTTCCAGCACGCTTGAAGCCTGTACGCGGAACTTCAGGCCGCGGGCGTCCTTGGGCTCGACCATCTTCTTGTTCGATGACAGCTGCTTCAAGCCGTTGTGCCAGTAAGCCAGGCCGTGAATACCCTTGTCGTCCATCGAGGTCAGCAGCGCCTTGCCTTGGGGGCCCTGCTGGAAACGGTCAACGGCGGCCAGATCATTGAACAGGAACGGCAGGTCGTAGATCTGGGTTTTCTTGGTGTACTGCTCGAACTTGGCCAGCGACGGCGCCAGCATCTGTACGTCGCCGAGCAGCAGGGCTTCCATTTCCTTGCCGTCACCGAACAGCGAAGAGTTGGGGTACACCTCGACCTTGACCTTGTCTTTCAAGGCCGGGTCGGCGGCGACCATTTTCTGGAATATCAAGGCGCCCTGGCCTTTAGGCGTGTTCTCCGCCACCACGTGGGCAAACTTGATGACGACGGGGTCAGCGTGCGCCATACCGGCCACGGAGACTGCAGCGGCGCAGAACAGCGCCTTGGTCAGCTTCAACATCGATATCACCTTTTTATTTTTGTAGGAGCGTATTTTTTGTAGGAGCAATCGGTACTGCTTGAGCGTTGTGCACCCTAACCATGCCCAACATGATGTGTTTAGAGAATCAGCTTTTATGTAAGCCGGCATTCGTCATAGCCGAACGCCATATGGCGGACGGGCCTCATCTCGCGCTCATGGCCAGCAATCGCTGCGCCCGCAACAGCACCGGAGCATCGACCATCTGCCCGTCCAGCTGGAAGGCACCTGCGCCGCCGGCTGCGGCACTGGCGTCCACCACCCGCCGGGCCCAGCCCAGATCCTCGACACTGGGCGCCAGCGCGGCGTGGATCATCGGCACCTGCGCCGGATGAATGCACAGCGCGCCGCCGTAGCCCATGTCGTGGGCATGGCGGATGACCCGGTGCAGGCCGTCGGGATCGCCGATGGCCGGGTGTACGCCGTCCAGCGGCGGCAGCAGGTCCGCCCCTCGGGAATGCAGTTGCACCGACATGCGCGCCTGATCGAGGAACATCTGCGCCGAGGCGGTGCCGGTGTTGAGGTTCAGGTCCAGCGCCAGGTCCAGGCCGCCGAACGACAAGCGCTCGACACCCGGTGCATGGGCAATTTCCTGCAACGCCAGAAGGCCCTTGGCGCTTTCGATGATGGGCAATACCGGCTTGCCGGTGGCCCACACCGCCGCCACATGGGCGGCACTTTCAACCTTGGGCAGCAGCACGCCGGCCACGCCCGCGTGTTGTTTGCAGAACGCCAGGTCAGCGCCATGCTCGGCATGATCCGGCGCATTGACCCGCACCCAGACCGACGCCTGTGGGTTGGCCTGCAGAAACGCCGCCAGATGATCCCGCGCCTGGCGCTTGAGCGGCTCTTCGACGGCATCCTCGAAATCGACGATCACCGCATCGGCGCCAGCAGCCAGCGCCTTGGCGAAACGCTCGGGTCGGCTGCCGGGGACGAACAGCGCGGAGCGGATGGTGGGTTGGGGCATGGTTGAAAAATTCCTTGGTCATGAATCAATGTCAGAGCACCACCCGACTCTGTGGGAGCGGGCTTGCCCGCGAAGGCCGATCACCAGACACCAAAGATGGGGCGCCTGCACTGGCCTCTTCGCGGGCAAGCCCGCTCCCACAGAGTGCAGGGGCTGGGAGCAATTCCGTCGGCCCTTAAACCACGCCGGCGGCACTCATCCGCGCCTGCTCCTCGGCGGAAAAACCCAGCTCGCCGAGGATGCTCTGCGTGTGCTGCCCCAGCCCCGGCACGCCATCCATGCGCGGGGTGAAGGCGGCGTTGCGGCCAGGCGGCAGCAGCGACGGCAAGGGCCCCGACGGGCTGTCCACTTCGCGCCAGCTGTCGCGGGCCTTGAGTTGCGGGTGGTCCCACACGCCGTGCATGTCGTTGACCCGTGCGTTGGCGATCTGCGCGTCCTCAAGACGCGCCACCACCTCATCCAGGCTCAACGCGGCAAAGCCGTCGACGATGATCTGCCGCAGCACCTCGCGGTTTTCCGAACGCTTGAAGTTGGCCGAAAAACGCTCGTCGGTGGCCAGCGCCTTGTCCAGCAACACCTTCTCGCAGAACAGCGCCCATTCGCGCTCGTTCTGCAGGCCCAGCATGATGGTGCCACCACCGCCGGTGGGAAACGGCCCGTAGGGGTAGATCGTCGAGTGCGACGCCCCGGCCCGTGGCGGTTGCGGCGCGCCGTTGTAGGCGTAGTACATCGGATAGCCCATCCACTCCACCAGGCTTTCCAGCATGCTCACATCGATGCGGCTGCCCTCCCCGGTCTTGTCCCGCAGCAGCAGCGCCGAAAGGATGCCGGTGTAGGCGTACATGCCGGCGGCGATGTCGGCGATGGAGCAACCGGCCTTGGCCATTTCGTTCTCCCCCGGTCCGCCAGTGACCGAAAGAAAGCCGCCCTCGCTCTGGATCAGCAGGTCATAGGCTTTTTTCTTCTCGTACGGGCCGCCTTCGCCATAACCGGACACATCGCAGACGATCAGCCGCGGGAAGCGTTGGTGCAGGGTTTCGAACGACAGGCCCATGCGCGCCGCAGCACCCGGCGCCAGGTTCTGCACCAGTACGTCGGCCTTGGCCAGCAGCGACTCAAGGATATCGCCGGCCACGTCCTGCTTGAGGTCCAGGGTCAGGCTTTCCTTGGAGCGATTGGTCCAGACGAAGTGCGAGGCCAGGCCATCGACGCGCTGGTCGTAGCCACGGGCGAAGTCACCGGTGCCGGGGCGTTCGATCTTGATCACACGGGCACCAAGGTCCGCCAGTTGCCGCGTGCAGAATGGCGCCGCAATGGCGTGTTCCAGGCTGATCACGGTGATGCCGTCCAGGGGACGGGGGTTTTGTTGAGTCATGTTTTTCCACCTCTCACGCATCCCTGTAGGAGTGAGCTTGCTCGCGATGCGTTGTGTCAGTCACTACCTCTGGCACAGGCATACCGCTATCGCGAGCAAGCTCACTCCTACAGGTTCGGCGTATGCCTTAAATCAGATCGCCCAATTCCCGCGCATCGCGCAGTTGCCAGACCCGCTCGATCAACGCCTTGCCCTGCTCCACCGTGCGTGCGCCGGAGAACGCCAGCAGGCGCTGAACCTTGGCTTCCAGCTCTGGCCGCGACAGGGTGTTGCCCGGGTCGCCCTTGGGCTCGTCGATGGCCGCGCTCAGGGTGCGTCCGTCGGTGGTGGTGACGATCACCCGGCCCAGCCAGCGCGCCGGGTAGGCGCCATCCACTTCCGGGTCCAGCTCCATCGTGACCTTCTCGCGGAACGCTGCGACGGCGGCGTCGGTCAGGGCCAGGTCGCGGAATTCGATCAACTGCGCGCTGCCATGCACGGCGATCAGGCCCAGCACCGCGCCCATCGAGAACTTGGCCTGGTGCACCGTCTGCGGCACATCGACCCGGCCCAGCACGTCAATTGCACCCTGGTGAACACGGGTCACCACCTTGGCAATCTGGTCGTGCTGCAAGCCTTCGCGCTGCATCAGGTGCAACAGCGCATCGGCGGCCGGGTGAGTGTGGCGGCACGAGGCGTGGAACTTGAACGAGGTTTCCACCAGCGCCCAGCGCGTGCCCAGACGGTCGGACAGCCACTTCGGATCGCTGTCGGTGGACATCCCCGCCGCCATGCCCTGGTCGCCTTCAAGAATGTTGCGCGCGCCGGTCAGGCCGTCCTCGGTCATGTAGGCGGCGAGCAAGCCGTCGGCCGCGGCCTTGGCGGTGTGCAGCTGTTTGGAATCGGCCGCGTCACGCAGGAATTCCCACAGGCCCGCCGCTTGAGTGCCGGCGCTGCCCAGCAGGTTGATGAACTGCTCCTGATTGAAGTCCAGCAACTTGCCCACCGCCACGGCTGCAGCGAGGGTGCCGACGGTCGCGGTGGTGTGGAAGATGCGGTAATGCGAACGGCCCATGAACTCGCCGATACGAATGCCCGCCTCGTAACCTGCGACCGACGCCAGCAGCAGATCCTGCCCGGATTTGCCCAGGTCCTGCGCCGCCGCCAGCACCGCCGAAAACACCACGGTGGCCGGGTGCAGCACGGAGCTGTTGTGCAGATCGTCCTGCTCGACCAGATGGGAAGCGGCGCCGTTGACCAACGCCGCGAAGTACGCCGAGGTGCGGCGGTCGCTGGTCAGCACCTTGGCCTTGCCGTCAGCCGGGCCCATGCGCTCGGCATAGCGCTCGAAAATCGGGATCGGCCGCGCGCCCTTGCTGGCCAGCGCCGAGCCGATCCAGTCCAGGAACAGGTCTTCGGTACGGTCCAGCACGTGGCCTGGAATCTGCTCGTATTTCAGCTCGGCGAGGAAGCCCGCTAATACCTGAGTGTGGCTTGCCTGGGTATGACTCATCGGGATGTCCTCAGAAGCTGCGTGGCAGTTCGAGCAGGTGCTCGGCGACGTAGGAAAGAATCAGGTTGGTGGAGATCGGCGCGACCTGGTACAGGCGGGTCTCGCGGAATTTGCGCTCCACGTCGTATTCGTTGGCAAAGCCGAAACCGCCGTGGGTCTGCAGGCAGGCGTTGGCCGCTTCCCACGAGGCCTTGGCCGCCAGGTACTTGGCCATGTTGGCTGCGGCGCCGGCATTCTTGCCGCTGTCGTATTCCTCGCAGGCGCGCCAGCGCATCAGGTCCGCCGCTTCGATTTCGATGTGCGCTTCGGCAATCGGGAACTGCACGCCCTGGTTCTGCCCGATGGGGCGACCAAACACCACGCGGTCGCGGGCATAAGCGCTGGCCTTTTCCACGAACCAGCGGCCATCGCCGATGCACTCGGCGGCGATCAGCGTGCGCTCGGCGTTCAGGCCGTCGAGGATGTACTTGAAGCCCTTGCCCTCTTCGCCGATCAGGCTGTCAGCGGGCAATTCGAGGTTGTCGAAGAACAGCTCGTTGGTTTCGTGATTGACCATGTTGGCAATCGGCTGCACGGTCAGGCCGTTGCCGATGGCTTCGCGCAGGTCGACCAGGAAGATCGACATGCCTTCGGATTTCTTCTTCACCTCGGCCAGCGGCGTGGTGCGCGCCAGCAGGATCATCAGGTCCGAATGCTGGATGCGCGAGATCCAGACCTTCTGGCCGTTGATGATGTACTTGTCGCCCTGCTTGACGGCGGTGGTCTTGATCTTGGTGGTGTCGGTGCCGGTGGTCGGCTCGGTCACGCCCATCGATTGCAGGCGCAATTCGCCGCTGGCGAGTTTTGGCAGGTAGTAGCTTTTCTGCGCGTCGCTGCCGTGACGCAGCAGGGTGAACATGTTGTACATCTGGCCGTGCACGGTGCCGGAGTTGCCGCCGCAGGCGTTCACTTCTTCGAGAATCACCGAGGCTTCGGCCAGGCCCAGCCCCGAGCCGCCGTACTCGGTGGGGATCATCGCCGACAGCCAGCCGGCATCGGTCAGCGCCTTGACGAAGGCTTCGGGGAAGCCCTTTTCTTCATCGATCTTGCGCCAGTATTCGGCAGGAAATTCGGCGCACAGGGCGCGCACGCCTTCACGGATGGCATTGAGATCTTCGTTGTCGTATGGACTCATGGTGTGTGCTCGCATCTGGCAGCGGCGCGGCGAATGCGCGGCCGGCTCTGTAAAAGAAGAGAAGTCAGTCGAAACGCACTTCGGCGCTCTGGGCCACACCGGCTTCGTTACCGGCCCACAACTGCGCCGTGCCTGGCTCGGTGATGCGCCCACCCACGCGAAACGGCGTCGGCACGTTCAGCGGGCGCACGCCGCGATAGGCGAAATGGCGCACTCGTCTGGAAGGGTTGGCGCGGATGAAGGCCCGCAGATTGAAAGTGGCGATCATCGGCCCGTGCACCACCAGCCCCGGATAACCTTCGGTTTCGGTGACGTAGGGGTAGTCGTAATGGATGCGATGGCCGTTGAAGGTCACGGCCGAGTAGCGGAACAACAGGGTCGGCGTCGGCTCGATGGTTTCGCTCCAGTCGCCCATGTCTGGCGCCTCGCCGCTGGTGAGCTTGGGCGGATTGGGTTCGCGGTAGACGATGTCCTGTTCTTCACGCACGCACAGCTCGCCGTCTTGCGAGTAATCGTGGCGCAGCGTGACGAACAGCAAGGAGCCGGTGCGGCCGTGCTTCTCTTCGATATGCAAGATGGTCGACAGGCGATGGGCGTCGGCACCGACTTTCAGCGGCTGGATGAATTCGACGCGGCCTCCGGCCCACATCCGGTTGCGGTTGTCGGCAGGCGGAAGAAAACCGCCGCGGGCCGGATGGCCGTCACTGCCCAGTTGGCTTTCGAACACCGGTTCCTGGAAGAAACACCACTGCCACAGCGGCGGCAATGCATCGCCTTCAGCTGGCAGCGGCTCGCCAAAGGTGGCGGCAATGCGCTTGATCAGGTTGTGGCTCAGATGGTCTTGAGCCTCTTCGGTGCGTCCGATCCAGGCGCTGAAATCCACCGGCGAATCTGTCGAACTCATAAGGGATAACCCTCTGCGGTTGTTGTTATGAGGCGATCATGGAATGTGTCCGGCATTCTGTGAATTTGCATTTGCGTATACCGGCGTTCATGTATGCTGAACGGCCCTCAGTATTCGCAACGTTCGGATTCAACCATGCACTTCGACCTGGCTGACTTGCGCCTCTTCATTCACATCGGCGAATCCCCGAGCCTGACCCAGGGCGCCCGCCGCGCCTTCCTGTCCCCTGCCGCCGCCAGCGCCAGGATCAAGGCCCTGGAAGGCCAACTCGACACCCGTCTGCTGTACCGCGACAGCCGTGGCGTGGAACTGACCCCGGCCGGCCAGCGCCTGCTCAAGCACGCCCGGCTGATCATGAGCCAGGTCGATTACCTGAAAAGCGAGTTCACCCACTACGGCACCGATTCAGCCGGGCACATCCGCATCTTCGCCAACACCACCGCCGTGACCGAATTCCTGCCCGAGGTGCTGGCAGGCTTTCTGGCCCAGCGCCCGGGCGTCACAGTGGACCTGCAAGAGCGGTTGTCACGGGACATCGTGCGCGGCGTGCTCGACGGCAGCACCGACATGGGCATCATCGCCGGGCCCGTGGAAGCGGCGGGTTTGCAGGTGATGCACTTCAGCACCGACCGCCTGGTGCTCACGGTGCCCGCAGGCCATGAACTGGCCGCGCAGAAGAAGGTCACCCTCAAGCAGACCCTGGCTTTCCAGCACATCGGCCTGCACGAAGGCAGCACGCTGTTGAGTTTCCTGCGCGATCACGTCGAAAGACTGGGACAGAACCTGTCGCTGCGCATTCAGGTGTCGAGCTTCGAGGCCATCTGCCGGATGGTGGAAGCGGGTGTCGGGATCGGCATCATTCCCGAGTCGGCCGCCTCGCGTCACAGCCGCACCATGAAACTGGTGACCATCGAGCTGGACGAACCATGGGCGGTGCGCGAACGGAGCATTCTGGTAAGGGAACTGGACGCGCTGCCGGGGGTGGTCAGGGCGTTGATTGCGGTGTTGATGCCGGGGGCCCTGTAGCAGCACGGCCTGCCGGCGGGGGCGTCGTGCCTGGCGACGCAGGGTTGTCTGCAACACCGCCCCGCCGGCAAGCCGTGCTGCTACGCAGATGGCGTTGATGAGCTGAGAGTGGTCAATCCCGCATACCCAACATCTTCAACCACTTGCCCGGCGGGTAACCGAAAGTTTTGACGAAGTGTCGGGTCATGTGGCTCTGATCAGCGAATCCGGCCATGACCGAGGCGTCGGTCAGTGACATGCCGCAGGAGATCGAGTGGCGCACCAGGTCCAGCCGGCGCAGCGTGAGGTAGCGATGGGGGCTGGTGCCGAACAGGGCGCGAAAATCCCGGGACAGGCGCCAGCGGTCGGTGTCGCTGGCCTGTTCCAGTTCGTCCAGGGTCACGCCCTGCTCCAGGCTTGCCATCAGCAGCTCACGCGCACGCTCGGCGGCCGGAAAATCCACGCGCTGCCTGCCCTTGCGCACGCCCGCCGCGGTTTGCAGGGCGATGGCGATGTCGTAGACGGCATCATCCAGTTCCAGCGGATCCAGTGAGGTCTGCAAGTCCCGCAGCAAGGTCTGTGTGGCCCGGAACAGCCGCGGATCGCTCGATACTCCCCCCTTGATGAACGGCAGCGGCTTGCCGCCGAGCACCTGCTGGATCATCGCAGGCTCCAGGTAGAACATGCGATAGCGGAAGCCGTCTTCGGTCCCGGCGTGGCCGTCGTGGGGCTCGTCGGGGTGCAGGACCATGGTCTGGCCCGGCAGGTTATTGACCATTTCCTTGCCGTACCGGAAGCTCTGCACCCCGGACAGCGTATGGCCAATGGCGTAGGTGTCGTGGCGATGCATCTCGAAACCGTGTCCATGGAAATACGCCTCGATCCGCTCCATCTGCGGCAAGGGTTTGGCCCGCACTACCCAGTCCCGGTCGGAATGGGTGAGGTGGGCTTCGCCGTTCGAGTATTTGTCCATGACGCGAGCTCTGATTTACCGGGTGCCCCGAAACGTGGCACCATTGCGAACCGTTATCAACATAAAATACACCATCGCGACGTTATCGCGCCTTCCTCTTCGCAAGTTGCAGACCGCCCCTATGAATTTCTTTCGCCGCATGCTTCTGGACCGTCAGCTCAAGCGCGCTCTGGCCCACAACAAATGCCGTCTGGACAGTGGGATCAAGGGGCTGCGACGCAAGATGGAGCTGACCCTGGAGCATGGGGTCAAGCTGCACCAGGTCAAGATCAACTCCGCTTGCCTGAGCATCGGCGCATATACCGATATCGTCAGCGGCACCGAATTGCAGAACGTCGCCAGCATTGGCCGCTACTGTTCCATCGCGCGCAATGTGACCATCGGTCAGAATCGCAAATCCCATCCGCTGGACTGGCTCAGTTCCCACAGTGGGCTGGTTGGCCTGCGCCAGAGCCAGGCAGGGGTTGCACAGGCCCATGAGGAAGTGGGCCAGACCGTGATCGGCCACGATGTATGGATCGGCATGGATGTCCTGATTCTGGAAGGCGTGACCATCGGTACCGGCGCGGTGATTGGCGCGCAGTCACTCATTACCAAGGACGTGCCGCCCTACGCCATCGTGGTGGGGTCACCGGCCAAGGTGCAGCGTTATCGTTTCGACCAGCACATCATTGACGGCCTGCTGGCCAGCCAGTGGTGGAACCTGACCCCGCACCAACTGGCCGAGCTGCCCATCGAAGACCCCGAGAAGCTGCTCGAAGCGCTCAAGGGCTTCGTGGTGCCGGACAGCCACCCGGGCCGCGTCGTGGTGCAGAACAGACCGTTCTCGGTCGAGCACCAGCCCGCCCAGTAGAGCCCACGACCGCCCCGTAGCAGCACGGCTTGCCGGCGTATTCCAGACTTTCTGACAGAGAACCCTGTGGGAGCGGGCTTGCCCGCGAAAGCGGTGGGTCAGACAACATCGCGTCACGGGACCTTCCCATTCGCGGGCAAGCCCGCTCCCACAGGTTTTTACTTGCGGCCGGCCAGCCTAGCGAAGCGGCTTATCCAGGCTGTCTGGCCGTTGCACTCTGCGCGCTGTGAGCCACCGGTGCCTTGGCCGTCAGCAATGCCTGGATTGCCTGGGCGTAGGCCTGGCGCCCCAGGTTCATGCTGTTGTTGTGGTTGCCGCCGGGCACCATCAACAGGTTCTTCGGCTCTTGCGCCGCGTCGAACAATTGCTGGCTGAAGCGCGGCGAAACGAATGCGTCGGCTGTGCCATGAACGATCAGCACCGGCATGTGAATGTCGGCGATCTTGTCGATGGAATCGAATTTCTGCGACACCAGCCAGCGCACCGGCAACGAGGTGCGAGTGCTGGCGACCGAGGACGCGACGTCCGCCAGATTGGTAAAGGTCGACTCGACGATCAATCCGCGCGCCTGAATAGGCTCATCGCCCTTCTGCGCATCGCGCCCCAGTTCTGCCGCCAGGTCCACCGCCACCGCACCGCCCAGGGAGTGCCCATAGATCAGGCGCTTCTGCGGATCGGGTTGCAGTTGTTTCAGACGCTCCCAGGCGATGCGCGCATCTTCATACACAGACGCTTCTGAAGGCAGTTGCCCCTTGCTCTGGCCAAAGCCCCGGTAGTCGATGGCCAGCACCGAAAAGCCCAGGACGTGCAGTTGCTCGATGCGGAAAAACTGCCCGGTGAGGTTCCAGCGCGAACCGTGCAGATAGAGGATCGAGGGCGCGTCTTTCTTCTCGCCCGGCCACCACCAGGCGTGGATGTTCTGGGACAGGCCAAAGGACGGCGCCCTGAGTTCCAGCTCCTGCACATCCGCAGGAATCCCGTGGTACCAGCTGGCGGTGCCCGGCTCGATCATGAACACCAACTCACGCTCCTTGTGCTGCAGCGCCGCGCAACCGACCGGCAGGCCGACCACGATCAGCACCATGCACAGCCAGAAAAACCAGCGAGCCTTGAAATGAGCCAGGGAGAGTTGCGGCATAGACGATGGGGTCCGGGAATTCGAGTACCCGGGCAGTTTGCCATTGATCGGCGGCGCAGGTCATACCCAAGTGCCGAAAGGAGCCCTTTGTCGATTTCACCCAGCGCCGTTCGACTAGCCAGTGTCAAAGCCCCATATGTGCCTGTGCAAGGAGAACATCATGAGCAACATCGACTCGCATCCTGTCGTATCCCGCGCCGAATGGCTGTCTGCCCGGCGTGAACACCTGGCCCGGGAAAAGGCCCTCACCCACCAGCGCGATCAGCTCAGCGCCGACCGTCGCGCCCTGCCCTGGGTAAAAATCGACGAAGCCTACAGCTTCGACACGCCCGATGGCCGGCAGACGCTGGCCGAGCTGTTTGGCAACAACAGCCAGTTGATCGTTTATCACTTCATGTTCGCCAAGGGCTGGAAGGAAGGCTGCAAAGGCTGCTCGTTCCTGTCCGACCACCTGGACGGCGCCAACCTGCACCTGGCGAACCACGACATCTCGCTGGTGGCGGTGTCCCACGCGCCTCTGGCGGAATTCGAGGGGTTCAAGCAACGCATGGGCTGGCACTTCAAATGGGTGTCGTCGGCAGGCACGTCCTTCAACGAGGACTTCCACGTGTCAGCCAGCGCTGACGAAATGTCTGCGAAGAAGATGAAGTACAACTACGAGACCACCGACTTCGCCGAAGAGGAAATGCCCGGCGTGAGCGTGTTCTACAAGAATGCGGCGGGGGAGATCTTCCACACCTACTCGGCTTACGCCCGTGGGTTGGACATTCTGGTGGGCACTTACAACTATCTGGACTTGACGCCGAAAGGCCGCAACGAAGAAGAGATAATGGAGTGGGTGCGCCTGCATGATAAATATCAGGATGCGGAAGGCGCAGACCACTGCTGTGGGGAGAAGAAGGGTTAGTAACCCGAGCCCGACGCCTGCGCACCACTGACGATGGCAATACCTGAACTGGTGCCCAGGCGCGTGGCGCCCGCTTCGATCATGGCCACGGCGGTTGCGTAGTCGCGCACGCCGCCGGAGGCCTTGACGCCTACACCGGCGCCGACCACCTTGCGCATCAGCGTCACGTCTTCCAGGGTCGCGCCGCTCTTGCTGAAGCCGGTGGAGGTCTTGACGAAGGCCACGTCCAGCTCGCGGCAGATTTCGCAGGCCTTGGCCTTCTGTGCGTCGTCGAGCAGGCAGGTTTCCAGGATCACCTTCAACGGCACTGTACCGCAGGCCTGTTTGACGGCGGCAATGTCGTCGGTCACGAAGTCCAGCAGGCCGTCTTTCAGGGCACCGACGTTGAGTACCATGTCGATTTCACCCGCGCCTGCGGCAATCGCTTGCTTCGCTTCGAATGCCTTGGTGTCGGACAGGCCCGCGCCCAGCGGGAAACCGACCACGGCACAGACCTTGACCTTGCCGTCGGTCAGCAGCGACGCTGCGTAGGGCACCTGGCCCGAGTTGACGCACACCGAATAGAATCCATGCTCTAGCGCTTCACGGCACAATGTGGCGATCTGCTCGCGGGAGGCATCGGCGGCCAGAAGGGTATGGTCGATGTATTGTGCGAGTGCTGCAGGTTCGATCTTCATTGCAATTCCTGGGAGATAAGCCGTTACAAGCGGCACGCTTTAAGCTAAAAGAGTGTGCGCCGCACCAGATGTTTCAAACATAACATAAAATGTTATTTTTACACCAAATTCAATCGACAGCCGGAATGCCTGTGGACAGTAAAAAATCCGACCGCATCAAATTGATCCAGCAAGCCCTGCAGGACCAGAAGGCCATTCACCTGCGTGAAATGGCGGCCCTGCTGGACGTTTCGGAGATGACCCTGCGCCGCGACCTGGGCCGTCATCCGGAAAAATTCCACCTGTTGGGCGGGCACATCACCCTGGCCTTCGATCCGTCGGAAGCCAGCGATTACAAGGTCACCGAACAGGGCACCCGCCATGTCGAGGAAAAGCGCCGCATCGGCAAACTGGCGGCGGCCTTCATCAAGCCCGGCGACACGGTGTTCTTCGACTGCGGCACCACGGTGCCCTTCGTCATCGATTTCATCCCCGACGAGCTGGAGTTCACCGCCGTGTGCAACTCCCTCAACGTGCTGCTCAAGTTGCAGCACAAACCCAACTGCACGCTGATCCTGTGTGGCGGCACTTTCCACCGCAAGAACCAGGTGTTCGAGCACCACAGCGAGGCCAGCATCCTGGACGGCATCCGCCTGACCTGGGCCTTCGTGTCCGCCGCCGGGGTGAGCGACGAATTCGGCGTGACCTGCTTCAACTTCAATGAAGTGGAGGTCAAGCAGAAGGTCCTGCGCCAGGCCCGGCACTGCATGCTGCTGGCCGACCACTCCAAGTTCGACGCCGTGCGCACCGCGCATTTCGCCACCCTTGAGCACTTTCATGTGGTGGTCAGCGACAAGAAACTGCCCAAGCCTTATCGCGATCTGATTCAGGGGTACGGGGCGCAGTTGGTGGTGTGAAATGAATCCACGCCCTCCAGCCGCCACCTCGTAGCAGCACGGCTTGCCGGCGGGAGCGGAGTGTCAGACAGAACATCAGTGGCAGACACACCGCTCCCGCCGGCAAGCCGTGCTGCTACGGGGCGTGTACCCCTGGAAGATCCTCAAGCTGGCGCACTTCCGCGGCCGACAGATACCCCGTCGTCACGCTGAACGACGCACTCTGCCCCGCCGCCAGTTCCCGCACGTTGCCCTTGGCCTTTTCCGCCAAGTAGCCCTCCGGCTCGCAGGTGGCAGGCAACACGAAGGCGGCCACCTGTTGATCGGCGTTGTGCAGGATCCAGCGCGCAGCGTGCTCGAACTGCGCAGGCTTGTACCGCGTATAGAACGCAGGCCCTGCCGGATGCTTGAGCAGGAAATGCGCGTCGCCCCTGGCATCAGCCTGCACGCCATCAAAGAAGCAGACAATCTCCGGGTCATACAACTGCGGCGAATCCAGCCTGTCGAGACGCGACGGATCCTCGGTCAGCTCGGCGATATACGCCGACCAGGCAGGGGTCGGTTTCACATGGGCCGGCACGCTGCTGCGCACCCGCGTCACCTCGATGCCCATCGGCTCGACGAACTGCCCGTCAGCGACGTAGGCATAGTTCATGTGCGCCATGTACATCAGCTCCATGGGCTTGCCCGCAAGGTTCTGCACGTCCATGCCGATGTCGAACAGGCCCGAGCCTGCGCGCAGCGTCACGCCGGGACGAGCGCGGTAGTGATCGCCAAAGCCCATCACGTACTCGTATTCGCCGCCCAGGCGCAGGAAGGCACCCGCCGCGTCTTCACCCACTTCCAGCCAGGCGCTGTCCATCGGCGCGCACGGCATTTCGCCGTGCAGCGCATGGTCATCCGCAGGCGTCGGGCAGCCGTTGCGCAGGATGCCGCTGTGGAACATGAAGCAACCGTAGGTGCCGATCACCGTCGAGCTTGGACGGGGCTGGCTGAACATGTTGCGCATGGTCAGGTCGCAACCGTCGAACACCGCCGACCAGATCATCTGCCCCTGATAAGGCAGCACCACCACACGTCCGCGATTGTTCTCCAGCGCCACGGCCTTCACGCCACTGGGGTAGGTCCAGGCCAGCACGCGAAAGTCCGTCGATTCGAGCAGGGTCTTTTCGGCGCTGCCGAACAGCTCCGGGTACAGAGCGATCGTCGTGGTTTTCATGAGGCGGTCACCGCCGCGCCCACCGGCGCCGTTTCACTTCGCGGGTCACGCATGCACTTGATCGCATAGGCCACGATCACCACGAAGCACAGCAGCGGCACGCTGTAGGCGATCTGCATGTTGCCGTGGGTGGCATCGGAGAGCAGGCCCTGGAAGATCGGCATCACGCCACCGCCGACGATGCTCATGACCAGCAGCGAGCCGCCCACGCCGGTGTCTTCGCCCAGACCGTCGATGGTCAGGCCGTAGATGGTCGGCCAGCATGGGCCGAGGAAAATGCTCACGCCCACCGCCGCATACACGGCGCTGATGTTCGGCACCAGAATGGTGTAGGCCAGCAGCACGATAGTCAGCACGCCGTAGATTGCCAGCACCTTGGCCGGGTGCATCTTGCGCATCAGCAGGTTGGCGATCATCTTGCCGACGAAGTAGGCGGCGAAGGTGGTCAGCAAGAACCAGGAGGCGCTGCGCTCGTTCATCCCGCCCATCTGCATGGCCAGGCGAATGGTGAAACTCCACACGCCCACTTGCGCGCCGACGTACAGGAACTGCGCCAGCACCCCGAAGGTGAATCGCGGGTTGCGCCACAGGCGAGACAGGCTCTGGCCCAGGCTGCTGGATTTGACGCTTTCCTTGATATTGCCCTTGCACGCCGGGAACTTGGTGAAGGCGATCAGCACGAACATCAGGATCAGCACCGCGATCATCCATTTGTACGGCAGCAGGGTCGACTGGATCATGTCCAGTTGCTGGATCGCTGCTTCGGAGGCGCTCATCTGGGTCAACTGTTCGCGGGTGGCGTCGGTGTCCTTGAACATCACGAAGCTGCCGACGTAGACCCCGGCCATGGCGCCGAACGGGTGGAAAGTCTGGGAGATGTTGAGGCGACGGGTGCCGGTTTCTCGGGGGCCCATCAGGGTCGAGTAGGTGTTGCAGGCGGTTTCCAGGAACGACAGGCCCGCCGCGATCACGAACAGCGCCATCAGGAACATGCCGTACTTGGCCATGGATGCCGCCGGGAAGAACAGCGAGCAGCCCACCATGTACAGCAGCAGGCCGATCAGGATGGTGGTCTTGTAGCTGAACTTGCGTACGACCAGCGCCGCCGGAATCGCCACGAAGAAGTAACCCAGATAGAACGCGGACTGCACGAACGCCGTCTGGAAATCGCTGAGCAGGAAGGCTTTCTTGAAGTGCGCGATGAGCACGTCGTTCATGCTCGCGGCCGCCGCCCACAACGCGAAGCAGCAGCACAGCAGGATGAAGGCGAACCAGGGCGTGCGGTTCAGGTAGAACCCGTCCGGTGATTGTTGGAGCGCGGGCTTTGTCATTGTTGTTCTCCGTGAAGTGCAGGGAATACCCCGCCCTGCCGGTCGTGCTGACCGGTCGGGGCGCGGCGGCTCATGGGTGACTTACAGCGTGTCGAGAAAACGCCCGAACGTGGCAGCGTCAGGGTAGGAACTCTGGGTGCCCAGCCCCGTGACCGAGCAGGCGGAATAGGCAACCGCCTGGGTCATGGCGCGGCGCATGTCGCCGTCCTGGCTCCAGTGGTGGGAGAAGCAGCCGATGAATGCGTCGCCTGCGCCGGTGGTGTCGCGCGCGTCGACCTTGACGCCTTCGACGCGAAACTCACCCTCCTCGCCTACGTACAGCGCGCCCTTTTCACCGAGGGTCACGATCACGTGGCGGATGCCGTCCTCTACCAGTTGCAAGGCAGCGGCGCGGGCGGAATCCACCGAATCGACAACCCGCCCTGTGACCAGCGCCAGTTCGGTTTCGTTGGGGATGAAGAAGTCCAGCTTCGACAGATGCTCGCGGCTCAGGCCCTTGACCGCCGGTGCCGGGTTGAGCAGCACGGGAATGCCGTTGGCTTTCGCAAAATCTATGGCGTAGTAAACGGTTTCGAGTTCGATTTCCAGCTGCAGGACGATCAGCTTGCAGTCGCGCAGGGCGGCTTGAGCGGCGTCGATGTCAGCGGGTTTGAGGTGGGCGTTGGCGCCTTTGACGATGAGGATGCTGTTGTGCGAATCGCTCTGCACAAAGATAGGCGCGACGCCGCTGGAAACGCCAGGCACGCGCTGCACGAACTGGGTGTCAATGCCGAAGCGCTTGAAGTTGGCCAGGGTGTTGTCAGCGAACATGTCGTCGCCGACCTTGCTCAACATCAGCACATCGGCGCCCAGTTTGGCGGCAGCGACGGCCTGGTTGGCGCCCTTGCCGCCACAGCCCATGGCGAAATCCGGCGCTTCCAGAGTTTCCCCCAGGGCCGGCATCCGGTCGATGTAGGTGATCAAATCCACCATGTTGCTGCCGATGACCGCGATCTTGTTCATGTGTGTCGTACCTTGTTCACGCCTCCGACAGGCATCGGGGGCGTTATTATTTTTGTTATTTAAATAACATTTACTGTGACTATTCAACCTCTTTTTTGTAGGGGGATGGTGATGGCCGGGTAAAAAGCCGCCGGTGGTGATCGTTTGGAAGGTGGCAAGCCTTGGAATAGAGGGGTTCAGGGCTCAAGACGGGAAGATGACCGATGGTCGCAATCGTTTGCGTTGAGGGTAAAACGTCGCACGGTTGGTGGACATTGTCGACCTTGAGGCCGCCCCCGCGGGCAAGCCCGGCTGCTACGGGATCGGGGCGCAACACGGTCCGTAGCAGCACGGCTTGCCGGCGGGTCGATCTGAAGGTCAGTACAAATGCCGGCTCAATACCCGCCCCTGCCCTCCAGCAACGTATCCAGCAACCACGCCCCCGCAGGCCCCAGGCTTTTCTGTCGCGACCAGATCACATCCACCGCCGAACTGCGCGGCCAGCCCGGAACCTGCAACTCCTTGAGCCGCCCCTGGGCGTACCCGCGCACCAGCCAGCGCGGCAGGGCCGACCAGCCGAAGCCGAAGATCGCCATGTCCATCAGCAACAGATAGTTGGGCGCCGACCAGGTGCGCCGCGCACCGCTGGGCAAGTCATCGGTAGGGATGCTTTCATCGATGATGGTGTTCAGCCGCAGCGCGCGATGTTCGGCCAGCTTGCGATAATCGACAGCGCTCTCGGCCGCCAGCGGGTGCTTGTGGGACACGAACAGGCCGAAATCGGCACGCTCGGCGATGGTCGCGTGGCCCACTTCCGGCGGGTAGCTGGCCTGGGCCGACAGCAGCCCCAACGAGGCACGCCCGGTCTGGATCAGGTTGATGGCATCGCCATGCTCGGCAAACACGCATTCGAGTTCAAGTTCGGGGAAGCGCTGGTCAAGCTCGGCCATGCGCGCCTCGAATTCGGCGAACTGGTTGGCATCCGAGAGCACCAGCGTCAGCCGTGGCTCCACGCCCCCGGCCAGTTGCCCTGCGGCACGGCGCAGTTTGTCGGACGCGGCCAGCACTTCCTCGATGCGCCCGTGCAACGCCTTACCCGCTTCGGTCAGGGTCGGGTGTTTGGAGGAGCGGTCGAACAACTCGACCCCCAGGTCGATCTCCAGCCGGGAGATGGCTTCGCTGACCGTCGATTGGCTCTTGCCCAGACGCCGGGCCGCCGCGCTGAAGGAGCCTAGGGCGATGGTCTGGGCGAAGGCTTCAAGAGCCTCGGGTGAGTAACTCATGGCAGGACTCTAAGTCATCCATCGGTTTATCCGATGGAAACAATTTTCACTTTAGTCCATTGCCCCACGACAATGCACGCCTGCCCAGCCATAAAGTGAAGTTGTCATGCCAGTCAGCACCCTGTCGCAGAACAAGGCCGCGAAGTCGGCCGTTCCAGCGAAATCCATCAAGGAGCGCGCTTTTCATGCGCTGCTGTTCGAACTCATCGGCGTGGTGCTGTTCGCGCCGGGCCTTGCCTGGGTGCTCGGCCAGTCGCTGGGCAAGATGGGGGCGATGACGGTGATGATTTCCACCGTCGCCATGCTCTGGAACATGCTGTTCAACGCAGGCTTCGACCGGCTGCGCGCCAGGCTCGGGTTTGCCATGACCCTCAAGGTCCGGGCGCTGCACGCGATCAGCTTCGAAACCGGGCTGATCGTCGCCGTGGTGCCACTGGCCGCCTGGTGGCTGTCGATCAGCCTGTGGGAAGCGTTCCTGCTGGATATCGGTCTGTTGCTGTTGTTCCTGCCGTACACGATGCTGTTCAACATGGCGTACGACAAGGTGCGCGAGAAACTGGTGGCACGCCGCGATGCCCGGCGACTGACCCGCTCTCGCGCCTGACGAGACACCCTCTGCTTGACGAAACACATCCTGTAGGAGTGAGCTTGCTCGCGATGGTGTCCAGTCAGACGATGGTGCTGTGACAGACACTCCGCCATCGCGAGCAAGCTCACTCCTACAGGGGCAGCGGTGGGAGTACCAGTAGTGGTGGCGGCGTGTTTAAGTCAAAAATGGCATCACCTCGGCCAACAACTCTTGCGGAATTTCCTCCGCCAGGTAATGCCCGCCCGGCAGCGCCTTGCCACGCACGTCGGTGGCGACCTGCTGCCACTCCTTGAGCGGCTCGAAGCATTTGCCCACTGTCCCCTCGCCGCCCCACAACACCAGCAACGGCAAGGTCAGGTGATTACCCGCCGCGATGTCAGCCCGGTCATGTTCCAGGTCGATGCCGGCGCTGGCGCGGTAATCCTCGCACACCCCGCGTGCCGCGCCCGGCAGCCTCAGGCAGCGCAGATACTCGGCGAAGGCTTCGTCGGTGAACGGCGCCAGTCCCGCGCTGCGGCTGCCCATGACGCTGCGCAGGTATTGCTCGGGATCTGCCTGCAACAGCATTTCCGGCAGCGGCGCCGGGCGGATCAGGAAGAACCAGTGCCAGTAGGCCCGGGCGAAGGCTTCGGTGGTCTGGCTGTACATCGCCAGGGTCGGCGCGATGTCGAGCAACGCCATGCGCGTCACGACCTGGGGATGATCCAGCGCCAGACGGTGGGCCACCCGGGCACCACGGTCATGGGCCAGGATCGAGAACGTCGACAAGCCCAGCTCGCGCATCAACTCGACCATGTCGCGGCCCATTTCCCGCTTGCTGTAGCTGGAATGATCCTCGCTGGCGGGCGGCTTGCTGCTGTCGCCGTAGCCGCGCAGGTCGGCGGCGACCACCGTGAAATGCTGGCTCAGGTGTTCGGCGATCTTGTGCCAGATGACGTGGGTCTGCGGGTGACCATGCAACAGCAACAGGCCCGGCCCGCTGCCGCCGATGCGGTAGGCGATCTGCACGCCGTTGACCTGGCGCTGGTCTTTCTGGAATCCGGCAAACATGGATGACTCCTTGTGATGAATGGCTCACATGCTAGAGCGCTGGGCTTGCGGGGCAAGACGCAAAGCGTGTCGCCGGCGTTCATGAAGCGTGATCGCTGACAGGAGACCAATCACTGCAGACCCGTGCAATTGGTCTGCGAATATCCCGTTCCATTGGCTATTCGGTCCCTGCGACCTCAAGCGTAATGTAGGGCCACTCGCAACGAACTTTCCCACTTCTGCTACGGAGCACAACCACATGAACAAGCGCATTTCCTGGGCCCAGAAATCCCCTGAAGCCTACAAAGCCATGGTCGGTCTCGAAACCGCACTGGCCAAGTCCGGCCTGGATAACTCGCTGCTGGAGCTGATCCGCCTGCGCGCTTCGCAGATCAACGGCTGCGCCTACTGCGTGAACATGCACGCCAACGATGCGCGCAAGGCTGGCGAAACCGAAGCCCGTCTGCAGACCCTGAGCGTATGGGCCGAAACCACTTTCTTCAGCGACAAGGAAAAGGCCGTGCTGGCCTGGGTCGAAAGCCTGACCCAGCTGTCGATCCACCACGCGCCGCAGGATCAATACGAAGCGTTGCTTGCGCACTACAGCGAAGCCGATGTGGCCAACATCACCCTGGCCATCGCCACCATCAACGCCTGGAACCGCTTCGGTGTCGGTTTCGCGATGATCCCGGCCTGAGCATCACCCGGTAATACCCTGTAGCAGCACGGCTTGCCGTCGGGAGCGGTTTTGCGCCTGAGCATCAACCCGGCGAATCCCACGCATAAGCACTTTTGGTTGGTATCCGGTGCCCTGATTGAACGAGACTTGCACAACTTCCCCAAGGCGCAAGGATCCTTCGAACATGGCACTGGACATCCTCAGACTCGCGGCGTTTTCCGACGCTGATCAAGGCGGCAACCCGGCCGGCGTGTGGATTGGCGAAATCCTCCCCGATGACGCCACGATGCAGGCGGTCGCCGCCGAGGTTGGCTATTCGGAAACCGCGTTTGCGGTGCCCGAGGGCGATGCCTGGCGCGTGCGCTATTTCTCCCCCGAAGCCGAGGTGCCGTTCTGCGGCCACGCGACCATTGCGCTGGGTGCGGCATTGGCCGGCCGCTATGGCGAAGGCCTGTACGAACTGCAACTGAACCAGGCGCGAATCAGTGTCGAAGGCCACAAGCAAGGCACGCTGACCTCCGCCGCGCTGCAATCGCCGCCCACCCACAGCCAGCCGGTCCGCCGTGAGCTGTTGAGTGCGGCCATGGCTCTGTTCGACCTGCAGGCCGAAGACATCGACCTGCGCATCCCCCCTGCCCTTATCAATGGCGGCGCGCAGCATCTGGTGCTGGCGCTGAACCGTCGCGACACCCTGAAAAACATGCGCTATGACTTCGCCAGCGGCCGTGAGCTGATGGTGCGCGAAGGCCTGGTGACTATCCTTTTGGTGTTCGCCGAAAGCCCTCGCCTGTTCCACACCCGCAACCCGTTCGCCTTTGGTGGCGTCTACGAGGACCCGGCCACCGGGGCAGCATCTGCAGCGTTCGCCGGCTATCTGCGCGACATTCGCTGGAATCACGGTGGCGCCATCGACATCGTGCAGGGCGAGGACATGGGCAGCCGCTCGCGGATTCACGCCACGTTCAGCGACGTGCCCGGCAGTTCGATTCGCGTGTCGGGCACGGCGCGCCCGCTCTGAGCCTCACACCTTCAGGTAGCGACCACTGAGCGCCACACCCAGCAGCATCAGCGCGATAATCAGAAACGCCGCGCCGAGGCTGCTGAGGTGGGCGACGAAGCCGATCCCCGCCGGGCCCATCAGGATGCCGATATAGCCCAGGGTGGTAATGGCCGGGACCGCGACATTCTCCGGCATGGTCTTCTGCCGCCCGACCGCGCTGTAGAACACCGGGACGATGTTGGAGCAGCCCAGCCCCACCAGCGCGTATCCCACCAGCGCCGCCTGCCAGTGCTCGACCAGGGTAGCCACGGCCATGCCGACTGCTGCGCACAAGCCGCCGAACAGGATGATCCGGTGCACGCCCAGGCGCCGCACGATGGGGTCGCCGCACAACCGGCCGATGGCCATCGCCAACGCAAAGACGGCGTAGCCGAACCCGGCATAGGAGGGTTCAACGCCGCGCTGGGTGCTGAGGAACACCGCGCTCCAGTCGAGCATCGCGCCTTCGGTGAGAAACACGGTGAAGCACATCAGCCCAATGAACAGCACCACGCCGTGGGGAATCGCGAACGCTGGCCCGCCCGCTTCGCTGCCGTATCCCAGCAGGTTGGGGCCGGCCTTGTACATGGCCAGGAGGATGAACAGCGCCACCAGGGTCATGCTCAGCCATGGCCACACGCCCAGGCTCAACAGCGCCGACACACCCGCCGCACCGACGATGCCGCCGCAACTGAACAGCCCGTGAAAGCCCGACATCATGGTCCTGCCGCTGGCGCGCTCGACAATGATCGCCTGGATGTTGGTCACGCACCCCAGCGCGCCCATACTGGCGCCATAGATGAACAGGGTCGCGACCATCAGCGGTATCTGGGTCAGGGTGGCGAGCAACGGCAGGCACAGGCAGGCGATGCTGCCGACCGTCAGGATGATGCGCCGACAGCCGTAGCGCACAGTCAGGGCACCGGCCACGGGCATGGACACAATCGAGCCGATGCCCAGGCACAGCAGCAACAGGCCCAGGCCTGCGTCGTCCAGCCCGAGGCGATCCCTGGCATAGGGCACCAGCGGCGCCCATGCGGAGATGCTGAACCCGGTGATGAAGAACGCAACCCGGGTGGAAAACTGTTCCAGCCGCCCCGGAACGGTGGGCGCGGCGGTACTGATGGAGGTCATGCAGGCTCCCTTGGCAACGACGCCAGCCCTTCATGGGCCGACCAGCCATGAGCCTAACAGGGGTTGGCGTGATGTCGAAGGAGGGTTATTTGAGGATTTCGCCTCACAGATGCCTCAGACCCACCGAACACCACAACCAATGTAGGAGTGAGCTTGCTCGCGATCGCGGTCATTCAGACAATGCAGGGGTCACTGCCCCACCGCTATCGCGAGCAAGCTCACTCCTACAGAAAAGCCGTGTTTCAGTAGCGCCTACGCCAGACGCTTCAAGCCTTCCACGACGAGCTGCGGATGATGTTGACGAAATTCATCGGCTTGAACTTCGGATCTTCATCCACCAGCACGTCAGCGTTGACGGTGCCGAAGGTGGTGTCCGGCTTGTGGCGGAAACCGTTGGCGAATGCGCAGAGGATGCATTCCTTGAACTCATCGCCGCGCGGATGGGCATGGGTCACGACTTCGCGCTGCTGGTCGCTGAACGCATCGTACTGGATGCCCAGCACGTCCATTTCCACCCCTGCGGTCACCAGGGCCACGTTCGGGCGCAGGTGCTCCGGCACGCCCGGCGTGGTGTGCAGTGCGATGGACAACCAGACTTGCTCCAGATCGCCTTCGGAAAGGCCGAACGGTTTGGCGAAGGCGCGGGCAGCATTGGCGCTGTCGACTTCGAAACGCAGGTCGGGGCTGCTGTGTTGTTCCATCAGGCCCAGGTCATGGAACATCGCGCCGACATACAGCTGCTCGGCGTCGTATTTCAGACCCTTGCGCTCGCCGGTCAGGGCGCCCCACAGGAACACGCGACGGGAGTGATTGAACAAGAGGTCGGTTTCCTGCTCGCGGATGTACTCGGTGGTGGCGCGGGCCAGGGCGCTGTCGGGGATCTTGATACCGGCGATTTCTTGGGTCATGGCGATGCTCCTCAAAGGGCCGCGCCGGTGTTGGCGCGTTGAGGAAAAGTCTGAGGCCGGCGGCTTTCGCGCTCAATCGGCGCGCGGTTTCGTTCTCTGCCAAAGAGGCGTCGTTTACTGCCATCAGAAGCGACGTTTACCAGATTGCAGACCATCGCCACCGGCACCTTCGGCTAAACTGCGCGCCACTTCACGCAAGCCAGCCATCAGAGCAAGGCACCGGAAGCCTTCATTGAAATCAGAAAAGGAGCCCCTGTGTACAAGGGTGTTGCGTTATCGGTCATGGCCTCCTGCCTCTTCGCGGTCATGTACTTCTACACCTCATTGCTGAAACCGCTCAGCGGTGAGGAAATCTTCGGTTGGCGGATGTTGCTGACCCTGCCCTGTGTGACGATCTTCATGCTCTGGAGCGGCGACTGGAAACTGGCGCGCGCCCAGGCCAACCGCATTCGCCAGAACCCGGCGCTGCTGCTGGTCATGGCGCTGTCGGCGTTTCTCATGGGCGTGCAATTGTGGCTGTTCATGTGGGCGCCGCTGCACGGGCGCAGCCTGGATGTGTCGCTGGGGTATTTCCTGCTGCCCCTGACCATGATCCTCACCGGTCGGCTGGTCTACGGCGAGCACTTGTCGCACCTGCAAAAGATCGCAGCCTGTTGCGCCATTGTCGGGGTGGGCAACGAGCTGCTGCGCCTGGGCAGTTTTTCCTGGGAAGTGCTGGTGGTGTGCGTGGGTTACCCGATGTATTTCGTCCTGCGGCGCAAGCTCAAGACCGACAACCTGGGCGGCCTGTGGTGGGACATGGTATTGATCCTGCCGGTGGCGATCACCTTCATCTGCAAGGGCAACCCATCGGTGGTGGAGCAATCGCCGCGCCTGTATGTGTTGATTCCGATCCTGGGGGTCATCAGCGCTTCGGCCCTGATCAGCTACATCTTCGCCAGCCGCCTGTTGGCGTTCAGCGTGTTCGGCTTGCTGAGCTACGTGGAGCCTGTGCTGCTGGTGTTCGTCGCCCTGGCGCTGGGGGAATCCATCCAGCGTGAGGAATGGATGACCTACCTGCCGATCTGGCTGGCGGTGGTGGTGCTGGTGATCGAAGGCGCCAAGCATGTGTTGCGGCATCGGCGTAGAAGCCAGGCCTGAGGCGGCGATCTTGCGTACGTCCCCGCCGGCGAACCGTGCTGCTATGGATCGAACGCCTCGGTCCCGTAGCAGTCCGGCTTGCCGGCGTCAGCGATCTTGAGGGCCCCGACGCCGGCAAGCCGGACTGCTACGGAACGCGGGGCGGCTTTATCAATGCCCGAACCGCGCCAGTTGCATCTCCTGCAACCGGCTCAAGGTCCGGCGGAAGGCGAAGGCCAGGTAGCCCTCGGTGTACAGGTCGTGCATCGGCATGGCCGCTTCGACGTACAGCGGCACCTTGCGGTCGTAGCACTCGTCCACCAGCGCAATGAATCGCCGCACGCCGTCATCGTAGGGTGACAACTGCGGCAGTTCGCGATCGCCTGCCGTCACCTGCTCCACGCCATCCTCCGTGCCCCGGGCAATGCGCCCTTCACGTTGGGGCGCGCTCAAGGCGGGCACTTCACTCAAGAGCACGGCCTTGTAGCGATCGCACAGTTCGATGAAATCCATGGCCGCCAGCGGCTGCTCGCAAATGTCTGCATAGCGGCACCAGAGCACCGTCTTGCTGCATCGCACCACCGGCAAATGACGGCGCCCCACCGGCACCGGCTGGATCGAAACCGACTCGCCACTGCTCAAGGTCTCGAACACCTCGACCAGCGCGCTCGGCCCTTTCTCCTGGGTGACCCAATAGCGCTGCTCGGCCTGCCCCGGATGCAGGCGATGGTCTTCGCCGCCGTCCACCGACACCACGTTCATGTAGTGATTGATCGCGGTGATCGCCGGAATGAACCGCTCGCGGTTGTGCCCGGTGGAATACAGCTGCTCGGGCAGTTGATTGGACGTACAGACCAGTACCACGCCCTCCTCGAACATGGCCCGCAACAGGCCGCCGAGGATCACCGCATCGCCGATGTCGTTGACGAACAGCTCGTCGAAGCACAGCACCCGCACTTCCTGGGCCAGTTCATGGGCCAGCACTTCAAGTGGCTTGGCAACGCCCGTCAATTGAAACAGGCGCTGATGCACCCAACGCATGAAGTGATGGAAATGCTGGCGCCGGGCCGGAATCTGCAGGCCCTCGAAGAAGCGATCCATGAGCCAGGTCTTGCCCCGCCCCACCGGCCCCCACAGGTAAACGCCCTTGGGCACGCCATGGGAGCGCCCGGCGCGCACCGCGCTCCAGCATTCCTGCAGTTGCAACGCCGCCTTGCGCTGGGCCTCGTCCGGCTGAAAACCCTGTGTATCGACCGCCTGCTGCCAGGCATCCAGAGGTGAAAGGTGCGTCATCGCAAAACGTTACCGGGTTTGTTGATCGTGGCGCCTGGAATAGGACGCGCCCAGCAGGTAGAAGCAGCCGCCGCCCACGATAAAGCCCGCCAGCATATAGAACATGAACGCCGGTGGCTGCGTCGCCAGCGCGAAACCGCACAGCACCGGGCCCAGCGCACCGCCGAGGTTAGACAGGTTCTGCGCGCCGTAGTACATGCCGCGCAGGTGGGTCGGGGCGATGCGGTCGATGAACATGTATTCGGCGGGGAACACGATGATCTCGCCGAGGGTGAAGATTGCAATCGCAATGCCCCAGTGCAGCACGCTGGTGGACATGGCAAAGCCCACCACCCCCATCAGGAACAGGCTGAAACCTGCGGTCAGCCACTGGTTCAGGTACTGATGGCTGATGTGCTTGCCGACCAGGTATTGCAGGCAGATCACCACCGCCGCATTGACCGCCACCACGGTGCTGATGACCTGGTAGGCGAACTCGGCGGTGTGGGTGGTCACCAGAAATTGCGACAGGTACGCAGTGAACTGACCGAACACCACGGCACTGAGCACACCGCCAATGGTGAAGCAGACCAGGCGATAGTCCTTGAGCAGGATCCGCCCGACCGCCAGGAACGACACCGGCGCGTTGGCAGGATCGGCCGAACTGAGCTTGCGATCGCCATAGATCGAATAGACCAGGAAGTAGCCCAGCCCCAGCACCGCCGACATCACGAACGGCAGCTTCATGTTCCAGTGGGCCAGCCCCGCTCCAATGAACGGGCCGACTGCATAGCCGATGTTGATGAGGGTGTAGCGCACCGAGAACACCTTGCTCTGCTCTTCCACCGGCAGAAGCTTGCCGAAGGCCGCCTTGACCACGATGTCGATCACCGAATAGGCGAAGTTGAACGAGACCAGGAACAGGAAGAACAGCCACAGCTGCCCGGTGACGCACATGCCGACGAAGCCGACGAAGAAGAAGCCGGTGAAGCACAGGATCAGCTTGTAGCTCGACAGTTTGTCGGTGAGGTAGCCGCCGTAGAGGCTCAGCAAGGAACCTACGATCAGGGCGCTGCCGACGATCATGCCGATGTCGCTGATGCTGAGGGTGAAGTTCGATGACAGGTAGATCACCAGGTACGGCAGGGTGATCGCGCGGCCGAGCGTCAGGAACAGGGACGAGGACAGCAGCAACTGGACCGAGGCGGGGTAGTGTCTGAGGGCGGCGAGCATCCGTGTTCTGTCCTTGGCGATGGGGGGGGGGCGTTTAAGCCAAACATCGTTACACAATCGCGGTTGACTGGACACTGAGATAAATTCATTTGCGTCTTTAAGGTGATGATCGCTGATGATCGTTCCCACGCTCCGCGTGGTAATGCCTTGAACGACGCTCCGCGTCGCTGGGTGACTCGAGAGTAGTGTGTATATCCATTTCTTCGGGTGGTGCTGATTGCGCTTTCCGCCCTTACGGCGGGTCACTTTTTCCAAGAGCTGAAAAAGTAACCAAAAAAGCCC
>NZ_JANHKS010000079.1 GCF_028682175.1 Pseudomonas putida | reverse complement strand
CCGACGCATTGATGTCACCCCCATGCACGCGGGGTAAAACCGGAAAAGCCTTATAAATCATGGCCTGCAGCCATTATGCAGCCCGTCAGTCTTGCCGAACCTTTTCGCCAAAGTCGAAGTCGGACCCTGTGAGCAGTCGTGCCCGGCATGGCGTTTTCGAGGTTCTGGAGGGTGGGTCAAGCCCGGACAAGCAAGAGGTTGCAGATGTTGATTTCGGTTCAGGCCTTGCGGGCACTCGCCGCGTGGGTCGTTGTGTGTCACCACTTCATGCAGATTTTTTTCGATTTTCATCCCAGCGGCCCGATCGGCCGGTTCTTCACCGAGAAAGGCGCCGTGGGCGTCGATATCTTCTTCGTCATCAGCGGCCTTGTGATCTACCTCTCCACGGTGGACAAGGACATTCCCGCCAGCCGCTTCATGCTCAACCGCATCATCCGCATCGTGCCGGCCTACTGGCTCTACACCCTGGTCATGGGCCTTTTGGTGGTGGTCGCCCATCCGCTCTTGCCCCATCAGGTGGTGGATTGGCAGAGTTTCATTCTCTCGCTGTTGTTCATTCCCTCGGAAAACCCCGGTGGCTATGGCCTCTACCCGACGCTCAACGTCGGCTGGACCCTCAACTACGAAATGCTGTTCTACGTGCTGTTTTCCATGGTCTTCCTGTTCCAGCAACGCCTGCGACCGCTTATCATTGCCGCCGCGCTGTTCGCCGTGACCGACGTGCTGGGCCGCTCGGGCCTCATCAGCCGCTTCTACGCCAATGACATCGTCTATGAGTTCCTGCTGGGCATTGGCATCGGTGTCGCTTATCGTCGCGGCTGGATCACCGAACGTCTGTGGCTGCCGCTGCTGGCCATCGGCGGGGCGTTGCTGACCATCAAGCAGTTGCCCCCGGATCTACGGATCGTCAACTGGGGCCTGCCGAGCGCGGTGATCGTGGTGGCGTGCATCTCGCTGGAACCGTACATGCGCGGCAGTCGCCTGCTGAAGACCATGGGCGACTGTTCCTACTCGGTGTACCTGCTGCACGTGCTGGTGCTGTATGGGGGCTGGCTGGCCAGCGAGCGCTATGGCCTGAACCCATACCTGGCGTTCGCCATCTGCGTGCCGGTGATCGCGCTGGGCGCCTGGCTCAGTTACGAGTGGATCGAAAAGGGCCTGTACCGACGCATGAAGGGTTGGCTGGACAGCCGCAGGACGTCCCGTGAGGCCGCGCTTTCATGAGAATTTATTTTCATTCGCATTAGTTGAGTGAAATACTAGGACTTTGTCAGTTGACGTGGAATGGCGTAGACTGCGCCCCACGTCTGCGAGGAATTTTCATGACCGCTATTACCATTACCGATGCCGCCCACGATTACCTGGCCGATCTGCTGCAGAAGCAGAATACCCCCGGTATCGGCATCCGCGTGTTTATTACCCAGCCTGGCACCCAATACGCTGAAACCTGCATTGCCTACTGCAAGCCCGGCGAAGAAAAACCGGAAGACAAGGCCATCGGCCTCAAGAGCTTCACGGCCTGGATCGACTCCTTCAGCGAGGCCTTTCTGGACGACGCTGTGGTCGACTACGCCACCGACCGCATGGGCGGCCAGTTGACCATCAAGGCGCCGAACGCCAAGGTGCCGATGGTCAATGCCGACAGCCCGATCAACGAGCGCATCAACTACTACCTGCAGACCGAGATCAACCCGGGTCTGGCCAGCCACGGCGGCCAGGTGACGCTGATCGACGTGGTCGAGGAAGAAGACAAGAACATCGCCGTGCTGCAATTCGGCGGCGGCTGCCAAGGCTGCGGCCAGGCTGACGTGACCCTCAAGGAAGGCATCGAGCGCACACTGCTCGAGCGCATCCCTGAGCTGTCGGGCGTACGTGACGTGACCGACCACACGCAGAAAGAAAACGCTTATTACTGAGTGTTTCGCTGCAAAAAAGCCCCGACTGGTTCGGGGCTTTTTTCATGGTGTCGATATCCCGTAGCAGCATGGCTTGCCAGCGGGAGCGATCTTGAGAATGTCCCCGCCGGCAAGCCGTGCTGCTACGGGGCCGAGGCAAGGCACAGAATTCATCGGCGCCCGCCATCCTGTAGCAGCACGGCTTGCCGGCGGGAGCGGGCTCAAGGGCGAAACAAATGCGCATGCCCTGCGCGGTACAGCGATGATTCGCTGAACACGTCATTGCCCAATACCCGGCCCACGAGAATCAACGCCGTGCGTCTAAACCCCTTGGCCTGCACTTTCTGTTCGATATCCGCCAGGGTCCCGATCACCCAGTCCTGATCCGGCCAGCTGGCCCGGTGAACCACGGCTATCGGGCAATCCTGACCGTAGTGAGGCGTCAGTTCGGCGACGATTTTCCCCAGGTTGTTGACCCCCAGGTGGATCGCCATGGTCGCCTTGTGCTGCGCCAGATCCCCCAGTTCCTCACCCTCCGGCATGGCGGTCTTGTCTGCGTAACGAGTCAGGATCACGCTCTGGGAGATGTCCGGCAGGGTCAGTTCGGTGCCCAGCAACGCAGCGCACGCCGCAGTGGCGGTCACCCCGGGGATGATTTCGAACGGGATACCGAGTTCACGCAGGCAGCGAATCTGCTCGCCGATGGCACCGTACAGGCTCGGGTCGCCGGAGTGCACGCGGGCCACATCCTGGCCGTTTGCATGAGCGGATTTCATCAAGGCGATGATCTGTTCCAGGTGCAACTCGGCGCTGTTGACCACCTGGACCGCCGAATGCCCCTCCAGGACCGCCTCTGGCACCAGTGACCCGGCGTAGATGATGACGGGGCAGGTGCGGATCAACCGCTGGCCCTTGACGGTGATCAGATCCGGATCGCCTGGGCCTGCACCGATGAAAAAAACAGTCATTGCATCTCCGAAATCAAATCTCACCCTGTAGGAGCGCGCTTGCCCGCGACGGCGGTGCATCAGTCACACCTGTGTCGTCTGACACACCGCCATCGCGGGCAAGCGCGCTCCTACAGGTTCGAGGCCAGCGCAAAAGTGGCGCGGGAGGTTTTACGCCGTTGTATCAACAGCCTGGACGTACTGCCCGTCAAACGCGCCGCCAACGCCAGCGCCGCGCTCTCCGCCACACCGTAGCAGCCGGTGGTGTCGAAGGCGATGAGTGAGCGGTGGGTCAGTTGCGGCTCGAAGGCGGCCATTTCTTGCGCGCTGAAAAAATGCAGCGGCAATCCAAGCTCTTCGGCCAGTTCCAGCAACCCCGGCTCCGTCGACTTGCTGTCGATGGAGGCCAGGGCCGTGATGTCTGACAGTGCCAGCCGATGCTCGACCAGCGTCACCTCGATCAGACCGCGCAGCACCAGTGCCGGGCAACCGCGCTGGCAGCCCAGGCCGATCACCAGGATCGGCCTTGCGGCTGCCTCATTCATACCGCGTGGTTCAGGCCAGGCTGTGCAGCGTGGGCGTCATGACGACGGAACAGCCAGGCACTGATCAGGCCCATTGCCACCCAGAACACCGCGTTGGTCAGCAGCGAGGCAATCTTGAACTGGGCTTCGAGCGCTTCAGGCGCCAGTGCCGAATGCACCAGCGGCTGCGGGGCGCCGACGATGTGCGGCACCACCAGGATGGCCGCGCCCAGCACCTTGAGCAGCCAGTTATGGGCGAACACGATCAGCGCAAGGCCCACGGCGGTGGAGGCGGCGGTGCTGATCCACCAGATCTGGCGCTGGGTCAGGTCGGCGGCGGCAGTGCCCGGCAGTTCCGGCGGCAGGCCCAGGGTAGGGGCGAGGACGAACACGGCGAAACCGGCCAGGCCCCAGAGCGCGCCCTGGCTGGTTTTCGACGGAGCGCGCAAGGTGTAAAGCGCCGCCAGCATCAGGGCGAA
The DNA here is from genome assembly GCF_028682175.1 of Pseudomonas putida. Classification (GTDB taxonomy): domain Bacteria; phylum Pseudomonadota; class Gammaproteobacteria; order Pseudomonadales; family Pseudomonadaceae; genus Aquipseudomonas; species Aquipseudomonas putida_AD. The sequence continues at coordinate 12,881 of NZ_JANHKS010000079.1, read as the reverse complement.
GCCCACCGCGACCACCAGGTTACCGCCGGTGGTGGACAGCACGCGCTGCCAGCCGTCTTCGGGTTCCCAGGCTTCTTCATCGTGCACGTGGCCGGCCATGGCTGCGTCGCCATGCTCGTGGGCGTGCTCGTGCATTTCGGCGGCAGGGGCTTTTTCATAGGTTTCGGCTTGCAGGATCAACGGCGCTACCCAGAAGCTCTGCACCAGGGTCAGCAGCAGGGCTGCGAGCAGGCCAGTGAAACCGGCTGTTTGAGCGATACGCTTGAACATGGCGGCAGGTCTCAGTGGCAAGGGAAGGCGGAGCTGTGACGGGTGTCGTGCGCGGCGTTGTGCACGGCATCGATGTGCGAGAAACCCGCGAAATAAACCAGGCACGCGCCCAGAATCATCGCGCTGACGGCGGCAGTCAGGCGCTGGCTCTGGGTGCCGGCGGAGCTGGCGGTCTGGGTGCTGGTCTGGTTGGTCGTGGTGATCGACATGGCGCTTCCCTCTGAAAGTAGCAGCGAACGGGAAGGCGCAAGGCACACCACTGACGCACGTCAGTGATGAACGCAACTGCACCCGCCCACCGCGGGTTTGTTATGTGAACGTTGTCGGGCCGGTCTCCGGGCTTGCGAGGGGCCTGACATCTGCCTTCAAGAATCGCCTTCCCATATCGCTGACCGACACAGTGGATCTGACTCTTCGCTCGCTTACCGTTGCGGGGGCAGCGCCGGACTTGCACGAACCATGGGGCTCGCACGCACCGGTTTCCCGTTTCACCCTGTGAAGGGCACCCGTAACAAGGTGTGTAGGAGAGCATGGGGCGCAGGATCAGTCAATCGGCGCAAGGCGCGTTTGCCCCCGTCTCCCCGGTTTGCTCGTTGACCTTAGCCAAGGCACTGCGTAGCCTTGCGCACTTGAGGTTCACCGTTGTGCCTGTCAAACAGGCTGCGGTGCTAAGAAGGGAATGTGGTTCGACGCCATAGCTGCCCCCGCAACTGTAAACGGTCATGTTCATTGCACAGCCACTGCGCGAGCGGGAAGGCGCGATGGACGCGAGCGGCCTGACCTGCGTCAGCCTCGCCACCGTGAGCCAGGAGACCTGCCTCGAAGCGGACGCCACGTCCACGAATTCTCATTACAACCGGGCGGGGTGATCCGGTGGCGAATCGAACAGCAGGCCTGTCCAGCGCGACGGCTGCGCGGTTCTCGTCCTGTTTGCCCGCCGCTACCCCATAGGGCATCCGATGAAAACACTGGCCAAACTCCCCGTCACCATCGTTACCGGCTTTCTGGGCTCGGGCAAGACCACGCTGCTGCGCCATATGCTCGACAACGCCGAAGGCCGCCGCATCGCGGTGATCGTCAACGAGTTTGGCGAGCTGGGCATCGACGGCGAAATCCTCAAGCAATGCACCATCGGCTGCACCGAGGAAGAAGCCAACGGCCGCGTCTACGAACTGGCCAACGGCTGCCTGTGCTGCACCGTGCAGGAGGAGTTCTTCCCTGTGATGCAGGAGCTGGTTGCCCGTCGCGGCGATCTGGACCACATCCTCATCGAAACCTCGGGCCTGGCCCTGCCAAAACCCTTGGTACAGGCCTTCCAGTGGCCGGAAATCCGCAACGCCTGCACCGTTGACGCGGTGATCACCGTGGTCGACAGCCCTGCGGTGGTGGCCGGTACCTTCGCCGCGTTCCCGGATCAGGTCGACGCCCAGCGCAAGCTCGATCCGAACCTGGATCACGAATCGCCGCTGCACGAGCTGTTCGCCGACCAACTGGCCAGTGCTGACCTGGTGGTCTTGAACAAGGCCGACATGCTCGATGCCCAGGCGCTGGCTGCCGTGCGTGCCGAAGTCGCCGAAGAACTGCCGCCTGCGGTGAAAATCATCGAGGCCAGCAAGGGCCAGTTGCCGATCAACGTGTTGCTGGGCCTGGGCGCCGAGTCCGAGCTGCACATCGATGGCCGCAAGACCCACCACGATCACCACGAAGGCGACGATCACGATGACCACGATCACGACGCCTTCGACTCGATTTCCATTTCGCTGCCCCAGGCCGACGAAGCGCTGCTGCTCGATGCCCTGACCCAGGCCGTGGTGCAACACGGCATTCTGCGGATCAAAGGTTTCGCGGCGATTCCCGGCAAGCCTATGCGCCTGCTGGTGCAAGGCGTGGGCACGCGTTTCGACAAGCACTTCGACCGCGCCTGGAAATCCGACGAAGAACGCGTCAGCCATCTGGTGCTGATCGGTCAGGATCTGGACGCCGCCGTGCTCGAAGCCCAGTTGCGCGCTGCGATTCAGGGCTGATCCATGCACCTGCTGCGCACCCAGCCCGGCGGCTTTGTCCCCGACGACAGCATCGCCGACCTGGGACAGACGCCTGCCGATCTGGTGATCCTGTGCAGCGGTGACTCCCATCTGGCGCTGCTGGCGGAAACTGCCCAGCAGTTGCCTGACGACTACCCGAGCCTGCGCCTGGCCAACCCGATGCAGGTGCAGAACCACGCTTCGGTCGATCTCTATGTCGACGAAGTGCTGCGCCACGCCAAAGTCATCCTGATTTCCCTGCACGGTGGCATCGGCTACTGGCGTTACGGCGTCGAACGGCTGGTGGAGCTGGCAGCGGCCTCCAGAAAAGGTGCGGGCGTGAAGCTGATTCTGGTGCCGGGCGACGACCGCCCCGACCCGGAACTCAGCGACCTGAGCACTGAACCTGCCGAGGACCGCGAGCGGCTCTGGCACTACCTGCGCCAGGGCGGCAAGCACAATGCCCTGCAGCTGTTCAATTGCCTGGCCAGCCGTTGCCTGGACCGCGACTACGCCTGGGAAGAACCTCAAACCCTGCCGCGCACGGCGATCTATCACCCGCACAAGGCCAGCGCGACCCTGGCTGACTGGCAGGCCGAATGGCAGGTCGATCATCCCGTGGCCGCCGTGCTGTTCTACCGCTCGCATTTGCAGGCGGCCAATACCGGCTTCATCGACGTGTTCTGTCAGCGGCTGGTCGCCCAGGGATTGAACCCGTTGCCCATCGCCGTGGCGAGCCTCAAGGAGCCGGCTTGTCTTGAGGCCGTGCAGGACTGGCTGGATCAGGCCGAGTGCGAAGTGATCCTCAACACCACCGGTTTTGCCCAGTCCAGCCCAGAGGCACCGCATTTACGACCGTTTCGTCTAAATGTCCCGGTGATCCAGGCGATCTGCGCCCAGGACAACGAACCGGCCTGGCAGGCCAGCGAGCAGGGCCTTGGTTCACGTGACCTGGCGATGCACATCGCGCTGCCGGAACTGGACGGACGCATCATCAGCCGGCCCATCAGTTTTAAGGACCTGGCCTGGCGCAGCGAGCGCAGCCAGTCCGATGTGGTGTGCTACCGGGCGCAACCCGAGCGCATGGATTTCGTCGCCGAGCTGGCGCGTCGCTGGGTATTGCTGGCGCGCACTGCCAACGCCGACAAGCGTGTGGCGCTGATCCTCGCCAACTACCCGACTCGCGACGGGCGCATCGGCAATGGCGTCGGGCTCGACACGCCGGCGGCGGCCCTGAATATTCTCAAGGCCATGCAGGACGAGGCCTACCCGGTCCAGGACCTGCCGGACAGCGGCACGGCCCTGATCCACGCTTTGCTGGGCGGCGTGACCAACGACCCCGACAGCCTCGATCAGCGCCCTTGCCATCAAAGCATGGCGATGGACGAATACCTGGCGGCGTTCGACGCCTTGCCACAGGCCAACCGCGATGCGGTGATGCAGCGCTGGGGTTCGCCACAGAACGACCCGATGTGCCGCAACGGGCGGATGATGGTCGCCGGGCTACGCTTCGGCCTGACCTTCGTTGGCATCCAGCCGGCGCGGGGCTATGACGTCGATCACAGTGCGGTCTACCACGACCCGGATCTGGTTCCGCCCCATGGTTACCTGGCGTTCTACTTCTGGCTGCGCCAGACCTACGGCACCCACGCGGTGATTCATGTGGGCAAGCACGGCAACCTGGAGTGGCTGCCGGGCAAGGGCGTCGGTCTGTCGGAGCAGTGCTGGCCGGATGCGATCCTGGGGCCGCTGCCCAATATCTATCCGTTCATCGTCAACGATCCGGGCGAGGGTGCCCAGGCCAAGCGCCGCACTCAGGCGGTCATCATCGACCACCTGATGCCGCCGCTGACCCGCGCCGAAACCTACGGGCCGTTGCGCAACCTGGAGCTGCTGGCGGACGAGTACTACGAGGCGCAGTTGCTGGACCCACGGCGCGCGCGGGAGCTGCAGAAAGACATCCTGCGGCTGGTGCGCGAAACCCACATCGACCGCGAACTGGCGCTGGATGAAGGGCTGGACGCAGATGCCGACGCGGCCATCTGGCTGCCACGCCTGGACACTTACCTGTGCGACTTGAAGGAGTCGCAGATTCGCGATGGCTTGCACATCTTCGGCCAGTCCCCGGAAGGCCGCTTGCGCATCGACACGCTGCTGGCGATTCTGCGAGTGCCGCGCGGTGATGGCAAAGGTGCTCAAGCCAGCCTGTTGCGTGCCTTGAGCCATGCGTTCGAGCTGGGCTTCGACCCGCTGGACTGTACGTTGGGCGAGCCGTGGAGTGGCCCGAAACCTCAGGAACTACATGAAGTCAGTGCAGATCCCTGGCGCACGACCGGCGATACCCGCGAGCGTCTGGAGCTGTACGCGCAGCAGATGCTGACGCAGATCCTCGACGGCCAGCATGGCTATAAATTGATTGAAAACAATGAATTAGAACTCGTTGTTAATGCAGTAATAGAAGTCGTGGCGCCAAGGCTGGACCACTGCGGCCCGGCGGAAATGCGTGGCCTGCTGGATGCCTTGGGCGGCCGCTTCGTGCCTGCCGGCCCCAGCGGCGCGCCGAGTCGCGGGCGGCTGGATGTGTTGCCCACCGGGCGCAATTTCTTCTCGGTAGACGTGCGCAACCTGCCGACCATGACCGCCTGGAGAATCGGCTTTCAATCGGCCAATCTCTTGCTGGAAAGGCACTTGCAGGACAATGGTGATTACCTGCGTCAACTGGGGTTGTCAGTCTGGGGCACGGCGACCATGCGCACCGGCGGCGATGACATCGCCCAGGCCATGGCGCTGATGGGCGTGCGTCCGGTGTGGGCCACGGGCAGCCAGCGGGTCGATGACTTCGAGATCCTGCCGCTGAGTCTGCTGGACCGTCCGCGGGTGGATGTGACGCTGCGGGTGTCCGGCTTCTTCCGCGATGCCTTCGCCAACCTGATCCGCCTGTTCGATGCCGCTGTGCAGGCGGTGGCCGCGCTGGATGAGCCGGATGACATGAACCCGCTGGCCGCCCGCGTGCGCCAGGAGCGCGAGCAGTTCGAGCGCGAAGGGCTGAGTGCCGAGCAGGCGGCGAAACAGGCTGGCTGGCGGATCTTCGGCGCCAAGCCCGGCGCCTATGGCGCAGGTGTGCAGAACGCCATCGACGGCCGCCTGTGGCAGACCCGCGAGGACCTGGCCGAGGTGTACCTGAACTGGGGCGGCTATGCCTATGGCGCAGGCGACGAAGGCACCCCGGCGCGCAGCGACTTCGCCCGCCGCCTGAGCAAGGTGCAGGCCGTGGTGCAGAACCAGGACAACCGCGAGCACGACCTGCTCGATTCCAATGATTACTACCAGTTTCAGGGCGGCATGCTGGCGGCAGCCGAAAGCCTGAGCCGCGAAACCGTCGCCAGTTACCATGGCGACCACAGCCAGCCGGACCTGCCGAAGATTCGCAGCCTCAAGGAAGAACTCAACCGGGTTGTGCGCTCGCGGGCGGCCAATCCGAAGTGGATCGAAGGGGTCAAGCGCCACGGCTACAAGGGCGCGTTCGAAATGGCCGCGACCGTGGATTTTCTGTTCGCCTTCGATGCCACCACCGAACTGATCGACGATCACCAGTACGCCCTGCTGGCCGATGCCTACCTGCTCGATGCTTCCACCCGGGACTTCATCCAGCAGCACAACCCCGATGCCTTGCGCGACATGACGGAGCGCATGCTCGAAGCCCAGCAGCGCGGTTTGTGGCAGGAACCGGGCGAGTATCGCCAGGCGCTGGAAAACCTGTTGCTGGATATAGAAGAGACCTGAGTTGCCTATGACCGACACCCCACATTTCCCGCTGGCTGCCGTGGTCGGTGCCGACGAGCTGAAGCTGGCGCTGTGCCTGACGGCCATCGACCCGAAGATCGGCGGCGTGCTGATCGAAGGGCCCCGCGGCATGGCCAAATCGACCCTGGCTCGCGGGCTGGCCGACCTGTTGGCCAGTGGTCAGTTCGTCACCTTGCCGCTGGGCGCCACCGAGGAACGGCTGGTGGGCACCCTGGACCTGGATGCGGCGCTGGGCGAGGGCCGGGCCAGTTTTTCTCCGGGGGTGCTGGCCAAGGCCGATGGCGGCGTGCTGTATGTGGATGAGGTCAATCTGCTGCCTGATCACCTGGTGGACCTGTTGCTGGATGTCGCGGCCAGTGGGGTCAACCTGGTCGAGCGTGACGGCATTTCCCACAAGCATCCAGCGCGATTCGTATTGATTGGCACCATGAACCCGGAAGAGGGTGAACTGCGCCCGCAATTGCTCGACCGCTTTGGCTTGAACGTCGCCCTGAGTGGGCAGACGGTGCCTGAACAGCGCGGGCAGATTATTCGTCGCCGCCTGGATTTCGACGCAGCGCCTGAAGCGTTTTGCGAGCAGTGGGCCGGGCAGCAGCAGGCGCTGAAGACACGTTGCGAAACGGCACGCAGTTTGTTGGCTGGCATCGAGCTGGATGATGCGAGCCTCTCGAAGATCACCGAGCGCTGCTTTGCGGCCGGTGTCGATGGCCTGCGTGCGGACCTGGTGTGGTTGCGGGCGGCTCGGGCCCATGCGGCCTGGCGCGGGGCGTCAGCCATTGCGGACGAGGACATCGACGCGGTGGCCGAATTTGCCTTGCGCCATCGTCGTCGCGAAAGCCCGCCGCAGCAGCCAACCGCGCCGAATCAGGACAGCTCTGGCCAGACGAGCCAAAACCCGCCGCAACAGGGCGAGGGCAATTGGGGCCGGATGCCGGCGCAGCCCGTTGCCACTGGCGCACGGCGTGAAGTGCCCAGCTGGCCAAAAAAGCCTTAGGCATTCGCCCCCGCAAGAGCATGGGGGCGAATGCCAACCCCCGGCCGGGCAGGCTTGACGGCGGCAAGAGCGGTTCAGTCCGGGCCGGTGGCGAAGGCGCTATTGCCTGGGTGCCGACACTGCTGCGCGGCCGTCCGCAGCGCCGCGCCGATCTGGTTCGTCAGCCGCGTACACACAAGGCGCAGGCGCTGTGGCTGGTGATTGTCGACGCATCGGCTTCGACCCGGCGGCACCAGGCCTTGAGCCAGGCCAAAGGGCTGTTGGCGCAGTTGTTCGATGATGCCTATCGCCAGCGGGCGCGGCTGGCCTTGCTCACCGCCAGTGGTGGCGGCGCGCGCTGGCAGCAGCATGGGTTGAAGGCAGGGGCGGCGTTGCAGCCCTGGCTGGAAGCCTTGGGTGCAGGGGGCGGCACGCCATTGCTTGAAGCGATCGGGCAGGCGGGGGAATGGCTGGCCAAACGGCTTGATCGTTACCCGGCGGAGGCGCAGCGGGTGGTGATTCTGACCGATGGGCGTATCAAGGAAATTTCGCCGGTCAGCGCGTTTGCCTGCCCGAGCCTGTTGATCGATATCGAACGTGGACCGATCCGGCTGGGCAGGGCGCATGAGCTTGCTCGCTTGCTGGATGCCGAATATCGGCACATCGACGAGCTTGGGTAGCGGCTGGGGCGGGTGAACACCCTGATATCGCTACGCCGGCAAGCCGGACTGCTACGAGGTTTTCTGCGTACGCCAATTTTGCATACACCCCCTTTTCCGTAGCAGTCCGGCTCGCCGGCGTCGGGGCCCCCAAGATCGCTCCCGCGGGCAAGCCCGGCTGCTACGGGGATGTGGTGTGCTCGGGATACGCATTCACCGAAGTCCCGTAGAAGTCCGGCTTGCCGGCGTCGGGGCGCTGGGTGTTCACGCCCTTTGCGCTTCACCTCGCCCCCGTAGCAGCACGGCTTGCCGGCGGGGCGATCTTGGGGGCGCTGCCGCTTGTCAGGCTGGCATGGTCCACGGCTCCAGACGGTAACCTTCACCGCTGATCTCGGCGCGGGCCTGTTCCAGTGCCTGGGCCAGTTGCTGTGGATCGCGATAGGTGCTGCTTGGAATCTGTTTGCGGCCAATGCGGGTGCTGGTGCGATCGACGACCGTCAGGCTCAGCTCGCCATTGCCATCCTGTGCGGACCAGGCCACGCACTGGAAGGGTTCGAAGGCGTGACCGGCGATCAGCAAAGCATCGTTAAAGCGCAAAGGGGCGTTCATGGAAAGTCCTCAAGTGCCCGTAACATTCAATCACCGATGGCGGGCTTCCCAGTCGGCAGAGTCATTGGTTCAGCTACTTGTACTGATGACCGGCCCCCGGTGTTGAGTCACAAGATATTTCGATATTTTTCAATTTATCAACGTTTTTTTGCGATCCGTGCTGTTTACAGCCGGCGTTTCTGCCTGTGGACGGGTGTTTCAATACTGATCCAGTAGTTTGATTACCTTTTTAATGCCTTTTTGATCTTTCTAAGCACCTTTCGATCTGAGCCTTAGATTCAAACGGTCCAAGCGCGCGTCAAAAACATTGCTAATGTACATTTCAAGGCTGCCAAGACACTGTTTCTAAAAATGTTTTTGCTACGGAATATTATTCGAATCGTGGCGCCAAGGAACTTGATATGCATGAGATGGCATCAATCCGCCGCCTGTTAATTGTCGAACCCTGTGATGAATGTCTGCGCCTGATTCCCGGCCTGCGCATAGCCGGATGGGAAGTGGACAGCTGCGCGCTGGAGTCGGCTGCCTCCCATCCGTGTGACGTGGGCCTGATTCGCCTGATGCCGCAGCATTTCGAGCAGCCGCAGTTGATCAAGGAATTGATCACCCGCAGTAACACCGAATGGATCGCGGTACTGACTGCCGACGACCTGCGCCGAGAGTTGATCGGCGATTTCGTCTGCGAGTGGTTTTTTGATTTCCACACCTTGCCGTTCGACGTCGCTCGGGTGCAGGTCACCCTGGGCCGCGCCTATGGCATGGCACGGCTGCGTGCCCAGGGCGCCAATTACGGCAGTGGGCCGGAGCATGAAATGCTCGGGGAGAGCCGCCCGATCCGCGAACTGCGGCGCCTGCTGACCAAGCTTGCGCCTACCGAGTCACCGGTGCTGATCCGTGGCGAACCCGGCACCGGCAAGGAGCTGGTAGCGCGTACCCTGCACATGCAGTCCCAGCGGCGCAATCAGCCGTTCGTGTCGATCAATTGCAGCGTCACCGGCGAGCAGCAATTGCAGGTGGAGTTGTTCGGCCAGGACGAAGACGGCCAGCGCAGGCCGGGGCGAATTGAAGCGGCCCATGGCGGCACGCTGTTCCTGGATGAGATTGGCGACCTGCCGCTGGACGTGCAGGCCAATCTGCTGCGCTTTCTTCAGGACCGGCACATCGAAATTGCCGGGGAGCGGGTCGCCGTGGACGTGCGGATTCTGGCCGCCACCCATGTGGATCTCGAAGCCGCCATTCGCAAGAAGCGCTTTCGCGAAGACCTGTACTACCGCCTCAACGTGCTGCAAGTCGGGACGGCACCGCTGCGGGAGCGCCATGGTGACCTGGCGTTGCTGGCCAATCATTTCGCCCATTTCTACAGCCAGGAAACCGGGCGCAGGCCGCGCAATTTCAGCCAGGACGCGCTGGTGGCCATGGGCAAGCACGACTGGCCCGGCAACGTGCGCGAACTGGAAAACCGGGTGCGCCGTGGCCTGGTACTGGCCGAAGGCAGACAGATCGAAGCCTTTGACCTGGGGTTGCTGGGCGAGGAAGAAATCAGCTCCAGCATGGGCACCCTGGACGAGTACAAATCACGGGCCGAACGCCAGGCCCTGTGCGACGTGCTGACCCGCCACAGCGACAACCTCAGCGTGGCGGCCAAGGTGCTGGGCATATCCCGGCCAACGTTTTACCGGTTATTGCACAAACACCAGATTCGTTGAACCCGGCCTGTTGTCCTGTGAGAGAGCGAAGTCATTCGCGAATGACAGGCGGGCAATAAGAAACCAGTCGAATGCACGCCATTCGACTCAGCGTTGCGCAGTCTCCAGCAGCTGCTGCACCGCTGCAAACGCCCGGTCCTTGCGGTAGCTCCAACTGCCGTCGATCACTTCAAACCGTTGCCCGGTCTCGACCAGCCAGCTCCGGCACCCTTCGAAGAACGCCCAGCGCTCGGCAAAGCCCGGCTGGCAGCGCATGCCGTCGCCGACCCACTCCACGCCGTCCGGGGACAGCAGCAGGTGCAGGTCGTAGTGCCTTGAGGCCAGGGCCTGGTCGAGCCAGGGCGGGCAGTCACCGAACAGGGTCTGGCTCCACAGGATGTTGCTGAGCAAGTGTGTGTCCAGAATCAACAGTTCAGGCGCGCGGGCGCGGGCGGCATCTTCCCAGGCCAATTGCCCTTGAGCGATGGCGGGGATGTCGGCGTAGCAGGTGTCGCGCTCTTCCTGCTCGATGAAATAGCGCACGTATTCGGAAACCCGTTCGCCACCGAAATGCCGCTGGATGTGTTCGGCCAGCCAGCTCTTGCCGCTGGACTCCGGGCCTGTCAGTACCAATACCTTCATGGGAGCGTCAACGGGCCATGGCCGGATCGGCGCGCCAGTCTCGCCAGCCCTGCACGGCCAGCAAGGTGAACAGGCCATACAGGGCCGCCGTCAGGTACAGATCTTTGTAGAGGAACAGCCCGACGAAGATGACATCCAGCACGATCCACAACGGCCAGCACTGCAGGCGCTTCTGCGCCATCCACACCTGGGCCACCAGGCTGAAACCGGTCAGGGCCGCGTCGAGCCAGGGTTGGGCGGCGTCGGTGAAGTGGGCCATGGCAGCGCCCAGCGCCAGGCTGACCACTGCGCCGATGGCCAGGCTCAGGGCCAGCGGGCCGGCCCCCAGGGACGTCACGCGACGGACCTCGATGACTTCGCCGCGGCGTGTCCATTGCCACCAGCCATACAATTGCAACACGGCGTAGACAACCTGCAGCAGCATGTCCGAGTAGAGCTTCACGTCGAAGAAAATCCAGGTGTAGAGCAACACCATCACCAGGCCAATCGGCCAGCACCAGGGGTTCTGCCTGACGGTCAGCCAGACGGCGATGACACCCAGTGCTGCGGCGAACAGCTCAAGCCCGGACATGAAGACTCCTGCATTCGAAAAGGGGGGAATGAATCGGCCGGCGATTGTAAGCCGTTTGGCGTGCGTTGTGGCGGCACGATTGCGACAGAGGTTGCGAACTATCGACGTGTGAGCTGTCGAACCCTGCGCGCCGCGATCCTGACACAGCCTTGCTAGAGCGTTTGCCACAAGGCTCTGGTAGGATCGCGGCGCGCGAGTGCATGGCACCGCAAATCTTGACTGTTCATGCGATTTTTTGACATCGGACCGTTTATCGTTCGCGTAACAGTGCTCAGAACATTTCAAGAGAGTCTCGCCATGAGCGGGCTCCATTTTTTTTGGGGGAATGATGGATCTTTGGACCGCCGCACAGGCGTTGATACTTGGGGTAGTGGAAGGGTTGACGGAGTTCTTGCCGATCTCCAGCACCGGGCACCAGATCATTGTCGCCGACCTCATCGGGTTTGGTGGCGAACGGGCGATGGCGTTCAACATCATCATCCAGTTGGGCGCGATCCTGGCCGTGATGTGGGAATTTCGTCACAAGATCTTCGAGGTGGTCACAGGCCTCCCGACAAAGCCGCAGGCGCAGCGTTTCACCCTCAACCTGATCGTCGGCGTGTTGCCGGCCGTGGTACTGGGGGTGCTGTTCTCCGACCTGATCCACCATTACCTGTTCAACCCGATCACGGTCGCTGCGGCGCTGGTGCTGGGTGGTTTTGTCATGCTCTGGGCCGAACGCCGCGAGCACCAGGTGCATGCGAACACCGTGGACGAGATGACCTGGGTCGATGCGTTGAAAGTGGGTTTTGCCCAGTGCCTGGCGATGATTCCCGGCACTTCGCGTTCCGGCTCGACCATTATCGGCGGCCTGTTGTTCGGCCTGTCGCGCAAGACCGCCACGGAGTTTTCCTTCTTCCTGGCCATGCCGACCATGGTCGCGGCGTCGGTGTACTCCGGCTACAAATACCGCAACCTGTTTCAGCCCGATGATTTCGCGGTGTTCGCGGTGGGGTTCATCACCTCGTTCATCTTCGCGATGATCGCCGTGCGCGGCCTGCTCAAGTTCATCGCCACCCACAGCTATGCAGTGTTTGCCTGGTACCGCATTGCCTTCGGCTTGCTGATCCTGGCGACCTGGGCGTTCGGCTGGGTCGACTGGTCCAGTGCCCAGGCCTGATGCGGTGAACCCGCGCGCGCAAACCAGGACCGCCAGCCGCACGGACAAGGCATCCGTGCGGTTTCTCAAGTTGAAGCTCGCCGCCATGGCCTTGCTCTGTGCATTGCCGCTGTATGGGGTGATTTCCATCGGGCTGCGGGGCGGCTCGTGGCTGCCGCTGCTGGTTTACCCGGTGCTCAGCGCGATTGCCTTCGGCCTGTATGGCCATGACAAAAGCCAGGCTCGCAAGCAGGGGCCGCGCACCCCGGAAAAACTCCTGCACGCCACGGAGTTACTGGGCGGCTGGCCGGGTGCGCTGGTGGCGCAGCAGGTGTTTCGACACAAGACACGCAAGGTGTCGTATCAGACGGTGTTCTGGCTGATTGTGTTGGCGCATCAGTTGTTCTGGATCGATCGACTGTTGCTGGGTGGCAACTTCCTGGCCCGACATTTTTATTGAACCGGATCCCGTAGCAGCACGGCTTGCCGGCGGGGGCGCCCTCAAG
>NZ_JANHKS010000078.1 GCF_028682175.1 Pseudomonas putida | reverse complement strand
GGGTCTGGCTGTCCAATGACGCGCGTAGGCCGGTGTAGCTGATCAGCCCGATGGTGCCGAGTAGCAAGGCCGGCAGCCACAAAGGCACATAGCGGCGTAACGGGTGTCTGGCACTGTCCGGTGCTGCCCAGTGGGGCGCGAAGCTGGTGCGTTTGCCTTTCAGGTAAATCAGCTCGTCGCCGAGCCGGGCGGTCAGGTAACCCAGCTTCTCAGCGCCTTCGAGGCGAAATCTGCCCTGAAAACCCACCAGCAGGCAGAGGTAATAAACTTCTAGCGATGGCAGCCGGACCACGCCTTGCTCCCGCAACTCCTCCAATCGAGTAAAGAAACGGTCACCCCCAAGCTGATCGCCGTACAGAAACAGTTGGAGAGGGCGCAGCTCCCATTGGTCGCGGACAGGGCTGGGAGGCGAAGATAGGATGAGTTCGTCAACGGTCGCACAGAACGCGTACTTGCCGGCATAAGTGTCCTCGGCGCTGATCCCTGCTTCTGTCGCCTTGCGGTCCATATTCTTGAGGAACTTCAGGACTGCCCCCCAGAATTTGTCTCGCTCCGTGGGCATTTGCCCGCGCTGGATAAGCAACAGCATGTAGAACCCATCGGCCATCAAGCCAACCAGACTGTTACGCTGGACGTTGAGGGAGGTCGGTAAGCCGGTGTGGATATTGTGATTGCGAATCGGTAGAAGGCGTAATCATGTCGTCAGGGCTATCAATTCAAGTTTCAGTTCGGAAAGTCCGTTCGGTACGAAAATCATGACTGTCTGGGTTTTGCGCATCTGCTCGTAGGTTTCACCACGCGGCTCAACCGCGAAATACAACATTCCCGGTCTAATAGGGATGGCTGCTGGTACCTGCGGGGTGTAAGTCAGAGTGACTCCAGGCATGGAAGCAGCAACCAGTTGTTCGACGACGTCGGGGGCGCCGACCTTGAACGTGCGTGGCACGATTTCAGACAGCTCGGCGCCGGACAGGTCAGCTTTTACCGCGAGGTATAACGAGGCGTTTTCGTCTATTCGCTGAGCGTCGATCCGGCCTTGGTGATAAGCGGACTTCACCTGCGTAAGCGGGATATTGAAATAGCGCGCAGAAATCACTGTGTCGATCAGCGCGCGAACGGTGGTGAACACCGACGTGAAGGCAGGCCCCGGATTGGCGTGCTCGTAGGCCGGTAGATCCGACAATTCATGTGACTTTGAGAATGTCATCAAGGCTCCCGCGAGCCGCAGCAGTTCTTGATACAAACGTTCGGGGTGTAACTGCGGATGATGAAGCAGGTGCATCAGGCTGGCACACGCAGTGTTGGTAGTATGCAAAAGCCAGAACGAGGCGATGTCCCCGGCACGGAATTCGACGATGTTCTTCGAAGGCTCCCGGTGGCTGTCCTGCAGGGCTTTAGCCTTGGCCATGAGCGACTCAAGCATTCGGCGCAACTCCAGCACCAACGCAGGCGACGCCGCGATGGCGAGAGACGGCGCAAGAAACGCCCCATCGACCTCGAAACCACCCGTGCTGCTACGGCAAAGTCGGGTCAAAGGAATGCATGAAAAAGCTTCGCGCGGCTGGTCATCAGTCAGCAGGCTGACCGTAGGCAGCAAATACGCTACTTCGCCTTGCGCAGCCTCAGTGAACAGATCCGGTGTAAGACTATTTTTTTGTTGATACCGCCCCGGAGAACCTGTGTTCTGGACAGCAGAAAGGTTGGAGCCATACGGTTTCAGCCGTGGCAATGCGAGGTAGATCGTCACATCGCCCACTGATGTTGGAAGATTGTTGAGATCCAATGCCACAGGCAGTTCGCAAAGATATGGCGCTGAATAGATTTCGCAATCCGGAAAAATCGCCGAGACCTCTACTATGCGCAGAATCCCGTTCGCGAGGCTTGGGACATCGAGCTGTATCTTTCGGATTCCCCACGCGTAGGGATGCAACGCGTGATTGACCTCGCGTAGCCTCGCCTCGTGATAAGCATCTTGCTGTTGGAATAGTTGGGGGCGCAAAAAAAGGCCCTCGCCCCAGAGGATTTTTGCAGGATTGCTCAAGGACGTAGCTCCCGTTGAGTGACTGACCCGACCGATGCCCGAGCGGAGTGGATGTAGTGAGGTTCACTGGCTTTGATCACTGGTCCTGTTTCCCATCCGCCCGGTCACACCGTACTGATACCAGGGAGTCAGCGTTACCCGGGACGTTGCTGACCAGCGCTCCTTGCGTGGAGGTCAGGGCGCAAGCGTGGATGCCCAGGGTGATACCTGTAGTTTCTGAATCTTTGGTGGAATACGCGACGCGCCAGCGTCGGGGCGCAGGCTGGCGAAAAAAGGCGACGACTGCGATGTACTGCACTTCGGCGCTTACGTTTTCCTGCGTTTCATAGTGCTGATTTGGTACGAGGAGCAGTTCTCTTGAGTCCAGCAAATCGGTGCCCAGGGCTTTTTCTTCTTCTTCGGTGCTGAGGAGGCTGTTGAAGGGTGTCTGTTCGAACCGCTCAATCGCGCGCAGGTGATAAATCTTTATCACCTGCGCGAGTGGCTGCTTGTGGTTCCCCTGATTCAGATTGGCGCCGGCGTGGAGCCGCAACGGAACGGAGTATGACTTCGCTTCGACTTTCTCTTCTGATGCACAGCCACTCAGAGCGAGCAACGTACCAATAGATGCAAGGGCACATGTGTAATAGATGGCTTTGAATACTGTTATTCTTGAGTTCATGTAGGAAGTTTCTGCAACTCTGGTGTAAAAAGAAATAATTAGGCTCGTAAGACTTCACGGTCGGTGCGTAGGGAAAGGCCCGTAAAAATCCGGATAAATTAAAATACACCCCTGAGCCTTATCCGGTCGTTTCGCGTCGAAATGCTCAGGCAGCGGAAGCTGTATCAAATCGTAGCGTGGCCGATTAAGCAAGTGCTGATCTGCCAAGTGCGTCACGGCGGCTAACAGTCAAGGCTGCCAAGGCTGGAATCAATTATAGAGTAGGTAGGTCGTGCTGTTAGTGGGAATTTGTAATGCTAGTCCTATATTAATGTAGGAAGAATCGCTATATGGCGTAGGATTCGTGTCTATATCTTGTAGTCTCATATTTTTTTAATTTTTTGTTGCCTTGCTATGTTGTTTTTGTGTTTTGGCTCCTATAAATTCTCGCCAAATTGATTGCAGCTCGATTGCCAACCTGATCTCTGGGTGGCAATTCTTTATGCCTGATTTATGAGAGTGATGTATGTCCGGAAAAGTAATGAATCATCGTTATGCTGCCTTGATATTTTTCGGTGTTCTGAGCGTCGGCGGTTGCACTGTGGCGCCTACTGAGCCTCCTGTGCCCACCTTTGAGCATCTGATGTTTCAGGCTGATGAGCGCATCAAGGGTGGCAATCTTGAAAAAGCCAGACTGCTGCTCGTCGATGCGGCCAAGCTCGAACCGACTCGCAAGGAACCATGGCTGCGCAGGGCGGAGGTCGAGTTTGAAAGTGAAAACTACGGCGCTTCCATTCTTGCGTCGCAGGAAGCCCTTCAGCGCGCGCCAGGTGATCTGCAGGCAGAAAGTATTTTGACTGTTGCCGGGCTGCGTGTAGCGATCAATTCGCTGGCGCGCCTGCGGGACGAGAAGGACGTCAACGGGCCGGTACATACCGAGGCACGCAAGCTCGCTGCTAAGTTGCGTGAAGCCTTGGGTACAAAAGAACTGGTGCGTAAGCCTGCCCCTGTTAGACGTATGCCGGCAGCGGCCAAGCCCGTGCCGGCCGCTGTTAACAACAACCCGTTTCTTAGCTTGCCCACCTCCAACTAACGCAGGCCTCACTTCGCAACTGACGAGAATTCACCATGGCTAAAAAGGAAAGTGTGCAGAAGCGCCTGCAAAAGGTGCGAGCACCCAGGATTCAACTGACGTATGACGTCGAAAAGGGTGACGCCATCGAACAGAAGGAGCTGCCTTTCGTGGTTGGCGTACTGGGCGATTTCTCGGGTAATCCAGCCTCACCATTGCCAAAGCCACGAGACCGCAAGTTCGTATCGGTGGATCCCGATAATTTCGATGAAGTGTTGGAGGCCATGGCGCCGCGAGCCACGTACCGCGTGGCTAACAGCCTGACGGGGGAAGGCGAGTTCGGCGTGGAGCTGAATTTCAAATCCATGGAAGACTTTGGGCCAGAGGCGGTCGTTCAGAACGTCGATCCACTGCGCAAGCTATTCGAGGCTCGCACCAAGCTGGCGGATCTACGCAATAAGTTGGCCGGCAACGAGAAGCTCGAAGACCTGCTGAGTGAAGTGCTCAACAACACTGAGCAGCTGCAAAAAATTCGTGATGAGTCTGGAGAGGGAACCCTATGAGCGCTGAATTCGCTCAGGATCAATTGAGTGTGGACTCCCCGGCGCAGGCAGAAACGAGCCTGCTTGATCAGATTGTCGAGCAAAGCAGTGTTGCCAAATCCGAAGTCGAGCATCACCGCGCCAGGGATCTGATTTCTGAACTTGCCAAGGAAGTGCTCGAAGGTACGGTCGTAATGTCCGACAACCTTACGCGCACCCTGGATGCCCGGATTGCCGACATAGACCGGATGCTTTCCGAGCAGCTGTCGTTGGTGATGCATGCGCCTGAATTCAAGCAACTGGAGTCCAGTTGGCGTGGGCTGCACTACCTGCTATCGGAAACATCCACCGGCGTGATGATCAAGATCAAGGTATTCAACGCTTCCAAAAAAGAGCTGATGCGTGACTTCAAATCGGCGTTGGAATTTGACCAGAGCACGTTGTTCAAGAAGGTCTACGAGGAAGAGTTCGGCACGTTTGGTGGGGCACCATTTGGCGCGTTGCTTGGCGATTTTTCTGTTACCCGTCAGCCGGAAGATTTGTATTTTCTGGAACAGATGTCGCATATCGCGGCGGCTTCACACGCGCCGTTTATCTCCGCGGCCGCTCCTGAATTGATGGGGTTGGAGAGCTTCGCTGAACTGGGTAAGCCCCGTGACATGGCGAAGATATTCGACACTGTCGAGTACGCAAAATGGAAATCGTTGCGTGATTCGGAAGACGCTCGCTACCTGGGTCTTGCATTGCCGCGTTTCCTCGGACGACTGCCTTACAACCCTAAGGATGGGATCACCATTGATGGTTTTCCATTTGTGGAAGATGTCGATGGCCGTGATCACTCGAAATACCTATGGTGCAACGCGGCTTATGCCTTGGGCGCACGCCTGACCCAGGCATTTGAAAACTACGGATGGTGCGCTGCCATCCGTGGTGTTGAAGGCGGGGGGCTTGTAGAGGGCCTTCCAACGCACATTTTCAACACGGATGACGGCGAAATTGCGCTCAAATGTCCGACAGAAGTCGCTATTACCGACCGCCGTGAAAAAGAGCTGAGTGATCTGGGTTTCATACCGTTGGTGCATTGCAAAAATACCGACTACGCCGCATTTTTTGCAACGCAGTCTGTACAAAAGCCACGCAAATACAACACTGACGCGGCTAACGCCAACGCATTGCTGTCTTCACAATTACAGTACATTTTTGCTGTGTCTCGCATTGCGCACTACCTCAAGGCAATGATGCGCGACAAAGTCGGCAGCTTTGCCTCGGTATCCAGTATTGAATCGTTCTTGAATACCTGGATCAGCCAGTACGTATTGTTGAACGATAATGCCACCCAAGAAGCCAAGGCGCAGTTCCCATTGCGCGAGGCCAATATTCAGGTTTCGGAGATACCTGGTCGCCCAGGTTCATTCAGGGCCGTAGCCTTCTTACGCCCACATTATCAACTTGATGAGCTCTCTGTGTCTTTGCGCCTGGTTGCAGAACTGCCAGCTGGGCTGAAATCCTAATTACTTTGCTCGCATTACGCGATGCCATATCTGGTTACAAACCCCGCGTCACTTATGGAGAAGAGAAATGAAAGATATCTATATCAAATTCACTGGCCCAGATCTTAAGGGCGAGTCGACAGACGTAGACCACGGCGACTGGATAGAAATTGAATCCTGGAAGCACAGTATCCGTCAGCCAAAGTCTGCGACCGCATCTACTGCGGGTGGTCATACTGCTGAGCGTTGCGAACATGATGACATGGTTTTCGTAAAAGGCATGGATGTGACCAGTCCGCAAATGTACGAGGCTGCATCGGGTGGTACTACCTATGCTGAAGTTACCATCGATTTCATGCGCTCAGACGGCGATGACAAGCGCGTCAAGTACATGGAGATCAAACTGAAAAACGTGATTATTGCTAGTATTTCCCCAAGCACTGGCGCTGAAGGTGCACCGACAGAAACCTTTGCTTTGAAGTACGCGGCGGTAGAGTGGAAATACACCAAGCAACAAATTGCTGGCGGTCAGGGTGGCCTCACTCAGGGCGCTTGGAGCTTGGCAAAAAATAATAAGACTTACACCGTTTAAGGCGTCAGGTGCCCACCGCAAGAGCTGTGGGCACCCGTTAGTGTTTGATGCAGTGCGCAGTTGCGACGATGGTTTTTTGATCGCTGACATATGTCGCTCGAACGAAAAAAGGAATGCAATTCCATGAGAGGTTTTGAGCCCAGCCTTCTGGAAAAATTATTCGATGATGAACCTGAGCGCTTGAGCCGAGGGCAGTTCAAACGACACACGCTTGAAGAGTTTAAAGCGTCTGTGGCGACAGACGTGGAGTCACTGCTGAACAGTCGCTTCGTCATGGACGAAGACACTTTAACTGAGTTCGAACAGTGCGCGAAATCAGTGATGACTTACGGCTTGAGGGATTTTTCGAGCTTGAGCCTGGCCAGCTCCATGGACCGCGCATTTATATGTCAATCGCTGGGAAAGACGATCGCTCAGCATGAGACACGCTTGAAAGATGTGAGCGTTGCCTTGAAATCCAGTCAGCGCTCCATGGGCGGGCTGCGGTTCTCCATCAGCGCTATGTTGATCGTGCATCCGTCGCGCGAGCCCGTCAGTTTCGACGCGTTATTACAGCCGAGCACGTTGCAATACCGCGTCAGCCAAACCAACCGCATGCTATGAGAGTAGACCCGCTGCAATGGACGATTTGCTTCCGTATTACGAGCGCGAACTGGCTTTCTTGAGGAGTTATGCGACGCAATTTGCTGAGCGCTATCCTAAGATTGCGGGTCGTCTTTCGCTGGCCGGAGATGTGAGCGAGGATCCGCACGTCGAGCGCATGATTCAGTCGTTCGCCTTGATGGGCTCACGGATTTCAAAAAAAATTGAAGATGACTACCCAGAGTTCACTGAAGCGTTGCTGGAGGTTTTGTACCCACATTACCTTCGGCCGTTCCCCTCATGCTCGATTGTGCAGTTCGACATAGCCGGAGCAACCAGCGAATGGTCCAATTGCGAAAGGGTGCCGCGAGGCACTCAACTCACGTCACGGTCGGTAAAGAGCCAGGAGTGCCAGTTTCGCACGGTTTACGAGGTACAGCTCACGCCCTTGCGCGTTGCTGAAGCTCACTTCAAAGCTGTTGCAGAGGTTCCGCGGTACGTGCAGTTGCCCCCTCGGGCAAGCGGGCAGATTTCAATCGAGTTTGAATTGATGTCGTCCCATGCCTCTATAGGTGAGTTGGGCATCCATCAACTTCGCTTCTTCACCGACGGCGAGCCGTCGTTTTGCGCTGCCTTGCGTGATGTGCTCGCACTCAAGCTTTGCCAGGCCTACCTGGAAGGCGCCGGCGGCGATCGCTGGCAGTCGTTGGACGGCTTGCCCTTGCAAGCGGCGGGTTTTTCACCCCAAGAAGCGTTGATCGACTGGCCCGCGCGAGCCCATCCTGCTTATCGACTGCTTACAGAATTTTTTGCGTTTCCCGAAAAGTTTGGTTTTTTTGACTGTGACCTTCGAGGTGCAGCTCGACTTGGACGTCGGTTCACTTTGCATCTGATCGTGCAAGACATCGCGGCGGACTCCCCGACGGCCAGGTTATTGAACGGGCTCACACGGAATAACCTGCGGCTGCACTGCACCCCGGTGGTCAACTTATTTTCCATCCCAGGCAAGCCGATTACGGTGTCGCATAAGCAGACCACCTATTCGGTCATCGTGGATGGGAGAGATGCTTCTTCGTTTGAAGTGCACTCTATCGACCGGGTAGTTCGCACCTATGAGTCCGGCCGCAATCATGCGGGGTCAGAGATCCGGCCTTTTTACTCATTGCATCACGGCGAAACTGTCGATAGCAATGGCGTGTACTGGGTGAGCAACCTCGACGAAGGTCTGGCCGAACGAAGTCCAGGTCATGAACTACAACTGACAATTGTAGATACCCGTTTCGATCCCGTTTCACCTGGGACGTCCTCGCTCAGTCTGAGTTTGACCTGTAGCAATCGTGATCTACCTAAAACCCTTGCCTACGGGGTAGGGGGTGGTGATCTGACGGTGGACGGGGGCTGCGCGACCCAGAGCGTGGGTCTGCTGCGAAAACCCTCCTCACCCTTGCGATTCAGCCGCGACCGTGGCGCCCATTGGCGTTTGATTTCTCATTTGTCGTTGAACCACCTGTCTCTGGTCGAAGGCGGCGCGGAAGCTCTTCGGGAGCTGCTCAAACTCTATGACCTACAGCGTTCGGCGATATCGGCCCGTCACATAGCAGGCATCGTGGAGCTGACCCATCGGCCTGCCACGGCATGGCTGCCAGGCAAATACTTCGCAAGCGTGGCTCGTGGTACCGAGATCCGATTGGTGATTGACGAAGAAAGCTTTGTCGGTATTGGTCTGCACATTTTTGCCCAAGTGATCGATCACTTTTTCGGTCTTTACGTACATGCCAACAGCTTCACCCAGCTCGTGCTGGTGTCGATGCGCAGCGGTGAGGAGATCCTGCGATGCCTACCTCGAAACGGCGACTCGATCCTGGTGTGATCGAGCAACTGATCGAACACCCGTATCGTTTCCAGTTTTTTCAGGCAGTAAGGGTTCTGGAGCATGTGTTTGTGCGCCAGGGTGATCGTCCGGCAGAGGTCGTAAGCAAGCGACTTCAGTTTCTCAATACGCTCAACCTGGGGTTTCCAGCCAGTGAGATTGAGCGAGTCGATGCCGTGTTCGCCGACCCCGAGCCGGGAAAGGTAGCCAGTCGTATCGACTCAGTGGCCCTTACACCCTCTTTTTTCGGTTTGTTAGGCGTCAATGGTGCTCTACCACTGACGTATACCGAGCGGTTAAGTGAACGCGAGGCCTACCAGCGAGATCGGGCTGCCAGGGCCTTTCTGGATATTTTTACGAACAGGGCAGTGGCCTTGTTCTATGGCGCCTGGAAAAAATACCGACTCGCTTTGCAATATGAATTGGACCAGAAAGGTCGCTTCCTGCCACTCGCAAAATCCTTGTCAGGATTAGGACTTGACCCGCAGGTAGCGCAAGTCCCTGACGCCCGCGGCGAAGTTCCTGATCAAGCGATGGCCTTCTATTGCGCAGCGATCAGGCATCGACCGTTATCCACTGCTTACCTGCAGCAGGTCCTCAGCGAGTATTTCCGAGCACCCTTTCGGATTGAGCAATTAGTCGGCGGATGGCACCCAGTGCCCGTGAGCGAGCGTTCTTACTTGGGCATGCATGAAGTGAAGCTTGGCCGAAATGCTTTGGTGGGCGAGCGGGTTTGGCAGCGTGACTTGAGGCTGCGTCTTTGGATAGGTCCGCTGGTGAGCAAGGTCTTCAATGACTTTTTACCAGGATCTAGCGCAGCAATCGCCTTGCGTAAGTGGCTGACGCTCATGGCCGGGTGCAGCCTCGAATACGAAGTATGCCTGATCTTGCGTGCCGACCAGGTGGAGGGTACGGCGTTGCATGCGACGAACAGCGGGCGATTGGGGTGGGATGCTTTTTTGGTTACTCACGATGTTGCCGTGGATCGTGCCGACACTTGCTATCAAATCACCACATTGCATTGAGTTGCCGCAATAGACGACGCCCCCAGCGGGAAGTTTTGTGGTGAAAACGTTATGGATCAGGGAAACATCATGAGCAGTACGCTGAAGACATTGATTTCGAAATTAAACGCCGATACCCGTCAAGCGGCAGAGCGCGCAGTGAACCTTTGCATGAGCAATGGGCATTTCGAAGTAGAACCTGAGCACCTGTTCCTTGCGTTACTGGAGCAGCCAAAGGGTGATGTCGTCACCATTTTGCGTCGCAGTGGGTTGAGCCAGGAAATCCTCCAGGCTGAGCTTGAGCGAGAGATCAAAACCCTGCGCGAAGGCAGCACTCGGCAGCCGGTGTTCGCCAGCAGCGTGCCGACGCTTCTACAGAGCGCCTGGTTGATCACTTCGCTCAATGCTCAGGATGCTTCTATCCGCAGCGGGCATCTGTTGCTGGCCTGGCTTACCCATCCTGAGTTATCGCAAGCAGCGAAGCGAGGAGCGCCAATTCTTGGGCAGTTGCCCGTTGAAGACATTAGCCAGCATTTTGATCGCTTCACTCAGAGTTCAGCCGAACACATAGCAACATCGCTTGGCGAAACCGAAATCGATGAGGGCGCATTAGGCTCGATCTCTCCTCAAAAGACGCCTGCGCTTGATCAATTCACCACCAATCTCACCCAACGCGCCCGAGATGGTTTGCTGGATCCAGTGATCGGTCGCGAATCAGAGATCCGCCAGGTGATCGACATCCTGATGCGGCGTCGACAGAACAATCCGATTCTGACTGGCGAAGCGGGGGTAGGTAAGACCGCCGTTGCTGAAGGACTCGCTTTGGCCATCGCCATCAACGAGGTGCCCGACACCTTGCAAGGTGTGGAGCTGCACACGTTGGACATGGGATTGTTGCAGGCGGGCGCGAGCGTTAAGGGCGAGTTTGAAAATCGGCTGAAAAACGTGATCGAGGAAGTCAAAAAAAGCCCTCGGCCCATCATCCTCTTCATCGACGAGGCCCACACCCTGATTGGTGCCGGCGGCGCGGCGGGGCAGAACGACGCGGCTAACCTGCTCAAACCCGCTCTAGCACGTGGCGAATTGCGCACGTTAGCAGCTACCACGTGGGCGGAGTACAAAAAGTATTTTGAAAAAGACGCAGCATTGGCTCGTCGTTTCCAGATGGTCAAGATCGATGAGCCAAGCGAGGACGTTGCCGCTTCAATGCTGCGAGCGATGGTTCCGGTACTTGAAAACCACTTCAACATCCGTGTGCTGGATGAGGCAGTTACCGAAGCCGTACGTCTGTCGCATCGCTATATCACGGGTCGACAGCTCCCCGACAAGGCTGTAAGCGTATTGGACACAGCTTGTTCGCGTGTGGCGTTAAGCCAAAAATCGCGGCCCGCTCTCATCGCAGATAGCCAAAAGCATCTGGAGAGCATCGACGCGGAAAGCGCTGCGCTGCGCAGAGAGCAAACTACAGGCAGTGATCATTCCCAGCGTTTGGCGGAGTTGAAGGCTCAACGTGAGGCCTTGGTCAGCCAGATACAAGCGGACAGTGCCATTTGGGCGCAGGAAATAGCGCTAACCAACCGCATTCACGACTTGCGTGAGGGATTGGAGCGAGCCAGCGACTCACAAAATTCAGGCCGCACAAAAACGAAGACCCCTGCGAAATCTGCCCAGCGCATGGAACTCGATAGTGCGCTAGAGGAACTGGCACAACTGCAGGGTGAGCGACCCCTGTTGCCTTTACAGGTGGACGCTGCCGTGGTGGCACAAGTCATCTCAGCATGGACTGGCATCCCTCTGGGTAAGATGGTCAAGGACGACATCCGAACAGTGCGCACGTTGCGTGAGGTTCTAGAAGCCAGAGTCATAGGACAATCCCATGCTTTGGATGCCATCGCCCAGCGTGTGCGGACCTCGCACGCGAACCTGGAAAACCCTAACAAGCCAAAGGGCGTGTTCATGTTCGTGGGGCCGTCAGGTGTCGGTAAAACCGAAACCGCGTTGGCCTTGGCGGATGCTCTGTATGGCGGCGAACGGAAGGTGATCACCATCAATATGAGCGAGTACCAGGAGGCTCATAGCGTGTCGGGCCTGAAGGGCTCGCCACCCGGCTACGTTGGGTACGGCGAGGGCGGAGTTTTAACCGAAGCGGTGCGTCGTAGCCCCTATAGCGTTGTTCTGCTTGATGAAGTTGAAAAGGCCCACCCCGATGTCCTTGAAATGTTCTATCAGGTATTCGACAAAGGCGTGATGGACGATGCAGAGGGACGTGAAATCGACTTCCGCAACACGCTGATCATCCTGACCAGCAACATCGCCTCTGCCACCATCATGCAGGCCTGTCTCAACAAAGCACCGGACCAGATCCCTGACGCCGAGGTTTTGGCCGAGGCTGTTCGGCCTTCGCTGTACCAGGCTTTCAAGCCCGCGTTTTTAGGCCGGATGAAAGTCATTCCTTACTACCCGATTGGCGATGATGCCTTCGAATCCATTACCCGCCTGAAGCTTGACCGTGTCGGCCAGCGGATTGCAGCGAACCACCGTGCCGGGTTTGTTTACGACGATGCGCTGGTCGAGTCAATCGTGGCTCGCTGCACTGAAGTTGACAGCGGCGCACGCAGCATCGATCACCTCATTGAAGGCAGCCTGCTTCCAGACATAGCCGACGCTTTGTTGGCCCGCATGGCCGATGGAAAGGGCGTTGAGCGCATCAAGGTCGGGGCCAATAAGCGCGGCTTTACCTACAGCATCAAATGATATTTCAGTCGGAAAGGATGACCTATGACTGCTCCTCGTCTAATGCCTGAATTTACCCAGCAAGACCGTCTGCTACGCCTGCATACCCGCTTGGGCGAGAACATATTGCTGGCTGAATACCTGGGCGGTTGGGAAGCGCTGGAGCAGGGTGGATTCAGCCTGCAACTCAGCGCGCTCTCTTCAGACGCGACGCTTACGCTGGAGCAACTGGTGGGGTCGCCCGTACTTCTGGAGTTGCTGTGTGATGATTCACGCACTGAGCTGCGCCCATTTCATGGACATGTGCGGCGGTTTGGCCGCGTGGGTAGCAACGGCGGCCTGACGCGCTACCGGTTGCATATCGAGCCTTGGCTAATGATGTTGGGTGACCGTCAAGACAGTTTCGCGTTTCACGA
This sequence comes from Pseudomonas putida, assembly GCF_028682175.1. Classification (GTDB taxonomy): domain Bacteria; phylum Pseudomonadota; class Gammaproteobacteria; order Pseudomonadales; family Pseudomonadaceae; genus Aquipseudomonas; species Aquipseudomonas putida_AD. The sequence goes on along the minus strand of NZ_JANHKS010000078.1, from coordinate 4,582 downwards.
CATGAGCGTGATCGATATCTGCGAACAGATCTTTGGTTTTTATCAGGGCGAGAGCATCCATCCACACTGGCGCTGGGAGGTCGACGTTTCGCTGTACCCCAGGCGCAGCTTGACTGCGCAGTATCAGGAAACCGACCTGGCGTTTATCGAACGCTTGCTGGCCGAGGAAGGTATTGCCTACCGCTTTGAACATCAGGGCGAGAAGGATTCACTGGCCCTGGGGCGCCACACCCTGGTGCTGACGGACACCAACGAGCGTTTGCGAACAGGGGATGCCGTGACAGTGCCGTTTCAGCGCAGCGACGTCACCGAAGCCCGTGACAGCGTGCAGCAGTGGTCGTCGGGGGCGAGGTGGGTCAACCCCCAGTTCGAGCGTCAGAGCTGGGATCACCGCTCGCTGTCGACACGGCCCACGTCATTCAGTGCTGATGCAGTGCCTATGCCTGGCAGTGTCGACCGGGATATCTGCGGTCCCTATGGCTGGATTGACGCTGCACAAGGCGAGCGGCGTGTGCGCCAACATCGGGACGCGGCGCATGTCTCGGCCCGACAGATACACGGCCAGGGCAGTTGGCGGCGTATGGCGGCGGGCGTCGCGGTCAGCCTGAGCGGCCACGGCGCTGCGTCGGCCAGCGGCTCTTGGATTTGCCTGCGCGTTGAGCATCAGGCGCGCAACAATTTGGATGCCCAGTTGCAGGCACAGGTAGAGGCCAGTCTGGGCAAGATTCATAGCGACGATCCTGATTGGAACGGGTTTGGTGATCGAGAAGGCGAAACCGATGACTTTGTCTATCGCAATCGCTTCAGCGTATTGCCCGCCAACCACCTCTATCGTCCGCAACACGAGGCTGGCCAATACTTGCACCGGACGGCCATCGCTCGTGGCGCGCAGACCGCCATTGTGGTTGGCGACGGTGGTCCGCTGCTCACTGACCGCGATCATCGGGCCAAGGTGCAACTGCACTGGCAGCGCGGCAGCAAGTCAGCCTCGTTGCGTGATCATCCTCAGGGCCCGGACAACGCGCCGGCCAATGGACAATCCGGCACTTGGGTGCGAGTCGCAACCGGATTGGCCGGGAATAACTGGGGCAGTGTCTTTGTGCCGCGTGTCGGGCAAGAAGTGTGGGTTGATTTTCTCGAAGGCTCAGCCGACCGGCCGGTCTGCGTCAGGGCGCTCTACAACGGACTGGGTACTGCCGATGCCGGGCACAGCCGCATCGCGGCCGGGCCTTCTGGCAGCACCGCGAACGCCGCCAGCTGGTTCCCGGGCAACGACCACAGCGATGTGCTGCACGGTCTCAAAACCCAGGATTTGTCGCAAAGCCACACTGGCACTGGCGGCTATCGGCACTTGCGATTGGACCACACCAGTAGCCAAAGCCATGCCCAGTTATACACCACCGACCAGCACAGCGGGCTGACCCTCGGCCATTTGAAACAAGGCCAGGACAATAAGCGCCTCAAGAATCGTGGCCATGGCACTGACCTCAGCACTCAAGGGCATGGCGCCGTTAGGGCAGGCACTGGATTGTTGCTCAGTACCGTGCAGACACGGCAGCAGATGGACGCCAGCGCAGTGCTCACTGATTTGGACAATGCTCAGCTCCTCATTGATCAACTGGGTGATGTGGCCCTGCAAAACAATGCAGGGCTTGCGCAGGAAGTCACCCCATTGCCCGCAAGTGAAGCGGTCAGACAGGCGCAGGAGATCCTGTCCTCAACTGCAGGCGGCCAACGCGCGGGGCAGGGCATTGGCGGCGGAGAAGGGCAGGTCAGCGCCTGGAGCGACCCGATGCTGGTTGTCCACGGCAACGCCGGCCTCAACAGCTACACGCCCAAGAGCCATTGCTGGGCCTCGGGCAGCCACAGCCTGTTGACCGCCAGCGCCGACCTGAACCTGACCGCGCAAGGCAAAACTCAATTTGTCGCCGGATCAGGCCTTGTGCTCTACACCCAAGGCGACCAGGCGGACGACCGCCCCATCGACCAGACCGGCATCGCGTTGCATGCCGCCACAGGGCGGGTCAGCCTGCAAGCGCAAACCGACCTTGCCCGCCTCGCCGCCAAGCGCAATGTCCTGTTGGCCAGCACAGAAGCCAACGCCCACGTGCAAGGCAACACCCACCTGTTGTTGACGGCTCAGAGTGCCATGGTCAAGTTGCTGGGTGGCACCATCGACCTCAGTGCGGCGGGCTCTGTGCTGTTGAAGGCCGGGTTGCACAAGTGGGAGGGGCCCAAAGGCGGGCAGGCTCTGGTGGGTGCAATGAGTAAGGGGGAACTTGGAGCGTGTTCGTTGAAAAACAGCGACGCTGGCGAGTCAGCGAAGGGTTTGCAGTGATGATGACTGCCGAGCACATCGAGAGAACTCTCTTCAATCGTTTCAGCCCTTCGAGCAATGCTTACTTGCTCCTGGATATGCAGACACCGCACCCGCTGGCAGAACTGTTGGCATCGTGCGCGCCAGACCGGAAAACTCATCTCATACACCCCGATTTTGAGGCGCAACCCGACAAGGCTCCATTACTGGTCCAGTTGAAAGATCGAAACGATTTTCTGCTTGAGCCCAGCATCGACTTGGCCATCAATCAGGCAACCACCCTGGACTGCACCGTCAGGCAGGTCGCAGGTTGGTTATTCAGCGACCTTACGCTTCCCGACTTTGCCCGTCGCTTGGGCGCCCGGCTGACCGTTCGACACCGCCAGGGGCAGTCTCGATGGCGATTGCACGATTCGCGAGTCATCGCTCATCTGCCAACCCTTCTGCAACCTGAGCAGATGTATCAACTGCTGTGGGATGTGCAGGATTGGTACTACCTCGATGAAGGAGCGCAGCTACAGCAGCTTGAGCATCCAACGCTGGCTCAGCCGCCAACGCTAAAGGCAATCTGCATGTCGGTAAATCAGCACCAACTGGAATCCCTGCGGTGCATAGAAACTGTGAACGTGGCCATTCGGCTGCTCAAGGCCATGGGGCTAAATCATTCCAGTGACTGGATCGCGCAACTCCATACACAAGTGGTGCACGCCAAAGCCCATGGGCTTACCGAGCCCACAGACCAAATGGTTTATGCGGTGCATGGCGTGTGCATTCATCCGAGCTTCGACCACCACCCCTTGATCGGCCAGGCCATCTACAGAGCTCGGACACGAAGCGCAAGCTTCTGCGTGGCAATGAGCAGCATTGATCAGCCTACTTTGGCGGCCATCGCAGACGAACTGACTCGCAACGATGGAGCATTTCAACAGGGAGTTATCCATGAGTAATCCAATCGTCGAGCAAGCCAGGAAATCCACACGCTCGACTTCGTCATCCCCTGGCCAATGCGCGTTTTGTGAAAAACAGGGGCTGATGATTTTCCCGCTGCGCCACTCCGCGTTTTGTAGCGACAGACCCAGTGTGCTCGGCAACATCAGCGAAATCAGCCTGGGTGAACGCTTCGCCCTGGAGCACGCCAAACTCACTGCACGGATGCTGCGCAAGGGCTACCTCTACGTCCTGGTGGACCGCAAGGGCGATATGCGCTGGCAGGCTTACCACGTCACTGACGATGCCCGGCTGTATGAGTTTGCGCCGATCTATCCGCCGTCACGGAGCCTGGCATTCAGTTGCGCAAGGGATGCCAACAACGCGTCCACCTCAATGGTCAGCATCGAAAAGCCGGAAGAGGTTGAGCGCAGCTACTGGCTGTTTACTCCAGACCCGCTTTCTGAAGCCAAGCTTGATGAGTACTGCGATGGTGCAAGCGCGATGGCCGCCGAAGGAAGGATGCAACCGTTCAGCCCGGCCGGCTGGCTTAAGGGTAACCACCAGCAACCGTTTTGCCTTGAGTCCCAAGCGCTGCCGCAGTGGCTGCCTGAGTTCAGCGCTTTAGGTCTTGAGCCCATCAACTCGCAGCCCGAGCGTGATGAAAAGCTGGCCGGCATCCCGCAGTGGGCACGGCAATACGCAGACGAATCCAGGCCGACGCTGGAGATGGCCGCTCCAAACAACTTGGGTACGCTGTCCTACTCCGCGGTCATGGCATTGAACGAACAGGCCTTCCCGGCATTGACTCCGCCGCTTGCCCCGGATCCTTCGATACTGATGGGCGCCGGCAAACGTCTCGAAGCCATCCGCGACAAACTGCACGCAGAACAGGGCGCGGTATTCGTCCTGCGTGATGCCATCGGCGTCACCCAGGAACTTAACGCCTGGCGCAACGCGGCAATGGAAGGTGTCGAACCGTGGCTGGCCGAGGTGCACGACGGCGCTTCCAACGACTGGCGTGTGCAGTCCGCGCAGCGCTTGAAGGATGTACAGGACGGCATCCGTGAACACGCCATCCGTCGCGCCGACGAGCGTGTGGATGCGTGGGCGACCGACAGTCATACCGAAGACAACCTGCAGGGCGTGTTCCCGGACACCAACAAGGCGGCACGTGAGGAATACATTCGTCGCGAAAGCGATCGCCGCTTCATGTACCTCGGCGATCTCGACAAAATCCCTGCCGAAATGGCGTTGCGCAAGGAAGCGCTCAAGCTCTATCCGGACACCGGCGCCGAAGCCCGTGAGGCGATGCGCAGCGACGGCAAGCGACTCAAC
>NZ_JANHKS010000077.1 GCF_028682175.1 Pseudomonas putida | reverse complement strand
GTGCTGCTACGGGGGATTGATTCTCCTGTAGGAGTGAGCTTGCTCGCGATAGCGGTGTGTCAGGCACTAATCCATGGCAGACATACCGTAATCGCGAGCAAGCTCACTCCTACAGAAACGGGCACGACACAAACAAAAAAGCCCTGCACATGTGCAGGGCTTTTTTATTACCGCAGGCCGTTAGCCGTTGAAGACTTCATCCACGCTCTTGAGCGGGTAGTGCTTCGGATACGGTTGGGTCGCTACGCCGCTTGCGATGGCTGCCTTGGCAACGGCATCGGAAACGACTTCCAGCAGGCGCACGTCCAGTGGTTTCGGGATGATGTACTCACGGCCGAATTCCAGCTTGATGCCGCCGTAGGCGTCGCAGACTTCCTGAGGAACCGGCAGCTTGGCCAGGTCGCGCAGGGCGATGGCGGCGGCGATCTTCATTTCTTCGTTGATGCGCTTGGCGCGAACGTCCAGGGCACCGCGGAAGATGAACGGGAAGCCCAGCACGTTGTTGACCTGGTTCGGGTAGTCCGAACGGCCCGTGGCCATGATGACGTCGCTGCGAGTGGCGTGGGCCAGCTCTGGCGAGATTTCCGGATCAGGGTTCGAACAGGCGAACACGATCGGGTTAGGCGCCATGGACTTCAGGCCTTCAGCGCTCAGCAGGTTCGGGCCGGACAGGCCAACGAATACGTCAGCGCCATCCAGCGCGTCAGCCAGGGTGCGCTTGTCGGTCGAATGAGCGAACTGCGCCTTGTACTGGTTCAGGTCCGAACGGTCGGAATGAACCACGCCGTTACGGTCGATCATGAAGATGTTTTCGATCTTCGCGCCCATGCTCACCAGCAACTTCATGCAGGAGATGGCCGCAGCACCGGCGCCCAGGCAGACGATTTTCGCCTCTTCCAGGGTTTTGCCAGCGATTTCCAGGGCGTTGATCATGCCGGCTGCGGTCACGATCGCGGTGCCGTGCTGGTCATCGTGGAAAACCGGGATGTCGCACTGTTCGATCAGGGCCTTTTCGATCTCGAAGCACTCAGGTGCCTTGATGTCTTCCAGGTTGATGCCACCGAAAGTGATGGAGATGCGCTTGACGGTGTCGATGAAGGCTTGCGGGCTTTCCGAGTCGACTTCGATGTCGAACACGTCGATGCCGGCGAAGCGCTTGAACAGCACGCCCTTGCCTTCCATGACCGGCTTGGAAGCCAGTGGGCCCAGATCACCCAGGCCGAGAATCGCGGTGCCATCGGAGATGACCGCTACCAGGTTGCCCTTGCCGGTGTATTTGTACGCCAGCTCAGGGTCGCGACCGATTTCGCGGACCGGCTCAGCTACACCCGGGCTGTAGGCCAGGGACAGATCGCGAGCTGTCGCGGTAGCTTTGGTGAGTTCTACGCTCAGTTTTCCCGGACGAGGATTGGCGTGATAGTCGAGCGCGGCAGTTTTTAAATCTGACATGAGGGCATTCCGCTTTTTACTGTTGGACAGACGGACGAAGGAGCATACGCAAGTCAGAAAGTCCTAACAAGACTGGCAAGTCACCTCTGTCAAGGGCCCGAATCTACGACTTTCAGCGTAGAGCCGCGAAATACAAGGGCCGCAGTCGAGACAATCGATGCGTAAAATGTCTACAAAATTCAGATTATTTTGTATTCAACATTGCAGGATGAGTGATCGGCATCATCCATTGCGCTTCACCCGGCTTCAAACCGCCCCTACGGGAGCGATCCACCACCCAGCCCCGCGCCTCGATCTGCCGCCCCTTTAGCTTCTCAAGGGATGCGACATCGAACTGACCGACCAGCTTGGGCGCAATGCGCAGCACCAGGTTGTCCGAGAACTCGATCCACACCCCGCCGCCATTACGCTGAACGCTCGCCACCTGCCCCGACACCACGGCAAAGCCGCCCTTGTCGATCTGCGCCGCCGACTGCACCGGGGAATTGCGCCACAGGCCCAGCCGCGCCTGGCGGGCGGTGTTCTCCGCCGCTTGCTGGCAATCCACCAGCGCCACATTGGGCGAAACGGCGACCAGATAGCCCAGCCCTTCGGCCAGCAGTTGCGCTTCCATGTTGGCGCCGTTGCGGCCGTAGACGTTGGCCAGTGTGCGGCCATAATGATCGGCGGCCTGTTCACCGACACGCAGGCTGACCTGACCGTCACTTTCATCGACCAGCGCCTGCAAACGACGCTTGGCCGCTTCGGCAAAAGGCTCGGTCGACTGACCTTTTTTGCCAGTTTCTGGCGCATTGAGTCCAATCATGCGCACGCTGCGACCATCGGACAGACGCAAGGTGTCACCGTCCACCACCCGTTGCACTTGGGCCGATGGCAAGGAAGAAGGCGCCGGGCACAGGGCCAACGCAGACGGGAGCCAAATCGCAGACATAAAAAAGGCGCCCGCGAGGGACGCCTTCTTGAGTAGCCTGGAGCAGCTCGGGGAGCGATCCAGAGTAACCACTCTTACTTCGCTTTGGTTGCGCCGAACGCACCGAAACGCGACTTGAACTTGTCGACGCGGCCGCCAACGTCCAGAGTCTTCTGCTTACCGGTGTAGAACGGGTGGCACTCGTTGCACACGTCCAGGCTCAGAGGCTTGGCCAGGGTGGAACGGGTCTTGATGACGTTGCCACAGCTGCAAGTTGCGTCAACGGCTTCGTAAACTGGATGGATATCAGCTTTCATGGGTATTTCCTCAGGCTGGCGTGCCGCCACCCAACACTATTGTTGAATACCGCACGCAATTAGGCCGCGAATATTACCAGACATCGCAAATCACGCAAGAGAACCTTGAGCCCGGTCGTCTGCTAAGATCGCGCCCTGGTCATACTCCGTAACAGGAAATCCCCCGCGTGCCCGACGCCATTCTGCGCCTCGCCCTGCCCTCGCCCTTGCGCCGCCTGTTCGACTACCGCGCCCCCGCCGGAGTCCAGCGCAGCGCCTTGCAGCCCGGGATGCGCCTGCGGGTGCCGTTCGGTCGCCGGGAGATGATCGGCATTCTGGTGGAGATCACCGATCACAGCGAAGTGCCCGCCGAGAAGCTCAAACCGGCCATCGCCCTGCTGGACAGCGAAGCGCCGCTGCCCGCCGCGCTGTTCAAGCTGTGCCTGTGGACCGCCCAATATTACCAGCACAGCCTGGGCGACACGCTGAGTTGGGCGCTGCCGGTGATGCTTCGTCAGGGTGAACCGGCCGAAGCGCGGCAGGATCGTTTCTGGCAGATCGCCGAAGGGGCCAGTATCGATGACCCGCGCATCGCCCGCGCGCCGAAACAGAAAGAAGCACTCAGGACCCTCGCCCAGCACCCCCACGGCGTCGCCCATCAGCTATTGAGCAAGCTGATGCTCAATCGCGACAGCCTGAACCTGCTGCTGGCCAAGGAACTGGTGACCGTCGAAGTGCGCGGCCATGCACCCATCGAGCGCCACGAACACTGGCTGGCCCAGCCCGAACTGCCGCTGAATACCGAGCAGCGCGCCGCGTTCGAGGCGATTCGGTCGGGTTTCGGCAGCTTTCACGCCTCACTGCTGGCGGGTGTGACCGGCAGCGGCAAGACCGAGGTCTATCTGCAACTGATCCGCGAAACTCTGGAAGCGGGCAAGCAGGCGCTGGTGCTGATCCCGGAAATCAACCTGGGCCCGCAAACCCTGGCGCGGTTCGAACAACGCTTCAATGCGCGGATCGCCCTGCTGCATTCGGCAGTCAACGACCGGGATCGCCTCGACGCCTGGCTGGCGGCGCGCGACGGCGAAGCCGACATCATCATCGGCACCCGCTCGGCGCTGTTCACGCCGATGAAGAACCCCGGCCTGATCATCATCGACGAAGAGCACGACGGCTCTTATAAACAGCAGGAAGGCTTGCGTTATCACGCCCGGGACCTGGCGCTGGTGCGTGCGCGGCAGGAAGACATCCCGATCGTGCTGGGCTCGGCCACGCCATCACTGGAAAGCCTGCACAATGCCCACACCGGGCGGTACGCCCTCCTACGCCTGAATCAGCGCGCGGGTGGTGCGCAACAGCCACGTTTCCTGCGCCTGGATGTAAAAAGCCGGCCACTGGACAGTGGCATTTCCGGCCCGATGCAGCAAGCCATCGCACAGACGCTTGCGGCAGGACAGCAGGTGCTGGTGTTCCTCAACCGTCGCGGGTTCGCCCCGACCCTGCTGTGCCACGACTGCGGCTGGCTGTCTGAATGCAACCGGTGCGATGCGCGGATGACCGTTCATCAGCGCTCCGGCGAGCTGCGCTGCCATCATTGCGGCCATGCCGAGCGGGTTCCGCGAAACTGCCCGGCGTGCGGCAAGGTCGATCTGCGCCCGGTGGGTGCCGGGACCGAGCGCGCCGAGGAGCGGCTGGCGATTCTGTTCCCTGATTACCCGGTGTTGCGCGTTGACCGTGACAGCACCTCGCGCAAGGACGCGATGAACCAGCTGTTCGCCACCATCCAGAAGGGCCAGCCGTGCATTCTGGTCGGCACGCAGATGCTCGCCAAGGGCCACCATTTTCCGCGAGTGACCCTGGTGTCGATTCTGGACGCCGACGGCGGGCTGTTTTCCGGCGATTTTCGCGCCAGCGAGCGCATGGCGCAGTTGATCGTGCAGGTGGCCGGGCGCGCCGGGCGGGCCGAAGAACCCGGCAAGGTGATTATCCAGACACACCTTGCAGAACATCCGCTGCTGATCCAGCTCACCGAACAGGGTTACTTTGCCTTCGCCGAACAGGCCCTGAGCGAACGCCGCGCTGCCGGGCTGCCGCCGTTTTCCCACCTGGCGCTGCTGCGCGCAGAAGCCCACAAACCGGGACAGGCGGAAGGTTTTCTGGACGAGGCCTGTACGGAAGCGGAACACCTGTTGAAGGAAATGTCGCTCGGCGGAATTGAACTGTTGGGCCCTGTTCCGGCTCCGATGGAACGCCGCGCAGGGCGTTATCGCGCCCAATTATTGGTTCAGGCCAACGCCCGGGCGCCGCTGCACAAGCTGTTGGCAACCTGGCTGCTGGCGCTGGAGAGCATGCCCAGCGGGCGCGCGGTCAGGTGGTCGCTGGATGTGGATCCGGTGGATTTGTATTAGCACAAAGCCCCTGTAGGAGTGAGCTTGCTCGCGATTGCGGTGTAACAGCGATGAAGATGTTGCATGACACACCGCAATCGCGAGCAAGCTCACTCCTACAGAAAGCGGTGGCAGCATCGGCACTACAAAACACAACCGCGCATCCACCGCGGTTGGCAAGGTGGCTCCGGCAACGGATAATGCCCAGTTTTTCCACCCGCGCATCGAAGCGCTGCCGCGCTTGCGGTCGAAAGAGAGCCTCATGAAAGACACCATTCGCCAGCTGATCCAACAAGCCCTGAGCCAACTCGTCACCGAAGGCGTATTGCCGCAGGGCCTGACGCCGGCGATCCAGGTGGAAAACGCCAAGGACAAGAAAAATGGCGACTTCGCCAGCAACATCGCCATGATGCTGGCCAAGCCTGCGGGCATGAAGCCGCGCGATCTGGCCGAGAAGATCGTCGCCGCCTTGCCTGCCGACGAGCAGATCAGCAAGGTCGACATCGCCGGTCCCGGCTTCCTCAATTTCTTCCAGAACACCCAGGCCCTGGCTTCGCGCCTGGACGAAGCCCTGGCCGACGCCACCCTGTCGGTGCGCAAGAACGGCCCGGCCCAGCGCGTGGTGGTCGACCTGTCCGCCCCCAACCTCGCCAAAGAGATGCACGTCGGCCACCTGCGCTCGACCATCATCGGCGACGGCGTGGCCAGCGTGCTGGAATTCCTCGGTGACACGGTCATCCGTCAGAACCACGTGGGCGACTGGGGCACCCAGTTCGGCATGCTGCTGGCCTACCTGCAGGAAACCCCGGCCACCAGCGACGAGCTGTCGGACCTGGAAAACTTTTACCGCGCCGCCAAGGGCCGCTTCGACGAATCCGAAGAATTCGCCGAGCGCGCACGTGGCCTGGTAGTCAAGCTGCAGGCTGGCGACCCTGAGTGCCTGTCGCTGTGGACCCGTTTCAAGGACATCTCCCTGTCGCACTGCCAGGAAGTCTACGAGCGCCTGAACGTCAAACTGACCCCCGCCGATGTCATGGGCGAAAGCGCCTACAACGATGACCTGGCCAACGTGGTCAGCGACCTGAAAAAGGCCGGCCTGCTGGTGGAAAGCAAGGGCGCACAGTGCGTGTTCCTCGATGAATTCAAGAACGCCGAAGGCGAGCCGCTGCCGGTGATCGTGCAGAAAGCAGGCGGCGGTTACCTCTACGCCACCACTGACCTTGCTGCCGTGCGCTACCGCAGCAACGTCCTGAAAGCCGACCGCGCCCTGTATTTCGTTGACCAACGCCAGGCGCTGCACTTCCAGCAGGTGTTCGAAGTGGCCCGTCGTGCCGGTTTCGTGACCAACGGCATGCAGATGGAGCACATGGGCTTCGGCACCATGAACGGTGCCGATGGCCGTCCGTTCAAGACCCGCGATGGCGGCACCGTCAAGCTGGTGGACCTGCTGGACGAAGCCGAAGAGCGCGCCTATGTGCTGGTCAAGGAGAAGAACCCGGAAGTCGCCGAAGACGAACTGCGCACCATCGCCAAGGCCGTGGGCATCAGCGCGGTGAAATACGCCGACCTGTCCAAGCACCGCGCCAGCGACTACAGCTTCAACTTCGACCAGATGCTGAGCTTCGAAGGCAACACCGCGCCTTACCTGCTGTACGCCCACACCCGCGTTTCCGGCGTGTTCCGCAAGCTGGGCGAGGCGTTCGACGAGAGCAAGGGCCAGATCATCCTCGAAGCCGAGCATGAGCAGGACCTGGCTGCGCGTCTGGCGCAATTCGGCGAGACAGTGAACAACGTCGCCGAGAAAGGCACACCGCACGTCCTGTGCGCCTACCTGTACGATCTGGCGGGCCTGTTCTCCAGCTTCTACGAGAACTGCCCGATCCTGAACGCCGAAAACCCCGAGCAACAGCAGAGCCGTCTGCGCCTTGCGCACCTGACTGGCCGCACCCTCAAGCAAGGCCTGCAATTGCTGGGTCTGGAAACTCTGGAGCGTATGTAAGTTGGCAGTCAAAAAGAAACCAGCTCCCAAGCGCGGCGCCAGCCGGTACGAGGCACCCGCAAAGAAGCCGATTCCGGGATGGGTGTGGCTGGCGATCGGCCTGTCGGTCGGTGCCTTCATCGTTTTCCTGATGAAACTGGAGCCGGGCAGCGGCGATGACATCAAGCGCGTGAAGGCCGAAGCCAAGGCGGCGAAGATCGCGGAAGCGAACAAGACGCCGCCGAGCCCGACTGCGCCGGTCAAGCCCAAGTACGATTTCTACACGCTGCTGCCTGAGTCGGAAGTTATCGTGCCGAACGAGGCCGTGCCTGAGAAGACGCCGCCTGCGGTGGTCACCCCGACCACGCCGGTCACGCCTGAACAGGCCGCGAAGATCGACACGGCCCGCGCCCAGGCAGCCCTCAGTGGCCTGACGCCTCCGCCTGCGCCACCTGTGACCAAGCCGGCTGCGGTGACCACGTTCTTCCTGCAGGCGGGCTCGTTCCGCAAACAGGCCGACGCCGAAAAGGTGCGTGCGCAGATCATTCTGCTGGGCCAGGCCGCGACGGTGGAATCGGGTACGGTGAAGGATGAGACCTGGTACCGCGTGCTCGTGGGCCCGTTCAGCAACCGCGAACAACTGACGACCGCACAGAAGCAACTGGCTGGCGGCGGGTTCAGTAACCTTTTGTTGCAACAACGCCAGGCCCGGTGACTTCACGCCGGCCTTTGTAGGAGCGCGCTTGCCCGCGATTGCGGTGTGTCATTTACGAATTGATCGCTTGACACGACGCCATCGCGGGCAAGCGCGCTCCTACAGTGTTTAGGTTGTTCGCAAATGGAGCATGGGTACGATCATGGCGGGCTACGGCACCTGCCATTCATCCCCCACGGTTGAAATACCCTTCCCCACCCCCATATGAGTTTCCATCAGGGCATTTTCGCCCCGCAGCGTGGAGACTCTCCCCTTGACCACCATCGTTTCAGTGCGCCGCCAAGGCAAAGTCGTCATGGCTGGTGACGGCCAGGTTTCCCTGGGCAATACCGTCATGAAAGGCAATGCCAAAAAGGTCCGTCGTCTTTATCACGGCCAGGTCATCGCCGGTTTCGCTGGCGCCACTGCCGACGCCTTCACCCTGTTCGAGCGTTTCGAAGCCCAGCTGGAAAAACACCAGGGCCATCTGGTCCGCGCCGCTGTCGAGCTTGCCAAAGACTGGCGTACCGACCGCTCCCTGAGCCGTCTGGAAGCCATGCTGGCCGTCGCCAACAAGGACGCCTCGCTCATCATTACCGGCAACGGTGACGTCGTTGAGCCCGAAGACGGCCTGATCGCCATGGGTTCGGGCGGTGCATTCGCCCAGGCCGCCGCGCGCGCCCTGCTGCTGAAAACCGAGCTGTCGGCGCGAGAAATTGCCGAGACGGCGCTGCACATCGCTGGCGACATCTGCGTATTCACCAACCACCACATCACCATTGAGGAACAGGACCTCGCTCAGTGAGGCCCGACGCTGGCGGCAATTCATCGCCGCCAGCCCTTCATGACCCAAGGACCGTTGAAAGCCATGTCCATGACTCCCCGTGAAATCGTCCACGAACTCAATCGCCATATCATCGGCCAGGACGATGCCAAGCGCGCCGTCGCCATCGCGCTGCGCAACCGCTGGCGCCGGATGCAGCTGCCCGAAGAGCTGCGCGTTGAAGTCACGCCCAAGAACATCCTGATGATCGGCCCGACCGGCGTCGGTAAAACCGAAATCGCCCGTCGCCTGGCCAAGCTGGCCAACGCGCCGTTCCTCAAGGTTGAAGCCACCAAGTTCACCGAAGTGGGCTACGTGGGCCGCGACGTCGAGTCGATCATTCGCGACCTGGCCGACGCTGCGCTGAAGCTCCTGCGCGAACAGGAAATGGTCAAGGTCCGTCATCGCGCCGAAGACGCCGCCGAAGACCGCATCCTCGACGCCCTGCTGCCTGCGGCCCGCACCGGTTTCAGCGAAGAAGCCTCGTCGGGCAGTGATTCCAACACCCGCCAGCTGTTCCGAAAGCGCCTGCGTGAAGGCCAGCTGGATGACAAGGAAATCGAGATCGAAGTGGCCGAGATGGGCGGCGTCGACATTTCCGCGCCGCCTGGCATGGAAGAGATGACCAACCAGCTGCAAAGCCTGTTCGCCAACATGGGCAAGGGCAAGCGCAAGAGCCGCAAGCTCAAGGTCAAGGACGCGCTCAAGATGGTGCGCGACGAAGAAGCCAGCCGCCTGGTCAACGACGAAGAGCTCAAGGGCAAGGCGCTGGAAGCGGTCGAACAGCATGGCATCGTGTTCATCGACGAGATCGACAAGGTCGCCAAGCGCGGCAATGTCGGCGGCGCCGATGTCTCCCGCGAAGGCGTGCAGCGCGACTTGCTGCCGCTGATCGAAGGCTGCACCGTCAACACCAAGCTGGGCATGGTCAAGACCGACCACATCCTGTTCATCGCCTCCGGTGCGTTCCACCTGAGCAAGCCGAGCGACCTGGTGCCTGAGCTGCAAGGCCGTCTGCCGATCCGCGTTGAGCTGAAGGCGCTGAGCCCGCAGGACTTCGAACGCATCCTGAGCGAGCCGCACGCATCGCTGACCGAGCAGTATCGCGAGCTGCTGAAAACCGAAGGCCTGAACATCGAGTTCCTGCCAGAGGGCATCAAGCGCCTGGCCGAGATCGCTTGGCAGGTCAACGAGAAGACCGAGAACATCGGTGCCCGCCGCCTGCACACCCTGCTGGAGCGTCTGCTGGAAGAGGTTTCCTTCAGCGCCGGCGACCTGGGCAGCGCGCAGGACACCGCCACGATCAAGATCGACGCCGAATACGTCAACAGCCACCTGGGCGAACTGGCGGAAGACGAAGACCTGTCGCGGTATATTCTCTGATCACCGCAAGTCTCCTGTAGGAGTGAGCTTGCTCGCGATAGCGCCAGATCAGGTCAATACATCGTTGCCTGACACACCGCATCGCGAGCAAGCTCACTCCTACAATGTCCAGTGCAAGGCATACCGTTGATGACACGCATACCCTCCGCCATCCAGCTCCACAAAGCCTCGAAGATCCTCTCGCTCAAATACGGCCCCGACGAGGAATACCACCTGCCCGCCGAATTTCTGCGGGTGCATTCGCCTTCGGCCGAGGTTCAGGGCCATGGCAATCCGATCCTGCAATTCGGCAAGCTGGGTGTCGGGCTCACCAAGATCGAACCGGCAGGGCAATACGCACTGAAATTGACCTTCGACGACGGTCATGACAGCGGATTGTTCACCTGGGAATACCTGGAGCAACTGTCGCTGCGTCAAACGCAGCTGTGGGACGAATATCTGGCCGAGCTCAAGGCAGCCGGCAAATCCCGTGACCCTTCCGAGCAAGTCATCAAGCTGATGCTCTAGTCCGCGGCTGGGCGACCGGCCGGCGTTTTAGGACGCACTTTCTAATTCCTTTTGCTTCAATGGTCCGCGCAGCGGTCAATGATTGCCCCTGCTTGCGATTTTTTGAATTCTCGCGTAACCAATGATTCTGGCAGGTTCTCTGCATCGGAGTTTTTGCAGAAGCCTGCAGGTGTGATCCAGGGCGTTGCCACGCATCCTTCCGATCGTCGCGTAATCGTCACACCCGTTTGTGTTAATCATCGGTCACCCGAGAGCAGTACCGGCTCTGGTCTGTGACGCGTGTTCACAGCCGCACCGGTGCTCGTCTCAGGACAATGGAGCGTCGTAGATGAGTAACAAGAGTAATGATGACCTGCCGCGTCAAGCCTCTGAACACACGTTGGGGCTCAACCCCGTCATAGGCCTGCGGCGCAAGGATTTGCTCACCACGGCACGCATGGTACTGACCCAGGCAATACGCCAACCGATCCACAGCGCCAAGCACGTGGCCCATTTCGGGCTGGAGCTGAAAAACGTCCTGCTGGGCAAGTCCACCCTGGCACCCGACAGCGACGACCGTCGTTTCGTGGATCCTGCCTGGAGCCAGAACCCGCTCTACCGTCGCTACCTGCAGACCTACCTTGCCTGGCGCAAGGAACTGCACGACTGGATCGGCGACAGCAGCCTGTCGGAACAGGACATCAGCCGCGGTCACTTCGTGATCAACCTGATGACCGAAGCCATGTCCCCCACCAACGGCGCTGCCAACCCGGCAGCGGTCAAACGCTTCTTCGAAACCGGCGGCAAGAGCATCCTCGATGGACTCTCGCACCTTGCCAAGGATCTGGTGAACAACGGCGGCATGCCCAGCCAGGTCAACATGGACGCCTTCGAAGTCGGCAAGAACCTGGGGACTTCCGAAGGCGCGGTGGTGTTCCGCAATGATGTGCTGGAACTGATCCAGTACCGGCCCATCACCGAACAGGTGCACGAGCGCCCGCTGTTGGTGGTGCCACCGCAGATCAACAAATTCTACGTTTTCGATTTGAGCCCGGACAAAAGCCTGGCCCGCTTCTGCCTGCGCAACAACGTGCAGACCTTCATCATCAGTTGGCGCAACCCGACCAAGGCCCAGCGCGAGTGGGGCCTGTCGACCTACATCGATGCGGTGAAGGAAGCGGTGGATGTGGTCTGCAAGATCACTGGCAGCAAGGACGTGAACATGCTGGGCGCCTGCTCCGGCGGCATCACCTGCACCGCGCTGCTGGGCCATTACGCCGCCCTTGGCGAGCAGAAGGTCAACGCCCTGACGCTGCTGGTCAGCGTGCTCGACACCACGCTCGACACCCAGGTCGCATTGTTCGTCGACGAGCAGACCCTGGAGTCGGCCAAGCGCCACTCGTATCAGGCCGGCGTGCTCGAAGGCAAGGACATGGCCAAGGTTTTCGCCTGGATGCGCCCCAACGACCTGATCTGGAATTACTGGGTCAACAACTACCTGCTGGGCAACGAGCCGCCGGTGTTCGACATCCTGTTCTGGAACAACGACACCACGCGCCTGCCCGCAGCGTTCCACGGCGACCTGATCGAGATGTTCAAGAACAACCCGCTGGTGCGCACCGACGCGCTGGAAGTCTGCGGCACACCGATCGATCTCAAGCAGGTCAAAAGTGACATCTTCTGTCTTGCCGGCACCAACGACCACATCACGCCGTGGGTCTCGTGCTACAAGTCGGCCAGGCTGTTTGGCGGCAAGACCGAATTCGTGCTGTCCAACAGCGGGCACATTCAGAGCATCCTGAACCCGCCGGGCAACCCGAAGGCGCGATACATGACCAACCCGGAGCTGCCGGACGACGCCACCCGCTGGCAGGAAGACGCCACCAAGCACACCGATTCCTGGTGGCTGCACTGGCAGGCATGGCAGGCGGAGCGCTCCGGCAAACTGAAAAAATCCCCCGCTACACTGGGTAACAAGGCCTACCCGGCCGGGGAAGCTTCACCGGGGACGTACGTGCACGAGCGGTAAGACGCGCACACAAAGCCCGTAGCAGCACGGCTTGCCGGCGGGAGCGGCCTCGAGTACGCCCCCGCCGGCAAGCCGTGCTGCTACCCCTGTAGGAGTGAGCTTGCTCGCGATGCGGAGTGTCAGGCGCAGTCGATGTTGAATGTACAGACGCCATCGCGAGCAAGCTCACTCCTACAGGGGATGCGGTTTTTTGAAAGGACGGCAAGCATCGAATACGCAGGAACCGCCCACGCGGTTTCAGGACCGGAGAAAGCGCAGGACAGCATTACCGGCGTTTAACCAACAGGGCTTCGCGCATGCCGCAACCGTTTGTATTTCGCACCATCGACCTGGATGGTCACAACATCCGCACCGCGGTGCGACCCGGCAAGAGTCATCTGACGCCGCTGCTGATTTTCAACGGCATCGGCGCCAACCTCGAACTGGTGTTTCCATTCGTTGATGCACTGGACCCGGACCTTGAAGTCATTGCCTTCGACGTCCCCGGTGTCGGTGGCTCGTCGACGCCCAGGCGGCCCTATCGCTTCCCGGGCCTGGCCAAACTCGCCGCGCGCATGCTCGATTACCTGGACTACGGCCAGGTCAACGCCATCGGTGTGTCCTGGGGCGGCGCCCTGGCCCAACAGTTCGCCTACGACTACCCCGAGCGCTGCAAGAAGCTGGTGCTGGCCGCCACCGCCGCAGGCGCGGTCATGGTGCCGGGCAAGCCGAAAGTGCTGTGGATGATGGCAAGCCCGCGCCGCTACATTCAGCCGTCCCACGTGATTCGCATCGCTCCTGACATCTACGGCGGCGCCTTCCGTCGCGACCCGAACCTGGCCGCCAACCACGCTGCCAAGGTCCGCTCGTCCGGAAAGCTGGGCTACTACTGGCAGCTGTTCGCGGGCATGGGCTGGACCAGCATTCATTGGCTGCACAAGATCCGCCAGCCCACGCTGGTGCTCGCCGGGGACGACGATCCGCTGATTCCGCTGATTAACATGCGACTGCTGGCCTGGCGTATCCCCAATGCCCAGCTACACATAATCGACGACGGTCACTTGTTTCTGATCACCCGGGCCGAAGCTGTCGCGCCCATCATCATGAAGTTTCTTGCGCAAGAGCGGCAGCGTGCCGTGATGCATCCTCAGCCCGCACCTGTTGGGCGATCTCACTGAGGCTACCTGCATTAGTTCATGGCCTGACGAAGGAGTGTTGATCCATGCGAGAAAAGCCGGCAAAGAATGCCTACCCGACGCCAGCGACCTACATCAACGCGCAGAGCGCCATCACCGGCCTGCGCGGCAGGGATCTGTTCTCGACCCTGCGCAGCGTGGCGTTGCAAGGCCTCAAGCGCCCGGTCTATACGGCGCGTCACGCCCTGACCCTTGGCGGCCAGTTGGGCAAGGTGCTGCTTGGTGAAACACCTCATCAGTTGCACCCGCAGGATGCGCGCTTCAACGACCCGACCTGGGCCCACAACCCGATTTACCGTCGCGGCCTGCAGGCCTATCTGAGCTGGCAGCACCAGGTGCGCAACTGGATCGCCGACAGCGGCCTGCCCGAGGACGACCGCTCCCGCGCGCAGTTCATCTTCGCACTGCTCAACGACGCGCTGGCGCCGACCAACAGCCTGCTCAACCCGCTGGCGGTCAAAGAGCTGTTCAACTCAGGCGGCAGCAGCGTGGTGAAGGGCCTGAGCCACATGTTCGATGATTTCCTGCACAACAATGGCCTGCCCAGCCAGACCACCAAGGACGCCTTCGAGATCGGCCGCACCCTGGCCGTGACGCCGGGCGCGGTGGTGTTTCGCAACGAGCTGCTGGAGCTGATCCAGTACAAGCCCATGAGCGAAAAGCAGTACGCGCGGCCCCTGCTGATCGTGCCGCCGCAGATCAACAAGTTCTACATTTTCGACCTCAGCCCGCACAACAGCTTCGTCCAGTACGCGCTCAAGAACGGTTTGCAGACCTTTATCATCAGTTGGCGCAACCCGGATGTGCGCCATCGCGAGTGGGGGCTTTCCAGCTACGTGGAGGCCGTCGAGGAAGCCATGAACGTGTGCCGGGCGATCACCGGCGCCCGCGAAGTGAACCTGATGGGAGCCTGCGCCGGTGGCCTGACCATCGCCGCCTTGCAGGGCCATTTGCAGGCCAAGCGTCAGATGCGTCGGGTGGCCAGCGCGACCTACCTGGTGAGCCTGCTGGACAGCCAGATCGAGAGCCCCGCCACGCTGTTCATCGACGAACAGACCCTTGAGGCCGCCAAGCGCCGCTCCTACCAGCGCGGCGTGCTGGATGGCCGCGACATGGCCAAGGTGTTCGCCTGGATGCGGCCCAATGATCTGATCTGGTCCTACTGGGTCAACAACTACCTGCTGGGCAAGGCGCCGCCGTCGTTCGACATCCTCTACTGGAACAACGACACCACCCGCCTGCCCGCCGCGCTGCATGGCGACATGCTCGATTTCTTCAAGCACAACCCGCTGACGCATGCCGGAGGCCTCGAGGTGTGCGGCACGCCCATCGACCTGCAGAAGGTCACGGTGGACAGCTTCAGCGTGGCCGGTATCAATGACCACATCACTCCTTGGGATGTGGTCTATCGCTCGACGCTGCTGCTGGGCGGCGAACGCAGGTTCCTGCTCTCCAACAGCGGCCATGTGCAAAGCATCCTCAACCCGCCAGGCAACCCCAAATCGAACTTCGTGGAGAACGGCAAGCTCAGCGGCGACCCTCGCGCCTGGTACTACGACGCGACCACCACCGAAGGCAGCTGGTGGCCGACCTGGCTGAGCTGGATTCAGGAACGCTCGGGGCCGCAACGCGAGACGCTGACGGCACTGGGCAACCAGAACTACCCGCCGATGGAGGCAGCGCCGGGGACCTACGTGCGCGTGCGCTGAGCCTCTTGTCCTGTAGGAGTGAGCTTGCTCGCGATTACGTTCTGTCTGGCGACGTACTCGAATCTGACACACCGCTATCGCGAGCAAGCTCACTCCTACAGGCACGTGCTGCACCCGAGACCTCGTTTTTGGATACCGACTTAAGAAGACTGGATGAAGACCCGCGACCGCATACTCGAATGTGCCCTGCAGCTGTTCAACCTGCAGGGCGAACCCAACGTCTCGACACTGGAAATCGCCAACGAACTGGACATCAGCCCGGGCAATCTCTACTACCACTTTCACGGCAAGGAGCCGTTGGTGATGGAGCTGTTCGAGCGCTTCCAGGTCGAACTCGCGCCCTTGCTCGATCCACCGGCCGACGCACGCCTCGAGGCTGAGGACTACTGGCTATTCCTGCATCTGATCGTCGAGCGCCTGTCGCATTACCGCTTTCTGTTCCAGGACCTGTCGAACCTGGCCGGACGCCTGCCGAAGCTGGCCCGTGGCATCCGCAACCTGCTCAACTCGATCAAGCGCACCCTGGCCTCGCTGCTGGCCCGCCTGAAGGCCGAAGGCCAGGTTACCAGCGACACCCAGGCACTGGGGCAACTGGTCGAGCAGATCACCATGACCTTGCTGTTCTCGCTGGATTACCAGCGCATTCTGGACCGCGAAGGGGAAACCCGCGTCGTCGTGTACCAGATCATGATGCTGGTCGCGCCGCACCTAAAACCGGGTGCCCGGCATGCATCAGAGAAGCTGGCGATGCACTATCTGGAAGATTGAGATCGACGGGCAATAAAAAACCCGACCTGCTTGCACAGATCGGGCTTCGGGATAACCAGCCGGGGATCAGGATTGGCTGGACGGTGTCGACGCCGTGGAGCTGGCCGACGATGGTGCGGCCGCAGCGGCCTGCGCCGGTGCGCTTGAAGCGGTGCTGGCCGGTGCTGCCGAGGCAGGCGCTGCTGCCGGTTTCGCGGCTGCTGGCTTGGCGGCGGCTGGTTTTTTCGCCGCTGCCGGTTTCTTCGCGGCTGCCGGTTTGGCCGCCGCTGCCGGTTTGGCGGCAGGTTTCGCAGCAGGCTTGGCCGCAGGTTTCGCTGCAACGGCTTTGGCCTTGGCAGCAGTCGAAGCAGCAGCCTTGGATGCCGCAGCTACCGGTTTGGCCGCAGCCTTGGCCGCTGCCGGTTTGGCGGCTGCAGTCTTGCTCGCAACGGTGCTTGCCGCTTTCGCAACAGGCTTGGCCGCAGCTTTGGCCAATGGCTTGGCGGTGGTTTTAGCCGCAGGTTTTGCAGCGGCGGTTTTCGAGACAGGTGTGACCGAAGCGCCGGTCAGTTTCTCGATCTGCTTGGTCAGCAGGTCAACCTTGCTGTGCAGTGCCTTGACCTCGTTGCGGCTGGGAACGCCCAGACGCGAGATCGCGCTGTTCAGGCGCTTGTCGAAAGCCCCCTCCAGCTCGCCCCATTTGCCCAGCGCCAGATCCTTCACGTCACCGACGCGGGATTTGGTAGTGGTCTTGGCCGTGTCCACGGTCTTGCCAACGGTGGCCTTGGTTTCCTTCTCGGCTTTCTCGCCGTCCTTGACCAACGATTCGAAAAGCTTACTGCCGTCATTGCTGATCTTCGAGTAAGCGCCTAAACCAGCCAGCCAGATTTGGCGCGAGTATTTTTCAACCTCGCCAATCCAGGAGCTGCCTTCTTTATCGGTTTTCTTTTTGCCAGCCATCCCGCTCTCCTTATTGTTTACGCGCGACACGTTCGAGCAATGCCGTCAGCTCATCGAGCTTAGCAGAGAGTGTCTCAACATCATGTTTAGACGGAATACCGATGCGATTCAAGGCGCTAGCCACGCGGCGGTCGAATGCGCTTTCGATCTTGTCGAGTTGCGCTTCCACACGGCCCTTGGCCTTGATCACTTCACCGGTCACTTCGTCGATTTCGGTGTTGGCCGCCTCGACCTTTTCATCGATGACTTTCTTGGCTTTCTTTTCAGTCTGCTCGCCGGTGCGAATCAGCTCTTTGACGTACTCGCTGCCTTCCTGGCCAGCCTTGACGTAGGCGCCCAGGCCCGCGAGCCAGATCTTGCGCGCATAGAGACGGACTTCCGAAAAGGTCCTGGCCTCTTCGTTCGCGATTTTTTTCTTCAGGGCAACTTTGACCATGACGCACCTCACACTCGAAAGGGATGGGAGCAACCGCCCGCAGGAAGTTGGGGCATGGGCACAAAGTAGAGGGAAAAATTAGAATGCTCACCCTAGGTGGTGAATACACAGATCACGCCGAC
>NZ_JANHKS010000076.1 GCF_028682175.1 Pseudomonas putida | reverse complement strand
GAAATCGCCCCCGCCGGCAAGCCGTGCTGCTACGTGCCGGTAATTTTCCTAAGCACATCGGAAACGGACTACATTTTTTACGGAATAGAACTTCAACCTTTGTCAGCTGCCAAAGCTCGTGCTGGCTGACGTCTGTTGGCCCCTCCCCGTTCCCCCTTTGGAACCAGAAGTCGCTATGCCATCCCGCAAATTTGGACTCAACCTGGTAGTCGTCGTGGCGATTGCCGCGCTGTTCACCGGTTTCTGGGCGCTCATCAACCGCCCCGTGACCGCCCCCAACTGGCCTGAACAGATCTCCGGATTCTCCTATTCCCCTTTCCGCCTGGGCCAAAGCCCACAGAAAGGCGTGTACCCGTCCGACGATGAAATGCGTCAGGACCTCGAACTGATGAGCAAGGAAACGGACAACATCCGTATCTACTCGGTCGACGGCAGCCTGCAGGACATTCCCAAGCTCGCCGAGGAATTCGGCCTGCGCGTGACCCTGGGCATCTGGATCAGCCCGGACCAGGAGCGCAACGAACGCGAGATCAACAAAGCCATCGAACTGGCCAACACCACCCGCAGCGTGGTGCGCGTGGTGGTCGGTAACGAAGCGCTGTTTCGCGAAGAGATCAAGCCCAAGGAACTGATGGCGTTGCTCGACCGTGTGCGGGCGGCGGTCAAAGTGCCGGTCACTACCTCCGAGCAATGGCACATCTGGGAGAAATACCCCGAGCTTGCCAAACACGTGGACCTGATTGCCGCGCACATCCTGCCGTACTGGGAATACATCCCGATGGATAAATCCGGCCAGTACGTGCTGGACCGCGCCCGGGAACTCAAGCGCATGTTCCCGAAAAAACCGCTGCTGCTGTCCGAGGTGGGCTGGCCGAGTAACGGCCACATGCGCGGCGGCGCCGATGCGACCCAGGCCGATCAGGCGATCTACCTGCGCACACTGGTCAACAAACTCAACCGCCAGGGCTTCAACTACTTCGTGATCGAGGCCTTCGACCAGCCGTGGAAGGCCAGCGACGAAGGCTCGGTCGGTGCGTACTGGGGCGTGTACAACGCCGCGCGCCAGCAGAAATTCAACTTCGAAGGCCCGGTGGTGGCGATCCCGCAGTGGCGCGTACTGGCCATCGGCTCGGCGGTCTTGGCAATGCTGGCCTTGGCCCTGCTGCTGATCGATGGCTCGGCCCTTCGCCAGCGTGGTCGCACCTTCCTGACTTTCATCGCCTTTCTCTGTGGCTCGGTGCTGGTGTGGATCGGTTACGACTACAGCCAGCAATACAGCACCTGGTTCAGCCTGCTTGTAGGATTCTTGCTGGCACTGGGCGCGTTCGGTGTATTCATCGTACTGATGACCGAGGCCCATGAACTGGCAGAAGCGGTCTGGACCCACAAACGCCGTCGTGAATTCCTGCCGGTGGTTGCGGACTCAGCCTACAGACCGAAGGTCTCGGTTCACGTACCTTGCTACAACGAGCCGCCAGAGATGGTCAAACAGACCCTCAACGCCCTGGCAGCGCTGGATTATCCAGACTTCGAGGTGCTGCTGATCGACAACAACACCAAGGACCCGGCCGTGTGGGAACCGGTCAAGGCCCACTGCGAGATGCTCGGCGAGCGCTTCAAGTTCTTTCACGTCGCGCCTCTGGCAGGCTTCAAGGGCGGCGCGCTGAACTACCTGATTCCGCACACGGCCAAGGACGCCGAAGTGATTGCCGTGATCGACTCGGACTACTGCGTCGACCGCAACTGGCTCAAGCACATGGTGCCGCACTTCGCCGACCCGAAAATCGCCGTAGTGCAGTCGCCCCAGGACTACCGCGATCAACATGAAAGCGCGTTCAAGAAGCTCTGCTACTCCGAATACAAAGGCTTCTTCCACATCGGCATGGTGACCCGCAACGACCGCGACGCGATCATCCAGCACGGCACCATGACCATGACCCGTCGCTCGGTGCTTGAAGAACTGGGCTGGGCCGACTGGTGTATCTGTGAAGACGCAGAGCTGGGCCTGCGGGTGTTCGAAAAAGGCTATTCCGCCGCCTACGCCCACAACAGCTACGGCAAGGGATTGATGCCCGACACCTTCATCGACTTCAAGAAGCAGCGTTTCCGCTGGGCCTATGGCGCGATCCAGATCATCAAGCGGCACGCAGCGAGCCTGCTGCGCGGCAAGGACACCGAGCTGACCCGCGGCCAGCGTTACCACTTCCTGGCGGGCTGGCTGCCGTGGGTGGCCGATGGCATGAACATCTTCTTCACCGTCGGTGCGCTGTTGTGGTCGGCGGCGATGATCATCGTGCCCAACCGGGTCGATCCACCGCTGCTGATCTTCGCGATCCCGCCGCTGGCGCTGTTCTTCTTCAAGGTCGGCAAGATCATCTTCCTGTACCGCCGCGCCGTGGGGGTGAACCTCAAGGATGCGTTCTACGCAGCCCTGGCCGGCCTTGCGCTGTCGCACACCATCGCCAAGGCGGTGCTGTACGGCTTCTTCACCAGCAGCATCCCGTTCTTCCGCACCCCGAAAAACGCCGACAGCCACGGCTTGCTGGTGGCCATCTCGGAAGCCCGGGAAGAACTGTTCATCATGTTGCTGCTGTGGGGCGCAGCCCTGGGCATCTGCCTGGTCCAGGGCCTGCCGAGCAACGACGTGCGGTTCTGGGTCATCATGCTGCTGGTGCAGTCGCTGCCGTACCTGGCGGCGCTGATCATGGCGTTCCTGTCGTCGCTGCCCAAGCCGAAACCGGCTGAACAGGCGGCTACGGTCTGAAACATCTGTGCGCTATACCAAACGGCGGCCTTCGGGTCGCCGTTTTGCTTTAAGATACCTGCCGTTTTGTTTCCACACTGACTTTCGCGGACTCTTCATGACAGACCTCTCGCCCACCCTGCAACTCGCCTGCGACCTGATCCGTCGCCCATCGGTCACGCCGCTCGACGCCGATTGTCAGGCCGTGATGATGAAACACCTGGGCGACGCCGGTTTCACGCTGGAGCCGATGCGCATCGAGGATGTGGATAATTTCTGGGCCACCCACGGCACCCAGGACGGCCCTGTGCTGTGCTTCGCCGGCCACACCGACGTGGTGCCGACGGGCCCGGTGAAAGCCTGGCAAAACGACCCGTTCGATGCGCTGATCGATGAAAACGGCATGCTCTGCGGGCGTGGCGCGGCCGACATGAAAGGCAGCCTGGCGTCGATGATCGTCGCCACCGAGCGCTTCGTCGCCGACTACCCGAACCACAAGGGCAAGGTCGCTTATCTGATCACCAGCGACGAAGAAGGCCCGGCGCACCACGGTACCAAGGCGGTGGTCGAGCGTCTGGCGGCGCGCAAGGAGCGTCTGGACTGGTGCATCGTCGGCGAGCCGTCGAGCACCGCGCTGGTGGGTGACGTGGTCAAGAACGGCCGTCGCGGCTCCCTCGGCGCGACCCTCACCGTCAAGGGCGTGCAGGGCCACGTGGCCTACCCGCACCTGGCGAAGAACCCGATCCACCTGGCAGCCCCGGCCCTGGCCGAACTGGCCGCCGAGCACTGGGACGAAGGCAATGCGTTCTTCCCGCCGACCAGCTTCCAGATTTCCAACATCCATTCCGGCACCGGCGCGACCAACGTGATTCCGGGTGACCTGACCGCGGTGTTCAACTTCCGCTTCTCCACCGAATCCACGGTAGAAGGCCTGCAGAAGCGCGTCGCCGACATCCTCGACAAGCACGGGCTGGACTGGCACGTGGAGTGGGCGCTGTCGGGCCTGCCGTTCCTCACCGAACCGGGCGCGCTGCTCGATGCGGTGTCGGCCAGCATCAAGAGCGTCACCGGCCGCGAGACCAAGGCGTCCACCAGCGGCGGCACTTCCGATGGCCGTTTCATCGCGACCCTGGGCACCCAGGTGGTCGAGCTGGGTCCGGTCAACGCCACGATCCACCAGGTCAACGAACGCATCCTGGCCAGCGATCTCGACGTGCTGACCGAGATCTACTACCAGACCCTGGTCAAGTTGCTCGCCTGATGCTGACCTGCCCGATCTGCTCAGCTGCGCTCGATAACGCGGACAACGGCGTGGTCTGCCCTGCCGGCCATCGCTTCGACCGCGCGCGTCAGGGTTACCTGAACCTGCTGCCGGTGCAGCACAAGAACAGCCGCGACCCTGGCGACAATCAGGCGATGGTCGAGGCGCGCCGCGACTTTCTCAATGCCGGGCATTACGCCCCGGTGGCCAGGCGGCTGGCTGAACTGGCCGCCGAGCGCGCACCAAAGCACTGGCTGGACATCGGCTGTGGCGAGGGTTATTACACCGCGCAAATCGCCGAGGCTCTGCCCCAGGCAGACGGCTACGCGCTGGACATTTCCCGCGAGGCGGTCAAGCGCGCCTGCAAACGCAGTCCGAAGCTGAGCTGGTTGATCGCCAGCATGGCCCGGGTGCCACTGCCGGACGCCAGCATCCAGTTCATCGCCAGTGTGTTCAGCCCGCTGGACTGGGACGAGGCCAAGCGCCTGCTGTCCCCAGGTGGTGGCCTGATGCGCGTAGGACCGACCAACGAACACCTGATGGAATTGCGCCAGCGTCTGTACGACGAAGTGCGCGACTACGCCGATGACAAGCATCTCGCACTGGTACCCGAAGGCATGAGCCAGCAACACAGCGAGACCCTGAGCTTCAAGCTGACGCTGGTGGACGGCCAGGCCCGCGCGAATTTGCTGGCCATGACGCCCCACGGCTGGCGTGCCAGCGCCGACCGCCGGGCCAGTGTCATTGAGCAGGCGGAGCCGTTCGAGGTCACCGTCTCCATGCGCTACGATTATTTCGTTCGGCACTGACCGACAGAAACACTTCTACGAGGCATTCATGCGCCAACCCGACATCGAGATTTACCTGAAAGACGCTGACGTCGATCACAAGGCCATTACCGCCTGGCTGACCGCCGATATCGGCCCGTGCAGCGAGTGGGTCCAGCGCGGCCAGACCTGGAAATGCAAGGCGGGTGACATTCCCGTAACCTGGATTCCCAAAGCCGTGGGCAAATGGAACAGCCTGTGCCTGGACAGCGACAAGACGCCGTGGGACGACGACATCGCCTGCGCCCGCGCCGCCTTCGCCGCCATGAACGTCGAAGTGCGCTGCGCACCGGGGACGTGGGTCGAGGAAGAAAACGACGAAGACGCCGACCGCTGGATCCGCATCAGTGCCGACGGTGAGGAAGAAATCACCTGGCGTACCTCGTAAGACCCCACACATATACCTCGTAGCAGCATGGCTTGCCGGCGGGAGCGTCCTCAAGATCGCCCCCGCGGGCAAGCCCGGCTGCTACGGATCGATACTCCACTCCCCTCCCGCTTTGCCCATCCCCGCCATATCCGGCAAACTGACCGCTTCGTGGGCCAAGGCCCCTCTGCGCAGAATTCGTATGACCCGTTCCCCGTTTCGTCGTCTTGTGTTCGGCGCCCTGCGTCGTGTGCTGTACCTGTGGGTACGTTCGGAGACGATCAACCAATCGTCCTTCACCCTGAATCTGGACCGCAGCCGCCCGGTGTTCTACGCCCTGCAGAACCCTTCGCTGGCGGACCTGGCCGTGCTCGACCGCGAATGCCGCAAGGCCGGGTTGCCGCGCCCGGTGCTGCCGGTGGTGGGAGGCAACCTGTCGGAGCCTGCCGCGTTCTTCTACCTGACGCCAGAACCCGACTGGCTGGGCCGTCAGGACAAGAGCGGCGCGCCGCCGGTGCTGGAGCGCCTGGTCGGTGCGGTCAGCCAGAATGCCGCCGAAGACGCGCAGATCATTCCGGTCAGCGTGTTCTGGGGCCAGTCCCCGGACAAGGAAGACAGCCCGTGGAAACTGCTGTTCGCCGACAGTTGGGCCGTCACAGGAAGGCTGCGCAAGTTCATCACCATTCTGATTCTGGGGCGCAAGACCCGCGTGCAGTTCTCCGCGCCCATTCACCTGCGTGAGCTGGTCGATGAAAACAAGGGCTACGAGCGCACCGTGCGCATGGCCCAGCGCCTGCTGCGCGTGCATTTCCGCAACCTGAAGACTGCCGTGATCGGCCCGGACATTTCCCACCGCCGTAATCTGGTGAAGGGTCTGGTCGCTGACCCGCTGGTCAAGCAGGCGATTCTCGAAGAGGCGGCGCGGGAGAAGATCAGCGAAGCCAAGGCGCGGGAAAAAGCCCTGCACTATGGCAATGAGATTGCCTCGGACTACACCTACACCGCGATCCGCTTCCTGGAAGTGGTGCTCAGCTGGTTCTGGAACAAGATCTACGACGGCATCAAGGTCAGCCATCTGGAAGGCGTGCAGAACGTCGCCCAGGGCAACGAGATCATCTACGTGCCCTGCCACCGCAGCCATATCGACTACCTGCTGCTGTCCTACCTGTTGTTCCGCAACGGCCTGACCCCGCCGCACATCGCCGCCGGCATCAACCTCAACATGCCGGTGATCGGCGGGCTGCTGCGCCGGGGCGGCGCGTTCTTCATGCGCCGCACCTTCAAGGGCAATCCGCTGTACACCGCCGTGTTCAACGAGTACCTGCATACCCTGTTCACCAAGGGTTTCCCGGTGGAATACTTCGTCGAAGGCGGACGCTCGCGCACCGGCCGCATGCTGCAACCCAAGACCGGCATGCTGGCCATCACCCTGCGCAGCTACCTGCGCAACTCGCGCACACCGATCGTGTTCGTACCGGTTTACATCGGCTACGAGCGCGTACTCGAAGGCCGCACCTACCTGGGCGAACTGCGGGGCGCGGCGAAAAAGAAAGAGTCGATCTTCGACATCTTCAAGGTCATCGGCGCGCTCAAGCAGCGCTTCGGCCAGGTGGCGGTCAACTTCGGCGAGCCGATCAAGCTGGCCGACTTCCTCGATCACGAGCAGCCCGACTGGCGCGCCCAGGAACTGGGGCCGGTGTTCAAGCCTGCGTGGCTGAACGAAACCACTCACCGCCTCGGCGAACGGGTGGCCCGTCACCTGAACGAGGCGGCGGCGGTCAATCCGGTGAACCTGGTGGCGCTGGCCTTGCTTTCGACCAACAAGCACGCACTGGATGATCAGGCCCTGGCGCGAGTGCTGGACCTTTACCTGACGCTGTTGCGCAGCGTGCCCTACTCGCCCCATACCACATTGCCCGAAGGCGATGGCCGGGCGCTGATCGAGCACGTCAAGGGCATGGACCTGCTGTCCGAGCAGAAGGACGCGCTGGGCCGCATTCTGTATCTGGACGAGCAGAACGCGGTGCTGATGACCTACTACCGCAACAACGTGTTGCACATCTTCGCCCTGCCTTCACTGCTCGCGAGCTTCTTCCAGAGTTCGTCGCGCATGAGCCGCGAACAGGTGCTGCGTTATGCCCGGGCGCTGTATCCGTACCTGCAATCGGAGCTGTTCATTCGCTGGTCGCTTGACGAATTGGACGGCGCGATTGACCAGTGGCTGGCCGCGTTCGTCGAGCAGGGTTTGCTACGCTTCGAGAACGACGTGTATCTGCGTCCGGCGCCAAGTTCGCGGCATTTCGTGCTGCTGACGTTGCTGTCCCGGGCCATCGCGCAGACGCTACAGCGTTTCTACATGGCTATCGCGCTGCTGCTCAACAGCGGGCAGAACAGCCTCAGCGCCGAAGAGCTGGAAGACCTGTGCACGATCATGGCCCAGCGCCTGTCGATCCTGCATGGCCTGAACGCACCGGAGTTCTTCGACAAGAGCCTGTTCCGTCACTTCATCCAGACGCTGCTGGATCAGGACGTGCTGCGCAAGGACGAGAACGGCAAGCTGGGTTATCACGAGCTGCTGGGCGAGCTGGCGGAAGGCGCCGCCAAGCGCGTGTTACCTGCTGAAATACGTCTTTCGATCCGCCAGGTGGCACTGCACCGGGATGATGGGGTCCTAGAACCGGACATTAGCGTCTGACCCCACGCCTGTAGGAGTGAGCTTGCTCGCGATGGCGCCAGGTCAGCCAAGACACAGGCATCTGACGTACCGCTATCGCGAGCAAGCTCACTCCTACAGAGACCCTGCGTGCACCACAAGGAGATCTACCCAATGAAATACCTGCTCATGCCCCTGATGGCCGCCCTGCTGACCGCCTGCGCCGGCCATGACCCGGACAACCTGCCAGGCAAGGTCGATGGCGAAGTGTTCTACCTGCAACGCATCGCACTGCCGCCGACCGCGACGCTGGAAGTCGCCTTGCAGGACGTGTCGCTGGCCGATGCCCCTGCCGTCACCCTTGCCAACCAGAAAGGTCCGATCAAGGGCCAGGTGCCGCTGCCCTTCCACCTGACCTACGATCAAAAACAGGTCAAGCCGGGGCATACCTATGCGGTCAGCGCCCGTATCGAAGATGGCGGCAAACTGTTGATGATCAGTACCGAGCGCTACACTGTCGACCTCACGCTGGAAGAAAAGCCGCCGGTGAAGGTCCGCGTGAACCCGGCCCACTAGCCTTCTCCCCGTTACACACCTTCATAAGGACGTTACCTCATGCTGCTTCGCTTATCGTCGTTCACGGGCCTGTGCGCCGGCCTGTTGTTGTCGGCCAGCGCCTTCGCGTTGTCCTTGGGTGATCTCTCGCAATCGGATGCCACGGGCGGCCTGAAAGACGCGCTGACCCAGGGCGCGCAGATCGCCGTCAAGCAACTGGGCGTGCCCGGCGGCTTCAATAACAACAAGGACGTGCGCATCGAACTGCCGGGCAAACTCGGCAAAGTGGCGAGCAAGATGAAGCTGCTGGGGATGGGATCGCAGGTCGACCAACTGGAAACCAGCATGAACCAGGCCGCAGAAGCCGCTGTTCCGCAGGCCCAGGCGATTCTCGTGGATGCCGTGAAGAAGATGAGCGTGACCGACGCCAAGGGCATTCTGGCTGGCGGCAAGGATTCGGCCACCCAGTACCTGAACAAGTCCAGCCGCGAGCAGATCCGCGCCAAGTTCCTGCCGATCGTCAAGCAGGCCACCGATAAAGTGGGCCTGGCACAGCAGTACAACAGCTTTGCGGGCAAGGCCGCCAGTCTGGGCGTGGTCGATGCGAAAGACTCGAACATCGAGGGTTACGTGACCGAAAAAGCCCTGGACGGCCTGTTCGAAATGATCGCCAATCAGGAAGAAGGCATCCGCGCCAACCCCGCCGCCGCGGCGACGAGTCTGGCCAAGAAGGTGTTTGGAGTGTTGTAACCGCAGGATCGGGTTTCGAACACAGATCCAAGGGCCGTACCGATAACCTGTGGGAGCGGGCTTGCCCGCGAATGCGCCAGGCCAGACGCCTGAACGGTGTCTGATCCACCGCCTTCGCGGGCAAGCCCGCTCCCACAGATCCCGGCCACTCAACCATTGTGGACACCTGCAAAGCGCTGCTACGGGTGCTCGTCGCGCCGGACTTTGAACCAGGCGGCGTACAGCGCTGGCAGGAACAGCAGCGTCAACGCCGTGGCAACGATCAACCCGCCCATGATGGCCACCGCCATCGGCCCGAAGAACACGCTGCGTGACAGCGGGATCATCGCCAGTACCGCCGCCAGCGCGGTCAGCACGATGGGCCGGAAGCGGCGCACCGTGGCTTCGATGATCGCTTGCCAGCGATCGAGCCCGGCGGCAATGTCCTGTTCGATCTGGTCCACCAGAATCACCGAGTTGCGCATGATCATCCCCGACAGCGCAATGGTGCCGAGCATCGCCACAAACCCGAACGGCTGACGGAAGATCAGCAGGAACAGCGTCACCCCGATCAACCCCAACGGCGCCGTCAGAAATACCATGAACGTGCGTGAGAAACTGCGCAGCTGAATCATCAAAAGCGTCAGCACCACCACGATGAACAGCGGCACCCCGGCATTCACCGAATTCTGCCCGCGCGTGGAATCCTCCACCGTCCCGCCCACCTCCAGCAGATACCCGTCAGGCAGTTGCGCGCGCACTTCATCCAGCGTCGGCCAGATCTGGTTGACCAGCGTGGCCGGCTGCTCCTTGCCGTAGATGTCGGCGCGGATGGTGACGTTCGGCAGGCGATTGCGGTGCCAGATGATGCCTTCTTCAAAACCGTATTCCAGAGTCGCTACCTGAGACAGCGCGACACTGCTGCCATTGGCAGTAGGCACCGACAGGCTCGACAACGCACCCAGCTCATGACGCTCCTGCTCGGTGCCACGCAGCAGGATCTCGATCAGTTCGTCATCCTCGCGGTACTGGCTGACGCTCGACCCGGTCAGCTGACTTTGCAGCAGGCGCGACAGATCACCGGTGGTCACCCCCAGCGCCCGGGCGCGGTCCTGATCGATATTGAGGTAGACCACCTTGCTCGGCTCTTCCCAATCCAGGTGCACGTTGACCACATGCGGGTTCTCGCGAACCTTGGCGGCGACCTTGCGCGCCAGCATGCGGACATCCTCGATGTGCTCGCCGGTCACCCGGAACTGCACCGGATAGCCCACGGGCGGGCCGTTTTCCAGGCGGGTGACCCGAGGGCGCAGCATCGGGAACTGCTCGTCCATGGTCTGGATCAGCCAGGTGCGCAGGGATTCGCGATCCTCGATGGTCTTGGCCAGCACCACGAATTGCGCAAAGCTCGCCGCAGGCAACTGCTGGTCCAGCGGCAGGTAGAAACGCGGCGAGCCGGTGCCCACATACGCCACGTAATTCTCGACGCCCGGATGCGCCTTGAGCATGGCCTCCAGCCGATTGACCTGTTCTGCCGTATTGCTCAGGGACGAACCTTCCGCCAGCTTCAGATCGACCATCAGCTCAAGCCTGCCCGAGGCCGGGAAAAACTGCTGCGGCACGAAACGGAAGCTGAAGATCGACAGCACGAACAGCGCGATGGTCAGCACGATCACCGTCTTGCGCCGCCGCACGCACCACCCCACCAATGCCCTGACCCGCTCGTAGAACGCGGTGCCATAGGGGTCGGGCGCATCCGGGCCCGTACCATGTTTGGCCGCGTGAATTTTCGCCAGATCCGGCAACAGCCGCTCGCCCAGATACGGCACGAACACCACCGCCGCCACCCACGAGGCCAGCAAGGCGATGGTCACCACCTGAAAGATCGAGCGGGTGTATTCCCCGGTGCTCGACTGCGCGGTGGCAATCGGCAGGAACCCCGCTGCGGTGATGAGGGTGCCAGTGAGCATCGGAAAGGCCGTGCTGGTCCACGCGAAGCTCGCGGCCTTGAGCCGGTCATAGCCCTGTTCCATCTTGATCGCCATCATTTCCACGGCAATGATCGCGTCGTCCACCAGCAAGCCCAGCGCCAGCACCAGGGCGCCAAGGGAAATCTTGTGCAGGCCGATGCCCAGGTAATACATGGTGGCGAAGGTCATGGCCAACACCACCGGAATCGCCAGCGCGACCACCATGCCGGTGCGCACGCCCAACGAAAAGAAACTCACCAGCAACACGATGCCCAGCGCCTCGGCCAGCACCTGGACGAACTCGCCCACACTGGTTTTCACCGCCGCCGGCTGATCGGACACCTTGCGCAGTTGCATCCCGGCCGGCAGGTTGTTCTGCAGGCGGGCGAACTCACCTTCCAGCGCCTTGCCCAGCACCAGAATGTCGCCGCCGTCCTTCATGGCCACGGCCAGGCCGATGGCGTCTTCGCCCATGAAACGCATGCGCGGTGCGGGCGGATCGTTGAAGCCACGGCGCACCTCGGCCAGGTCGCTGATACGGAAGGTGCGTTCGCCCACGCGAATCGGGAAATCACGAATCTGATCGACCGTCTGGAAGCGCCCGCTCACCCGTAGCTGGATGCGCTCGCTGGGGGTCTCGAAGAAGCTTGCTGCCACCACGGCGTTCTGGGCTTCCAGCGCCTGTTGCACCGCAGACAGCGGCAAGCCCAGGGTCGCCAGCTTGACGTTGGACAGCTCGATCCAGATCTTCTCGTCCTGCAGGCCGAGCAGCTCGACCTTGCCCACATCCTTGACCCGTTGCAGTTGAATCTGGATACGGTCGGCGTAGTCCTTGAGCACGGCGTAGTCGAAGCCTTCGCCGGTCAGTGCGTAGATATTGCCGAAGGTGGTGCCGAACTCGTCGTTGAAGAACGGCCCTTGGGTACCTGCCGGCAGAGTCTGGCGGATGTCGCCGATCTTCTTGCGGATCTGATACCACAGCTCCGGCAGTTTGGCCGAGACCAGCGAATCCCGGGCCATGAACGTCACCTGGGATTCACCGGGGCGGGAGAACGAGACGATGCGCTCGTAGTCGCCGGTTTCCATCAGCTTCTTTTCGATGCGGTCGGTGACCTGGCGCGCCACTTCGTCGGCGCTGGCACCGGGCCAGAGCGTGCGGATCACCATGGCTTTGAAGGTGAAGGGCGGGTCTTCGCTTTGCCCCAGTTTGGTGTAGGACAGCGCGCCGACAACCGCCAGCAGAATCATCAGGTAAAGGACCATCTGCCGATTGCGCAGGGCCCATTCGGAAAGGTTGAAACGCATCCGTGCTTACTCCCCGCTCGTCGACTGGCTTGCCAGCTTCACTGCCCGATTGCTGCGATCCACCGGACGCACCTGCTCGCCTTCGTGCAGCACATGCACCCCGGCGGCCACCACCCAATCGCTGGCGTTCAGGCCGCTCAGCACCGGCACCGACTCCTGCCCGTAGGCGCCCACTTGCACCGGGGTGCGTTTGAGGGTGTTGTCGCTTTGCAGACGCCAGACGTAAGTGGCGCCATTCTCGGCCGTCACCGCCGACAGCGGCACCGACAACGGCACGCTGTGCTCGGACTGGATAAACACCCGCGCACTCTGCCCAAGCTCCGCCGCCACCTTGTTGCCGGAGAAAGCGATGCGCGCGGCGAAGGTTCTCGACCGCGGGTCGGCCGCCGGAGACAGCTCGCGGATGCGGCCAGCGAAGCGTTGATCGCGCTGGGTCCACAGCTCGACCGACACCGGGTCGCCGATCTTGAAGCGGCCATAATTCTGCTCCGGCAGGCTGATGGAGACTTCCCGTTCGCCATCGGCGGCCAGGGTAAACACCGTCTGGCCCGCAGCGACCACCTGCCCCACCTCAACCAGGCGCTTGGCTACCACGCCATCCTGGGAGGCACGAAGCACGGCGTAGCTGGTCTGATTGTCGGCAACGGTCAGTTCGGCCTTCATCTGCTTGAGACGGGCATCACCGGCGCGATACAGGTTTTCGGCGTTGTCGTATTGGGATTTGCTGACCATCTGCCGTTCCATCAGCGTCTTGTAACGGTCACGCTCGGAGCGGACCATCTGCAGATTGGCTTCGGCGGCAGCGACCTGCGCGCGGCTCGCATCCAGTTGCAGACGCACATCCTGCGCGTCGAGCTCGGCCAGTGGCTGGTTGGCCTTGACCCGCTCGCCCTCCTCGACCAGGCGCTTGCTGACCTTGCCGCCAATGCGGAACGCCAGATCAGGCTCGAACCGGGCGCGCACTTCACCAGGATAGCTGTCCATGGATTGGGATGACGGGACCGGTTGCACTACCATGGCCGGACGTACCGTGGCCGGGACTGACACGTCCTGACCACAGCCCGCCAGCAGCGACACCAGACTGATGGGCACAGCAAGGAACAAGGCATCGCGAAACATGATGTGGCACCTTGGCAAAAGGGAGCTCTGAATAATTGTACTGGCGAGTATATTAAGAATTACCGAACTGAACAGTCCACTAATAAAATACAGATGCCTGAAGACCGAATGA
This sequence comes from Pseudomonas putida, assembly GCF_028682175.1. Lineage (GTDB taxonomy): Bacteria > Pseudomonadota > Gammaproteobacteria > Pseudomonadales > Pseudomonadaceae > Aquipseudomonas > Aquipseudomonas putida_AD. The sequence goes on along the minus strand of NZ_JANHKS010000076.1, from coordinate 4,480 downwards.
ACGACGCCACCCCTGCCGGCCCCGGCCGCCCGAAGGATCCGGCCAAGCGCCTGGCCATCCTTGAAGCGGCCAAGAATCTGTTCGTGCGCAACGGCTACGCGAGCACCAGCATGGACGCCGTCGCCGCTGAGGCCGGGGTTTCCAAGCTGACCGTGTACAGCCATTTCAATGACAAGGAGACGCTGTTTTCAGCGGCGGTGCTGGCCCGCTGTGAGGAGCAGGTGCCCGAGCTTTTCCTGAATGTGTCGGCTCAGGAGCCTGTTGAAAAAGTGTTGCTGGGTATTGCCAGAGGCTTTCAGGTGCTGATCAACAGCCCGGAGTCCATCGAATTGCATCGGTTGATGATTGCGCTGGGCACTCAGGATTCGAAGTTGTCAGAGGTGTTTTTCGAGGCCGGACCGCAGCACATCCTGCAGGAAATGGAGCGGTTTCTGACGCGGGTGAATGACACCCAAGGGCTGCACTTCGATTCACCGCTGCGGGCAGCCGGGCATTTTCTGAGCCTGATCAAGGGCGTGTGCAACTTCCGCCTGCTGATCGGCAACGGCACCCCGCCCGATGAACACGCCGGCGAGCAGCATGTGCAGGAAGTGGTGGGGTTGTTTTTGAAGGCGTACAGGGCGTGAGACTGCCACACCTTTCGCTCTGATCCCGATCCTGTAGGAGTGAGCTTGCTCGCGATTACGATGTATCAGTCATACCGAATTGTCTGAAATACCGCTATCGCGAGCAAGCTCACTCCTACAGGTAAGCGTTTACACCCCTTTCAACGCTTTCTTGGGGTAAATGTCATACCGGCTGGACTTGCCATCCAGCGCATAACCCGGTTTGGTGCCTTCGATGCACGGCGCCTTGCGCGGGCGTTTGACCACCACGCGATGGGTCGCCAGATCCAGCGCGGCGGCGAGCAGCGCCGGGGCGTCCAGATCATCGCCCACCAGCGGGCGGAACAGGCGCATTTCCTTTTTCACCAGCGCGGTTTTCTCGCGGTGCGGAAACATCGGATCGAGGTAGATCACCTGCGGCGGTTCGCCCTGCCAGTTGCGCATCAGCTCGATGGAATTACCGGTCAACAGGCGCATCTGGCCGATGATAGGCCCCACATCCAGATCCTGCGCGCCACGGGCCAGGCCGTCTTCCAGCAGCGCGGCGATGATCGGCTGGCGCTCGCTCAGGCTGATCTCGCACCCCAGGCTCGCCAGCACGAACGCATCCTTGCCAAGCCCCGCCGTGGCATCGTGGACACGGGGGCGAACCCCCGGCTGAATACCCACTGCCTTGGCGATCATCTGCCCGCTGCCGCCGCCGAACAGACGCCGGTGGGCCGCCTTGCCTTCGACGAAATCGACCCGCACCGGCCCCGGAGCATCGTCGCCCAATTGCTGCAACTGGAGGCCATCGTCGCTGACCTGCAAGGCAAAATCCGCCTCGGCAGCGTCCATCGGCAAGCCCAGGCGCTCAGCCCAGTGTACGGCTGTCTGTTGCCCGTCGGTGGTCAGGGTTTCGACCCGAATGCGGTTGCCCGCCTGCTGCTCAGTCATTGCGTTAACACACTCAAATTTTCTTAATGATTGGCAACATCTGCCGATAACGAAAGTATCCGGCATTTTGCCAGACCCACGGCATGTACTGAGCGCTTATGTCAGACATTCAGCAAACAGCATCGATAGGTTATCTGACGTACGCAGGCGACTACAGCGTACGCAATACCGAAACCCTGAGCGGCGTCACGCAGCTCTGGCAGGATGCGTTTGCCCGTGCAATGGCCCAGCAGGTCGACGACAACGCCGGCACCACACCGCAATACAGCGCCGTCGCCGCCGCGACGGACAGCATGACCGGCGAGCCTGTCGCTGGTGCCCGGACCCTGAGCAAAATCGTCGAGCAACGCGAATGCCCGGTGCAAGACACTGAAGTGGCGCCCCCTGAGCCGCTGTTCCTGCCCATCGCGGAATTCGAATGGGACTTGGCCGACAAGCCTGCCGTGCCTTTCAGCGCCGCCGAACTGATCGAGCAGCAGCGCAATCTGGAATTCGACGAGAACTGGGTACGCCCCACCGTCATGAACCCCTACGACGACAGCGTCGATCCAGGCCCCGGCCCTCAGCCGCGCCCACTGTTCCTGCCGATCGCCGAGTTCGAATGGGACCTGGCCGACAAGCCTGCCACGCCCTACAGCGCTGAAGAAATGACCGAACAACAGCGCAATCTGGAATTCGACAACGGCTGGGCGCGCCCAATCGTGTTGCAGAATTTGCGGATTGCCGCCTAAACGCACGCTTAGCGACACACCTGCCAGCGCCCCATATCGACGTGAAAATGACTGCGGTGCGCGGCGTTGTAATCCGGTCCTAATACTGTATTGAACTGCTTGCAGGCATCATCGCGTACCTGCCTCAGAAACTTCCCTTTATCGCCTTCATCGTTCCAGTCCTTGAGCACGGAAATGCGCCTGCCGTCTGCCAGACGAAACCCGGCGATGTCCAACGCGTTGGCTGACGCATGCTGGCTGAGGCGCCCTTCGCTGCGGTTGTAGACGTTGCGGCAGGCGAAGCTGCCCAGATGATCGACCTGAACCACCCGCTGCCCGAACACCGCCTGCGCCGCCGGTTGCAGCCCATGAATCTCGAACAGCGCGTAGGCGACCGCCAAGGGGCAACTGGACACGAAGCTGCTGCTCAATGCCACGTCCCCGCCGGATATGCGCAAGGTGTCGGTCAAGGGGCATTTCGCATCGGCGCGGCTGTCAGCCTGATGGGCGTAGCGCAGGCTGGAGCTTTGCAGCGCCTGCTCGCACAGCGCCGGGTTGTCACGCAGGCGCCAGAGTTTGAAGGGGGTCAGCAGACCGGGCGGCTGGCGCACATCCAGTGGCGCCCAAGGGTTCCAGCGATCCGCCAGCGGCAGCCAGCCACGCCAGATGGACACCGCGACACCGGCGCCGATCAGCAGAAAAATGAGAAACAGGGTCGAGCCGCGCATGAGCAGGGTTTCCGATAGGCGTGCACCCTATCGACCTCACAGCAGCCCGAGTTGCTCCACTTGTGGCCCACGATCGAGCACAGGCAATTCGGGCAACCCCGGCAGCAATTTCATCAACTGGCTGTGGAAACGTCGCGCAAGCTCAGGCGCCTGGAGGTTGTCCGGGGTGTGCAGAAACACGTAAGGCGTGCGCCCTTCCTCGATCCAGCCTGCGACCTTCTGCGCCCACTGCTGGACGAAAGGGTCATTGGCGTCCAGCTCAGGCCGGCCGATAAAGCGCACCTGAGGAAAATGCGTCAACGCAGCTGGCCGCGCCGGGACTTTCGGCTTTTTCGACTGCGCATGCAGCACCGCCGGATCGCGGCTGATGCAGCTGAACAGCGGCCTTGAATCCAGACAGATGCGCTCCACGCCGCGATCAAGCAGCAGGCGATTGAGCATGCGCTCCTCCTCGCCCTTGTTGAAAAACGCCATGTGACGCACTTCCACCGCCAGCTCGCGCCCGACCAAGGCATCGATGAAAGTCGCCAGCTCGCCCAGGCGATTGGGCGTGAAGCTGGCTGGCAGTTGCAGCCACAATGGCTGTACGCGCGCCCCTAACGGAGCGAGCAACTTGAGGAAATCTTCGGCAGCCGTCAGGGGCTCGCGCAGATCCCCGGCGTGGCTGATGTCGCCGGGAAACTTGGCGGTGAAACGAAAATGCTCGGGCAATACCTGCGCCCAGCGCTGAACCGTGCTGTCCTTGGGCCGGGCGTAAAAGGTAGTGTTGCCCTCCACGGCATTGAAGACCTGGGCATACAACTCAAGAAAATCGGTACTGCGGGCATCGGGCGGATAAAGCGATTCGCGCCAGGCGTTCTCACTCCAGGACGGACAACCGATGTAGTAAGGCGGGTTGGCGAGGTTCAAACGTGAAGGTCGAGTCCCGAGACTTCAAGATCCCAATCCACGAATGTCGAAGTCGTCAGATAGCTGCTCAGCGCATGAGCCACACGGGTGCTCATGGCACGGGGGAAAATGATGTCTTGCTGGCGAGCAGGCACATTGGCCGTGCTGCCGGTTTGACGACGAGGCTGCTGCGCAACGACTTCAACGTCGTCGATCACTTCTTCAGAGGCGTTGTCGATCACCGCAGAGCCTTTGCGTGGCTTGCGCTTGATCGGGTACGAACGATTTGAAGGACCGGTGATCCGCATCAATGCTTACTCGGCGTATATATGGTGGCAATTTAATCTCACGAAGCGCCTGAAGCAAACTCGCGAACGATAACTAGACCACACTTATCGCGAAATGTTTGAAACCACCGGGCAGAAAACCCGCATTTGTCGCCGAACGGTAGCAAATGGTGTGACTCAGGTCGCAAATAAGGCGTGCGTTGCCGGTGCGCCAGGAGGCGATTTCGAGGGCCCCGTCGCGGGCAAGCGCGCTCCTACAGATGCGAACACCGGCCCGTAGCAGCACGGCTTGCCGGCGGGGGCGGCCTCAAGATCGCTCCCGCCGG
>NZ_JANHKS010000075.1 GCF_028682175.1 Pseudomonas putida | reverse complement strand
CCGTGCTGCTACGGGGCGGGGTAAACCATCAGGTAGCCGTTATCAATTCTCCGATGATGCCACGCGCCTCTCGCGTTTCATCTGCATCACCAGGGTAAACCGGTCATCGGGATACACCGTCTCCGACACGGCAATCAAACCACCCTGATCGTCGCGGTACTGGCGGATGATGTTCAGCCCCAATGAGCCCGCCGCCGCATTCAAACGGGCCGCCAGGTCGGCATTCAACTGCACTGGCCGCACCTGCTGATCCACCGCATCGATCCGCCGCCCGAACTCCCGCTCGATCAACGCCGCGATCAACTCGCCAGGGCACTCCTGAGCCAGAGGAATCACGCTGGCATAGACCTCATCGGCGTACACATCCGTCCAGCACAACGGCGCGTGACGCTGGCCGACATCGACCTTGATGCTCGACATACAAAAGCAATGCGAACCCGGCTCCAGCCCCAAACGCCGGGCTTGGGCAATGTCCACCACGAAGTGCTCGACCTGCTGCACATCGCGGATATGGGTCTCGGCCACATGCACCAGATCCGCCACCGACGCCAGCGACTGCGAATAACCCCCGCTGGGCGTGGCCGCTTCGACACGGGTGCCGACGCGTTTGCGGCGCGACACCATGCCCTGGTTCTGCAACTGGGTAATGGCCGCGCGCACGGTGTGGCGGCTGACCTCGTACAACTCGCACAACTCGAATTCCGTCGGCAACAGTGAACCCACCGGATAGCGGCCGTTACTGATGCCTTCCATCAGATCCCTGGCGACCACGGCGTAACGCGTTTGATTGATGCCTTCCATCGAGCTCTCCCAACGACGAGTTGACAGTGTATCAGGGCAGGGGGTAATAATTATGTACGGACATAATAAATATGTACGGCCAATAACAACATTTGGGACCCTCTCCATGTCCACTACCGTTTTTGATTCCGCCCTGTTCCGCGACATGTTCGGCACCGCCGAGATGCGTGAAGTGTTCTCCGACAAGGCGCTGATCGAGCGCTATATCGAAGTCGAAGTCGCGCTGGCCCGCGCTGAAGCCCGCTGCGGCGTGATCCCTGCCGAGGCCGCTGAACAGATCGCTGCCAGATCCACCTTCGAATCCCTTGACCTTGCGCTGATGCAGCACGAGACCGAGATCGTCGGTTACCCGATCCTGCCGCTGGTGGAGCAACTGTCGAAAACCTGCGGTGAGGCCGGGCGCTACGTGCACTGGGGCGCCACCACCCAGGACATCATGGACACTGCGGTCGTGTTGCAGGTCCGTGCCGCGCTGGCGCTGGTCGAGCGTGACATTCAGGCCGTGCGTGGCCTGCTGGCCGGTCTTGCGCAGAAGTACCGCGACACGCCGATGGCGGGTCGTACCCATCTGCAGCACGCCTTGCCGATCACCTTCGGCTATAAGTGCGCGGTGTGGCTGAGCATGTTCGACCGCCATGCCGAGCGTCTGGTGGAGCTGCGTCCGCGGGTGGAAGTGGGGCAATTCGCCGGCGCGGCGGGCACTCTGGCCTCGCTGGGCGACAAGGGTCTGGAAGTGCAGGAAGCGCTGATGGATGAACTGGGCCTGGGCGTTCCGCAGGCGACCTGGCACGTGGCGCGCGACGGCCTGGCCGAAACCCTGAACTTCCTCGGCCTGGTCACCGCATCCCTGGGCAAGGTGGCGCTGGACGTCATGATGATGATGACCAGCGAGCTGGGCGAAGCCTACGAGCCCTTCGTCAAAGGCCGTGGCGCCAGCAGCACCATGCCGCAGAAGCGCAACCCGATCTCCTGCGAGCTGATGTACGCGGCGGCCAAGGGCGTGCGCCAGCAGGCGGGGTTGATGCTCGATGCGATGATCCAGGATTTCGAACGCTCCACCGGACCCTGGCAGGCGGAATGGATTGCCATCCCTGAAGCCTTTGCCTTGAGTGCTGCCTCGCTGGGCCAGGCGAAGTTCATGCTCGCCGGCCTTGAAGTGCGCCCGGAGCGCATGCTCAAGAACCTCAACATGACTCAGGGTCTGATCGTCGCTGAAGCGGTGATGATGGGCCTGGCGCCGGCCTTGGGGCGCCAGTTGGCCCACGACGTGGTGTACGCCGCCTGCCGCGTGGCCAACGACGAAAACATCAGCCTGCTCGACGCGCTGGTGGCCCAGGGCGCAGTCACCGAGCGCCTGGACCTGGCCGAACTGCAACGCCTGACCGACCCCTGCAATTACCTGGGCCTGGCGCCGCAGATGGTCGATCGCGCGCTGGCCCGTGAAGGTTCGGTCAAGCGCTGACCGGTTGAACCGGGCCTGCCAGGTTGCAGGCCCGGTGTTTCGCTATCTGTGCCCGATAAAAACAATGAGAGCGCCAACATGTCTTCTACCGGTAAAAAACCGTTCTACCGTGACCTGACGTTCCAGGTCGTCGCGGCCATGGTCCTGGGCATCGCCTTTGGCTTCATCGCCCCGGAAACGGCGGCCAGCTTCAAGATCCTCGGTGACATCTTTCTCAAGCTGATCAAGACCGCCGTCGCGCCCCTGGTGTTCTTCACCGTGGTGCACGGCATCGCGTCGGCGGGGGACATCAAGCGGGTGGGCAAGGTCGGCCTGCGTGCGCTGATCTACTTCGAAGTGCTGTCCACGGTGGCGCTGGCCATCGGCCTGATCTGGGGCAACCTGCTGAACATCGGCTCGGGCATGCACGACGCCCATCCGAGCAGTGCGACCGCTGCCGCAGCCAGTGCCGCCGTCGCCAAGGGCCATGGCCCGGCATCGACCATGGATTTCATCTACGGCATCTTCCCGGACAACTTCGTCGGCGCGTTCGCCGGTGGCCAGTTGTTGCAGGTGCTGGTGATTTCCGTGCTGTTCGGCTTCGCGCTGCTGGCGCTCAAGCCCGAGCGTCGTGAAGTGATCGAGGACGGCCTGACGCGAATCTCCGAGTGCTTCTTCGAGTTCATCAACCTGATCATGAAGTTCGCCCCATTGGGTGCCTTTGGTTCGGTGGCTTACGCGGTGGGCAGCAACGGCACGGCAGTGCTGATGTCGCTGGCCAACCTGGTGCTGATGTTCTACGTGGCGATCTTTTTCTTCATCTTCGTGATTCTCGGCGCGGTGTGCCGGTTGTCCGGCTTCAGCCTGTGGCGCTTTTTGCATTACATCAAGGATGAAATCTTCATCGTGCTGGGCACGGCATCTTCGGAAAGTGCGCTGCCGCGCCTGCTGCAAAAACTGGAGAAATTCGGCTGTTCCAAACAGAGCGTCGGCCTGGTGCTGCCCACCGGTTATGCGTTCAACCTGGACGGCACCTCCATCTACATGTCCCTGTGCGTGCTGTTCATCGCCAATGCCTATGGCGTGCCTCTGAGCTGGGAGCATCAACTGGGGATCATCGCGATCATGCTGGTCACCTCCAAAGGTGCAGCGGCGGTGTCTGGCGGCAGTTTCGTGGTGTTCGCCGCCACCGTCACGGCGGTCGGCGTGCTGCCTGCCGAAGGGCTGGCGCTGCTGTTTGGGGTGTATCGCTTCATGTCCATGGCGATTGCCACCTGCAACACCATCGGCAACAGCGTCGCCACCGTGGTGGTCGCCAAGTGGGCCGGGGAGTTTTCCGAGCAGACCGCTCGCGAGGAATACCGCCGTGAACTGGGCCGTGCGCCGGGGGCTGCGCTATGACCGGCACGCGGATCGAAAACGATGCGTTCGGCCCGGTGACGATCCCGGCCAATCGCTACTGGGGCGCGCAGACGCAGCGTGCCCTTGAGGTCTTCGGCAATCACGGTGAGCGTTTCGCCCCGGCGTTGATTCACGCCTTCGGCTTGCAGAAGATTGCCGCTGCGCGGGCCAACCAGCGCCTCGGCGTGTTACCTGAGGACATGGCCCACGCTATCGAGCAGGCGGCGCAACGGGTGGCGGCGGGGGAGTTCGATGAGCATTTCCCGCTGACGGTCTGGCAGACCGGTTCCGGCACCCAGACCAACATGAACGCCAACGAGGTGATCGCCAACCTGGCCAATCTGACGCTGGGCGGCGAGCTGGGCAGTAAACACCCGGTGCACCCCAACGATCACGTCAACCGTTCGCAGTCGTCCAACGACAGCTTTCCCACGGTGATGCACCTCTCAGCCACTTTGCAGTTGCGCGACGCTCTCTTGCCCGCCTTGAGCGAGTTGCGCGATGCACTGGCGGACAAGGCTCAAGCCTGGGCCGGCGTGTTGAAGATAGGTCGCACCCACATGATGGACGCCGTGCCGATGACCCAAGGCCAGGCCTTCGATGCCTTCGCACGGCAGATCGGTCATGGCGTCGACCGTCTCCAGGGCTGCCTGCCGCGCTTGCGCGTATTGCCCCAGGGCGGCACGGCGGTGGGCAGCGGGTTGAATGCGCCAGCGGGGTTCGATCAGGCGTTCTGCGAGGAATTGAGCCGAATCACCGATGAGCCGTTCAGCCCCAACCCGAGCAAGTTCGAAGGCATGGGCACCCATGACGCGCTGGTGGAGGTCTCGGGGGCGCTCAACGTATTGGCCGTGTCCCTGAGCAAGATCGGCAATGACATCCGCCTGCTGGGCTCGGGTCCGCGTTGCGGTTTGGGGGAGCTTCTGTTGCCGGACGACGGCCTGACCTCATCGATCATGCCCGGCAAACGCAACCCCACTATCGCCGAAGTGCTGGTGCAGGCAGCCATGCAAGTCATGGGTAATCACACCACTATCACCGTGGCGGGGGCGTCCAGCGCCTTCGAGCTGAACGTGGCCAAGCCGGTGCTGATCCACAACCTGTTGCAGTCCATTGGCGTGCTCGCCCATTGCGTCGGGATCTTTACCGACAAGCTGGTCAAGGGGCTGGAGGTCAATCATCGGCAACTGGCGGCCAACCTGGAGAACGCACTGCTGATGGCCACCGTGCTCAACCCGCTGCTGGGCTACGACCGCGTCGCGCAGATCACCCGCAAGGCCGCAGAAGAAAGCATCTCGCCCAAGGCCGCAGCGGTGGCGCTGGGGTTCATCACAGCCGAGGAATATGAGCGGCAGGTGAGGCCGGAATTGATGGTCTGAACTGAAGGGTTTGGGTGTAATCACCGGCCCCTTCGTGGGCAAGCCCACTCCCACAGATTAGAAGTCGTGCCGCAACTGATCGGACACCCCCGAACACTGTGGGAGCGGGCTCGCCCGCGAAGACTGAGCCCCTGCCGCAACACATATGGTGGCCCACCGGGCCCCGTCGTGGGCAAGCCCACTCCCACAGATTAGAAGTCGTGCCGCAACTGACCGGACACCCCCGAACCCTGTGGGAGCGGGCTCGCCCGCGAAGACTGACTCACTGTCGCAACACATGTGGTGGCCCACCGGGCCCCGTCGTGGGCAAGCCCACTCCCACAGAGTGCGCCTAGGTGTAGTGGACTGCGTTGTGTAACGAGCTCGGACCGACTGGGACAATAGTCAGTCCCCCTCAGGCAACCAGACAGCATCCCACAATGGGTAGTCTCCTATGCGTCGCACCAAGCCCGCCCTGAGTGGGTTGGCCACAATGTAACGAGCGAAATGGATCAGGTCGTCTTCATACCTCACAGCGATATCGTGATAACCCGGCCGCCAGATCCTTCCTTGGCGGCCGGTCACCTTGTTGACAGCAATGGCTGTTCTTGATTTGACCCGCCTTACGATATCCGGCAGCGATCCTGTCGCCAGTTCGACCAGCCAGTGAAAATGGTCAGGCATGACGACCCATGCCAGAGATTCAATGAGCCCCAGCGCCTCTGCTTCCCGCATTTCCTGGACCAACAGCCTGCCTAATCGCAAGTCTGCAAAATCCTGGCGATGACGCTCCAGGCGAGAAGTGACCAGATACATTCCGCCCACTGCGGAAAAACGACCGGTCCGCAGACGATGTGACTTTGATTTTCCAGTCATTTGCAGTTCTCCAACCCACATTGCAAACGCCAATCTAGTCCGGTCATAGAACGCTGATGCAGAGCGTGTTTTGCCTGACGTTTCCGGGTGAGCAATCCCCTGTGGGAGCGGGCTCGCCCGCGAATCGGAGTCACTGTCACAAGATATGTGGGGCCTGATAGCACCCTTTCGTGGGCAAGCCCACTCCCACAGTTCTGCGTCGTGCGCCGACTCGGGACCACCCGAAAACCCGTAGGAGCTTAGTGTCGGAGCCTGCAGGTAATGACTGAACTCCTGCCACGCCCCCGAACTCTCAACCCAGAGACCACCGGGGCAGGGATCGGGCATGAATAACACCGGCACGCTGTTCGAAACCGATCTGCCTGCGCGGCTGGACCGGTTGCCGTGGGGGCGGTTTCATACGTTGCTGGTGTTTGCGCTGGGCATCACCTGGCTGCTCGACGGCCTTGAGGTGACCCTGGCCGGGTCGGTGTCCGGGGCGTTGAAGGAAAGTCCGGTGCTGCACCTGAGCAATGCCGACATTGGCCTGGCCGGTGGCGCGTACATTTGTGGCGCGGTGCTGGGGGCGTTGTTTTTCGGTTGGCTGACTGACCGGCTTGGGCGGCGTAAACTGTTCTTCATCACTCTGGCGCTGTACATCAGCGCGACGGCCGCCACGGCGTTTTCCTTCAGTCTGTGGAGCTTCATGCTGTTTCGCTTCCTCACCGGCATGGGCATCGGTGGCGAATACACGGCGATCAATTCCACCATCCAGGAATTCACCCCGGCGCGCTTTCGGGGCTGGGTCGACCTGACCATCAATGGCACGTTCTGGATCGGCGCGGCGCTGGGGGCCGGTGGTTCGATTCTGTTGCTCGATGCGAACGTGGTGGGCGGCGATCTGGGGTGGCGTTTGTGTTTCGGCATCGGCGCGGTGCTCGGGCTGGTGATTCTGCTGATGCGCCTGTGGCTGCCGGAAAGCCCGCGCTGGCTGCTGATCCATGGGCAGGCCGAGGAGGCCAGGACGATCGTCGAGGGCATCGAGCAACGCTTTCGCGAGCAAGGCCACGTGCTCAAGGCGCCCGAAGGGCCGCCCTTGCGCCTGCATGCCCGGGATCACACACCACTCCGGGAAATCTTCGACACGCTGTTCAATGTCTACCGGCAACGGGCGCTGGTGGGCATGACGCTGCTTACCGCCCAAGCGTTCTTCTACAACGCGATCTTCTTCACGTACGCCCTGGTCTTGACCGAATTCTATGGCGTGCCGTCGGCCTCCATCGGCTGGTACGTGCTGCCGCTGGCCTTGGGCAACTTCTGCGGGCCGCTGCTGCTGGGACGGCTGTTCGATGTGGTGGGGCGGCGGGTGATGATCAGCCTCACCTACGCGGTGTCGGCGGTGCTGCTGAGTATCAGCGGCTATCTGTTCGAGCAGGGCCTGTTGACGGTCACTCAGCAGGCCATCGCCTGGATGGTCATTTTCTTCTTCGCTTCGGCGGCGGCCAGTTCCGCCTACCTGACCGTTGCCGAAACCTTCCCGCTGGAAATTCGCGCATTGGCGATTGCGGTGTTTTACGCCTTCGGCACGGCGCTGGGCGGGATCGTCGGGCCAACCCTGTTTGGCGAGTTGATCGACAGCCACCAGCGCGGGCCGGTGTTCATCGGCTACCTGGTTGGCGCGGCGTTGATGATGTTGGCGGCGGCGGTGCAGGCGATCTGGGGCGCGGCGTCGGAGCGCAAGTCCCTGGAGCAGGTGGCCCGGCCGTTGTCGCAGGCCAGGGATTGATTGATGCGGTCTTGAGGACGCCCCCGCCGGCAAGCCGTGCTGCTACGGGTTACCTCATGCCCACGAACACCGCGGACCCGTAGCAGCCGGGCTTGCCCGCGGGATGGCCCCTGAGAACGCCGCCGCAACAGAGCTGTGTGTAGTCAGTTTTCTTCAATACCCCCAAACCCCACCCCTTTAACCTCTGGCTCATTCAATGAACGGAGTGCAGAGTGAATGAACCTGATGATGTCCATGGCCGCCTTCGCGCTGGCCGCGTCGATCTCCCCTGGCCCGGTGAATGTGGTGGCCCTCAGCAGCGGCGCGCAGTTCGGGCTGCTGGCCAGCCTGCGGCATGTCCTGGGGGCGACGGTCGGCTTTGTGCTGTTGCTGGTGTTCACCGGCTTCGGGCTGCACGAAGTGTTGCGTCAGTACCCGGTGCTGACCGACATCATTCGCTGGGCCGGTATGGCGTTTCTGGTCTACCTGGCCTGGAAGCTGGCGCTCGACGACGGTCGCCTGGACGTCGACCAGCCCACCCGATCTCCCTCGTTCTGGCATGGTGCTCTGATGCAGTGGCTCAACCCCAAGGCGTGGCTGGCCGCCGTGGCAGGGATGGGGGCGTTCGTCGCCGATGGCGAAGGGCGGTTGATCGGGTTGTTTGCGCTGATCTATTTCGTGATCTGCTACCTGTCGGTGGCCTGCTGGGCCTACGCCGGCGCCTTCCTCGGGCCCTGGCTGCGCAGCCCGCAGCGCATTCGCACCTTCAACCGCAGCATGGCTGCCATGCTGGCCGGGTGCGCGGTGTCGCTGTTGTACGTCTGATCACTGGCGGTATTGGCCGGGCGTGGCCGCCAGGTGTTTCTTGAACACCCGCTGGAAATGCGCCTGGTCGGCAAAGCCGTTCTGCTGGGCGATATCGGCGATTGCCTCGCCCTCGCGCAGTTGCCCTTGGGCATGCTGGATGCGGCGGTTGATGAGGTAGGCGTGGGGCGTCATGTGGTAATGCTGCTCGAAGGCACGAATCAGGTAGGCCTCGGACAGGTTCGCCACCTGGCAGATGTCCTCGAGCCTCAAGGCTTCGAGAAAGTGTGCGTTGATGTAATCAGCCGCACGCTCAAGCCTGGCATTGACCTTCTTCAGCGGCGCGTCGCAATCGCCCAGGCGCTGCTGCATCAGGGTGAAGAAACCAATGGCCGCCTCGTGTTTCTGCAGGGATTCCAGTGCCGGATCGATCAACACCCCGTGCAGCGCCAACAACCCGCCGTACAGTTCGGGATCCTCACTTGAGATCGGCGACAGCGGCCGGAATCCCTCCACACCGCAAGCCTGTTGCACCCGGCCCAGCCACTGCGCATCGACGTACAGCATGACGTAGGACCATGGCTGGTCATCGATGGGATTGCAGGCGTGGACATCCCCCGGATTCATCAGCACCAGGGTGCCGGTGCGGATGGTCTGGGTGGTCTTTTCGTGCAGGTAGGTGCTTTGCCCGGCGGTGATGGCGCCGATGGAAAACACTTCGTGGGAATGGCGCGAGTAACAGACTTTGCGCCCGTCGGCGATGGAGCGGGCTTCGATGAAGGGCAGGGCGGCATCCCTCCAGAACACCGGGGTTGCATCGTTGCTTGCCGGGTTCTGGAGGGGCATGTCAGGTCATCCTTTGCTGCGCGTGCAGCTGCTGAAAATGTCCAGCGCGGGCTGGTATTCGGTGGTCGAGACGCCGAGCAAGCCTAGCACCGAATGGAACAGGTAGTCATGGCTCAGGTCCGGCTGATGCTGTTTGGCGGCCAGGCACGCACGGTCGACATTGGCGTCTTCCAGTGTCTGGTTGCCGAACCACATGACCATCGGCACGTGGGTCTGGGCACTCGGCGCGATGGCGTAGGGCGCTGCATGCAGGTAGATGCCGTTTTCGCCCAGGGATTCGCCGTGGTCCGACACGTAGATCATCGAGGTGTCGACCTTGTCCTGGTTGCGCTTGAGCAACTCGATGGTCTGCGCCAGGAAATGGTCGGTGTAGAGGATCGTGTTGTCGTAGACGTTCTTCAGCTCGTCAGAAGTGCAACTGCCCAACTGGTTGGTGCGGCACACCGGGGTGAAGCGCTCCATGGTCTTGGGGTAACGGTCGTAGTATTCCGGACCATGGCTGCCGTCGGAGTGCAGGACGATGATCGCGTTGTCCGACAGGGTATCGATGTACTCCTGCAAGCCCACCAGCAGCGATTCATCCAGGCAGTTCTGGCCGTCGCAGAAGGGGCTCTTCTGGGTTTTCGGAATATCGCTGTGGGGCACGCGCAGGCAGGTGCCCTTGCAGTCGCTGTTGTTGTCCAGCCACACCACCTTCAGGCCCGCGCGCTGCAGCATGTCCAGCAGGCCCTCGTAGGTCTTGCCTTTCTTGTCGCTGTAATCGGTGCGCGGAAACTTGGAGAACATGCACGGCACCGACACGGCGGTCGAGGTGCCGCAGGAGGCCACCTGGGTGAAGTTGAGAATGTCCTGCTTCTTCAGTTCCGGGTTGGTCTCGCGCTCATAGCCGTTGAGCGAGAAGTGGTCGGCGCGGGCGGTCTCGCCCACCACGAAGATCATCAGGCTTTTCTTCGGACGTTGCCGGGCCTGGGCCGTGAGGGCCGAATCGGCGCCTACGGTCTGGATCTTCACCGCCTCCTTGATCGCCACGGTCTGCTTGGTCAGTTTGCCGATGGCGTAGATGTAGTTGGTGGGGTTGATGAAGTGGGTCAGCTTGTCTTCATCGCGGAAGATCGGCGCGTAGGTCGAATAGAACGGGCCAACGGATGCAGCGATTACCAGCACGCAGCCGATGCACACCAGCACCTTGTTGACCAGGCCCGGCAGCACGCGGCGGTAGGTCACCGGCCACAGCCAGATCAGGGCGATGGGCAGCGCACCGAGCAACAGCAGGTAGACGAACAGCTTGCCGCTCACCAGGGCCTTGGCTTCGCCGGGGTTGGTTTCCAGCACGTTCTGCATCATCACCGTGTCGATGGTGATGCCATAGCTGTTCATGAAATACGCCGCCGCCGCCGAACACAGCGCCACCAGGCTCAACACCGGCTTGAGGGTTGGCCGGAACGAGAACGGGGTCAGCAGCAGGGTGATTGCCGCCCACAGGAAGATCGCAAAAGAGGCGTAGAACGCCGCGACCTTGATGCCTTGCAGCTGGGTCAGGCCGACCAGCGCGTGCCAGGTGGCCAGGTTGTAGAACACCACCATGCACAGGGAAAACAACATGACCAGGCGGGTAGAGGTGACGGGTTTGAGCCTTGAACGCATTTCCATATAAAGCACTACTCGAAGCACAGCCTGCACATACGTGGCATCGAACCTGTCCGTGGGATCGGCACGTCAGACAAACCTGTCATGGCAGGTGGGGGTGGTTAAGGGCGAGGATCGCGCGGAGTGTTTCAAAATATTTGTGAAGAATTTGTGAATCGAGCGTAGTCCAGCAACCCGGTCCTGCACTGTTTTTTGAAAGGCAGGTTGTGTGCGCAGGGCTTTTTGCTAGCCTGCGTGGGAAGCTATTACTCTGATATCACCGAAGCCAAGGAGGTTGTGGATGAAACTCGTCGGTATGCTGGATTCCCCTTATGTGCGGCGTGTCGCGGTCAGCCTGGCACGCATGGGGATCGCTTTCGAGCATGAGCCGGTTTCGGTGTTTCGCGGCATGGAGCGCTTTCGCCAGATCAACCCGCTGATCAAGGCGCCGACCTTCATCACCGATGACGGCACGGTGCTGATGGAGTCGAGCCTGATTCTGGATTATGTCGAATGCTTCAAGGGGCCGGGGAAGGGCTTGATGCCCACTTCACTGGCCGAACGCACCCGGGTCCTGCGCCTGTCGGGGCTGGCGCTGGTGGCCTATGAAAAGGCTGTGCAGATCTACTACGAGCGTAATCTGCGGCCAGAGCAAATCCAGCACGGGCCTTGGGTGGAACGGGTCAGCGAACAGTTGAAGACCGCCTGCGCCGAGCTCGAGCGTGAGCTGCGCGAGCAACCGCCCAGTGCCGGACCGGACATCGGCCAGGACGGCATCAGCATTGCCGTGGGCTGGAGCTTCATTCAGCTGGTAGTGCCGGATCAGGCCAGTGCCGACGAGTACCCGTTGTTGGCGGCATTCGCAGCCCAGGCGGAACAGTTGGACATCTTCAAGCGCTTGCCAATGGTCTAGGCTCTGCACGAAAAGTCTTGATACTCGGTCATGCTGCGTTGAAAACAGCCTCGGAATGCTCATTTACAACCCGTAAACTCCGCTTCCTCGGCTGTTTTCGCCTTGCCTTACCTTCGTCTCAAAACATTTCGTACAGAGCCTAGCGCTGTGTCTATAAAGCTTTAAAAAGGGCCATAAAAAAACCGCTGTCACCTCAAGGGCGACAGCGGTTTTTTTGTCTCGGCGCCGCTTACTTGCTGTCAGGCAGCGCGTAGGCGATCACGTAGTCACCACGGTCGGCCGACTGGCGAGCGCCACCGGCGGTGATGACAATGTACTGCTTGCCGGTCTTCGGCGAGACGAAGGTCATCGGGCCGCCCTGGCTGCCCACCGGCAGGCGGGCTTTCCAGGCTTCTTCACCGTTGGCGCTGTTGAAGGCGCGCAGGTAGTAGTCCTGGGTGCCGGCGATGAAGATCAGGCCGCCTTGGGTGGAGAGGGTGCCACCCAGCGTCGGCATGCCGATCGGCAGCTGCATGTGCATCTTGATGCCCATGGGGCCGGTGTCCTGCACGGTGCCGACCGGCACTTGCCAGGCGATCTTCTGGGTCTTCATGTCGATGGCGGTCAGGGTGCCGAAAGGTGGCGCCTGGCACGGAATGCCGGCTACCGACAGGAAGCGGTTCTTGTTCACGGCATACGGGGTGCCCTTGAGCGGCACCGCGCCCATGCCGGTGTTCAGTGCTTCGCCGCCGCTGGAGGCCTTGGCGTCTTTCTGCTGCGGCACCATCTGGCTCCACAGGCCCAGACGCATGTCGTTGACGAAGATGAAACCGTGGACCGGGTCGGTCGACAGGCTGCCCCAGTTCATGCCGCCCAGCGAGCCCGGGAAGCTCAGGGACACGTCAGTACCTGGCGCTGTGTAGAGGCCGTCGTAGCGCATCTTCTTGAACGAGATACGGCACAGCAGCTGGTCGAACGGCGTGGCGCCCCACATGTCCGATTCGGTCAGGGTCTGCGCGCCGATTTCCGGCATGCCCACCGATTTCGGTTGAGTCGGCGAATACGGCTCGTTGGGGATGTTCGACGGCTTGACCGGCACTTCCTTGACCTCGGTCAGCGGCTGGCCGGTGTGGCGATCGAGCACGTAGATCTGACCGGCCTTGGTGCCGATCACGACGGCCGGAACCTTGCTGCCGTCCTTTTTGGTGAAGTCGATCAGGCTTGGCTGCATCGGCAGGTCGAAGTCCCACAGATCGTTGTGCACGGTCTGGTAGACCCACTTCTGCTCGCCGGTGGTGGCGTTCAGGGCCAGCACGGACGCGCCGTAGGTGTGGTCGAGCTGGGTGCGTTCAACGCCGTAGATGTCGGTGGACGAGCTGCCCATCGGCAGGAACACGGTGTTCATCGCCGGATCGTAGGACATCGGCGCCCAGCTGTTCGGCGTGCTGCGCACATAGGTGCTGTCGCCTTCCGGGGCTTTCTTGTCTTCAGGGTTGCCCGGATCGAACGCCCAGCGCATTTCACCGGTGACCACGTCAAAACCGCGAATCACGCCGCCTGGCATGTCGGTCTGCACGTTGTCGGCCACACGGCCGCCCACCACTACGGTGGTGCCGGCCATCAGCGGCGCGGACGAGAGTTGGTAGTAGGAGTCCGGCACCTTGCCCAGGCCGGCTTTCAGATCGACCTGGCCGTTGTCGCCAAAGCCTTTGCACAGCTCGCCGGTGTCGGCATCGACCGCGATCAGGCGTGCGTCGATGGTGTTGGTCAGCAGGCGACGCGTGCAGTTGGCGCCTTCAGGCACGGCAACCGGTGCGGCGGGAGTGCTGCCATCGGTGGGTTGCGCAACGGCGGCGGTGGCGTCGAAGTACGCCAGGCCACGGCAACGCTGCCACACGGCGGACTTGGCGTTGGTTTCGTGCTTCCACAGCTCTTTGCCGGTGTCGGCGTCCAGCGCGATGATGTTGTTGTGCGGGGTGCAGATGAAGACTTTCTCGCCGATCTGCAGCGGGGTCATCTGGTCTTCGGCACCGTTGCCGTCGCTGATGGCCACGTCACCGGTGTGATAGGTCCAGACCGGCACCAGTCTGGACACGTTGCTGCGGTTGATCTGATCCAGCGCAGCGAAGCGGCTGCCACCTTCGTCGTTACCGTAGTGGGCCCAGTCTTTCTGCGCCTTGGCCGGGTCGACCTTGGTCAGTTCCGGGCCGTTGCCGGTTGGCGACACCGAGGCGTGAGGCTGGAACATGCCCCAGAAACCGGCAGCCATGGCGATGGCGAGCACGCCGCCCAGCGCGTAACCACCCACGCCGCCAGGCAGGCCGTTGGCCTTGCGCAGGGTCGGGTAGACCAGCGCCACCAGCAGGCTCAACACGCCGAGGGCAAACAGGCGCGACACCAGCGGCCAGAACACCAGGCCTGCATCGGACACCGCCCACAGCAGGGTCAGCACCATGACGGCCGCGAACAGCCAGGCACCGGCAACGCGCCCCTTGAACAACAGGAATGCCGATGCGATCAGGCCAAGACCGGCAAGCAGGAAGTACCAGCTGCCACCGAGGGTGACGAGGTAGCCGCCACCTGCTGCGAAAAGTAATCCAAATACCAGCACGCCAAGTGCGACGACCCAGATGGGCCAGCGACTGACGGATGCCGAAGGGCGAGACGTAGTCATGTTGCGTGATCCTGCTGACGTTGAGCGTCGTGCGAACGCTCTACGAGGGTGGGAAGAACGGTTTTGCAGTGCGAAGACCGCATGCGCCGGGAGGCGAAGGGGGTGGTCACACAGGTAATTAACCAGTTAGTTAATTGCCTAACTTTAGCAAAAAATCCGTGCCCTGCGGCAAATTGTCCTCGTAATCGTTGGATAAACACTGTTGCTTATGGCGTAACAATCGGTCATGCAGGCGCATGTGTTCAGGGATTGTCATACCGATTTACCTGTTGATTGGATATTCAACGTGACAGTCCCGCGCCCTAGAGTGAAGTTACCGATTCCCTGAGGCGAGCCGCCATGACGTCAGAAGTGCAACTCCGAGCCTTTACCACCGCGCCTGATCTTGAGACCTGTTTCGAGCTGATGAAGGTGCTGCGACCTATGCTGGTCTCTGCCGCACAATTTGCCGAACAGATCGTCCGGCAGATGCACCAGGACTACCAACTGCTGGGCGCGGTGCAGGATGGCAAGGTGATTGGCCTGATTGGCTACCGCAATCTCGAAAACCTGCTCTACGGGCGTTTCATCTACGTCGATGACCTGGTGGTCGACCCCTCGGTGCGTCATCTGGGCCTGGGTGCTCGGTTGCTCGACAGCGTCCGTGAGCAGGCCATCGTTCAGGGATGTGCGCATCTGGTGCTGGACACCGGGCTGCACATGCCGCTGGCCCAGCGGTTCTATTTCCGCGAAGGGCTGCTTGCCAGGGGCATGCACTTCGTCCAGCCGCTGCAAGGTTGAGGGGAGGGGATAACGTGCACCAAGTGTTGATGATCAACTGCAGCCCCCACGGTAGCCAGTCGGCGTGTTACCAATTGGCAACCGAGATGATTCAGGCGCTGCGGCATGGGCATCCTGAGATCCAGGTCGTTGAGCGCGATCTGGTGGCCGATCCGCTGCTGCCCGTGGGGCCGGCCTACGCCCACGGGATCCTCGATGGGCACGCTGACGATGATCCTGCGTTCGAACAATCCGAGCGGCTGATCGTCGAGCTTGAGCGCTGCGACCTGTTGCTGATTGCCACACCCATCCACAACTTCACCCTGCCAGCGGCCTTGAAACTGTGGATCGACAACGTGGTGCGTATCCGCCGTACCTGCGATTCCGGCCCCAGGGGCAAGGTAGGGCTGCTGGCCGACCGACCGGTCTATATCCTGGTCAGCTCCGGTGGCAGTCATCGCGGCCCCGCGGCGCGTCAGCCTGAGTTCCTGACCTCCTACCTGCGCCATGTGCTCGACAGCGTTGGCCTGTGCGATGTGCATTTCGTCTATCTGCAGGGGACGATTCGCGGCCGCGATGCAGTCAGTGCGGAACTCGAAGCGGCGCGGCGGCAGTTGGCGTTCGAGCCGTTGTTTACGCAATTGCAGCACGCCGAGGCGGCCGGTAGTGGTTCACGGCGTGCGGATTTCAATCTGAACCAACCTTCGCACCTGACACCCAATGCCTGAGATCATCCAAGACAGGATGTTGAGTCATGACCAAGCAGCAAATCACCGAGCTGTATCGCGGCTACATCGATTGCCTCAACCGGCAGGCCTGGCCTGAGCTAGGCCGCTTCGTGCATCAGGAGGCGCAGTACAACGGGCAACGCATCGGCCTGTCAGGGTATCGGGAGATGCTGGAAAACGATTTCCGTGCCATCCCGGATCTGCGCTTCGTGATCGATCTTTTGATCGCGGATCCACCGCACATCGCGGCGCGGCTCTGTTTCGATTGCACGCCTGTAGGGGAGTTGTTTGGCTTGCCGGTCAACGGCAAGCGGGTGAGCTTTACCGAAAACGTCTTCTATGAAATCCGCGACGGGCGCATTGCCCAGGTGTTTTCGGTGATCGACAAGGAGGCGGTCAGGGCGCAGATCGGAGACGACTGACCCTGACGACGTGAACAGTACTGCCGCAAGCGGTGGCGCCAGGCTCACTGCGCTTGCTCTATGGTCCACTTCACCTGCGAGCTGCGGCCAATGAATTGGGTCGGAACAAACAGACCATAATCCGCAAGATAGGCGTAGGCCATAACACCCGTGCCCACGTCGAAATGGTCTCCCGAACAGTTCACCAGCTTGGCATCTCCGGACAGACCCGCATAGAGCGTACTGGCGGGTTGCTGCGATTCCACGTCGCAGATGAACGGGGTGTCGATCAGTGCGTTGGCTTTGCCGTAGCGCGGAGCAGGCGCCTGCACGGTGTATTGCAGCTTGGCGCCCACGGGCATCGCGGCCCAGTCGCCGGAAAACCGCAGGCCGGTGATTGCCGTTGTGCGTACGGAAATCCTGTCGTCAACCGAGCGCAGCGCTGAGCTTTGTGCAAGTTCGATCAAGCCGCGAAAGGTGATTTGGCGAAGCTGGTACTGGCGACCCCGGACGTTTTCAGTCAGTTGCTTGCCAGGCTGCGCAGGTACGTAGCTCATGCTGCGTGCCAGGCGCCCCCGGCCTTGCTCCTCCTGCCATTTGCCGAAAGCGAACTCCCGGGCAGTGAGTTTCAGTTTGCTCAGGCTTTTTTCCGGCGCTGGGAGGTGAAGGCTGTCGATTGCGCTGGTCACGGCGGGAGCGACCTCAGGCGTTGGCAAGTCGAAGAACTCTTGCCTGGCTTCCTGATAAGCGGCGCGAGCGGCCAGTGCCTGTGGCCCCGCGCAGGCGGCGTCGAGCAACTGACGATCTTCGGCGGGCAGGCTCTGGCTGGACAGCGGTTTGAGTTCGCTTTCCACGCTGCCTGATATCACGCGCTTGAGCGGGCTCAGCTTGAACGTGCTCAGGGTGGTGAGGCGTTGCTGGGTGCAATCGGCAAGCAGTTGCCTGCGTACCTGGGACAGGACGTGGGTGTTGTCAGGCAGCAGCTCTTCGGTGGACAACACCCGCGCGGTCCAGAATGTCACGTCGCCTGCGTTGCGCGAGACACTGGCCTGGTCGATCAACTGCACGTCCTGTTGGTCGGTGGTGCTGATCACGCGCCAGTCTGCGGCGGCAGTCTGGGCGCATATCTGTTTGAACTGGGTGCTGCCCAGGTACTGCTCGCGCTGCGGATCTGGAATCTCCAGATAGTGTTCAAGGCGCAGGATATTGAAATCGGCGAAGGGCACCATGCCTTTGCTGGTGCCGTAGGCCATCCGCACGAATGAGCGACTGCAATCGACATCGAAGCGGCTCAGGTAGCG
The DNA here is from genome assembly GCF_028682175.1 of Pseudomonas putida. Lineage (GTDB taxonomy): Bacteria > Pseudomonadota > Gammaproteobacteria > Pseudomonadales > Pseudomonadaceae > Aquipseudomonas > Aquipseudomonas putida_AD. The sequence goes on along the minus strand of NZ_JANHKS010000075.1, from coordinate 1,504 downwards.
TGGTGTCTGTCCCTCAGCCGCGACGACCATGTAAGTCACCCGCGTGCCTTCACGCACAATCGAGGCAGGCAGAGGCTGCTCGTTGATGACGCTGCTGAACACGGTGGCGCCGGGGGAGGGTTCGGATTTGGTGTACGACGTGGCACTGTTGCCAGTCGGGCCAACGGCCTGGCATCCGGCGAACATCAGGGTGAAACCCAGCAGGGGCAAACGGCAAGCGCGATACAGCGTGGCATCCATGCAGAAATACTTTGTGGTGGGGAGGTACTGGCACTTTAACTTTTATCGGCACTGCGGGACACCCTTGCAACGTGACGAGCGCCGGCCGGACGCGGTAAGGTTCGCTCACGTATGCAAGGGGGCTGGTCGACAGCCCTGAACTGCTCGCGCTTGTGCCCGGTCTCACTTTCTCTTCCCCCTGTTATTCACCGCGCGGCGAGACGCTGCCGTGACTCAATCAAGAGGTTCGTTTCATGACCAAAGCTGCCTACGTTCCCCCCAAGGTCTGGACATACGAGGCACCGTCCGGTGGCCAGTTCTCGAGCATCAACCGCCCGGTGGCCGGCCCCACCCACGAAAAGACCCTGCCGGTGGGCAAGCAGCCGTTGCAGCTGTATTCCCTGGCCACGCCCAACGGGGTGAAGGTCACCATCATGCTCGAAGAGCTGCTGGCCCTTGGGCACAAGGGCGCGGAGTACGATGCCTGGCTGATCAAGATCGGTGAGGGGGATCAGTTCTCCAGCGGTTTCGTCGAGATCAACCCCAACTCCAAGATTCCGGCACTGCTGGACCGCAGCGTCGAGCCGCCGGTGCGGGTGTTCGAGTCGGGCTCGATCCTTTTGTATCTCGCGGAAAAGTTCGGCGACCTGCTGCCCAAGGCGCCGGCTGCGCGTACTGAAACGCTCAACTGGCTGTTCTGGCAGATGGGTGCGGCGCCGTATCTGGGGGGTGGTTTCGGGCACTTCTATGTGTACGCGCCGGAGAAGATCGAGTACGCCATCAACCGCTTCACCATGGAAGCCAAGCGCCAACTGGACGTGCTCGACCGCCGCCTGGGTGAGAGCCGTTACCTGGCGGGCGATACCTACACTATCGCCGACATCGCGGTGTGGTCATGGTATGGCCAGGTGGCCTTGGGCAACGTGTATTCGTCCGCCGAATTCCTCGCCGCCCACGAGTACACCCACGTGCAACGCTGGGCCAAGGAAATCGCCAAACGCCCGGCCGTGATCCGTGGCTTGCGGGTCAACCGTACATGGGGCGATGAAAGCAACCAGGTGCCTGAGCGGCACCAGGCTTCGGATCTGGATTGACATGACGAATATCTGTAGGAGCGCGCTTGCCCGCGAAAGCGGTGAATCAGGCGCCATCGAGGCGTCAGGGCTGACGCCTTCGCGGGCAAGCGCGCTCCTACAGCTTATCGGTGCACCCTCCTGATTTGAGACCGCCCCGATTCCGTAGCAGTCCGGCTTGCCGGCGTCGGCGTCTTAGATCGGAAGAGCAC
>NZ_JANHKS010000074.1 GCF_028682175.1 Pseudomonas putida | reverse complement strand
GCCGTGCTGCTACGGTGGCAACTCGTAAATTTCACCCAACAAAACCGGCTTATATCGACCATCCGCCTGTCGCCGCTGTCGTTCGTCACGCCCGGCAGCTATAATCGGCCGCTTTCTTCTCTGCCAAGACCTCTGAGACCATGACTGAGTCCGTTCTTGACTACATGACCCGCCTGGGTCGCGCCGCCCGCGAAGCTTCGCGTGTGATCGGCCGCGCCAGTACCGCGCAGAAAAACCGCGCCCTGGCCGCCACCGCCGCGGCGCTGGACGCTGCCCGTGACGAGCTGGTCGCCGCCAACGAACAGGATCTGGCCGCCGGTCGCGCCAATGGTCTGGAAGCTGCTCTGCTGGAACGTCTGGCCCTGACCCCTGCGCGCATCGACAGCATGATCGCCGGTTTGCGTCAGGTCGCAGGTCTGCCGGACCCCATCGGCACCATCCGTGACATGAGTTTTCAGCCTTCGGGCATCCAGGTCGGCAAGATGCGCGTGCCGCTGGGCGTGGTCGGCATCATTTACGAGTCGCGTCCGAACGTGACGATCGACGCCGCGAGCCTGTGCCTGAAGTCCGGCAACGCCACCATCCTGCGTGGCGGCTCCGAGGCCATCAATTCCAATCGCGCCATTTCCGCCTGCATTCAGCGCGGTCTGGCCGAGGCCGGTTTGCCCGCTGCCGTGGTTCAGGTGGTGGAAACCACGGACCGCGCCGCCGTTGGCGCCCTGATCACCATGCCTGAATACGTGGACGTGATCGTCCCGCGCGGTGGCAAGGGCTTGATCGAGCGCGTCAGTCGTGAAGCCCGGGTGCCGGTCATCAAGCACCTGGATGGCATCTGCCACGTCTATGTCAGTGCCCACGCCGATCTGGCAGCGGCCCAGCGCATCGCGTTCAACGCCAAGACCTACCGCTACGGCATCTGCGGCGCCATGGAGACCCTGCTGGTGGATCAGGCCATTGCCGCCGATTTCCTCCCGCAGATGGCTGCCCAGTTCCGCGAGAAGGGCGTCGAGCTGCGCGGTTGCGAGCGCACCCGCGAGCTGATCGAGGCGATTGCGGCCACTGAAGACGACTGGCACACCGAGTACCTGGCGCCGATCCTGTCGATTCGCGTGGTGACCGGCCTGGACCAGGCCATCGAGCACATCAATCATTACGGCTCGCATCACAGCGACGCCATCATCTCCGAGCACCAGGGTCAGACGCGCCGCTTCATGGCCGAGGTCGATTCAAGCTCGGTGATGATCAACGCACCCACCTGTTTTGCCGACGGTTTCGAATACGGCCTTGGCGCGGAGATCGGCATTTCCACCGACAAGATCCACGCCCGAGGTCCGGTTGGCCTGGAAGGCCTGACCTGCGAGAAGTACCTGGTGGTCGGCGATGGCCGCCAATTGCGCGGGCAGGGGCCGGTCTGACTTGGCCGACCTTCGGCAGCCGACGGGCAAGAATACGAAAACAGTGGTCAAGTCTGCCGGGAAGAAAGCCTCGCGCACGCCGAAACGTATCGGCATGCTGGGCGGGACCTTCGACCCGGTGCACATCGGCCATTTGCGCGGCGCCCTGGAAGTCGCCGCGCTGCTTGAACTCGATGAGTTGCGCCTGACGCCCAGCGCCCGGCCACCTCATCGCGATATGCCAGGTGTATCTGCGCAGGACCGTCTGGCGATGGTTCGCAGCGCGGTGCAAGGCGTGTCGCCATTGACGGTGGACGACCGCGAATTGCTGCGGGACAAACCGTCTTACACCATCGACACGCTGGAATCGATGCGCGAAGAACTTGCCGTCGATGATCAGCTATTTTTACTGCTGGGTTGGGATGCCTTTTGTGGCCTGCCGACCTGGCATCGATGGGAAGAGTTACTGGAGCACTGCCATATCGTGGTGCTGCAACGCCCGGACGCCGACAGCGAGTCGCCTGACGCCATGCGCAACCTGCTGGCGGCGCGAGCGGTCAGCGATCCGAAGGCCCTCAAAGGCCCGGGCGGACACATTACATTCGTCTGGCAGACACCGCTTTCGGTGTCTGCCACCCAGATCCGTCAACTGCTGGCCAGCGGTAAGTCGGTACGTTTTCTGGTGCCAGACGCGGTACTGGCCTACATCGAGGCGCACGGACTGTACCGCGCGCCCAATTGAACTGAATGAGTTTTATATGACACAGCAAAAGATTTCCCTGTCCGGCGAAGAGCTGGTTGAACTGGCCAAGGCCGCCCTGGAAGACGTGAAGGCCCAGGACATCCAGGTCATCGACGTCAAGGACAAGCACAGCCTGACCGACTACATGGTGATCGCCACCGGTACCTCGAACCGTCAGATCAACGCGATGCTCGACAAGGTTCGCGAGAACGTCAAATCCCGTGGCGCACAGCCGCTGGGCGAAGAAGGCAAGGGCGAAAGCGACTGGGTCCTGCTGGACCTGGGCGACGTGATCGTGCACATGATGACCGCCGCAGCTCGCCAGTTCTATGACCTGGAGCGTCTGTGGATGGGCGCCGAGCAGAGCCGTGCCGCCAGCGGCGCGCACCACACGCCAGGCAACGAATAAGGGCTTGTCGTGCGTCTGCGCCTGATTGCCGTCGGTTCACGCATGCCCAAGTGGGTGGAAGAAGGTTGGCACGAATACGCCAAGCGTCTGCCATCGGAACTTGCCCTCGAACTGGTGGAGATTCCGCTCAATACCCGCGGCAAGAACGCCGACGTGGCCCGCCTGATCCGTCAGGAAGGTGAGGCCATGCTGGCGAAAGTGCAGCCGGGCGAGCGGATCGTCACCCTCGAGGTGCATGGCAAACCGTGGAGTACAGAGCAGCTGGCGGGCGAGCTTGACCGTTGGCGACTGGATTCGCGCACGGTCAACCTGATGGTCGGCGGCCCGGAAGGGCTGGCGCCGGAAGTCTGTGCCCGTGCCGAACAGCGCTGGTCGTTGTCGCCGCTGACGTTGCCGCACCCGCTGGTGCGCATCCTCATCGGCGAGCAGATTTATCGTGCCTGGACGGTGTTGTCCGGTCACCCTTATCACAAGTAGCGCCGCTGCCTTCACTGTGAACACGCCCTAAATGTCTCAGCCGATACGCCTGAAAGATCACGAAAAGGACGCACGCCTGGTGCGTAACCGTGTCGTGGTCGGCGCTGGCATCGTGATCGTGCTGATCTGCGTGTTGGTGGCGCGGCTGTATTTCCTGCAGGTCATCCAGTACGACTACCACTCGACCCTGTCTGAGAACAACCGGGTTCACGTGCAGCCGATTCCGCCGAGTCGCGGCCTGATCTACGACCGTAATGGCGTAGTGATAGCTGACAACCGGCCCAGTTTCAACCTGAGCATGACCCGCGAGCGTTCCGGCGGTGACTGGGCCAAGATCCTGGACACCATCGTCGAAGTGCTCGAACTGACGCCGGACGACCGGATCATCTTCGAAAAACGCATGAAGCAGGGGCGCCGGCCTTTCGAGCCGGTGCCAATCCTGTTCGAGCTGACCGAAGAACAGATCGCCCGGATTGCCGTCAACCAGTTCCGCCTGCCAGGCGTTGAAGTGGTCGCACAGTTGATTCGCCACTACCCGCAGGGCGCGCATTTCGCGCACTCGGTCGGGTATATGGGCCGGATCAACGAGAAAGAGCTGAAAACCCTCGATCCTGTGAACTACAGCGGCACCCACCACATGGGCAAGACCGGTATCGAGCGCTTCTACGAGCCTGACCTGCACGGCCAGGTGGGGTACGAAGAGGTCGAAACCAACGCTCGCGGGCGGGTGTTGCGCGTGCTCAAGCGCACAGATCCTGTGCCCGGCAAGGACATCGTCCTGAGCCTCGACATTCAGTTGCAGGAAGCCGCCGAGGTTGCGCTGGGCGGGCGCCGTGGCGCGGTTGTTGCGCTGGACCCGAGCACCGGCGAAGTGCTGGCGATGGTCAGCCAGCCAAGTTTCGACCCGAATCTGTTCGTGACAGGCATCAGCTTCAAGGCCTATTCCGAGCTGCGCGATTCGGTTGACCGCCCGCTGTTCAACCGCATCCTGCGCGGCCTGTACCCGCCGGGCTCGACCATCAAGCCGGCCGTGGCCATCGCCGGCCTGGACACTGGCGTCGTGACGGCAAGCACCCGGGTCTTCGACCCCGGCTACTACATGCTGCCCAACTACGATCACAAATACCGTAACTGGAACCGTACCGGTGACGGCTGGGTCGACCTGGACACCGCGATCATGCGCTCCAACGACACCTACTTCTATGATCTGGCGCACAAGGTCGGCATCGACCGGCTGTCTTCGTACCTGAACAAGTTCGGCATCGGCCAGAAAGTCTCGCTGGACATGTTCGAAGAATCCCCGGGGCTGATGCCATCGCGTGACTGGAAGCGCATCACCCGCCGTCAGGCGTGGTTCCCCGGCGAAACCCTGATCCTGGGGATCGGCCAGGGCTACATGCAGGCCACCCCGTTGCAACTGGCGCAGGCCACTGCGCTGGTGGCGAACAAGGGCAAGTGGAACCGCCCGCACCTGGCCAAGACCATCGAGGGTCAGAAGCCTGTGGATGCCAACCCGATGCCGGACATCGTCCTGCGCGACCCGTCCGACTGGGCCAAGGTCAACCATGGCATGCAGCAGGTGATGCACGGCGCGCGTGGTACGGCGCGCAAGGCGTCGGTCGGCGCCCAGTACCGCATCGCGGGCAAGAGTGGTACGGCGCAGGTCGTGGCCATCCGCCAGGGCGAGAAGTATGACCGCTCCAAGGTCCAGGAGCGCCACCGCGACCACGCCCTGTTCGTGGGCTTTGCCCCGGCGGACAACCCGAAAATCGTGGTGGCGGTGATGATCGAGAACGGCGAGTCCGGCTCCGGGGTCGCCGCGCCTGTGGTGCGCCAGGTCATGGATGCGTGGCTGCTGGGCCCGGATGGCCGCCTGAAACCCGAATACGCCAGCAATACACTGCCTCCGGAGACCGCGGCCCGTGAAGAGTAATTTCGACCGCATCCTCTCCAGCGAAGATGTGATGCGCCGTCGCGCCACCTTCCTGCAAAAAATCCATGTCGATGGCCCGTTGCTGATCCTGTTGCTGACGCTTGCCGCCGGCAGCCTGTTCGTCCTGTATTCGGCCAGCGGCAAGAGCTGGGACCTGCTGATCAAACAGGCCACCTCGTTCGGCATCGGTCTGGTTTCGATGTTTGTCATCGCTCAGCTTGAGCCGCGTTTCATGGCCCGCTGGGTGCCGGTGGCCTACGTCTTCGGCGTGCTGTTGCTGGTGGCGGTGGACGTCATGGGCCATAACGCCATGGGCGCGACGCGCTGGATCAACATTCCCGGGGTGATTCGCTTCCAGCCCTCGGAATTCATGAAGATCATCATGCCGGCGACCATCGCCTGGTACCTGTCAAAACGCACGCTGCCGCCGCATCTGAAGCACGTTGCGGTGAGCCTGGCGCTGATCGGCGTGCCGTTCATCCTGATCGTGCGCCAGCCTGACCTGGGGACTTCGCTGCTGATCCTGGCGTCGGGCACCTTCGTATTGTTCATGGCCGGCCTGCGCTGGCGCTGGATCATCGGCGTGCTTGCCGCTGCCGTGCCCGTGGCTGTGGCCATGTGGTTCTTCTTCATGCACGACTACCAGAAGCAGCGGATCCTGACCTTCCTCGACCCCGAGAGCGACCCGCTGGGCACCGGCTGGAACATCATCCAGTCCAAGGCGGCCATCGGTTCGGGCGGCGTCTTCGGCAAGGGCTGGCTGCTGGGCACCCAGTCGCACCTGGACTTCCTGCCGGAAAGCCACACCGACTTCATCATCGCGGTACTGGGCGAAGAGTTCGGCCTGGTGGGCATCTGTGCGCTGCTGCTGATCTATCTGCTGCTGATCGGTCGGGGCCTGGTGATTACCGCCCAGGCCCAGACGCTCTACGGCAAGCTCCTGGCGGGCAGCCTGACAATGACGTTTTTTGTGTATGTTTTCGTCAACATCGGTATGGTCAGCGGTTTGCTCCCGGTGGTAGGTGTGCCGTTGCCCTTCATTAGTTATGGCGGAACTTCGCTGGTGACGCTGCTGTCAGCGTTTGGGGTTTTGATGTCGATCCATACCCACCGCAAGTGGATCGCTCAGGTTTGATTAAGGTGAGAAACCGTTCAGGTTTTCCTAAGGTAAAGAATTCAATGCAGGTAGTGCGTGGCTGGGCTGCTCGATATGTGCCGCTGGTCGGTCTGATGGGCATCCTCGGGTCAGTGCAGGAGTCGCTTGCCGGCGACTATGAGGGTTCGCCCCAGGTCGCTCAGTTCGTCAGTGACATGACGCGCGACTACGGTTTCGCGGGTGAACAACTGATCGAAGTGTTTCGTGATGTGCAGCGCAAACAGTCGATTCTCGATGCCATTTCAAGGCCTGCCGAGAAGGTGAAGGCGTGGAAGGATTACCGCCCGATGTTCCTCACCGACGCCCGCGTCGCCCGTGGCGTGGACTTCTGGCGCCAGCATGAGGCAGTGCTTGCACGTGCTGAAAAAGAGTACGGCGTGCCTGCCCAGGTGATCGTGTCGATCATTGGCGTTGAAACATTTTTTGGTCGAAATACCGGAAATTACCGGGTAATCGATGCGTTATCGACGCTGGGTTTCGACTATCCTCCTCGTGCGGAATTCTTCCGCAAGGAGCTGCGAGAGTTCCTGCTGCTGGCCCGCGAAGAGCAGGTCGACCCCTTGACGCTCAAGGGATCGTACGCCGGCGCCATGGGGTTGCCGCAGTTCATGCCGAGCAGTTTTCGAGCTTATGCGGTGGATTTCGACGGCGACGGCCACATCAATATCTGGAACAACCCGGACGATGCCATCGGCAGCGTCGCCAGTTATTTCAAGCGCCATGGCTGGGTCGCGGGCGAAGGTGTCGTGAGCCGGGCGAGCGTCAGTGGCGACCGTGTCGACCAGGGTCTGAGCCCGGGCATCGAGCCTGTGAAGACCGTCGGGGAGTTGCGAGCCCTGGGCTGGGCGAGTCATGATGCGCTGCGCGATGATATGCCGGTCACGGCTTTTCGCCTCGAAGGCGACAATGGCCCTGAATACTGGATGGGTTTGAAGAATTTTTACGCAATCACGCGGTACAACCGCAGCGTGATGTACGCCATGGCCGTGCATCAGCTGTCTGAACTGCTTGTTCAAGCTCGGGGCGTCAAGTAATGCGGTCATTGCCGATGCAACAACCATTGAAACTGATGGCCTTCGCGGCGCTGGCACTGCTGGTCGTCAGCTGTTCCACCAGTCGACCGACCCAGCAAGGCAACATCATCCGCTCCCAGCCGGGGCTGGACATCAACCGTGCCCACAAGGACGGCGCGCCGTGGTGGGATGTCGATGTGTCGCGCATTCCCGACGCCGTGCCAACGCTGCACACCGGCGCCTACAAGGCCAACCCCTACACGGTGCTGGGCAAGACCTACTTCCCGCTGAGCGACTCGGCCAGCTACGTGCAGACCGGCACGGCCTCCTGGTACGGCACCAAGTTCCACGGCCAGAACACGGCCAACGGCGAGGTCTACGACCTGTACGGCATGAGCGCGGCGCACAAGACGCTGCCGCTGCCCAGCTACGTTCGCGTGACCAACCTGGACAACAACCGCACCGTGATCCTGCGGGTCAATGACCGTGGGCCGTTCTACTCGGACCGCATCATCGACCTGTCCTACGCGGCCGCCAAGAAGCTCGGCTATGCCGAGATCGGCACCGCGCGGGTCAAGGTTGAAGGCATCGACCCGGCCCAGTACTGGGCCCAGCGTGGCAAACCTGCGCCGTTGATGCTGGATCAGCCGCAAGTGGCGCTCAGCGGCCCGGCGGCACGTCCGCAACCGGCGGCGCCGGTGATTACCGCGTCGGCGGGCACCATCGAGCAATGGACGCCACCGCCGCAGCAGCATGCCGCGCCGGTATCGCCGGTTCCGATCGATGCAAAAAAAAACGCTTCCGGACCAGCGTCTGGGCTGTTTCTCCAGGTGGGAGCCTTCGCCAACCCGGACGCTGCGGAACTCCTGAGGTCCAAGCTGAGCGGGATGGTGCGGGCGCCGGTTTTCGTGAGCTCGATCGCACGCAACCAGCAGACGCTCTATCGCGTGCGGATGGGGCCGGTCGACACGCCGGGTGAAGCCGCGCAGCTGCAGAACAGTGTGAGATCGGCCAACCTGGGGTCGCCGAGCGTCGTCACTTCAGATCAGTAACAATTGGATCAGACTTGCCGCCAGAGCAAGGGTTGTCAGCCACATTTCACGGGCACATCTGTAGAATGTGGGCCCGTTTGCCGGGAAAGCCCGGCACCACCGCTTTGCCCGCAAGGGCATGTTTGCCCATTAGCATTTTCGAGAGACGGATGAACATCACCACCTTCGCAAAAAGACTTTGCCTGCTTATTCCACTGTTCACCGCGCCTGCCGTCTTCGCGGCAGAGCAGATGACGCCATCGCCACCGCAACTGGCTGCCAAGGCTTATGTGCTGATGGATGCCAACAGCGGCAACGTTCTGGTGGAGAACAACGGTGACCAGCGCCTGCCGCCGGCCAGCCTGACCAAACTGATGACGGCCTATATTGCGACTCTTGAAATCCGTCGCGGCCAGATCGGCGAAAACGACCCGGTGACCATCAGCGAAAACGCCTGGCGCACCGGTGGTTCGCGGATGTTCATCAAGGTCGGCAGCCAGGTGACTGTCAGCGACCTGCTGCACGGCATCATCATCCAGTCGGGCAACGACGCCAGCGTCGCGGTGTCCGAGCACATCGCCGGCAGCGAAGATGCGTTCGCCGACATGATGAACAAGACCGCTGGCGACCTGGGCATGGTCAACAGCCACTTCATGAACCCGACCGGCCTGCCGAACCCGGATCACTACTCCACCGCGCACGACATGGCGCTGCTGGCACGTGCGATCATCCACGAAGACCCGGCTCACTACGCGATCTACTCGCAGAAAGAGTTCTTCTGGAACGGCATCAAGCAACCGAACCGCAACCTGCTGCTGTGGCGTGACAAGACCGTCGACGGTCTGAAAACCGGCCACACCGAAGAAGCCGGCTACTGCATGGTGTCCTCGGCCGTTCGTGACGGCATGCGTCTGATTGCCGTGGTATTCGGTACCAACAGCGAGCAGGCCCGTGCTGCTGAAACCCAGAAGCTTTTGACCTACGGTTTCCGTTTCTTCGAAACCCAGACCTTCTACCAGAAGGGCACCGAACTGGCCCAGGCTGCCGTCTGGAAAGGCACCGAGCGTCAGGTCAAGGCCGGCCTGGCCGACGATCTGTCCATGACCATGCCTAAAGGCGAGATGAAGAAGCTCACCGCCAGCATGACCATCAATCCGAAGCTGGTTGCACCTATCGCCAAGGGCGACGTGATCGGCCAGGTTGAAGTGAAGCTGGAAGACAAGGTCGTGCGCACCGCTAATCTCATCGCGATGGACGGCGTTGAGGAAGGTGGTATCTTCCGCCGCCTGTGGGACAGCATTCGCATGTTCTTCTACAGTCTGTTCAACTGATCGTTACTGATCCCGGAAACGATCAGCGTTCCGTGTGCCCCTGCCGCTTTCGCGGTGGGGGCCTGTCCGTTTTCCGGCTTACGAGGCCGTTACTGCCATGACAGATACCGAAGTTAAAGCCCCAAAAATCGAATTCCCATGCGCCGATTATCCGATCAAGATCATTTGCGATACCGGAGCCGGCAATAAAGACAAAGCCATCGAGATCGTCGGCAAGCACGCGAAGATCAACGATGAACGCGTGGACGAACGCCAGAGCAGCAACGGCAAGTACACCACCGTGCAGCTGCACATCCTCGCCACCGACCAGGATCAGCTCTACAACATCAACAGCGAGCTGCGGGCCACAGGTTTCGTGCACATGGTGCTGTGATGGGCGAACGTCTGGGCTTTCGTGATCTCGGACTGATCGACTACGAGCCCGCCTGGCAAGCCATGCAGCGCTTCACCGACGGGCGCGATCGGCAAACCCCTGATGAAATCTGGCTGGTCCAGCACCCGCCGGTTTTCACCCAGGGGCAGTCCGGAAAGCCCGAGCATCTACTACTTCCGGGTGATATTCCGGTGGTACAGGTCGATCGCGGTGGCCAAGTGACTTATCATGGTCCCGGTCAACTGGTGGTTTACCTGTTGCTGGACGTGCGTCGCCTGGGTTTTGGCGTGCGCGAACTGGTCACCCGGATCGAAAACAGCCTGATCGATCTGCTGGCCAGCTACGGCGTCACGGCAGCTGCCAGACCCGAGGCACCGGGGGTCTACGTCGATGGGGCGAAGATCGCATCCCTGGGCCTTCGTATCCGTAACGGTTGTTCGTTCCATGGGCTGGCGTTGAACGTCGACATGGACCTGGAACCGTTCCAACGGATCAATCCCTGTGGGTACGCGGGGCTGGCCATGACCCAGCTGCGCGATCTGGCAGGGCCGATTGAATTTGCCGAGGTTAGTGCCCGGCTGCGTGCGCAGCTCGTCAGACACCTCGACTATGCTGAGCAGACGACCCTAGCGGGCGGAATCGATTGATATGACTACTGCGCATGAAGCGGCAGAGACAGCCGTGATTACAGAGACCCTGATCCCGACAGTGAACGTTGTAACGCCTGAGCGTGCAGCGCGTCCCAAAGTTGAAGCCGGCGTGAAGCTGCGCGGTGCGGAAAAAGTTGCTCGCATCCCGGTGAAGATCATCCCGACGGTCGAGCTGCCGAAAAAGCCCGACTGGATTCGCGTCCGCATCCCGGTTTCCCCGGAAGTCGACCGCATCAAGCAGCTGCTGCGCAAGCACAAGCTACACAGCGTCTGCGAAGAAGCGTCCTGCCCGAACCTGGGTGAGTGCTTCTCCGGCGGCACCGCGACCTTCATGATCATGGGTGACATCTGCACCCGTCGCTGCCCGTTCTGCGACGTGGGTCATGGCCGTCCTAAAGCCCTGGACGCGGACGAGCCGAAGAACCTGGCGGTTGCCATCGCCGACCTGAAACTCAAGTACGTCGTGATCACCTCCGTTGACCGTGATGACCTGCGTGACGGCGGTGCCCAGCACTTCGCCGACTGCATCCGCGAAATCCGTGCCCTGTCGCCGAATGTGCAACTGGAAACGCTGGTTCCGGACTACCGTGGCCGCATGGACATCGCGCTGGAAATCACCGCTGCCACGCCGCCGGATGTGTTCAACCACAACCTGGAAACCGTGCCGCGCCTGTACAAGGCTGCGCGTCCGGGCTCGGACTACCAGTGGTCGCTGACCCTGCTGCAACGCTTCAAGGAAATGGTCCCTCACGTTCCGACCAAGTCCGGCCTGATGCTGGGTCTGGGCGAGACCGATGAGGAAGTGATCGAAGTGATGCAGCGCATGCGCGAGCACAACATCGACATGCTGACCCTGGGCCAGTACCTGCAACCTTCCCGCAGCCACCTGCCGGTGCAGCGCTTCGTGCACCCGGACACCTTCGCCTGGTTCGCCGAGGAAGGCTACAAGATGGGCTTCAAGAACGTTGCGTCGGGCCCGCTGGTGCGTTCCTCGTACCACGCTGACGAACAGGCCAAGCTGACCAAGTCGTTGCTGACGGCGGGTTGATGGCTGGTCGGGTTCCCACGCAGAGCGTGGGAACGATAAAAAGGGCCGGATAGCGATATCCGGCCCTTTTTATTTGTGCGGTACTCCCTGTAGGAGCGCGCTTGCCCGCGACGAGGTGTGCCATTCAGTACATCAGTGTCTGAAATGACGCGGTCGCGGGCAAGCGCGCTCCTACAGTAGGTGCTTCAGGGCCTGCGCAGGTTATCCAGCAGCTCTTGCGTCGGGTAACCGTCCGCCGGCCAGCCAAACGACTGCTGCGCACTGCGAATGGCCTTGCGCGTGTTGGCGCCGATGATGCCGTCCGGGGCACCTGCGTCATACTGGCGGGCCGAGAGCAGGGTTTGCAGCTCGATGCGCTCGGAGCGGCTCAGGGGGCGGTCACCGCGTGGCCATTGGCCAATCACATAGCCGCCACCGGTGAAACGCTCGGACAACAGCCCGATGGCCAGTGCATAGGACGACGAGTTGTTGTACTTCAGGATCGCCCGGAAGTTATCCATCACCAGGAACGCAGGGCCTTTGTAGCCGGCTGGCAGCAACAGGGCCGCCTGCTGCTGCAACAGGTTGCCGGGCAGGGTCGAACCGTTCGGCAGCTTGAGACCCAGTTGTTGCCACTCGCCAATGCTCTTGCGGGTCGAGGCATCGGCCAGGGCATAGTCGAAACCCTGGCTCAATTGCACTTCGAACCCCCAGGGCTGGCCTTTCTGCCAGCCTGAGCTTTGCAGGTAGTGGGCAGTGGAGGCGAGGGCGTCGGCAGGCGAGTTCCAGATGTCGCGTCGGCCATCGCCGTCGAAGTCCACGGCATGGGTGTTGTAAGTGGTGGGGATGAACTGAGTCTGCCCCATCGCACCGGCCCACGAGCCCAGCATGCTTGGCGCGTCGATATCGCCGTGCTGGATGATCTGCAGCGCGGCGATCAGTTGATCCTGGGCAAACTGTGGCCGACGGCCTTCATAGGCCAGGGTCGCCAGCGAGCGGATCACCGACTGAGTGCCCTGGAACTGCCCGAAGCTGCTTTCCATGCCCCACACCGCGATCAGCGCCTGGCGGTCGACGCCGTAGCGTTGTTCGATGGCCGTCAGCACGTCGGCGTACTGAGCCAGCAACGCCTGGCCCTTGCGCACGCGCACGGCGGACATCGCGCCATCGAGGTACTCCCACACCGGGCGGGTGAACTCGGGCTGGCTGCGGTCAGCCTTGACCACGCTCATGTCCGGGGTCACGCCAGCGAAAGCCTTGTCGAACACATCCGGACGAATCCCGGCATTGAGGGCCTGGGCGCGGAACATGCTCTGCCACTCGCTGAAGCTCATGGCCGGCTGGATTTCGAAATTGCCATCATCTGGCTGCGCTACGGCGCCGGGAGGCGGCGGCGAGGCCTTGGCGACCTGCATGGGAGCGGTTTGAAGCGGAGTGGCGACGGCGGCAGTGGGCTGCTCCGCGCAGGCAACCAGCACGAGTGTGCTTGCGGCGGCGATCAGTTGGCGGACATGCCAACGACGGGGAAAGCTAAAGGGCATTCTGGGGTCCACAGGTATAAACCGTAAGGTGTAGACCTTAACATGCTGGCCCGGCCGACGGGGCGCCGGTCAGTAACCTTGCGTGTTTTTCAGGCCGCCATAACGGAAGAAGCCTCCCAGTTTTTCGACTGGAAGGCTTCGCGGCGGTAGCTGCCCTTGCCCTTGGCGGGTTGTTCCTGGCGGCTGCGGAACAGGGGCTGGGCGATGATGGACTTGGCCTTGTTCGGCCGCTTCTTGGCTTTGCTCATGGCATTTTCTCTCGCAGGTGTGGGTGAAGCGGCGGGGATGATCGGCCAGATTCGGGCGCAGGTCTAATTGATCTGTGCTATGAACCCAGCCGAATGGACACCGCTGACCCCCGTAGCAGTCCGGCTTGCCGGCGACAGCGTTCACAAGGGCGCCGTCGCCGGCAAGCCGTGCTGCTACGGATAGGTGGTGTTTGCGAAAGATTATTCCGACGGCAGCGCCAGCCGTTGCCCGGCCATGTGCAGCGACAGCAGGCTCAGGCTGTTCCACACCGAACCCTCGGCCTGGCCCTTGATCTGTGCATCGATGCGTTGGGCGTCCATCAGCAGTTGGGCCCAGCGCCGCGCCGAGTGGCGTTGCAAGGCCTTGCTCATCAACGGCTTGCGCTTGTCCCAGATGGGTGGTCGCGCCTGGCTGAACGCCTTGTCCAACGGCACGCCCTGGCTGTATTGCAACGCCAGGTTGGCGAGCACCCGCAGCTCCCGCGACAGCGCCCAGAGGATCACCGGAGGCTCGACGCCTTCGCCGCGCAGGCCTTCGAGCATGCGCAGGGCGTGGGAGGCTTCGCCATTGAGGATCGCGTCAGTCAGGCCGAAGACGTCGAAGCGCGCACTGTCGGCCACCGCAGCTTGCACGGTTTCCACAGTGATCTGCCCCTGTTCGGCCATCAGCTTGAGCTTTTCGATTTCCTGGGCGGCGGCCAGCAGGTTGCCTTCAACACGCGCGGCGATCAGCTCGACCGCATCGGGGCTGGCAGCCAGGCCGGCCTGGCCCAGGCGTTGACGAATCCACTGCGGCAACTGGCTGGCATCCACCGGCCAGATCTGCACGAACTGGGTTTGCGGGCCTTCGACCAGCGCCTTGCCCCACTTGGTTTTCTGTGCGGAACCGTCGAGCTTGGGCAGGCTGATGAGCAGCAGCGTGTCTTCGGCAGGGCGGGCGCAGTATTCCAGCAGGGCGGCGGCGCCTTTGTCTCCGGGCTTGCCTGAGGGCAGGCGCAGTTCCAGCAGGCGTCGTTCGGCGAACAGCGACATGCTCGCCCCGGCTTGCAGCAAGGTGCCCCAGTCGAAGTTTGAGTCGGCGCTGAACACCTGGCGTTCATCGAAACCCTGCTGGCGAGCCGCGGCACGGATGGCGTCGCAGGCTTCCTGGCATTGCAGCGGGTCATCGCCGCTGACGATGTACACAGGCGCGAGTGTGCCTTGCAGGTGTTTGGCGAGTTGGGCGGGGGCGAGTTTCATGATTCGGAAAAGGTTGGGGCCGGCGAACCGGCCCCAGTGCCATCACTTGGACGGGATTTCGATAGGCGACTGCTGAGGCGTCTCGTCGCGAACGCGCTGGGCGGCCGCTTCGGCATCGGCCCGTGCACGGGCCGCGGCGTCAGCCTTGGCTTGCAGCTCGTCCAGACGCTGCGGCGTCAGCAGTTGCAGGCGTGCCATCATCTTCTGCACCAGGTCGCTGCGCATTTCCTTGCGGATCTGCTCGGCTTCCTGATCCGAACCGATCAGGTTGTTGCCGTCGTGAACGAAGACCTTGGTGGTCTGAACGTTGTCATCGAGCAGCGGAACGCCCTTGATGCCCTGGACTTCGTACTTGAGCACGGTGGTCAGCTCATATTCAGCCGAACGACCGGAACCTGCGTAGCTCGCGGTGCGCTGGGTTTCGTCTTCGCGGGCCAGGAACAGTTTGTACTGGGCGCCGGTGTAGACGTGCACGCCGCTGTTGGTCAGTGTCTGACGCAGTTGGGTGACCACGTCGCCGTAGGCGTCACGGGCGCTCAGGTCCAGCTCCTTGATCGACAGGGCGTTGGTGCCGGTGCCGCGCAGCTGGAAACCACAGGCGCTCAGCAGCACGGCGAGGCCCATTACCAGCAGATTGCGTTTGATCATCTTGTTGCTCCCCTTGAATCCGTTTGAACCCGAAAGTGCGGGCTCTGCAAGTGTGTTCGGCGCCAGAATCGTTCTGGCGCCCGATCCAATCAGCTGGCGACGATGTTCACCAGTTTGCCGGGTACCACGATCACTTTGCGGATCGTCAGGCCGTCGATGAAGCGCAGGACATTTTCGTTGGTCCGTGCAGCAGCTTCGACTTCCTCGCGGCTGGCGCTGGCCGGCATTTCGATCTGCCCGCGCAGCTTGCCGTTGACCTGGACGACCAGCGTCAGGCTGTCCTGCACCAGAGCGCTTTCATCCTGTACCGGCCAGGTCGCGTCGATCACGGCACCGGTGTGGCCCAGTCGGCCCCACAGCTCATGGCTGATGTGTGGAGTGATCGGTGCCAGCAGCAGGGTGACGGTTTCCAGACCTTCGTGAACCAGCGCGCGATCCTGTTCGGTGTCCTGGGCTGCTTTTTCCAGCACGTTCATCAGCGTCATGACCTGAGCGATGGCGGTGTTGAATTTGTGATTCTGGCCGACGTCGTGGCCGGCCTGCTTGATGGCCAGGTGGATCGAACGGCGAACGGCTTTCTGCTCGTCAGTCAGGCTGGAAATGTCGAGCTTGCCCGGCAGCCCCTGAGCTACGTGGGCCTGAGCCAGACGCCAGACGCGCTTGAGGAAGCGGTGCGAGCCTTCGACGCCGGAGTCGGACCATTCGGCGCTCATGTCAGGCGGCGATGCGAACATCATGAACAGTCGGCAGGTGTCCGCGCCGAACTGATCGATCATCGACTGTGGGTCGACGCCGTTGTTCTTCGACTTGGCCATCTTCTCGGTGCCGCCGATTTCCACCGGCAGACCGTCGGCGATCAGTTTGGCGCTGATGACCTTGGCCTTGCTGTCGCGCTCGAGTTCGACGTCCGCCGGGTTGAACCAGGTGTAGGCACCGTTGGCTTCGCGGCGATAGTAGGTCTCGGCGATCACCATGCCCTGGGTCAGCAGGTTCTTGAATGGCTCGTTGGAGCTCACCAGGCCTTCGTCGCGCATCAGCTTGTGGAAGAAGCGCGCGTAGAGCAGGTGGAGGATCGCGTGCTCAATGCCGCCGATGTATTGATCGACCGGCAGCCAGTGGTCAGCCGCGGATTTTTCCACCAGGCCACCCTCGAAGTGCGGCGAGGCGTAGCGAGCGTAGTACCAGGACGACTCGACGAAGGTGTCCATGGTGTCGGTTTCACGCTTGGCAGGCTGGCCGCATTTCGGGCAGTTGCACTCGTAGAACTCAGGCATGCGCGCCAGTGGCGAACCGGCGCCGTCCGGCACCACGTCTTCAGGCAGCACGACGGGCAGTTGATCTTCCGGCACTGGCACATCGCCGCATGCCTGGCAGTGAATGATCGGGATCGGGCAGCCCCAGTAACGCTGACGGCTGATGCCCCAGTCACGCAGGCGGAACTGAGTGCGCGACTTGCCCAGTTCTTTCTTGATCAGCGCGACTTCGATGGCGTCGAACGCGCCGGAGAAGTCCAGGCCGTTGAACTCGCCGGAGTTGATCAGTTCGCCGTGCTCGCCATACGCTTCCTGCCATGGGGCAGGGGACTCGTCGCCGGCGCTGGTGCGCACCACCGACTTGATCGGCAGGTTGTACTTGTTGGCGAACTCGAAATCACGTTCGTCGTGGGCCGGTACTGCCATCACAGCGCCATCGCCGTAGTGCATCAGTACATAGTTGGCGACCCACACCGGCAGTTTTTCGCCGGTCAGAGGGTGCTCGACGAACAGCGAGGTTGGCAGGCCTTTCTTTTCCTGGGTGGCGACGTCGGCTTCGGCGACGCTGCCGCTCTTGCATTCGTTGATGAAGGCTTGCAGCTCAGGATCGTTCTGCGCCGCCAGGGTCGCCAGCGGGTGCTCGGCGGCCACGGCCACGTAGGTGGCGCCCATCAGGGTGTCAGGACGGGTCGTGAAGACTTTCAGCGCGCCGGCTTCGCCGATCGAGGCCTGATCGTACGGGAACTGCACTTCCATGCCGCGGGACTTGCCGATCCAGTTGCGCTGCATGGTCTTGACCTGTTCAGGCCAGCCCGGCAGGTCATCCAGACTCTCCAGCAGCTCATCGGCGTAGGCCGTGATCTTGAAGTAGTACATCGGGATTTCGCGTTTCTCGATCACTGCGCCCGAACGCCAGCCGCGGCCATCGATGACCTGCTCGTTGGCCAGAACGGTCTGGTCGACCGGGTCCCAGTTGACGGTGCCGTTCTTGCGGTAGATCACGCCTTTTTCGAACAGGCGAGTGAACAGCCATTGTTCCCAGCGGTAGTAATCCGGCTTGCAGGTCGTGACCTCACGGGACCAGTCCACCGCCAGGCCCAGGCTGCGAAGTTGGGTCTTCATGTAGGCGATGTTTTCGTAGGTCCACTTGGCCGGGGCCACGTTGTTCTTCATCGCGGCGTTTTCCGCCGGCATGCCGAAGGCGTCCCAACCCATGGGTTGCAGGACGTTCTTGCCGAGCATGCGCTGGTAGCGGGAGATCACGTCGCCGATGGTGTAGTTGCGCACGTGCCCCATGTGTAGCTTGCCGCTCGGGTAAGGGAACATCGACAGGCAGTAGTAGGTTTCCTTGCCTGGCTGTTCACTGACTTCAAAGGACTTTTGCTCTTCCCAGAAGGTCTGGGCGGCGGCTTCGATTTCGCGGGGCTGATAGAGTTCGTGCATGGCTACTTTTGACTTGAGATTGGTGACCCTTGACCTCTTCGCTGCGTTCCCGGAACGGGTGGGCGTTACCTGCCTCAAGGGGCATCGGCTGACGCGCGGTGTTCGTGTTCCGGTGAGCGGAAGTGGAATTACAGGAAGCGCCGTAGCATACATGAGCGCCGACTGCCTAGGGAAACCCTGATTTGCCCCGATGGCCCGCGCGCCGCCGTTGGTCGCGGCATCGCGCCGGTTTTTACAGTGCCGCTAAGCTCATTTACGAGGGTATGTGTTTATCTTCAGTGAGGTGAGCGGATGGGAGAGTTGCGGCACCAAGTAGAGAAACCTGATCTGTATGACCGTTTGATCGATCGTCTGGGGCTGGCCTTGGACATGGCGAAAACAGCAGTCCGGCTTCGCAATGAATACCCCGCTGAACTGGAGTTGCGTGGTTTGAGCCATGCCGAATTCCAGCTGATCGAGGCTTATCTGGATGTTGCACATCCGGACAAGAGAGAAGCCGTCGCAAAAGGGGAAGCATCGAACCTGAAGAAGGGAAGTTCAAGCGCGTCACGTGAGCCGTCCGAACCGGTCCGCGCCCCGCGCACATCAGCCAATGTCATCTGGCTGAAGGATCAGCGTCGCGCCAAGGTGTCGTCGAAGTTGAGTCGTTACAGTTCCAGCAAACATTTCAAGCGTTAACCTTCGCGGGTTTCAATCCCGCCTGATTAAGCATTGTTGCTTAGCGTCAATCCTTTTAGGCTTCGGGCATCTTTCTGGAGATGCCCGATGCCTTTTCGTTACTTCCTCAAAAACCTCTTGTTGCCCCCGGGCATATTCCTGCTGTTTATCCTGTTTGCCTGGTGGTTGAGAAAGTCCAGGCCGCTAGTTGCGCGAGTGCTGTTTGTGGTCGGATTGGGCGGCATGTGGGCCATGAGTTTGCCGATCGTGGTCGAGTGGTCGGGCAAGGGCATCGAGACAATTCCCCCCATGCCCCAGAGCGACTGGGCGACCCTGGCGCAACGGGCCGATGCCATCGTGGTGCTGGGCTCGGGGCGCGAGCGCAATGATCCGAGTTGGGGTGGCGACATTCCTACCGGCACCGCCCTTGAGCGGATGCGCTATGCGGCGCGGATGGCCAAGGCTTCGGGATTGCCGATTCTGGTCACCGGTGGCCTGCACTACGGTGAGCCGCCCAGCGAGGCGGCGATCATGGCCGATTCGCTGCGCGATGACTTCGGCGTGACCGTGCGCTGGCAGGAAGGCGAGAGCCGCACGACTTGGGAGAACGCCACGATGTCCGCTGCCATGCTGTTGCCTCAGGGTATCAAGCGGGTGGTCGTGGTGACTCAGGCCTGGCATATGCCGCGTTCGGTGTGGAGCTTCGAGAAGGCCGGTTTCAGCGTGGTGCCTGCGCCTGTGGGGTATCTGGGCAAGGACAATGCCCGCCCGTTTGGCGGCTGGTCGCCGGAGGCCAGGGCGGTGTGGCAGAACGGGCAGTTGCTCAACGAAGCGGCGGGGCTGGTGGGGTATAAATTGTTCTACCGGTGATGCAAAACCTGTAGGAGTGAGCTTGCTCGCGATAGCGTTGAGTCAGACGCCTTGTAGGTGGCTGAAAAAACGCATCGCGAGCAAGCTCACTCCTACA
>NZ_JANHKS010000073.1 GCF_028682175.1 Pseudomonas putida | reverse complement strand
CTCTTCCGATCTGGGGGCGATCTTGAGGACGCCCCCGCCGGCAAGCCGTGCTGCTACGGGATTGCGGTGGATCGCGTTTTAAATCTCGCCCTTCTCCTCGATCACCGCACCCTTCTTGTTGCTGTGCGGATCCGGCACCTTTACCGAAGGAAATTGTGACGAGGCGTAACGCACCACCAGAATCGCGAACGCCAGCAGCAGAATCGCACCGCTGAGGTACACCACGCCCAGGTCCGGCGGCGCATGGTGCGACACGTCGGAGATCAGCAAGCGGGTCAACGCGGTGATCGCCACGTAGATCAGGAAACGCACCGGCATGTGGTTGGTCTTGAAATAGATCCCCACCATCGCGCCCAATTCCAGGTAGATGAACAGCAGCAGGATGTCGTCCACCGTGATATGACCCTTCTCCAGCATCCCCAGGAACGCCATCACCGCCGCCCATGCCGTCACGGCACCGATGGCGAACAGCGCCAGGTAGTGGAAGGTCTCGACGAACAGGTTGCCCAGAGACTCGGCGCAGGTGTGGACGCGCTGACGCAGGGACTCGGCCCAATTGATTTTCACGATGTACTTCCTTGAATAGCCCGAAAAGAATGATGCCGCACGCGGGTGACGCTTTTGTTTGCGCAACGTTGCCTGCGCAAAACCCAAGCATTAAAGGGGCCATGGGCTATGGTTGAGAACGCGACCGGTTGTCGCAAGGCAGCGCAGGGAAGCTGTAAATGAATGTGAATTGCCACTATTCAGGCAGCGGCGATTGCCTTATGCTTTGCACTGTATATAAACACAGTAGCTATCAAAGGTTACTTTCTTGAAGGCATATGAGGTGGTAAATGGCCGTCGAAGTGGTATACCGCAGCAGCCGGGATCTGGAGCGCTTGTTCATGGATAAAGCCGAAGCTGATCGTCATGACAAGATGCTCGAACTCGCCGAGTTGCTGTCCAGTGTCCTGAGCAAGGCAGTGCCTTCGCTGTCCGAAACCCAGGTTGAAGAAGCGGGTATCTACATGGCCAAGAACCGCGACGTCTTCGCCCGCGCGTTCAAGAATCAGCCGGATGCGCTGAATGAATTGCTGAGCGGTGACGCCACAGAGTGAATCGCGCAAATTCCGTAGCAGCACGGCTTGCCGGCGGTGGCGTCCTCAGGATCGACCCGCGGGCAAGCCCGGCTGCTACAGGTTTTTAGTGTTTGCGGGATCCATGTATGACCTCGGTTCCGTGCTGCTACGTTACGTGCGCCAGCGTCCGTTCTGCACCAGGCTTACCACGATCTCGGCGAAGGCGCGGGGCTTTTCCTGGGGTAGGTAGTTGGCCGCCATCAGTCCCACGCAGCGGGTGGGCTTGAGCACCTCGGCCAGGCTCGCCGCCCGACCGCCTTCCTGAAAGCCGGCCAGTACCGCTTCGGGAATGTGCAAGGCGTTCATCAAGTCGATCACGTCCTGGCCCAGGGCACTCTGCTCCTCAGTGCCGGGCGCCTGCTCCTCCAGCACTCTGGTACTGCCGTGACCACGCAGATACGGCACCACCACCCGCATTCCCTGTGCAACCAGAAGAGGCACCACTTCGGCGAAGCTTTGAATGTCGTAGGCCGCGCCATGCAGCAGAATCACCGCCCGACCATCTTCCGGCCCGGCTTCGACGTAGCCGATGTCGAGCACGTCAGTGCTGACTTGCTGAACCGGCCCCAGAGTGCTGCCAGAGGCAGCGGGCTCGGACGCAGCAAACACGGGCGTAAGATCAGCGAGTGCCAAGGCTGCGACACTCGCCGCAGAATAAGTCAGAAAGTGCCGACGATTGAGTGTGAATCCAGACATGGTTAATGCATTCCCGGGATTGTAAAAAGGGTCAGACGCCGACAATCAGCTCGCTGCCAAGCCAGCCGGCCAGCAGGCTGCCGACCTTCGCCACGCCGTCCTGTTCGCCCAGCCGCGCCACCAGCATTTCGCACAGATCCGCGAAACTGCCATTGCGCTGAAGCTGATCGAGCGCGGCGTATTCCAGCCCGTCGATTTCACGCAACCTTGAGGTGAACTGCCGACGCCAGACGAGCAGTCCACCCGCCTCGGCAAGCATTTCGCTCTCGGGCGGCGTGCGCTCCTCGCACAAGGCACTCCAGATCGCTTCGACGTTGGTGGTCATCACATGCACGCGCAGTGACGGTGTGAAACGCAGGCTGGCGTTATCCCAATCGACGGTGGCCAGCGCATCCAGCGTCAGGGGCTGGGCATCCCGTGCGACGAACGCCTCACCCAGTGCCAGCTCGATCCAGGCCAGTTCATGGATGTCCGGGTTGTCGGGGAAGCGTTCGCGCAACGTCTGTTCGAAGTCCTCGGCGTAGGCATCGAGCGTCCAGGCATGGGGCGGATATTTCTCGATGTGGGCGATGGCAGCGTTGCGAAACTCTTCTTCACCCAGCCATTTCTGCAACAGCGGGAAGCTGTGTTTCAGGCAATTGACGAGTTGAGTGCGGTAGTTGTTCTGGTAGACCGCAAGGCCTGCGGCGGCATGCACGCTCAAGCGATCGGCTGCATCTTCCGAGGCGTCCACCAGCCAGGACTGGAAATCGCGCTGCAGGTCGGCAAGCTTCATGCGACTTCTCCTGCACGGCGGCGAGCTTCTGCCGTACCCAGCTGGCGTGCTATGGACAACTCATCCAGCAGTTCGGCCAGGGGAGGAATGTCGTCATCGCGCTCGATCATGGTGGCGACCGGACCCAGTAGCGAAATGGCCTTGGCGTACAACTGCCAGACATCCGGGCAGACTGGGCTGTCGTGGGTGTCGATCAACAGGTCCGGGCCCTGGGTATGGCCAGCCAGATGAATCTGCCGCACGCGCTCGGCGGGAATACCATCGAGATACGCCAGCGCATCGAAGCCGTGGTTGCTGGCGCTGACGAACACGTTATTGACGTCCAGCAGCAGTTCGCAGCCGGTGCGGCGGGACATCTCGGCGATGAATTCCCACTCGGTCATGGCCGCGTCGGGGAAGCTCAGGTAGCTGGACGGGTTTTCGAACAGCATGGTCCGGCCGAGCGCGTCCTGGGCCTGGGATATGTTCGCGCACACGCGATCCAGCGCTTCGTGGGTGTAGGGCACCGGCAGCAGGTCATGGGAGTTGAAACCGCCAATGCGTGACCAGCTCAGGTGATCGGAGACGAACAGCGGTTGTACCTCATCCACCAGATTGCGCAGGCGCTTGAGGTAGGCCGGATTGAGGCCGTCAGCCGAGCCGATGGACATGGAAACACCATGCAGGACGACCGGATGACGCTCGCGCACCCGACGCAGGATGTCCCGTGGCTGACCGCCATCGACCATGAAGTTTTCGGAAATGACTTCGACGAAATCCACCGGCACGTCGCTTTCCAGAAAATCCTTGTAATGCTCCCGACGCAGGCCCAGCCCGTAACCTGAAAAAGCTGCTGTCATTTTGCGTTCTCCGCTGAAATGTATCGATGGGCAGATTTAACCGCCCTGCTGTATCTCCTCTGTGTCGCGCGGCGAATGAAGCGTGGCCCGATGTATCTGCGCCGGGGCGATATACATTCCGATACAAAACCCAACCTCATTCATCTCATCCCGATGTAGCAGTCCGGCTTGCCGGCGTCAGCGATTTCAAGGCCGCCGACGCCGGCGAGCCGGACTGCTACGGGACCTGTGTGTTCGCAGAATGCACGTTTCACCGCAGCCCCGTAGCAGCACGGCTTGCCGGCGGGGGCGGCCTTGAGATCGACCCGCGGGCAAGCCCGGCTGCTACGGGGCGTGGGAGGTCCCAAGATGGGCGTCTCGCCTCATTGTTCACAACGCAAAAGCCCGCCCTCCCGCTTTGCAACGGGAGGGCGGGCCTGGTTGATCGGGCTTATTTAGGCTCGGTCAGGGTGCCGCCAGCCTTGAGGCATTCGGACGGGGTCTTGACGATCACGCCCTGGCCCTTGCAGCTGTTCAGGCCTTTGCAGTCGTTCTTGGCGGTGGCGCACAGGCTTTCGCCCTTGCAGTTGTTCACGCCGTAGCAACGGCCTGGTTTCTCGGCGCTGGCATCGGCAGCCGAAGCGCCAACGCTGAAGGAAGCCGAAGCCAGAGCGATCAGGGCGGCGGCGGTGGCGATGCTGAAACGGGATTTGGTCGATACGTTCATGGTGTTCTCCAATTGCGGTCGGGATGAATCAAAAGGTTGTTAGCTGAGGGTTATTTGACGGCCAGTGCCGCGTCTTCGATGACCTGGGCCACGGCCTCAGGCTGCGAGATGTACACCGCGTGGCTGGCCTTGATTTCGGTGACCTTGGAGCCCGCACGTTTGTACATCCAGCGCTGCAGGTCAGGGCTCAGGGCGTGGTCTTCGGTGGCGACAATTGCGTAAGTCGGCTTGTTGTGCCAGGCAGCTGCCCAGGCCTGAACGCCAAAGGTGGCGGTGGTGGCGGCAGGCTGGGACGCGGCCATGAAATCGGTGCGGTTGGTGGTCAGGTCACCGGCGAAATCGGTGGCGAACTTGGCGCGGTCGAAGAACAGGTGACCGTCGCGGGTCGGACGAATGTCATCGCTTGGCGACGGCATCGAGGCAATCAACTGGCCCATGCTTTCGCCCACTTCCGGCTGCAACGCGGCGACATAAACCAGCGCCTTGACCTTGTCACGAACACCGGCCGCGCTGATCACGCCGCCACCGGAGCTGTGCCCGACCAGCACCACCGGGCCGACCTGCTGGTCGAGAATTTCCCGGGTCGCGGCCACGTCGGCATCCAGATTGGTCGCAGGCTGCTGCACCACGGTGACCTTGTAGCCCTTGTGAATCAGGATGTCGTGCACCACTCGCCAGCCCGAACCGTCCACGAACGAGCCGTGCACGATCACGATGTTTTTCGCGCCGGTCGGCGCAACCGGTGCAGCGGCAGAGGCCTGCGCAGACACCAGCAGAGGGGCAGCCACCGCCATGATGCCCAGGGCGAGTTTGGAAACTGTACGCATGTTGACTCTCCAGGGGCCTGTGCGGCCCCGCTCATGTTTCAGGGTTGTTGTTCAGCGAAGGACCGTGCGAAACCGTCCAAAAAACACTTCATCCAGCGACCAGCGACCGCGCCGTACACCACCAGCGGCAGCAGCAGAGCCGCCCAGGTCAGGTGCGTCGGCCAGGCATCGGGGTAAACGAAAATCTCGATCACCGCCGTCATGCCCAACAGCGCCGCCGCAGCGGGCCGGGTGACGAGCCCCAGCACCAGCAGAACCGGAAACAGGTGCTCTGCGTACGTGGCCAGGTAAGCCGCGAGTTCCGTCGGCAACACCGGTAACGCGTACTCGTACTGGAACAACTGAAAGGTCGATGGCTTGAGTGTCAGCAGCCCCGTGACCTTGGTGCGGCCCGACAGGAAGAACACCGAAGCGATGCCCAACCGCGCGACCAGCAACAGGAAGCTGGGCATGGCCGCCCGCAGCGCAGGCGCCAGAATCGCGCCGCGCATCACTTCTGTTCCGTCAGCGAGCCGAAGCCCTTGGGCGTCTTGATGGTGGTGCAGGTGCCTTTATCGACCAGCACCCAGGCGTTGCCCTGATAGTCAGCGCTGGAGGTCGCGGCGCACGAAGTGCCCGGGCCTGCGGCACAATCGTTCTGACCGGCCAGGGCCACGCCGTAGCATTTCTCTTTTGGGGTTGCCTGGTCGGCAGCCGAAGCAGTGCCCGCCAGAGCGGTCAGCGACAGGGCCAGGGTTGCAGCGAGGGCGGCGTATTTGGTGTTCATCGTTTATCTCCTGCTCATCGAAAAAGGGGTCCGAACCGGCACCCTTGTGAGGTTTCAGGGTTGAAACCGGTGTTGCGTTTCGGTGAGCAGATTTAAACGTGGGGCTGTATCTGGTCTGTGTCGCGGTTTGGGCAGAAGCCTTAGCAGATGTATCTCGAGTGGACCTGTACACAGTCCGATACAAATTCGAATGGAATAAAACCGATTGGGCAGAAACACGAGACTGTTGATCGTTCCCACGCTCTGCGTGGGAATGGCTCACGTGACGCTCCGCGTCACCGGACGCGGAGCGTCCTGGGCTGCATGCCCACGCGGAGCGTGGGCACGATCAGTCATGTTTCAGTCAGGTGGATTCAGGTTTTTCCAGCTCCTCCACCAACGCCTTGAAGAACCGCGCGGCCTCGCCTCCTGTCACCGCCCTGTGATCGAAGGTCAATGACAGCGGCAGGATCGGGTGGATGACCACTTGCCCGTCCATGGCCACCGGTTCCTGACGAATGCCCCCTGCGCCGATGATCGCTACCTGCGGCGGTACAACGATGGGGTTGGCGTAGCGGCCGAACAGGGTGCCGAAGTTGGACAGGGTGATGGTGGCGCCCATCATTTCCTTGGGCGGAATCGAGCGGGCCTTGACGTCGGCGCGCAGGCAGTTGAGGCCTTCTTTCAAATCCGCTGCATGGCGATTGCCGACGTCGCGCAGCACTGGCACGAACAGACCGTCCGGGGTATCGACGGCGATACCCAGATCCAGCTTCTCGTGGTGCTTGATCGACAGCGACTTGCCGTCGAACCAGCTGTTGAGCACCGGCTCGACCTTGCACGCCGCAGCCATGGCCTTGCCGATGCGAATCAGCGGATCACGGGCGACTCCCCAGCGATGCAAATCGGCATCGCCGAAAATCGTCACGGGCACCACTTCGGCGTGGGACTTGGCCATGTTCAGCGCCATGCTGCGGCGTACGCCGCGCAGTTTTTCGCCGCCGAACTTGTCGCGCTCGGCCTGGGAGGCGCTTTCCACATCGGCGCGGGTTATCAAGCCGTCGCTGCCCGAACCGCTCAAGGCGTTGAGGTCGACACCCAGTTGCCGCGCCAGTTGCCGTACCGCTGGGGTAGCTCGGGTCGAGAGGTGTTCACGGGTGGACGGCGCGGCGCCGACGAAAAACTGATCGTCCTGACTGCTGCCGCCCCCTTCCAGGCGCCCGACGACTGTCCCCGCATCGCCCTCGCCTTCAAATGCCATCAAGGGTTCGCCCACGTGAAGAATGTCGCCATCGCCACCGTAGACCTTCGCCACCACACCGTCATAGGGCGCAGGAATGTCGACGATGGCCTTGGCCGTCTCGACCGACACCACCAACTGGTCGGCCTTTACCGTGTCCCCCGCCTTGACGTGCCACTCGACGATTTCCGCTTCCTGCAAGCCTTCGCCCAGGTCGGGCAGTTTGAAATATTTCATCGCAAGCCTCCTCGGCCGTCAGGCGTAATTCAGGACAGTGTCACAGGCGTGAAGGATGTCTTCGACGCTGGGAATGTACAGCTGCTCCAGGCGATAGAGCGGCGGCGGAATGTCCGGCGCGGTGACCCGCTGGATCGGCGCCTGCAAATCCAGCAGCGCACGCTCGTAGAGGCTGGCGGCGATCTCCCCGCCCAGGCCGCCGGAACGTGGCGCTTCGTGGACGATCACGCAACGCCCGGTCTTGCGCACTGACGCTTCGAGGGTGTCCAGGTCCAGCGGTTTGACGCAGGCCACGTCGATCACCTCCGCCGACACGCCCTGCTCGGCAAGCGCGTTGGCAGCCTGCAAGGTTTCGTGAACGCTGGCGCCCCAACTGATGAGGGTGATGTCACTGCCTTCGCGCAGGGTAAAGCAGGTGTCCAGCGGCAGGCGTTTGCCATCGTCGACGAGGGTTTGCGGGTTCATGCGATAGAGGCGAGTGGGTTCGAGAAAGATCACAGGGTCAGGATCGTCGATGGCTGCCAGCAGCAGGCCATAGGCGCGGGCCGGCGAGGAAGGAATCACCACGCGCAACCCCGGTACATGGGCGAACATCGCTTCGGTACTTTCGCTGTGGTGTTCGGGCGCGCGAATCCCCGCGCCCATGGGCGAACGCATGACCATCGGGCAACTCAGGCGCCCCCGGGTGCGATTGCGCATGCGTGCAGCGTGGGACACCAGGTGTTCCATCGCGGCGTAGATGAAGCCCATGAACTGGATTTCCACCACAGGTTTCAGCCCCTGGGCCGCCATGCCGATGACCAGCCCGCCGAGCATTGTTTCAGCCAGTGGCGAGTCGATCACTCGTTTGAAACCAAAAGTGTCGCGCAGACCCTGGGTGGCGCGGAACACGCCGCCGTTGACGCCGACATCCTCGCCCAGCACCACGACGTTCTCGTCCTCGCTCATGGCGCGGTGCATCGCCAGGTTGACCGCTTCGAGCAGGCTGACTTTTTTATCTACAGCAGGCTTGTCCGTGGACAGATCATTCGCCATGACCAGCACCTCCATTACGACGGGCCACACGCTCAAGGAACCACTCGCGCTGATCGGCCAACGGCGCTGGCCATTTCGCATAGACATGGTCGATGACCGACTCGGGCGCCTGGTTGCCGGCGTTCTCGAAGTTATCCACAGACTGCTGGACCAGGCCCTGGCATTCGGCGATCAAGGCCTGCTCCCGGCCCTCGTCCCACACGCCCTGGGCAGCCATGAATGACTGCAGCCGCTTGATCGGTTCCTCCTGCCAAGCCTGCTTGACCTCATCGGCGGGCCGATAACGGGTGGCGTCGTCGGCGGTGGTGTGATCCCCCAGCCGGTAGCTGATGCATTCCAGCAACACCGGGCCCTTGCCCTTGCGCGCCCGTTCCAGCGCCACCTGCATGCGGTCATACACAGCAAGGATGTCGTTGCCGTCCACCTGTTCGCCATGAAAGCCCGCGCCGACGGCCTTCTGCGCCAGGGTCGGGGCGCCGCACTGGATGCGCCGGGGCACGGAGATCGCCCACTGGTTATTGTTGATGACGAACACCACCGGCAATTGCCAGGCACCCGCCACGTTCAGGGCTTCGAGAAAATCGCCCTTGCTGGTCGCACCGTCGCCGCAGGTGGTCACGGCCACGCGATGCTCGCCCCGGATCTTGAACGCGCTGGCCACCCCGCAGGCATGCAGCGCCTGGGTCGCAATGGGCACGCACAACGGAAAGTCCTGGGCCACGGCAGGCTCGGCATAGTCACTGCCGCGTTCGTCGCCGCCCCAGTACAGCAGGATTTCTTCCATGCGCACCCCGCGCATCAGTTGCACGGCAGTGTCGCGGTAATAGGGAATCAGCACGTCTTCGGGGTGCATCAGGCTGCCGATGGCAACGCCAATGGCTTCCTGGCCGAGGGTGGGTGCGTAGGTGCCGATGCGGCCGGTGCGTTGCAGTGCCACGGCTTTCTGGTCGAAAAGCCGGGTCAGGACCATTTGTCGGTAAAGGCGGGTGAGGAGGTTGAAGTCATCGGCCCACTGGGGAAGTTCGCCGGTCAGTTGACCGTCCGGGGACAGATAACGGGTGTACGCAAGATCGATCTTGTTATTGGACATTGCACACTCCTGACACGCGCCCTCGTCGTGGCGCGTGATGGTCTTGGCTTTGCGACTTGTGGTCGAAAGCTTCGTTCGAATCGCGCCGGTAAGGCGCTTATTCGAGGTTCAACAGGCGTTCTGCCAATGCATCGGCTACCCGCGCGGGTGAGCGCTTCTCGGCCTGGGCATGGGCAAATACTTCAGTCAGCCGTGTTCCTATCTGGGACAGATGTGCGGTGATGGTGTTCTGGTTTTCTCCTTGATGTTGCAGCGCCAGGTAGATCAATCCCCCTGAATTGATGACGTAATCGGGAGCGTAGAGGATGCCGCGGGCTTCGAGCTGATCGGCGATGGCCGCGCAACTCAATTGATTGTTGGCGCCGCCCGCCACGGCCGCGCAGCGCAGTTTGGTCACGCTGTGACTGTTGAGCACGCCGCCCAGCCCGCAAGGCGCGAGAATGTCGCAAGCGGTGCTGAGCAAGGCTTCGCTGGCGACGGGCTTGGCGCCCATCTGTTCCATGGCCAGTTGCACCTTGCCGCTGTCCAGGTCCGCCACCAGCAACTCTGCACCTGCCGAATGCAGTTGCTCGGCCAGGGCATAACCCACATGCCCCAGGCCCTGGATGGCCACTCGCAGCCCTTCGAGATTGTCGCTGCCCAGCCGGGCCATGGCCGTGGCGCGAATCCCCGCATACAGCCCCAACGCGGTATGGGCTGCCGGATCGCCGGTGTTGGTGGTGCTGGTGACGTGCTGGGTGTATTGGGCGATGCAGTCCATGTCTTCTATCGAGGTGCCACTGTCCATGGCCGTGATGTAACGGCCATCCAGGGTTTCGACGAAGCGTCCGAATGCCTCGAACAGCGCCGCGCGATCCGGCACGTGGGCCGGACGCAGGATGACCGCCGTCCCGCCGCCCAGCGACAAGCCAGCCAGCACAGCCTTGTAGCTCATGTTCCTGGCCAACTGAATAGCGTCTTCTATAGCGCTCTCTTCATTCGGATAGGAAAGATAGCGACAGCCACCCAGAGCCGGACCTTTCTGGCTGCTGTGAATCGCGATCACGGCTTTGAGGCAGGTGTGCGAATCGACGATCAGGTGCAGCGATTGAACACGTGAACTTTGCATGAGAGCGAACATAGGCAGTGCTCCCGGTTTTTGTTCTGCGAGTATAGGCGCTGGCAGAAAAATCGACGGCTTCGTTGGGCAGATCCTGACAACCTGCCTGCAACGCCGACGCAGAACGCACCCTGCAACAATCGGCGCTGGACGAACCTTGCCCGCAGCGCTAAAACGGGAGCATCGTCAGCCTGAAGTCAGACGCCCGATCCGACCGGAGAAGCCGATGAACCCGCGCCAACATTGTCTCGAATGCCTGCAACGCACCCCGCCCTCGACGTTCGAGGCTGCCCTGTGGATATCTCTGGAACACGACGCCGGGGTGGACCTGGGGCAAACCCGGGAACTGCTCGCAGAACTGCAGCGTCGCATCAGCGCCGCCCTGCCCCTGATCCCGGCTGCCGAGCTCGCCCAGCCTTTGCTGCGCCAGATGGCGACGATCGGCTTTCAGCAGGACGACGTGGCGCAGCCCAAACCGCAGGTCGCATTGCTGCACAAGATCGTCGAGCGCAGGCGCGGTCAGCCACTGGGGCTGGCACTGGTCGCGCTTGAGCTGGCCAGGCGCCTGGAGATTCCGCTGGAGGGGGTGAACTTTCCCGGGCATTTTCTGCTGCGCGTGCCAGGAGCCGATCACACGCTGGACCCTTGCGATGGCCGCAGGCTCTACCCCAAGGACTGCCGGGAATTACTGCTGCGCCAGTTCGGCCCGGATATTGCGCTCAAGGCCGAGCACATGGTCACGGCAACGCCGGTCGCGATGATCCAGCGCCTGTCGCGCAACCTGCGGCATCTGCACCAGATCAACGATGATTTCATGGCCTCCCTCAAGGATGCCAACCGGGTACTGGAACTGGGCCAGGCCAACACCAGCGATTACCTCGCCCGCGCCAGCCTGTACCAGCATCTGGAATGCCCGCAGGCCGAACGATTCGACCTGGAGCATGCGTTGTTATTGAGTGATGATCCGGTTCAGCGGATCAGGTTGACCCAGCGGCTGGTGCAACTGCCGTCGGGTCGGGCGATTCATTGAGTCACCAGCGGTGATAGCTTCAGGTTTCAGGCAATCGCTTGAAGATCCGACAGCGAAGGCAAATTCCGTGGTTTGAGGCGCTTGCTCTTTTCTTTCTTGCGAAGTTTCCGGACTTTTTTGGCGGTCTTGAACGCTTCTTTCGCGGCCGATATGAAAAAGTCCCGGGCGCGAGTACGGTCGCCCTCCTGATAGGCATAAATGCCCCTGAACAGATCGACGCCAGCATGGAACGCATGCCACATGGCAGAAGTAAGCGGATGAAGGTCGGCAATCTCGCCCCCGTACTTGCGCACAAAGTCGTAGGTTTTCAACATGCGACGCTCGGTTTTACTTTGCGTCTGGCTATCGATATCGACGATCAGCAGATTGATCATCGTACTGTGAACCGACTGGTACGAACGGATAGCTTCACCCAAACGCACGGCATAGGGTTGGCCATCAACTATTGGGGAAACTTCAAGCTTCTGCATCAAGGTGCCGATGATGCGCTGTCTGCTGTAAGTAGCCTTGTCGTAGTAATACTGCGGCATGCCTGGGCGCTGCACCGACGTGACGATGTCCTGTTCGGGACGAAACAGATAACCGTCTGGCGCTTTCGGCGTATAGGCAAGCGTGCGCAGATGGCTGCGGCCACTGTTTGGCTTGAACAGATGTACGTCGCGTATATGCACATATTCCATCAGCAACGGGTGAAGAGTGCCGTCGACTACCTGAACGGGTTTGCTGCTGTCATCATGACTGCCGATTTCCTTGATCAGCCAATTGTATTCCTGAGGGGTGATATGCCCGCGTGAAAGGGAGATCTTTGCGTCACGAATCATCTCGTAATGCATCTTGCGGCTGAACAACTCCAGCGCACGTTTGGGAGGCCTGTTCGTCAGACTCCACTGATGAGCGCGCAACTGCTTGATGTAGTCGTCGGCATAATCCGACCCGCGAATCATGCTGTCGATGAACGAGGCGGACAAGCCGGAAATATCCTGACCGATCGAGGAATGAAGCACGGCGCCGGTGTGGAATTCATAGTCTTCGTTGGAGTAGCCCGCCATGAAAAGATCAGTCAGGCACTTGAGAGCGCTGTAGCGGCCCAGATCGAGACCCATGCCATCCTGCTCACCCTTCAGGTCGCAATAAACCGTATCCGGATCAATTTGACCCGGTATGCCGCTCGCCTTCAAGTGAGCGTCGATCAACCGCATGCATTCCCGGCGGGCGGCGACTCTCCACGACACGATCTCGTAAGTCTTGTAGGCATTTTCCAGCGCCGCGATTCTATAACCCTGCGTAACGGCTTCAGTATCGCGAGAGGGCGCAGGATTCTGCCCTGAACTGCCCACGGCATTCACTCCGCGTTCCAGTATCCGCTCAACCTTGTGCTGATAGAAACGCCCCAGAGTCTCATCGAACGAGTCAGTGTCGCGCTTCGCAAATATGACGCTGTCGGGTTCCCATTTGACGGGCTTGAGCCGAATGCTCTCGACATACACCGAAAGATCCTGATCCGCCCCGCCCCCTACCTGATCCAGCAGATACTGGGCTCCTGGCGCTTTGGCCATCCAGCCACCGACTTCCTGGGACAGTTGCCGCCAGGTCGAGAAATCGAAAAGACTCCGACCACCCGGCAAGCCCGGCGCATACAACACATACAGCTCTCCTTCTGCGTCGGTTGCACGCAGGACCAGCACATCCTCGAACCGACGGCTTCCACTTTTGAGGAACAAAGAGCCTGATTGCAGGGACTGGCTGGAACCGGAAAGTGCCTGTTCGATCAGGGCTACTCCACGACCGGACAGGTGCCCCTGCAGCCTTGCCAGCAACAGGCTCAGTCCCAGTTCGCTGGCCTGCAAGGCAACCATTGCCTTGCGCATGGCTGGGCTGTAATACCGACGCTGGACCTCCTGAACATGACGTTCACCCAAATCAAGCGTGCCGACGAGGCGCTCGACGAAATCGAAATCCAGATCAGGGTGACTCATCGCAGGATCGACCTTGATGCCGGGCCTGCTCCTGGAGTCGATGCTGGGCAGGCCATTCATTGCAAAGTGCAGGAGTGACCGGCTATACGTCGTCTCAAGCGGCCCTGTGCCTAAAGCAATGCGGTCAGGTATGTTCACCATCACGCGCTGTGGATCCGGGGTGTACCCCAAAAAGGCCTCCAACCAGGCTTCGATCTCGTCGCGCGCGTACTGCTCGAAGGAATCAACGCCCTGGGTCAGTTTCCTGACAGCGGTTTCACATAGATCGCGTTCAGCTTTCAGCTCCTCATATCGCCGTACATCATCGCGCTGCGCCCATTTGAGCCAGTCAGGCCGGGATTGGCTGTCGATGAACTGCAGCAGGCGAATGTAGCGGGTACCCAGCAGATCGATCATGTCAGCTGACTGGCTGGCATCGTCGAACAGGCGCAACATCGCGCCCAGATCATCGGTATTGTGACGAGCCTGATCCGACAGGTACTCGATGTCATCGAGCTGTTTTTGGCGCAGATCAGCAATCAGGCGCCAGGCAGGTTTATCAGACAGACGCTTGAAATCCAGCCGCAAGGTCGACAGGGCCATTCGTTCTACGCGCACCTGGTGCTCCAGAGACAGATTGCTGGTTACCTGATCGGCGGAACGCTCCTGGTCCAGTCGCCGGCGCAAGGAATCCTGCAGACCCTTCAACGTATCGAACTTCTCGACCCCCAAGCCAGGAGACACCATGTAGACGCAAGTGTCGGTGTCACGCCCGGATCTGGTGGCAAGGTCCATTCCATCACCGCTCACGACGAATACGCCGCCCAATGGGAACCGCTCTCCCTCGGCTGTCTGAAGGGCTACCGAGAAAACGTTCTGTGTGACACCGCTCATTGCATCACTCAGCAGATTCTCGTCCTGGACCGTCAGCTGTTTTGCATTGACGCCACCCCGGATGGCGTGATCGAAAATGCGTTGCTGGACCCCGGCCAGGATTTCATGTCGCTCACCGGTGACGGCGCCCTCCCCCGGAATCCTGGGAAACACATGCTCTTCATCCTCCCAGTAGCCGTTGAGCGAAAAGTTGAACATGCCGGCCAGTCGCGATAATGCGTCACGGAACACCGTCTTGAGGGCCGCCATGTCCAGCTCGCGGGGCTGATGCTGAACCCCTGTGGAGTTCATTCGCCAGGACAGGATGGCGCTCATGTCATCGATGTAGGAACGATCACCGAAAAATGCATGAAGCAGTGCATGAGTCAGAGACAGTGGCTTGATGGCAGCGCCAGCAACCTCCTGACGATGAATGAATATGGCGTCCGGATTAGGGTGGCGGGTACAACGGGTCAGCCAGAAAACCAGCGCCTCCCGCGCGGTTTGTTGCAGCGTTGGTGCCTGACGCAACTGCTCCGCAATAATGGCCCCAAGCTCGCCTTCCGCTTCGGCATTTTGTATAGCCGAAGAACGACCATTATTTCGTGGGTAAGCAGATACAGATGTAGTTGACATAATTTACCGCTCCATTGATGGCTGCCCACGCCCCTGATGACATCCAGTCACAGGGAACCAAACGTGGACAACCCGAATGCAGCTCAATCTAAACCAGAGCCAGTTCGCGACTGCACTACATATTGCTATTGTGGCTTCCGCGCTTCTGAAAAACTCGTAAGAAAAGAACGATTTTCCTGCTTTTATGACGACCATTCCCACTATTGCGACAACCGTAACAGTCAATGTCAGAAAGCGGGATGTATTGCGGTCGTGTTGCGCTCTATCATGACGCCATCGAAGCAGTTAAGGATTGACAAGTGAAAGCCACGCTCTCACACAAACTGCGATTGCTTCTGACGTAGATTTTTAGCTCCTGGATCTCACGTCTTGTTTAGCCGCTGCTGTTGCAGCGGCTTTTTTTATCATTGAAAGTCATCCCGGCGCATGATGGCTTTGTTATATCGCTGTGCCGAGCAGCCAATCCTGAGATCCAAGTAAGCCTCACGCACCAGCTTAAACCCGAATATTGACCATCGATTTTTCCCTTGGTGTTTTCGCGTATCCCTCCAGCGCCAACAAAACAGCCAGCGCCGCATTGACCTCTATCCGTTCGCCCTTGGCTAGCTCATTGTCTTTGAAAGACTCCCTGTTCAACGACGCCAGTTTGCTCGCCAGGAATTCATAGGCGTCAATTTCCCTGTCCAGCGTCAGGGGGTTGCCCTGTGCATCCAGCGGCATGTCCATACTGGATATGGAATGCGCAAGATCGCTGTCGATCAAACCCTGATCGGCTAAAAAAGCAGTCACCTCAAGCAACTGTCTATTTGTCGTGCGCCGGGGATCGAAACCGCTCAGGTCCAGATTGAGCCCTTCCAGTTTTTTTACATCGGCAATGGTCTTGTCCGACCAATATTGCCGCACTTGCTGTTTGATTGCCTCCTCGCGTGGAGCAAGGCCGGATTTGACCTCAAACTTCTTGTCTGGGAGCGGCTGATACAGTTTCAGACGCTTCTCCACCTGACTCAAATTACCAATCATAAAACCTCCAAAAGACAGAATGCATCTTTCGAGGTGTCGGGCGGTTATCACCGGTATTGAGTCAAAACCCGTGAAGACGGGATCATTGCTTAACTAAGAGACAAGTCCTACAACCAGCCAAATAACTATCCTACAAAAACGGCCAGTCCGATCACTCGAACTGGCCGCCTGGAACTGCGGCAAACCCGTCAGCCGTTAAAGCGCTGCAAATTAGCCATCATCTCTTTCAGCGCTTCGACGTTATCCGCCGGATGAACAGCGTCGGTGAAGTCGCCGATGGCGCCCCACTGCGCCGCAACATCTTCAGGGGTGAATCCAGCGTGGGGATCGAATCCCGCGCCCAGGCTACGTTCCCAGCGCACTTTTCCGACCCAGCCGCCGCCAACTTCGTACAGCCCGGCGCTGTCCTGGCACTGTTCGCTGCCCAGATACACCACTAACGGGCTGACCAGTTCCGGCTTGAGCAACTCGAAAACGCTGGCAGGGATCAGGCCTTCGGTCATGCGGGTGCCTCCCGTGGGGGCGATGGCGTTGACCAGGATGTTGTTCTTGCGCCCTTCCAGCGCCAGGGTGCGGGTCAGGCCATATAGCCCAAGCTTGGCCATGCCGTAGTTGGCCTGGCCGAAGTTGCCGTAGATGCCCGACGTGGAAGCGGTGAAGATCACCCGGCCATAGTTCTGTTCGCGCAGGTGAGGCCAGGCGGCGCGGGTGACTTTGTAGGCGCCTTCGACGTGAACGCGGTAGACCAGGTCCCAGTCGGCGTCCTCCATTTTTGCGAAGCTCTTGTCACGCAGGATCCCGGCATTGTTGACCACCACGTCGATGCGACCGAACGCATCCAGCGCGTGCTGCACGATGCGCTCGCCGTCGGTCACCGAGTCATGGTTGGCAACGGCCTGTCCGCCGGCCTCGCGAATTTCGGCCACCACGCGGTCGGCCGCCGAGGCGTTGGCGCCTTCGCCATGGGCTGAGCCACCCAGGTCGTTGACCACCACACGCGCACCGTGGCGGGCGAACAACAAGGCGTGGGCACGACCCAGTCCGCCACCGGCACCCGTGACGATCACGACTTTATCTTCGAAACGTACAGATTCGCTCATGTGCTCTCCCCCATTTGTGAAGGAGAGTGTCGGTCAGTCACGGGCCGGTCACAATCAACACGAGCCGCTCTGAATGGTGGTCGATAACGCAAAGGGATGATTGGCCGGAGCACTGTCCTGCACGACCCGAGACGTGGCGGCCACCGGCAACAGCCCGTAAAGCCCGGTGCGAAATTCTTCATACAGGCGCAGCACCAGGTTGGGCGCCTCGATGTGGGGATAGCGGCCGATGGCCGGTATCAGGATGGTGTCGGGATCGGGCACCAGCTCTCTATAACGTTCGACCATGTGCCGGCCGGACACCGGATCCCCCGCGCCATTGATGAAGCGCATCGGCACCCGGCCGTGCTGCATGGCCTGGACCCAGCGTTCCCGGTGGCGAAGGCGCTCCGGTATATAGCTGACCAGGCGGTACAGAATGTGATGCCCCTGGCCGGCGGCGATCAGGCTCCAGAAGTCATCCAGCTCACTTTCACTGGGGCGGGTATCGGGGCCGAACACGCGGCTGAAATCCCGGTCCAGGCTGCACCGGTCAAAAATCCGGCCGATCAGCCAGCCCAGCGGGCTGAGCAGCAGCTTCTGGATGAACAGCGCCCGGTGTGTTTCCGGAAACAACCCGCCATTGAGAAATACGCAACTGGCCATGTCGAACCGGCCTTCGCCGTGGCGGGCCAGCAACTCCTGGGCAACGCTGTCGCCGTAGTCGTGGGCCAGTACATGCACCGGTTGCGACACCTGAAGATGATCGAGCAACGCCTGTTGAAGATCCGCCTGCTCGATGAGGCTGTAGTCATGATCGCGGGGTTTGTCCGAATCGCCGAAACCGAGCATGTCGCAAGCGATGACCCGATAACGGCGTGACAGAGGCTGCCACAGGTAATGCCAGTCCCAACTGGCGGTCGGAAAGCCGTGGATGAGCAGCAACGGCTCACCTTGCCCCGCCGCCCAGTAGCGGATGTTCCGGCCCCTGAACGCGAAGTCATGCCCACGGGTGCGCCAGACGCACAGCGGGATTTCCGCCAGGCTCATTACAGCGCAGTTCCTGGTTTGCAAAAATCGGCTTTCACGATCGGCGTCCCTCCGGCGGTTATTCTGCTCTCATGGTTCAGCAGTCTAGCCAGCCGTGGGGAAAGCGAAACTTGCCTTGGCAGCCACCTTAGTGGCCCGGCGAGTCAGCCTGTGGCGCAGCGCTCTGGCGCGGGCATCACAGGCCGGCGTGTGTTCAGGCGCTCAATTGCTGGACGAAATCGGCAAGCCAGGGCTCGGCGTCGGTTTCAGGAGTGACGGTCTCGCTGGCGTCCAGGCGCAGCATGTCCTGCACCTCGCGCACGCCCAGTTCCAGAAACAGTTCCCGCATCTGCTCGCCACCGCCGCAGAAGGTGTCGCCGTAACTGGCATCGCCCAGAGCGATCACGCCACCCGGCAGGCCGCGCCATGCGCCAGGCAGCACATCGCGGATCTGCGAGTACAGCGGCTGAAGGTTGTCGGGCAGCTCACCCAGGCCCGTCGTCGAGGTAACGGCCAGCAACGCCTCGGGCGCGAAGGCCTGCAGATCGGCCAGCGTCGCGCGGGAATTGAAATACACCTCGTGACCGGCGTCTTTGATGATCTGCTGAGCGTGTCGGGCAACTTCTTCGGCCGAGCCGTACACCGAGCCCGAAACAATGGCGACTTTCATGCTGTAATCCTGATTCCATGGCTGAGTAAAAAGTGCGCCATTATGCCTGAGGCGCTCGTAATGTCTTAGAATGCTGGCTTTGCGATGGCTGCCCGGGAGCGTGTAATGATTAACGCAAAACTGATGCAGCTGATGGTCGATGTATCCAATGACGGCATCGTGGTCGCCGAGCACGAGGGTGACGATAACATCCTCATCTATGCCAACAAGGCGTTCGAACGCCTGACGGGCTTCAGCGCCGACGAAATCCTGTATCAGGACTGCCGTTTTCTGCAGGCCGAGGACCGCGACCAGCCGGCGGTAGGCGTCATTCGCCAAGCCCTGGAAACAGGTGAGCCCTGCCGTCAGGTGCTGCGCAACTATCGCAAGGACGGGACGTCATTCTGGAATGAGCTGTCGATCACGCCGGTTTTCAACGATGCCGAGAACTCGATGTATTTCATCGGCATACAAAAGGACGTGACCGAGCAGGTGCTGGCTCAGGAAAAAATTGTCGAATTGCAGGCCGAACTGGCGCAAGCTCGCCTTGAGATAGAGGCGTTGAAGCGCAAAATCCTGTAACTGACGAACGGCAGCAACCAAAAAACGAATTTATTGTCTCTTTTTTCAATAACCGGTTAATCGAGCTTGACCATGCAGCGCGACAATATCCTCACGCAGGATGAGCTGGACTTCATCCAGAACATGCAGCACAACCCCAAGCTGAATGTGCACGACAAGTCGCGCAGCCTGGTGGTTAATGGTGGAGTACAGATTCAGGACCTGCTGACGCGACTGGCCGCCCATGAGCAAGTGACGATTCAGGCGCAATTCGACAATCAGCAGATGACCTTTCCGCTGCATCTGGTCGAAGACGAGTTTCACGCGCTGCACCTGGAACTGGGTGCGCCGAGCATTTTCGAAGAGGGCCCGCGGATTCGTCCGTGGCGCCTGATTCTGCCGCAGCCAGTGGCACTGGAAACCGAGAAGGGCTCGCTGACAGCGCTGTGGGTCCATGAAATATCGTTCAAGGGCATCCTGCTGGAAATCCGCAAGCAGACCAAACCGCCCAAGTATTTCTCGGCCTGGTTCACCCCCAACGGCCTGGCCCCCATCGCGCTGCGCGGCACCTTCGAACGCCTGACCGAGCAAGGCCTGGCCGCCTATCGCCTGAGCCAGAACAGCAAGGAAGACACCGAGCGCCTGCGCCAGTACATCCTGCAGGAACACCGCAAGATTCATCCTTCGATGCACCTCTGAACCACACGATACCCCGTAGCAGCACGGCTTGCCGGCGGGGGCGTCCGTACAATCGCCCCCAGATC
>NZ_JANHKS010000072.1 GCF_028682175.1 Pseudomonas putida | reverse complement strand
CGGTGGATCGGCGACGGCTGTCTGACTGACACACCACGGCCCCCTGTAGGAGTGAGCTTGCTCGCGATGGCGATCTATCTTTGATGAAGATGTCGGCTGACACACCGCGGTCGCGGGCAAGCGCGCTCCTACAGCGTTAGCGGTGTGTCTGGGATGAACATGCCGCCTGGCAGACCGCAATCGCGAGCAAGCTCACGCCTACAGATGAGGAGCGCGCTTGCCCGCGACGGCGGTGGGTCAGGCACTGCATCTGTGTCTGATCCACCGCTGCCGCCGGCGAGCCGTGCTGCTACTAGGGTTGGCGTTAGCCCGCCACCAGCACTCGGATCGCTTCCAGGCGCAGCGCGGCTTTTTCCAGCATCGCCAGGCCTTGTTCACGCTGTTCGCGCAGGGCGGTCAGTTCGCTGTCGCGTACGGTTGGGTTGACCGCTTGCAAGGCGGTCAGGCGCGCCAGTTCTTCGTCGGTGTCCGCGGCCAGACGACGCTGGGCCTCGGCCACGCGTTCGGCGTGCTTGGGTGCGATCTTGCTTTCGGCGGCGTTGATCTGCGGGTTGAGCACATCGCGCTGGGCCTGAATGAACTTGTTCGCGCTGGCCCGTGGCACGCTTTCGAGCTGGTCGTTCAGGGTGGTGAACGACACGCGGCTCGACAGGTCGTTGCCATTGCCGTCCAGTAGGCAGCGCAGGGCAGCCGGTGGCAGGTAGCGGCCCAGTTGCAGCGAGCGCGGCGCGACCACTTCACTGACATACAGCAGTTCAAGCAGCACGGTGCCGGGCTTGAGTGCCTTGTTCTTGATCAGCGCGACGGCGGTGTTGCCCATCGAACCGGACAGCACCAGATCCATGCCGCCCTGCACCATCGGGTGTTCCCAGGTGATGAACTGCATGTCCTCGCGGGACAGCGCCTGGTTGCGGTCGTAGGTGATGGTCACGCCTTCGTCGTCGCCCAGCGGGAAACTGGCGTCGAGCATCTTCTCGCTCGGCTTGAGGATCAGCGCGTTTTCCGAATGGTCTTCGCTGTCGATGCCGAAGGCGTCGAACAGGGTTTCCATGTAGATCGGCAGGGTGAACTGGTCGTCCTGCTCCAGGATCGCCTCCACCAGCGCTTCACCTTCGCCCGCGCCACCGGAGTTGAGTTCCAGCAGGCGGTCGCGACCGGTGTGCAGCTCGGTTTCCAGGCGCTCGCGCTCGGTGCGGGCTTCGGTGACCAGTGCCTGCCAGTCGTCTTCGTCGCCGCCTTCAAGCTGCGGCAGCAGACGCGGGCCGAACTGATGCTGCAGGGCGTTGCCGGTCGGGCAGGTATTGAGGAAGGCGTTCAGCGCCTCGTGATACCATTGGAACAGACGCTCTTGCGGGCTGGTTTCCAGGTACGGCACGTGCAGCTCGATGGTGTGCTTCTGGCCGATACGGTCCAGACGGCCGATGCGCTGCTCCAGCAGGTCAGGGTGCGCTGGCAGATCGAACAGCACCAGGTGATGGGCGAACTGGAAGTTGCGGCCTTCACTGCCGATTTCCGAACAGATCAGCACCTGAGCGCCGAATTCTTCGTCCGCGAAGTAGGCGGCGGCGCGGTCGCGTTCCAGGATGTTCATGCCTTCATGGAACACCGTGGCCGGAATGCCGGAGCGCACGCGCAGGGCGTCTTCCAGGTCCATCGCGGTTTCGGCGTGGGCGCAGATCACCAGCACCTTGACGCGCTTGAGCATCTTCAGCGTGTCGATCAGCCAGTCGACGCGCGGGTCGAAGCGCCACCAGCGTTCTTCTTCGCTGGTTTCGCCCTGGGCCTGGAAGCTGACTTCCGGGTACAGGTCGGCGTGATCGCCAAGCGGCAGTTCCAGGTATTCGGCAGGGCACGGCAGCGGGTACGGGTGCAGGTTGCGCTCCGGGAACCCTTGCACGGCGGCGCGGGTGTTGCGGAACAGCACGCGGCCGGTGCCGTGGCGGTCGAGCAGTTCGCGGATCAGGCGGGCGCTGGCTTCGGTGTCGCCATCGGCCACGGCGGCCAGCAGCGCTTCGCCTTCGGCGCCGAGGAAACCGTGGATGGTTTCGTGGGCCTTGGGCGAAAGACGGCCTTGATCGAGCAGTTCCTGAACAGCTTCGGCCACCGGGCGATAGTTTTCGCTCTCGGCGCGGAAGGCTTTCAGGTCATGGAAACGGTTCGGGTCCAGCAGACGCAGACGAGCGAAGTGGCTGTCCTGACCCAGTTGTTCAGGGGTGGCGGTGAGCAGCAGCACGCCTGGAATCACTTCGGCCAGTTGCTCGACCAGCGAATACTCGGGGCTGACCTTGTCTTCGTGCCAGACCAGGTGGTGGGCTTCGTCGACGACCATCAGGTCCCAGCCGGCGGCGAACAGTGCGTCCTGGGCCTTTTCGTCTTCCACCAGCCATTCCAGCGACACCAGCGCAAGCTGGGTATCTTCGAACGGGTTGGTGGCATCGCTCTCGATGAAACGCTCGGCATCGAACAGCGCGACCTGCAGGTTGAAACGGCGGCGCATTTCCACCAGCCACTGGTGCTGCAGGTTTTCCGGAACCAGGATCAGCACGCGACTGGCGCGGCCCGAGAGCAACTGGCGATGAATCACCAGACCCGCTTCGATGGTCTTGCCCAGGCCCACTTCGTCGGCCAGCAGTACGCGCGGCGCGATGCGGTCGGCGACTTCACGGGCGATGTGCAACTGGTGAGCGATAGGCTGGGCGCGAACACCGCCCAGGCCCCACAGCGAGGATTGCAACTGACGGCTGGTGTGTTCCAGGGTGTGGTAACGCAGGGAGAACCAGGCCAGCGGGTCGATCTGCCCGGCGAACAGACGGTCGCTCGCCAGACGGAACTGGATGAAGTTCGACAGCTGGGTTTCCGGCAGGGTGACCGGCTCGTTCTGCGCGTTCAGGCCGTGGTAGACCAGCAGGCCATCGACGTCGTCGACTTCGCGAACGGTCATCTTCCAGTTTTCGAAGTGGGTGATGGTGTCACCCGGCGAAAAGCGCACCCGCGTCAGCGGCGCATTGCGCAAAGCATACTGGCGGGTGTCGCCAGTGGCCGGATAGAGCACGGTCAACAAGCGGCCGTCCTGTGCCAGAACGGTGCCTAAACCCAGCTCGGCTTCGCTGTCGCTAATCCAGCGTTGCCCCGGTTGATACTGCTGCGCCATGCTGCCTGACTCCCGCCTTGAAAAAGCCGACTATGGTAACGGAACAAGGCGCCCAGGCCAAAGCCTTGTGCGTAACCGGGGGGGTATTACGTCCGTATTTGCTGGGCGAGGGGCTTTGCGCGCAGACTGGTCGGGGCACTTGTTGCGAAAAACATAGTCGAAACTTCCTTGCACGGCGGCTAAAGTCGACGAAACGGCAGCCGAAAGCCTGATAACAGGAGACCATTACCATGCTGCCACCGCTGATCCCCTTGAGTGCGGCACCCGTGACTGCGCAGCAGGACCCGGTCAAACCGACGCCCAGCGTGCCGCCGGTGACACCTACTCAGCCAAGCTCCAACGAATCGACCATCGACATGCGCCAGCGTGAGCCGGAAGAAGCCCAGGTGTTGCTGCGTGAAGAGCAGCGCCGCCAGCAGCGACGACGACGCGACCGCCGAACCGCCGACCGTCATCCCGAGTTGAACGCTGACGACGCCGAGCACAAACCGCATCCGGGGCCGGCGATACCCGGCGATTACCTGAACGCCGACAACACCGTGCCGGTGGTGCCGATCATCGACGACGAACCGCGCCAGGGCCTGTGGGTGGACCTCAAGGTCTGAAGCAGGATTTCCCAGGCGGAATGTTTCAGCCTCTAGTCAGCGCCGATTCGATTGCGCATTATTGTCGTCAATAGGCAATCGAGAGCAGCACGCCATGAGCGACGACAATCTGGT
The DNA here is from genome assembly GCF_028682175.1 of Pseudomonas putida. Classification (GTDB taxonomy): domain Bacteria; phylum Pseudomonadota; class Gammaproteobacteria; order Pseudomonadales; family Pseudomonadaceae; genus Aquipseudomonas; species Aquipseudomonas putida_AD. The sequence goes on along the minus strand of NZ_JANHKS010000072.1, from coordinate 16,452 downwards.
GGACCTGGGCGCAGAGCGCGCCAAGCGTGTCCATGACCTCAACGACAAGCGGCTCAACGAAGTGCGCCAGGCCTTCGAGCAGGCCATGCCGTTGGCCAAACCCCGCAAGAAACCCAAGAGCAAGCCCAAGAAGCGCTAGTCCTTCTTCCTGCCCAATCGACTCAAGCCGCCAGCCCAATGCGCGGTGGCGTTGATCTGAGTCAACACTTCCCGATACCCCTCTGGTTACTCTGCACCCATCGAACAGGGTCACAGCAGGAGGGGCGTTCATGTTTCTCGATCATGCAGTGCTGGCCGGGGTTATCACGGTCATGTTGATGCTGAGCTTTTTCGCGGCTCTGGCGCTGTTCATATGGAGAGACTCGCACAAGCGCGGCAAGGACTGAGTCTCCCTCGACAAGAGCACGCAAGGCATTTGGGGCAACTTCGGTTGCCCGTTTTTTTTGCCATTCCATGCAACCGATGCGCCGGGAAAACTCTGTGGGAGCGGGCTTGCCCGCGAATGCGTCAGACCTGCGGTATCAAGAGTTACTGACCCACCGCCTTCGCGGGCAAGCCCGCTCCCACAGGACTTCTTTGATCGACGATCGTCGATTCATCCACATCATGCCGCCGGCCGTGCTGGTACTCAGCTCACGTCAATTTCAACCACATCCCCCACGGTACGGACCGGCCAGGTGCGCAGGTGCAGGGCGGCGTCTTCAAGGCAGGTGCCGTCTTCGAGACGGTAATGCTGTTTATAGAGTGGCGAAGCAATCACCAGGTCGCCCGCCAGGCTGCCGATCAGGCCGCGGCCGATCACGTTGACCCCGGACACCGGGTCGCGGTTGTCCACGGCAAACAACCGCGGTGTGCCGCTGGTCGAAGCCACCCAAAACAACGCCACCTGGGCAGTGCCCACCAGCGCCACGACGCCGGAATTGAGGACCAGATCCTCGCGGGTGCACACGGCGCGCCAGGCGTGGGTCTGTGTGTTGTTCATCAGTGCATTGGCCTGGCTCATCGTACGGTCTCCGCAACAGGGATAAGGTTGAGTTCATTGGCCCGTGCCGGACGGCGCTGGCTACGTTCCTTGACGAAATGAATGTCCGGGTCGGCGCTCTTGTCGTTGACGAAGGTGCGGAAGCGCTTGAGCTTTTCCGGGCTCTTGAGTGCGTTGGCCCATTCGCATTCGTAGCGGTCGACCACCAGTTGCATCTGCTCCTCGAGTTCGGCTGCCAGGCCCAGGCTGTCGTCGATCACCACGGCCTTGAGGTAATCCAGGCCGCCTTCCAGGGATTCGCGCCATACCGAGGTGCGCTGAAGTTTGTCGGCGGTGCGGATGTAGAACATCAGCACGCGGTCGATGTAGCGAATCAGCGTGGCGTCGTCCAGGTCCGTGGCGAACAGCTCGGCGTGGCGCGGACGCATGCCGCCGTTGCCGCACACATACAGGTTCCAGCCGTTCTCGGTGGCGATCACGCCGATGTCCTTGCTCTGGGCCTCGGCGCATTCGCGGGTGCAACCGGACACCGCGAACTTGAGCTTGTGTGGCGAGCGCAGGCCTTTGTAGCGATCCTCGATGGTCAGTGCCATCTGCACACTGTCCTGCACGCCATAACGACACCAGGTACTGCCCACGCAGGATTTCACCGTGCGCGTCGATTTGCCATAGGCGTGGCCGGTCTCGAAACCGGCGGCGATCAGTTCGGCCCAGATGTCCGGCAGCTCATGCAGTTGCGCGCCAAACAGGTCGATGCGCTGGCCGCCGGTGATCTTGGTGTACAGATCGTATTTCTTCGCCACCGCGCCGATGGCAATCAGGCCGTCCGGGGTGATTTCCCCCGCCGGAATGCGCGGCACCACCGAGTAGGTGCCGTTCTTCTGCATGTTGGCCATGAAGGTGTCGTTGGTGTCCTGCAGCGGCACCAGCGTAGGGTCCATGATCGGCTTGTTCCAGCAGGACGCAAGGATCGACCCGACCACCGGTTTGCAGATGTCGCAACCGACATGACCCTTGCCGTGCTGCGCCAGCATCTGCTCGAAACTCTCGATGTTTTCGACGCGGGCGAAGGCGTACAGCTCCTGGCGAGTGAACGCGAAGTGCTCGCACAGGCTCTTGTCCACCGCCACGCCACGGGCGATCAGTTCGTGCTCGAACACACTCTTGAGCAAGGCCGAACAGCCGCCGCAACCGGTGGCCGCCTTGGTGCAGGCCTTGAGTCCCGCAAGGTCGGTGCAGCCGCTGTCGATGGCCGAGCAGATCGAAGCCTTGCTGACGTTGTGGCAGGAGCAGATGGTCGCCGTGGCGGGCAGGGCGTCTGCGCCCAGGGTCGGCGCGCCTTCGCTTTGCGGCAGGATCAGGCTCGACGGATCGGCCGGCAGCTTGATGCCGTTCTGCGCGTATTGCAGCAGGGTGTCGTAGTAACTGTTGTCGCCGACCAGTACCGCGCCCAGCACCTGCTTGCCATCGGCGGACACCACCAGGCGGCGGTAGGTCGAGGTGGCTTCATCGATGTAGCGATAGCTGCGCGCACCGGTCAGGGCGCCGTGGGCATCGCCGATGGAACCGACATCCACGCCGAGCAGCTTGAGTTTGGTGGACATGTCGGCGCCGAAGAAGGGTTCGGCGTCCAGGTCGCACAACTGCGCGGCGACGCTGCGGGCCATCTGATAGCCCGGCGCGACGAGGCCGAAGATGCTGCCGTTCCAGGCGGCGCACTCGCCGATGGCGAAGATGTCGGCGTCGTTGGTGCGGCAGTGTTCGTCGATGGCAACGCCGCCCCGTGGGCCCAGTTCCAGTTCGCACTGGCGGGCGAGGGCGTCCTGGGGACGGATGCCGGCAGAGAACACGATCAGATCGGTTTCGAGGAATTCATCCCCGGCGAAATTCATGCGATAGCGCATTTGCTCGCCTGCGCTGATCGACTGGGTGGCGCGGGACAGGTGCACGCCGACGCCCAAGGCTTCGATGCGTGCCTTCAGCGCCGCGCCGCCCAGATCGTCCAGTTGCACCGGCATCAGGCGCGGGGCGAATTCCACCACATGGGCTTCCAGGCCCAGGGACTTGAGGGCGTTCGCCGCTTCCAGCCCCAACAGGCCACCGCCGACCACCACGCCTCGCTTGGCGTTGGCGGCTGCGGCGCGAATGGTGTCCAGGTCGTCCAGGGTGCGATAGACCAGGCGCGAGTGGCCTTCGGCGCCTTCGATTGGCGGCACGAAGGGGTAGGAGCCGGTGGCCAGCACCAGTTTGTCGAAGCCGAACGCGCCCTTGGCGGTAATCACTTCGCGGCGGGCGCGGTCGATTTCCAGCACGGGCACGCCCAGGTGCAGGGTCAGGCCGGGTTGCTCATAGAGAGAGGCATCGCTCAGGGCCAGTGACTCGGCATCGCGGCCGCCAAAGTATTCCGACAGGTGCACGCGGTCGTAGGCGCGCTGATCTTCTTCGCCGAACACATGGATGCGATAGCGCTCAAGGGCACCGGCGGCGATCAGTTGTTCGACGCAGTGATGCCCGACCATCCCGTTACCCACGACGATCAGTGTTTCCAGATCTTTTACAGAGGCGACTGTGGTGTTCATATCGAGTCCCGGCCGAGGCCAATCAGGTTTTTTCAAAGCAAAAAAAAGGCGCCCGGAACCGTTGGGTTCCAGGCGCCTTTGCCTGTTCTTTTAGGGGTTGGCACTCGACCACAGTGTCGGCGCAACCTGTAAGCCCGTGCCTTGAAGGCGGACGATCATCGTTGACCGACCCGGGCTGCCCGCGTTTTGAGGCGGGGCTTGGGGGGAGTGAAGCAATGGGTGTGCCAGTGCGCTGCTACGCCTGTGATTCTGCCCGTCAGGGCGTAGGAGCGCGCTTGCCCGCGATCTGCCGGGAACCGGCAATAAATCAGCCACTTCGGTTGTTTCAGGTGCACCGCAGTTGCCGGGTCTGCTGCCGCTTTGCGGCAGGTCGCGGGCAAGCGCGCTCCTACAAGAGCGGTGGTCTCGGTAGGCACGAAAAGGGTGCGATTTCCCCGGTGTCGCCCCATCGTGATGCCGACTGCGCGCCACCTCCCCGTAGCAGCACGGCTTGCCGGCGGGAGCGTCCGTGAAATGCAATAAATGGCCTGCCCTTTGCAAAGCCACCTACATGGGCAGTCAACGCCGATTGCCATTCCCACGACAAAGGCGCCGTGTGCTCCCCGTTTTCGACGAGGGGGGAACAGGGCGTCTTTTTTGTTTTCGGGAAATGGAAATATGGCCAGCAACGATGTGCGAAGCGTGTGTCCTTATTGCGGTGTCGGCTGCGGCATCGTGATGCAGGTGGAAAATAACCGGGTGATAAAGGTCAGCGGCGACAAGTCCCACCCCAGCAACTTCGGCCGCCTGTGCACCAAGGGCACCACGGCGGGCCAGGCCCTCGTCGAGTCCGGGCGCATGGAAGACGCCTGGCTGCGCCATGCCCGCCATCAGGAACCGGTGCGCAGCGACATGGCCGCCGCGATCCGCGAAGCGGGTGTACGCCTGCGCGCGATCCTCGACCGCGATGGCCCCGATGCCCTGGCTTTTTATGTGTCCGGCCAGATGTCGCTGGAGGCCCAATACCTGGCTAACAAGCTGGCCAAGGGTTTCGTGGGCACCAACAACATCGAGTCCAACTCGCGGCTGTGCATGGCCAGCGCAGGCAGCGGCTACAAACTGTCGCTGGGCTCCGATGGCCCGCCGGGCTCCTACGACGACTTTGACAAGGCCGACCTGTTCTTTGTGATCGGCGCCAACATGGCCGACTGTCACCCGATCCTGTTCCTGCGCATGATGGACCGGGTCAAGGCCGGGGCGAAGCTGATCGTGGTCGATCCGCGCCGCAGCGCTACCGCCGACAAGGCCAGCCTGTTCCTGCAGATCAGACCCGGCACCGACCTGGCACTGCTCAACGGGCTGCTGCACTTGTTGCTGGAGAACGGCGACGTCGATGCCCGTTTCATCGCTTCATACACCCAGGGCTGGGAAGCCATGCCAGGTTTTCTCGCCGACTACACCCCTGACAAGGTATCGCTCATCACGGGCCTGACAGAAGCCGACATTCGCAAGGCCGCCGAGATGATCGGTCAGGCACCGGAGTGGATGAGCTGCTGGACCATGGGCCTGAACCAGAGCACCCACGGCACCTGGAACACCAACGCGCTGTGCAACCTGCACCTGGCCACCGGCGCGATCTGCCGCCCCGGCAGCGGGCCGTTTTCCCTCACCGGGCAACCCAACGCCATGGGCGGACGCGAGATGGGCTACATGGGGCCGGGGCTGCCCGGGCAGCGCTCGGTGCTGGTCGAGGACGAGCGCCAGTTCATCGAAGACCTGTGGGCGATTCCACGGGGCAGCCTGGGCCAGAAGCTCGGCGGCGGCACCATCGACATGTTCCAGCAGATGCGCGACGGTACGATCAAGGCCTGCTGGATCATCTGCACTAACCCGGTGGCCAGCGTTGCCAATCGCACCACAGTGATCGAAGCGTTGCAGGCCGCTGAGCTGGTGATCACCCAGGATGCGTTTCTGGACACTGAAACCAATCGCTACGCCGACATCCTCCTGCCCGGTGCGCTGTGGGCCGAGGCCGAAGGGGTGATGATCAACTCCGAGCGCAACCTGAACCTGACCCAGAAAGCGGTTGACCCACCGGGCCAGGCTTTGCCGGACTGGCAGATCATCGCTCTCGTCGCCTGTGAAATGGGCTTCGGCGAGGCCTTCGGTTACACCAGCGCCGAAGAGGTGTTCGAGGAAATAAAACAGGCCTGCAACCCGAAAACCGGCTACGACATTCGCGGTGCCAGCTACGCCCGACTGCGTGAACAACCGCTGCAATGGCCCTGCGCACCGGGCGACGAAAACACCCGCAACCCGATCCGCTACCTGAAAGACGCCGCGATCCGCTTCCCCACCGAGAGCGGCAAGGCCATGTTCCTGCCGCGCCCGCACATGCCCCCGGCGGAAATGCCCAACGATGATTTCCCGATGGTGCTCAACACCGGCCGGGTCCAGCACCAGTGGCACACCCTGACCAAGACCGGAAAAATCCCCACCCTGAACAAGCTCAACCCCGGCCCCTTCGTCGAAATCCATCCCGATGATGCGCAGGTCTTGGGCATCAGGAACAAGGACGCGGTCGAGATCCGGTCCACCCGAGGGCAGGCGATATTGCCTGCGGTGGTCACGGATCGTGTTCGCCCCGGCAACTGTTTTGCGCCGTTTCACTGGAACGATCGGTATGGCGAACATCTGGCGATCAACGCCGTGACCAGCGACGCCATCGACCCGATTTCCCGTCAGCCCGAATTCAAGTTCTGTGCGGTGGCCCTGAAGAAGGTCGAGTTGATCGGCCACCGTTTCCTCGATCTGCCTGACACGGCTGACGAACCAGTGGATGCCTGCGAAGGCGAGCCGCTGCTGACCCTGCTGTGGGCCTCGCAAACCGGCAATGCGGAAACCCTGGCCAAGCGTTATGGCAGCCATCTGCGCACTGCTGGCGTGGCCGTGCAGGTAGCGGCCATGGACAGTTTTCCGCCGGCGCGATTGAGCCAGGTGGAGAATCTCGCGCTCATCAGCAGCACCTTTGGCGACGGTGATTCGCCCGACAACGGCCAGGGTTTCTGGCAGTCGTTGAAGGCGCAGCAGGAGCGTCTGGAGTCGTTGCGTTATGCGGTGCTGGCACTGGGGGATCCCAGTTATGAAACCTTCTGCCAGCACGGCAGGAACCTTGACCAACGCTTGCTCACGCTGGGTGCATCGCCGCTGATTGAAAGGGTCGATTGCGATGGGGATTTTCAGGCCCACGCCGATGGCTGGTTCAAGGCATTGCAGCAGGCGTTGGCGCTGGACATCCCTGATGTGATTCCCGACAGCCCGGTCAGCGACCAGCCCACCCGTACGCGGCCGCACCGCTCGCGCCTTGTGATCAACCGGCGTCTGAACGGCGAGGGCGCCGCCAAGGACACCCGGCAGTTCGCTTTGACCCTGGGTGATTCGGGCATGAAATACCAGGCCGGTGATGCACTGGGTGTGTGGCCACAGAACTGCCCGGCGCTGGTGGACGAAGTGCTTGAACTCACCGGGCTCAAGGGCGAGCAGCCGGTGAGTGTCGACAAAGTGGGCGAGGTTTCGCTGCATCAGGCCCTGACCGAGCACTACGAAATCGCCCGCCCCAGTGCCGAATCGCTCGACTTCATCGCCCGGCACGGCAGGCATCCGGATTTGCAGAACCTGCTCGGCGAGTCGCTCAGGGGCGAGTTGAAAAGCTGGTTGTGGGGCCGGCAACTGGCGGACGTGCTGCGCGAATTCCCGCTGCATTGCGCAGGGCAGGAACTGCTCGAAAGCCTGCGGCCTATGCAGCCACGCCTTTATTCCATTGCCTCAAGCGCCATGGCCCATCCCGATCAGGTCCACCTGACCGTCTCGGCTGTGCGTTATGGCAAGCGAAAAGGTGTGTCATCGACCTTCCTCGCCGACCGCGCAGAGCATTGCGAGGTGCCGATCTTCCTCCAGCCCAGCCGCCACTTCCGGGTGCCCGCAGACGGTGATGTACCGATCATCATGATCGGCCCAGGCACCGGCGTGGCGCCGTTTCGGGCATTCCTGCAAGAGCGTCAGGCGCGGGGTGACCAAGGCAAGAACTGGTTGTTTTTCGGCGAGCAGCACGCGGCCAAGGATTTCTACTACCGCGATGAATTGCAGGGCATGCACAAGAGCGGCCTGCTGACCCACCTGAGCCTGGCATTCTCCCGGGATCAGGCCGAGAAGATCTACGTCCAGCAGCGCATCCGCGAACAGGGCGCGCAGTTGTGGAGGTGGCTGCAAGAGGGGGCGCAGATCTACATCTGCGGCGACGCCACCCACATGGCCAGGGACGTGGACCTGGCGCTGCGCGAAGCGATCGCCACCCATGGCGGCCTGAGCGAGGAATGCGCCGCCGAGCACTTGCGCTACCTGGCGGAGCAGAAGCGCTATCTGCGCGACGTTTATTGAGAGAGGAGGTCAGGCTGAACCGAAACTGAACAGTTTTATCGATCCAACAACAATTCCTTTGCTCTCCTGAACTTATCTGCCTTTTCTCCCTCTCATGCCGGTAGCCATTGATCGCGGCGGCCTGATAAGCTCGCGGCTTTACTCGTTTGCCCTATTGGCGCATGAACAAGGAAACAGGATGAAACAGCATCGGTTAGCAGCGGCGATTGCCCTGGTCGGTCTGGTACTCGCGGGCTGCGACAAGCAAGCCAGCACCGTTGAGCTGAAAACCCCGGCACAGAAAGCCTCTTATGGCATCGGCCTGAACATGGGCAAGAGCCTGGCTCAGGAAGGCATGGACGATCTGGATTCCAAAGCCGTAGCGCTGGGTATCGAAGACGCCGTCGGCAAGAAAGAGCAGAAGCTCAAGGACGAAGAGCTGGTTGCAGCCTTCGGCGAGCTGCAAAAACGCGCTGAAGAGCGCATGGCCAAGATGAGCGAAGAGTCGGCCGCAGCCGGCAAGAAATTCCTCGAAGAGAACGGCAAGCGCAAGGAAGTCACCACTACCGCTTCCGGCCTGCAATACGAAGTCATCAAGAAAGCCGACGGTCCTGTACCCAAGCCGACTGACGTCGTGACCGTTCACTACGAAGGCAAGCTGACTGACGGCAAGGTGTTCGACAGCTCCGTCGAGCGCGGCAGCCCGATCGATCTGCCGGTCAGCGGTGTGATCCCGGGTTGGGTCGAAGGCCTGCAACTGATGCACGTCGGCGAGAAGATCAAGCTGTACATCCCGAGCGAGCTGGCTTACGGGGCGCAAAGCCCGAGCCCGACCATCCCGGCCAACTCGGTGCTGGTGTTCGACTTGGAACTGCTGGGCATCAAGGACCCTGCAGCCGCAGGCGCCAATGACGCCGCCGCCCAGGGCGACGAAGAGGAAGAAGCAGCGCCGGCGGCAGAACCTGCCAAGCCCGCTGCCAAGAAGTGATCGATAGATCGATTGCCGCTTGAATGAAAATGCCCCGTCTCGACGGGGCATTTTCATTTCTGCGGGCAAACCTTTCGAACGCAGAGAGGCCCGGGCAGTCTCAATACGGGTGAATGTCCCGGCAAATGTCGGCTTTAGAGATCGCTTTCCCGGGCTGGGGCGCATGGCCACTAGCGGCGATGGAACCCTGAGTCAACGGTTTTCTTGCGTTTTTGCATATGGGTAAAAAACGCGCGATTTAACCCGGGGCCCTGTAAAACGGGCGTTTCAGCCCCGCAAGGTGGCTCTGTTCACAAGGTTATCCACAATTAATGTGGATAACCTTGGGTGCGTGACCCTCAGGCCCGAGAGGGTGCGTTCATCAACGTCTGATGGTTGACCGTGTGGTCGATTTTTATCGATATCACTGGAGTGAATATGAAAGCACCCTGGAACTTCATTCGTTATCTGCCCATGGCCAAGCGCCTGATGGCGGCGGGGCGTCTGCCTGCGTTGCTGTTCGCCGTGGCGGGCAAGGCTGCCAGTGAAGGCAACCGGCTGGGCAAGCTCAAGGACGACCTGAAGCTGCTTCAGACGTTGTGCCTGGCGTACTGGCGCGGTGAGTATCGTGCCATCAGTGGCAAGGCGATCCTGTCGGTGGTGGCAGGGCTGATGTATTTCCTGAGCCCGCTGGACGCCATTCCGGACTGGATTCCGGGGCTGGGCATGCTCGATGACATCGCCGTGCTGGCTTTTGTGATGAAGAACCTTGAAGCCGAACTCAGCGCCTTCCGGGCGTGGCGCGAGCGGCAGAATCCCGAGAAGCTGAGGGTGGTCGAGCGGTTGCCGGCCACGCCCAGGCTGCTGGAGCAAGAGAAGAAAGATTAACGCTCTTCCCGTAGCAGCACGGCTTGCCGGCGGGAGCGCCCTCAGGATCCTTGTAGGAGCGCGCTTGCCCGCGACCGCGGTATGTCAGACATCATTCGTGCCACAGGCACACCGCATCGCGGGCAAGCGCGCTCCTACGGTTCGTGAGTGTATTTGGGTCCAAAAACGTCGCTCCTGAGAAAACTCTGTCGATACTTTGCACGCAAGTCCTGCCCATCCGCTGGTAAGATGCTGCGATACAAAGAAAAAGATTACTTGTACAAGTTTTTTTTCCTACAGGGGGTGGTATGGATCTTCAGGTCATTTCTCGCGATGGAGAGCCAGAATACGCAGTGCTGCCATGGGCGCAGTATCAGGCCCTGTTAAAGGCGGCCGGTGTTTCCAGCCCGCAGAAAACGGCGTCCATTACTCAATCTGCCGGCGCGCCAACCCCTTCTCCAGACGCGCTGCCATCGCTGGGCGAACTGGCTGCGCTGCGTCAGGCCAAGGGGCTTGAGCTGGCGCAACTGGCCCGCTCGGTCGGCATCAGCCCGTCCTACCTGGAACTGATCGAAAACGGCAGCCGCGAGCCTGATGCCGCGATCCGACGAAGCCTGGCGTGGGAATTGGGTGTGCCCGGCTGGCGAGGTGCGCCATGAGTGTGCGGATCAGCCGTCAGCACTGGGAAGCGCTTCTGGCTGAACTGGACCTGGCACGCAGGCAGCGTCACCTGGTCACCTACCGTGCGCTCCTGGAGCGCCTGCAATTGCCCACCCCCGCCATGCAGACCCTGACCGCGGCCCTTGAACACCTGGCCGCCATCGACGCCCGCGCCGAGCAGCCATTGCGCAGTTCGCTGGTCATCAGTCAGGGCGCCAGCCGCTTGCCCCGCACCGGCTTCTTCGAATGCGCCGAACGCCTGGGTCGCTTCACCGGCCCCTCCGACGGCGTCGCCGCCGCGTCCTGGCATGCGGCGGAAGTGGTGCGGGTGTTTGAGTATGAGTACCCGGACGAGGCGAAGCCGGAGTAAGCAGCGTTCTGGCGAGCGCCTCTGATCCCTGTAGGAGTGAGCTTGCTCGCGATAGCGGTTTGTCAGCTACATCAATGTCGTTTGACGCACCGCCATCGCGAGCAAGCTCACTCCTACAGTGTCTTGTGGTGCGCTGTATCGATCACATGCACGCTCGCACCGATCACATCCTTGGCATAGTGCTTGGCCTGGGACGCAAGTTCGGCCAGTTGGCTGGCGTCCAGGGTGGAGCAGGCCTGCGGGTGCAGGTGTACCACGCCCACCGAGAGTGACAGCAGCGGGAATTCCTGACGCTGGCCCTGACGATTCAGTGCCACGAAGCATCCGGCCTCAAGGTGTTCGGCGCGGTAGAAGCGCCGGCACTGGTTCTGGAAGTCTTCGAGCAACGAGTTCAAACGTTTGCGCCAGTCTTCAGAGCCCAACACCATCAGGAAATCATCGCCGCCGATGTGGCCGACGAAGTCGCGGCTGGGGTCGATGCGATCGTTCAGGCACTGCGCCAGGCACAGCAACACCTCGTCGCCCCGGCCGTAGCCATAGATGTCGTTGAAGGGCTTGAAGCTGTCGATATCCACATAGCAGATCATCGACTCGCGGCCCTGTTGCAGCAGCCGGGTCAGGCACTGCTGGATCGGCACGTTACCCGGCAGCAGGGTCAGCGGGTTGGCGTAACGCGCCTGTTGGATCTTGACCTCGGTAATCAGCTTGAGCACGTCGATCACCCGACCAAGGCCCAGGTAGACACCGTTCTGCATGATGATGAAATCTTCCTCGATCCGCTGCCGCGCGCGGCTGGTGATCAGGCGGCTGACCTGTTGCAGCGACTGGCTCAGTTCGACCGCCAGGAAGTCATCGCTCATCAGGCGGCTGATCGGCTTGCGGCCGTAGATTTCCGTGGCAAAGGGCTGCAGCAGTGCGTCCGACAGCGAGTGACGATGGACGATGCCGATGGGGCGCTGTTTGTCGTCCAGCACCGCCAGCGAGTTGAGGTTGGCCTGTTTGCGAAAGGCTTCCAGAACGGCGGCGGTGGGGGTGGTCTGCACCACGGCGGGCAAGGTGTTGAGCAGGGCGCTCAGGTCGCTGCCTTCCTCGAACAGGGCCACGGCATTGGGGTCGATCTTGGGCAGCAGCGTGCGGGCATCGCGAGGTGGATGCTCCTGGGGGCGACACAGTAGATAGCCCTGGACCAGATCGACGCCCATGTCGATGAGAACGGCCAGTTCTTCGGCAAGCTCGATGCCTTCGGCGATCACCAGCGCGCGGGAGGCCTTGGCCATCTGCAGGATGGAGCCGACGAACTCGCGCTTGACCGCGTCCTGATGGATGCCGTCGATGAAATGCCGGTCGATCTTCACGTAGTCCGGACGCAACTCAGACCACAGGCGCAGGCTGGAATAGCCGGCGCCCAGGTCGTCCAGGGCAATGGAAAAACCCATGTCGCGGTAGTGATAGAGCGCGTTGTACAGCAGCTCGAAATCGTCGGTGGGGGTCTGCTCGGTCAGCTCGATCACCACCTGGCTGGGCGGGATGCCGTAGCGCTGGAGCAATTGCAGGGTCTGGCCCGGCGGGTGCGAGGGTTCCAGCAGCGATTCGGGCGAGATGTTGAGGAACAGTTTGCCATCGAGTTTCTGCTCGCTGAAGCGTCGGCAGGCCGATTCGCGACACAGCATCTCCAGCTCGCTGAGCCTGCCGGCCTGACGCGCCACGGCGAACAGGCTGACGGGGGAGTGCAGTGCGCTGTTGGACGGGCCGCGGGTCAGGGCTTCGTAACCCAGGATGCGACGGTCCGACAGCGACACGATCGGCTGGAACAGGCTGGACAGGTCGCGGTGAGTCAGGATCGCACTCAAAGCGCTCAGCTGTTCGGTCACGGTCATGGCAATCTCGAGGCAAGAAAAAAGGGCTCGACGCCAAAGCATCGAGCCCCGTATTTCACGACAGATTCATGACTATTTGATGACGATTTGCCATCACTCGTCGTCTTTCATCATCCCCCGTAGCAGCACGGCTTGCCGGCGGGGGCGGTCTTGAAGACGCCGACGCCGGCAAGCCGGACTGCTACGGGTATCGCGGTGCCCCCGCCCTGTAGGAGCGCGCTTGGTCTAGGCCGCATTCGGACGATGGCGCCCTTGAGGACGCTCCCGCCGGCAAGCCGTGCTGCTACGGGTATCGCGGTGCCCCCGACGTTGTAGGAGCGCGCTTGCCCGCGACGGCGCCCTTGAAGACGCCGACGCCGGCAAGCCGTGCTGCTACGGGTATTGCGATGACCCCGATCCTGTAGGAGTGAGCTTGCTCGCGATGGCGGTCTTGAAGACGCCGACGCCGGCAAGCCGGACTGCTACGGCCGGGGTTCACTTCGTCACTTCTTTGCCACAGAACCACTCAGGCTCAGGTAATCGAGCAGAATCCGCCCGGTTTCGGCCAGGTACGCGTCGTCTTCCGGCTTGGTCTTGTCGTCGTCCACCGGCAATGCGTCTTCGTCTTCTTTCTTCAATTCCTTGAGCGGTTCTTCGCCCTTGGCCTTGCGACGCACGTTTTCCATCACCAGCTGTTTGCTTTCGACATCGGCATGCTCGGCACGACGCTCGGACTCGTTGAGGCTGACGGTCTTCTCGCTCATCAGCTTCTTGGCCAGCGCCAGTTTCTGCTCGACGAACACGAACTCGGCGTCCTTGGCGGAACGCACGTCGTGACGCGATTGCAACTGGGCCAGGAATGGCTTGAACGGATCGACCGCAGGCTTGATCGCCGGTTTGATCGTGTCGTAGGCCATCGCCTCGGGCAGGGCGCTTTCGCCGATTTCCTTCGTGTCGATGATCGACGGGTAGGCGATGTCCGGCAGTACGCCCTGATGCTGGGTGCTCTGCCCGGAAACCCGGTAGAACTTGGCCAGTGTCAGTTTCAGCTCGCCGTGGTTCAGCGGCTGGATGGTCTGCACGGTGCCTTTGCCGAAGGTCTGGCCACCGATGATCAGCGCACGGTGGTAGTCCTGCATGGCGCCGGCGAAAATCTCCGAGGCCGACGCCGAGAGGCGGTTGACCAGCAACGCCATCGGGCCTTTGTAGAACGCGCCGCTGTTTTCGTCTTCCAGCACGTCGACCTTGCCGTCGGCATTACGCACCAGCACGGTCGGGCCTTTGTCGATGAACAGGCTGGTCAGCTCGGTGGCTTCCTGCAGCGAGCCACCGCCGTTGTTGCGCAGGTCGATGACCACGCCGTCGACTTTTTCGGACTGCAATTCGGTCAGCAGTTTCTTCACGTCGCGCGTGGTGCTCTTGTACTGCGGATCGCCAGCACGGTAGGCCTTGAAGTCCAGGTAGAAGGCCGGGATCTCGATCACACCCAGCTTGTAGTCCTTGCCGTCCTGGTTCAGGTGCAGCACGGATTTCTTCGCCGCCTGCTCTTCGAGCTTCACGGCTTCGCGGGTGATCGACACGATCTTGGTGGTCTGGTCGTTCGGCGCATTGCTGGCCGGGATGATTTCCAGACGCACCACCGAGCCTTTCGGGCCACGGATCAGCTTGACCACTTCGTCCAGGCGCCAGCCGATCACGTCGACCATTTCCTTGTCGCCCTGGGCAACGCCAATGATCTTGTCGGCAGTCGCCACTTGCTTGGTCTTGGCGGCAGGGCCTGCCGGAACCAGGCGCACGATCTTGACGTTGTCGTTGTCGCTTTGCAGGACGGCACCGATGCCTTCCAGCGACAGGCTCATGTTGATGTCGAAGTTTTCCGCGCTGTCAGGTGACAGGTAGTTGGTGTGCGGATCGTAGGACATCGCGAAGGTGTTCAGGTACGCCTGGAAGATATCTTCGCTGCGGGTCTGCCCCAGACGCGCCAGCTGGTTCTTGTAGCGCTTGGTCAGGGTTTCCTGGATCTTGGCCGGGTCCTTGCCCGCGATCTTCAGGCGCAGGACTTCATCCTTGACGCGTTTGCGCCACAGGTCGTCCAGTTCGGATTCGTTCTTGGGCCATGGCGCGTCCTTGCGGTCAACCAGCAAGGTTTCCTGAGTGGTCAGGTCGATCTTGTCGACGCCCTTGCTCAGTTGGGCCAGGGCGAAATCCAGACGCGACTTGATGCGGTCCAGATAACGCTTGTAGATGGTGAACCCTGGCTGCAGGTCGCCGCTCTTGAGGAAGTCGTCGAACTGGAAGCGCCATTTGTCGAACTCGGCGATGTCGCTGGCCAGGAAGTAGCTGCGCGACGGATCGAGGAGCTTGAGGTAGCTCTGGTAGATGATTTCGGAGCGCTTGTCGTCCAGCGGCGGCTTGCTGTAGTGGTGGCGCTTGAGCAGCTCCACGACATTCAGGCTGGCGATGACTTCATCGCGATCAGGTTGAAGATTATCCCAGCTGTTGGCTGCGAACGAGCTGGCAGACATGGGCAATGCCGCCAGGCCAATGAGTAATGCAAGGGTGGTGCTGGGTAATAGATGCTTCATGCTGATTCGACGTGGGGACAATTGATAACGCATATTAGGCCGTCTTTAGAGTCGCCGGATGTTTGATTTCCGGTCGCATAATGCAAAAAGCCCGAACGCGCAGAGGCACATCGAGCTCAGTCAATACTCACTATGGAGGCACCGTGAAAGCATTGCAAGGCGTTGAAGGTCACGTGGAATGGGTTCAGGAGCCATCACCGGCACTGGATGTCGGTCAGGTACGCATCAAGGTGTCTGCGGCGGGCCTCAACAGAGCGGATCTGCTGCAACGTGCAGGGCTTTATCCGCCACCGCCCGGGGTCACGCAAATCCTTGGCATGGAGTGTTCCGGGGTGATCGCCGAAGTCGGCTCCGGCACCGCCTGGAACGTCGGAGACCGCGTCTGCGCGCTGGTTGCCGGCGGTGCGATGGCCGAGGAAGTGGTGGTTGACGCACGGCATGTCCTGCCGGTGCCTGAGGGCATGTCGCTGCACGAAGCGGCGGGGATTCCTGAAGTGTATGCCACGGCCTGGCTGAACCTGTTTCAACTGGCGGGTCTGAAGCCCGGTGAAAAAGTTTTGTTGCACGCAGGGGCAAGTGGAGTTGGTTCAGCCGCCATTCAGCTGTGCAAGGCCTTTGGCAGCCCGTGCTGGGTGAGCGTGGGCTCGGCGGATCGTTTGAAATACTGCGAAGACCTGGGCGCCCAGGGCGGCGTCATACGTGGCGAAAGCCTGGAGGGGCTAAACGACTTCGCACCTTTCAATGTGGTGCTCGATCCGGTGGGCGCCAACTATGCGGCACTCAACCTGAAGGTGCTGGGCACTGATGGCCGTCTGGTATTGATCGGTTTGATGGGCGGGCGCAAGGCCGAAATCGATCTGGCGCTGGTATTGGGCAAACGCATCCAGTTGCTGGGCTCGACTCTGCGCAGCCGCGACGACCAGTTCAAGGCAGACCTGTTGGCAGACCTTGGGCAGCACGTGTGGCCGCTGTTCAGCGAAGGCCGCCTGAAGCCGCAACTGGCGCGCAGCTTCCCGATCCACGAGGCGGAGGTTGCGTTCGCTGAGTTGGCGAGCAATCAGGTGGCGGGCAAGCTGGTGTTGGTGATTGATGAAACGCTGGTCTGACCGAGGATTGAGACCTGACACCGTCCCGTAGCAGCACGGCTTGCCGGCGGGGGCGTCCTCAAGATCGCCCCGCCGGCAAGCCGTG
>NZ_JANHKS010000071.1 GCF_028682175.1 Pseudomonas putida | reverse complement strand
ATGGCTTTGCCTACTTTCCCCGTAAGGAAAGTAGGTCGCCCGTAAGGGGCGAAACCCTAGAGTCCAAACACCGCGAAAACGGATCAACCCCCAATCCCAAAGTCACCCAGCGACGCGGAGCGTCTAACCAGGCATTCCCACGCGGAGCGTGGGAACGATCAACGAACCATCAACGAGACAGGTACTGCAGCCGCCTTTCCTCAAGCGAATTAATGAGTTAGGGCAAGCTGCAAGGTCAGAACATGCATCTTGCAAGCGGAACTTTTCCAATCCGGGCAATCTGCACGACAACAGCGGATCCATAAATAAATAAGCTATTGATTTAAAAGGAAAAAATAAATCGCCAGAGGTTGGCACATCACTTGCGATATACCCAGTAACCCTGCAGCCAACAGGCTTGGCGCAGATTCTGAGAAAAACAGGAGTTACTCGTATGAAGAAGTTCGCTATCGCTGCTGCTACTGCCACCGCCCTGACGCTGACCATGGCAAACGTGGCCATGGCTGAAACCGCGACCCAGGCTCCAATGCAGGTCGCCGCGGGTGAAATGACCAAAGCCAAGGAAACCACTTCCGACACCTGGATCACCACCAAGGTCAAATCGGATCTGCTGACCGAGAAAGGCATTCCAGGCTCCGACATCAAGGTTGAAACCAACAAAGGCGTGGTTTCCCTGTCGTCAACTGTCGCTGTGACCGAAGCTCAGAAAAAGACCGCTGTTGCGATCACCAAGAAAATCAAAGGCGTGAAAGCCGTCTCGGCTGATGGCCTGAAAGCCGAGTAATCAGTTTCCCAAGAGCCTGGAGAACGGACGGTTGACGGCCAGGGAGGCCGTTGGCTGGTCGATTGAAGGTTCATGCGAAGGCCATACGGATGTGGCCATTACAAGCCCCGGCGCTCGCGTCGGGGCTTGTTCTATTTGCGTCGCCTCACTTTACGGTCCCCCCTCTGCGACACAGCACAATCGATCAAGACCCTTGAGCGATTGAGGCATCACTCTGCCGATTGAAAAATCCTGTATATATTTGTACCCGGTGCGATACGTTGGTCCTATGGGCAAACGTGCAGAATGAAAACAATACTCCGCCTTTCCCTTTCAAGGGTGCAGGCAGGCGTGCACCCGCCGCCAAGACCTTTGTGCTGCCATTCCAATGACTACAGACAAGGCAATCACGCTCCCATGAAAACCGTCCCCGTTGCCCTGCCGGCGGCTCCCCGGGCGCAGGTCCCACCCGGCGTCTGGCTATTGCGCCTGGGTGCAATGGTGCTGACGTTCATCATCTTCCTGATCGACTGGCTCAGCACCCTGGATGTCGCCATTGCGGTGTTGTACGTGGTCGTCATCCTGATATCCGGCGATCTGTTCAGCCGCAGGGGCGTGGCGGCGGTCTCGGTGGGCTGTGGCGCGCTGACGCTGCTGGCCTATCTGCTGTCCCACGGGGATGCCTGGCTGACCCCCGCGTTCGCCCGTTGCCTGGTGAGTCTGGCCGCCATTGCCATCACCGCCTTTCTGGCCCTCAAGAACAAGGCATCCAGGGAAGCCCTGCAGGAGCAGGTGCATCTGCTGCACCGCAGCGAGGCCTTTCTGGCCGAGGCCCAGCGCCTGAGCCAGACCGGCAGCATCGGCCTGAAGATGCCCAGCGCGCAGATGTATTGGTCGGATGAGGCGCGGCGCATCTTCCAGTTCGATGCCCAGATGCAGCCGACGCTGGAGTACATGATCGGCCGTACTCACCCCGATGACACCCAGGATCTGAAATCCCTGATCGAACAGGCCTACGCACGGCACTCGAACATGGAAGCCGAGTTTCGCCTGCTGATGTCAGACGGCTCCTGCAAGTACGTACGCATGTTGGCGCAGCAAGTGAAGGACGCATCGGGGGACTGCGAATACATCGGTGCCCTGATGGACGTCACGGCCGCCAAGAATGCCGAGGACGCGCTGCATCGTTCCCAGAGTCAGCTGGCCCACGTCACCCGGGTCACGACCCTGGGCGAGATGGCAGCCTCCATTGCCCATGAGGTCAATCAGCCTTTGTCTGCCATCACCACCAACGCCGAGGCCGGGCTTCGCTGGTTGAACCGCGAGGTGCCGGACGTGGGCGAGGTGCGCAGCGCCATCGACCGCATCAAGAGTGAAGCGCACCGGGCCAGCGAGGTCATCCGGCGGATCCGTGCACTGTCGCGCAAGGCCGATCCGCTGCATGTTCCACTCGATCTGCGCGATGTGCTGCGGGAGTCGGCGGCGCTGGTGCAGCGCGAGATCCTGCGCAACCGGGTCCATCTGAATGTGCTGCACCCGGCCGGGCCGATGTGGGTCAAGGGGGATAAGGTGCAATTGCAACAGGTCATCATCAATCTGCTCATCAATGCGGTGCAGGCGATGTCCGGCATGCAGGGCAAGGCGCGAACCCTGTCGGCGGCAGTGGGGCTCACCGAGGGCGGCGACGTGCGCATCAGGGTCCAGGACAACGGTCCCGGCGTCTCGGCGCAGAATCTGCCGAGCCTGTTCAATCCATTTTTCACCACCAAACCTGAGGGGATGGGCATGGGCCTGTCAATTTGCCGCTCCATCATCGAGGCCCACGGCGGACGCATCTGGGCTGAAAGTGAACTCGGCCGCGGGGCTGCGCTGAGCTTCTCGATTCCGGCCCACGGGCAGGCCGGGTCATGAGCACTCCAGACAACAGCCCCGTGGTGTTCGTCGTCGATGACGACCCCGCCATTCGCGCCGGCCTGGACAGCCTGCTGCGCTCCATGGGAATGCGGGTTCACGCGTACGCCTCCGGTGCCGAATTTCTGGAGCATCCATTCGACGACAGCCCGGCGTGCCTGGTGCTGGACGTGCGCCTGCAGGGGGAGAGCGGGCTGGACTTTCAGGTGCGTCTGGCTGACATGAACGTGTGCATGCCCATCGTCTTCATCAGTGGCCATGGTGACATCGCCATGTCGGTCAAGGCGATGAAGGCAGGGGCGCTGGATTTTCTGGTCAAGCCGTTCCGCGAACAGGACCTGCTCGACGCCGTGGCCGCCGCGCTGCAGAAGGACGCCAGGCGTCGTGAAACCGGCAAGGCCGCTGCCGAACTGCGCACCCGCTACAAGGCGCTCACCGCCCGCGAGCAGGAAGTCATGGCGTATGCCGTGACTGGGCTCATGAACAAGCAGATCGCTGCCGAGATGGGCCTGAGCGAGATCACGGTGAAGATTCACCGGGGCCACGCGATGAAGAAGATGCAGGCGCGCACCTTCGCCGACCTTGTAAAGATGTCCCAGGCCCTGGCGGGGGATTGAATCCAGGGTTTGTGGGCCGGCGGTCGCGGTCATACACCCGTATACTTACGGCGCCCGGCCGGGGTCGGTAACGTGTGGGCTGTTGTCGTGTGCCTTGATGCGCACGTGTTCATGTCTGCACTCAAAGGTATTCCGCTTGCCCAGCCCCCCGATGATCGCTGTCGTCGACGATGACAACGCGGTCCGCGCCAGCCTCGACAGTCTCATCCGCTCCCTGGGCTTTGTGGTGTGCCTGTTTTCGTCCGCCGAGGACTTTCTCGCCTCTGGTCAGCTGGCCACCACCGACTGCCTGATCACCGACGTGCAGATGCCGCACATGAGCGGCGTTGAGCTGCACGAATATCTGGGCACCCAGGGCATCCGGATTCCCACCATTTTCATCACTGCCTTTCCCGAGGAAAGCGTGCGCCGGCGCGCCATGAGCGGCAGCGCTGTATGTTTCCTGGCCAAGCCTTTTCAGGCGCAGGCCCTGATTGATTGTATTGAATCGACCCTGGCCTGAATCGATCCTCCGCTGTATCAATCCATGGCTGCGAACTCATTATCAGTTGATTGAGTTGAGCAATAGGTGTGCGTCTGTGCAGTACCTATTAGTGCATCGGGCACTGTATTGGGTCATTCATCCTCAACATGAATAAGCCTGTCTCTTACAAGTCCTGTGCGTCATCAACTGACGCACCGGTTTCGGTATCGCTTGATCGGTCTCTAACCCTCAAACACGGGCCTTTGCCACGGGTGGCGTGTCATTAAAACAGCGTCAATACTTTGTATTCTGGTTATTCACGAACGCTCGAAAGTTGTGCATAGATGTTGCATGGATGTTACACATTGCCCGGTTTTCTCTGAAAGAGTGAAGATTCGACCCACTGTGTCAGATTAACCTGCACCCATATGAGTGGAGTTGCTTGAGGCAACACAACTAATCGCATTGAACTTGCAGGCCTCGCCTGAAACTCTTTTGCAGTGAGATTGAACGCGATGACCATGATGCCGCTCCTGATTTGCGACGACTCCAATATGGCGCGCAAACAGTTGATACGTGCCTTGCCTGCAGATTGGGGGGTGTCGGTCACGACCGCGACCAACGGCCACGAAGGCCTGGAGGCGATTCGCCAGGGCCTGGGCGAAGTGGTGCTGCTGGACCTGACCATGCCGGACATGGACGGCTACCAGGCGCTTGCCCTGATGCGCGCCGAAAACCTCAAGGCCAAGGTCATCGTGGTGTCCGGCGATGTGCAGCAGGAGGCCGTGCGCCGCACGCGAGAGCTGGGTGCGCTGGCCTTCCTGAAGAAACCGGCTGATCCGCTTGAGCTGCAACTGACCCTGCAACGGCTTGGCCTCCTGGGTGAGCGCACGGAAGCGCCGGTCATTGCGCCAAAGGCCGAACCCGTCGCCATCAGTTTTCACGATGCATTTCGCGAAACCGTCAACGTCGCCATGGGCCGCGCCGCTGCATTGCTGGCGCGGGTGCTGGGCGTGTTCGTGCAGTTGCCGATTCCCAACGTCAACATGCTCGAGGTGGGCGAGCTGCACATGGCGCTGGCCGACGCCCAGGGCAGCGAACGAATGACTGCCGTGTGCCAGGGCTACATCGGCGGCGGCATCGCGGGCGAGGCATTGCTGCTGTTTCATGATTCAGAAATCGCCGACATGGCGCAGTTGATGAAGATCAAGGATCGCGACTACTCGGACATGGAAATGCTCCTGGACCTGTCGTCGATCCTGATCGGTGCCTGCCTGAGCGGGATCGCCGAGCAGCTCGACATCGAGTTCTCGCAAGGCCACCCTCAGGTGCTGAACGCCCACAGCGGCATCGAGGATCTGATCCGCATCAATCAGCGGCGCTGGAAAAAGACCCTCGCGGTGGAAATCAGCTACAGCCTGGAAGGGCACAACATCCATTTCGACCTGCTGATGTTGTTCACCGAAGATTCGGTAGAGCGGCTGTCGCGCAAACTCGCCTACCTGATGAGCTGATTCATGAACGACCGCATCGACATCAAGGAGCTGCATTGGCTGTTGACCATCACCCAGAGTATCGACGTGGGGGTGGTGGTGCTCGATCAGGAGTACCGCGTGCAGGTGTGGAACACCTTCATGGAAAACCGTTCCGGAGTACTGCCGTACGAGGCCGCCAACCGCTCGTTTTTCGACCTGTTCCCCGAGGTCAACGAGCACTGGTTGCAGAAGAAGATCGACAGCGTGATCACCCTCGGCACGCCGGCGTTCACGATCTGGGAGCAGCGGCCGTACCTGGTGCGTTTCAAGAGTTACCAGCCCATCACCGGGCAGGAAGACTTCATGTACCAGAACACCACGATGTTTCCCCTGCGCGGCACCAGCGGCGAGGTCACGCACGTGTGCCTGGTGATCTACGACGTCACCGATGTGGCGACCAACCGTCAGCAATTGCAGGCCGCCAACCTCGAGTTGCAAAAGCTCTCCAGCACCGACCGCCTCACTGGCCTCTACAACCGCGGCCACTGGGAAGAGGCGCTACGCCTGGAATACGCGCGACATGTGCGCTACGGCACGACGGCGGCGCTGGTGATGTTCGACATCGATCACTTCAAGCGGGTGAACGATACCTATGGTCACCAGTGTGGCGACAAGGTGATCCAGCGCGTGGCGGATGTGATTCGCGAGCACATCCGTGACTCGGACATCGCCGGGCGCTATGGCGGGGAAGAGTACGCGGTGCTGCTGCCGGACACCGATAAATACGGTGCCGGCATGTTCGCCGAACGCCTGCGGGTAGCGGTCGAAGCCCAGGAAATCTGCCATGAGGGTGAGGTGATTCGCTGCACCATCAGCCTGGGCGTCGCCGATATGAGCCTGCTGCCCACCGATCACACCACCGTCATCGAATGGGCCGACCAGGCGCTGTATGCGTCCAAGAAGAACGGGCGCAATCAGGTGTCGTTGTTTGGCGTGGTTTGATAACCATCGCCCACACCCCGGATACACCCAGACCCTGTGGGAGCGAGCTTGCTCGCGAAGGCGTTGGATCATGCGGCCGGGTACTGACTGACCCACCGCTTTCGCGAGCAAGCTCGCTCCCACAGGGGCAGTGGGTACCGGGCTACGACAACTCTGCAAAATCACTCAACACGTCATCGCGCAACGCGATGAACCGGGCGTCGCTGCGGTTGCGTGGGCGGGGGAGGTCGATGTCGACGACGCGGCGGATGCGGCCCGGATGCGGTTGCATGACCACCACCCGGTCGCCCAGATACACCGCCTCGTCCACATCGTGGGTGACGTGAACCATGGTGATCTTTTCCTGCTGCCAGATATGCTGCAGCTCCCGCTGCAACCGTGTGCGGGTCAGGGCGTCGAGGGCGCCGAAGGGTTCGTCCAGCAGCAACACGCTGGGGCGGTTCACAAGACCCCGGGCGATGGCCACGCGCTGGGCCATGCCGCCGGAAATCTGGTGCGGGTAGGACTCGACGAAATCCTGCAGTCCCACCAGGTGGATATGTTCGCGCACTGTCTCGCGTTTTTGCGCAGGGCTCAGTGGCGCGTTCTTCAAGCCCACCGCAACGTTCTGCTCCACCGTCAGCCAGGGGAACAGCCGGTGATCCTGAAACACGATGCCACGTTCAAGGCCGGTGCCCTTGATGGGTTTTTCATCCAGCAGGATCTGCCCGTCGAAGTCCTCGTCCAGCCCCAGGATCAGCCGCAGCAAGGTCGACTTGCCGCAGCCGCTGGCGCCGACTATGGCGATGAATTCCCCGGGCGCGATGTCCAGTTGCACGTTATCGAGCACCTGCAATTGGGTGTCGGCGCTGGCGCTTGAAAAGTACTTGCTGATGTTTTCCAGACGCAGGCCATTGCCCTGCACTGCGTTGAGCGGTTGAGTGGCAGCCATGATGTACTCCTTGAATTGAAAACTAGCGCGGCGTGATGCCGTACAGCCGCTGCATACGTCGTTCGAGGCTGCGGGCCAGCAGGTTCAGGCTCCAGCCGACCAGGCCGATCACCACCATCCCGAACAGCACCAGGTCCATCATGAAGTGCTCGCTGCCGTCGATCAGGGTGTTGCCGATGCCGCTGCCGGACACCAGCAGGTACTCGGCGCCGATGGTCGCCAGCCACGAATAGACCAGCGCCAGATAGACCCCGGTGAAGATCGAGGGCAGGGCGGCCGGCAGCATCACGCCGCGAATCGTCTGCCACCGCGTGAAGCCATACACCTTGGCCACTTCCAGAAACGCAGGCGGCACGTTGCGCAGTCCGTCGCAGGTGTTGACCACCACCGGCACCAGCGCCGCCAGCGACAGAAACACCACCTTGGCCACATCCCCCAGGCCGAACCACACCGAGATCAGCGGGATCCAGGCGAAGAGTGAAATTTGCTTGAAGGTGTTGAAGCTCGGACCCACCACACGCTCGAACAGACGCGAAAAGCCCAGCAGGCAGCCTAGAACCAGGCCCAGCGCCGTACCGATGAAGAAGCCGCTGAGATTGCGTGCAAGGCTTGAAGAGATCGCCCGCCAGAACGCTTCGGAGGTGAACTGATGCCAGGCGGTGGCGGCGACTTTCTGCGGCGAAACCAGCAGGCCTGAATCGCTCCAGCCCTGGTTGGTCGCCAGCCACCAGACCGCCACGGCCACCACCGGCAAGACCCAGCCGCGATACCGACGCGTCGAAGGCGCGGCGGATGAAGTCAGCGTACTCATGCCAGCCTCCCCGGAATAACGGCGCGGCCTTTGTTCAGGCGACGCTCGACGTATTCGAAACTGCGGTCGATCAGCAGGCCCACGGCACCGACCACCACCACGGCAGCCATCACCAGATCCAGTTGGAACAGCTGGCGCCCGTAGGCGATCAGGTAACCCAGCCCTTCACTGGAGGCCAGCAGCTCGACCACCACCAGCGACAGCCAGGCCTTGGTGAAGCCCAGCCGCAGACCGGTGAAGATCGGCGCCACGGCGGACGGCAGGACAATGTCGGTAACAATCTGCCGCCGACTGAAGCCGTACGCCTGACCTACTTCCAGCAGGCGTTTGGGCACCTGATGGAACGCCTGCAAGGTGCACAGCGTGACCGGCACCAGGGCGGCGTGGGCGATCAGCACGTACTTGAGCGGCTCGCCGATGCCAAACAGCAGCAGGGCGAAGGGCATCCAGCCCAGCACCGGAATCTGCACCAGCGCGTTGAAGCTCGGCAGCAAGTAATCCTCGACAGTTTTCGACAGCCCCATCACCAGACCCAGGGTCACGCCCAGCCCCGAACCGATCAGAAAGCCCACCAGCACACGCTGCATACTGGCCGAAGCGTTGAGCCACAAATCGCCGGTGCTCGCCAGGTCCACCAGGGTCTGATAGACGAAGGCCGGCGGTGGCAGCACCTGGTCCGACAGCCAGCCCCGCTCGCTGCCCAGATACCACAGCCCGAGCAGTGCGGTGGGCAACAGCCAGGGCAGCAAGCGGTTCAGCGCGCGGGATTGCCACGCCGAACCTTGAGCTACGCGAACCACTACGCGAGGTGTAGAACGGGGCGTCGATGGTGGCAGGCGCTTGACCGGTGCCAGCGGTTTGCCAGGCACCTGCTGTTGGTCGAGTGCGGTTGCGGTCGCTCTGGCCATGACGTCAGCCTCCGTTGCTGATCGGTTTGGTCAACGCCGTGGCGTTGCCTGTCGGCGCCTTGCCGTCTGCGCCGTAAGCGGTCCAGAACTGACCCAGGCCGTTGTTCTTGATGGCCTGGTCCAGGTATCGGGTTTCGAACCAGCCATCGATGCTCACCGGGCGACGAATCATCTTCTCGTCCTTGGCCTGATCGGCGACGGACTGGTAGCGCGTGCGCAGGAAGTCATCGACCAGAGGCGAGGCACTGTCGCGCAGTTGCAGGTGTTCGAAGTCCGCCTTGAGCGAGGCCAGCGGTTCGTTGGTCTTGGCCCATTCGTTGAGCACCGCATCGCGGTTCTGTTCTTCGGACTCCCACTTGGCGGCCTTGACCAGCGTATCGACGACTTTCTGCACCTGCTCCTGATGGTCTTTCTCATAGGCGCCGCGTACCACCAGCGCGCATTGACGGGTGTAGCGCACGTCGTTGTCCGGGTTGTCGAAGATGATGTCGACCAGGCCCTGATCACGCAGCTTGAACAGCTCGCGGCCACCGAATGCGGCATCGACGCCCTTGGACGCCAGCGCCGCCTGGGTGCTGCCGTTGTCCAGGTTGATGACCTTCAGATCGCGCTCGGCCAACTTGTGGTCGGCCAGCAGATTGATCGCCACCAAGTGCGCGTTGGTGCCTCGGAACAGCGCGACTTTCTTGCCTTTGAGGTCTTCGATGGTCTTGATGTCCGAGCCTTTGGGCACGGCCACATACACATTGGAGCGCACGCCGATGGCCGCCAGCAGCTTGGTGTCCAGGCCGTTGGAGCGGCCGACCACTGCGGGCAGATCGCCCTGATAGGCAAAGTCCAGTTGCTGGTTGGACAGCGCCTCGTTCACCGCAGGGCCTGCGCCCTTGAAGAAGAACCACTGGATCTCGGTGCCGGTGCCTTCGAAGGCTTTTTCCAGCAGTTGCTGGTTGCGCACGATCCCCAGGGACGAGCCGCTGAAGGTCACCGGATCGCCACCGCCGGCGCTGGCCACGCCAATGCGCAGGACGTCGGCCTCGGCCAAGGGCATCATCAGCAGCGCCGCCAGTGCGGTAGCTACGCTCGATTTGCTGAATACAGATGTTCGCTTGGCCTTTGCCATGGGATTTCTTCCTTAAAAAGTGAGATCAGGCCGCCAGGTGTTTCTTGTCGGCTTCGGTGGCAGGGGAGAGGGTTTCGGGTGTCGGCTTGATCGCCTGGCTGGAACGGCCATCGACGCCCACCGGGATGTCACCGGCCACGGTGGTGCGGCGCACGATGCGCTGGGCCTGGCCGTAGTCATTGATCGCGATGTGCTGGGTGGCGCGGTTGTCCCAGATCACCACATCGCCTTCGCTCCAGCGCCAGCGTACGGTGTTGTCGATCTGCGTGATGCGGTCGTGGAACAGGCGGATCAATTGTTTGGAGTCGTTGCTGCTCACGCCCAGGATCTGTTTCACGAAGTGACCGAGAATCAGGCTGCGCTCGCCGGTTTCCGGGTGCACGCGCACCAGCGGATGCTCAGTCTCGTAGACCTCGGCGGTGAACTGCTCGCGGTAACGCTTGAGCCCTTCGGCGCCGGTGTCCTTGGGCGCTGCGTAGTCATACAGGTTGGTGTGCAAGGCGCGCAGGTTGTCGGCCAGTGCCTTGAGCGGCTCAGGCAGGTCAGCGTAGGCGGCTGCGGTGTTGGCCCACACGGTATCGCCACCGTAAGGCGGAATGACCACGCCGCGCAGGATGGAAATCTTCGGGTAGTTGGCGACGAAGGTGACGTCGGTGTGCCAGGAATTGGCGCGGGTTTCGCGGGAATCGAGGTTGAGGATTGCCGAGCTTTTTTCGGCAGAACGCACGGTTGGGTGCGGCACTTGATCGCCGAAGCGACGGGAGAAACTTTCATGCTGCTCATCGGTGAGGAACTGATCGCGGAAGAACAGGACCTTGTACTTGAGCAGTGCCTGATTGATGAAATCGAAGTCTTGAGCCGAGATATCGCCGGACAGTTTGATGCCGCTCAACTGGGCACCGATTCGTCCTGCAACGGGGTTGATCTGAATCGCCATCGCCTGAACTCCTGTTTAGGTTGTTGTGGCTCAGATCATAAAGATATAAATCAGCAGCGCGCTAATCACCTTTTGTCATAAATATAGAAGGTATGTTTATGCGGGTCGTTTATGAAGATAACTAATCTTCATAACGATATTCGAATGATTTGTATGAGGAAAAGAGAAAGGTAGCCCGCAGGCTACCCGAAAGGCGTTTCTTCGATGCCTTGCACACCGGGCCTCAACGCGAACACGCCACCGGCCAGCGGCTGATCGCTGACATCGCCCGCAGGGCGAATCGAGGTCACGAACAACGTATCCAGATCCCGACCGCCAAAAGCGCACATCGCCGGTTTCTTAACGGGCACCGCCAAGGACCGGTCCAGTTTGCCTTCAGGCGTGAAACGGTGGATCAGGCCGGCATCGTTGCCGCAAATCCAGTAGCAGCCATCGGCATCGACCGCCGCGCCGTCGGGGCGACCGGGGTGCTGGTTCATGTCGACGAACAAGCGGCGGTTGCGTGGCGTACCGCTGTCGATGTCGTAATCGAAGGCCCAGATTTTCTGCACGTCGGGATGGGAGTCGGAGAGGTACATGATGCGGCCGTCGGGGCTGAAACCCAGGCCGTTGGGCACGATCATGCTGTCCAGTTGCGCTGCCAGCGGGTCGCGCTGCCCCGCGTCGTAGCGGTAGAGCGAACCGACGACGGCGGCCTGGCCCATGTCCATGAACATGGTACCGGCCCAGAAGCGCCCCTGACGGTCGCAACGGCCATCGTTGAAGCGCATGTTCGGGCGCAGGTGAGCAACCGCGCTGAGAAGCTCTGACGCGAGGCTGCCGTCATCCTGGGGGCGAACGCGATAGAGACCGTCCTCCATCCCTGCCAGCCAGCTGCCATCGCGATGACGGGCGATGCAGGCGAGCATCTGCGGCGCCTGCCAGCTCTGCGTACAGTCATCCAGCGGGCTCCAACGATGCAGTCGCCCCGCCGGAATATCGACCCAGTACAGCGCCTGTTCCTGCGCGCTCCACACCGGGCTTTCACCGGTGGCGTTGCGCGCGTCGAGGATCAATTCAGCCTGCATGGCACTCGTTCTCCGAGGTGGAAAAAGACGGGTTCAATCGTGCAATCACCCAGGCGGCAATCACGCGTCGCCAAACGGCCCCGACGCCACGAACGCGCCGCCCTGATAGACCATCGCCGGATCATCGGCGGCAGGCGCCGGCTGTGCCTCCACCTTGGCGCGGAACGGCTCGGAGCTGTCCTTGGGCTGGTAGTTCAGATGGCTGGCCAGGCGGTTGTCCCACCACACCTTTTCGTTATTCGACGCGCCGTACACCACAGTGTGGCCGACATCGGGCGTGAACAGCCCGCGCTCGATCAACTGGGTCAGGTCGTCGTAACTCAACCAACTGCTCAGCATCCGGCGGTTCTGCGCTTCGGGGAACGAGGAGCCGATGCGGATGCTCACGGTTTCGATGCCGTACCGATCGAAATAGAAACTGGCCAGGTCTTCACCGTAGGACTTGGACAGGCCGTAGTAGCTGTCCGGGCGCTTCACGGCGCTGGCGTCGATGGTCTGGTCCTGGCGATAGAAGCCGATCACGTGGTTGGAGCTGGCGAAGATAACCCGCTTTACGCCATGGCGACGGGCCGCTTCGTACAGGTGGTAAGTGCCGCAGATGTTCGGGCCGAGGATGTCTTCGAACGAGTGCTCGGTGGACACACCGCCAAAGTGCACGATGGCATCCACGCCTTCGACCAGTTGATGAACGGCGGCTTTGTCAGCCAGGTCGCATCGCTGCACTTCTTCGCGAGCGCCAGCAGCGGGGGCCATTTCGGCAATATCGGACAGACGGATGATAGTGGCGTACGGGCGCAGGCTTTCACGCAACACCTTGCCGAGCCCGCCTGCGGCGCCTGTCAGCAGAATGCGGTTGAAAGGTGCATGGGCGCTGGATTGAGTCATCGTTAGAAGCCCTGATCAGGATGTTGTTCTTATTGATGTCATCGGTTGTCGTATGACATATGCCCGGATTATCTGCACCCATCATGAACTTTGTCAACGCGAGGGGGTTTGTGTGAAAGCTCCGTAGGTGAGCCTTGTTGCTCACGATCTGAGGCGAAATCTTCGGTTACGGGAGGGGCATTGAACCATTCATCCCAAGCCGTTGATTCCGATGCCGGTTCGGTTTCCTTTTCCATTCCCACCTCCCTTTCTTGCGGCTGGGCAATGAGCATACGGTATGAGGGAGCTTTGATCGAGCGTGGTGAGCCGCTGCACGGGCCTGTTGCGAACCCCGATCTTCTCTGCTAATTTCGAAAATGTTAACGATGACATTTCCGCTTTAACAATAAAAACAACGGGATTTTTCGCTATGACAATCCGCCTCAAGCAAGGCTTCTCCGCCGTTTTCTGTTCGCTCGCCGTGGCTGTGGCGTGCGCTGGCTCCTTCACCGTTCAAGCGGCTGACAGCAAGGCCGGCCCGCTGAAGATCGGTGCCTCGTTTCAAGAGATCAACAACCCCTATTTCGTGACCATGAAGGACGCCCTTCAGGACGCCAGCGGCAGTATTGGCGCGACGTTGTTGGTCACCGATGCGCGTCACGATGTTTCCAAGCAGATCAGCGACATCGAAGACATGCTGCAAAAGGGCATCGACGTATTGATCATCAACCCGACCGATTCGGTGGGCGTGCAGTCGGCCGTCAAACAGGCCCATGACAAAGGCGTGGTAGTGGTTGCGGTGGATGCGCAGGCCAGCGGGCCGCTGGATTCGTTCGTCGGCTCCAAGAACTACGACGCAGGCGTTCAGGCCTGTGAATACCTGGCCACCCACATCGGCGGCAAAGGCGACGTCGGGATTCTCGATGGCATCGCGGTGGTGCCGATCCTTGAGCGCGTGCGCGGCTGC
Organism: Pseudomonas putida; assembly: GCF_028682175.1. Lineage (GTDB taxonomy): Bacteria > Pseudomonadota > Gammaproteobacteria > Pseudomonadales > Pseudomonadaceae > Aquipseudomonas > Aquipseudomonas putida_AD. Next base: position 6,622 of record NZ_JANHKS010000071.1, on the reverse strand, counting down.
AAGGACGCCCTGGCCAAGCACCCGGACATCAAGATTGTCAGCATCCAGAACGGCAAGCAGGAACGCGACCAGGCACTGAGCGTGACCGAGAACATGCTGCAGGCGCAGCCGAACCTCAAGGGCCTGTTCAGCGTCAACGACAACGGCTCGATGGGCGCACTGGCGGCGATCGAATCCAGTGGTCGTGACGTCAAGCTGACCAGCGTCGACGGCGCACCGGAAGCGGTGAAGGAAATCCAGAAGCCGGGCAGCAAGTTCATCGCCACCTCCGCTCAATACCCGCGTGATCAGGTGCGTCTGGCCCTGGGCCTTGCGCTCGCCAAGAAGTGGGGCTCGCAAGTTCCGGCGACTATCCCGGTGGACATCCTGCTGGTGGATCAGGACAAGGCCAAGACCTTCACCTGGTAACCCAGACGCTGCTGCCCGCCTGACATTTTTCACGTTTGGCGGGCGGCGCGGATTCACGTGCGCTGCAGTTTGACGAGGTGCCCATGAGCTGCCTTCTGCAACTGGAAAACATCTGTAAAAGCTACCCCGGCGTGCATGCGCTCAAGTCGATCAACCTTGAGGTCGAGCGCGGCGAGATTCATGCCTTGCTCGGCGAGAACGGCGCGGGCAAGTCGACGCTGATGAAGATCCTTGCCGGTGTCGAGCATCAGGACAAAGGCAGCATTCGCATCGACGGCGCCGAACAGCATTTCGCGACCTACAACGAAGCCATCGCCGCCGGCGTCGGCATCGTGTTTCAGGAATTCAGCCTGATCCCGTACCTCAATGCCGTGGAAAACATTTTCCTGGGCCATGAAATCGTCAACGGTTTCGGCCTGCTGCGCAAAGGCGAGATGCGCGAGAAAGCCATCGCGCTGTTTGATCGCCTTGGGGTCAAGATCAACCTCGATTGCTCGGTGCAGCACCTGAGCGTGGCCGAGCAGCAGTTCGTGGAAATTGCCAAGGCGCTGGCGCTGGAAGCGCGTCTGCTGATTCTCGATGAGCCCACCGCCACCCTGACCCCGTCCGAAGCCGAGCTGTTGTTCGACATCATGCGCGAGCTGAAAAGCCAGGGCGTGGCGGTGATCTTCATCTCTCATCATCTGGAGGAAATCTTCCAGGTGTGTGACCGCATCAGCGTGCTGCGCGACGGCGCGAATGTCGGTGCGCTGACCGTGGCCGACAGTGACATCGACACCCTGGTGGAGATGATGGTGGGGCGGCGTCTGGAGGCGAGCTTTCCACCCAAACCCGACAAACCGCTGGGCGACGTGGTGCTGCAAGTGCGTGACATCCAGCTGACCCGCAACGGTCCGCACAACAGCTTCAACCTGCACAAGGGCGAGATTCTCGGTTTTGCCGGGCTGGTCGGCTCCGGGCGCACCGAGCTTGCGCTGGGAGTGATCGGCGCGCTGCCGGTGGTGAGCAAGGACGTGCTGTTGCGCGGCCAGCCGGTCAATCTCAGCGATCCGGCCCATGCGCTGGCCAATGGCATCGGGCTGCTGCCCGAGAGTCGCAAGAGCGAGGGGCTGATCGTCGATTTCAGCATTCGCGAAAACATCTCGTTGAACAACCTGGGCAAGTACGAAAGCGCCGTTCACTTGCTCGACCGGCACAGGGAAGACACCACGACGGCGGAGCTGATGAAGCAGCTGTCGATCAAGGCGCCGTCCTGCGAAAGCCGGGTACTGAACCTCAGCGGCGGCAATCAGCAGAAGGTGGTGATCGCGCGCTGGATCAACCATCACTGCGACATCCTGATCTTCGACGAACCGACCCGAGGCATCGACGTGGGTGCGAAAGCGGAGATCTACAACCTGATGCGCAAACTCACCGAACAAGGCTTCGCGATCATCATGATTTCTTCGGAACTGCCGGAAGTCATCGGCATGTGCGACCGCGTAGCCGTCTTCAACAAGGGCGCCATCGTCAACGTGCTGCAGGCCGGCGACATCAACCCGCAAGAAGTGATGCGCCATGCCACCGGGAGTCTGAACAGTGAACACGTCCATTAAAACCATGACCGCCCAACCCAACCGTCTGAAGATCAATTTCGCCCAACTGATCCGCTCCCCGGCGTTCTATCCCTTCGTCGGGCTGGTGGTGGTGACGGTCTTCATGATCTTCGCCAGCGACAAGTTCCTCACCGGGGCGAACCTGGAAAACATCGCCCGGCAGGTGTCGATCAACGCGATCATCGCCGTGGGCATGACCTGCGTGATTCTCACCGGCGGCATCGATCTTTCGGTCGGGCCGGTGATGGCGCTGTCTGGCACCTTGACCACGGGGTTGATGGTGGCAGGCGTGCCGGCGCCGATTGCGATCCTGATCGGCTTGCTTATCGGCGTGGGCTTTGGGGTGGGCAACGGCATCTTCGTCGCTTACCTGAAGATGCCGCCAATCATCGTGACCCTCGCCACCATGGGCATCGCCCGCGGGCTGGGCCTGATGTACACCGACGGTTACCCGATCTCCGGCATGCCGGACTGGTTCGCCTGGTTCGGGCGCGGCACCCTGTTCGGGATCCAGGTGCCGATCCTGATCATGTTGCTGACCTATTTCTTCGCCTGGGTGCTGCTGCAACACACGCGCATCGGGCGTTACGTCTACGCCATCGGCGGCAACGAAGAAGCGGTGCGCCTGTCTGGCGTGCGGGCTTCGCGGTTCAAGTTGCTGGTGTATTCGATCAGCGGTCTGACGGCAGCGATTGCCGGGCTGGTGCTGTCTTCGCGCCTGATGAGCGGGCAGCCGAACGCCGGGGTCGGCTTCGAACTGGACGCCATCGCCGCAGTGGTGCTGGGCGGTGCGTCGATTGCCGGCGGTCGCGGCGTGATCATCGGCACCCTGGTTGGGGCCATGCTGTTGGGCGTGCTCAACAACGGCTTGAACATGCTGGGCGTATCGCCCTATGTGCAGAGCGTGATCAAGGGCGCAATCATTTTGCTGGCGATTTTCATCAGTCGGCAGCGGCATAAATAAATTTGGTGGTGCCTGATCGGGCCCCTTCGCGGGCAAGCCCGCTCCCACAGAGAACCATGCAAACCCGGTGGGAGCGGGCTCGCCCGCGAAGAGGCCGGTCCAGGCACCGATAAATCCCGGCAATCCCAGCCGTTATCCAAACATCCCAACAGGTGAACCGACATGGAACAAAACACAAAAACCACCATGCAAGCCGTCGTCTGCCACGCGCCGAAGGACTACCGTCTGGAGCGCATCAGCAAGCCGGTGGCCCGCGCCAATGAACTGGTGATTCGCATCGGCGCCTGCGGCATCTGCGCCAGTGACTGCAAATGCCACTCGGGCGCGGCCATGTTCTGGGGTGGCGAGAGCCCGTGGGTCAAGGCGCCGGTGGTGCCGGGCCACGAATTCTTCGGCTACGTGGATTCGCTGGGCGAGGGCGCTGAAGAGCACTTCGGCGTGGAGGTCGGTGACAAGGTCATCGCCGAGCAGATCGTGCCCTGCGAGAAGTGCAAGTTCTGCAAATCCGGCAAGTACTGGATGTGCGAAGTGCACAACATCTTCGGCTTCCAGAAGGACGTCGCCGAGGGCGGCATGGCGCAGTACATGCGCATCCCGAAAACCGCCATCGTGCACAAGATTCCCGAGTCCGTATCGCTTGAAGACTCGGCGCTGATCGAGCCGATGGCCTGTTCGATCCACACCGTCAACCGTGGCGACGTGCAACTGGACGACGTGCTGGTGATCGCAGGTGCGGGCACTCTTGGTCTGTGCATGGTGCAGGTCGCCGCGCTGAAAACGCCGAAGAAACTGGTGGTCATCGACATGGTCGACGAGCGCCTTGAACTGGCGAAGAAATTCGGCGCCGACGTGGTCATCAACCCCAGCCGCGACAACGCCCGCGAGATCATCAATGGCCTCACCGACGGTTATGGCTGCGACGTGTACATCGAAACCACCGGCGTTCCGGTGGGTGTCACCCAGGGGCTGGACCTGATTCGCAAACTGGGTCGTTTCGTCGAGTTCAGTGTGTTCGGCGCCGAGACCAGTGCCGACTGGTCGATCATTGGCGACCGCAAGGAACTGGACGTGCGCGGCGCCCACCTGGGGCCGTACTGCTACCCGATTGCCATCGACCTGTTCGAACGCGGGCTGGTCACATCCGAAGGCATCGTGACCCATGACTTCGGCCTGGATGACTACGCCGAAGCGTTCGCCCTCGCGGACTCGACCCGGTCGATCAAGGTGCTCTTGAAACCCGTGAGTTGAAACCGGCCCTTGTAGCAGCACGGCTTGCCGGCGGGGGCGTATTTGAAATCGCTCCCGCCGGCAAGCCGTGCTGCTACGGAGGGGGGCGCTGCGAGCCTTAGCGAATACCCAATAACAAGAGAGCGCACGAAGATGGAATACGTCATCGGGGTCGACATCGGCACCCAGAGCACCAAGGCATTGCTGGTGGATGCTTCGGGCCAGATCGTCGCGCAGCACAGCCAGGGCTACAAGGTCGACACGCCCCGGCCGCGCTGGGCCGAGCAATGGCCCGAAGTCTGGCTCGACGCCGTAGAAGCCTGCATCGCCGGTTGCATGCGCAAAAGCGGCGTGCCCAAAGACAGCGTCAAATCCCTTTGCGTCAGCAGCCTGTATGGCGGTTCCGGCATCGCAGTCGATGCCCGGATCAAACCGCTGTACCCCTGCCTGATCTGGATGGATCGCCGGGCTGAAGAGCAGGTCGAGTGGGTCAATCGCAATGTCGATCTCGAACGCTTATACGCGATCACCGGCAACTCGGTGGACAGCTATTACGGCTTCACCAAGATGCTCTGGCTCAAGGACAGACAGCCCGACGTCTGGGCTGAAATCCGCTACCTGCTGCCGCCCAACAGCTACATCAACTACTGCCTGAGCGGCGAGATCGCGGTGGATCACAGTTCGGCGGGCAACATCGGGGGTGTCTACGATGTGAACGCCCGGGCCTGGTCCGGCGAGATGCTGGACGCGCTGGGCATCCCCCGGGCGATGATGCCCGAGCGGCTGGTGCATTCGGGGGATGTGGTCGGCGGGTTGCTGGACGAGTGGGCCGAGCGCCTGGGGCTGAACGCTGGCATTCCATTGCTCGGCGGTGGCGTCGATGCGGCCATGGCGACCTTCGCCGCCGGGGTGACCCAGGCCGGCAACCATGTGGCGATGATTGGCACCAGCATGTGCTGGGGCTATCTGAATCAGCAGGTCGATGCGCGGCACGGGCTGGTGAGTTTTCCCCACGTGTTCAACGGCGCCAAAGACCTCTACATCTTTGGTGGTGCGATCACCGCCGGGGCTTCGGTGAGCTGGTTTCGCGAGCAGTTCTGCCAGGCCGAAGAACAGCAGGCCCGCGAGATCGGTGAAGACAGTCACGCCATTCTGGAGCGTGCCGCGATGAACATCCCCGCAGGCAGCGAAGGGGTGTTGTTTCAACCCTACCTGATGGGCGAGCGCAGCCCGGTCTGGGACCCCAAGGCCAGCGGCAGTTTCGTCGGACTGACCCTGTTCCACAGTCGCATTCACCTGTACCGAGCGGTGCTGGAGGGCGTCACCTTCGCGTTGCGCCATAACATCGAGGCCGGCACCCGGGGCGCGCAATCGCTGGACCCAAGGCTGATCGTGGTTGGCGGCGCGAGCCATTCGGACCTGTGGATGCAGATCATCGCCGACGTCACCAACTTCCCGGTGTACACCATCGTCCAGGAAGTGGAAGCAGCGCTGGGCGCGGCATTGCTGGCGGCCCATGCGGTGGGCCTGGTGGACGAGGAACAGGTGCACAAAGGCTGGGTGCAACTTGAGCGCCGCGCCGAGCCCAATGCTGAAAACGTCGCGCTGTACTCGCGTTTGTTCGCTGACTACGTGGCGCTGTATCCGGCGCTCAAACCCATCATGCATCGCCTGCAGGGAGCCTGAATGTGAGTAACGTTCGTTTTGATTTCACAGGCCAGCGAGTGCTGGTGACCGGCGCCAGCAGCGGCATTGGCAGGGAAGTGGCGCAGCAGTTGCTGGCCTGCGGCGCCGAGGTCTATGCCATGGGCCGCGACCGCACGGCACTGGCGGCGCTCGGCTGCCAGGCGATCAGTGTGGACATGGCCGATCAGGCGCAACTGGCCGCGGTGCTGGCCGAGCTTCCGGTGATGCACGGGCTGGTGAACTGTGCGGGCATTTCCATTCTGGAACCGGCTGCGGCGGTCAGCGCCGAGGCGTTCGATCAGGTCATGACGGTCAACGTGCGCGCTGCCGCGATGGTGGCGGCGAGCGTGGCCAGGGCGATGATCGAGGCCAGGGTGGCGGGCAGTATCGTCAACGTGTCGAGCCAGGCCTCGCTGGTGGCGCTGGACGATCACCTGAGTTACTGCGCGTCCAAGGGCGCGATGGACGCCATGACTCGCGTGCAGTGTGGCGAATGGGGCCGGCACGGGATTCGGGTCAACAGCGTCAACCCGACCGTGACCCTCACCCCCATGGCGCAGATGGCCTGGAGCGAACCGAGCAAGCGCGACCCGGCGTTGGCGGCGATTCCTCTTGGGCGATTTGCCGAGACGTCAGAAGTGGCCGGGCCGATCCTGTTCCTGCTCAGCAGCGCGGCGTCGATGATCAGCGGGATATCGATGCCGATTGATGGGGGCTACACCAGCCGCTAAAAATCGATGGT
>NZ_JANHKS010000070.1 GCF_028682175.1 Pseudomonas putida | reverse complement strand
GCTTGCCGGCGGGGGCGGCCTCAAGATCGCTCCCGCCGGCAAGCCGTGCTGCTACGCAAATCCGGCGTTCAGCCTCAGATCCACCCGCCCCACTGCAAAATGAATATCCCGATATTCGTCGTCACGGCCGCCGCCAGGGTGGTCATGACGATGATCGATGCCGCCAGTTCATGATTGCCTTCCGCCGCCCGCGCCATCACGAAACTGGCCGAGGCGGTGGGTGCACCGAAGTACAGGAACAGGATGCCCAGCTCCGCGTGGCGGAAACCCAGCAGCCAGGCGCCGAAAGTGCAGATCAGCGGCAGCCAGACCATCTTCATCATGCTCGCGCCAATGGCCAGCGAGCCGCTTTCACGCAGAGACCTGAGCGACAGCGTGCCGCCGATGCACATCAACGCCAGCGGCAGGGTCATCTGCGCCAGGTAGCTGCCGGAGGTATCGAGCCATTTCGGCAGGCCGATCTGAAAATAGGCAAAGGGCGTGGCCGCGACGATGCTGATGATCAGCGGGTTGGCGACCACGCTTTTGCAGATGCTCCACGGGTCGGATTTGATCACCGGGCTGTACACCGCCAGCACCACCGTGGAGAGGGTGTTGTAAAACAGGATGACCAGCGCCGCGAGAATCGCCCCCAGGGAGATGCCGTAGTCGCCGTACATGCTGGCGGCCAGCGCCAGGCCGATCACCCCGTTATTGCCGCGAAACGCGCCTTGCACATAGATGCCGCGCTCGACGAAGGGCACCCGGTAGATCGCCCAGCCCCACACCAGCGCAAAGCCTGCCAGGGTTGCGACGATGAAATAGACCAGCACACCCGGTTGCAGCGCGGCGTGCAGGTCGGCGTGGATGATGCCCAGGAACAGAAGTGCCGGCATGGTGCAGTTGAACACCAGCGATGAGGCGGTGTGAATGAAGCCGTCGTCGATCCAGCCGACGCGCTTGAGTACCACGCCCAGAAACAGCATGGCGAACACCGGCGCGGTGATGCTCAGGGTTTCCCAGAAAATTGCCAGCATGCACGCTAAACCCTGTCCCGTCGTTAGGTGGCTAATGATAGGCCAGCGGCGAGGCAAGTGTTACCGGCAATTGCAGAGTTATCGTACAACTGCCAATTTCTACCCGGCTTTGCGAAAAACTCATATGCGCCACGGACCTGTAGGAGTGAGCTTGCTCGCGATAGCAGTCTGTCTGTGCCGTGTGTATAGGCTGACACTCAGCCATCGCGAGCAAGCTCACTCCTACAGGAAAGGGTGGCTAGACGAGATCCGAGGGCTGCAATTTCTTCTCGAACACCGCAACCCCATCCAGATCCCGCAGGGTCACGGTCATCTCGCCGCTCTGCCCTTCGATGTTCACCTCGCCAAAAAACTGGAACCCGGCAAACGGCGAGGTGTTTTGGGCGGGCGGAGCCTTCTGGAACACCAGCTCCGGGCCAAAGGTCTTGTCCAGTGTATTGGGCCCGAAACTGCCTGCGTTCAGCGGGCCGGCGACGAACTCCCAGAACGGGTCGAAATCCTGAAACACCGCTTGGTCCGGGTGATAGTGATGGGCTGCGCAGTAGTGCACATCGGCCGTGAGCCACACGGTGTCGCGGATCTTCTGTTGACGCAGGAAGCCCAGCAGCTCGGCCACTTCAAGTTCCCGGCCCTTGGGTGCGCCATTGTCGGTGTTGGCGACGGCCTCCCAGCGCATCACACCGGGGCTGATTTCACCGTCCGGCACGCCCAGGCCGATGGGCATGTCGGCGGCGATGACTTTCCACTGCGCCTGTGAGCCCTTGAGCTCGCGCTTGAGCCAGTCGAGCTGTTCGCGCCCCAGAAACGCCGTGGTCGGCCCCGGCTTGTCGGCCAGGTTCGCATCGTTGCCATCGCGGTAGCTGCGCATGTCGAGGACGAACACATCGAGCATCGGCCCATAGCTGAGCTTGCGATAGACGCGCCCGCCATTGTCGGCGCTTTGCAGGCGCATGGGCGCGTATTCCAGAAATGCCTGGCGCCCCCGGGCCGTGAGCACATTGATGTCCTTGACCTTGTAGCGATCATCCAGCTGTTTGCTCGGCGACCAGTTGTTGGTGATTTCGTGGTCGTCCCATTGCCAGATCTGCGGCACTTCGGCGTTGAAGCGGCGCAGGTTTTCGTCCATCAGGTTGTAGCGGTAGGCACCGCGGTACTCATCCAGGGTTTCGGCGACCTTGCTCTTCTCCTCGGTGGTGATGTTGCGCCAGATGCGGCCGCCCTCGGTCACCACCTCGGCAGGGACCGGGCCGTCGGCGTAGATGGTGTCGCCGCTGTGGATGAAAAAGTCCGGCAGACGCAGACGCATGGCCTCGTAGATGCGCATGCCGCCGATGTCCGGGTTGATGCCGAAGCCCTGGCCGACGGTGTCGCCGCTCCAGACGAAACGAATGTCGCGACGGGTCTGCGGCACGCTGCGCAGATGGCCGAACCAGGGTTCGCTGGCGACGCCGGTATGGGCGTCTTCGAAGAACACGCGGTAGAAAATCGCCTGATCAGTGGGAAGGCCGGTCAGCTCGACACGAGCGGTGAAATCGGTGCGCTGGTCGGCCAGCAGCGAGACGGCGCGGCGCGGGTTGCTGAACATGCTGCGGGTGTCCCACTCGACCACCATGCGCGAGGGCCGGTCACTGCGGCTCCAGACCATGGCGCGATCACCCAGCAGATCGCCGGACTGCACGCCGTCGATCATTTTCGGCCGGTCCTTGACCGAGGCGATGACCGCTGGCGCCAAGCCCGGCAACAGCAATCCGGCGCCAGCGGCTTGAATGATTCGGCGGCGTGTCAGGTCGAACCGGGTCATTGCTGTTCCTCTCTCATGAATGGCAAAAAGAGGACCCTAGCAATGCAATGTTGGGGAAGTGTGACAAGCACCAGAGATGTACACAGCACCTGTAGGAGTGAGCTTGCTCGCGATTGCTGAGTGTCAGTCACCACCTGTGGCACAGACAGAAAGCTATCGCGAGCAAGCTCACTCCTACAGGATATTCGGCGCCTGTTGCATCAAGCGCCAGCGGGCACCGCATCCAGCTCGACAACCTCAGGCCGTTTCAACACGGCATACAACACGCCCGTCACCACGCTGCCCGCCACGATCGCCAGCAGGTACAGCAATGCGTGGTTGATCGCATTGGGGATCAGCAGCACGAACAGCCCGCCATGGGGCGCCATCAGCTTGCAGCCGAAGAACATCGACAGCGCCCCCGTCAGCGCGCCGCCGACGATGCTCGCAGGGATCACCCGCAGCGGGTCCTTGGCGGCGAACGGAATCGCCCCTTCGGAGATGAAGCACAACCCCAGCACGAACGCCGCCTTGCCCGCTTCACGCTCGCTCTGGGCGAACTTGCGGCGGGCGATCAGCGCGGCGATGCCCATGCCGATCGGCGGCACCATGCCCGCGGCCATCGCAGCGGCCATCGGTGCGTAACTCTGGGACGCCAGCAGCCCCACCGAGAACGCATAGGACGCCTTGTTGATCGGCCCGCCCAGGTCCACGCACATCATCGCGCCCAGCAACACTCCCAGCAGGATCGCGTTGGTGGTGCCCATGCTGTCGAGGAACAGGGTCAGCCCTTCGAGCATGCCGGCCACCGGCTTGCCGACCACGTAGATCATCACCAGGCCGGTGAACAGGCTCGCCAGCAACGGGATAATCAGGATCGGCTTGAGCGCTTCGACGCTGGCCGGCAGCTTCGCGTAGCGGTTGATCGCCGCCGCGCTGTACCCGGCCAGAAAACCTGCCACGATCCCGCCGATGAACCCGGCGCCCAGGGTGCTCGCCAGCAGGCCGCCGATCATGCCGGGGGCAAGGCCGGGCCGGTCGGCGATGGAATAGGCGATGTACCCCGCCAGCAGCGGCACCATCAGCTTGAAGGCCGCATCGCCGCCGATCTGCATCAAGGCGGCGGCCAGCGTGCCCTGCTCCTTGTAGGCGGTGATACCGAACACGAACGACAGCGCGATCAACAGGCCGCCAGCCACCACCATTGGCAGCATGAACGACACGCCAGTCAGCAGGTGCTTGTAGACCCCGGTTTTTTCTTTCTTGCCTGGCGCCTTGGCGACAGAAGCCGACGACTCGACCTCCCCTTCTGCCAGGGCTTTTTTCAGGGTCGCTTCCGACTGCTTGAGGGCGATGCCGGTGCCGCAGCGATAGATTCGCTTGCCGGCAAAACGCTCGGTCGCGACTTCGATATCGGCGGCCAGCAAAACCACGTCGGCCTCGGCGATTGCCTGGGGGCTGAGCGGGTTGCGCGCGCCGACGGAACCCTGGGTTTCAACCTGCAACTCAAACCCGAGCTTCTTCGCCGCCTGGGCAATCGCCTCGGCGGCCATGAAGGTATGCGCCACACCAGTCGGGCAGGCGGTCACCGCCACCAGACGCGGCACCTTGCCCACCGCTGCTTGCGCCTCGACAGGGGCGCTGGCGGTATGGACGCTAGCCTGCTCGCTGGCCGAACGCAGGAAAGCGTCGACGTCCTGCAGCGCCTGGGCCGGTGTCGATTGAAACAGCCGCTTGCCGACAAAACGCGCCAGGTCCAGCGGCCCGGTATTGACCACCAAAACCCAATCGGCGGCCTGGATATCAGCGGCAGACATCTGCTTCTCGGGATGCCGCGGGTCATGCACTTCCACGCAGGTGCTGAAACCCTGTCGCTGGGCCGCCGCATCGAGCAGGCGGGCGCTGAGGACGCTGCTGATCTTGCCGTTCGGACAGGCCGTAACGATGGCTAACTTCATCACACTTCCTCTCTTATAGATTTAAACGCTACACGTAGCAGCACGGCTTGCCGACGGGGCGGTGTATCAGACGACCATGCATTGGCTGATACACCGCCCCCGCCGGCAAGCCGTGCTGCTACGGTTCGGGGTCGTCGCAATGCTTAGAGCACGCGCAGGCTGACGCCGCTTTCCAGCCGCTTGAGTTGGGCCTTGTCGTTGATGCCAAAACCGATCTGGGTCACGGCCATCGCTGCAATGGCCGTGGCGGTGCGCAGGGTTTGCTCGGGCGTGTGGCCGCTGATCAACCCGTGAACCATACCCGCCAGCAACGAATCACCGGCACCCACCGTACTGGCCACGCTGACCTTGGGCGGCAGCGCCTGCAGGCACGCCTGCGAACTGAACCAGTGCACGCCCTCGGCGCCCTGGGAAATCACCACGTGCTCGATGCCGCGCTGACGCAGGTCCTCGGCGACCTGGGCCTGGGCGGCAATGGAAATGATCGGGGCGTCCAGCGCGTCGGCCAGTTCTTCGGTATTGGGCTTGATCAGCCAGGGCGACGCTTCGAGCCCTGCGCGCAAGGCCTGGCCGCTGGTGTCCAGCGCCACTTTCAGGCCCTTGGCGGTGAGCATCTGCAACAGCGCCTTGAGCCACTGCGCATCGACACCGCGCGGCAGGCTGCCGGCCACGACGACGGCGTCGAAATCCCCGGCGATCTGCTCGACCCGTGCCGCCAGCGCCTGTTGCGCCTCGAAGCTGACGTCCGGGCCCGGGCCGTTCAAATCGGTGATCCGGCCGTTGGTTTCCGCCAGCTTGATGTTGCTGCGGGTTTCCCCCGCCACGCGCACGAACTCGTCGACGAAACCACGCCGGGCAAACAGCGCCTCGAAGGGTTGCTGATTGTCGATGCCGAGAAACCCGGCCACGGTCACCTGGTGCCCGAGGTCGGCCAGCACCTGGGCGACATTGAGCCCCTTGCCGGCGGCATGGGTGAGCATGCCTTCGCTGCGGTTGACCTGCCCGGCCTCCAGGTGGCCCAGTTGCACGGTCAGGTCCAGCGCCGGGTTCATGGTCAGTGTCAGAATCTTAGCCATTACAGCCCCTCCACGAGGGCACGTACTTGTGGGGCGCTGCCGACCGCCAGCGCGTTCTGCGCAAGCGTGCGGGCCCCGCTGATAGTCAAATCGCGCACGCAGGCCTTGACCTCGCCAATGCTGCGCGCCGCGACACTCAATTCATCCACGCCCAGGCCCACCAGCACTGGCACGGCCTGCGGATCGGCAGCCAGCTCGCCACACACGCCGACCCACTTGCCGTGGGCATGGGCGGCGCGCACGGTGATGTCGATCAACTGCAACACCGCCGGGTGCAGGCCATCGGCCTGGGCCGAGAGCGTCGGGTGGCCACGGTCGATGGCCAGGGTGTACTGGGTCAGGTCGTTGGTGCCGACGCTGAAGAAGTCCACTTCTTTGGCCAGCACCGGCGCCAGCAGCGCGGCCGACGGCACCTCGATCATGATCCCCAGTTGCAGGTCCGCCACCGGGATTTCAGAGCGCAGGCGCTCGGTCATGTCCCGCGCCTGGCGCCATTCCTCGACGGTGCCGACCATGGGGAACATGATCCGCAACGGGCGGCTGTCGGCGGCACGCAGCAAGGCGCGCAACTGGCTTTCCATCACGTCAGGGCGTTGCAGGGTCAGGCGAATGCCACGCACGCCGAGAAAGGGGTTTTCTTCCTTGTCGATGGGCCAGTAAGGCAAGGGTTTGTCACCGCCGACGTCCAGGGTACGCACCACCAGCGGGCGGCCTTGAAGCTCGTCCAGCACGCGACGGTACTCGGCTTCCTGAGTCGCCTCATCCGGCGCGGAACTGTGTGCCATGAACAGCAATTCGGTGCGCAGCAGGCCCACGCCTTCGGCGCCCTGCTCTACCGCTTTCGCAGTGCCGGTGCTGTCGCCGATGTTGGCGCAGACCTCGACCTGATGGCCGTCGCGGGTGATCGCCGGCTCCATGCGCAGCGCCGCAGCCGCCTTCAAACGTGTCTCGCGGGTGTCGCGGTCGAGCAGCGCCCGTTGCAGGGTGGCCTCGTCAGGCGCGACGTCGAGCCGGCCACGCTGGCCATCGATCAACAGCAGCGTGCCGGACTTGATCTGCAGCACCGCATCGCCCGCCCCGACCAGCGCCGGAATGCCCAGCGCCCGCGCAACGATGGCGCTGTGGGCGGTGGCGCCGCCCCGTGCGGTGAGAATGCCGGCGACCCGGGCCGGGTCCAGCCGCGCGACATCTGACGGCCCTACTTCGTCCATCACCAGAATGTACGGCTCCTGGGGTTCGACCAGGTCGTCGACGCCGCAAATCTGCGCCAGCACGCGACGGCCCACATCACGCAAATCGGCAGCGCGTTCAGCGAGCAGCGCATCCTTGAGTTGTTCTTGCTGCACAGCAGCAGCCTCGACCACAGTGATCCAGGCCGCAGCCGCACTCTCGCCCTGCTTGAGACGCAGGACCACTTCATCGACCAGCTCGGGATCGTCGAGCATTTCCTGGTGGGTGATGAAAATCTCGCGGATGGCCTTGGCGGTGCTGCGCTGGATCAGCTCGCCGATGTCTTCGCGCACCTGCGCCAGCGCCGCCAGCAGTCGCTCGTGCTCGACGCTCTGGGACTGGCCCCTGAGCGGGTAATCAATGACAGGCAATACATGCACGTGGGCAGGCCCGACGGCGATGCCGGGCGCGGCAGGCACCGCCTGGATCTGCGAACCGGCAGCCGGAGCGCTCTTTTCCACGACAACAGCGGCAGGCGCGGGTGCAGCCTCGGCAGGCAGCGGCTCGATGTCCTCGCCCAGGCCGTCCAGCACCGCCGCCACCAGGGCAGGCAGCGCATCGGCGGCAATCCCGGGCTCGGCCATGAATTCTAGGGTCTGGCCGCGACGTACGCCCAGGCTCAGCAGCTTGCTCAGGCTTTTGACCGACACCGGGTTTTCTGTGGACTCGACCACCCGCACCCGCACATCGCCCTCGAAGCCCTTGGCCAGTTGCGCCAGTTCCTTTGCCGGGCGGGCGTGCAGGCCGTGGGCGTTGGCCAGCTTGACCTGCGCGCTCGGCCAGTCGGGGGGCACATCGCCGCCCAGAGCCTGCAACACCGCTCGGCTGCTGGTGGCCTGGCCCAACTCGCTGCCGCGACCTTCGATCAGCAGCGCACACAGGCGTTCGAGCAATGCCTGATGGGATTCGCCAAGGCTGGCCAGACAGAACAAACCATTGAGCGGCTGGCCCAGATGGCGCATGGGTTTGTCCGGGGTGACGAAGGCCAAGCCCGGCTTGTTGACGGTCTGCTCGCTGTGCAGCCACCACAGGCCATCGCCCAGCGGCAGCGGTTCGGCCTGCTGCAGGATGGCGGCGAAACCGTTGCTCACGCACTCGGCCTTGCGCAGCAGCCGGGCACCGCGCCAGACCAGCTCCTCAAAGTCATCGACCGAGGCGCCCAGGCAGATCATCTGCGCATCCAGCGCCAGCTCTTGAGGTGCGCCCTGCAGCAGTTTGAGCAGCGCCTCGGGTGTCTTGGCCTGACGCAGGGCTTCGCCAAGGTCGGTCTCGCCCAGCGCACGGGTGAGCAGTTGCAACAGGCGCAGGTGCTCATCGGATTTGGCGGCGATGCCGATGGCCAGATAGACCATCTGTCCGTCGCCCCAGTCCACGCCTTCGGGGAATTGCATCAGGCGCACGCCGGTGGCGAACACCTGGTCGCGGGTCTGCGGGGTGCCGTGGGGGATGGCGATGCCCTGGCCGAGAAAGGTCGAGCCTTGCTGCTCCCGCGCCTGCAAGCCTTGCAGGTAACCGGGTGCGACCAGTTGGTCAGCGACTAGCAGGTCAGCGAGCAATTGCAGCGCGGCGGGTTTATCCACAGCCGTCTGGGTCATGGAAATTTGCTCAACGGTGAGTTCGAGCATGCCTTTCTCCTTCGCAGCGCACGGTTGCGCCCTGATTCTTGTTTTGGGGCCGGTGGTGGCCCGATGATTTCGCTGTACAACGTCTTGGCATGTGACCAGCGATTTAGCTCGATTACAGCCAGAAATACGCTTGCTGAATCGTTTAATCTAACTTGGCGGGCACGTTACTCGATAATCTCTGCGGATTGAAGCTCATCTCATCGATTGATGTGGGAAGAGTCCTTAAAAAAACCGGAAGCTTCCTGCATTGCCATGGTCTGCTGTAATGATGACCGCGAATCAGCGAAAATCCCGGCGCATGCCATCACACAAGGAAAGCCCGGCTTGAAACTCAGTGATATTGCGCGTCTGGCGGGTGTCTCCGTGACCACCGCCAGCTACGTGATCAACGGCAAGGCCGAACAGCAGCGCATCAGCAATGCCACGGTCGAGCGCGTGCGCGCGGTGGTCGAGGCCCACGGTTTTCGGCCCAACCCGCAAGCGGCCGGCCTGCGCAGCCGCCACACCCGCACCCTGGGTTTTATCCTCCCGGACCTGGAAAACCCCAGCTATGCCCGCATCGCCAAACAGCTGGAGCAAGGCGCCCGCGCCCGAGGTTACCAGCTGCTGATCGCCAGCTCCGACGACGATCCCATCAGCGAGTTGCAGTTGTTGCAACTGTTCCGCGCCCGCCGCTGCGATGCGTTGTTCGTCGCCAGTTGTCTACCCGCCAGTGACGACAGCTACCGCGAGCTGCAAAAACACGGCATCCCAGTCATTGCCATCGACCGCGAGATGGACCCGGCGCACTTCTGTTCGGTGGTCAGCGACGACCACGACGCCAGCCAGCAACTGACCCGCAGCCTGCTGGAAACCCGCCCTCGGCATGTCGCGCTGATCGGCGCCCGTCCCGAGCTTAGCGTCAGTAAAGCCCGCGCCAGTGGCTTCGAAGATGCGCTGGAAGGCTTCGAGGGCTCGGTCATCATCGAGCACGGCGAGTCCTTCAGCCGCGAGACCGGCCTTGCCATCGCCGGGCAGATGCTCGACCGGCTGGGGTATTTTCCCGATGCGCTGGTCACCACGTCCTACGTGCTGCTGCAGGGTGTGTTCGACCTCTTGCACGAGCGTCGTCTGAATCCGGAGCAACTGCATTTGGGTACCTTCGGTGACACCCAGTTGCTGGACTTCCTGCCGTTGCCCGTCAACGCCATGGCCCAACAGCATCACCTGATCGCCGAAAAAGCCCTGGCCCTGGCCCTCGACGCCGTGGAGAAGGACGAGTACCAACCGGGCGTGCACGCCATCGTCCGTACCTTCAAGCAGCGGATTCACGAGGCCTGAGCGTGCAACTGATCGACACCCACACGCATCTGGATTTCGACGATTTCGATGCAGACCGCCAGAACGTGCTCCAGCACTGCAAGCAGTTGGGTGTCGAGCGCATGGTGGTGTTGGGGGTCTATCAGCGCAATCTGCAACGGGTCTGGGACCTGGCCCTGAGCGAGCCCTCGGTTTACGCGGCGCTGGGCTTGCATCCGGCCTATCTGGACGAACACCGCCCCGAGCATCTGCAGGAACTGCGCGGCTGGCTGGAGCGCCTGGCGGGGCATCCCAAGCTCTGCGCCGTGGGCGAGATCGGCCTGGATTACTACATCGAAACCCTGGACCGGGATCGACAGCAAACGGTGCTCGACAGCCAGCTGCAAATGGCCGCCGATTTCAACCTGCCGGCGCTGCTCCATGTGCGCCGCAGCCACGCCGACACCATCGCCACGCTCAAGCGTTTCAAACTCAAGCGCGCAGGCATCGTCCATGCTTTTGCGGGCAGCCGTGAAGAGGCCAGGGAATACCTCAAGCTAGGTTTCAAGCTCGGCCTTGGCGGCGCCGCCACCTGGCCCCAGGCACTGCGCATGCACCGGGTGCTCAAGGAGTTGCCACTGGAGGGCGTGGTGCTGGAAACCGACTCCCCGGACATGGCGCCTGCCATGCACCCCGGCCAGCGCAACAGCCCGGAGCATCTGCCGGATATCTGCCAGGCATTGGCCGAGATCATGAACGTCCCCCCCGAGCGCCTCGCCCAGGCCAGCACCGCGAATGCCTGCGAGTTGTTCGGCTGGTCCTGAATTAAATTGCACTTCGCTAAATTGTAAAAAGAAATTTCAAACCGCCGCTGCGGTCCCTTGCTTATCTCCTCTGAATTCGCGAAGGACGCCGGTCATGAAATTCTCCAAGTTCGCCCAGGCCTTGTCGAAATGGACGGGCAGCCCCCGGACATTCCTGGTGGCAGTGCTGCTGATCTGCATCTGGGCCGCCACCGGCCCGATGTTCCACTACAACGACACCTGGCAACTGATCATCAACACCTCGACCACCATCATCACCTTCCTGATGGTGTTCCTGATCCAGAACACCCAGAACCGCGACACCGATGAGCTGCACATCAAGATCGACGAGTTGCTGCGCGTGACCAAGGACGCGCAGAACGCCGTACTCAGTCTGGACAACCTCGACCAGAACGAACTCAGGGCGCTGCGCAAGAAGTACAAGGCCATGGGCGACCGTGAGGATTCCGATCACACCAAACCCTTCCCGGCGTGCGACGCGGATCAATCGGCTGCGGACCATTAATCAGCGCCCAAGGAACTCAACGGCGCGCCGGCCTTCTTAACCTTGAGTCCGGCGCCAATGGATGCCGGCTCTTGTAGGAGCGCGCTTGCCCGCGACTGGGTTGTGCCATTCAACCCATCTGTTAATGACACACCGCCATCGCGGGCAAGCGCGCTCCTACAGGGCTATGTTTGCAAGATGCCATCCAGGAGCTCACCCATGAGCGGATCACGCAGCACTGCAAAGTCTGAAGTCGTTCTGCTGGCTACCCACAAGAAACTGGCGACCCACGAAACCGTGGTGCAGCAGGCATTGGCCAGGCGCATTGCCAAGCTGCTGGGGGCCGAATTCGTCGGTGCCTACGATCCCGCCCTTCATCAGGGACATGCGCTGTACTACATCCCGTCCGACACGCTGATCGGCAAACACTCTGGCGATGCGCTGAATATTCGTACCGTCGATGACTT
Organism: Pseudomonas putida; assembly: GCF_028682175.1. Lineage (GTDB taxonomy): Bacteria > Pseudomonadota > Gammaproteobacteria > Pseudomonadales > Pseudomonadaceae > Aquipseudomonas > Aquipseudomonas putida_AD. The sequence goes on along the minus strand of NZ_JANHKS010000070.1, from coordinate 9,704 downwards.
CTTCGGCGGCTTGATCGATTTTCCCTTCATGGCTACCAAGGCCATCTCCCACCCGCTGCTCAAGGACGCCACCGCACGGCCCGATGGCTGGTCCGAACGCTTCTTCGAGGATGCCGCAGACGCAGTGCTCACAGGCTTCAGCGTCTTCAACGAAGCCGACGCCCAGCGCGCTGGCCGCCAGTTGCTCAAGGCAGGCCCGGTGCGGGTCAAGCCGGTGCTGGCCACCGCCGGGCGCGGGCAAGTGGTGGTCACCTCCGAGGCCGAACTGCAACAGGCCATCGACGCCCAGGACATGAGCGAAGTCGAAGAATGGGGGCTGGTGCTGGAGGAGGATCTCAAGGACGTCATCACCTACAGCGTCGGCCAGGTGCAGGTCGCGGGTATGACCGTCAGCTACCACGGTACCCAGAGCCTGACCGAAGACAACAACGGCGAGCAGGTCTACGGCGGCTCGCAGTTGTGGCTGGTGCGCGGCGGCTACGACGAATTGCTCAAGCTCGACTTGGATGACGACGTGCGCCGATCGGTCACCCAGGCCATGACTTACGAAAACGCCGCACTCGATTGCTTCCCTGACTTCCTCGCCTCGCGCCGCAACTACGACATCGCCCACGGCACCAACGCCCGAGGCCAGGTGTGTTCCGGGGTGCTTGAGCAATCCTGGCGAATCGGCGGTGCCAGCCCGGCTGAAGTCGAGGCGCTGGTGGCGTTCGCCGCCGATCCGCAGTTGCAACGCATCAGGGCCTCAAGCCATGAAATCTACGGGCCGACCACCCTGCCCGCCCACGCCCATGTTCTCTACGAAGGCGACGACCCCGACGTCGGCCTTATCAGTAAATTCACACAGGTCCAGCCTTATGACCGTTCGCAGTGAAACCATCGACATCAGCGTCAGCGATCAATACATCAGCGGCACCATCCTCACCCCCGGCGCGAAGATGCCGGGCATCCTCTTCGTCCATGGTTGGGGAGGCAGCCAGCAACGCGACCTGTCGCGGGCCAAGAACATCACCGGTCTTGGCTGCGTGTGCCTGACCTTCGATCTGCGTGGCCACGAGCGCACCCATGAGATGCGCACGCTGGTGTCACGCGAGCACAGCATGGAAGACCTGCTGGCCGCGTATGACCGGCTGGCCAGCCATCCGGCTGTGGATAACAACGCCATTGCGGTGATCGGCAGCAGCTACGGTGGCTATCTGGCGACCATCCTCAGCGCCATGCGCCCGGTGCGCTGGCTGGCCCTGCGGGTGCCTGCGCTGTACTGGGACGCCGACTGGGACATGCCCAAGCAGGCGCTGGACCGGGACAAGCTGGCGCACTATCGCCGCTCTGCCGTGACCGCCGCCGACAACCGTGCGCTGGCCGCCTGCAAGGACTTCAAGGGCGATGTGCTGCTGGTGGAATCCGAGCAGGACGACTACGTGCCCCACGCCACCCTGATGAGCTATCGCACCGCCTTCGACCTGGCGCACTCGCTGACCTACCGCCTGCTGGACGGCGCCGACCACGGCCTGAGCAGCGACACCAGCCAGCACGCCTACACCACCTTGCTGACTGACTGGATCAGCGAAATGGTCATCGGCTCGCGGCTGGTGGACTACCCCCATCACTCGGCGGAGTATTCCTGAACCGGCGGTTCTTCGAGCAGCGGCAGCGCAAAAAAGAAAGAGGCGCCGTGCCCGGTGTTCTGCGCCCAGATCCGGCCTTCGTGAAACTCGATGATGGACCGGCAGATCGACAGGCCCATGCCCAGGCCACTGGCCTTGGTGGTAAAGAACGGAAGGAACAGCGACGGCAAGACCTCAGGATCGATGCCCGGCCCGTGGTCGGCGATTTCCAGGATGATCTCGCCGCCCGCCAGCCAACTCTTGATGTGCAACTGGCGCTGGTGCCGATCAAGCCCGTTCATGGCCTGGCAGGCATTGATCAGCAGGTTGATGATGACCTGCTGCAACTGGATGCTGTCGGCCATTACCGCAGGGTTGCCGGGGCACAGGCTCAGGGTCGGGACGATGTGATGGTGGCTGATCTCGTACTGCACCACCCCGAGGGTGTCCCTGACGATGTCGTTCAGGTGTTCGACGCGGCGCACGGGGTCGCTCTTGCGTGACAGATCGCGAACCCGGCTCAACACCTCGCTGGCCCGCCAGGCGCTTTCCTTGATTCGTTGCAGGGCCGCGAGCGCTTCGGGAATGTCCGGCTCGGGGCGGTCCAGCCAGCGCCGGCAGCCGTCTGCGCCACTGTTGATGACCGTCAGCGGCTGCTTGACCTCGTGGGCAATGGAGGCCGTCAGCTCGCCCAGGGTGGTCACTCGGCAGATGTGGGTCAGTTGCGACTGGGTGCGATAGAGCACCTCTTCGGCCAGCACCCGCTCGGTGATATCCGACAGCGCGCCCTGATATTCGAAGCGGTCGTCCTGGGCGAAGATCGGAATGGCGATCAGGTGAATGTGCTTGATGCGCCCGTCCGGCATGACCAGGCGATGACGCGCCTCGATCTGCGGCTCATGGCGAGCGGCGCGCTCGAAAACATCCAAAACCAGCGCATGTTCTTCGGCCGGTGTGCGGGCCAGGATCATCGCGCGGGTTACCGGCATGTCCAGCGGGTATTCGAAGATCCGTGCGGTTTCCGGCGACCAGCTCATGTGCTCGGAATCGGCACTCAACCCCAGGCTGCCGGTCTGGCTCAGGCGCTGGGCGCCGGTCAGGTAGATCTCGTTCTGGCGCAGGGTGTCGGCTGCCTGCTTGCCGCGCATGGCCAGGAAGGCAATCGCCGACAACGCCGTCAGGCAGCGCACGAAGCTGGTGACCGAGTCCCAGTCCTGGTAACCCTCGTCGATGAAAAACATCGCCACCACCATCCCCATGCACAGCAGCGAGACGCCGATCACCACACGAATGGAAAAGACATTGGCCGCCATCAGCAACAACGTGAGGTAAATCACCGTGGCCGCGATGTCGCGATGATGGGCTGCGGTGTTGATGATCACGATGCCGACCGCCACCACCAACCCGATGCCCCAGACCAGCCACTGTTCGTAGCGCCGCTTGCTGAGGTCGATCAACGGCTGACGCGAGGAGGTGCCGCCACTGGACGCCGACGGACTGAAACAGGCGGCCGAATCGAATTCATTCTTGCTGGTGGACCCCGGGATGCTCATGCGCCTGCGCCATCCTTTATCAAACTGGGTAATAGAGGACGTGAGTCTATACGCCGACGGGCTTCAAACGATAAGCCAACTAACCCTGAATCTGCGCCACTTGAGGGCGTGCATGGGTCGAAAAAAAGCCTGCTCCGGCGGGCCGGAACAGGCACAGGATGACTCGCGGTCGTCAGGCGACGGGGATCGACGGATCGGCTGCGGCCAGCGCCACTGCACGATCAGCAATCGGCGGGTAAATCCACACCGAGTTGATGTTGTGCTTGAGCTCCTTGGCCTCCTCGCGAATCAGTTTGACCTGGCGGTCCCAGCCCTCGGTGTACACCGCGCCCCACTCGCCCAGGTCCAGGCAGGTCACGTATTTGGGCTGGCTGTAAGGCCGTGGCGCGATGCCCAGCAGGTCTGCAACCACGTTGTTGCCGGCGTGGCGGCCCAGAGGGATCGCGTGCTGGCAGGACATGGCGGCAAAGTTGCCCAGATCGTCGCACGCAGCGTAAGCCACATCGCCTGCCGCATAGACAGCGTCCTGGCCGACCACCTTGAGGTTTTCATCGACGAACAGACGGCCCTGACGATCCGTCTCACCCGGAATCTGCCGGGTCAGCGGACTGGCCAGGAAGCCTACGGTCCAGACCACGGTCCTGGATTCGATGTGCTCGCCATCGGCCAGTGTCACGCCGTTGGCATCGACCTTGGCGACGGTCGCGCCCAGGCGCCATTCGATGTCCATGTGCTTGCTGGCTTCTGCGATGGAGGGGCTGATGCCCTCACCGAACGCCGCGCCGATCGTCACACCGCGATCCACCACGATCACCCGGACCCGGGCGTCGGCGCCCAGCGCTTCACGCAAGCGTGCAGGCATCTCGGTCGCGGTTTCGATCCCGGTGAAACCGCCGCCGCACACCACCACCGTGTTACGGGCGGCGGAGTCAGGCAGGCTGGCGAGGCTCTTGACGTGTTGCTCGAGGCGAGCCGCTGCCTCAATGGTATCGACGTCGAAGGCAAACTCCCGGACGCCTTCCAGTTCCGGACGGTTCAGGTGGCTGCCGGTGGCCAGGACGAGTCGGTCATAGGTCAGCGAAGTGTGCGCCCCTTGCGCCGTGACGTAATGCACGCGCTTGCCTTGCACGTCGATTTTCTCGGCGGCGCCCTGTACGAAGTCGATGTCGGTGGCGGCGAACAACTCCAGCAGGGAAGCTTTCATTTCATGCACGTTCGATTCGTAGAAACGCGGACGAATGCGCAGTTCGGGCTGGGGCGCCAGCACGGTGATCTTGATGTCGGTGCGCTGTTGCAGATCCAGTTGGCGGGCAGCCCCCAGGGCGCTCCAGACACCCGCAAAACCCGCGCCGAGGACCAGAATATGTTGGCTCATGTTGTTCTCCAGTGGGCAGTGATATCTCGCATCGGCGAGGAGTCGTTACACACTGTAATCCCGAGCCCATACCCTGTCGTCGCTGCAAAAGTTGGCAAAAATAACGTTAAAGCTGTAACCACTCATACTTGGGTATATATCCATCCAGACAGCTTTTTCTCTGGCACGTTTCTATTCGCACGGGCTGTTTGCCTTGGGGTTTCGGGCATTTGCTTATTAGGTTTTGTTCTTGCACACCTAGGTATGAATCGCATGTCCGTCAGGGGTGATAGTTATTGAAAGTGGCGGCTCGCAGACTGTTTGCACTCTCCTGATCGAGAGCCCGTATCACCTCCTCTAACAACAGGAACGCCGCCATGAATCAGCCCCTCGAACTCGCCCCGCAAGGATTCATCGAAGAACTGGTGCCTTCACGCTACGCACTGAAAGTCGGTGACATCGACGTGCTGGTGGTCAGCGACGGCGTACTGCCGCTGCCCACCGAAACCATGTCCACCAACGCCAGCCCGGAGGCACGCGCCGTCTGGTTCAAGGACATGTTCCTGGGGCCGGACATGTTCGACTGGGCGCTGAACGTGCTGGTGGTGCGCTCGGGCGAGCAGACCATTCTGGTCGATGCCGGGCTGGGCGGGCAGTTTCCGGGCTTCCCTCGGGCCGGGCAGTTTCCCAAGCGCCTGACAGCCGCCGGGATCGACCTGGCGTCAGTGACCGACATCGTGATCACGCACATGCACATGGACCACATCGGCGGGCTGTTAGTGGAGGACGTGAAGAACCGCCTGAGCCCCGATGTGCGGATTCACGTGACGGCCACCGAGGTGAAGTTCTGGGAGGATCCGGACTTCACCATGACCGCCATGCCGTCGCCAGTGCCGGACGTACTGCGCGCCACGGCCAACCAGTTCATCGCCGCTTATCGCAGCAACGTGCGCACCTTCCACGACGAATATGAAGTGGCCCCTGGCGTGGTCGCCAAACTCACCGGCGGCCATACCCCAGGGCACTGCGTGGTCTACGTGACATCCGGCAACGAAAAGCTGACCTTCGCAGGCGATGCGCTGTTTCCGGTGGCGTTCGACCACCCCGACTGGCAAAACGGCTTCGAGCACGATCCGCTAGAAGCGGAGAATGTGCGCGTGCGCCTGCTCAGGGAAGCGGCGGCCAGCGGCGAGCTGTTCATCGCCACCCACCTGCCCTTCCCGTCAGTGGGCCGGGTTGCGGTGGATGGCGACAACTTCCGCTGGGTCGCCGGGTTCTGGGATTTCTGACCCGCTTACGCTGCCCGCTTTCCCTCGGGACGGCGGGTAGACGCTCAGCGAGCGAAGCGGCTGCGGTAGTCCCTAGGGGATGTCGCCAGGTTGCGATGAAAGGTGACGCGCATGCGTTCCTCGTCGCCGAAGCCGCATTCCTGAGCGACCTGATCGATGTGCCGGTCGGAATCTTCAAGCATCCGCCGCGCCGCTTCCAGACGGAAGAACTCTAGCGCCTTGGCCGGGCTGCGACCGGTCTTGAGCTTGTACACGCGGCTGAAATTGCGCACGCTCATGTTGGCGTGACGGGCCAGTTGCTCGACGTCGAGTTCGGCACGGTGCAGGTTGCGGGTCAGCCAGAGGTGGAAGTCGGAGAAGACGTCGCCATCCTGCATCTGCGCCTGAAGCATGGTGCTGAACTGCGACTGCCCGCCGGGGCGTTTCATGAACACCACCAGTTCCCGCGCGACCTCCATGGCCACATCCCGCCCGCAATCGGCCTCCACCAGCGCCAGTGCCAGGTCGATCCCGGCCGTGACACCGGCCGACGTCCAGACCGTGCCCTGCTGAATGAAAATCGCGTCCTGATCGACATCGACCGTGGGAAAGCGCGTCTTGAGCATGTCGCACATGGCCCAGTGGGTTGCCACCCGTTTCGCGTCGAGCAGACCGGCCTGGGCCAGCAGAAAGGCGCCGCTGCACACGGATGCCGTGCGCCTGGCGTGAGGCGCGATGGTGCGCAGCCACTCGATGGTGTCGGGGTTGTTGTCCAGCGCCTGGAGGATGTCTGGTGCGCCGGGGACGATGACGGTGTCGATGACGCTGCCTGCGAGGGAGGACAGGGGATCGGAGTTGACCTCCACGCCTTCGGCAGTGAGGGTCAGACCGCCGGTGATGCTGGCGGTGGGCCGCAGGTAACCGGCCAGTCCGCGTTTGTTCATGGCCTTGGTGGCGGCCCAGAACACCGTCTGCGCGCCGGTCAGGTCCAGCAGCCCCATCTGCGGATAAGCCAGGAACAGCACCGTGCGGGGCTGATTGAACGACGCAAGCGCAGAAGTGGCCATGGCCGCAGTCCTCGAAAAGAACGATTATGCCACCTGTGGGGAGCGGCTCTACTGCGGTTCATCGCCTCTGGGGCGATGTCGTCCTTGAAATCGCTCCCGCCGGCAAGCCGTGCTGCTACGGGGGCGGTGTCGGCCGCGATACCGGGAACACCTCCAAGTCCGTAGCAGCACGGCTTGCCGGCGGGGACGTCTTCAGGATCGCTGACGCCGGCAAGCCGGACTGCTACGGGGGGCGGTAGCGTCAGGTGCCGGATAAATCCATGTCACTGGCCGACGCATCGATCCGGCTGTCGAAGCCTGGGGTGAGGATGATCTTGCGGCAGTCCTGCTCGCGCTTGTCGAAGATCGCGTAGCCCTCGGCGGCCTCTTCCAGCGACAGGCGGTGGGTGATGATCGCCTCGGGTGACAGCGCGCCCTCCTCGATCAGCCGCAGCAATTGCGGCAGGTAACGGTGCACGTGGGTCTGGCCCATCTTGAAGGTCAGGCCCTTGTCGAATGCATCGCCAAACATGAGGCCGTGAATGAACCCCGAATACACCCCCGGCACACTGACCGTGCCACCGCGCCGCACTGCAGCGATGCACTGGCGCAGTGCCTTGCCGCTGCTGCCTTCAAGCTTGAGGGTGGCGAGGATGGTTTCAGTGGTGCTGCCCTTGGCTTCGAAGCCCACCGCGTCGATCACCGCGTCAACGCCACGCATGCCGGCGGTCTGGCGAATGATGGTGTCGGCGGGGTCGTCGTCCTCGTCGAAATTGATCGGAATCGCGCCGTAGGTGAACTGGGCGTAGGCCAGGCGATAGGCGTGATGATCGACGATGAAGATCTTCTCGGCGCCCAGCATCTTCGCGCAGGCCGCGCTGAGCAGGCCGACCGGCCCTGCGCCGTAGATCGCCAGGCTCGATCCCGGCCCCACACCGGCATTGAGCACCGCCTGCCAGGCGGTGGGCAGGATGTCGGACAGAAACAGCACTTTCTCGTCGGCCAACGTTCCGGGCACCTTGAACGGCCCGACGTTGCCCTTGGGCACCCGCACATACTCGGCCTGCCCGCCTGGCACACCGCCGTACAGATGGCTGTAGCCAAACAAGGCGGCACCGGGCGCGATGGACTTCTTGTTGAGAATCGCCCCACGCCCGGTGTTGGTGGTTTCACAGGCAGCGAATGCCTCCATCTGACAGAAGAAGCAGCTCCCGCAGGCGATCACGAACGGAATCACCACCCGGTCTCCGGGCTGTACGGCGGTGACCTCCGGGCCGACTTCCTCGACGATGCCCATGAATTCGTGGCCGAAGATATCGCCCTGCTCGGTGGCCGGAATCTTGCCGCGATACAGGTGCAGGTCCGAGCCGCAGATGGCGGTGGCCGTCACCTTCAGCAGGACGTCGTCAGGGGCCTGGATCATCGGGTCGGCGACCGTTTCCACACGAACGTCGTGGGCACCGTGATAGGTCAGTGCACGCATGAACTTCTCCTTGTAGGGCAGGCCTGATCGCTTGGGGTGGACATGCAATAAGGATAGGTGCGTTGCTAACGAAGTTCAGGGCGATGGCGCGCAACTGACCAGTGGAAGCACGAGCACCACCGACACCTGTAGGAGTGAGCTTGCTCGCGATGGCGGCAGATCTGGCACCTCTGCAGTGACTGACACAACGCTATCGCGAGCAAGCTCACTCCTACAGATGATTTCGCTCGGCAACACCGTCGTTTCAGGCAATATTGCAGAAACAACCTGAAACGTATCTGGCAGTCCCGGAGTCATCATGAGTGCTTCCCCCTTGCGTATCTGTATTGCCGGCGCGGGTGCCATCGGCTGCACGCTGGCGGCGCGTATTGCGCTGAGCGGGCATGCCGTCAATGTTTTCGCCCGCGGTCGCACCCTCGCCGCCCTGCAACGCAACGGCATTCACCTGCAGGACCTGCAAGGCCGCCACCACGTCCAGGTCAATGCCAGCGACAGCGCCGAAGCCCTCGGCGAGCAGGACATCGTGTTCCTCTGCACCAAGGCACCATCGCTGAGCGGCCTGCTGCCGAACATCGCTGCGCTGATCGGCCCCGAGACGCTGGTGGTGCCTGTGATCAACGGCGTGCCGTGGTGGTATTTCCATGGCGAAGGTGGCCCGTTCGAGGGCAATCGGGTGGAAACGGTCGATCCGGACAGCCGCATCACCGACACCCTCGACCTGCACAAGGTCATCGGTTGCGTGGTGTTCATCACCGCTCAAAGCTCGGCGCCTGCGGTGGTCAAGACCCACAACCCGTATCGCATCATCTTCGGCGAGTTGAACAACGAGTTGACGCCGCGTCTGCAAAGCCTGGTCAAGCTGATCGAAAGCGCCGGCATCGAAGCCCAGGGCACCGACCGCATTCGCGATCAACTGTGGACCAAGATCATCGCCAACCTCACCTCCAATCCTGTGTCGGTGGTGACCGGCGCGACGCTGGAGCAGATCTACGGGCTGCCGGACATGCGCGAACTGGCGCTGGCGACCTTCAACGAGGCGATGCAAGTGGCCGCAGCCTACGACGCGAAACTGAGCATGGAGCCGACGACCTTCATGCAATTCGGCGCGAGCATGGGCCCGGTGCGCACGTCGATGCTGCAGGATTTCGACAAGGGTTTGCCGCTGGAACTGGCGGCGATTGGCGATGCGGTGCTGGAATTGGCGGCGAAGGTGAACATCCCGATGCCGATCACCCGAGTGGTGCTGACGCTGGCAAGGTTTTGCGGGGAGCACGCGCACCACAAGGAGCATGGGCGGCATTGAAGCAGCAGACGCGGAGCGTCTTGGGGGCATCCCCACGCAGAGCGTGGGAACGATCACGCAAACGACGCGAACCGTAGCAGCACGGCTTGC
>NZ_JANHKS010000007.1 GCF_028682175.1 Pseudomonas putida | reverse complement strand
GGCTCGCGTTTATCAGAACAGATCGATCGGTGCCGATTCATCCGCTGGCAGCGGGCTGCCCGGTGCAGGGCTGCCGTTGAGTTCGTTCACGCTTGGTGGTGTGTCTTCGCTCTTGAACAGCTCGAAGAACGCACCTGCCGTGCTTGGCGTGGCGGAGCGGCCGCTGACCGGGTCGATTCGCAGGCTGAGGATGCCGTCAGGCTCGGCCTGCACGTGCGGCGGCTTGTCCTTGAGCGCGGCGCTCATGTAGTTCATCCAGATCGGCAGCGCGACGGTGCCGCCGAACTCGTGGCGGCCCAGGCTTTCGGGCTGGTCGAAGCCGGTCCAGACCGTGGTCACGTAGTCGCCGTTGTAGCCGGAGAACCAGGCGTCTTTCGAATCGTTGGTGGTACCGGTCTTGCCTGCGATGTCCGGGCGGTTCATCGCCAGCGCACGGCGGCCTGTGCCGCGTTTGATGACGTCCTGCAGCATGCTGTTGAGGATGTAGGTGGTACGCCCGTCAACGATGCGCTCGGCCACGGCTGGCGCGGGTGGCGCGCCATTGGTGTCCAGGGCGTTCGGTGCCGCATTGGTGGTCAGTGCTGGCGTTTCCGGCGCGGCGTAGGTCGAGGCGTCGCTCACGGCGGCTTCGTTGACCAGCTTGGGGTTCGGGTCGTTGGCCGGCACGGTTGGCGGGTTGGCGACGAACAGCGTCTTGCCCTCGCGGTCCTCGATCTTGTCGATCAGGTACGGGGTGATCTTGTAACCGCCGTTGGCAAAGGTGCTCCAGCCGCTGACGATTTCCATCGGCGTCAGGGTTGCGGTACCCAGGGCCAGCGACAGGTTCGGCGGCAGGTCCGCCTTGTTGAAGCCGAAACGGGTGATGTAGTTGATCGCCGTGTTGACCCCAAGGCTCTGCAGCAGGCGGATCGACACCAGGTTACGCGACTTGTACAGCGCTTCACGCAGGCGAATCGGGCCCAGGAAGGTGCCGGTGTCGTTCTTCGGGCGCCAGACCTTGTCGATGGCTTCGTCGACGAACACGATCGGTGCATCGTTCACCAGGCTGGCTGCGGTGTAGCCGTTGTCCAGCGCGGCAGAGTAGAGGAACGGCTTGAAGCTCGAGCCCGGCTGGCGTTTGGCCTGCATGGCGCGGTTGTAGTTGCTCTGCTCGAAGGCAAAGCCACCGACCAGCGCACGAATCGCGCCGTTGTGCGGATCCAGCGACACCAGGGCACTCTGCGCCTGGGGAATCTGGCTGAACTTGAGCGAATTGTCATGCTGGCGCTGCACCCGCACCAGGTCACCGACATGGGCGACATCGGCAGGCTGCTTCGGATTGGCGCCGACGCTGTTGGTGTTCAGGAAGGGCTTGGCCCACTTCATGCTGTCCCAGGCAACGGCTTCTTCTTTCTCGCCGTTGCGGGTCAGGACGTGGATGCCGTTCTTGTCGACCTGGGTCACGATGGCCGGCTCAAGGCCGCTGATCGGACGCTGCTTGGTCAGCTCCTGCGTCCATCCGTCGCGGGTCAGGCCCGGGAAACGGCTTTCAGGGCCGCGATAGCCGTGGCGCTGGTCGTATTCGATCAGGCCATCCTGCACGGCCTTGTTGGCATCTTCCTGGCGATCGCTCGGAACGGTGGTGGTGACGCGGAACCCTTCTGTGTAGGCTTCGCTGCCGTAGCGGCCGACCATCTCGGCGCGGGCCATTTCGGCGATGTACGGCGCGTTCACTTCAGGGCTCTGAACGTGATAGCTGGCGTTGATCGGTTCAGCCAGGGCGGTCTGGTAGGTGTTCTGGTCGATCTTGCCCAGTTTGAACATGCGCCCCAGAATCCAGTCGCGGCGCTCTTTGGCGCGCACCGGGTTGGCCAGTGGGTTGAATCGTGACGGTGCCTTCGGCAGACCGGCTATCATGGCCATCTGGGCAACACTGAGGTCACGGATCGATTTTCCGTAATAAACCTGTGCTGCAGCCTCGATACCATAGGCCCTGTTGCCCAGGTAGATCTTGTTGACGTAGAGCTCGAGAATCTCGTCCTTGGTAAGTTGGCGCTCGATTTGCAAGGCGAGAAGAATCTCGGTGGTCTTGCGTGAGAAGCTGCGCTCGCTGGTCAGGAAGTAGTTCTTGGCCACCTGCATGGTGATGGTCGAGCCGCCGGACTGGATGTGACCGCTCTTGACCAACTGGCTGGCGGCGCGCATAAGGCTGCTCGGGTCGACGCCGTAGTGATTGGCGAAGTTGTCGTCTTCGGCCGACAGCAGGGCGCTGATGAAATTGGGCGGAATTTCGGCGAAACGGATTGGAGAACGGCGCATTTCGCCGAACTCGGCAATGAGTTTGCCGTCGCTGCTGAACACTCGCAGCGGGATCTGCAGCTGGATGTTGCGCAGCGCATCGACCGAAGGCAGATTCGGCGACAGATAGAGAAAGGCGCCGCTCAGACCGAGCAGCAGCCCGCAGACGATAGCGACAATGGACCACCAGAAAAACTTCAGCAGGCGTATCAAGGCTTTTGGATTTCCAGAAAAAAGAATGGGTTAAGCGCAGGCATCAACAAATGAACACGCCTTGAAGCTTTGCTACACGAAAAAAACGCTGGGCATTATAAGCATTTTTCGTCGCCGAGCGTTATTTGCGCTACTGTCAAGGCTGCCGACAGTGGTGTTGGACAAAAAAATATCCGTAAGTGACGGAAACGCATAGGGAATCGGTTGTGTTCGAACTCTTCAGTAAGAAGGCCAATACCCTTCTAGGGATCGATATTAGCTCCACCTCGGTAAAACTCCTTGAACTGAGTCGTTCCGGTACCCGCTATAAGGTCGAGTCATACGCGGTCGAGCCACTGCCTGCCAACGCGGTGGTCGAGAAGAACATTGCCGAGCTCGAAGGGGTCGGCAATGCTTTGACGCGCGTGCTGGTAAAAGCCAAGAGCAACGTCAAGATAGCGGCGGTGGCGGTGGCTGGATCAGCGGTCATTACCAAGACCATCGAGATGGACGCCGGGCTTTCCGATGACGAGATGGAAAACCAGCTCAAGATCGAGGCTGACCAGTACATTCCCTATCCGCTGGAAGAAGTCGCCATCGATTTCGAGGTCCAGGGCTATTCGGCGCGCAACCCCGAGCGCGTCGAAGTGCTGCTGGCTGCCTGTCGCAAGGAAAACGTCGAGGTTCGCGAGGCCGCGCTGGCGCTGGCCGGCCTGACGCCGCGCGTGGTCGATGTCGAAGCCTACGCGCTGGAGCGTTCATTCGGCCTGCTGTCGGCCCAGTTGGGGCAGGATCACGAGCAACTGACGGTGGCGGTGATCGACATCGGCGCCACCATGACCACCCTCAGCGTGCTGCACAACGGCCGCATCATCTACACCCGCGAGCAACTGTTCGGCGGGCGCCAGCTCACCGAAGAGATCCAGCGCCGCTACGGCCTGTCCCAGGGCGAAGCCGGGCTTGCGAAAAAGCAGGGCGGGCTGCCCGACGACTACACCCTGGAAGTGCTGCAGCCGTTCAAGGACGCCGTGGTCCAGCAGGTGTCGCGCTCATTGCAGTTCTTCTTTGCGGCCGGCCAGTACAACCGCGTCGACTACATCATGCTGGCGGGCGGTACGGCTTCGATCGCTGGGCTCGACCGCCTGATCCAGGAGCGTCTGGGCACGCCTGCCATGGTCGCCAACCCGTTCGCCGACATGGCCCTGAGCGCCAAGGTCAACGCCGGTGCGCTGGCCAGTGACGCCCCGGCGTTGATGATCGCGTGCGGTCTGGCGTTGAGGAGCTTCGACTAATGGCACGGATCAACTTACTCCCCTGGCGCGAGCAGCAGCGCGAGGAGCGCAAGAAGCGCTTCCTGATTTCCCTGGCTGGCGTGCTGGTTGCCGGCATTGGTGCCATTTTTCTGGCTGATCAATATTTGAGCAGTGCCATCGATCACCAGAACGCCCGCAACCAGTTCATCAAGACCGAGATCGTCCAGCTCGACGCGCGCATCAAGGAGATCAGCGAACTGAAGGCGCGGCGCAAGCAATTGCTCGAGCGGATGAAGATCATCCAGGATCTGCAGGGCAACCGGCCGATCATCGGACGCATCTTCGATCAGCTCGCCCGCACCCTGCCGGACGGTGTGTATTTCAACGAAGTGAAAATGACCGACCAGTTGATCAGCATTTCCGGTGCCGCAGAGTCCAACAACCGGGTTTCTGACCTGTTGCGCAACCTGGATGCTTCCGACTGGATGGAGGCACCGAGCCTGACCGAGGTCAAGGCCAACAGCGCCGTGGGTTCGGCCGACCAGTCCAACTCGTTCCAGTTGACCGTGCGTCAGACGCAACCACCTGTCGATCCAGCAGACGCCAAAGGTGCCAAGCCATGAATGTGAATGAATGGCTCGAAAGCCTGCGCAAGATCGATATCAACGACCTGGACCTCAACAACTTGGGCTCGTGGCCATCGGCGGTGAAAACCATCGCTGGTGTCCTGTTGCTGGTGCTGGTGCTGGCCGGTGGTTACTTTTTCCACATCCAGGACCTGCAAACCCAACTGGATCAGGCCCGTAACGACGAGACGAGCCTGCGCGAGCAGTTCTCCAACAAGGCCTATCAGGCCGCCAACCTGCCGGCCTACAAGGCCCAGATGGTGGAGATGGAAAACACCTTCGGCGCGCTGCTGCGGCAATTGCCTGGCGATACCGAGGTGCCCGGCCTGCTGGAGGACATCACCCGCACCGGCCTTGGCAGCGGCCTTGAATTCGAAGAGATCAAGCTGTTGCCCGAGGCGGCGCAGCAGTTCTACATCGAACTGCCTATCCAGATCACCGTGACCGGCACCTACCACGACCTGGCGACCTTCGTCAGCGGCGTGGCCAGCCTGCCGCGCATAGTGACTCTGCACGATTTCGAAATCAAACCGGTGGACGCCAAGTCCCCTGGAAAACTGCGCATGAGCATTCTCGCCAAGACCTATCGCTACAACGACAAGGGACTTCAGAACACAGACAACAAAGGACAGGCGAAATGAGGGCCGTGCATTGGTTGTGCATGGGCGTCACGCTGATGGCGCTGGCAGGTTGCGACGGTTCCGGCGAGTTCGATGACCTCAAGCAGTTCATGGCCCAGGTGCGGGCGCGTCCGGTCGGCAATATCGAGCCGATGCCCAAGTTTCGCCCGTACGAGGCATTCACCTATGCTGCGGCGAGCTTGCGCAGCCCGTTCCAGCCGCCGATCAAGGTCGACCTGGTGAACCGCCAGAAGGGTTCGCGCCTGGTCCAGCCGGATCCGACGCGGGTCAAGCAGTTCCTTGAAGGCTTCAATATCGACGGCTTCGAGATGGTCGGCACCCTGAGCAACGAAACGGGCACCTTCGCCCTGTTGCGTGGGGCCGGCGGCGTGCATCGGGTCAAGGTGGGCGACTACCTGGGGCGCAACGACGGGCGAATCGTCGGCATCAGCGATTCGGCGGTGCAGGTGATTGAAATCGTGCCGGATGGAGAGGGGGCGTGGCTTGAGCGACCGCGTAGCATTTCCCTGAAAGAACGCTCATGAAGACGACAAGCAAGCGATACACCTTCGGATCTGCACAGTGGTGGAATGTGAACATGACTAGGATTCTTTCGATTATCGGCGTGTCGCTAGGGATGGCGATGCTTTCACCGATTCTCCAGGCGGCCAACCTCAAGACGCTCGATGTCGCCGCATTGCCGGGGGATCGGGTCGAATTGAAACTGTCCTTCGACGGTCCGGTGGCGGCCCCGCGCGGCTATACCACCGAGCAACCGGCGCGCATTGCGCTGGACCTGCCGGGCGTTACCAGCCAGTTGCAGACCAAGAGCCGCGACCTGGGCTCGGGCAACGCCCACAGCGTGGTGGTGGTCGAGGCCAAGGATCGCACCCGTGTCATCATCAACCTCACCACCCTCGCGCCGTACAGTTCGCGGGTCGATGGCAACAACCTGTTCGTGGTCGTCGGCCAGGGCGCAGCGGCTGCACAGGGCTCGCAACCCAGCACTGCCCAGGGCGCGCCGCGCGTGAGCACGCCGCCGTCGGCTCAATCCCAGGTCCAGGCCCAGGCCCAGGCCAAACCCGCCCCGCGGTCCTACGCCCCGGGTCCGCGCTCGGTCAGGAACGTCGACTTCCAGCGCGGCGAGCTGGGTGAAGGCAACGTGGTCATCGAATTGAGCGACCCGAGCATTGCCCCGGACATCCAGGAGCAGGGCGGCAAGATCCGCGTCGATTTCGCTCGCACCCAGCTGCCCGACCCACTGCGCGTGCGGCTGGACGTCAAGGATTTCGCGACCCCGGTGCAATACGTCAATTCCAGCGTGACCGGCGACAAGACCAGCATTTCCATCGAGCCGTCCGGCGCCTTCGATTACTCGGCGTACCAGACCGACAACAAGCTGACCATCAGCGTCCGTCCGTTGACCAACGAAGACCTCGAGCGTCGCAACGCGGAAAAACTGGTGTACACCGGCGAGAAGCTGTCGCTGAACTTCCAGGACATCGACGTGCGCTCGGTGCTGCAACTGATCGCCGACTTCACCAACCTCAACCTGGTGGCCAGTGACACCGTTCAGGGCGGCATCACCTTGCGCCTGCAGAACGTGCCGTGGGATCAGGCACTGGACCTGGTGCTCAAGACCAAGGGCTTGGACAAACGCAAGGTCGGCAACGTACTGCTGGTGGCGCCGGCTGACGAAATCGCCGCCCGCGAGCGTCAGGAACTGGAGTCGCTCAAGCAGATCTCGGAGCTTGCTCCATTGCGTCGCGAGCTGTTGCAGGTCAACTACGCCAAGGCTGCCGACATCGCCAAGCTGTTCCAGTCGGTGACCAGTAACGAGGCGAAGACCGACGAACGCGGCTCTATCACCGTCGATGAGCGGACCAACAACATCATTGCCTACCAGACCCAGGATCGCCTGGACGAACTGCGTCGCATCGTTTCCCAACTGGACATCCCGGTACGCCAGGTGATGATCGAGGCGCGCATCGTCGAGGCCAACGTCGATTACGACAAGTCCCTGGGTGTGCGTTGGGGCGGTTCCAGCAGCAAAGGCAACTTCACCACGGGTGGCAGCGGCACGGTGACCGGTGCAGGCAATACCAACGGCCCGTTCGTGGACCTGGGCGTCAGCGACCCGACATCCTCCATCGGCCTGGGTTTCCTGACCAACAACACGATCCTGGACCTTGAGCTCAGCGCCATGGAGAAGACCGGTAACGGCGAAGTGGTTTCCCAGCCCAAGGTCGTCACCTCGGACAAGGAAACCGCGAAAATCCTGAAAGGTACGGAAGTGCCGTATCAGGAAGCCAGTTCCAGCGGTGCGACGTCGGTATCCTTCAAAGAGGCTTCGCTGTCGCTCGAAGTGACGCCGCAGATCACCCCGGACAACCGGATCATCATGGAGGTCAAGGTCACCAAGGATGAGCCTGACTACGTGAATACCGTGCTGGGCGTGCCGCCGATCAAGAAGAACGAGGTCAACGCCAAGGTGCTGGTTTCCGACGGCGAAACCGTCGTGATCGGTGGCGTGTTCTCCAATACGCAGAATAAAGTCGTCGACAAGGTGCCATTTTTGGGCGATGTGCCGTATGTTGGCCGCCTTTTCCGTCGAGATGTGGTCACTCAAAGCAAATCCGAGCTTCTGGTGTTCCTCACTCCGCGTATCATGAACAACCAGGCGATTGCTGTGAGTCGTTGATTCTGTGCGAAATTTAATACTTGTGGGACCGATGGGCGCTGGCAAAAGCACCATCGGTCGCTTGCTGGCCAAAGAGCTTCGACTGCCCTTCAAGGATTCTGACAAGGAAATCGAGCTGCGTACGGGTGCCAATATCCCGTGGATCTTCGACAAGGAAGGTGAGGCGGGCTTTCGGGATCGCGAACAAGCCATGATTGAAGAGCTCTGCGCGTTTGATGGCGTGGTGCTGGCAACCGGTGGCGGCGCGGTCATGCGCGAAGAAAACCGCCGGGCGCTGCATGCCGGCGGGCGCGTGGTGTATCTGCATGCTTCGGTGGAACAGCAAGTGGGGCGCACGTCCCGTGATCGCAATCGGCCATTGTTGCGTACCGCAGACCCGGCCCGGGTGTTGCGCGACCTGCTGGCCATACGCGATCCGCTGTACCGGGAAATCGCCGACGTCATCATCGAGACCGACGAGCGGCCGCCCCGGATGGTCGTTCTTGACATCCTCGCGCTGTTGGCCGAGCTTCCTCCCCGTTAAAGCACAGGCGGAAATGCGCTATCCTCGGCGACCATAAAAAGCAGGACCGCCCAGCGGTCTTGCGCCCAGGTCCTGTTGACGCTGTTGCGCACGGACCCTGGCATCCAATTGTTAGTACATTGTGGGGACACATGCAGACACTCAAGGTCGAGCTTGGCGAACGTAGCTACCCAATCCACATTGGCGAAGGCTTGCTGGATCGGCCTGAACTGCTAACGCCCTATATCGTCGGCAAGCAGGTAGCGATCGTTTCCAATGCCACGGTCGCGCCTCTGTACATGGCGCGCCTGACCCAGGCGCTGGCGGGCTTCAACGTGCTGCCGATCGTGCTGCCCGATGGCGAAGCCTTCAAGAACTGGGAAACCCTGCAAACCATCTTCGACGCCCTGCTGACCGCGCGCCATGACCGCCGCACCACCGTGATCGCCTTGGGCGGCGGTGTGATCGGCGACATGGCCGGTTTTGCCGCTGCCTGTTATCAGCGCGGGGTGGATTTCATCCAGGTTCCGACCACACTGCTTTCCCAGGTGGATTCTTCGGTGGGCGGCAAGACCGGCATCAACCATCCGCTGGGCAAGAACATGGTCGGTGCCTTCTACCAGCCCAACGCCGTGCTGATCGACACCACTTCGCTGAACACGCTGCCAGCGCGCGAGTTGTCGGCGGGGCTGGCCGAGGTCATCAAGTACGGGCTGATTTGCGACGAGCCGTTCCTGACCTGGCTCGAAGAGAACATGGACAAGCTGCGCGGCCTGGACCAGGCCACGCTGACCACGGCCATCGAACGCTCCTGTGCGGCCAAGGCTGCGGTGGTGGGTGCCGACGAGCGTGAATCCGGCGTGCGTGCAACCTTGAACCTGGGCCATACCTTCGGCCATGCCATTGAAACCCACATGGGCTACGGTGTCTGGCTGCATGGCGAAGCGGTTGCGGCGGGTACGGTCATGGCGCTGGAGATGTCGGCGCGCCTGGGCTGGATCAGCGAGCAGGAACGAGATCGTGGTATCCGTCTGTTTCAGCGCGCCGGCCTGCCGGTGGTTCCGCCTGAAGACATGACGCCTGAGCATTTCCTCGAGCACATGGCAGTTGATAAAAAAGTGATCGACGGTCGCCTGCGTCTGGTGCTGTTGCGCCGTATGGGCGAGGCAGTGGTGACTGACGAATATCCAAGAGAAGTACTACAGGCCAC
This sequence comes from Pseudomonas putida, assembly GCF_028682175.1. Classification (GTDB taxonomy): domain Bacteria; phylum Pseudomonadota; class Gammaproteobacteria; order Pseudomonadales; family Pseudomonadaceae; genus Aquipseudomonas; species Aquipseudomonas putida_AD. The sequence continues at coordinate 158,055 of NZ_JANHKS010000007.1, read as the reverse complement.
ATTGGTTGCGGACTACCGCGCCTTGGTGGATCAGCTTAGAGGTTAATGATAAATCCATGACTAGTTTGCACGCCGATGAGGCCTTCCTCGGTCATTACCAGTTGAGTCATGACCCTTTTGCCACGCGGGTCCCCGGCTTTAAATTCTTCCCGGCCCAGCGCAAGCCCGTGCTGGGGCAATTGCATCACCTGGCGCGCTACAGCGAGCTGCTGCTCCTGGTGACCGGCCCTCACGGCAGCGGCAAGACCCTGCTGCGCCAGGCGCTGGTCGCCAGTACCAACAAGCAGTCGGTGCAAAGCGTGGTGGTGTCGGCCCGCGGCGCAGGCGATGCCTCGGGGGTACTGCGTCAGGTGGCGCAAGCGCTCAACGTCGTGCAGCCGGAAATGCGTCCGATCCTTTCCCAGGTCGTGCAGCTGGCCCTGACCGGCCAGGAAGTCTACATCCTGGTGGACGATGCCGAACAACTGGGCGAATCCGCACTCGAAGCGTTGTTGGAATTGGCAGCGGGCACGCCTGAAGGGCGTCCGCATGTCTTCCTGTTCGGCGAGGCCTCGATCATCGATCGTCTGGATCAGCTGTGCTCCGAGAGTGGCGTGGAGGGCGAACGCTTCCACGTGATCGAGCTGGCTCCGTACACCGAAGAAGAAACCCGTGAATACCTGGCCCAGCGCCTTGAAGGTGCAGGCCAGGGCATTGAAGTGTTCAGTGCCGAGCAGATTGCCGATATTCACGAACAGTCCAATGGATGGCCGGGCGCGATCAACCAGGTCGCGCGCGACTCGATGATCGAAGCCATGATCGCCAGCCGCTCTGCGGTCAAGCGTCCAAGTATGGGGTTCAAGATGTCCAAGAAATATGTGTTGGCTCTGGGTGGGGTAGTGGCTGCGGCCGTGCTGGCTGCGGTGCTGATTCCAGGTCGCGGCAACGCACCGACGGCGCCGGCCAATTCCCAGGCGCAACTGCCTCTGGGGCAGGGCCAGGCGCCTGCGCAGCAGTCGAACAACGGTGGCCCGGCCATCGAGTTCGCCGGTAATTCGCAGCCGATGCCGCTACCGTTGGTCGGCAACTCGCAGCCTGTCATGCGCGGTCCCCTGGCCGAGGCAGCTGGCTCGGGCGAGGGTGATGGCGAAGACGGCGGCCCGGCTGCCAACCAGCCGCTGCAACCGCCAACCGTCACCACCACCGCACCGCCACAAGGCGCCACCGCAAGCCCGGCTCCGACCATGGCGCAAACGCCGGTTCCGACCCCGCGTCCGGCCCCGGCGGCGCCGGCTGCCAAACCTGCTCCAGCCCCGGCACCGGCCGCCAAGCCTGCGCCAGCGCCGACTCAGGTCGCGACCGCCAAGCCGGCAGCCAAGCCTGCCGAGAAGCCAGCCGCCGCCGCTGCAGCGCCTGCTGGCGGTGGCTGGTATTCGGGTCAGGCACCTGGCCATTACGTGGTCCAGATTCTTGGCACCAGCTCCGAGGCCACCGCTCAGAGCTACGTGAAAGAGCAAGGCGCCGAGTACCGCTACTTCAAGAAAACCCTGCAAGGCAAGCCGCTGTACGTGGTCACCTACGGCAGTTTTGCCGACCGCAACGCAGCGCTCTCTGCCATCAAGAACTTGCCAGCGAAGGTTCAGGCTGGTAAACCTTGGCCTCGTACTGTCGGCAGTATCCAACAGGAACTCGCCGCAGCTCGCTGATTAGTCAGCGACCCTACCCGGGTCGCTCTGTTGGCTCCCCCGAAAATCGCGCATGAGCGTGCTGCCAATGAGCAGCGCGCCTTGCGGTGTCTGCGTCTCAGGCACGCATTGAATTTCGGGCTCTCTTTAGTCAGACTCGCAACAAAGCTCTGGCTACCACGAGAATCGACTTAAAACCTTTCATAATTGCGACATGAATTTGCGACGTTTCGTCGTTAAATTTGTGGGGCTTTGTGTCGGTGTGTACAATGACCTCCCTTTTGCTCCCGCAAAGCTGGCGTACGTTCAGCGTGGACGGTAAATGGCTGAATTGAAAAGAAATTTGCCTCGTTAAGAGGCAGCCTGGTGAGAACGTGTCTATGAAAGCAGGTCTGTATCGTCCGGAAGAATTCAAGGATAACTGTGGTTTCGGCCTGATCGCCCATATGCAAGGCGAGCCCAGTCATCACCTGTTGCAGACGGCTATTGAAGCCCTGACCTGCATGACCCACCGTGGTGGGATCAACGCCGACGGCAAGACCGGTGACGGTTGTGGCCTGTTGATGCAAAAACCCGACATGTTCCTGCGCGCCGTGGCCACCGAGCACTTCGGTGTCGAGCTGCCGCGCCAGTACTGCGTGGGCATGGTGTTCCTCAATCAGGATGACGCCCGCGCCGAAGCTGCCCGCGAGAACATGAACCGCGAAATCCTCGCCGAAGGCCTGACCCTGATCGGCTGGCGCCAGGTGCCCATCGACACCAGCGTCCTGGGCCGTCTGGCGCTGGAGCGCCTGCCGAAGATCGAGCAGGTGTTCATCGGCGGTGAAGGCCTGAGCGATCAGGAATTCGCGATCAAGCTGTTCAGTGCCCGTCGCCGTTCGTCGGTTGCCAATGCCGCCGACACCGACCACTACATCTGCAGCTTCTCGCACAAGACCATCATCTATAAAGGCCTGATGATGCCGCGTGACCTCACGGCATTCTATCCAGACCTCAGCGACGAGCGCCTGCGTACCGCGATCTGCGTGTTCCACCAGCGCTTCTCGACCAACACCCTGCCGAAATGGCCGCTGGCCCAGCCTTTCCGCTTCCTCGCCCACAACGGCGAGATCAACACCATCACCGGTAACCGCAACTGGGCCCAGGCCCGTCGCACCAAGTTCACCAACGACTTGATGGACCTGGAGCAACTGGGCCCGCTGGTCAACCGCGTGGGCTCGGACTCCTCCAGCATGGACAACATGCTCGAGCTGATGGTCACCGGCGGCATCGACCTGTTCCGTGGCGTGCGCATGCTGGTGCCGCCTGCATGGCAGAACGTCGAGACCATGGACCCGGATCTGCGTGCGTTCTATGAATTCAACTCCATGCACATGGAGCCGTGGGACGGCCCGGCCGGTATCGTGATGACCGAAGGTCGCCACGCCGTCTGCCTGCTCGACCGTAACGGTCTGCGTCCGGCGCGCTGGGTCACCACCAAGAACGGCTACATCACCCTGGCGTCGGAAATCGGCGTGTGGAACTACACCCCCGAAGACGTCGTCGCCAAGGGCCGTGTGGGCCCGGGCCAGATCTTCGCCGTGGACACCGAAACCGGCCAGATCCTCGACACCGACGCCATCGACAGCCGTCTGAAGTCGCGCCACCCGTACAAGCAGTGGCTGCGCAAGAACGCGCTGCGCATCCAGGCGACCCTGGAAGACCACGACCACGGTTCGGCGTTCTACAACCCCGATCAGCTCAAGCAGTACATGAAGATGTTCCAGGTCACGTTCGAAGAGCGCGATCAGGTGCTGCGTCCGCTGGGCGAGCAGGGCCAGGAAGCCGTGGGCTCCATGGGTGACGACACGCCAATGGCCGTGCTGTCGCGTCGTGTGCGCACGCCGTACGACTACTTCCGCCAGCAGTTCGCGCAGGTCACCAACCCGCCGATCGACCCGCTGCGTGAAGCCATCGTCATGTCGCTGGAAGTCTGCCTGGGTGCCGAGCGCAACATCTTCCAGGAATCCCCTGAGCACGCTTCCCGCGTGATCCTCAGCTCGCCGGTCATCTCGCCTGCCAAGTGGCGCGCGCTGATGAACCTTGAGCGTGAAGGTTTCGACCGCGCCATCATCGACCTGAACTACGACGAAGCCACCGGCCTCGAGGCCGCGCTGCGCAACGTTGTCGATCAGGCCGAAGAAGCGGTGCGCAGCGGCCGGACCCAGATCGTCCTGTCCGACCGCCACATCGCGCCGGGCAAGCTGCCGATCCACGCATCCCTGGCCACCGGCGCGGTGCACCACCGCCTGACCGAAAAAGGCCTGCGCTGCGACAGCAACATCCTGGTCGAAACCGCGACCGCCCGTGACCCGCATCACTTCGCCGTGCTGATCGGCTTCGGTGCGTCGGCGGTCTATCCGTTCCTGGCCTACGAAGTGCTGGGCGACCTGATCCGCACCGGCGAAGTGCTGGGCGATCTGTATGAAGTCTTCAAGAACTACCGCAAAGGCATCACCAAGGGCCTGCTCAAGATCCTGTCGAAGATGGGTATCTCGACCATCGGCTCGTACCGCGGTGCGCAACTGTTCGAGGCCATCGGCCTGTCCGAGGAAGTCTGCGACCTGAGCTTCCGTGGCGTGCCGAGCCGCATCAAGGGCGCGCGTTTCGTCGACCTCGAAGACGAGCAGAAGGCACTGGCCTCTGAAGCCTGGAGCCCGCGCAAGCCGATCCAGCAAGGCGGCCTGCTGAAGTTCGTCTACGGTGGCGAATACCACGCCTACAACCCTGACGTGGTCGCGACCCTGCAAGCCGCCGTGCAGCAGGGCGACTACGCCAAGTTCAAGGAATACACCGCGCTGGTGGACACCCGTCCGGTGTCGATGGTCCGCGACCTGTTCAAGGTCAAGGAACTGGAAACCCCGATGAGCCTGGACGAAGTCGAGCCGCTGGAAGCGATCCTCAAGCGCTTCGACTCGGCTGGCATCTCCCTGGGCGCGCTGTCGCCGGAAGCCCACGAAGCGCTGGCCGAGGCGATGAACCGCCTGGGCGCGCGCTCCAACTCCGGTGAGGGCGGTGAAGATCCTGCACGCTACGGCACCATCCGCAGCTCCAAGATCAAGCAGATCGCAACCGGTCGCTTCGGTGTGACGCCTGAGTATCTGGTCAACGCCGACGTGCTGCAGATCAAGGTCGCCCAGGGCGCCAAGCCGGGCGAGGGTGGTCAATTGCCAGGTGGCAAGGTCAACGGCCTGATCGCCAAGCTGCGCTACGCAGTGCCGGGTGTGACCCTGATCTCGCCGCCGCCGCACCACGACATCTACTCGATCGAAGACCTGTCGCAGCTGATTTTCGACCTCAAGCAGGTCAACCCGTCGGCACTGGTATCGGTCAAACTGGTGGCCGAAGCAGGCGTCGGCACCATCGCCGCCGGTGTGGCCAAGGCTTACGCCGACCTGATCACCATTTCCGGCTATGACGGCGGCACCGGTGCATCGCCACTGTCGTCGATCAAATACGCGGGCGCCCCGTGGGAAATCGGCCTGGCCGAAACCCACCAGACCCTGCGCGGCAACGACCTGCGCGGCAAGGTCCGGGTACAGACCGACGGGGGTCTGAAAACCGGCCTGGACGTCATCAAGGCAGCCATCCTCGGCGCCGAGAGCTTCGGCTTCGGCACCGCGCCAATGATCGCCCTGGGCTGCAAATACCTGCGCATCTGCCACCTGAACAACTGCGCCACCGGCGTTGCGACCCAGAACGACAAGCTGCGCAAGGATCATTACATCGGCACCGTCGACATGGTGATCAACTTCTTCACCTACGTGGCCGAAGAAACCCGCGAGTGGCTGGCCAAACTGGGCGTGCGTTCGCTCGAAGAACTGATCGGCCGTACCGACCTGCTAGACATCCTGCCGGGCGAGACCGCCAAGCAGCAGCACCTGGACCTGACCCCTCTGTTGGGCAGCGACCACGTGCCTGCGGACAAACCACAGTTCTGTGGCGTCGAGCGCAACCCGCCATTCGACCAGGGCCTGCTGGCCGAGAAGATGGTCGAAATGGCCAAGGCGGCCATCGAGTCCAAGTCCGGTGGCGAATACGAGCTGGAAATCTGTAACTGCGACCGTTCCATCGGCGCGCGTATTTCCGGTGAAATCGCCAAGCTGCACGGCAACCAGGGCATGAAAGACGCCCCGGTGACCTTCCGCTTCAAGGGCACCGCTGGCCAGAGCTTCGGCGTGTGGAACGCCGGTGGCCTGAACATGTACCTGGAAGGCGACGCCAACGACTACGTCGGCAAAGGCATGACCGCAGGCAAGCTGGTGATCGTGCCGCCAAAAGGTAGCCCGTTCAAAACCCAGGACAGCGCGATTATCGGCAACACCTGCCTGTACGGCGCAACCGGCGGCAAGCTGTTCGCCGCTGGCACCGCAGGCGAGCGTTTCGGTGTGCGTAACTCTGGCGCCCACGCCGTAGTGGAAGGCACGGGCGACCACTGCTGCGAATACATGACCGGCGGTTTCATCTGCGTACTGGGCAAGACCGGCTACAACTTCGGTTCCGGCATGACCGGCGGTTTCGCCTACGTGCTCGACCAGGACAACACCTTCGTTGACCGGGTCAACCACGAACTGGTGGAAATCCAGCGCATCAGCGGCGAAGCGATGGAAGCCTATCGCAGCCACCTGGAGCGCGTGCTGGCCGAGTATGTGGCGGAAACCGACAGCGAGTGGGGCCGTAACCTCTGGGAAAACCTGGATGACTACCTGCGCCGCTTCTGGCTGGTCAAGCCTAAGGCCGCCAACCTCAAGTCCTTGCTGTCGAGTACACGCGCCAACCCGCAATAAATCCTGGCGGCAGCTTCAAGCGACAAGCTTCAAGCTGCAAGCCAAAGCGGTACGCGGTGTCGGAAATAAATTTGATCGCTTCAAGCTTATAGCTTGGGGCTTGCAGCTTGAGGCTGCTTCAAGAGGTTGAAGAGAATGGCTGAACGTCTCAGTAACGACTTCCAGTTCATCGATGTCGGGCGCAAAGATCCGAAGAAGAAACTGTTGCGTCAACGCAAGAAAGAGTTCGTGGAGATCTACGAACCCTTCAAACCCCAGCAGTCGGCCGACCAGGCCCACCGCTGCCTGGGTTGCGGTAACCCGTACTGTGAATGGAAATGCCCTGTGCATAATTTCATTCCCAACTGGCTCAAGCTGGTGTCGGAGGGCAACATCCTCGCCGCCGCCGAGCTGTCCCACCAGACCAACACCCTGCCGGAAGTCTGCGGCCGCGTGTGCCCGCAGGATCGTCTGTGCGAAGGTGCGTGCACCCTCAACGACGGATTCGGCGCGGTGACCATCGGTTCGGTCGAGAAGTACATCACCGACACCGCCTTCGCCATGGGCTGGCGTCCGGACATGTCCCGCGTTGTACCGACCGGCAAGCGCGTGGCGATCATCGGTGCAGGCCCTGCTGGCCTGGGCTGCGCCGACGTGCTGGTGCGTGGCGGCGTGACCCCGGTGGTGTTCGACAAGAACCCGGAAATCGGTGGTCTGCTGACCTTCGGTATTCCTGAGTTCAAGCTCGAGAAGAGCGTGCTGAGCAACCGCCGCGAAGTCTTCACCGGCATGGGTATTGAGTTCCGCCTCAATACCGAAGTCGGCAAGGACATCAGCGTCGAGCAACTGCTGACCGAGTTCGATGCCGTGTTCATGGGCATGGGCACCTACACCTACATGAAAGGTGGTTTCCCGGGCGAAGACCTGCCGGGCGTGCACGATGCGCTGGATTTCCTGATCGCCAACGTCAACCGCAACCTGGGCTTTGAAAAGTCGCCGGAAGATTTCGTCGACATGAAAGGCAAGAAGGTCGTGGTACTGGGCGGTGGCGACACCGCGATGGACTGCAACCGCACCTCGATCCGTCAGGGCGCCAAGGCTGTGACCTGCGCCTATCGCCGCGACGAAGAAAACATGCCGGGTTCGCGCAAGGAAGTGAAGAACGCCAAGGAAGAAGGCGTGAAGTTCCTCTACAACCGCCAGCCAATCGCCATTGTCGGTGAAGACAAGGTCGAAGGCGTGAAGGTGGTCGAGACGCGTCTGGGCGAACCCGATGCCCGCGGCCGCCGCAGCCCCGAGCCGATTCCGGGTTCCGAAGAGATCATCCCGGCCGATGCCGTGGTCATCGCGTTCGGCTTCCGCCCAAGCCCGGCGCCGTGGTTCGAGCAATACGGCATCGAGATGGACAGCCAGGGCCGCGTCGTGGCGCCCGAGCAAGGTAAGTTCAAGCACCAGACCAGCAACCCGAAGATCTTCGCCGGCGGCGACATGGTCCGCGGTTCGGACCTGGTAGTGACCGCGATCTTCGAAGGCCGCAATGCGGCTGAAGGCATCCTGGACTACTTGGGCGTCTGATTTGCGTGGGGCGCCACGTAGCAGTACGGCTTGCCGGCGGGAGCGATCTTCCGGCCGCCCCCGCCGGCAAGCCGTGCTGCTACGGTAATTGATAGCGCCAACAGCCAGGCTTTTCTGCGACAAATCGCCCCCATAGACAAAAGGCACGGTACTTACCGTGCCTTTTGCGTTGGTGTCTGAGAAAATGCGCGCACTTTTTTAGCGGATTTCGCCATGACTGCCCTGAAGAACGACCGTTTCCTTCGCGCCCTGCTCAAGCAACCCGTAGACGTCACCCCCGTGTGGATGATGCGTCAGGCCGGTCGCTACCTCCCGGAATACCGCGCCAGCCGCGCCAAGGCCGGGGATTTCATGAGCCTGTGCAAGAACCCGGAGTTCGCCTGCGAAGTCACGTTGCAGCCCCTTGAGCGCTATCCACTGGATGCCGCGATCCTGTTCTCTGACATTCTCACCGTTCCCGATGCCATGGGCCTTGGCCTGTACTTCGAGACCGGCGAAGGCCCGCGTTTCAAGAAAACCGTCACCACCCTGGCCGACATCGAAGCGCTGCCGATCCCGGATGCGCAGAAAGACCTGGGCTACGTGATGGACGCGGTCAGTACCATTCGCCGTGAACTCAACGGCCGCGTACCGCTGATCGGCTTCTCCGGCAGCCCCTGGACCCTGGCGACCTACATGGTCGAAGGCGGCTCCTCCAAGGATTTTCGCAAGTCCAAGGCCATGCTCTACGACAACCCGCAGGCCATGCACCTGCTGCTGGATAAACTGGCGCAATCGGTCACCTCTTACCTGAACGGCCAGATCCTGGCGGGTGCGCAAGCGGTGCAGATCTTCGACAGCTGGGGCGGCAGCCTCTCGGCGGCGGCGTACCAGGAATTCTCCCTGGCCTACATGCGCAAGATCGTCAGCGGCCTGATCCGTGAACACGATGGCCGCAAGGTCCCGGTGATCCTCTTCACCAAAGGCGGCGGCCTGTGGCTGGAAAGCATCGCCGAAGCTGGCGCCGACGCACTGGGCCTGGACTGGACCTGCGACATCGGCGAAGCCCGCCGCCGCGTCGGCAGCAAAGTCGCCCTGCAAGGCAACATGGACCCCACCGTGCTCTACGCCCGCCCGGAAGCCATCCGTCAGGAAGTCTCCAACATCCTGGCCAGCTACGGCAGCGGCACCGGCCACGTCTTCAACCTCGGCCACGGCATCACCCCCGAAGTGGACCCGGCCAATGCCGGTGCCTTCATCGAGGCTGTGCACGAGTTGTCGGCGAAGTATCACCAGTAAGCGCTAAAGCTCAGATGTGAAAACGCCCGGTCATTGCCGGGCGTTTTTGTGTCTGCGTGTTCCACGTCTGGGCGCTCAGGTGGTCGGTAACTTCGCTGTCAACATTTGGCGAATGTCCTCTCAAATTAGCGGGAAGCATTCCTACATCAAAAAAAAATGATGCGCATAGACTTGGTCAGGTCGTTCACGGACGGACGCCTAAGAATTCAGACAGGATGAATGAATGATGTCGAAGCTCACCATTGCGTCACTTGGAGTCACCTCTCTCGCCATTTTAGCTACGCTGGCATCGCCTCGATATGCCGCTGCCCACGGTTATCTGAATGACCCTCCTTCCCGGGCATTGCTCTGTCAGAAGGGACTCAACAAGGAGTGCGGGGGTGCACAGTACGAGCCGCAAAGCGTAGGTGAAACGGACAAGGGCTTTCCCGCCACGGGCGTGCCCAACGGCAAGATCGCCAGCGGCGCGATTTCCAGGTTTGCAGCGCTGGATGTGCAGTCCGCCACCCGCTGGCACAAGACCGAAATCAAGGATCGCAGCGTCGCCTTTGACTGGTATTACAAGGCGACTCACCCTGCTACCAAGTACGAATACTTCATCACCCAGAACGGCTGGAATCCCAACGCCGAACTGGCACGCAGCTCGTTCGCCCTTACCCCTTTCTGTGTCATCGATGCGGGTGGCCGCTTACCCACGGATCAGCCGCCGGGCAGCGAGGGGCCTGCCCGGGAGAAACACAGCTGTGAACTACCCTCGGATCGCAGCGGCCATCACGTCATCCTCGGTATCTGGACCGTCCATGACACGGGAGGCGCGTTTCATAACGTGCTCGATGTGAACATTGTCGCCGAGGCGGAGGCGCCGGATGGCTGGAGACCGGTGGGCAACATCACGCCTCGGGATGAATTGTGGGTCGGTGACAAGGTCAAGGTCCGGGCCATGACCGGTGAGGGCGAGAGCGCCGAGTTCAGCTCGCAGATCACCATCGCCAGCGCAGAAGACGGCAAGCCCGGGAACTGGTCATTCAACCTTGCGCGGCAACTCAATGAAGCGCACACACTGGTACGGGCAGGCGTGCGGGGCGAAGACGGCACCATCGCTCCGGTCAGGGGCGCGAACAACCTCTACGCCAAACAGGAAAGCGGCGTGAACCGGTATGAACTGCAGATGGATCTGGTGGAGGATGCCCAGGCCCAACTGAACATCCAGCCCGTCAGCCAGGACCTGGAGCTGGTCAAGGGACGAGCAACGCTGCCACTGGTCGTGACCGGCAACCGCAGCATGAACATCGAAGCCACGGTTTTCGATGCTTCACACAAACCTGTCGGTGCTGTCACCCGTGCGTTTGAACCTGGCAGCGCGACGCTCGACATTGCCTTGCTCAGCGAGCCGGGCCAGCACCAGATTAAGCTGACCGGGGTCACCCCAGACGGGCGTACCACGCGCCAGGCTCTGGAGAATCTCACCCTGACCGGCGAAGGTGGTGGCCAGGAATACGACGCGGTTTACCCGCAAGACATCGATACCTACACCGCCGGCACCACTGTCCTGCAGCCGGCCGACGGCAAGGTCTACGAGTGCCTGCCGTTCCCTGCATCGGGCTGGTGCAAGCAAAGCCCTCATCACTATGGTCCCGGAACAGGCTCCGACTGGCAGGATGCCTGGAAACTGAAGTAGGGATCGGCGGTTACGAGCAAGGCCCGGCGGTGTGACTAAGCCTGAATGTTCACCGCCAACGGCTTCACCTTCGTAAGCTTCAGCGCTGCACCCAGGGCCACCAGCAGCAGGATGCCGATGAACACGCCGATCCCGTTCCAGCCCGCGTAGTGCCAGAACATGCCACCGCCGGTGCCGGCGACGCTGGAGCCGACGTAGTAGCTGAACAGGTACAGCGAGGAGGCCTGACCCTTGGCCTTGATGGCGCGGCGGCCGATCCAGCTGCTGGCCACGGAGTGGGCGCCGAAGAAGCCGAAGGTGAACATCAGCACGCCTATGACCACGACGGTCAACGGAGTGAACATCGTCAGCGCAAGGCCCGCCAGCATCAGCACGATCACCGCCCACAGCACGTTGCGACGGCCGAGTTTGTCGGCCAGGGCGCCGATTTTCGCCGAGCTGTAGATGCCCGACAGGTAGACCACCGAAAACAGCCCGACCACTGCCTGGCTGAGGTTGTAGGGATCAGCCAGCAGCCGATAACCGATGTAGTTGAACAGTGTCACGAAGGCGCCCATCAGCAGGAAGCCTTCGAGGAACAGCCACGGCAGGCCGGCGTCGCGAAATTGCAGGACGAAGCCGTCCAGCAGGCTGCGGGCATTGAGCGGGCGAGGGCGGAAGTTGCGTGACGGCGGCAGGAATTTCCAGAACAGGCTGGCAGCGCCCAGGGCGATCAGGCCCATGATCATGAGTGAGGTGTGCCAACTGACGAAGTCGCTCAGCACCCCGGTAATCAAGCGTCCGCTCATGCCGCCGATGGCGTTGCCGCCGATGTACAGGCCCATGGCCAGGCCGATGTGCTGGGGGTGGATCTCTTCGCTGAGGTAGGTCATTCCCACGGCGGCCAGGCCGCTCAGCGAAAGCCCCACCAGCGCCCGTGTGAGCAGGATGCCTTCCCAGGTCGGCATGAAGGCGCTGGCGATGGTGAAAAATGCGGCGGAGAACAGCGCGAACACCATCACCGATTTGCGTCCGAGACGATCGGAAATCGGGCCGGTGATGAGCAGGCCGATGGCGAGCATGGCGGTGGCCACCGAGAGGATCAGGCTGCTCTGGGCCGCATTGATCGAGAACTCGTGGGACAGCATCGGCATCATCGGCTGCACGCAGTAGAGCAGGGCGAAGGTCGCGAAGCCGCCGGCAAACAGCGCGAGCACGGTGCGCATGAAGGCCGGGGTGTCTTTTTCGATGTAGGTATCACCCAGCGGTATCGCGGCGTTGATCGAGTCAGGCGCAGACGCGGCGGGGGATGCAGCAGTATTCACGGAGAACCTCAGGGATGAAGCGGCGATGAGAAAAAGAATATAGCCAGCTAACGATTCCTTCCAATATATTGTTCGACCTGTTTGATAGGTTTCACGACCTAATAGGATTTCCATGGAATTACGACACCTGCGCTACTTCATCGCGGTCGCCGAAGAGCTGCACTTTGGCCGGGCTGCCGAGTCTCTCGGTATTTCGCAGCCACCGCTGAGCCAGCAGATTCAGGCGCTCGAACAGGAGTTAGGGGCACGGCTGTTCGAGCGAACCAACCGACGAGTGGAACTGAGCGAGGCTGGGCGGCTGTTTCTGGACGAAGCGCGTCTCGTGCTGGCGCAGGTGGAAAAAGCCTCGGACGTCGCCCGGCGCGCGCAGTTGGGCGAACTGGGCGAACTCAAGATGGGCTTTACCGCGTCAGCACCGTTCACCTCCAGCATTCCCCAGGCGATTTTTGCCTTCCGCCAACGCTATCCGGCCGTGCATCTGGCGCTTCAGGAAATGAGCAGCAAGGAGGTGTCTGATCGGCTGGAGGAGGAGTCGATGCAGGTCGGCATCATGCGGCCATTGCCCCTGCCGGATTCACTGGTGGCGGTGGAGTTGTTGCGTGAGCCGTTGGTGGCAATTCTGCGTTCGGATCATCCATTGGCCACGGGCAGCGACAAGGGCCTGTACCTAAAGGAGCTGGCGAGCGAACCGTTCGTGTTCTTTCCCCGCAGCTACGGCAGTGGCCTGTATGCGCAACTGCTGAGCCTGGCGCGAGAGGCGGGATTCAGCCCGTTGTTCACCCAGGAAGCGGGCGAGGCGATGACCATCATCGGCCTGGTGGCGGCTGGGCTGGGGGTGACGGTGCTGCCAGCGTCCTATCAGCGGATGCGTATCGAAGGGGTGGTCTACCGCACGTTGCTCGACCCCGAGGCGACCTCGGCGGTATGGCTGGTGCAGCGTAAGGATCAGAAATCACCCATGGCCAAGGCGTTCGTGGAGCTGGTGACGCGCAAGGCGGGGTGAGGGTGCCCTACGTTATCGCGGTCATTTGGACGCCTTGCCCTGCAATGGGCTGACAATGTATTTCAACTCGCCACCCTCAAGCGTGAGCCGGAAAATGCCTTCGGAGGCGTAGTCGACCCGCCAGCGCTCATCCAGGGTGCGGCCATGGGGCAGCAGTTGCACGCCGGGGTAGTCGAAGCGCACTTCCTCTTCGGACGTCAGCGCGAACAGCACAGCCGCGAACAGCTCGCGGGCTTCAGGGTTGGGCGGCAAACCATCGGCCTTCCAGGTTTCTTCGTGCAATAGCTGGCGGGCTACCGGCATGCCCAGCGGGTCCGTGAGGGAAAAGCGCAGGCCGTGGCGTTCTTTCTGCGCCTGCAGGGTCCAGTCCTGACGCTGGCCGGCCTGTTCGCGCTGCACGTGCAGTTGAACCGGGAACTTGATATGCGGGATTTGGGCAGGCAGCGGGGCGTGGCTGGCGCAGGCGCTCAGAAACAACATGCAAGCCACCAGCAGAGCGCGAATCATGGGGAGTCACCTTTGTAGAGTGTTCGCCGACAGGCTGAGGCTGCCAGGCGGGGCCAGAGGTTTTTGCCAGCAGGCGCGGCCGGCCAATGGAGCCATTCCCGAGTGGCGGGCATTATCCCGATGCCAATGCGCAGAGGCAAACGCTGAAACAAATAGTGTGCTTACTTGGGATCTTTCCTACTGATACGGGGCAAAGGGATTACGATGCGCTGTGGGAGGCTTTGGAGCGGCTGGATCACATGTCCGCTCCAGTCGTCAGATTTTTCCATGATGCTCGCCCGACTTATCTCAATTGCCTAAACTCGGGACCATTCATCGGATCGCTCGGCGGTCCTCCACAGCAAGACGGCAACAGGGAGTTAAGAAATGCGGCGTGTGGTGTTCAATCAGAAAGGCGGCGTTGGCAAATCGAGCATCGCCTGCAATCTGGCGGCGGTCAGCGCCAACGAGGGGTATCGGACCCTCTTGATCGACCTGGACGCTCAGGCCAACTCGACGCACTACCTCACGGGTCTTACCGGGGAAGACATCCCCATGGGCATTGCCGAATTCTTCAAGCAAAGCCTGTCATCGGGGCCGTTCGCCAAGAAGAACCAGGTGGATATCTACGAAACCCCTTTTGACAACCTGCATGTGGTCACCGCGACTGCGGAGCTTGCCGACCTTCAGCCCAAGCTTGAGGCCAAGCACAAGATCAACAAGCTGCGAAAACTGCTGGATGAACTGGACGAGGATTACGACCGTATCTACCTGGATACGCCGCCAGCCTTGAACTTCTACGCGGTTTCGGCGTTGATCGCTGCTGATCGAGTGTTGATTCCCTTCGACTGCGACACCTTTTCCCGTCAGGCGCTGTATGGCCTGCTCAAGGAAATCGAAGAGCTCAAGGAGGATCACAACGAGGATCTGGAGGTGGAAGGCATTATTGTCAACCAGTTTCAGGCTCGCGCCAGCTTGCCCCAGCAGATGCTCGACGAACTGATCGCCGAAGGGCTGCCGGTGCTGCCGGTGTACCTCAACAGTTCGGTGAAGATGCGTGAGTCGCACCAGGCCAGCCTGCCGCTGATCCACCTGGACGCGCGGCACAAGCTGAGCCAGCAGTTCGTCGAGTTGCACCATCTGCTCGAGAGCAACACCGACCATTGATTGCGCCCATGTCGGCGGTGCGAGAACACCGCCGACATGTGAACGGCGACTAGGCTGCCTTGCCTCCACGCATCGTCTTCATCAAGTGTCGGGCGTGGCTGCGGGCTTTTTCTGCCTGATCCCTTGAGATGCTGATCGCTGCCTGCATGTCTGCCTTGAGCTGGTCCTGGCTGGCGATCAGCCTGTGCTCGCCGAACGGGCAGCCACAGCACACCAGTTGATCGTGGGTGGCGATGGCCACCACCTGATCGATGAACGTCGGATTGCCTTGGGCGATGAAGCCGACCTGTCGGCAGGCGGCGCACCATACCGGGTCGCCGATGCGGGCCAGCCGGCGGTCCTCCCACGAAAGCGTCGCGGATGTCTGCAGCACAATGCCGCCGGTGGTGGTCGAGTCGCCTTCCCTGATTGCACATGTCATCGTTCGCAGCCTCGGATTAACCAGTGAGCTGCTAACCCTAGGCGCTGAAACCAACCCGCGAAGGGCTGAAAAGCGCTTTCAGAAATGCCCTACCGCCAAAACAGGAAAGCACTGCGAGCCGTGCAGCAAAGGCTGTCAGATGCCCTGGCTTGCCAGCCAGGCGGTCAACTGAGGCAAGGGCATGGCACCGCTCTGACGCGCCACTTCGCGGCCATTCCTGAACAGGATCAGACTGGGAATCGAACGAATCCCCAATTGCGCTGACAGTTGCTGGTTGGCTTCGCTGTCCAGCTTGGCCAGGCGCACGCGCCCTTGCAGTTGAGCGGCGGCCTGTTCGAAGGTCGGCGCGAAGGATTTGCACGGCCCGCACCAGTCCGCCCACACGTCCACCAGCAATGGCAGGTCGCCCTTGATCTGGCTGGCGTAGTCGCCCTGGGTGAGGTTGAACGGTTTGTTCAGCAGCACTGGCTGTTTGCAGCGCCCGCACTTGGGCGCATCGCCCAGACGGTCGGCAGGGATGCGATTCAGGCCGTTGCACTGAGGGCAGGGGATGACAAGGGGCTCGGACATGATGGTTACCGGAATAAGGGCGAATGAGCGGTAGATGGAGCCAGGGCGGCCGCATATCAAGTGTGGACCACGACTGTACCGCCAGCTTGAGCCGCTTCTGTTACTGGCTTGCTCGTGGCAATCGGCCTAGCCTGAGTTGCCAATAAAAACAGAGAGAACCTTATGCAAACCCTCGGTGTTCTGGGCGGGATGAGTTGGGAATCCACCGCGACGTATTACAAATGGCTCAACGAAGGCGTCCGCAATCGCCTGGGCGGCCTGCACTCGGCGCCGTTGCTGCTGCACTCGGTGGATTTCGCCGGCATCGCCGCGCTGCAGAAATCCGGCCAGTGGGACCTGGCAGGCGAACGACTGGCCGAGGCTTCCCGGGGCCTCGAACGCGCCGGTGCCGGCGCGATCCTGCTGGCGACGAACACCATGCATAAGGTGGCGGCAGCCATCGAGTCCGCCGTCGACATCCCCCTGCTGCACATCGGCGACGCCGTCGGCCAGGCGCTACAGGCCAGGGACGTCACCCGCGCCGCGCTACTGGGCACCCGCTTCACCATGCAGGAAGACTTCTACAAGCGCCGCCTGGCTGACCGCTTCGGCATCGAAACGCTGCTGCCCAGCCTCGACGCCATGGCCGAAATCGACCGCGTGATCTTCGCCGAACTGTGCCTGGGCCAATTCCACCAACCCGCCCGCGACTTCTACCTGGGCGTGCTAGAGCAACTGCGCGACCAGGGTGCCCAGGCCGCCATTCTGGGCTGCACCGAAATCGGCCTGCTGCTGGAAGGCGTGCAAAGCCCGCTGCCGCTGGTGGACAGCACTCAGGAGCATGTGGAGATGGGGTTGGGGTGGTTGTTGGGGAGTTGATTCAGCCAATTCCCACAAGGCTGGATGACGTTTCGCATTGGATGGTCTTTCGCAGATGATTAGGCTGGACGCTTATCCTCGCTCATCGCAAAGGCCGGTGTCGGGTGCTACTTTTGTAGCACTGTCAGGTGAGGCAATGGCTATGGTCGACAAGAGAAAGACGATGACGATGAACTCCACTATTCGCAGGCAAGGCGGGGCGGCGGTAATGACCATTCCTCCTGCTTTTCTCAGACTACTGGATCTGGATATAGGGTCTCAGGTCGAACTGAGCGTTGAAGCGGGCGGACTGATCGCTAAGCCAGTCCCTCAGATGGTCAGGAAGCGCTACTCGGCTGCAGAGTTGTTGAAAGGTGCCGAGCATGTCGCCGAACTCAATAGCGAAACCGCCTGGGCAAGAGATGGTGAGCCGGTCGGCCGGGAAGTCATCTAATCGTATCCTTAGTCCTCAGTGGGATTGATTTGCAGGATTCGCGGCTCACCAGACGTTTGTGCCTCATTTCACATTTCATCTAAGTTTTTACCGTTTCACCCAAGCGTCAGCGGCAATCCGCGACGTTCACCATTTTTCGATTTATCACCCCTTCCCTCCAGAATCATTGCGCTTACCGCTAGCGTCTGCGGCGCTTTATCCGAAAGAGAGGCCCGTTTGCCCAGCTAGTCACCAACCAGCACCACGCCTAGCTTCCCGCGCTGAGGGGGCATTTATCCGGACCTGATGCATCGGCCCCTGTCATCTCATTGCCAGGGAGTCGCCAATGATCAGTCAGATACAAGCTGCCGCCGCGACGGTTGTCGCCAGGATGTCAGGCACCGCCGTTACACCGCCTCAGGAGCAGGAGAGCAACCAGCCCGCTGTGGACAAAACCGCCAAGCCGTCAACCGACAAGGCGAGTTTTTCGACGCTGGCCAATCAGTTGAACGAAAGCACCGCCCGTGCCGCGAAGCGTGAGGCACAGATGACTCACGATGACCTGGGCAAGTACGGGGTGGGGCGGGTCAATGAGTTTCTGCAGGAGACCAAGACCGCCAACAGTTTTACCCGCGCGATGGAAGTGCCGAACACCAAGGATCCCGAACTGCTGGACCGCGCCCGCAAGGCCAGCGAGTTTGTGTCCAGAACCATCGCAGGTGACAAGCATGCGACGAGTCCCTTCGATAATCTGTCCCGTGAGCAGTTGAACGCGGTCGTGTACGACGACAGCGGCATGTTCACCCAGAATGAGCGGCGGGCAGCGTGGCATGTGGTGCAGAAGATGGACGACGCCTGGCAGAAGGTTGCGATTGCCGAGGGGACCATCGAGCAGGTGCGAACCGGCAAGGCGTCGAAGTTCTATCGGGAGGCGTTGAGTTATTACCAGTCTTTGCCGGCTATCGAGAAGGCGGTGGGGTATCCGAAAAATGCCGAGGCGGTTCTGCGTGACAGGATCAAAAACGATCCGACCTTGCCCGGGCTGCCCGGCGTGCCGAGTCGTCAGGCGCCGGACCGCAAGCTGACGCTCTATGACATTCTCGCCGGAGTCGTTGACACCAAACAGGAGAAATCCAGCCTGGTGAACTCTGCTTACAGCAAGAAATTCAGCCCGAGGACTTCCCCCGTGCCAGTGACCTGGACCGAGGCCTACATGAAAAAACGTGAAGCGAGGTCGGCCCAGGCTGCTGCCGTCGCGGGCGCAGCACCAGCGCAGAAGGCTCCCGACACCACGCCTGCGCCGGCTGCCCCAGGTCCGTAGCAGCCTGAACGCAATGCCCTAACACCGCCAAACCTGTAGGAGCGCGCTTGCCCGCGACGGTGTCGGTACAGACACTGCAGTGGCGCCTGACCTGGCCCTGTCGCGGGCAAGCGCGCTCCTACGGGAATGGGTGTATGTCACCCGTAGCAGCGCGACTTGCCGGCGGGGACGATTTTGAGGGCGCTCCCGCCGGCAAGCCGTGCTGCTACGGTGGGCGTGTTGAACCAAATCCCCTAACACCGCAATACCTGTAGGAGCGCGCTTGCCCGCGACGGCGTCGGTACAGACACTGCAGCGGCGCCTGACCTGGCCCTGTCGCGGGCAAGCGCGCTCCTAAGGGGTTTGGTGTCGGTCATCCGTAGCGGCACGGCGTTTGGTGCTCACGACGAACAACTGATCTCCAGATGCTTGCCCCAATCCGGTGGCCGCTGTGCATAACTGTCCATTTCTGGCTGTTCTTCGAACGGGCGGGTGAGGACTTGATGCAGGCGGCGCACTTCGCTGTAGTCGCCCTGTTCGGCGGCTTCTATGGCGCGTTGGGCCAGGTAGTTGCGCAGCACGTAGAGCGGATTGACCGCGTGCATGCGGGTGCGGCGTTCGTCCTGGGTGGTCTGGGGTTCGCGGGCGACGCGTGCCAAGTAGGCTTGCCCCCAGGCATCGAAGCCCAGCATGTCGACGAAGTCATCGCGCAGGCGGCTGACGGCAACATCGGCGGGTTCGTCGCCCAGTCGGCGGAAGAACAGACTGTAGTCCACGCCGCTGTTCTGCATCAGTTGCAGCAGGCGGGCGATCAGGTCGGCGTCGTCGTCTTCGGCGGTGGTCAGGCCCAGGCGGCGGCGCATCAGGTCCAGGTAGTGGGCCTGGTAAATCGGCAGAAACATCCCGAGTGCTTCGCGCAGCGGTTCGACCTCGACGAAAGGCGTCAGCGCCTGGGCCAGTGCGCTGAGGTTCCACTGGCCGATGGGCACCTGATTGCTGAAGGAGTAGCGGCCTTCGTGGTCGGAATGGTTGCAGACGAAGTGCTGGTCGAAGTCGTCCAGAAACGCGAACGGACCGAAGTCGAAGGTGATGCCCAGGATCGACATGTTGTCGGTGTTCATCACGCCGTGGCAGAAGCCGTAGGCTTGCCATTTGGCGATCATTTCCGCCTGGCGCTCGACGATCACCCGGAACATCGCCAGATACGGCTCGGGCTGTTCCATGCACTCGGCGTAGTGCAGCGACAGCACGTGGTCGGCCAGTTCTTTGAGCTGCTCGTGCTGCTTGGTGTAGAAAAAGTATTCGAAGCTGCCAAAACGCACGTGGCTCTTGGCCAGGCGCAGAACCATGGCCGCGCGTTCCTGGGTTTCGCGCCACACCGGCGTACTGGAGCCGATCACGCAGGCGGCCCGGCTGGTGGCGATACCCAGTGCATGCAGCGCCTCGGAGGCCAGGAATTCGCGGATCGAAGAGCGCAATACGGCCCGGCCATCGCCCATGCGCGAATAGGGCGTTTGCCCTGCGCCCTTGAGGTGCAGGTCCCAATGCTCGCCCGCCTCGTTGTACACCTCGCCCAGCAGCAGGCCGCGGCCATCGCCCAGGCGCGGGTTGTAGGAGCCGAACTGGTGGCCCGAATAGACCATCGCCCGCGGATCGGCTTCGGCCCAGAGCTTGTGGCCGCTGAACAGCTCGGCGAACACCGGCTCTTCGGCCTGGGCAGGGTCCAGGTCCAGCAGCGCCAGTGCCGCATTGCTGACGACCACCAGCCGCGGTTCGGCGATGGGCTCGGGCAGCACGGACGTGGAAAAACCGTCGCCCAGGCGGGCGAAGCGGTTATCGAAGGTCAGTTCGTCGAGGGCTTTCAAGGGACAGCTCCAGCAGAGTAGATGACTACTCTGCTGGAATTTACCGGGTCAGTCGAGTTTGACTTCCGGCGGCTCGGGGGCATCCTTGGGCGCAGGCTTGATCTCGGCGGGCGCCGAAGCCGGTGCAACCAGCGGCGGGGCGATGGTCTTGTGCTCGGGTTCGACGGGCACCATCTTGTATTCCTGGCCCTGCATGTTCTTGAGGTAGACCTCCATCTGCCGGAACGAGATGTTGATCTTGTGCTTCTTGAACTCCTTGTTGATGAAGCGGTTGATCTCGTCCAGCACCGGGTTGCGGTCGCCCAGGTCGTGCACGTGCATGCGCAGTTCGTGGTCCAGCGTGCTCTCGCCGAAGTTCAGGAAGTAGACGATCGGCTCCGGCTCCTTGAGCACCCGCGGGCTGTCATGGGCGGCCTGCAGCAGCAGAGTGCGCACCAGGTCCAGGTCCGAGCCGTAATCCACGCCCAGTTTCAGGGTCACGCGGGTAATGGTGTCGGTCAGCGACCAGTTGATGAGCTGTCCGGTGATGAACGTCTTGTTCGGGACGATGATGTCCTTGCGGTCGAAGTCGGTGATGGTGGTCGCACGGATGCGGATCTTGCTCACGGTGCCCGACAGGTTGCCAATGGTGATGGTGTCGCCGATCCGCACCGGACGCTCGAACAGGATCATGATGCCGGAGATGAAGTTGGCGAAGATTTCCTGCATGCCGAAACCCAGGCCGACCGACAGCGCCGCCACCAGCCACTGCAATTTGTCCCAGCTCACGCCCAGTGCCGACAGTGTGGAGACAAAGCCGACGCCCGCAATGATGTAGGAAAGCAGGGTAGTGGTCGCGTAGGAACTGCCCTGCTTTAGGTTCAGTTTCGACAGCACGAACACTTCCAGCAGGCCCGGCAGGTTACCCGCCAGCACGAAGGTGATGCCGATGATGACCAGCGCGCCGATCAGGTCGCCCAGGCTGATGGGCACCATGCTCATGTTGGCGCCGGTGCCGCTGGTGTATTCGTACAGGGTGATGTTGTCCAGGTACGAGAACACCGTGATCAGGTCGGCCCAGACCAGATACAGCGCACCGATGAAGCCGCCGATCAGCGCCAGGCGGATCAGGCGCAACGACTGCTGGTTGACCTGCTCGATGTCAAGCGTCGGCTCTTCGACCAGCACTTCGCCTTCGCCGGCTTCCTTGGCCGCCTGGCGTTTGCTCAGCGCGCGGTTGTAGGCCAGACGGCGTGCCGCGACGCCTAGGCCGCGCACGAACGCCGCTTCGATGACCAGCCACAGCATCATCAGATACAGGGTGTCGATCAGCCGGTCGCTGAGTTTCAGCGCGGTGTAGTAGTAGCCAAAGCACACCGCCAGGAACAGCGCGATGGGCAGCGCGGTAAACGCCAGGCCCACGGCGCGGCGGAACAGCGAGGCGTTCTGGTGCGTGGGGCTTGTCAGCAGCAGCTTGGCCAGCAGCCAGGTCATCATGGCGTAGCAGGTCAGGACCACGGCGATGCCGATGACGTCGTCGGCCAGAGCGGAGGGCTCGTGCTCGGCCACAGCCACCACGGTGACCAACGCCAGCACAACCAGGCCCATGCGCCGGATCCAGCCACGCAGAAATTCGACCTGCGGCTTTTCCCAACGGAAGTGCAACTGCGCCACGCCACCCGGCGCGAGGATGCGGTAGGCGGTGTAGAACACCAGCCAGGCCAGGGAAATCTGCATCAGCGCCGCGCCCAGATTGACGTTCTGCTCCCGGGCGTCGATCTGCAGCGCCAGCGCGCACAAGGCCAGTGCCAGGGACAGGGGCATGGCCAGCAGGATGTTGATGAAGATCGCCAGCGGCGTCTGCCACTGCCTGTCGCGCTTGAAATGGCCGATGTCGCCATGCAGGCGATTGAGCTTGGCGTACAGCGCCTTGCGCTTCCACATCAAGGCGCCGATGACCAGCAACAGCGGCAGGAAGATCAGCGGGCGCTGGCTCAGGCCGTCGCCCAGTTCGCTGACGGTGGACGTCCACGGCAGCGTGGTGATCTGCTTCATCAGGCGTGGCTGCACCCGTTGGAACCACTCAAGGTCCAGCGGCTTGTTGCTGGGAATCCAGAACATCTGCTCGTCCAGGGTCTGGCGCAGGCTGGTGGCCGTGCTGACCAGTTGCTTCTGGTTGAGCTGCAGGGTGATGGACTCGTTGAGCAGGGCGCTCAGTTCGCGGTTCAGGCGTTCGAGCAGGTCGCTGCGGGTGGTGGCCAGGTCCAGCAGGGTCTTGCGCAGCGCCGGGGTTACGTCTTCGGGCTTCTGGGTGGCCAGCAGGGTGTCGACGTAGCTGGCCGGGTTGCTCATCTGCTCGCGCTGCTGGTTGACCTCGAACTGATACAGGCGAATGTCGGCGATTTCGTCCGCCAGGCCGCTGTCGAGCTTGAGCTTGGGCAGTGCCTGTTTCTGTTTATAGAGAATCTTGGACAGCAGCAGGCTGCCGCTGAGCACGTTGATCTGCTCGTCCATCGCCGCGTCGGTCTGGGTGATGGCGTCCAGCTGGGTCTTGGTCTTGAGGTTCTGCTGAGTCAGTTCGTTGAGGCGGTCGGTGCCGCGCAGCAGGTAGTCCGAGAGCTTGAGGTTGGTCGCGCTTTCGGTCGCCAGCAGGCTGCTGCCGCCAGCTTTTTGTGCCTCGATGGACAACTGCGTCACGGTTTCCTGGGACTGTGCGCGGCGCTTGTCGTTGATCAGCGTTTGCAGGTCCTGGATTTCCTGGTCTTGGCGGGCGACTTTTTCGGTCAACAGGTCACGCTGGCTGCCGCCCAGGTCCTGCAACTGGCTGTTGCCGGCCAACTCCTGGCGACGCAGGGCGATCAGCGCGTTGATCGAGGCCAGTTCTGCATTGAGCTGGTTGCGCTGGTCGGCGCTGATGGCTTTGCTGCCATCCTTGCCTGACTTGAGAATGCCGCTGATGGTCTGCATGCGCGTCTGGCTGCTGCTGATTTCCGCCTGCGCACGCTCGGGGCGGGTCTGGGCGGTGATCGTCAGGCTGTTGGCGTCGTTCAGGGCTTTCTGCAGGTCGGCCTGCTGGGCGCTGCGCTGGCTGAGCAACTGCTCGAGGGCCGGCACGTCCATGTTGGCGTAGCGCTGGGCCACCGGTATCTGGCGGATGCCCTTGAGGCGTGTCAGTTCTTTCTGATTGTCTACCGTCTGTTTCGGCGCGTCGGCCAACTGCTTCTTCAGGTCTTCGAGCTTGCGCTGGTTGTCCTTCTGGCTGGCCAGGAACGTGAGCGTCTGCTCCAGCACCTGTTGCAGGGCTTTCTGGTCATCGGGCGACAGCTTGCGGTCGGCGATCTTGTCCAGGCTCTGCTGAACGGCTTCGCTGGACGGTGGGGGCGTGTCGGCGGCGTGAGCCGGGACGTTGGACAGGCAAAGCCCCAGCAAGGCTGAGGCAAGAAAGGTACGCAGCGAGAACATAGACACCGGGTCGAACAATCAGGAAAGGGGAGCAGTTTAGAGGAACAACCCGGGACCCGGGCGGCTTCCTTCGGGGAATCTGACGCCCACTTTGAGGATCTTGTTCCCCTCCATCACTGCAACTGTCCAAATAGTTCCGTTCCATTCGATCTGGTCGCCGACGATTGGCTCGCCGCGATTCTTCTGAATGATGAACTGGCTCAGCGGCATATTCGAATCTAGGCCGTCGAGTTTCAGACCGTACAAAGCCGCGACAGCCCCGAGCTGAGCGTCTCCCTCGAGGACGAAGTCACCGAAGAAGCGCAGATCCAGACCACGCTGCGGTGCCTGGCTGAACAGCTTGCCCAGTGCCGGAAGGTCGTGTTCGTGGCCGATCACGCACAGCAGGTCACCGGTCTCCAGCACCGTACTACCCGACGGATGGAGCAGTTGCTGGCCGCGAAACAGGGCGGCGATCCGGGTGCCTTCGGGCATTTTCAGCTCACGAAGGGCCGCGCCGATGCACCATTTCTCCGCACCGAGTCGATAAACGAACAGTTCCCACTCGCTGGTCACGTGAACTTCCAGCGCCGCGCGGGAGATCGGAGCAGGATCTGGCGGAACCGTCACCTTCAGCCACTTGGCCATCCACGGCAGGCTCGTGCCCTGCACCAGCAGCGACACCAGCACGATGAAGAACGCCAGGTTGAAGAACAGCTGCGCCTGAGGCAGCCCGGCCATCAGCGGGAACACCGCCAGAATGATCGGCACCGCGCCGCGCAGGCCGACCCAGGCGATAAAGGCCTTTTCGCGGCCATGGAACACCCGAAACGGCAGCAAGCCGGCGAGCACCGACAGCGGCCGCGCCACCAGAATCATCCACAGGGCCAGGCCCAGCGCAGGCACGGCAATCGGCAGCAGATCGTGAGGCGTGACCAACAGGCCCAGCACCAGGAACATGCCGATCTGCGCCAGCCACGCCATGCCGTCGAGCATGTGCAGGATGCCGTGGCGGCTGCGAATCGGCTTGTTGCCCAGCACCAGGCCGCAGAGGTAGACGGCCAGAAAGCCGCTGCCGTGAATGGCGTTGGTCAACGCGAAGACCGCCAGGCCCCCGGCGATCACCAGAATCGGATACAGGCCGTTGGCCAGGTTGATCCGGTTGACCAGTTGCAGCATCAGCCAGCCGCCGCCCAGGCCCAGAATGCTGCCGATGCCGAATTCCTGAATCAGATGCCCCAGCAGGCTCCAGTGCAGGCCGGTCTGGCCGCTGGACAGCATGTCGATCAGCGTGACGGTGAGAAACACCGCCATCGGGTCATTGCTGCCAGATTCGATTTCGAGGCTGGCCGTGACCCGTTCGTTCAGGCCCTTGCCGCCCAGCAGCGAGAACACCGCCGCCGCGTCCGTGGAGCCAACGATGGCGCCGATCAAAAGGCCCTGGATGATGTTCAGGTCGAACAGCCAGGCCGCGATCATGCCCGTCAGCCCGGTGGTGATGAGCACGCCCACCGTCGCCAAAGACAGCGCAGGCCACAGGGCCACCCGGAAACTCGCCACCCGCGTGCGCAATCCGCCGTCGAGGAGGATCACCGCCAGTGCCAGGTTGCCGACCAGATAGGCCGTTGGGTAATTGTCGAAGATGATACCGCCGCCATCGACACCGGCCGCCATGCCGACCGCCAGAATGATGACCAGAATCGGGATGCCCAGACGCGACGACAGCGAACTGACCAGAATACTTGCGCCCACCAGCAACGCGCCGATCAGGAACAGGCTGTTGATGGTCGTGGCATCCAAGGGCGGTACTCCAGACAAAAGCAGATAAGAACGCATGCGCGGACTGACATGCAGTCCACGTGCCAAGGGATTTAACCCGTTGAATTAGCGAGCTGTCAAAGCTTTGTCGAGTGTCCGGTGCGCAATGCCATGTCTGGATAAATCAGAACCAGCTGTCCTGAGTGGCCAGGCAGACATCATCACGGGCTTGCAGAATCGCAAGCTCATGGTGGCAGGCTGGCACTTCCCACGTCAGGAAGTAGCGCGCCGCTTGCAGCTTGCCCCGGTAGAAGTCGGCGTCGGTTTCGTTGCCTGCATTCAGACCCTCCTGGGCGCGAATCGCCTGCTCCAGCCAGCGCCAGCCGATCACGGTATGGCCGAAGGCTTTTAGATACAGCGCCGAGTTGGCCAGTGTGCCCGTGACTTTGCCTTGGGCCAGGTCGGTCAGCAGTGCCAGCGTGACCACTTGCAGGTTGGCGACGATCTTTTCCAGCGGCTCGCGCAACGAGTCGAGGTTCTGGTGCTGCTGCGCACGCTCACAGGTGGCTGCAATGAGACGCAGCAGTTGTTTGAGCCCGGCCCCGCCGTTCTGCGCCAGCTTGCGCCCCAGCAGGTCAAGCGACTGAATGCCGTGGGTGCCTTCGTGGATCGGGTTCAGGCGGTTGTCGCGGTAGTATTGCTCCACCGGGTATTCGCGGGTGTAGCCGTGGCCGCCGAGGATCTGGATCGCCAGCTCGTTGGCCTTGAGGCAGAACTCCGACGGCCAGGATTTGACGATGGGCGTGAGCAGGTCCAGCAGCTCATGTGCCTGGGTGCGCTGGTCCGCGGTTTCAGCGGTTTGCGTGTCGTCGAACAGACGGGCGGCATACAGGCCCAGATCGAACGCACCTTCGACATAGGCTTTCTGGGTCAGCAGCATGCGTTTGACGTCGGCATGCTGGATGATCGAAACCTGCGCGCTTTCCGGGTTCTTGCTCTCGGGCAGCCGGCCTTGCGGACGCTCGCGGGCGTAGTCCAGTGAGTACAAGTAGCCGGCGTAACCCAGCATCACCGCACCCATGCCGACGCCGATGCGCGCCTCGTTCATCATCTGGAACATGTAGCTCAGGCCTTGGTGCGGCTTGCCGATCAGATATCCCGTGCAGTTGCCGTTGTCGCCGAAATTCAGCGCGGTGGACGTGGTGCCGCGCCAGCCCATCTTGTGGAACAGCCCGGCCAGCAGCACATCATTGCGCGGCCCAAGGCTGCCGTCGTCGTTGACCAGGAATTTCGGCACGATGAACAGAGAGATCCCCTTCACTCCGGCAGGCGCGTCCGGCAGCTTGGCCAGCACCAGATGGACGATGTTCTCCGACAGCGGATGGTCCCCACCTGAGATAAAGATCTTGTTGCCGCGCAGGCGATAGCTGCCGTCTGCTGCGGGCTCGGCGCGGGTGCGGATGTCTGACAGGGACGAGCCGGCGTGGGGCTCGGTCAGGGCCATGGTGCCAAAGAACCGGCCCTCGATCATCGGCTGCAGGAAGCGGCGCTTTTGCTCCTCGCTGCCGAAGTTCTCGATCAGGTTCGCCGCGCCCATGGTCAGAAACGGATAGGACGCAGAAGCCGCGTTGGCGGCCTGAAAGTGCGCAAAACAGGCCTGAGACAGCAGCGTCGGCAACTGCATGCCGCCGTCTTCGAAACCGCGAGCGGCATTGAGAAAACCCGCCTCGAGAAACGCATCCACCGCAGGTTTGACCTCAGGAATCAAAACCGCCTCGCCATTCTCGTAGCGCGGCTCGTTTTCATCGTTCTTGCGGTTATGCGGGGCAAAGAACTTCTCGGCAATGGTCCGCGCCGTCGTGATCGCCGCGTCGAACGTCTCCCGACTGTGCTCGGCAAAACGCTCCCGCCGAGTCAGCGCCTCGGCGTCCAGCACCTCATATAGCTCGAAAGCCAGATTGCGGGAACTGAGCAGCATCTCGGACATGGCGGCGTACCTTTCATTGAAGTGCTGCCGAGTCTAGGAGGGCGAGGGTGGGGTGGGTAGCAAGATTGATTTGGGTGATGGGGGGGTAGAAAAGCGGTGGGTCTGTGTGGCGCAGGAACGTCGGTATCCAGCCGTGGTTTTTCGGAAGCAACTGAAAACGGAATCATCCTACGTTGATAGAAGATGTATCCGGCATTCCTGGATCAGCAAAGACGGTATCAAGGCCGAGTGTTTTTATTGGTCATGTCTTTTCAAGGGGCCGGAGATGAATGAGGTTGTTGCCAAAGGTGAGATAAGACGTCATCAGTTGCAGCGAATAGAAAGCCCGGTTTTCGCAACACGTGAAATTCAGAGGGCTTTGAGTGATCCCGCCAGTATCAGAGGGTTGCCCGAATTGATTCGAGAGTGCGGTATCTCTATAGAAGACTGCCAGTTGGATTACCATAGAAGCCGAATTGGTGAAAAGATTAATCGAGGTGATTGGTTTTTTATAACGGACAGGCCTATCAAGCCACTCACCTCTGTTGAACTCGAAAAGTATTACGGGTTCAGGTTTTCAGCACCTCCCTGCCGGCAGCTAAGCATGGCGAGGGCGAACATGTGTCTGCCCCACGGCCCGGGCCGTTGGGTGACCCTTGACATACAGGCCGATATCGCAACCAACGCATTGTCCTTCGCTGCAAACTGGCTCACTTCCAGAGGGGATGAAGGGCGGGTATTTCTTGCTGAGGGGAAGGATTATGCGAATACGTTCCGGACGATAATTCAGGAATGGCAGCCTCTAACGGACGGGGAGAGGCGGCTCAAAGCTAAATCGGTCCATCGCGAATTCGGCGAGCTGCGCCACATCAGGCAGCAATTCGTAGAGGCGGATGACCATTGGCAACTATCTGGCAGCTCTTGGCACTGGCGTCCTGTTACGGCGGACATTGAATATGAACTCAAGGAAAAGTGAGCGGATGGGTCGAATAAAACTTTCTGCTGAGAAGGTTTATGTGGGTTGGGGAGTCTTTGATGCTATTTATATTGTTCGTTATGTGTTGTTGAGCGTGAGTGCAGGCAGGATCCCTTATGTGGACGATTTTAACAGTGCCATGGGGCTCTTGGCCGTTCATGGGGCTTTGCCGAAGTTTTTGGCGGCTTTGGTATGGGCGTTGGAAATTTCAATCGTATTGAGTTGTTGCTTATTTTTCTTGCGCTGGCGCATTGCAAGATGGTTGGCCTACGTTCAAGTGCCATTGAGGTTGGTGCTGTTTGTTCCCTCAATTTCTGTGCTGTTCATGGGGGCAGATCTTAAAGAACGGTATGGCATTGCCCTGCTTTTGTCGTTGTTAGTTATTTCTGAAGGTTTGAAGGTATGGACGTTATGGGTAAGTGGCAGGGGGCGTTATGCCTTGGAGTAATTCTGTAATAGGCCGTGCCTGTAGGGGATATGTAGCAGCACGGCTCGCCGGCGGGGGGCGATTTTGAGTGCGCTGTCGCCGGCAAGCCGGACTGCTACGGTGGGTGGGGTTGGGCGCGAATGGTCGAAGCGCCGCAGGGTGTGTAGGAGCGCGCTTGCCCGCGATTGCGTCGGGGCGGACAACGCAGGGGGCCTGACCTGGCCCCGTCGCGGGCAAGCGCGCTCCTACAGAGGTTGGTTTAGGCCACCTGTAGCAGCACGGCTTGCCGGCGGGGACGATTTCGAGGGCGCTCCCGCCGGCAAGCCGTGCTGCTACGGTGTGCGGTGTTGAGCACAAATGCCCGAACGTCCGCAGAACCTGTAGGAGTGAGCTTGCTCGCGATTGCATCAGTGCAGACACCGCAGTGGTGTCTGACCCGACGCCGTCGCGGGCAAGCGCGCTCCTACAGAGGTTGGTTTCGGTCACCTGTAGCAGCACGGCTTGCCGGCGGGGGCGATTTGAGGGCGCTGTCGCCGGCAAGCCGGACTGCTGCGGTGGGTGGGGTTGGGCGCAAATGGTCGAACGTCCGCAGAACCTGTAGGAGTGAGCTTGCTCGCGATTGCGTCAACACATATTCCGCAATGGCGTCTGACCCAACGCAATCGCGGGCAAGCGCGCTCCCACAGCGATCGGGGCCGATTGTCTATCTGAGTATGGCTTGGAGGCGGGGGCGATTTTGAGGGTGGTCCCGCCGGCAAGCCGTGCTGCTACGGTGGGTGGGGTTGGGCGCAAATGGTCGAAGCGCCGCAGAGCGTGTAGGAGCGCGCTTGCCCGCGATTGCGTCGGGGCAGACAACGCAGGGGTATTTGACCTGGCCCTGTCGCGGGCAAGCGCGCTCCTACAGAGGTTGAGGTAGATGATCCGTAGCAGCACGGCTCGCCGGCGGGGGCGATTTTGAGGGTGGTCCCGCCGGCAAGCCGGACTGCTACGGTGGGTGGGGTTGGGCGCGAATGGTCGAAGCGCCGCAGGATGTGTAGGAGCGCGCTTGCCCGCGATTGCGTCAGTGCAGACACCGCAGTGGCGTCTGACCCGACGCCGTCGCGGGCAAGCGCGCTCCTACAGAGGTTGGTTTAGGTCACCTGTAGGAGCACGGCTCGCCGGCGGGGGCGATTTTGTGGGCGCTGTCGCCGGCAAGCCGGACTGCTACGGTGTTATTGCGTTTTATCGGGGGGGGGGTTAGCCAATCGTCATCAGGCTTGCGTTACCACCTGCTGCCGCGGTGTTTACGCTCAGCGCGCGTTCGATCACCAGGCGTTCCAGCGCGATGCTGGTTTCGCCTTTGGACAGGCCGTGCACACCCACGATGGCGCCGTTGCGTTGGGCGACTTGCTCGCAGATGACGCGCAACTGGTCGGAGTCGCCGTGGTGCAGTACGGCTTCGATCAGTACGTCGTCCTTGTTCCAGTCGCCTACCAGCTTGATCCGCGCCTGAACTTCTTTTGGCAGGCGTTTGAACAGCGGTTTGCTCAGCTCGTTGTCCGGCACGATGGCAGTGCTGCCAACCGCCAGGACCGCAGCCAGTTGCGTCAGCAAGTCGGCCTCATCTTCTGCCAGGCACAGCACGTGCTCGCGGGGCAAGATGCTGTAGCTGTTGCGCTCGCCGGTCGGGCCTGCCAGCTGGCGAGTGACGCCGCTTTGCGATTGCTCGGCGAACTGCGAGATCACCGCCTCCAGATCCGCCAGTTGCTGGCTCGCAGCCCAGGCTTGCAGGGCGGTCAGTGGCTTGAGCAGCACGTCGCGCATGCGGGTGTCCGGTGTAGTCCCGGCGTCACGCAGCGCGAAGGATTTCTGCACGGCATCGGCAGGGCGCGTCGACAGCAGACGATACAGGTACAGCGGGCCACCGGCTTTCGGGCCGGTCCCCGACAGGCCTTCGCCGCCGAACGGTTGCACCCCGACCACCGCACCCACGATGTTGCGGTTGACGTACATGTTGCCCGCGTTCACCGAGTCGATCACCTTGGCGATGGTCTCGTCGATGCGGGTGTGTACACCCAGGGTCAGGCCGTAGCCCGACGCATTGATCTGGGCGATCAACTGATCCAGTTCCTTGCGCTTGTAGCGCACCACGTGCAGGACCGGGCCGAAGATTTCACGCTGCAGCTCGTCGAAGCTTTCCAGCTCGATCAGGGTCGGCATCACGAAGGTGCCGCGCTTGATTTCGTCGCTGTCGGCGATGGCGACCTGGTAAACGTTACGGCCTTTGTCGCGCATGGCCTGAATGTGTTTCTCGATGCCTGCCTTGGCTTCGGCGTCGATCACCGGGCCGATGTCCACGGACAGGCGCTCAGGGTTACCCAGGCGGCTTTCGGCCATGGCGCCCTTGAGCATTTCGATGACACGGTCGGCGGAATCTTCCTGCAAGCACAGTACGCGCAGGGCTGAGCAGCGCTGACCGGCGCTGTCGAACGCCGAGGACACCACGTCGATGACCACTTGTTCGGTCAGCGCCGAGGAGTCGACGATCATTGCGTTCTGGCCACCAGTTTCGGCGATCAGCGGAATCGGACGGCCTTGAGAATCCAGGCGACCGGCGATGTTGCGTTGCAGTAGGCGGGCGACTTCGGTGGAGCCGGTGAACATCACGCCCTTGACGCGATCATCGCCGACCAGGCGCGCACCGACGGTCTCGCCACGGCCGGGCAACAGTTGCACCACGCCTTCGGGGATACCGGCTTCGAGCAGGAAACGCACGGCCTGGGCAGCGACGAGCGGGGTCTGTTCGGCAGGCTTGGCCAGGACCGGGTTGCCCGCAGCCAGTGCCGCAGCCACCTGGCCGCTAAAGATGGCCAGCGGGAAGTTCCACGGGCTGATGCACACCACAGGGCCCAGCGGGCGATGGGCGTCGTTGCTGAAATCGTTGCGCGCCTGCACGGCGTAGTAGCGCAGGAAGTCCACGGCTTCGCGCACTTCGGCGATGGCGTTGGCGTAGGTCTTGCCGGCTTCGCGGGCCAGCAGGCCCATCAGCGGCTGGATGTCGGCTTCCATCAGGTCGGCGGCACGCTCCAGGATCGCGGCGCGCTCTGCAGGCGGCGTGG
The DNA here is from genome assembly GCF_028682175.1 of Pseudomonas putida. Taxonomy (GTDB): domain Bacteria; phylum Pseudomonadota; class Gammaproteobacteria; order Pseudomonadales; family Pseudomonadaceae; genus Aquipseudomonas; species Aquipseudomonas putida_AD. The sequence continues at coordinate 126,024 of NZ_JANHKS010000007.1, read as the reverse complement.
CTTGCCAGATCGGACCGGCACTCAGTGCGCCGAGCAGGGCGTTGTCGACGTCTTCGATGCTGGCTTCCTGCACATGACCGACCACATCACGCAGGTCGGACGGGTTCAGCACCGGGGTTTCAGCGCCCGCACTGACCGGGTGCGCCAGCATCGGCAGGGCTTTCCAGTCGTTGTGGGCGGTGGCCAGCAGGGCCGAGGACAGCGACGCCAGACGGTGTTCGTTGGCCATGTCGATGCCCGCCGAGTTGGCGCGCTCGCTGCCATACAGGTCACGCGGCAATGGAATGCGCGGATGCGGCAGGCCGAAACCGCCTTCCTGGGTGGCCATGCGCTCGATGCTGGACACCGGATCGGCCACCAGTTCCTGGATGGAGATCGACTGGTCGGCGATTCGGTTGACGAACGAGGTGTTGGCGCCGTTTTCCAGCAGGCGACGCACCAGGTAGGCCAACAGCGTTTCGTGGGTGCCGACCGGAGCGTACACACGGCACGGACGGTTCAGCTTGCCATCGGCGACTTTGCCTACAACCTGCTCGTACAAAGGCTCGCCCATGCCGTGGAGGCACTGGAATTCGTACTGGCCGGGGTAATAGTTCTGACCGGCAATGTGGTAGATAGCCGACAGCGTGTGGGCGTTGTGAGTCGCGAACTGCGGGTAGATGACTTCCGGCACCGACAGCAGTTTGCGAGCACAGGCGATGTAGGAAACGTCGGTGTACACCTTGCGGGTGTAGACCGGATAGCCCTCCAGGCCTTCGACCTGGGCGCGCTTGATCTCGCTGTCCCAGTAGGCGCCTTTCACCAGGCGAATCATCAGGCGGTGACGGCTGCGACGAGCCAGGTCGATCACGTAGTCGATCACGTACGGGCAGCGCTTCTGGTAGGCCTGGATCACGAAGCCGATGCCGTTCCAGCCCGCCAGTTGCGGTTCGAAACACAGGCGTTCGAGCAGGTCCAGCGACAGCTCCAGGCGGTCGGCCTCTTCGGCGTCGATGTTCAGGCCGATGTCGTACTGCTTGGCCAGCAGGGTCAGCGACAGCAGGCGTGGATACAGCTCTTCCATGACGCGCTCGTACTGGGCGCGGCTGTAGCGCGGGTGCAGTGCCGACAGCTTGATGGAAATGCCCGGACCTTCGTAGATCCCACGGCCGTGGGAGGCTTTGCCGATGGAGTGGATGGCTTGTTCGTACGAGGCCAGGTATTTCTGTGCGTCGTGCTCGGTCAGTGCGGCTTCGCCGAGCATGTCGTAGGAGTAGCGGAAACCTTTGGATTCAAACTTGCTGGCGTTGGCCAGGGCTTCGGCAATGGTTTCGCCGGTCACGAATTGCTCGCCCATCAGGCGCATGGCCATGTCGACGCCCTTGCGGATCATCGGCTCGCCGGACTTGCCGATGATGCGGCTCAGCGAAGAGGTCAGGCCCGCCTCGTTGTGGGTGCTGACCAGTTTGCCGGTCAGCAGCAGGCCCCAGGTGGCGGCGTTGACGAACAGCGATGGGCTGTTGCCCAGGTGCGGTTGCCAGTTGCCGGTGCTGATCTTGTCGCGGATCAGGGCATCGCGGGTGCCTTTGTCCGGGATGCGCAGCAGCGCTTCGGCCAGGCACATCAGCGCCACGCCTTCCTGCGACGACAATGAGAATTCCTGCAGCAGACCCTGCACGATGCCGGCACGGCCACCGGCGCTCTTCTGGTTGCGCAGTTTTTCGGCAATGGAGGCGGCCAGTTTATGAGTGGCGTCGGCCATCGGCTGGGCCAGACGAGCCTGTTCCAGCAGCATCGGCACCACTTCGGGTTCCGGGCGGCGGTAGGCGGAAGTGATCGCGGCGCGCAGCACCGACTGCGGCAGGATGCTTTCGGCGAATTCGAGGAACGCCTGGTGGCCATTGTCGGCCGGCAGGTCGCCCTGATCGTCGGAATCCTTGCCGGTCAGGCCATTGAGGTCGTTGAGGGTTGCACCACTCTCGAGCTTTTCCAGGTAATTGAAGATTGCCTGCTTGATGAGCCAGTGCGGGGTCCGGTCAATGGACTGCGCAGCTGCCTTCAAACGCTCGCGGGTCGGGTCGTCGAGTTTGACGCCCAGAGTAGTGGTGGCCATTTCTTGTCCTCATAGGAGCCACTGTTCGCGTGGCTATCGTTGCCGCCAAGATTATCTGCGCATCGGACGGGGTGCAACCGGGTGCAACCTGTTTTTTCCGAATATTTCAGAAAGCGTCACGCATGCCCCGAAGTGGGGCGATGGCCCCCTGTAATCAGGCGTTGCGGCGTGCTGCGGCGGTTTTCCGAAAGCCTAATAAAACCAGTCGGTTACATTTTTTGCCCATCCGGGTGCAACTGATTCTCATCTTCTGGTTGCGCCTGTGTTGCTATTCTGTCTAGCATGCGCGCCCTTGGTGCAACCCGTTGCCCCCTGCCATAAAAATATAAAGCATGGACACCCAATGAGCGTCAGTAACCCAACCCTGATCACCTTCGTGATCTACATCGCGGCAATGGTCCTGATCGGACTGATGGCCTATCGATCCACCAATAACCTCTCGGACTACATCCTCGGTGGCCGCAGCCTGGGCAGCGTCGTCACTGCGCTGTCGGCGGGTGCCTCCGACATGAGCGGCTGGCTGCTGATGGGCTTGCCCGGCGCAATCTACATGTCCGGCCTGTCGGAAAGCTGGATCGCCATTGGCCTGATCGTCGGTGCCTACCTGAACTGGCTGTTCGTGGCGGGGCGCCTGCGGGTGCAGACCGAGCACAACGGTGACGCCCTGACGCTGCCGGATTACTTTTCCAGCCGTTTCGAGGACAACAGCGGTCTGTTGCGGGTGATTTCGGCGATCGTGATTCTGGTGTTCTTCACCATTTACTGCGCCTCGGGCATCGTCGCAGGCGCGCGCCTGTTCGAAAGCACCTTTGGCATGTCCTACGAGTCGGCCCTGTGGGCGGGCGCTGCGGCGACCATTGCCTACACCTTCATCGGCGGTTTCCTGGCCGTTAGCTGGACGGATACCGTACAGGCCACCCTGATGATTTTCGCGCTGATTCTCACGCCGATCATCGTCCTGCTGGCCACCGGTGGCGTCGACACCACGTTCCTGGCCATCGAAGCGAAAGATCCGGCCAACTTCGACATGCTCAAGAACACCACCTTCATCGGCATCATTTCGCTGATGGGCTGGGGCCTGGGCTACTTCGGCCAGCCGCATATCCTGGCGCGCTTCATGGCGGCGGATTCGGTCAAGTCGATTGCCAACGCCCGCCGTATCTCCATGACCTGGATGGTCCTGTGCCTGGGCGGCACCGTGGCGGTGGGCTTCTTCGGGATCGCCTATTTCTCGGCGCACCCAGACATGGCGGTTCCGGTAACCGAAAACCACGAGCGGGTGTTCATCGAGCTGGCGAAGATCCTGTTCAACCCGTGGATCGCCGGCGTGTTGCTGTCGGCCATTCTGGCGGCGGTCATGAGTACCCTGAGCTGCCAGTTGCTGGTGTGCTCCAGTGCCCTGACCGAGGACTTCTACAAGGCCTTCCTGCGCAAAGGCGCTTCGCAACTTGAGCTGGTCTGGGTGGGCCGGGCGATGGTGTTGCTGGTGGCGCTGATCGCCATTGCGCTGGCCGCCAACCCGGAAAACCGCGTGCTGGGCCTGGTGAGCTACGCCTGGGCAGGCTTCGGTGCAGCGTTCGGGCCGGTGGTGCTGATCTCCGTGATCTGGAAAGGCATGACCCGCAACGGTGCGCTGGCCGGGATTCTGGTGGGTGCGATCACGGTGGTGCTGTGGAAGCATTTCGAACTGCTGGGGCTGTACGAAATCATTCCGGGCTTCATCTTCGCCAGCATTGCCATCGTGGTGTTCAGCCTGATGGGCAAAGGGCCGACGCCGGGTATGCAGGCGCGATTCGAAGCGGCTGAGAAAGAGTACAAGGCGGCGTAAAAACCTGCCTATAAAGGATAGCCCGCGCTTCGCAAGGAGCGCGGGCTTTTTTGTGTCTTGCACCCCTCCTGTAGGAGTGAGCTTGCTCGCGATGGGGTGTGTCAGGCGACGAATACGTCACAGACAGATCGCAATCGCGAGCAAGCTCACTCCTACAGGTTCGGTGGAGCTATCAGGTCTTGCGGTGGTCGATGTCCAGGTTGAAAAACATCGTCTTGCCGCCTTCGCTGGTGTACCCGGTGTTGTCCTGGGTGTACACGCCGGCTTTGAAATACAGCTGTTCCTTGCTCCAGGTCGCGCTGATGCGGTCGTACCAGGCCATGTTCCCTGCCTTGACGGTCAACAAGCCGGCCTTGTTCAGGTGGATTTCGTAATTGAAGGTTTCATTGAGGGGGATGCCCTCGGCCACGGTGAAAATCCGCGCTTTCTTGTCGGTGGGATGAAATCGCACCTTGGCCACAATGGCGCCGTCCTTGGTGGCGTCGCGGTACTGGTATTCGACCTTCAGCAGTGGCTGGGTGCTTTCGTAGACGTGAATCTGGCCGATCACCACGCGCCCCGAGGAGGGCACCTGCAGCACCTTGAGCTTGGCATTGAGGAAATTGTCGGCGTCGGTGTAGGACCAGTTGCGCAGGGTGCCGTCAGAGAAGGTTTCGCGCAGTTCCGTACGCGGGTAGATGGCGTTGGCAGTCTTGGCGCCGGTGACCGGAGCCCAGAAGGTGACGTTCGACGAGCCGGATTTGAAATATTTGTCGTCGTATCCCTGGACGAGCTTCTTCGTTTCGATGGTAGCGGGGGGCGAGCCCACTGGAATGCTCAGATTCCACGATCCCAGATCAATCATTGTGTATGCTGTCCGATATGTCTCATTGCCAGTAAACGTGTCTGGCGCAAGGGTTTCAGGGGTGCTCCTTATACGTATGGGGGCCTGCTTTGTTAATGTGATTCCGTCGAACGGATACAGTCAAAAGGCCGCTATTTCCTCGCTCTATCCGTTTGGGTGGGGCTGTTAGAGGAGATACCGTTAGTCGGCTTGTGTATTATTTAGAGATGGCATAACGGTGGCGCTGCTTCTCTTTTCCGCATTCGGGGCTAGAGTAAAGGCGATCCGATTCACGGGCGGAGCCCTTTCACCAGGCAGTAACGTGAAATGAGTAGCAGCATGGAATGCGTGCAACCACAGCCACCTAATGGCAAATCAGTCCTGTTGGTAGTCGATGACTACCCTGAAAACCTGGTCACGATGCGTGCGGTCCTGCAACGACAGGACTGGGAAATCGTCACGGCCAGTTCGGGTATGGAAGCCCTGGGGCTGCTTCTGGATGTCGATGTCGACATCGTCCTGCTCGACGTACAGATGCCCGAGATGGACGGCTTCGAAGTCGCGCGGCTGATGCGCGGCAGCCAGCGAACCCGGCTGACCCCGATCATCTTCCTGACCGCCAACGAGCAGTCTCGCGATGCCGTGCACAAGGGCTACGCCAGCGGCGCGGTGGACTACCTGTTCAAACCGTTCGACCCCAACGTCCTCAAGCCCAAGGTCCAGGCGCTGCTGGAGCATCAGCAGAATCGCCGCGCCCTGCAGAAACTCAGCCGTGAGCTTGAGTCGGCGCGGGCGTTCAACGCCTCGGTGCTGGCCAATGTGGCCGAGGGCATTCTGGTGGTTGGCGAAGATGGCAACATCAGTTTTGCCAACCCCGCCATCTGCCGGCTGCTGGGCATGACCGACGGCGAGCTGCGCGGCACCTCGCTGTGCGGCTACCTGCAAGAACCCTACGTCAGCGAATGGATGGACTCGGGGTTCTATCACCACTATCGCCGCGCCGATACCTACCGTGTGCACGACGCGATCCTGCGCACGCCGGAAGGCCGCCAGGTGCCGGTTGCGCTGTCCTGCGCGCCGCTGCCCGAAGAACAGAAAGCCATGGTGTTGAGCGTGCTCGACATGTCGGTGGTGCGCGATCTGTACCGCCAGCTCGAACATCAGGCCGTGACCGATTCGCTGACCGGGCTGCTCAATCGACGTGGTTTCTACCAGACCGTCGAAGGCATGCTGTCGCGCAACGAGCACGCCGGAAAATACCTGGTGGTGCTCTATCTGGATCTGGACGGCTTCAAGCACGTCAATGATTCGCTGGGGCACGACGCCGGCGATCAGGTGCTGGTCTGGGTCGCCGAGCAGCTCAAGGAATGTCTGCGCCCCTACGACGTATTGGCGCGCATGGGTGGGGACGAGTTCGTGGTGGTCATCGACGGCCTGGACTTCCCCGAGCACGCGGCCAAGGTCGCGGAGAAACTCATCGAGCGCGTCTCGGCCCGACGTCACGTCGATGGAATCGAGGCGACTCTTGGCGCCAGTATCGGTATTGCGGTGTATCCCGATTGCGGCACCAACCTGGATGGCCTGTTGCGCGCAGCCGACATCGCCATGTACGAGGCCAAGCGGGCGGGGCGCCAGCAATACCGCTTCTATGACCAGTACATGAACGGTCGCGCGCGTTCGCGCCTGATGCTCGAAGAAAGTGTGCGCACGGCCATCGAGGGCAAGGATTTTTCCATCGTCTATCAGCCACAGATCAACGTGGTCACCGGCCGCACTCGCGGCTTCGAGGCGCTGTTGCGCTGGAATCACCCGGACGCCGGCGACGTGCCGTCGAGCCTGTTCATTCCGCTGCTGGAAGAGACACGTCTGATCAACAAGCTCGGCAGCTGGATTTTCGAGCAGGGGGCCGCGCAGCGCAAACGCTGGCAGGACGTGTTCCCCGATGATCTGGTCATGAGTGTCAGCGTGAGTCCTGCGCAGTTCAGCATGCCCAACCTGGCGGCGGAGCTTTCACGGGCCATTCACCTGCACGGCCTGAAGCCTCGGCAACTGGAGGTCGAGATCACCGAGCCGTCGCTGGTGCATAACCTGGTGCACAGCCGCAAACAGCTCCAGCAACTGCATGACATTGGCGTGCGGGTCTCGCTGGATGACTTCGGGGCGGGGGACAGCTCCCTGGCGCACTTGCGCAATCTGGATCTTGATACGCTCAAGATCGACCGGCACTTCATCGGCGGCATGATGAGTTCGCCACGGGATCTGGCGGTGGCGCGCAGCATTATCGACATGTGTCGGTTGCTCAATATCGAAGTGATAGCCGAGGGCGTCGAAACGCTGGAGCAGTATCAGTGGCTGGTCGCAAACGGTTGCCAGATCATCCAGGGCTTTTTGCTGGCGCACCCGCAGACGCCGGACGACGCGCTGCGTTTCGTCGAGCCGACCGTGCTGCCGGGCAAAGATCCGCTGCTTGGCCATGATTGAAGCGCTAGACTGGCGCCTTTTCCGTTTCCTGACCTCACCATGACCGTTACCGCCGTCACGCCACTCAAGTACCTGCAGGCCTATCCGGCGTCGCTGCAGGATCAGGTTCGCCAGTTGATCGCCCAGGACAAGCTGGGCGCCTACCTGCAACAGCGCTATCCCGGGCGGCATGACGTACAGAGCGACAAGGCGCTGTACGCCTACGCCCTGGCCCTCAAGCAGGAACACCTGCGCAATGCGCCGACCATCGACAAGGTGCTGTTCGACAACCGCCTGGACCTCACGCACCGCGCCCTGGGGCTGCACACCACCGTGTCGCGGGTGCAGGGCGGCAAGCTCAAGGCCAAGAAGGAGATCCGCGTGGCGTCCCTGTTCAAGGACGCGGCACCGGAGTTTCTGAAGATGATCGTGGTGCACGAGCTTGCGCACTTCAAAGAGAGCGAGCACAACAAGGCGTTCTACAAATTGTGTGAGTACATGCAGCCCGGGTATCACCAGTTGGAGTTCGACCTGCGCGTGTACCTGACGTGGCGGGATATGCAGAATTAGAATCCGCCGCTGACCTGTAGGAGTGAGCTTGCTCGCGATTGCGGTGTGTCAGTCGATAGTGCAGCGTCTGGTAAACCGTAATCGCGAGCAAGCTCACTCCTACAGGGGCTGTATAACGACAATGCACTCTTCATCCACAAGGACCTGACGATGGACGTCAGCAAGACCAAGAGCAGCTTCTACCGGCGCCTGTACGTGGCGTATCTGATCGACAGCGAAATCGCCAGCAGCGTGCCGGCCCTGACCGACGTCACCGGCATGCCGCGGCGCACCGCCCAGGACACCATTGCGGCGCTGGCGGACCTGGATATCGTCTGTGAATTCGAGCAACTGGACGGTGGGCGCAATCATGCCGGCAGCTACCGGATCCGCGACTGGGGCGCCATCGACCGGCAGTGGATCGACTCGAACCTCTCGCAGATCAAGGCGGTGCTGGGGTATCCCTGAGTCAGTCCAGGTCGCGGCGCATGCCGATGTGCGGGATGCCGTCCTCGACGTACACCTCGCCTGCGGGGTTGAAGCCGTAACGGCTGTAATAGCCTTGCAGATGAGCCTGTGCGGAAAGGTAGATCGGCTGGTCGGGCCAGTTGCGTTCGGCGTGTTCCAGCGCCTGCACCATCAGTTCATGGCCCATGCCCTTGTTGCGCATCGAGGGGGCAGTCACGACCCGGCCGATGGTCACGTCACCGTCCTGCTGGATCGGGTCGAGCAGGCGCAGGTACGCGACCAGCTCCTCGCCCTGCCAGGCCATCAGGTGGCGGGTATCGCCCAGCAGGTCCTGACCATCGACGTCTTGATACCAACATTTCTGTTCCACCACGAACACCTGCGCGCGCAGCTGCAAAATGGCGTACAACTGCTCTTTGGTCAGGGCGGTGTGGTGTTTGCAAATCCAGTTGATAGACATGAAGCCGGCTCACGAAAAAAAGTCCATGCCGGATACTAAACGCTTAATGCGCCAACCCCAAATCCACAGTCTGCCTTGAACAGCCGTAGGAGCGCGCTTGCCCGCGATTGCAGTGGACCAGACAGCGCAATGTTGCATGAAATACCGCGGTCGCGGGCTACAGGAGCAGGGGAGTTGTAATTCTTGAACTGCCGCACAAACTTCATGTTCTTGTGAGTTGTGAAATCGACCGAACAGGTCTTCAATGAAGGCCAGTTGCCATCCGTTGCCTGAAGGATTCTGAGCATGTCGCGTTTGGTGCGAGCCGTGGTGCTGCTGGGAATGCTGCTGATCGCCCATGGCGCGGCGGCGCAGACACTCCGCCTGGTGGGTGATGCATGGGCGCCTTACGCCGATGTGTCGCTGCTCAACGACGGCCTCTCCACCGACCTGATTCGCACCGCACTGGGCCGCGCCGGCTACACCACCGAGTATGAACAGGTGCCGTGGGCGCGGGCGATTCATGGGGTGGGCGAGGGCCGCTATGACGTGCTGATCAACGCCTGGTACAGCGAAGATCGCGAGCAGATTGGTGAGTTTTCACAGGAGTACCTCGTCAACCGCCTGCGTTTTCTCAAGCGCAAGGAATCGACCGTCGATTATCAGAACCTCACCCAACTGCACCCGTACTCCATCGCGGTGGTGCGCAGCTATGCCTACTCGCCGGCGTTCGATAACGACACCAATCTGAAGAAAGTGCCGGTGGCGAGCTTCTCGACGGCAGTTCGGATGCTGGCGGCGGGCAGGGTCGAATTGACCGTCGAGGACGAATACGCGGCCAAAGTGGCGCTGGGGCGCGAGCCCGCCGAAGTCCGTGACAACGTCGAATTCCTGCCACGCTCACTCAGCGAAAACGGGCTGTTCATCCTCGTCAGCCTGAAAACCCCTGGCCACGACAAGATCGTGGCCGACTTCGACAAGGCCATCGCCGCGATGAAGGCCGACGGCAGCTACGACAAGCTGCTCAAGCTGCACGGTCTGTGATCTGCGGTTCTTTGACCGGGTCTTTGATCAGGTGTGCAGCCAGGGTGCGCAGCGGCCCGAGCTGGCGGCAGATCAGCGCAAGCTGGGTCTGCACAAGGCGCTGACCTTCGTCGATCTCCTCGGGCATCTGCTCCAGATCCACCGCCAGCGCCTCTTCGGCGTCACTTTGTACCGCCACCGCTTCACGGCTGGCCAGGCTCTGGGCGATTTCGTCGATGCTCGACGCCAACTGCGCCCCGGCGCCTTCGATCAACTGCTCGCGCACCTCGTCCGGAAGCTCGGTGCCCCGATGCGCGCCCAGGCCTGACAGGTAGCTGAGCAGCGTGTGGGAAAGCACCAGGAAGCGAAAGCCGACATCGGCCTCTTTGCGAAAGTGCCCGGGCTCCATCAGCATGTTGGCCAGGGTGGTCGACAGGGCGGCGTCGGCGTTGTGGGCGTTGCGCCGGGCCAGGCGATAGGCGAGGTCGTCGCTCTTGCCGCGGGCGTACTGCTGCATGATCTGGCGCAGGTAAATGCTGTTGCAGGTGAGCGTGTTGGCCAGCACCTTGTTCAGGCGCCGGCCTTGCCAGTCCGGCAGGAACAGGAACACCGCGAGGCCTGCGATCAGGCTGCCCAGCAGGGTGTCCATCAGGCGTGGCAGGAACAGGCCGTAACTGTTGCCCACCTGGTTGAAGCAGAACAGGATCATCACTGTGATCGCCGCCGTGGACAGGGTGTAGCGCGTGGTGCGGTTGACGAAGAACACCACCCCGGCCAGCACCGCGCACATCGATTGCAGAATCGGTGAGGTGACCAGGTCGAACAGAATCCAGCCCGCCGTCAGGCCGATGGCCGTACCGATGATCCGCTGCCCCAGCTTGCGCCGAGTGGCGCCGTAGCTGGGCTGGCAAACGAATACCGTGGTCAGGATGATCCAGTAGCCTTGGGAGGGATGGATCAGGTGCAGCATGATGTAGCCGACCACCAGCGCCAGAGGCAGGCGCAAGGCGTGACGGAACAACAGGGACGTCGGGGTGAGCTGCAGCCGCAGGCGGGTCCAGACATCCTTGAGGTTGCGCGGCGAGCGGTCCAGCAGGCTGCTGTCGGTGGCATCGGCCAGGGCGTCGGGGTTGCTGGCGTCGCTGAGCAGGCGGTCAAGGGTGGCGAGATTGTTGGCCAGCGCCCGCAACGAACGCAGCAGGCCGCGCCAGGCCGGGTTGCTCTGAATGCGCAGGTGCTCCAGGGACGCACGCAAATCATCCAGCGCGTGGGCGAAGCTGTCGTCGTAGACGAAGGGCTGACGCAACTGGATCGACACCGACAGATCACGACAGGCATTGCCCTGCTGGCGCAGCAGACGCTGGCAGCGGAACAGCACGTCGCTGTGGAAAAACGCCTCGGCCAGCGAGTTGTAGGGGTAGTGCGACGAGCTGGCGCGCTCGTGAATGTCCTGGGCCAGGAAGTACAGCTTCAGGTAGCGGCTGACCTTGGACCCGGGGCGACCGCTGCCGACCCGGTTGAGGATGATTTCCTTGGTCGCGTTGAGCGCGGCGACCACCTTGCCGTTCTGCTTGGCCAGCTCCAGGCGCCGGGCCTCGACGTCCAGCGTGCGAATGGGTTCGAACAGCTCGGACTTGAGCTTGAGGTACAAACCCAGTTCGCGGAACAGCCGGGCGAGCGCCTGTTGCACCGGCTGGTTGGAAAACAGCATCTGCCACAGCACCGAGAGCAGGCCATACCAGGCCGCACCCGCCACCAGCAGCATGGGTTCGTGCCAGAAATCGGTCACCTCGCCGCCGCGCTGGTCCACGCCGATCATGGTGTAGACCGAGAGAATCAGGGTGGCGTAGGCGATGGCGCCGTAGCGTTCGCCCAGGGCGCCGAGCATCGTCAGGCAGAATGCCGCGAGGGCGAAGGCGCAAATGAAGATGACGGGGTAGGGGAACAGCAGCTCGACCGACAGCGCAGCGATGCTGAAGCACACCAGGGTCACGGCCAGCGCGTTGAGACGGCCTTGCCAACTGTCGTCGGTCTCGGCCAGGGCGCTGGCGATAATCCCCAGGAACAGCGGGATGACCAGCGACATTTCGTTCTGGTACCAGCACAGGGCCATGCTGCCGGTGAGTGCGATGAATACCCGCACGCTGTAGGAAAACTTGTCCAGCGCCCAGAGGCGGCGGAAGGTGTTACGCCACGATTTCGATGCCATGTACGCCGACGGCCTGTTCGCTAGTCAATCTGCACAGAGATATGTACAGCGCCTGATGAGCGCTGTACATCTGCTTAGCAAAATTTATTCCGTGCCGTCCTTCGGACTGATGCGATACACCCGTAGCAGCACGGCTTGCCGGCGGGGCGGTGGGTCTATGACGGATATGCCGCCTGACACACCGCTCCCGCCGGCAAGCCGTGCTGCTACGGGACCGGGTTTTGCCGAAGGTCAGACGTACTGCGCCGCCGCGTACGCCGAGGCCCAGGCCCACTGGAAGTTGAAGCCGCCCAGGTGCCCGCTGACGTCCAGCACTTCGCCGATGAAATACAGCCCCGGCGATTTCAGCGATTCCATGGTCTTGGATGACACTTCACGGGTATCGATGCCGCCCAGCGTCACTTCGGCGGTGCGATAGCCTTCGGTGCCGGCTGGAACCACCTGCCAGCTCGCCAGTTTTTCGGCGATGTCGGCCAGTTCCGCGTGGGTGTACTGCTTCATCGGTTTGGACATGAACCATTGCTCGGCAATCAGGTTGGCCATCTTCTTGGTGAAGATTTCGCCGAGCAGGGTTTTCAGTTCGCTGTTGGGGCGCTGGGCCTGTTGTTCGGTCAGCCAGGCGTGGGCATCGTGGTCGGGCATCAGGTTGATTTCAACCGCGTCACCCGGATTCCAGAACGAGGAAATCTGCAGGATCGCCGGGCCGCTCAGGCCGCGGTGGGTGAACAGGATGTTCTCGCGGAAGCTGATCTCGTTGCAGCTCACCAGGCAGTCCACCGAGGTGCCGGTCAGCTCGGTGCACAGCTCTTTCAACTGGTCGGTGATGGTGAACGGCACAAGCCCTGCTCGGGTCGGCAGCAGGGTGTGACCGAACTGCTTGCCCACCTGATAGCCGAAACCGGTGGCGCCCAGCGTCGGAATCGACAGCCCGCCAGTGGCGATCACCAGCGACTGGCAACTGATGTCGCCCAGGGTGGTTTGCAACAGGTAGCCGGCGTCGGTCTTCTCGATGGTCTGCACCGAGGTGTCCATGTGCAGCGCGACGCCTGCGTCATCGCACTCGCTGAGCAGCAGGCCGAGGATGTCGCTGGACTTGTTGTCGCAAAACAGCTGGCCGAGTTTCTTCTCGTGGTACGGCACGCCGTGCTTGGCTACCAGTTCGATGAAATCCCACTGGGTGTAGCGGGCCAGGGCCGATTTGCAGAAGTGCGGGTTCTGCGACAGGAAGTTCGCAGGCTCGGTGTACATGTTGGTGAAGTTGCAGCGACCGCCACCGGACATGAGGATTTTCTTGCCCGGCTTGTTGGCGTGATCGATCAGCATCACCTTGCGGCCACGATTGGCGGCGGTGAAGGCGCACATCAAACCGGCGGCGCCGGCGCCGATGATCACAACGTCAGTAACGGGCAAAGCGGTGTCCTCGGGTGTTCTGAAAGTTTTGCAGTGTTTGTGAATACGTCATCGCGAGCAAGCTCACTCCTACAGGTTACGCGCGGACCTGTAGGAGTGAGCTTGCTCGCGATGAGGGCGGTGCGGTGTTGCGTGCTTAGAGAATCCGCACCCGCAACGACTTGCCCTTGATCTTGCCGTTGTTCAGACGCTCCAGCGCCTGTTTGGCGATGCTGCGCTCCACGGCCACGTAGGCCTGGAAGTCGAAGATCGCGATCTTGCCGACCTGGGTGCCGGGGATACCCGCTTCGCCGGTCAGCGCGCCGAGGATGTCGCCCGGACGCAGTTTGTCCTTGCGGCCCGAACCGATGCACAGGGTGGTCATCGGCGGGAGCAGCTTGCCGCCTTCCTTGCGCTTGAGGTCGTCGATCTGCTGCCAGTTCAGCGAGGCTTTCTGCAGTTCTTCGATGGCGCGGGCGCGCTGGCTTTCGCCGGGTGCGACGAGGCTGACGGCAATCCCGGTTTCGCCTGCGCGACCGGTACGGCCGACGCGGTGGATGTGGATTTCAGAGTCCCGGGCCAGCTCTACGTTGATCACCATGTCCAGCGCGTCGATGTCCAGGCCGCGGGCGGCCACGTCGGTGGCGACCAGCACCGAAGTACTGCGGTTGGCGAACATCGCCAGCACCTGGTCGCGGTCACGCTGCTCCAGATCACCGTGCAGGCCGACAGCCGACATGCCCTTGGCGGTCAGGTGATCGACCACTTCCTGCACCTGCTGCTTGGTGAAGCAGAACGCCACGCAGGACTGCGGACGGAAGTGGTCGAGGACCTTGACCACCGCTTCCAGGCGCTGCTCCGGAGAGATTTCGTAGAAGATCTGCTCGATCTGGCTGTCGGCGTGCAGCGCTTCGACCTTCACGGTCTGCGGGTCACGCATGAACTTGGACGCCAGTTGCTTGATGCCCACAGGGTACGTGGCCGAGAACAGCAGGGTCTGACGACGCTCTGGGGTCTGCTGGATGATGTCTTCGATGGCGTCGTAGAAGCCCATATCAAGCATGCGGTCGGCTTCGTCCAGCACCAGGGTGTTGAGGCCGTCGAGCACCAGCGAGCCTTTGCGCAAATGCTGCTGGATGCGCCCCGGCGTGCCGACGATGATGTGCGCGCCATGCTCCAGCGAGCCGATCTGCGGGCCGAACGGCACGCCACCGCACAGGGTCAGCACCTTGATGTTGTCTTCGGAGCGGGCCAGACGGCGGATTTCCTTGGCGACCTGATCCGCCAGCTCGCGGGTGGGGCACAGCACCAGAGCCTGGCAACCGAAGTAGCGCGGATTGATCGGATTGAGCAGGCCGACACCAAAGGCTGCGGTCTTGCCCGAGCCGGTCTTGGCCTGGGCGATGAGGTCCATGCCCTTGAGCATCACCGGCAGGCTCTGCGCCTGAATCGGCGTCATCTGGGCATAACCAAGGGACTCCAGGTTAGCCAGCATGGCGGCGGAAAGGGGCAATGAGTTGAACGCGGTGTTAGTCACAAGGGTGGCCTGCAAAACAAAATGGCGCGCAGTGTATCAGGTCGCAGCCCCTGTCTTGGGGCCGCGGGCGATAAATGGTGGAGCTTTGTTGATCGCGGACGTTCCTTTGGCAATCACTCTGTGGGAGCGGGCTAGCCCGCGAAGACGGCAGCCCTGACGGACAAAATGCTGCGGATGTTCTGGCCTCTTCGCGGGCTAGCCCGCTCCCACAGGGAAAGTTGTGTCCAAGTATTCACGGCGTGTCAGGCTTCGATCTCGGGCTCGGTCTGAGGTTTGCGTGGCGGATTTTCCGGGGGCATGCGCGGCGACAGCTGCAGGAAGATCGACGCGGCCAGCATCGCCAGCACGCCCACGCAAAGGAAGGTCAACTGGAACGCACCGAGCACGCTGCTGACTTCGCCGGTGGCAACGTCATCGGTAAACCCGCCCAGCAACGCCGCCGCGCAGGCGACGCCCAGGCTCAGGGACAACTGCGCCACCACCGACAGCAGGCTGTTGCCGCTGGCGGCGCTGGCGTCATCGAGGTCGATCAGGGTCACGGCGTTCATGGCCGAGAACTGCAGCGAGTTGACCCCGCCGAGGAACGCCAGGTGAATCAGCAGCACCCAGTAAGGCGTATCGGCATCGATCAGCGCCATGCTGGCCAGCAGCGCGCCCAGCAGCAGGGTGTTGCCGGTGAGCACGATGCGATAGCCCAGGCGCTCGATGGCCCGGGTCGCCAGGGGTTTGGCGAACATGGCCGCCAATGCCAGCGGGATCATGCTCATCCCGGCATGGGACGGCGAATACCCCAGCGCGACCTGCAGCATCAGCGGCACCAGAAACGGCAACGCGCCGCTGCCCAGCCGGGCGAACAGGTTGCCCATGATGCCCACCGCGAAACTGCGGGTACGAAACAGCGAAGCGGAAAACAGCGGCGACTCCACGTGCCCGGCTCGCAGCCAATAGGCCGCCAGGCACGCCATGCCGCCGAACAGCAGCATCACCACGCGCAAATGCGGCAGGTGCAGTTCGCCCAGGCCTTCGAGGGCGATGGTGATGAGCACCATCGACGCGCCGAACAGGGTGAACCCGACCAGATCGAACGGCGTACGGCCGCCACCCTGCAGGTCCGGGATGAACTTGCGCACGGCAAAGCAGCCGAGGATGCCGACCGGGATGTTGATCAGGAAGATCCAGTGCCAGCTGAGGATCTCCACCAGCCAGCCGCCCACGGTCGGGCCCATCAGCGGGCCGAGCAGGGCGGGCATGGTGATGAAACTGAGGATGCGCACCAGCTCGGTTCGCGGGTAGGCGCGCAGCACGATCAGCCTGCCGACCGGCATCATCAATGCGCCGCCCAGCCCCTGGACCACTCGGGCTGCGACCAGCATGCCGAGGGAATTGGCCGCCGCGCAGAGCAGCGAGCCGAAGCTGAACAAGAGGATGGCGCTGAAGAAGATCCGCTTGATCCCGAAACGGTCGGAGATCCAGCCCGAGGCCGGGATCAGCAGGGCGATGGTCAGCATGTAGGCGATGATGACCGACTGCATGCGCAGCGGGTCTTCGGACAGCGAACGGGCCATGGACGGCAGCGCGGTATTGAGGATGGTGCCATCCAGGCTTTGCATGAAAAACGCGATGGCGATCACCCAGGGCATCCAGCGCAGGGTGCGGGCGTCCAGTTGCGGCGTCGAGGTCGGCATGTGAGTCCTGGGTCCTTTGAGTGAAATGGGGCGCCTGGTAACTCGCCTCGTAGCAGCACGGCTTGCCGGCGGGAGCGGTGTATCTGTGACGAATGTGCCGTCTGACACACCGCTCCCGCCGGCAAGCCGTGCTGCTACGGGGGCGGTGGTGAATCTACAAAGTCAGCGTCAGGCGACTGACCAGCGCCCCCGGCAGCAGGTTGGAGGCTGTCTGACGTTGACTGTAGGTACTCGTCGACAGGATGAGTTCCCTCTGCGTGGTCAATTGTTCCAGTGCGCTGCCCAGCAGGCTGTAGACGCTGTCGTCGAAACGCATGGTGCTGACCGGCGCCTTGATCTTGCCGTCTTCGACCCAGAACGTCGCGAAGCGGGTCATGCCGGTCATGCGCCCGGCGGTGCGGTCGGAGAAGTTCAGGTACCACAGGTTGCTGATGTACAGCCCCGTGCCCAACTCCTTGAGCACGTCGTCCAGTGCCAGCGAGCCACCGCTCATGCTCAGTGCGCTGGGCGATTCACCCCAACCGGCGCCGTTGGCGGCCAGGCCGTATTCGGCGGCGCTGCGCGAGTCCACCAGGCGATCACGGGCTGCGCCTTCGGCTACCAGCGCAAGGTCCGAGCGCGGGTAGCCCTCGCCGGAGAACGCAGGCGACAGCGAGCCGCTGACCTGTTCATCGATGCTCACCAGCGGGCTGAGCGCGGCCTGACCGTCGTACAGGCGCTGCAAGGGGCTGGTCTTGTCGGCCAGCGACTGCGCGGAGAAACCGCCCCAGCACAGCATGCCGGTGACTTCTTCCAGTGCAGCCGGGGCCAGGTAGGCGCGGTATTGGCCGGGTGCCAGGGTGCGGGCTGGCTGACCGAGAAAGGTCAGTTGCTCGCGGGCCAGGGCGAAGCGGCTGCTGAACGCGGCGTCATCCCACTGGTGACCGGCGTAGTTGGCTTTCACCGCCTGGCCGTTTTCGTGGAACAGGCTCCAGTCGAAGTTGAAGCTGTTCGCCTGATGCCAGCCCAGCGCACCGCTCGAACTAGCGAAGCCGCGATAGATCGGCCCGGCGGCGTAGATGCCCACCAGATCCAGGCCTTCGCCCAGTTGCGCAATCTGCTCGACCACATGGGCGCTGTCAGGCAGCGGCAGGTCCTGCACGTTGCTGCTTTGCCAGGCGTCGTCGTTGAGCAGCAGCCAGGGATCGGCTGGCAGCAGCGGCAGGGTTTCGCGCAGTTGCTTGAGGGCATCGCTCAGGCGTTGGCGATCCACTTCGCTGTCGCCCGACAGTGTCAGGTTCAGGTCGGCGTGGCGGCCGTCTTCGATCAGCTTGAAATAGACACTGGCCTGCTGAACCTGCCCGGCCTGCCGCACCTTTGCGTGGTTGAAGCGGATGAAGTCCGATGCCTCGGCGTTGTAGCTGAGGGTGAAGCGTTGCGTGGCGCTGACCGCGCTGCGCAGCCAGTCAACCAGGCGGTGGAACTGATCTTGATGGGACATCAGGCGTCACCTCCGAAAACGTCGACACGGGAAAACACGCACGCAGGCGAGGCGTGCCCCACGCGGACCACCTGGTTGGGCTCGCCCTTGCCGCAGTTCGGCGTGCCAAGCACCTTGAAGGTGCTGGCATCGCCTACGGCGCTCAGGTTGCGCCAGAACTGCGCCGAGATGGCGCGGTAGTTCGGGTTTTTCACCACGCCCTTGAGTTCGCCATTTTCGATCAACTGGCCCCACTCGCAGCCGAACTGGAATTTGTTGCGGGCATCGTCAATCGACCAGGAACGGTTGGTGCTCATCAGAATGCCGTGTTCGATGCCGCCAATCAGTTGCTCCATCGACCGGTCACCCGGTTCGATGTTGAGGTTGGCCATGCGGTCGATCGGCGCGCGGTTCCAGCTGCAGGCGCGGCTGTTGGCAACGCCGTCCATGCCGCTGCGGTACTGCGACAGCGCGCCGCCCAGCGGACGTTCGAGCACGCCGTTGCGGATCAGGAACTGCTTGCTGGCCAGGGTGCCGTCGTCGTCGAAAGCGTAACTGGCCAGTTGTTCGGGGATGTCCGGGTCGAAGGTCACGTTGAGCAGGTTCGAGCCGTATTGCAGGCTGCCGAAGTCGCTGGCCTTCACGAAACTGGTGCCCGCGTAATTGCGCTCGTCGCCCAGGATGCGGTCCAGCTCCAGCGGGTGGCCGATGGATTCGTGGATCTGCAGGATCATCTGGTCCGGTGTCAGCAGCAGGTCACGGGCACCGGTCGGCGTGTTGGGCGCCATCACCAGTTGCAGCGCCTGATCGGCCACGTTGGTTGCCGCGCCGATGATCCCGCAGGAGGTGATGACTTCAGCGCCACCTTGCTGGCCGAAGTTTTCCCGGCCCAGGCTGCGGGTCTGGCTGTCCTGGCCGTCGTAGGCGGTCACGCTCAGTCCCGGGAAGACGAAGCGCTGGGCCTGACGCAGTTCGGCACCGGCGCTGTTGAGGTAGATCTGCTCGACGTTTTCCAGCCCCAGGCTGACTTGCCAGTTCACCAGCCGCTCGTCCTTGGGCACCGCCGCCGACTCGCTGCCGAGCAGGGCATAGCAGTCGCCCAGGGAGGCGAAGGCGCTGTCCAGGTTGGGTGACAGGTAATCGGCGCGAGCGGTGGCCACCGGCTGCTCGCTCAGGTCGAGCAGTGCGTGGGGCGCCAGCATGCGCGCGAGGGTTTCGGCGCGTTCAAGGGCCGCTTGCAGGCCGTGCTGGGAGATGTCGTTGGTGGCGGCGTAGGCTTCGACGCCATTGACCCGCGCCGTCAGCATCGCGCCTTCGTCGCTGCTCAGTTGCGGCGGTTCGGCGACGTTCTTGCGCACCGAGAGGTGCTGGCTGGTCTGTTTGACGTAACGCAGGGAGAAGAACTGTGCGCTGCTCTTCAACGCAGCGAACCGCTGCTTGAGCTGAGCGGAGAAATCGAACATGCGCGAAGGCTCCTGGCTGAATTCGGACGGGCAATGGGCCGAATCATAGCGCGGAAGTGTTATCACGCGGACCTTCCGTGATCGCACGGACCTGTAGGAGTGAGCTTGCTCGCGATGACGTCGGCACATCTTGCATTTTCTGCTGACTGTCCCGCCGCTATCGCGAGCAAGCTCACTCCTACAGGGGTTGTGGTGGCTTGGCTATTGCGTTTTTGTAGCCACCTCACGCATCGGCTTGCCACGCACCGGTGCATCGCCTGCCACGAAGTACTTGGCGGTGCTGCGCGGCAATGGGGTGCGGCCACGGATCTTGTCGGCAATTTTCTCGGCCATCATGATCGTCGGTGCGTTGAGGTTGCCGGTGGTGATGATCGGCATGATCGACGCATCGACCACCCGCAGGTTCTGCAACCCGTGAACCCGGCCCTGACCATCGACCACTGCCATCTCATCGGTGCCCATCTTGCACGAGCACGAAGGGTGGAAGGCGGTCTCGGCGTGTTCGCGCACGAAGGCGTCGAGCTGCTCATCGGTCTGCACGTCCAGGCCTGGGCTGATTTCGCGGCCGCGGTATTGATCCAGCGCCGGCTGGGCCATGATTTCGCGGGTCAGGCGAATGCCGTCGCGAAACTCCTGCCAGTCCTGCTCGGTGGCCATGTAGTTGAAGAGAATGCTCGGGTACTCGCGCGGGTTCTTCGACTTGAGCTGCACGCGACCACGGCTCGGCGAGCGCATGGAACCGACGTGGGCCTGGAAGCCGTGTTCTTTCACGCCATTGCTGCCGTTGTAGTTAATCGCCACCGGCAGGAAGTGATACTGAATGTTCGGCCATTCGAACTCCTCGCGGGAACGAATGAACCCACCGGCCTCGAACTGGTTGCTTGCGCCGATGCCCTTGCCCAGGAACATCCACTTGGCGCCGATGGCCGGCTGGTTCCACCACAGCAGCGACGGATACAGCGACACCGGCTCCTCGCAGGCGTATTGCAGGTACATCTCCAGGTGGTCTTGCAGGTTTTCACCTACGCCTGGGAGGTCGTGCACCAGCGGGATGTCCATCTTCTTCAGGAGATCGGCAGGGCCGACGCCGGAGCGTTGCAGGATCTGCGGCGAGGCGATGGCGCCGCTGCACAGCAGCACTTCCTTGCGGGCACGGGCCTCGATGCGGGTGTCGCTGTCCCCCACCAGATAAGCCACGCCGACCGCGCGCTTGTTGTCGAACAGAATGCGGTCGGTCAGGGCGTGGGTGACGATGGTCAGGGTGTCACGCTGCTTGGCTTCATCCAGATAGCCGCGCGCGGTGCTGGCGCGACGGCCCGCTGGGGTGACGGTGCGGTCCATCGGGCCGAAGCCTTCCTGCTGGTAGCCGTTGAGATCGTCCGTGCGTGGGTAACCGGCCTGTACGCCGGCTTCGACCATGGCGTGGAACAGCGGGTTGTTGCCGGCCTTGGGCGTGGTCACGCTGACCGGGCCTTCGCCGCCGTGGTAGTCGTTGGCGCCGATGTCGCGGGTTTCGGCCTTGCGGAAATACGGCAGGCAATCCAGGTAGGACCAGTCCTCAAGCCCCGGGTGTTTCGCCCACCCGTCGTAGTCCATGGCGTTGCCGCGGATGTAGCACATGCCGTTGATCAGCGACGAGCCGCCCAGGCCCTTGCCCCGGCCACATTCCATGCGGCGGTTGTTCATGTGCGGCTCGGGCTCGGTTTCGTAAGCCCAGTTGTAGCGACGCCCCTGCAGCGGGAAGGCCAGCGCGGCGGGCATTTGCGTGCGGAAGTCAGCGCGGTAATCCGGACCGCCGGCTTCGAGCAGCAGCACGGTGACGCCCGCGTCTTCGGTGAGACGGGCTGCCAGGGTGTTACCGGCCGAGCCGGCGCCGATGATGATGTAGTCGAATTCTTGGGACATTGATGATGCTCCCTCTTCAGAAAGTGGGCGGTCGAGAGGAACAGGGGGAGCAATATGCATGCTCGACCCCTAGCACCCCATGCTAGTGCGCTAGCCGAACTGGCGTCGGGACCTGTAGGAGTGAGCTTGCTCGCGATAGCGGCGGGTCAGTCAGCAGAGATGCAAGATGTACCGACGTCATCGCGAGCAAGCTCACTCCTACAGTGATTGCGTTCGACTGTAGGAGTGGGGCGGGTTAGAACACCGAGGCGTAATCGCCCAGCTCGACCTGTACCGATTTGATGCGCGTGTACTGCGCCAGCGAGCTGATGCCGTTTTCGCGGCCGATGCCCGACTGCTTGTAGCCACCGACCGGCATCTTGGCGTCGGATTCGCCCCAGGCGTTGATCCAGCAGATACCGGCTTCCAGCTGATGAATGACCCGGTGCGCGCGGTTGATGTCGCGGGTGACCAAGCCTGCTGCCAGGCCGAACTCAGTGTCGTTGGCGCGGCGGATCACTTCTTCTTCGGTGTCGTAGGTGAGGATGCTCATGACCGGGCCGAAGATTTCCTCTTTGACGATGGTCATCTCGTCGGTGCAGTCGGTGAACACGGTCGGCGCCACGAACGCGCCGTTGGCGAATTCGCCTTCGGTCAGACGATCACCGCCGATCAGCAGGCGTGCGCCTTCTTCCTTGCCCTTGGCGATGTAGCCCAGCACGCTTTCCATGTGCGCGAAGCTCACCAGTGGGCCGAAGTTGGTGTTGTCGTCCTGCGGGTTGCCGACGCGGATGCGCTTCGTGCGCTCGACAATCTTCGCTTCGAACGCGGCCTTCAGTGCGCTCGGCACGAACACCCGGGTGCCGTTGGTGCAGACCTGACCGGAGCTGTAGAAGTTGGCCATCATGGCGATGTCGGCGGCGCGATCCAGGTCGGCGTCGTCGAAGATGATCAGCGGCGACTTGCCGCCCAGTTCCATGGTCACTTCCTTGAGCGACGAGCTCGAAGCGCTGGCCATGACTTTCTTGCCGGTGTCGGTGCCGCCGGTGAACGATACTTTCTCGATGCGCGGGTGCTCGGTCAGCCAAGTGCCGACTTCGCGGCCGCTGCCGGTCAGCACGTTGAACACGCCGTCAGGCAGGCCGGCCTGGGTGTAGATTTCAGCGAGTTTCAAGGTGGTCAGCGAGGTGACTTCGCTTGGCTTGAAGATCATCGCGTTGCCTGCGGCCAGGGCCGGGGCGGATTTCCACAGGGCGATCTGGATCGGGTAGTTCCAGGCACCGATACCGACGGTCACGCCCAGCGGCTCGCGGCGGGTGTAGACGAACGAGGAGTTGCGCAGCGGAATCTGCTCGCCTTCGATGGCCGGCACCAGGCCTGCGTAGTATTCGAGCACGTCGGCACCGGTGACGATGTCCACGTATTTGGTTTCGGAAATCGCCTTGCCAGTGTCCAGGGTTTCCAGTTCGGCCAGTTCATCGTTGCGCTCGCGCAGGATGTCGACGGCGCGACGCAGGACGCGGGAGCGTTCCATGGCGGTCATGGCGGCCCAGATTTTCTGGCCTTTTTCGGCACTCTCCACGGCGCGTTCGACGTCGGCCTTGCTGGCGCGCTGAACCTTGGCGAGGACTTCGCCGGTGGCCGGGTTGATGGCTTCAAAGGTTGCGTCGCTGCTTGCGTTGACGTAACCACCGTCAATGTAGAGTTTTTGCAGTTCGAAACGGGCCATAGAGTCCTCGCAGTTGTCTGTGATGGGCGTTGATCCCGGGCGCCGGGCGCTGTCGGGATCGATGTTCGGCGGCCTGCCGTCTGTATCAGGAGCAGCGCGCCGCTTTTGCCAGTTGCATGTCCATGTATTCGTAGGCGATCTGTTGCGCCTGTTGGGTGTCGAAGCCGTCGCCTGACAGCGCGCCGCGCAGCCACAAACCGTCGATCAGCGCGGCCAGACCGCGGGCTGCGGTGCGTGCCTGATCCAGCGGCAGTACGCGGCGGAACTGGCAGCACAGGTTCGAGTACAGGCGGTGATCGTTGATGCGCTGTAAACGATGCAGCGACGGCGAGTGCATGCTGGTGGCCCAGAAGGCCAGCCAGGTTTTCATTGCCGGGCCGTTGACCTGGCTGGCGTCGAAGTTGCCCTCGATGATGACCATCAGGTGCGCCCTGGGGCTGTCATCGCCCAACGCCTGACGGCGTTCGGCGACGTTGACGATCAGTGCATTCATCAGATGGCGCATGGTCGCTGCGATCAGGCCGTTCTTGTCCTGAAAGTAGTGACTGATGATGCCGTTGGAGACTCCCGCCAGCTTGGCGATCAGCGCAATGCTCGCGTCCCCCATCCCGACCTGATCGACCGCCGTGAGGGTGGCCTGGATCAGCTGTTGACGACGAATGGGTTGCATACCGACCTTGGGCATCTGTGAGTCTCCTTGGCTCGCCGGGTGATCGTGAACGACTGAAAAACGGCCTTCAGTCTAGTGCTTTTTAATTGAACGTTCAATCAACAAAAAATCATGGGCGTGCGGAAAAGC
The DNA here is from genome assembly GCF_028682175.1 of Pseudomonas putida. Lineage (GTDB taxonomy): Bacteria > Pseudomonadota > Gammaproteobacteria > Pseudomonadales > Pseudomonadaceae > Aquipseudomonas > Aquipseudomonas putida_AD. The sequence goes on along the minus strand of NZ_JANHKS010000007.1, from coordinate 102,188 downwards.
CACTAACACCACCGATTCAGAATTGGAAAACGATCATTTGTAGGAGTGAGTTTGCTCGCGATTCGGTGTGTCAGTCAGCCCATGGGTTGGATGTGCCGACGTATCGCGAGCAAGCTCACTCCTACAGGTATTGCGTTGAAGCGTGAGCTGCGTTTAGCCGTGGTTCTTGCCCAACAGCGCGTGATACAGCTCGCTGTCGCCAAGAATGCCGACCAGCTGGTTGTTCTCTTGCAGCACCAGCTTGTTGCCGGTGTGGTAACGGATCTGCAGGGCTTCGCGCATGCCGATGTTCGAGTGCACGACCGTCGGTTTGCGACCCAGGTTTTCCACCGCCTGGCCCGGTTCCCAGCTTTGCAGGTCAACGGGCGCGCCGTGCTGATGCAGGCCTTTGATGGTGTTGCCGTCGGCCAGGTCGATCCACGAATCGTTGCCCGGATCCAGGCACACCTGGGAGCCGTTGATGCGGGTGCAATCGTTGATCGGGCGCATCAGGCTGCGACCGCACAGCACGTTCAGCGGGTTGGTGTGGGCCACGAAGGTACGCACGTATTCGTCCGCCGGGTTGAGCACGATCTCTTCCGGCACGCTGTACTGGATGATCCGGCCGTCCTTCATGATCGCGATACGGGTACCGAGCTTGAGGGCTTCGTCCAGGTCGTGACTCACGAATACGATGGTCTTGCTGAGTTTCTTCTGCAGTGCCAGCAGTTCATCCTGCAGGCCCTGGCGAATCAGCGGGTCGAGTGCCGAGAACGGTTCGTCCATCAACAGGATGTCGGCGTCCATCGCAAGTGCACGGGCCAGGCCCACACGCTGCTGCATGCCGCCGGACAGCTCGTCGGGCTTCTTGTTGCGCCACTGGGTCAGGCCCACCAGTTCGAGTTTCTCGTCCACCAGCTGGCGACGTTCTTTCTCCGGGCGACCCTGCATTTCAAGGCCGAAGCTGATGTTCTCGCGAACGGTCAGCCAGGGCATCAGCGCGAACTTCTGGAACACCATGGCGATACGCTTGGTGCGCATCATTTTCAGCTCTGCCGGTGTGCAGTTGGCGATGTTGATCTGCTTGCCTTCGTGCTCGACGAACAGTGATCCGCGGCTGACGGTGTTCAAGCCGTTGATGCAGCGCAGAAGGCTGGATTTGCCCGAGCCGGACAAGCCCATCAGTACGCAGATTTCACCCTTGTTGATTTCCAGGCTGGCTTTTTCCACGCCAACGATCTGGCCGGTTTTCTTCAGGATTTCTGGCCGCGCAAGGCCTTGATCCAACAGCTTGAGTGCCTCACGCGGGTCTTTGGAGAAGACAACGTCTACCTGGTCGAATTTGATGATGCTCATGCGTCAGCCCTCACTTTAGCGTCGGGTTGTTTGCAGATACGGTCGAGCATGATCGCCAGCAATACGATCGCCAGGCCCGCTTCGAAGCCCAGAGCGATATCAGCAGTGTTCAGTGCGTTGACCACGGGTTTACCCAGACCGTCGGCGCCAACCAGTGCTGCGATCACCACCATCGACAACGACAGCATGATGCACTGGGTGATACCGGCCGCGATGCTTGGCATGGCGTGGGGCAGTTCGATACGGGACAGCAGTTGACGACGGGAGCAGCCGAAGGCCTTGCCGGCGTCGAGCAGTTCTTGCGGGACATCGCAGATGCCCAGGTACGTCAGGCGGATCGGCGCTGCAATCGCGAAGACCACAGTCGAGATCAGGCCTGGCACCACGCCCAGGCCGAAGAGGGTCAGGGTTGGAATCAGGTAAACGAAAGTCGGGACGGTCTGCATCAGGTCAAGGACCGGGCGGATCGCGGTGTAGAACCACGGCTTGTGCGCCGCGACGATGCCCAGCGGCACGCCGATGACCACGCACACCAGGGTGGCGAACAACACCTGGGCGAGGGTTTCCATGGTTTCCTGCCAGTAACCCAGGTTCAGGATCAACAGGAAGGAGGCCACGACGAAGGCGGTCAGGCCCCATTTGCGCTGAATGAAATGAGCAAGCAGAGCAATCAGGCCGATCAGGACGAAAGGATTGAACCAGGTCAGACCTGCGGTCAGCCCGTGGATCATGGCTTCCAGTGACGAAGCGATGGCGTCGAAGGTGCTGGCGCCGTGTTGGGTCAGCCATTCGACAAAGCCGGCAATGTACTGGCCTAAGGGGATTTTATGATCAGTCAGCATGATATCGATTGTCCGCGTGCGGGATGAAAAGAGGACAGCAGGCGGGCGTGAACCCGCCTGGGTGTCTGTTTACTTAGTCAGCTCGGCTTTAGCGGCTTCCAGGCCAGGTTTACCGTCCACTGTGGTGACACCCGCCAGCCAGGTGTCGAGGATTTGCGGGTTCTTCTTCAGCCACGCCTTGGCGGCTGCATCAGGCTTCATCTTGTCGTCCAGGATGTTGCCCATCAGAGAGCTTTCCATTGGCAAGGTGAAGGACAGATTCTTGAGCAGTTGGCCAACGTTCGGGCACTCTGTGGCGTAGCCTTTGCGTACGTTGGTGTAGACCGTGGCCTGACCGAAGTTGGGGCCGAAGGAGTCGTCGCCGCCGGTCAGGTATTTGATCTTGAAGCGGGTGTTCATCGGGTGCGGTTCCCAGCCCAGGAACACGATGGCCTGATTGCGCTTGATGGCGCGGTCGACCTGCGCCAGCATGCCGGCTTCACTGGATTCGACGACCTTGAAGCCTGCATCCTTGAGGCCGAACTGGTTCTTGTCGATCACGCTTTGAATGGTGCGGTTGCCGTCGTTGCCTGGCTCGATGCCGTAGATCTGGCCTTTGAGCTCGTCCTTGAATTTGGCGATGTCGGCGAAGTCTTTCAGACCCTTGTTGTAGAGGTCTTCGGGAACGGCGAGGGTGTACTTGGCGTTTTCGAGGTTGGGACGGATGGTTTCGACGGTACCGGCATCGCGATAGGCCTTGATGTCGTTTTCCATCGTCGGCATCCAGTTGCCGAGGAACACGTCCATGTTCTTGCCATCGGCCAGCGACTTGTAGGTCACGGGCACGGAAATCATCGTGGTCTTGGTCTTGTAGCCCAGCGACTGGAGCACGGCGCTGGTCACGGCGGTCGTTGCGGTGATGTCGGTCCAGCCGACATCCGAGAAATTGACCATCTTGCATGCTGCCGGCTCTGCGGCCTGTGCCAGCATCGGCAGACTCAACGCGACGCCCAGCAACAGCTTTTGTGAACCTTTCATGGTTGGGACTCCTCAGGTGTTTTCTTCTCGTCATCAACCTTTTTGGCTGATGCGCTTTCTTGGTGTCGGCGAGTCAAAAGGGAAAACAGCTCTATCACTGCGTTGGCGATCGAGTCGCTAACGATCATGGAACAGCGAAAACCAAACGCCTACAGGGTGCGTCGTAACCAGTACAGAGGGAGTCGCATCCAGTGTGTGTGACGTCGCTTCCAGCTTTTTTCCCCGTTCGTCGACCGGCAGTTGGGCTAGAGAGCCGAGTGGCTTTACGGCAAAAAGTGTCGAAAACAGTGACAGGTTTTGTGGGGGACGTGCTCCTGTGCGCCAGCGTCGGGGCGCGGCGTTTGTGGGCATGATTGAGTCGGTTGTAGACGCCGCCCCTCGCGATAAAAGGCTGATGATGCCCCTATCTCGACGGACCGCAGCTAGAAGCGTAGCAGCTCCGTCGCCGGCCGCCTGGCGCGCCGGAAACCCCCTGTTTTCGGAGGCTTGCGGTTAATGGCTATCAGCGTTTTCGACCTGTTCAAAATCGGTATCGGACCTTCCAGCTCACACACCGTCGGCCCCATGCGTGCCGCAGCACTGTTCGTGCAGACCCTGCGTGAGCGCGACCTGCTGGCGCAGGTCAATCGTGTCGAAGTGCGGCTGTATGGCTCGCTGTCGGCCACCGGCGTCGGGCACGGCAGCGACAAGGCTGTCGTCATGGGCCTGATGGGTGAGTGGCCGGACGCAATCGACCCGACCCAGATCGACCAGCGCATCGCCGAGCTGCGTGAAACCGACACCCTGAAACTCAGCGGCGATCACCGCGTGACGTTCATCTGGCAGCGCGACATGCTGCTGCTCGACGAAAACCTGCCGTATCACCCCAATGCCATGCGCCTGATTGCCTTCTCCACCGAAGGCGAGATTCATCGCGACACCTATTACTCGGTCGGCGGCGGTTTCGTCGTCGATGAAGCCCAGGCCGCCAGCGGCGTGCTGGATGCGGACACCACCGTGCTGCCTTATGACTTCTCCAGCGCCGACGAACTGCTGCGGTTGTGCAAGCAACACGGCTTGCGGGTGTCGGAACTGATGCTGGCCAACGAGAAGGTGTGGCGCAGCGAAGAGGAAATTCGCGCAGGCCTGATGCGCCTGTGGCGTGCGATGCAGGACTGCGTGGACCACGGCCTGAAACATGAAGGCACGCTGCCAGGCGGCTTGAACGTTCGACGCCGCGCGGCGCGTCTGCATCGCAGCCTTCAGGAACTGGGCAAGCCGAATGTCATCGGCTCGACGCTCAACGCCATGGAATGGGTCAACCTGTTCGCCCTGGCGGTCAACGAAGAGAACGCCGCCGGCGGGCGCATGGTCACCGCGCCGACCAATGGCGCGGCGGGGATCATCCCGGCGGTGCTGCATTACTTCGTCAAGTTCAGTGATGAAGTCAGCGAAGCCAATGTGGTGGACTTCTTCCTCGGGGCAGCAGCCATCGGCATCCTGTGCAAGAAGAACGCCTCGATTTCCGGCGCCGAAGTGGGCTGCCAGGGTGAAGTCGGTTCGGCCTGTGCCATGGCCGCGGCCGGGCTGGCGGACATTCTCGGCGCCACGCCTGCACAGCTGTGCAACGCCGCCGAGATCGGCCTGGAGCACAACCTGGGCCTGACCTGCGACCCGGTCGCGGGGCTGGTGCAGGTGCCCTGCATCGAGCGCAACGCAATTGCGGCTGTGAAAGCCATCAACGCCGCCCAGATGGCCCTGCGTGGCGACGGCGAGCACTTCATCTCCCTGGACCGGGTGATCCGCACCATGCGCGACACCGGGGCCGACATGCACGACAAATACAAAGAAACGTCGCGCGGCGGGTTGGCGGTCAGCGCGGTGGAGTGTTGATTCGATCTATGGATGCTGACTGATCTGACGCTATCGCGAGCAAGCTCACTCCTACAGGGGAGTGGGCCGGGCGAAGATTGATGGACGACCCAAAACCTGTAGGAGTGAGCTTGCTCGCGATGGCGGTGCACCAGACCCACCCCGGTATCTGAAACACCCGCTGCTCGCTTTTAGCTCACGGCCTAGAGCCTTCGCCACGTTTTGGCGCGTGAACCCTGTGGCATAGCGCAACGCCATGCCACACCTGTGTAACCCCCACGACCGCCCGTCACCTGTGCATAGGGTGACACTCTCCTGTTGGCAAATATTTCGGCGTGTCACACAAGTGCTACCGATTTGCTCACCTCTCCAATGCCTGCGCGGCTTTTGAATCGATAGGTCGCTAACTGAACGGCCATGTCGCTCCCGAATAGACGCATCACGACGTCGCAAACGAGAGTAATTGAATGCTCATTCAACTTTAGGCATGGCATTTGCGTTGCAATAGGCATAGCTCTCCAGTGAGAGGGCAGAACAACAAGAGCCCTGATTGGGGCCATCAGCCGCTTTCGTGTGAGGAGATACTGTGATGACTTCGTTCAACTCCGGGGCCCAACCCCAGAACCGTGCGCCTCAATCCATCGGCTTCCTGCTGCTGGACAATTTCACACTGATCTCTCTCGCATCTGCGGTAGAGCCACTGCGCATGGCGAACCAGTTGTCCGGTCGCGAGCTGTATCGCTGGACCACCCTGAGTGTCGACGGTGGCCAGGTCTGGGCCAGCGACGGCCTGCAAATCACCCCGGATGCGGCCATGCACAAGGCACCGGTGCTGGACACCGTGATCGTCTGCGGCGGTGTCGGCATTCAACGCACCGTGACCCGCGAACACGTGAGCTGGCTGCAAAGCCAGGCTCGTCAATCCCGCCGCCTGGGCGCGGTGTGCACCGGCAGCTGGGCGCTGGCGTGCGCAGGCCTGCTGGACGGTTTCGATTGCAGCGTGCACTGGGAATGTCTGGCAGCGATGCAGGAAGCTTTCCCTCGCGTGGCCATGAGCACCCGCCTGTTCACCCTGGACCGCAACCGTTTCACCAGCTCCGGTGGGACCGCGCCGCTGGACATGATGCTGCACCTGATCAGCCGCGATCACGGCCGTGAACTGTCCGCCGCGATCTCGGAGATGTTCGTGTACGAGCGCATCCGTAACGAACAGGATCACCAGCGCGTGCCGCTCAAGCACATGCTCGGCACCAACCAGCCAAAACTGCAGGAAATCGTCGCGCTGATGGAGGCCAACCTCGAAGAGCCGATCGACCTCGACGAACTGGCGGTCTATGTCTCGGTTTCCCGCAGGCAGCTCGAAAGGCTGTTCCAGAAATACCTGCACTGTTCGCCATCGCGCTACTACCTCAAGCTGCGCCTGATCCGCGCGCGTCAGTTGCTCAAGCAGACGCCGATGTCGATCATCGAAGTGGCGTCGGTCTGCGGCTTCGTGTCCACGCCGCACTTCTCCAAGTGCTACCGCGAATACTTCGGCATCCCGCCGCGTGACGAGCGCGTAGGCTCCAACACCGCGCAACAGGTGGCGATGCTGCCGATTCCGCAGGCCATGGTCCTGGCGCCGCTCTCAGGCCCGCTGTCGGCGTTGAGCCAGGCGCGTAATGAGTCGACGTTTGCGAGTGTGAGGTTGTAAGGGAAGCGCAAGCCTCTTGTAGGAGCGCGCTTGCCCGCGACAGCGAAGTGTCAGTCATCAACGATGTTGGACATGGCGACGCCGTCGCGGGCAAGCGCGCTCCTACAGGGGAGTCAGTAAGTTTTGCTTTTGTTGTAGGTCGCCAACGCCGGCAGCAACTGCTGGTCAATGGCCTGGCGCACGGCCGGAAGGATGGTCGCGCCGCCACTCAACAGTCTTTCCACCAATTGACGCAATGCCCGGGCGCGGTCGTCGTTCAGGCCGCAGACGGCTTGGGCGCAGGCTTGTTCGGCAGTGGCCCCTGATGGCATTTCAAAGCCGATGGATCTGAGTTGACCGAGAAGATCGTCCTGGTCGATCAGGTCTGCATGCATCATGACGCTCGCTCCTTTTATTGGGGTTGGACCGATTCTGGTAGCGCGCCGCACGCTCGGCAATACCTGCCGTCGGCAATGTCTGGGATGCACATCAGTGTGTCGGTTTTGGCTATGTAACCGTTTAGTTAACTGGGCATAATGGCCCCATTCATACTTGCGCGGGCCATGGTTTGGTCACCCTCTAGCCCGCGCAACTCCCTCAACCCCGGTTTTGTAACGGCTTAACCGGGGATTTTTTTGCCCGGGTTTTTTGTCAGGCCCAATGGGCATGAGCGGTCTGCGCAGGCGCGGCGGTTTTGTTAAACTGCCCGGCCTTCCAGGAGCCGCCATGAACTACCGTCACGCCTTCCACGCCGGCAACCACGCCGACGTCTTGAAACACATCGTCCTGACTCGCCTGATCGCACTGATGTCGCGCAAGGAGCAGCCGTTCGCCTACCTCGACACCCACGCAGGGCTGGGCCTGTACGACCTGCAGGGCGACCAGGCCACGCGCACCGGTGAGTGGATCGAAGGGATCGGCCGCCTGTGGGACGCCGAAGACGTGCCGGCCATGGCCCAGGGCTATCTGGATGTGCTGCGGCACATGAACCGCAAGACCGGCGAGCTGCGCTACTACCCGGGTTCCCCGGAGCTGGCCCGGCGCCTGACTCGCGAGCAGGACCGCGTGCTGCTCAACGAGAAGCACCCCGAAGACGGCGCGCTGCTCAAGGACAACATGAAATACGACAAGCGCGTGGCCGTGCACCTGGGCGAAGGCTGGCATGTGCCCCGTGCCTTGCTGCCGGTGCAGGAAAAGCGTGCCGTGATGCTGATCGACCCGCCGTTCGAGCAACTGGACGAGATGAAGCGCTGCTCGGTGGCGCTCAAGGAAACCATCGGCCGCATGCGCCAGACCGTCGCGGCGATCTGGTACCCGATCAAGGACCAGCGCGCGCTCAAGCGTTTCTATCAGGAACTGGCCGAAACCGGCGCGCCCAAGCTGCTGCGTGTGGAGCTGCTGGTGCATCCGGTGGATACGCCCAACACCCTGACCGGCTCGGGCCTGGCGATTGCCAACCCGCCGTGGGGGCTGGAAGAGGAGCTGCGCGAGTTGCTGCCGTGGCTGGCCAAGACATTGGCGCAGACCGGTGGTGACTGGCGGCTGGATTGGTTGATTGCTGAAGCTTGAGTAAATCCCTTGGGTGTCCCCGATCCTTGTAGGAGTGAGCTTGCTCGCGATTGCGGTGTATCAGTCACCATTTTCGAACCTGACACATTGCAATCGCGAGCAAGCTCACTCCTACAGGGGATGTGGTGAGGCTTAAGGATTCAGGCTCGGTGGCATGCACACGCCGGTGCCGCCGATGCCGCAATAACCCTGCGGGTTTTTCGCCAGGTATTGCTGGTGATACGCCTCGGCGAAGTACACGGTCGGGGCCTGGTCGATTTCGGTGGTGATGTCGCCCAGGCCGGCCTTGGTCAATTCGGCCTGATACACCTGGGCGCTGGCTTTGGCTGCTTCCAGTTGTTCCGGGTTGGTGGCGTAGATCACCGAGCGGTACTGAGTGCCGATGTCATTGCCCTGGCGCATGCCCTGGGTCGGGTTGTGCAGTTCCCAGAACATCGCCAGCAACTCTTCGTAACTGACTTTCGCAGGCTCGTACACCACCAGTACCACTTCGCTGTGGCCGGTCAGGCCGGAGCACACTTCTTCATAAGTCGGGTTCGGCGTGAAGCCGCCCGCGTAGCCGACGACTGTGCTGACAACGCCATCACGTTGCCAGAAACGACGCTCGGCGCCCCAGAAGCAACCCAGGCCGAAAATCGCGAATTCGACGTCTTCAAAGAAGGGGCCGAGCAGCGGGGTGTCGTTGACGAAGTGCTTCTCCGGCAGGGCCATCGGTGTTTCGCGGCCCGGCAAAGCCTGCTGGGCGTTAGGCAGTTCAGTTTTGTTCACAAGAATTTCCGAGCGCAAGACCATGGGGCAAATCCTCAAGGGGCAGGATGACCGACAGGGTTTGTCAGTGAAAAAGGTATATGGGGGCAGCGATGACAAATCAAAGAACGGCAGTGTGCCGCACATCGCCTGGGTGGGGAAGGGGCGTCAGGCCTGGGAGGCTTTCGGGTAGCGGCGCAGCTTGCTGATGAGCTCTTCGCCGGGAATCGGCTTGTCGAACAGGTAGCCCTGGCCCACGTCGCAACGGTGGCGGCGCAGGAATGCCAGTTGCTCGGCGGTCTCGATGCCTTCGGCGACCACCGTCAGCTTGAGGTTGTGCGCCATGGCGATGACCGCCGAGGTGATTTCCATGTCGTCCTGGTCATCCGGAATGTCGCGGATGAAGCTGCGGTCGATCTTGATCACGTCGATGGGGAATTTCTTCAGGTAGCTGAACGACGAGTAGCCAGTACCGAAGTCGTCCATGGCCAGGGTCAGGCCCAGGGTTTTCAGCGATTCGAGTTGCAGGCGCGTGTCTTCGGTCGCCTCCAGCAACAGGCCTTCGGTCAGTTCCAGCTCCAGCAGCGACGGGTCGAGCTGTTCTTCGCGCAGGATATTGGCCAGGGAGCTGACCAACTCGGGGTCGGAGAACTGCTTGGGCGAGACGTTGATCGCCACGTGCAGCTTGCCGTAACCGGCGGCGGTCAGCTGCTTGCTCATGCGGCAAGACTGGCGCGCCACCCACTTGCCGATCGGGATGATCAGGCCGGTTTCTTCGGCGACGCTGATGAACTGGTCCGGGCGGATCATGCCCTTTTCCGGATGGTTCCAGCGCAGCAGCGCTTCCATGCCCAGCAAACGGCCCGTACGAAGGCACAGTTTGGGCTGATAGAAGACTTCCAGTTCGTTCTGGGTCAGGGCCCGGCGCAGGTTGTTCTCGACGAACAGCTTGTAGCTGGCTTCGGCGTTGAGCGCTTCGGTGAACACCTGTACCTGATGCTTGCCGTTGGCCTTGGCCTTGTGCAGCGCCAGGCCTGCGTTTTTCATCAGGGTCTGCGGATCGCGGCCGTGCAGGGGCGCGCAGGCCAGGCCCACGGAGCCGGTCACGCTGATCAACTGGTTATCGACGAACATCGGCTTGTCGAGGGTGGTCAGCACCTGGCTGGCAATGCGCTGGCCGTCTTCGGGGCCGGTGTCGTCCAGCAGCACGGCGAATTCGTTACTGGCGAAACGCGCCAGAATGCCGGTCGGGCTCAGGCTGTTGCGCAGACGTCGGGCCAGGCTGATCAGCAGCTTGTCGCCGGTCTGGTGGCCGAGGCTGTCGTTGATGCGCTTGAAGTTGTCGATGTCGACCAGCAGCAGGCTGATGGGCGTTTCGATGTCCCGGGCAAAATGCTCGTCCAGGGTGCGAATGAACGCCGGACGGTTGCCCAGGTTGGTCAGGTTGTCGGTGTACGCCAGGCGCTCGATCCGCTGCTGGGAGAGCTTGGCCTGGGTGATGTCTTCGTAGATGCCGATGTAATGGGTCAGCTCGCGGTTGTCACCGTAGACCTTGGAAATCGACAGCTGGCCCCAGTAGGGCTCCAGATTCTTGCGCCGGCTCTTGAACTCGCCCTGCCAGCTGTTGCTGGTCGCAAGGCTCGAGTTGGCATCGAGCAGCAAGGAACTCAGGTTTTCCAGCGCCGGCAATTCCGACAGGCGGTGGCCGTGGACTTCGTCGGCGCTGTACTGGGTAATCTCGGTGAAGCTTGGGTTGACGTATTCCACCACGCCGTCGCAATTGACCAGCAGAAAGGCGTTGGCGCTTTGCTCCACGGCCCGCTGGAACAGGTGCAGGGCGCTGGTGGCGGTACGGCGGTTGTGGTTGTTGATCGCGTGGGCGAACTGGTCGGCCAGCTCACCGGCGAAGGCGATCTCGTCCGCCTGCCATTCCCGTGGCGTGCCGGTCTGTTCCAGGCACAACACGCCCACCACGTGGCCATCGATGCGCACGCTGGCGTCGAGGATGGCGTTGATGTCGCGCGGCAGCAAGCGTTCGGCCAGCTCCCGGGTGCGCGGGTCCTGGGCCACGTCGTTGGCATCGATGGCGCGGCTGGTGTGCAGGGCGTCCAGGTAGCTGGGGAAATGGCTGATGTCGATCGGCGCGGGCTTGAGGTATTCGTCGGTCTCTCGCCGGTACTCGGCGATGGGTTCGAGGATCTTGCCGTTGAGGTTCCAGATCGCCGCCCGTGCGATGTCGTAGATTTCGCAGGCGTTCTTGGTGATCAACTCGGCGGCTTCCTGCAGCGAGTTGCTCGAACTGTAGCGGTGCCGCGCCAGGCGCAGGATCAGGCTCTGCTGGGCACGTACTCGCTCCAGGTGCTGCAACTGTTCGTACTGGGCGCGCTGGTTCAACTCAAGCGCCATTTGCAGGCGCGAGTTCTGGATTTCCAGGTCAGGTGTGAAGCTCAGGCCACTGGCTTCGAACACATCGTCGACCACCATCAGGTAGCCGCGCAACAGGTCGCGATTGTGCTGGCGATAGCCCTCACCGATTTCCATCAGACCCAAGGGGCCACGGGCGGTGTGCAGGGTGTAGCGGATCACGTAATGGGAATTGTTGGCCAGTTGCTGCGCGATGGCGTCGTGCAACTGGTAGCGGGCCTCGGGCTCCATCAGGCTGGCGTAGGGCGCACCAATGAGGGCGCACAGCTCGATGGCGGGCATGTCGAACTGCTTTTCGCAACTTGGGTCCAGGTACAGCATGGCCCAGCTGGGTTCATTCAGCCGCTCGAAACGCAGCATGCCGAGCCGCGAGGGCACCGGCAATTGCGTCACGACCTCGGCTGCCGATCGGGCGGCAGCATCAGGTTGGCTTTTCATGAAGGAACTCGCTTTAAGAGTACGGTCGCGCGTGGGCAAGGAGCCCATCGTTAAATCGCGTGTCGCAAGGTTGCATCATGGCGAACGGGCTGACAAGTGAGCGCGATGGCTTAGTGCTATAAATCTGTCGGCAAATCGGGGATTAACTGAAGGTTATTGGTCGGATTTGTCGGGAAAGAGGTGTAAGTGGTTGTTTTTGGTGCTTCTGGTTATCGGCAGCAATCCGAATCCCTGTAGGAGTGAGCTTGCTCGCGATAGCGGTGTGTCAGTTTGCATCTGAATAGCTGACCCGACGCAATCGCGAGCAAGCTCACTCCTACAGGTCGGTGTTGCCCATGTAACGGGCAAAAAAAGCCCCGCCATATGAGCGGGGTTGAGGTACGAGCGTGGCAGCTCGAAAAACAGCGAAGGCCCGTCTCGCGAGAAACGGGCCTTGTACGGCTTACAGCAGGATGGTGCGGATGTCGGCCAGCAGGTCGCCCAGACGCTTGGTGAAGCGGGCAGCTGCGGCGCCGTTGATCACGCGGTGATCGTAGGACAGCGACAGCGGCAGCATCAGGCGTGGCTGGAAGGCCTTGCCGTCCCAGACCGGTTGCATGGTGGCCTTGGACACGCCCAGGATCGCGACTTCCGGCGCGTTGACGATCGGCGTAAAGCCGGTGCCGCCAATGTGACCCAGGCTCGAGATGGTGAAGCAGGCGCCTTGCATGTCGTTGGCCGACAGCTTCTTGGAGCGCGCTTTTTCAGCCAGCTCGGCCGCTTCGGCTGCCAGTTGCAGCAGGCTCTTCTGGTCGACGTTCTTGATGACCGGAACCAGCAGGCCGTCAGGAGTATCCACCGCGAAACCGATGTGGAAGTACTTCTTGCGAATCACAGCCTTGCCGCTTGGCGCCAGGGAGCTGTTGAAGTCCGGCAGTTCCTTGAGCAGGTGCGCGATGGACTTGAGCAGCAGTGGCAGCACGGTCAGCTTGACGCCGGCTTTCTCGGCGACAGCTTTCTGCGCAACGCGGAAAGCTTCCAGGTCGGTGATGTCGGCCTGGTCGAACTGAGTGACGTGCGGAATGTTCAGCCAGCTGCGATGCAGACCGGACGCGCCCAGTTGCATCAGACGGGTCATCGGCACTTCTTCGATTTCGCCGAAACGGCTGAAGTCGACTTCCGGAATCGGCGGGATGCCCGCGCCGCCGGTAGCGCCGCCAGCAGCAGGCGCTTCCTTGGCCTTGGTCATCATGGCCTTGACGTAAACCTGCACGTCTTCTTTCAGCACGCGGCCGTGTGGACCGGTTGCGGTCACAGCGCTCAGCTCGACGCCGAACTCGCGGGCCAGCTGACGAACAGCCGGGCCTGCGTGAACCTTGGCGCCGTTGTTGGCTGGCGCAGCGGCAGGAGCAGGTGCTGCTTCAGCTTTCGGCGCTGGAGCTGCAGCCGGTGCTGCGGCAGGTGCTTCAGCCTTGGCCGGAGCCGGGGCAGCAGCAGGGGCCGGTGCAGCAGCAGGCGCAGCGCCGGCCACTTTCAGTTTCAGGATCAGGTCGCCAGTGCCGACTTCGTCTTCGACCTTGACACTGATGGCTTCGACTACGCCAGCGGCTGGAGACGGGATCTCCATCGAGGCTTTGTCGGATTCCAGGGTGATCAGCGATTGATCAGCTTCGATGCTGTCGCCCACCTTGACCAGCAGCTCGATGATGCGAGCCTTGCCCGACGAGCCGATGTCCGGCACGTGGATGTCTTGAACGGTTGCGGCCGCCGCAGGGGCAGGAGCAGCAGCTGGTTCCGGAGCAGCTGCTTGCGCAGGCTTTTCAGCCGCTGGCGCAGGTGCGGCAGCAGCAGGCTCGGCAGCAGGAGCAGCGGCGGCTTCGCCTTCCACTTCCAGCTCCAGCAGTTCGTCGCCTTCTTTCAGACGGTCGCCCAGCTTCACTTTCAGCGCCTTGACGATACCGGCCTTCGGCGCCGGGATTTCCATGCTCGCCTTGTCCGACTCCAGGGTCAGCAGGCTCTGGTCGGCTTCGATGCGATCGCCAACCTTGACGAACAGCTCAATGACTTCACCGTCACCGCTGCCGATGTCGGGTACACGAATTAACTCACTCACAATGTCTCTCCTCAGGAGAACCTGTTCACTCGACTGCGCTGGTGCACCAGCAACGAAACAGCCGGAGATGCTCATTTACCGAAGTAAATTCCGCATCGGCGGCTGTTTCGCGCATGGCTTTCAGCGCTCTTCTCGATTTACGGCTCAGCAGTCCAGCGGGTTACGCTTCTCAGGATCGATGCCGAACTTGGTGATGGCTTCAGCCACGACCTTAGGTTCGATATCGCCACGATCAGCCAAGGCTTCCAGAGCGGCCAGCACCACGAAGTGACGATCGACTTCGAAGAAGTGACGCAGCTTCTTGCGGCTGTCCGAACGGCCGTAGCCGTCAGTGCCCAGGACCTTGTATTCCTTGGTAGGAACCCACTGACGGATCTGGTCAGCGAACAGTTTCATGTAGTCGGTCGACGCGATCACCGGACCCTTGCGGCCATTGAGGCACTCTTCAACGTAGCTCAATTGTGGCTTCTGGCCTGGCTTCAGGCGGTTGCTGCGCTCAACGGCCAGGCCGTTGCGACGCAGTTCGTTGAAGCTGGTGACACTCCACACATCGGCGCCGATGTTGAATTGCTCGCGCAGGATCTTCGCTGCTTCGCGCACTTCGTTGAGGATGGTGCCGGAGCCCATCAGCTGAACGTGGTGAGCCGCTTCGCGCTTGTCTTCCTCGAGCAGGTACATGCCCTTGATGATGCCTTGCTCTACACCGGCCGGCATTGCTGGCTGGTGGTAGTTCTCGTTCATCACGGTGATGTAGTAGTAGACGTTTTCCTGCAGCGTCATCATGCGATGCGTGCCTTCCTGCATGATCACTGCCAGCTCGTAGGCATAGGCAGGGTCATAGCTGCGCACGTTCGGGATGGTGCTGGCCAGAATGTGGCTGTGACCGTCTTCGTGTTGCAGGCCTTCACCGTTGAGCGTGGTACGCCCGGAGGTGCCGCCCAGCAGGAAGCCGCGGGTCTGGGCATCGCCAGCCGCCCAGGCCAGGTCGCCGATACGCTGGAAGCCGAACATCGAGTAGAAGATGTAGACCGGCAGCATCGGGGTGTTGTAGTTGCTGTAGGCAGTACCCGCCGCGATGAACGAGGAGAACGCGCCTGCCTCGTTGAGGCCTTCCTGCAGGATCTGGCCGTCTTTCTCTTCGCGGTAGTACATGACCTGGTCGCGGTCGACTGGCTCGTACAGCTGGCCGACAGGCGAGTAGATACCCAACTGGCGGAACATGCCTTCCATACCGAAGGTACGGGCTTCGTCGGCGAGGATCGGAACGATGCGCTTGCCCAGTTCCTTATCCTTGACCATCGAGGCCAGGATACGACCGAACGCCATGGTGGTGGAGATTTCGCGGTCGCCCGAGCCGTCCAGGACGGACTTGAGGGTATCCAGCGAAGGCGTCGGGATGCTGATGTTGCCGCGGTTACGCTGTGGCAGGGAGCCGCCCAGCTTCTCGCGGCACTTGCGCAGGTACTTCATTTCGGCGCTGTCTTCGGCCGGACGGTAGAACGGCAGCGATTCGAGTTCGGAATCGTTCAGCGGAATGTCGAAGCGATCGCGGAATTTCTTCAGCGACTCGATATCGACTTTCTTGGTGTTGTGCGCGGTGTTCTTCGCTTCGCCCGCACCGGTACCGTAACCCTTGATGGTCTTGGCCAGGATGACGGTAGGCTGGCCTTTGTGGTTGACCGCCTGGTGGTACGCTGCGTAGACCTTGTACGGGTCGTGGCCGCCACGGTTGAGTTTCCAGATCTCGTCGTCGGACAGGTTCTCGACGCGCTTGAGCAGCTCTGGATCGTCGCCGAAGAAGTGCTTGCGCACGTAGGCGCCGTCTTTGGCCTTGTAGTTCTGGTACTCGCCGTCGATGGCTTTGTCCATGCGACGCTGCATGAGGCCGTCTTCGTCCTGGGCGAACAGTGGGTCCCACATACGGCCCCAGATGACCTTGTTGACGTTCCAGGCGGCGCCACGGAATACGCCTTCCAGTTCCTGGATGATCTTGGCGTTGCCGCGAACCGGGCCGTCGAGGCGCTGCAGGTTGCAGTTGATGACGAAGATCAGGTTGTCCAGGTTTTCACGGCCAGCCAGGGAGATCGCGCCCAGGGTTTCCGGCTCGTCGCACTCGCCGTCACCGATGAAGCACCAGACCTTCTGCTTGCCGGCCGGAATGAACCCACGGTTTTCCAGGTACTTCATGAAGCGTGCCTGGTAGATCGCGGTGATCGGGCCCAGACCCATGGAAACGGTAGGGAACTGCCAGAAGTCCGGCATCAGGTGCGGGTGCGGGTAAGAAGACAGACCGCCGCCGTCCACTTCCTGACGGAACTTGAGCATCTGCTCTTCGCTCAAGCGGCCTTCCAGGAAGGCGCGAGCGTAGATGCCTGGCGATGCGTGACCCTGGTAGTAGATCAGGTCGCCGCCGTGTTCTTCGGTCGGAGCCTGGAAGAAGTAGTTGAAGCCGATGTCGTACAGCGTCGCACTGGAGGCAAAGGTGGAGATGTGGCCGCCCAGATCGGGATCTTGCATGTTGGCGCGCATCACCATCGCCAAAGCGTTCCAGCGAACGATCGAGCGAATGCGGCGTTCCATGAACAGGTCGCCTGGCATACGCGCTTCGCGGGTAACCGGGATAGTGTTGCGGTATGGCGTGGTGATGGAGTACGGCAGCTGTGTACCACTACGTGTGGCCAGCTCACCCATACGGGTCATCAGATAGTGAGCACGGTCTTCGCCTTCTTTGTCGAGAACCGATTCCAGGGCGTCCAGCCATTCCTGGGTTTCGACGGGATCGAGGTCTTGCATGGCTTGCTCCAGGGCGGAAAGGCTTCCAGAATCGGTCGCCTGAGTTTGTTGCGACTGGCCTTGTGGGCAGACGGTATAAAAATTCTTGGATCGCCGGCGTTGTACCCGGCGTTGTGTAGTTTTACTACAAATCTTTGGCCGTTTCAGCTTTTCGACTTGTATATACAGTAGTAAAACTACAGCTGAACGATGTTTTCGCTCGTGTGAAGCTGTGAAACGAATCGCTGATTTTGGTTGAAACAACAAACAGATCAAGTGAAACGTTATGCTGACAACCAATAAATATCTTTAGTCAGCAATTTTTAACCTTTGTTCGACAGTCCAGCCTGTTATGTAGGTAAAACCACCACATCGGGTAGTCTTTTGAACGCCGATCAAGGATAGACCATGAGCCTTCCCTTGCTGGCTGACCTGCCGGCCATCCTGCTGCCGTTGGTCACACGGGCACAACAATCCTTTGGTGTCGCTCTTGAATCCATGACTGACACGGATCAGGCGGCTTTCGCTGCCTGGCCCGTCGAGCGCCGTGGTGCGTTCGACCGCGTCTGTGCGGCCAGTGATTTTGTTGCCGAGCACATCATCCGTGATCCGCAGATGTTGCTGGAGCTGGCCGAATCCGGCGAGCTGGAGCGCAGTTTCGCGCCCGGGGAGTTGCGTGGGCAGATCGCCGCGGCAGTGGATCTTGCCACCAGCGACGATGAGCTGGGGCGTAATCTACGTCGGCAACGTACGCGCCAGCAAGTGCGAATTATCTGGCGCGACCTGACCCGCCAGGCGGATCTGGTCGAAACCTGCCGTGACCTTTCCGACATGGCTGATGGCAGTATCGACCTTGCTTATAAATGGCTGTACGAGCGTCATTGCCAGCAATTCGGTACGCCCACCGGACGGCGCAGCGGCGAGCCGCAGCAGATGGTCATCCTCGGGATGGGCAAGCTGGGGGCGGTGGAGCTGAACCTGTCTTCGGACATCGACCTGATCTTCGCCTACCCCGAAGGCGGCGAAACCCAGGGCGTGAAGCGCCCGCTGGACAACCAGGAGTTCTTCATCCGCCTCGGCCAGCGGCTGATCAAGGCGCTGGATCCGGTCACGGTGGACGGGTTTGTGTTCCGCGTCGACATGCGCCTGCGCCCCTACGGCTCGTCCGGTGCACTGGTGCTCAGCTTCAATGCGCTGGAGCAGTACTATCAGGATCAGGGCCGCGACTGGGAGCGCTACGCCATGATCAAGGCCCGGGTGGTCGGCGGCGACCAGGCCAAGGGCGCGGAACTGCTGGAAATGCTGCGACCGTTCGTCTATCGGCGTTATCTGGACTTCTCCGCCATCGAAGCCCTGCGCACCATGAAGCAGTTGATCCAGCAGGAAGTGCGGCGCAAGGGCATGGCCGCCAACATCAAGCTGGGTTCGGGCGGCATCCGTGAAGTGGAGTTCATCGCCCAGGCCTTCCAGTTGATCCACGGCGGCCGCGACCTGAGCCTGCAACAGCGCCCCTTGCTCAAAGTGCTGAAAACCCTCGAAGGGCAGGGCTACTTGCCGCCAGCGGTGGTAAGCGAGCTGCGCGAAGGTTATGAATTCCTGCGCTACACCGAGCACGCCATCCAGGCCATCGCCGACCGCCAGACCCAGATGCTGCCCGATGACCCGCAGGACCAGGCGCGCATTGCCCTCATCATGGGCTTTGCCGACTGGGACAGCTTCCATGAAAAGCTGATGTACTGGCGTGGCCGGGTGGACTGGCACTTTCGTCAGGTCATCGCCGACCCCGATGAAGAGGAAAATCCTCAGGACGGTGGCGAAGAGGTTGTCGGCGGCGAGTGGCTGCCGCTGTGGGAAGATTCTCAAAATGAAGAAAGCGCCTGCCGTCAGTTGCAGCAGGGCGGTTTCGCCGACGCCCAGAAGGCGCTCAACCATCTGAACAACCTGCGCAACAGCTCGCAACTGCGCTCGATGCAGCGGCTGGGACGTGAGCGGCTCGATGCCTTCATTCCCCGGTTGTTGGCCCAGGCGGTGGAACATTCCGACCCTGACCTGGTGCTTGAGCGCGTGTTGCCACTGGTCGAAGCCGTGGCCCGGCGCTCGGCGTACCTGGTGCTGCTCACCGAAAACCCAGGTGCACTGCGCAGGCTGCTGACCCTGTGCGCTGCCAGCCCGTGGATCGCCGAGCAGATCGCCCGCTTCCCGCTGTTGCTGGACGAATTGCTCAACGAAGGCCGCCTGTTCAGCCCACCCCAGGCGCTGGAATTGGGCGCCGAACTGCGCGAGCGTCTGACGCGCATCCCCGAGGATGATCTGGAACAGCAGATGGAAGCGCTGCGGCACTTCAAGCTGGCCCACAGCCTGCGGGTGGCGGCGTCCGAAATCACCGGCAGCCTGCCGTTGATGAAAGTCAGCGACTACCTGACCTGGCTGGCCGAGGCGATTCTGGAACAGGTGCTGGCGCTGGCCTGGCGACACACCGTTGCACGCCACGGCGCGCCGCGGCGTCCGGACGGCACCCTGTGCGATCCGGGCTTTGTGATTGTCGGGTATGGCAAGGTCGGTGGCATCGAGCTGGGGCATGGTTCGGACCTGGACCTGGTGTTCGTCCACGATGGCGACCCCCAGGCCGAGACCGACGGTGCCAAGCCCATCGACGGCGCGCAGTTCTTCACCCGGTTGGGGCAGCGCATCATTCATCTGATCACCACTCAGACCAACTCCGGCCAGCTCTACGAGGTGGATATGCGCCTGCGGCCTTCGGGCGCTTCGGGCCTGCTGGTCAGTTCGCTGGGGGCCTTTGCGCGCTATCAGGAGAACGAGGCCTGGACCTGGGAGCATCAGGCGCTGGTGCGGGCGCGGGTGCTGGTGGGCAGCCAGGATGTGGGCCAGGGCTTCGAGAAAGTGCGCGCTGCCGTGCTGGGCCGCGAGCGGGACCCGGACACGCTGCGGGTGGAAGTCAGCGAGATGCGCGCCAAGATGCGCGACAACCTCGGCACCAAGGGCACGGCGGCCGGCAAAGGCCCGAATGCCTTCGACGCCACGTCGTCGTTCGACCTCAAGCAAGACGCCGGTGGTATCGTCGATATCGAATTTATGGTGCAATACGCGGCCCTGGCGTGGTCCAGAGAGCACCCCGAGCTGTCCCGTTACACCGATAACATCCGCATTCTGGAAGGTCTCGAGCAGGTCGGACTGATGCCCGCCGCCGATGCCAGCCTGCTGCGCGAGGTGTACAAGGCGTACCGTTCAGCCGCCCACAAGCAGGCCCTGCAGAAGAATCCGGGGGTGGTCAGTGGCGATCAGTTCGCTGACGAGCGGCATGAGGTGATGCGGATCTGGGCGCAGTTGGGGTTGAGTTGATACAGGCAGGATTGTTTGACGGATCTGCCGGCCTCTTCGCGGGCAAGCCCGCTCCCACAGGTGATCACATGACCCTGTGGGAGCGGGCTTGCCCGCGAAGAGGCCGGAAAGAACACTGAAAGGTCCGCCCAACGGATCTATATAAAGCTATGACAGGGAGGCGTCAGGCTGTGTGGAAGCGTCACGCAGTCTGATAGGCCTCCCTGCTCGTTTCTGGTGGTTTTTGGATTGAGCATGAGAATTCTGATCGTAGGGCCCAGCTGGGTCGGTGACATGGTAATGGCGCAGACGCTGTTCCAGTGCCTGAAACAGCGTCACCCGCAGTGCGAAATCGATGTGCTGGCCCCCGAATGGAGCCGGCCGATCCTTGAGCGCATGCCAGAGGTGCGCAACGGCTTGAGCTTTCCGCTCGGCCACGGCGCGCTTGAACTGGCGACCCGCCGCAACATCGGCAAATCGCTCAAGGGCCAGTACGACCAAGCCATCCTGCTGCCCAACTCGCTGAAATCGGCGCTGGTGCCGTTCTTCGCCGGGATCCCCAAACGCACCGGCTGGCGTGGCGAGTTCCGCTACGGCCTGCTCAGTGACGTGCGCACCCTGGACAAACAGCAGTACCCGCTGATGATCGAGCGCTTCATGGCCCTGGCCTATGACAAGGGCACCGAGATTCCGCGGCCTTATCCCAAGCCCAGCCTTCGGATCGAAACCGCCAGCCGCGATGCCGCGCTGGCCAAGTTCGGCCTGGCGCTGGATCGTCCGGTGCTGGCGCTGTGCCCAGGCGCTGAATTCGGCGAGTCCAAGCGCTGGCCGTCCGAACACTATGCCAAGGTCGCCGAGGCGAAGATTCGCGAAGGCTGGCAGGTCTGGCTGTTCGGCTCCAAGAATGACTTCCCGGTGGGCGAGAGCATTCGTGACCGCTTGATCCCGGGCCTGCGCGAAGAGTCGGTGAACCTCAGCGGAGGCACTTCGCTGGCCGAAGCCATTGACCTGTTGTCTTGCGCCGATGCTGTGGTGTCCAACGACTCGGGGCTGATGCACGTGGCCGCCGCGCTGAACCGCCCGCTGGTGGCGGTCTACGGTTCGACGTCGCCGGGCTTTACCCCGCCGCTGGCTGACCACGTCGAGATCGTGCAACTGGGCATCGAGTGCAGCCCGTGCTTCGAACGCACCTGCCGGTTCGGCCACTACAACTGCCTGCGCCTGCTGGAGCCTGATTCGGTGATCAACGCGCTGGGCCAGTTGGGCGGCACGCCGGTCGAGGTTGCCTGACTTGCGGGTACTGCTGATCAAGACCTCGTCGCTGGGTGACGTGATTCATACCCTGCCTGCCCTGACCGATGCCGCGCGGGCGATCCCCGGCATCCAGTTCGACTGGGTGGTGGAAGAGGGCTTTGCGGAGATCCCGACCTGGCACCCGGCGGTGGCCGGGGTGGTGCCCGTGGCGATCCGTCGCTGGCGCAAGAACCTGTGGCAGACCTTCAAGAACGGCCAGTGGCGCCAGTTCAAGCAGCGTCTACGCGACACCCAATATGATCTGGTGATCGATGCCCAAGGCTTGCTGAAAAGCGCCTGGCTGACCCGTTACGTCAAGGCGCCGATTGCCGGGCTGGACAAGAATTCCGCCCGCGAGCCACTGGCCACACGTTTCTATGACCGGACCTACGCAGTCCCTCGCGGGCAGCATGCCGTTGAGCGCACCCGCCAGTTGTTCGCCCAGGCGCTGGGCTATCAGGTGCCCCAGGGTGTGGGGGATTACGGCCTGGACCGCAGCCGTTTGCTGGACGCCGAACGCGCAGCGCCTTTCGTGCTGTTCCTGCACGGCACCACCTGGGCGACCAAGCATTGGCCCGAGCTGTATTGGCGTCAGTTGGCCGAACGCATGATCGCCCAGGGCCTTGAAGTGCGCCTGCCCTGGGGCAACCCGGTGGAGAAGGCCCGCGCCGAGCGTATCGCCCAGGGCCTTGATAAAGCCCAGGTGCTCCCCAAATTGAACCTGGCCGGCGTCGCCAAAGTGCTGGCCAGTGCCCAGGGTTGCGTGGCGGTGGACACCGGGCTTGGCCATCTGGCCGCGGCGATGGACGTGCCGACCCTGTCGCTCTACGGCCCGACGAACCCGGGGTTGAGCGGCGCGTATGGCAAGTCCCAGGTTCACCTGGCAGGCGATTACCCGGCGTGCGCGCCGTGCCTGCAAAAGAAATGCACCTATCGGCCTGACGCTTCCGACCAGCGCCGGTTCGATACCGAACGCGAGTGGCCGCTGTGCTTCACTCGCCTTTCTCCCGAGCGCGTCGCGACCGAACTGGTCGCGCTGCTGCCGGCAAAGGAACATCCCTGATGCAACTGGCATTCGTGCTTTATAAATACTTTCCCTTCGGCGGCTTGCAGCGCGATTTCATGCGCATTGCCCTGGAGTGTCAGCAGCGCGGCCACTCGATCCGCGTCTACACCCTGATCTGGGAAGGTGACGTGCCCCCTGGCTTCGAGGTGCTGGTGGCGCCGGTCAAGGCGATCTTCAACCACCGCCGCAACGAAAAGCTCACCGACTGGATGAACGCCGACCTGGCCAGGCGCCCGGTTGACCGTCTGATCGGCTTCAACAAGATGCCTGGGCTGGACGTGTATTACGCCGCCGACGGCTGCTATGAAGACAAGGCGCAGAACCTGCGTCACGGCCTGTACAAGTACTGGGGCCGTTATCGCCACTTCGCCGACTACGAGCGCGCGGTGTTCGCCAAGGATGCGAAAACCGAAGTGCTGATGATTTCCGAAGTGCAGCAGCCGCTGTTCATCAAGCACTACGACACCCCGCTTTCGCGCTTCCATCTGCTGCCGCCGGGGATTTCCCAAGACCGTCGCGCGCCGGCCAATGCCGCCGAGATTCGTGCCGAGTTTCGTCGTGAGTTCAAGCTGGGCGACGATGACCTGCTGCTGGTGCAGATCGGCTCGGGCTTCAAGACCAAGGGCGTGGACCGCAGCCTCAAGGCGCTGGCGGCCTTGCCCCAGGCGTTGCGCAAGCGCACTCGTCTGTTTGTCATCGGCCAGGACGACCCTAAGGTCTTCCAGCTGCAAAGCACCGCGCTGGGCCTGGGCGACAACGTGACCTTCATGAAAGGGCGCAGTGACATCCCGCGTTTCCTGTTGGGCGCCGATGTGCTGATTCACCCGGCCTACAACGAAAACACCGGCACCGTCCTGCTCGAAGCGCTGGTGGCCGGTTTGCCGGTGCTGGTGAGCGCGGTGTGCGGCTATGCCCATTACATCGCCGAGGCCGACAGCGGCCTGGTGCTCGACGAGCCTTTCGAGCAGAACCAGCTCAACCAGTACCTGGCGCGCATGCTCACCGACGATGCCGCGCGTACGACCTGGGGCCAGAACGGCCTGGCATTCGCCGACACGGCTGACCTTTACAGCATGCCGCAGCACGCTGCGGATGTGATTCTGGCGGAGCACAACGGATGAAACTGATCCTTGCTGAACCCTTCAAGTCGCTCTGGGCCGGGCGCGATGCGTTCGACGCCGTGGAGCAGTTGCAGGGCGAGGTCTATCGCGAGCTGGAAAACCGCCGCACCCTGCGTACCGAAGTCGACGGGCGGGGCTATTTCGTCAAGATCCATCGCGGCATCGGCTGGGGCGAAGTCGCCAAGAACCTGCTGACGGCCAAACTGCCGGTGCTGGGCGCGGGCAAGGAATTCGAAGCGATCAACCGCCTCACCGAAGTCGGCGTGCCGACCATGACCTCCGTGGCCTACGGCGAGCGTGGCAGCAACCCGGCGGCGCAGCATTCGTTCATCGTCACCGAAGAGCTGGCGCCCACCGTCAGCATGGAAGACGTCAGCATCAATTGGGTCAAAGAGCCGCCCGAGCCGCGCATGAAACGGGCCTACATTGCCGAAGTGGCGCGCCTGGTGGGCATGATGCACCGCGCCGGGGTCAACCACCGCGACTGCTACCTGTGCCACTTTCTGCTGCACACCGACACGCCGGTCACCCCTGACAGCTTCAAGCTGTCGGTGATCGACCTGCACCGTGCCCAGACCCGCCCGGCGATCACCATGCGCTGGCGCAACAAGGACCTGGCCGCGCTGTATTTCTCGGCGCTGGACATCGGCCTGACCCGCCGCGACAAGCTGCGTTTTCTCAAGGGCTACTTCCAGCAGCCGCTGCGCAAGATCCTCGCCGAGGAGTCGGCGCTGCTGGTGTGGCTGGAGGCCAAGGCCGAGAAGCTGTATCAGCGCAAACTCCGCTACGGGGACGCGCTCTGATGGCGGGTTGGAACCTTGAACCTGAATACGCCGGGCTGGCTGACGACTTCGGCTCGCTGGATGCGGTGTTTGCCTTGCAGGGCGAGCGCCTGACCCGTGACCCTCTGTCCGAGGTGATTCGCGTCGAGCGCGGTGGCGTGAATTACTACGTCAAGCGCTACGTCGCGGCGGGCAAGGGCCTGCGCCGCTATCTGGGGCGCCCTCGGGTCAAGTCCGAGTGGCAGAACCTAAAGCGCTTCGCCAAGTGGGGCATTCCCACTGCCGAAGTGGTGGCCTGGGGGCTGGAGCGCAATGGCGCGGCCTATGATCGCGGGGCGTTGATTACCCGTGAATTGCCACGCACCGAGGATTTATCGGAAATTGCCCGGCATCACGATGAACGTCTCAAGGACCGTTCGTGGGTCAACCGCATCAGTCAGCAGGTGGCTCGTTACACGCGCACCATGCACGACAATCACTTCACCCATAACGATCTGAAGTGGCGCAACCTGCTGGTGGACGATCAGTCCACGGTGTTCCTGATCGATTGCCCCAACGGGGCTTTCTGGGTCAGCTTCATGCTGCGCTACCGGATCACCAAGGACCTGGCGTGTCTGGACAAGGTGGCCAAATATCACCTGTCCGCCACCCAGCGCCTGCGTTTCTATCTGCAATACCGCGGGCGCGAGCGCCTGAATGACTCGGACAAGAAGCGCATTCGTCATATCGTCAGCTTTTTCGAGGGGCGCGAATGAGCCTGTTCATTGCCGACGCCGACCGTGCGCTGCTGGAGCGCCATGGCCTGGCGGATTTCGATTCATTGTGGGACGTCGAGCTCGATGCCGTCGATGAGCCCAACACCGGCCGCGGAGGCTGGAGTAGCGTGTTTCGTCTGGAGCTCGAGGGCTCGGGGTATTACCTCAAGCGCCAGAGCAACTACCTGACCCACACGCTGCATCATCCGTTCGGCGAGCCGTCGTTCTCTCGCGAGTTCCGCAACATCAGCCTGTACCAGAAGCTCGGTATTCCGGCGCTGCATGCGGTGTTCTACGGCGAGAAAAAGGTCAACGGCGAGCGCCGCGCGATCCTGATGACCCGCGCCCTGGACGGCTGGACCGACCTGGATGCGCTGCTGACGCAGTGGGCCGAACTGTCCGCGACCCAGCGCCTGGCGATCCTGCAGGCCTGCGGCCAACTGGCGCGCACGCTGCACAAGGCCGGGCAGGTGCATGGCTGTTTCTATCCCAAGCATATTTTTCTCAAGGCCCGCGGCGGCGCGTACCTGGCGCAACTGATCGACCTTGAGAAAACCCGCAAGTCGATCTTCGGCCAGCGTGACCGGGTCAAGGACATCGAGCCGCTGCTGCGCCGGGCGCCGATGTGGAACGAAGCCGAAATCCGCGAACTGCTCGCCGCCTATCTGCACGCGCCGAGCGACAGCGGGCTGGTGGATTCCTGGTGGCAGCGGCTTGCAAGGCGCGGCAGCCATAAACGCAGCGGCCGATAGACATGGTGTGGAATGGAATGCGGACCTGTGGGAGTGAGCTTGCTCACGAAGGGGCCGGTGCATCCCATACACCTTTTGTGTTAGATCGACCGTCTTCGTGAGCAAGCTCACTCCCACAGGTTATGCGTGGCCTGTAATGTCACCGATCTCGCTTGAATAAAGAGGACGCCGATGCGTTTGTCTGAACTGAAAAACGCCGGTCGTACGCCAGCGCTGCCGTTGAGCATCGAACTGGCCGATGCGGCAGGTCCTGCGCAGTTGCAACTGCTCAGCTTGCTGCGTGTACTGCCGGGGCAGCGTTACGTGGGCGCCGGCGTCTGGCGTGGTCGCCCGGTGCTGGCCAAACTGCTGGTGGGCAGCAAGGCGTCCCGGCATTTTCAGCGTGAGCGCGCCGGTGTGCAGTTGTTGGCCGAGCAAGGCCTGACCACGCCACTGCTGCTGGCCGAAGGGTTGCAGGAAGGCGAAGGTGGCTGGCTACTGTTCGAGTTTCTCGATCAGGCGCAAAGCCTGGGCGATGCCTGGAAGTCCGTCGAATCGTTGCCGCCCCTGGCTGACGAGCAACAGGCGGTGATTGGCGAGGCACTCGGCGCCGTTGCGCAGATGCACGCCAAGGGCCTGTGGCAGGACGACCTGCACCTGGACAACCTGCTGCGCCATGACGGCAAGCTGTACCTGATCGACGGCGCCGGCATCCGGGCTGAAGAAGCAGGCAAGCCGCTGTCCCGGCAGAAGGTGCTGGAAAACCTCGGCGTGTTTTTCGCTCAGTTGCCCAAGTCACTTGAGCCCTTCACCGAAGAACTGCTGGTCTATTACCTGCTGGGCAACGGCGAGCATGCGCTGCCGGTCGAGGCCCTGCAAAAGCAGATCGACAAGGTCAGCAGCTGGCGCCTGAAGGATTTCCTGACCAAGGTTGGCCGCGACTGCAGCCTGTTCAGCGTGGCCGATGGCCCGTTCGCCCTGCGCGCCATTCGCCGTGAGGAAGAGCCCGCGATGCTGCCGGTGCTCGACCAGGCCGATGCGCTGATCGACGGCGGCCACCTGTACAAGACCGGCGGTGCCGCCAGCGTCGCCAAGGCCGACGTGGCCGGGCGTGAACTGGTCATCAAGCGCTACAACATCAAGAATTTCGCTCACTGGCTCAAGCGTTTCTGGCGCCCCAGCCGTGCCTGGCACTCCTGGCGCGAAGGCAACCGCCTGATGTTTCTCGGTATCGCCACGCCCAGGCCGCTTGCGTTGCTGGAACAGCGATTCTTCTGGTTGCGGCGCAAGGCGTACCTGGTCACCGAGTACCTGCCGGGGCCGGACATCATCGAGCGCTTCGCGCCCTATGTCGCACAGGGCGATGCACCGGAAAGCGAGTTGCAGGCGCTCGACGAGCTGTTCGCGAGATTGCTGCGCGAGCGAATCAGCCATGGCGATCTGAAGGGGCATAACGTGTTCTGGCATCAGGACCGCTGGGCGCTGATCGATCTGGATGCGATGTGTCAGCACGGCTCCCAAAGCACTTTCGCTGCGGCCTTCGCCAGGGATCGCGCACGCTTCATGCGCAACTGGCCGGCGGACAGCGCGCTGCACCAATTGCTGGAACAGCGCCTGCCCAAGGCTCCTTGAGGGGTGGGTGGCCGCCCGTGAGGGTCGCCACCCTGGTGGGTTACTTGATGAGGGTCAGGTTCATGCCTTGCAGGGCCTGCACCAGTGCGTCGATGTCGTCATAGGGTTGCATATGCACGGCTGTCCAGGTCGGGCGGTCCAGGAAGAGCTTGCCAGCGTCGTCAATCTTCACTGGCGTGGTATGAATCGCCAGATCCCGTGAGCGGTGAACGATGAGCGGAACATCGCCCTGGCGATCCACGATGAACATCCCTGGCAGTGGAAGCTTTGCTTTGGCTCGCTCAATCGGTCCGACAGGTATCGGAATGGGCGTTTCCATCACCTCGACCCGCACCTCGAAATCCCCTCTGATGAACTGCTTCTGAAGGCTCAGGTGAATTCCGACGTTCTCGCCGGCGTCTACGGAAACACCAGAAGGTGAACCGAGGGGCACATCGTTGACCCGCACGCCAATTGCAGCCTCCAGTTCGGCCAGACCCGGCACGGTGTCGGCGAACGTATTGCTGTGGCTGTTACCCACCAGCGCTACCCATTTGTGCGTGCCTACCGTTGCCTGGTGCTTGCGGATGGTGCGCGAGGCGAAGTAGCTGAACATTTCCTGGCGGGCGGTCGTTGTCGCGTTGCGCATCCCCTTGAGATGGTAGCTGGCCGCGCAATCGATGGCGCGCACTTCGATACCGTGCTCGCGGGCCTTCACCACCAGCCTCTCGAAGGTATACACCTTGGCCGGATCGGTCATATGGCCGGTGTCGAGTTTTTGCAGGGTTAGCAGCAGGTGCTTGTTCATCACGCCGGTCTCGGCGAAACGGTCGAGATCCAGTTGGTGCAGGTCGGTGAGCACGTGCTCCAGATACAGCGTCTGGACTTTCTGTTCAGCCAGCAGCGGCATGTTGTCGATGATGAGTTTCTTGCTGCCGATGGAACTGTGGTACTCGCCGATGACCATGCCGTCGGTTTGCTGATACAGGCGCTCGATGAAGGTCGGCGTGCTGATCTGCGGCTCGATGACTGGCATCGTCGGGCGAGGTGCCAGCTCGACGGTCAGGACCTGCCCGGCGTCTTCGCGAAGTTTGTCGCGCAAGGTGGCGAACTGGTCCTCGACGATGCGCAGGCGCTCATCGGTAGACATGTAGCGGGTGTCCATACCGCGGCGGTTGTAGAGCGTGAGCTCGTAAAGTGTGTCCCTGGAGGTCACCGGCATTTCGTACGCAGCGTCGGCCAGCGACAGTTGCAGTGGCGTTTGCGGACCCACGGGTACCCACTCCTGAGGCGCGATGCGCTGCCAGCCTGACATACCGTCCCAGCGCATGCCACCGTCGGTGATGCGGGTGTCTTGCACGGCGTGTTCCACCTGCACGAGGGTGGATTGCGGCGCTTCGGCCGATACTGACCGGGCGTAACCTATGGTGTAGTCACTGCGTATCAATCCGCCATCGGGCAGGGCCCGGTCGGCTTCACGGCGGATAAGCGTCGCGCTGTCGGCAGGCAGGTCGGCGATGTGGACGCTGATTGCGCCTTCCAGTTCTGCCACGCCCGGCACGTTATCCCGGGTGTTGGCAAACTTGTGCTCGAGCAGCGCGACCCAGCGCCGATCGGGATTGCTGGCGACATCATCGCTGATGACCCTGTGAGCGTAATAGTTGCTCATCTTCTGCGTCGCAGTGCTGTCATCGGCGGCGGCAGCGAGAGGCAGTGCGTCCACCGGGTAGCTCGTCGATGCGCTCAGCGGGCGGATCTCGATGTTGTGACGGTGCGCCTGTTTGATGAGGTGGTAGTAGTCGAATTCCTGGCTGAGGTTGTCCAGCGCTCCATCGTTGATGGAGGCCAGGTGATTCCTGAGTTCATGGGATCCGGAGCGGAATTTGCTGCCCTTTGCGCGGTATTTGGCCAGCTTTTTCACGTGTTTGTCAGTGAACAGATGCGGCAGGTAGATAACCTCCACGCGTTGCTCCACCAGTGTCTGCATGTGGCTGATCAACAGGCGTTTGCTGGCAACGGACTTGGGCCCCTCACTGAGCACCAGGCCGTTGCTGTGGGTCAACAGGTTTTCCAGAAGGCTACCCACGGAGGTCGAGGGATCGACGGCAGGCAGCGTTGGCCTTGGCGCCAGCACGGGGGGTGTTGAGAAAAACGCCTGGGCATCGCGGTAGAGATTGCCTTTGAGTCTGGCGTAGACCTGGCGCATTTCTCCGTAGTAGATCGCGAAGAATTCACCCAGTCCCAACCCCAGCTGATCGTCCTCGACTGTTTTCAGGATCACATCAAGATCACGCCGGACGTCGGCCGGCATCTCATACTCGACCCGACTGACGCCGGCTGCCTGATCGCCAGCGCTGTCCTGGGCCAATGCGCGATAGGTGCCATGCCTGCCGTTGACGCCACCGCGCAGCGCCGGGGCCTGGCGCAACTGCCACCCACCCTGGTCGTTCAGGCTCACCGGCTGGCGACCGAAAAAGGCATAGGGGTTGGCAGGGTCGACGATGTACCAGCTGCGCAGATGAGTGTCGTAGTTGACCTGGTAGACCAGACCGTCCATCTCGATGTACGACTTGCCATTGATCCCCAGGCTGACACCTCGGGCGTGGCCTTCGGTGATCCGAGGCAAACCTTCCAGCGAGATGTCCACTACACGGTCAGCGTTGACCACCCTCGGCCCCTGGGGGCGTGGCACAGCGGGGGCCTGGCCCAGAGGCTGCCATGCGCCGTTGTTATCCATAACCGCGTAGTGCCGGGTGGCATAGGCCTCGTCGGAACCGGAACCTAATGGTTTGTAGACCTCGACGTGGCGATTGACGTTGGGCCGGGTGACGTACGCCGCTTCATCCTGAAGCTGGACGGGAAACAGTTCGTCATAGGTCGGCAGGCTCGAGGCGCGTTGCAGCGTGACGGGCAGGGGCGCCGCAGAGGGCTCGCTGGACAGCTTGCGCATCACACCACCAAAGCCTTTCAGCCCTGCGCTGAGATCCCCCGCGGCGCCCAGGCTGTTGAGCACCGAAGCGATGACGTGCATGCCGGCCTCTTCGGGATTCGACCCCGTCAGCGCCTTGAGTGCACGCAGGCTGTCGCGCAGGGACAGGGCAATGCCGACCGCGAAGCTGGCAGGCGGAAAGGGCAGGGTCAGGACAGTGGCGATGACATCGATGCTGTTCCAGATCAGGCGTTCGAGCATGTCGCTGCGGCTGGTGGTGGTGTCGGCCACATCACGCAGCTTGCGCTCGATGGGGCGGTCGAAGCAGGCCCGGGCGAACTCCGGAATCGCGTCCTTGAGCAGCGGAGCCTTGGTGGCGTTGCCTTGTTTCATGTCATTGAGGAAGAACGACAGTATGCGGCGCGCGTCGACCCGGCAGCGGTCCTTGTAGTAGTCGATCATCCCCGGCTGGGCGAGAGACTGCTCGAAGCTGCTGAACAGCCGGAATTCTTGCCCGTCAGGCGCTTGCGGGGTGTAGAGCAGGGCCGCCAGGTTGATGGTGGTCGGCAGCAGGGCGAAGCAACCTTGCACAGTCTCTACGTAGCTCAGGTCGGTGTCCGGTATGACCAGGTGCTCGAACAGGTGCGTGCGCGAGGCGATGAACGGCTTGTCGATATGAATCTGCAGCGGGTAGACCGGATGGCTTTCGCGGGTGGACGGTTCATCGTCGTGCAGGTTTTGCAGCGAGGGCAGCAGCCACTGGTAGTGGGTTGCATCGATGTGCCCTTTGAGCACGCTGCGCAGCGCTGCGGCCTTCATCTGCAACTGGGTAATCAGGGTGCTGGCCTGGCGGCGGTAACGATAGCCGGCAGAGACGGGATCGAGCAGGGTGCTTCTGATGTGCTCGATGTAGCCGTCGGCCAGCCATTTGCCGCGCACCGAGCCTGTAACGTTGGCCGGCGTCAGGCGGCTCAGATCGACACCTTCGGGGCCGCTGAACGTCGCCACGGTGTCGGCGGTGGGGGTGAGCAGGCCGATGGAGTCGTCGTAGCCGTCGCGGATCATCTGGGTGTAGGTCAGGGTCTCGCGTTCCGAGGTGATGATGATCTGGTCGGGGTCCACTGAGCCTGTCGGCGTGTTCAGCAGCCTGTTGATGCTCTGGCTGGCGCGCCGGTGCACGTACGCATCGAAGGCCTCGACATGGGTGTGGGGTTTGGCGGCGTAGTTGTCGATTGCGCCTTTGACCGCATCCTCCAGGGCGACCAGTTCCTGGCGCTGGGCGTCGTCTGCCGTAACCAGCCAGTCCGGTGTGTGGGCATCCTGATTGGAATGCATCACGCCGATCAGTTCATTGACCTGGGCCTGCAAGGCGTCGTCGTAGCTGGCCAGCGGGACGAGTTCGAGGAAGTCCTTCCCGGGGAAGGGTTTGTTGCGCAACGATTCAAGTGTCGCCTGCAGCGCCGGGCGGTTGGTAGCGGCCGCCTGTTGCAGCAGGTACTGGCTCATGTCGGGGCTGGCTGTCCAGCCGACCAGTTCGTGCAACAACTGTGTCTGGTTGTGGAAGCCATGGAACTGCTGTTTTGGCGAGTGGGAAGTGAACATGACCAGTCGTTCGAGATTGCCCTGGCTGTCGGCAATCCTGAACACCAGCATGCGCCCCATGATGTCAGTGCCGTTGATGCGGATCTGCTGGGCGGTCACCTGTCTTGCGCTTTTGCCGGCGGACGCCGTGAACTGCTCGATGTGCTCGAAATCCTCAGGGGTGATATGCCCTTGCAGTTTTGCAGCGAGGATCGACTCGCCCAGTTGCAGGCGCATCTGCTCGGCCAACAGTGTCTGGTTGGCTTGCTTGGCGTAGGCCGCACACTGGTACTGGCCGAAGCTGACGCGCAGCTTGAGCTGGTTGATCAGGCGGGCGATGTAGGTCGGGGTCAGGGCGGGATGGCTGGCATCGGCCTGTGCATTGCCGATGCTCAGGGTGGTTCGCGTCAGAAATGCCGAGCCAGGCTGCTCATCGCCGGGATGCAGGCCATGCAGTGCCAGTTGCAGCAGGTTATTGCTGACGACGTAGTCCTCGCCAGTGACAGGCAGGGTGCGGTGGGTGCTGACGGTGATGGCCTCGGGTGCCAGGTCGTAGCCCAGGTCGCTGGCCAGGTGAGTGCGCAGGGTGACTTGCGCGTACTCAGTGGCTGAACCTGCGCCGTTCAGGGCGCCCGACAGGGCAAGGCGCGCCAGGTCGTAACGCTCCATGCGGGCCATGTACGCCTTGCGGTCATCCAGGGAGGCCAGTTTGAGCCAGTCCGGCAGGCTCTTGCTCAGTTCGCGCTCGTCGAGTACCTGCTGCCAGCGCACGAGCATGCCCGAGGGGCCGAACAGCCCGTCCATGGCCGCAGCGCTCTCGATCTGGCGGGCATGCAGAGCCGTATCGGCGAGCAGCCCTTCGCCGCACACGTAGCGGACGTCCTTGCGCTGCTTGCTGGCCTGGCGGGCCAGCGCGTGACGATAGGGATCGACGGTGATGGCCTGCAGTTGCACGTCTGACAGGCTGAAGGCCTCGATGAACAGCTGGCTGTCCTCGATCACCGCCAGGGCGGCTTCCTGATGGCGTTGGTCGGCATTCACCAGCAATGCCCAGCGCAGCACAGGGTCGTTGAGCCAGGCGACGACTTTTTCCAGCATGGCGTCCCGTGTTGCGAACTCGATCAGACCACTGCCCGGCAGTGCCAGCAGGGTCTTCCCGGTTTCTGTGCTCATGACCAGTGCACCCTTGATTTCGGCCTGGGTCTGGTCGTTGATTCTGATGTGCAGCGAATGGCTGTTTATCGAGTCTTGCGGGTTTTCCTGCCCGGCTTTTGCTAAAGCAGGCAGGCACTGCGCGGCGTCCCGGCTCAATTCACGTTCATGGGCCTTGAACGCGACCTCATCGCGGAAACTCCGGGCCAGGGAGGTGGCGAACCAGTTGCGCCGCGGGCTGTTGAAGGCGCTGGGAGCGAGCCAGAATTCGTTGAGTTGCTGGAGGAACGCTTCGACCTGCGTTTCGATCTGGCCGGCGTCTTTCGCTTTCAAGGCATCGAGCAGCGCCTGGGGCGCCTTTGGCAGATTTGCGAGTTCGGTGGACAGTTCGGTTTGCCAGCGCTTGAGCGATTGCAGTGCGGCTGCGGGATCCTGCGGGGGGCTTAGTGTTACGACGTTGTCTGGATCAAATGTTTGCATGTTGGGTACTTCCTGACGGGCCCATTTGCCATGGGCATGTATGGCGCGGAACGGTTCGCGTGATTGGCCCCTAATCAATCACGTGCGCGTCATGTCAGTGCGGTACTTATGTATTGCCAGGCTGCGGGCGCAGGTTTTGTTCGCCCAGCGCCATATCGGTCTTCATTACGCTATAATCCCGCCCTTTAGCTGCCCGCCGCCGTTGTGCCGGGCACACTTATTGATCAGGCGCACGACGCCTGCCAGCAGACTTAAGAGGCTAGACCCTAGTGGCATTGACGATCCTTGGCCTGTCCGGCGCCCTTAGCCATGATCCTTCCGCGGCCCTGTACATCGACGGCAAACTGGTTGCCGCCGCCGAAGAAGAGCGCTTCGTGCGCGACAAACACGCAAAGAACCGCATGCCGTACGAGTCGGCGAAGTTCTGCCTGGAGCAGGCCGGCATCAAGCCGTCCGATGTTGACGTAGTGGCCATTCCGTTCGCCCCGATCAGTCTGTTCGGCGAGGCGCGCTGGCACTATGCCAAGCGTTACTG
Organism: Pseudomonas putida; assembly: GCF_028682175.1. Taxonomy (GTDB): domain Bacteria; phylum Pseudomonadota; class Gammaproteobacteria; order Pseudomonadales; family Pseudomonadaceae; genus Aquipseudomonas; species Aquipseudomonas putida_AD. The sequence goes on along the minus strand of NZ_JANHKS010000007.1, from coordinate 68,054 downwards.
GTACGCCCCGGACCGTGCGCTGGACGCCATCCTGATGGGTAACCGTCGCTACAAGCGCTATCGCAACAAGATCGTCTGGTGCCTGGAGCAACTGGGCTTCGATCCGAAAAAGATCAAGATCGAACCGGTCGAGCACCACCTGGCCCACGCTTCCAGCGCCTACCACTGCTCCGGTTTCAAAGAGAAAACCGCGATCCTGGGCATCGACGGCAAGGGTGAGTACGCCACCACGTTCTTCGGCTACGGCGAGAACGGCAAGATTCACAAGATCAAGGAATTCTACGATCCGGATTCGTTGGGCGGCCTGTACGGGGCGATCACCGAGTTCCTGGGTTTCGAAATGCTCGACGGCGAGTTCAAGGTCATGGGCATGGCGCCGTACGGCGACGCCAGCAAGTATGACTTCTCGCGTCTGGCCAGCTTCGAAAACGGCGAACTGGTGATCAACACCGAGTACGCCAACGTCATCGGCCTGCGCCGCTACAAAGAGAAGGGCAAGGGTTTCTACTTCTCGCCAAAATTGATCGAGTGGCTGGGTCCAAAGCGCGAAGGCGACATCGCCGACGAGCCGTACATCCACTACGCGGCCAGCATGCAGGCGCTGTTCGAGAAGCTGGCGTTGCAGATGATGGATCACTACCTGGGTGACATCCTCAAGGAAACCGGCAAGATCGCCTTCGCTGGCGGCTGCGCGCTGAACGTCAAGCTGAACCAGAAGATCATCGCCCGCCCTGAGGTCAAGGAGCTGTTCGTTCAGCCGGCCTCCGGTGACGCCGGCACCGCAGTCGGTGCTGCGGCCTACGTTTCCCACGCTCGTGGCGTGCCGGTCGAGAAGATGGAACACGTCTATCTCGGCCCTTCGTACAGCAACGAAGACGTGATCGCGGCCTGCGCCCGTCACCCGAGCGCGCCGAAGTGGCGCAAGCTGGACAACATGCCCGAGCAGATCGCCAGGATCATGGTCGATGGCAACCCGGTGGCCTGGTTCCAGGGCCGCATGGAGTTCGGTCCGCGCGCACTGGGTGGTCGTTCGATCATCGGCTGCCCGAGCGTGGCTGGCGTGGCTGACCGCATCAACCATCAGATCAAGTTCCGCGAGCGCTGGAGGCCTTTCTGCCCGTCCATGCTCGACACCGTCGCACCGCAGATGATCAAGATCGATCACCCGGCGCCGTTCATGACCTTCACCTTCGAAGTGGCTGAAGAGTGGAAGACCCGCGTGCCGGAAGTCGTCCACGAAGACGGCACTTCCCGTGCCCAGGTGCTCAAGCGCGAATACAACCCGCGCTACTACGACATGATGAAAGCGCTGGAAAACCTGACCGGCAACGGCGTGTCGCTGAACACCTCGCTCAACCGTCGTGGCGAGCCGATGATCTGCTCGCCGACCGACGCGCTGAACATGTTCTTCGGCTCGGACCTGCAATACCTGATCATGGAAGACATCCTGGTGGTCAAAGACGGCGCGGACACCTATGACACGCTCGGCTGAGCGTCATGTGCTGCAGTTCTGCCACGGCTATGACGGGCCGTTTCTCGACTGCGCCCGTCAATACGCCAGCCTGTTTGCGGGCAAGGGGTACCGTGTCACCACGGTATTCCTGACCGGCGCGGCTGACGCCGGTGTGGCGGACGGTTGCGCCTCGGACGAGGTGCTGTTCCTGGAGTACAGCTCCAAGGCCATTCGCGGCCTGAAGCTGGGCGCCATCCGCGATCTGCGCAAGATCGTCGCTTCGCGCAACTTCACCTTCTGCATCGCCCACCGCTTCAAGCCGATCTACATCGCGCTGCTCGGTACCCGCTTGCCCGTCATCGGCGTTCACCACGCCTTTGGCGACTACCAGCGTCGCAGCCGCAAACTGTTTGCCCATCTGTTCCGCCAGCGCCTGAGCCTGCTGGGCGTGTCCGACGCCGTGCGCGACGACATGCGCCAGTGCCTGCCCAAGTGGCCGACCGGGCGCATCCAGACGCTGTACAACCGCATCGACGTCGATCAACTGGCCAAGACCCAGTTGCCCCGCGAGCAGGCCCGGGAAGTGTTGGGGCTGCCGCAGGATGCCTGGATCGTCGGAAACGTCGGGCGTCTGCATCCGGACAAGGACCAGGCCACGCTGCTCGGCGGTTTTGCCCGGGCCCAGTCCAAACTGCCGGCCGACAGCCTGGTGGTGATCATGGGCAAGGGGCGTCTGGAGCAGGACCTCAAGGAGCAGGCCATGGAGCTGGCGATCGGTCGCCAGGTCATGCTGCTGGGCCAGGTGCCGGAGGCCAGCCGTTACTTCAAGGCGTTCGATGCCTTTGCCCTGAGCTCGGACCACGAACCGTTCGGCATGGTCCTGCTTGAAGCCATGGTCGCCGGCGTGCCGCTGATCGCCACCTCGGCGGGCGGTGCGAAAGAAGTGGTCGAGGGGGTCGGCATCCTGTTCCCGCTCGGCGATGCCGAGCATCTGGCCCAGGGCCTGGTGCACCTGTCGCGTCTCGATGCCGGGCAGCGTCAGTCCTGCGCCGACATGATGCTGGAGCGTCTGCGCGAGCGGTTCTCCGATGAGGCCGTGCGCAAGGTGTTCTGGCGTCTGCCGCAAGTCACCGACCTGACTGCGGAGTCCTGATGTTCAATCGTTTTCAAGCCATTCGTGAACGCGGCTGGACGCAGATCGACGCGCCTGCTTATGCACAGGCCTGGCAGCGTTTCGGCGGCAGCGTCGCGACTCACCCGCTGGTGGTCGAACGGCTGGCGGCACTGGCCGATATCCCGGTGCGTTACCTGGGTTTTGAACAGGGTGGCGAGCTCAAAGCCGCGATCCCGACCTGGGGCCGCTCTCTGGCGCTGTCCAAGGACGTGCTCAAGAGCCACGGCAAGAAAGGCCTGTTCGACCTGGGCAATGCCGAGTTGATCCTGCCGGCGGCCGTCGATGCCCAGGCACCGCTGCGTCATCGCGGCCGCTACCTGTCGGAGTTGAATCAGGGTCGCTTCGCCGAGCTCAAGCCGCAGGCCGAGTCGTTGGCAATGGCGCGCACCCCGGAAGACCTGTCGAAGAAATTCCGCTACAACCAGCGCCGCGAACTGCGCCTGCTGGAAGAGGCGGGCGGAGTGGTGCGGCCAATCACCGACTTCTCAAGCGCCGAGATCGCGCGCATGTACTGCGACCTGTTCCAGCGCCGCTGGGGCTTTGCGGCCACGGGTGCCGAGCGCATGGCCGAGGTGGTCGAACTGCTGCGCGAATTGTTGATCGGTTCGGTGATCTTCCTCAACGATGCGCCGATTGCCATTCAACTGATCTACCGCGTCGAAGCGCCGCAATGGGTCAGTATCGAATACATCAACGGTGGCGTTGACCCCGAAACCCGCGACTTCAGCCCCGGCAGCGTGTTGAGCTTTCTCAACACCCAAAGCGCCTGGGAAGATGCCCGGGCCCGGGGCAAGACGCTGCGTTTCTCCTTTGGTCGCGCCGATCGTGAGTACAAGGATCGTTGGTGCAACCCCATGCCGGTGTTTCAGGTGTGAGCCGCAAACAGGAGTTGCTCAAGCGCCACCGCCGCAACAAGCGGGTGGCGTTGCTGCTGGCATTGGTCATTCTGGTGCTGGTCGGTGTCGTGGTGGCCTGGTGGTTGCCGCTGGTGCTGGCGATCCTGGGCTGGGTTGCCCACGAAGCCTGGTTCTCCGATCATCTGTTCTACTCGCCGGCTGACGATTACCAGTACCGGTTCGCCGAGAGCAACCTGGTGCCCTGCGTTCGGCTTGAAGGCGACCGGCTGTGCCTGGATCAGCCCCTGGCGCAGGATCCATCGCAGACTTTGGTCTTGGCCGTGCGGGTGAAAGCCACGCTGCTGGGTCGTTTCTTCGACCCTGCCATCGAGCTGACAGGCGACGGCGTGAGCGACAGCCAGGCGTTCGAGCGGGGCGTGAATGGCCTGCGTTATCTCAATCTCACAGGTCTGGCCGCGCAGGTGAGCGCCGGGCAGTTGCGCCTTCGGGGCCGCCGCTGTGTGATTCAGGGCACGCCGCAATTGTGGTCGTTCCAGCACGCTGACGCTCGCCGCCAGCGGGTGATGGTGATCGCACCCCATGCCGATGACGCTGAGCTGGCTGCGTTCGGCCTGTACAGCCAGGCCGACGAAAGCTGGATCGTCACGCTGACCGCCGGCGAAATCGAAGCCGAGCACTATCAGCAGATGGGCATGAACCGCGCGGATGCTGCGCGGATCAAAGGCCGCCTGCGTGCCTGGGACAGCATCACCGTGCCGCGCTGGGCGGGCGTTCCGGAATCCCGTTGCGTGCAACTGGGCTACTTCTGCCTGCAATTGCCGGCCATGCAGGCGGCGCCGGATCAGCCGATCGCCTCCCGTGAAGCCGACCTGAGCGATACCCGGCTGTTTCGCCAGTTCAACAGCATGACCCTGCCAGGTGACGCCGACGGCGCGCCTACGTGGAACAATCTGATCGCCGACCTGCGCGCTCTGTTGCTGCACGCAAGGCCGGACGTGGTGGTGATGCCCCACGCCACCATCGACCCGCACCCGGACCACATCTGCTCGCAGGCAGCGGTGTTCGAGGCGTTGCAAGGCCTCGAATGGCAGCCGCAGACGGTCCTGGGTTACGCCAATCACCTGCACGACAATGACCGCTGGCCCATGGGCAATGCCTACAGCGGTGTCGCGCTGCCTCCGGTGTTCGATGCATCGGTGACGCTGGTGCCCTACAGTATCGAACTCGATGTTCAACAGCAGCGAGACAAGGCCATGGCCTTGGGTATGATGCATGACCTGCAACCATCGCCGCCGCTCAAGCGTCGCGTGCGAAGGTGGCTGCAGAAAGTTCTTGCGGGCCGACGCTGGCCTGCGGAAGGTGAAAACGAATTTTTCAGAAAAGCCGTGCGTCGCCACGAATTGTTCTGGCGCAGAGAGCTCTGATCGCCCTCGACTCCCTGGAGTCGAGCGGCCGGGCTGACAAAGATCCGGTGTTAAAAGGAAGCCCATGAAGGTTCTATTTCTGGTCCAGAAAGAGCAGCGCGCTATTCTGGATCGTCTCTATGAAGGGGTCGCCGCCAACTGCGAATGCGACCTGCGCTGGCTGAGCTCCGACGAGCAACGCCACCTGCGGCGCTATTTCCGCCAGCACGTGGACGTGACGAAATACGACCGCATCGTGTTCTTCCTGCGCTTCAAGCAGGAGATCCGTCAGGCCAGCTTCATTCGCACCGTGCCCAATCTGGTGATCCTGGAGCACGACGCCTACCAGAATTACATCCCCTGCAAATACACCGGCAAGTTCAGCGCGCACTATCGCAAGCTGCCGTGGGTGCGGGTCTTGAGCTCCGGCTTCGTGGTCAGCGAGCGCTTGCGCCAGGAAGGCTTCGACGCGGTCTTCGTGCCCAAGGGCTACGACCAGACGCTGCTCAGCGACCAGGGCCGCGAGCGCGACATCGAGCTTGCGTTCGTCGGCAGCACCAACAGCGTTGCCTACAGCGGGCGCAAGGCGTTGCTCGATGAACTGGGCCAGGTCGAGAATCTGGTGGTCACGCGCACCAAATCCGGTGAGGAATATTGCGACACCCTGAACCGCATTCGCTTCTTCGTCAGTGCCGACGTCGGCATGGGCGAATACATGATCAAGAATTTCGAGGCGATGGCATGCGGATGCGTGCTCTTTGCCTATGATCAAGGCGATGCGGAAAATCGCGCGTTGGGCCTGCAGGACATGCAGAACGTGGTGTTCTACAGCGATATTCCACAGCTGCGGCAAAAGCTTGCGATACTTCGTAACGATACTGCACGGGCTGCACGTATTGCAGTCAATGGTCGCGATCTGGCAGTGTCGCAGTTCAGCTTCGCAGCTATCGGTGCACGGATCGTGCGCGAGCTCGAACCAGCGTTGCGTGAGCGGGCTCCGTTGAGCTGGGTCGAGCGGGTGCGGGCGGTTTTAGGATTTTGACTGATTTCAAGGGATGACAGGCTGCTGATAGTCTGTGACGCAAGATTAAGCTGCTCTCCTGGGGGGCGCATTGGCTTTACCATTTATTGATTCAGTCTGCATGGATGTAGCGACCTACTCATCGGGACGTGGCGAAAAATGAGCCTCGTAAACGTGATGTGGTCGAGCGGCGCGCCGTTTTCTTCAGTCCATAAGGTTCACCAACAGATCGTCGCGCAGCTCGACCCCTCGACCGAAATCAAGACCTGGTTTCTCAAGGGGAGGCACAGCGAGTCCGCGCGCTCGACCGGTGAGGTCCGCGAGTGGGGTTTCACCTCGCGGCAACTGAAGGGGCGCCACATCTGGCGGCTTTACATGCCGATCCTGCACGCGCGCCTGCGCAAGGCCCTGTCCGACAGCCGCGCCGAAGTGGTGCTGCTCGACGGTCTGGGCGCGTCCCGGGTGCTGTTGCCCGTGCTCATGAACATGCCCGAGCTTCGGGTGGTGGTGGTGTTTCATGGCGCCACGCGCCTGAGTGCAGAGCAGCGCGCGCTGTTCCAGAGCTTTCCGGCTCAGCGGCTGACCCTGGCGGCGGTGTCCATGACCCTGGCTTCATCGATGCAGGCGGTCCTGGGCCTGCCGGTGCGCGCGTTGCGCAGCGCGCTGGACCCCAAGCTGTTCTGCATGGGGTTGCAGGAGCGCGAACAGGCCCGGCGCCTGATGGACCTTCCCGACAACAACGCCCGCGTGCTGGGGGCAATCGGTCGCCTGGTGCCGGACAAGGGCTTCGATTATCTGCTTGAGGCGTTTTCCCGCTCGCTGTCCCATCACCCTGACCTCAAACTGGTCATCGTCGGCGAGGGGCCTGATCGCAAATCACTGGAAGAGAAAATCAGGCAGCTCAAGCTTCAGGGCAAGGTCTTCCTGCCTGGCCACAAGCCCGGTCTTGCGCAGCTGTATCGAGGCTTTGACTGGGTTGTCATTCCTTCCCGCGAAGAGGGGCTGGGGCTGGTGTTGCAGGAGGCAGTGATCGCCGGTGTGCCGGTGCTGGCCAGCGATCTTGAAGTCTTTCGCGAGCAGCTCGGCACCGCCGGGCACTATGTGCCGGTCGCGGATGTGCCCGCCTGGGCGGCGGCCATCGATCAGTTTGCCAATCAGGAGCGCGACAGCATCTCGACCTCCCAGTACCGCGCCCTGGCGCCAGAGCGGGTGTGGCTTGAGTTCTGCAACGATTCCCGAGCCTTGCTGACCCCTGACCGGTAATCCCAGCCCGATGGCGCTCTAGCCGTTGGCGAGCAAAGCCTGCTCGAGATCCCGCAACGGAAATTCGGCGTGCAGGTTTTCACGATCGATATACCGCGCGAAGTGCTGCAGATTGCGTTTTTTCAGGCTCGGCGAAAGCGGTGCCTTGAAGAAGCGCATGTCGGCCACGTCGATCAACCCAAGCTGCTCATTGGGGGTGACGACGATATTCCCGAGATGCAACGAACGGAAATAGATGCCTGAACGGTGCAGTTCGCGGATCAAGCCGATCAGCGCGGGGAGTGCCTGTGTCCAGCTGAAACCCGGCGCCTGCGCCAGTTGACGCAGCGTCTGGCCTGGCAGCGGCTGGTAGAGTACGGCTGTCATGCCTGGCTGATCGAGGGTGTAGTAACTGACGACCTTGAGCGTGGGAACACCCAGTTTTTCCAGCTGGACGGCGTTGTCGATGAAGCGTCTGGAATAAGGTCGTAACAAAGCAGATGAGAACCAGCGCTTACGTCTGAAGAGTTTAAGGATATTGCCGTCCTGCAACCTGTACACTTTCGCGCCGTAGCTGTCGGCTTCCAGGACATTGGCACCGACTATCAGTTGATTTAAGGCGGCCTCAGAGAGCCGAGAGCATTGCATCAGTAGAAAGCCTTGTGGAGATTGCGAGCGGGTTGACGGGCCATGATGCCCAAAAGCGAACGCTTTCACCATGCCGGCCGGCTGAGCCACTCGTTTTTAGGGAGATAAAATGCATTCCAGTCGCTGGGCACAAGCTGTGATGTCCATGGGATTCCTTTGGTTTGTCGTCGCGATAGCCTTCGCGCCGACGAACAAGATCTACCAGCAGGGGCTGGTGGCATTGTTGTGGTTGCCCACCCTTGCGCTGGCATGGTCGGGCCGCGAGTGTCTGGGCACGTTCTGGCGTGAGCAGCGTGCGCTGTGCGTGGCGCTTGTGCTGTTGGCGCTGTGGGCGAGCATCAGCCTGGTGTGGAGCGCGACCGACGATGGCAGCCGTGAGCTCAAGCGGATGCTGTACATCGCCGTGTTCATCCTGTTCTTTCCGATCCTCGCGGCGGGGCGAACGGACAACGTGGTGCGCCTTCTGCAACTGGGCGGCGTGGGCCTGGGTGTGGCGTCTGCCTATTCCCTGTACCGCTACTACGGTTTCCTGCATGCACCCTGGTTCCTGCGCCTGGAGGGGATCGGCGAGCTGAGCCATCCGATCCTGGGCGCTTATGTCATTGGCGTGGCGCTGGTCTGGAGCCTGTTGTTGCCGCCTCAGCGCCGCTTGTCCCAGGTCATCTGGCTTTGCAGCCTGCTGCTGTGCCTGGCGTTCGTGGTGATGTCCCAGAGCCGCGGCGCGTTGCTGGCCCTGGCGCTGACCGTGGCGCTGCTGCCACTCTGGTGGCGGGATCGACGTGCGTGGATCTTCAGCGGCACGGTGCTGGTATTGGGTGTGATCGGGCTGATCGTGTTCCAGTCGCTGATGACCGATCGCGGATCGTCCTACCGCCCTGAAATCTTCGGCGCGGTGCTGCAGATGATCGAACTGCATCCGCTGAAGGGCCTTGGAATCGGCACAAACTACAGCGTCACCATTGCCGATGGCCAGGTCTTCGACCATTCCCACAACCTGTTCACTCATACCACCATCCTGCTGGGCTTGCCCGGGCTGGTGCTCTGGAGCGTGGTCTGGCTGCTGGTGCTGCGTGAGGCATGGCTGGCGCGCTCGACGGCTCTGGGCCGCTGCATGATGGGCGTCTGGATCTTCTCGACGTGCGCCATGCAGTTCGACGCCGCCAGCCTGACCGGGTCGCCCCGGGCGGAATGGTTCATCAGCTGGTTGCCGATCGGCCTGGCCTGCGTTCTGGTATGGGCAAGGGCGCCGCGCCATGCTGTGGTAAAATCCCGCGTTCAATTCAACCAGTGAGCTTTACGATGAGTGACAAAGGGTCCGATAAAGGACAGAGCTCCAGTCTGAAGATCTATCTTCGACTGCTGAACTATGTGAAGCCCTACGTGGGCATTTTCCTGCTCAGCATCGTTGGCTTCGTTATCTTTGCCTCCACCCAGCCCATGCTGGCAGGCATTCTCAAGTACTTCGTCGATGGCCTGACCAACCCGGAAGCTGCGCTGTTCCCCAACACTCCTTACCTCAAGGACCTGCAGCTGCTGCAGGCCGTGCCGCTGCTGATCGTGCTGATCGCCGCATGGCAGGGGCTGGGCTCTTACCTGGGCAACTACTTCCTGGCCAAGGTTTCACTGGGGCTGGTCCACGACCTGCGCGTGCAACTGTTCAACAAGTTGCTGGTGCTGCCCAACCGCTATTTCGACACCCACAACTCCGGGCACCTGATTTCGCGGATCACTTTCAACGTGACCATGGTCACCGGCGCTGCGACCGACGCGATCAAAGTGGTGATCCGTGAAGGCCTGACCATCGTCTTCCTGTTCCTTTACCTGGTGTGGATGAACTGGAAGCTGACCATCGTGATGCTGGCGATCCTGCCGCTGATCGCGGTCATGGTCGGCAGTTCGAGCAAGAAATTCCGCAAGCAGAGCAAGAAGATCCAGGTGGCGATGGGCGATGTGACCCACGTTGCCTCGGAAACCATTCAGGGCTATCGGGTGGTGCGCAGCTTCGGTGGCGAAAAGTACGAAGAAGAGCGTTTCGCCAACGCCAGCACCAGCAACACCGACAAACAACTGCGCATGACCAAGACCGGCGCGATCTACACGCCGATGCTGCAACTGGTCATCTATACCGCCATGGCGGTGCTGATGTTCCTGGTGCTGTGGCTGCGCGGGGATGCAACCGCAGGTGACCTGGTGGCCTACATCACCGCCGCTGGCCTGCTGCCCAAGCCGATTCGCCAGCTGTCGGAAGTCAGCTCGACCATCCAGAAGGGTGTCGCCGGTGCCGAAAGCATCTTCGAACAACTGGATGTGGAGCCTGAAGTCGATACCGGCACCGTGGAGCTGGATCGGGTCAAGGGCCATCTGGAAGTGCGCAACCTGAGCTTCACCTATCCGGAAACCGAGCGTGAGGTGCTGCACGACATCAGCTTCTCGGCGGCGCCCGGGCAGATGATCGCGCTGGTGGGCCGTTCAGGCAGCGGCAAGTCCACCCTGGCCAACCTGATTCCAAGGTTTTATCACCACAATGCCGGGCAGATCCTGCTCGATGGCGTGGAGATCGAGGATTATCGCTTGCGTAACCTGCGCCGCCACGTGGCCCAGGTAAACCAGAACGTGACCCTGTTCAATGACAGCGTTGCCAACAACATCGCCTACGGTGACCTGGCCGGTGCGCCGCGCAGCGACATCGAAGCGGCGGCAGCCGATGCCTACGCCAAGGAGTTCGTCGAGCAACTGCCAGAAGGCTTCGATACCCAGGTCGGCGAGAACGGCGTACTGCTCTCCGGCGGTCAGCGCCAGCGCCTGGCGATTGCCCGCGCGCTGCTCAAGAACGCGCCATTGTTGATCCTCGACGAGGCGACTTCGGCGCTGGACACCGAGTCGGAGCGGCACATTCAGGCGGCGCTGGATCACGTCATGAAAGGCCGCACCACGTTGGTCATCGCTCACCGTCTGTCGACCATCGAGCGCGCCGACCTGATCCTTGTCATGGATCAGGGCCGTATCGTCGAGCGCGGCACCCATGCCCAGTTGCTGGCACAGAACGGCTACTACTCGCGCCTGCACGCCATGGGCCTGGATGAGCCCGCACCGGTCGGGGCGGTATAGCAGCAGATTTTCCGACGCATCACCTTTGACGCCTATCGCGAGCAAGCTCACTCCTACAGGATTTGCGCAAGACCTGTAGGAGTGAGCTTGCTCGCGATGGGGCCAGCACAGGCATCCTCACGTTCTGTTACGCCGACTTTTCCCCAAGGCCTCAAGCCTTTCCAAACCCTGTGCTAAGATTCCGGCCTTGTTCATTCTTAGTTACGGGTTGTTCGATGAAGTTGTCCATGCCGCGTTTCGATCAGGCACCAGTTCTGGTAGTGGGCGATGTCATGCTCGACCGCTATTGGCATGGCGGTACCTCCAGAATTTCCCCTGAGGCCCCGGTGCCAGTGGTCAAGGTCGACCAGATCGAAGATCGCCCGGGCGGCGCAGCCAACGTTGCGCTCAACATCGCAGCCCTGGGCGCCAAGGCCTCGCTGGTCGGCGTGACCGGTGAAGACGAAGCCGCCATCAGCCTGAACAACAGCCTCAAAGCCGCAGGCGTGACGGCCCGCTTCCAGCGCGTTGCCCACCAGCCGACCATCGTCAAGCTGCGGGTCATGAGCCGTCACCAGCAACTGCTGCGCATCGATTTCGAAGAACCCTTCGCCACCGACGCCATCGCCCTGAGCGAGGAAGTCGATTCCCTGCTGGACGGCGTCAAGGTGCTGGTACTGTCCGACTACGGCAAGGGCGCACTGAAAAACCATCAGGTGCTCATCAAGTCTGCGCGTGACCGTGGGATTCCCGTGGTCGCCGACCCCAAAGGCAAGGATTTCAGCATCTATCGCGGCGCCAGCCTGATTACCCCGAACCTCAGCGAATTCGAAGCCATCGTTGGCCATTGCGTCGACGAAGCCGAGCTGGTGGCGAAGGGCGCGAAGCTGATGACCGATCTCGAACTGGGCGCGCTGCTGGTCACCCGTGGCGAACACGGCATGACCTTGCTGCGCCCCGACCAGCAGGCCCTGCACCTGCCGGCACGCGCCCGGGAAGTATTCGACGTGACCGGCGCCGGTGACACCGTGATTTCCACCCTGGCCGCCGCCCTGGCCGCCGGTGAAGAGCTGCCCCACGCGGTGGCCCTGGCCAACCTGGCCGCCGGCATCGTGGTCGGCAAGCTGGGTACCGCTGCCATCAGCGCCCCTGAACTGCGTCGCGCCATCCAGCGTGCCGAAGGTTCGGAACGCGGCGTGCTGACCCTCGATCAACTGCTGCTGGCCGTCGAAGATGCGCGGGCCCACGGCGAGTCGATCGTGTTCACCAACGGCTGTTTCGACATCCTGCATGCCGGCCACGTGACCTATCTGGAACAGGCCAGCGCCCAGGGTGACCGGCTGATCGTCGCGGTCAACGACGACGCATCGGTGAGCCGCCTCAAGGGGCCGGGTCGTCCGATCAACAGCGTCGACCGGCGCATGGCGGTCCTCGCCGGGCTCGGCGCGGTGGACTGGGTGATCAGCTTCCCCGAGGGCACACCGGAAAACCTGCTGACCCACGTCAAGCCCGATGTGCTGGTCAAGGGCGGCGACTACAGCGTCGACCAGGTGGTCGGCGCGCCGATAGTCCAGGCCTACGGCGGCGAAGTGCGCGTGCTGGGGTTGGTGGAGAACAGCTCGACCACCGCGATTGTCGAGAAGATCCGCGGGCAGTAATTACGGGTTGGACGGCGATCCATCATGGATTACGGTCATTGTAGGAGTGAGCTTGCTCGCGATAACCGTCTGTCTATGACGAATTCGTTGTCTGACACGCCGCGATCGCGAGCAAGCTCACTCCTACAGGTCAGGGCAGCATCAGGTTTTATGCAGCGTCTTGCGCGCCATGCGCAGCAGCTGTTTGGCGCCCACCGTCAATCGGCGTTTGATGCCGGTCTTTTTCGCCTTCTTTGGGGTCAGCCCCTGGGCGAGCAGCCAGTCCTTCCAGCGAATGCGCTCCTCGCGCACTACCCAGCCTTCCTGCGCCGCGAAGCTTTCGGCCAGGTACAAACCACGGGTGCCCGCCGGTGACAGCTTGTCGTTCTTGAGCGTATACAGCTCAGGCAAGGGCACGCCATTTTCCAGCGGCATCAGGTAAAGGTCAGGCTTGCTGCGGTTGAGCCTCGCGACCAACTGGTCGTTCTCCAGCGTCTCATCGACGTGAAACAGGCTCAGCGGCCGAGCTTCACGGGGCACTTCCAGGCGCATGTCGTAGATCAACTGCAGCGAAGCGGTCGGCAGGTGCACATAGGCGCGCGGGCGTTCGATCAAGGTCATGCTGCCGCAGCGCACGGGGCGCGCAGCTCCGGACAGCGGGCTCAGGCGAAAGGGCATGGCCTCGCGGTAGTGCAGGGCGGCAGCGTAGGGCGCAGGCAGCCAGGTGTCGTTGAAGCGCCCGCCGAGCCAGCCCTGGGGCGTTTCGATCAGGCATTCCTCGGCCACTTCCTGAATCGCCGTGTGCAGCGGCAGGTTCAGCTCGTGGGCCGGCACGTAACCGGAAATCAGCTTGAGCACCACATCGCCACGGTCCTGGCGGCGCTGGCGCACCAGCACCCAGTAATCGCGGTTCTGCCAGTTCAGCGTCAGGCGCACCGACACCCCAAGATTGGCCAGTTCAGTGGAGAACCGCTCGCTGTCCTGCACTTCGATCTTGCGACGACGTTGCAGCGTCTGGGAAAAATTCAGCGGCATCCCGACGCTCTGGTAACTCAGGCCTTCGGGAGTGGCTTCGACGAACAGCGGCAGGGTCTTGAAGTTGCTCGGGTTCTTGCGGATCAGCGTTCGCGGCATATCGGCTCCTTCTTGCGTTGGGGTCGGCCGCCCGTTCAGTTCTGACGGCGGATCACGGAGGCAGCGGTTGCCACGTTATGGGCCAGGTGCAGCGGGTTGATGGTCCCGACGATAGCACCGGTGACGCCAGGATGTGCGAACAGCAGTTCGAAACTGGCCTGCACAGGATCGACACCTGCGCCTGCGCAAACGTGCCCGCTGGCCAGCGCTTTTTTGATCAGAATGCCTTTGGCGTGAACAGCAGCGTAGTCCAGCACCGGCTTTTCGCCCTGTTCGTTGAGGTTGTAGGTGACCATGGCGCAGTCGCCATCCTGCAAGGCCAGCAGGCCGCCTTCGACAGTTTTGCCCGAGAAGCCGAAGCCGCGAATCTTGCCTTCGCGCTTGAGCTCGGCCAGCGTCTGGTACACCCCGCACTCATTGAGCACATGCAGGTCGTTGCCGTCCGAGTGCACCAGCACCAGGTCGATGAAGTCGGTTTCCAGGCGTTTGAGGCTGCGCTCCACAGACAGGCGCGTGTGCGCCTGGCTGAAGTCATGGCGGGACTGACCCGCCTCGAATTCTTCGCCGACCTTGCTGACGATGACCCAGTCCTGACGCTGGCCGCGCAGCAGCGGGCCCAGGCGTTCTTCGCTGCGGCCATAGGCGGGGGCGGTGTCGATCAGATTGATGCCCAGGTCCCGCGCCTGCTTGAGCAGCATCCGCGCTTCGTCGTCATCGGGGATGGTGAAGCCGTTGGGGTATTTGACGCCCTGGTCGCGGCCCAGCTTGACCGTGCCCAGGCCGATAGGGGAGACGTCGATGCCCAGGCTGCCCAGTGGGCGATGCAGATCGTGCAGAGTCTTCATGGCAGCAGCACGTCCCACACAGGTTTAGCCAGCGCCGGCCGGGGCAGGTCTTTGCGCGCCGGTTGTGGAATCGGGTGGATGTCATCCCGCGACAGTGACGCCAGTACCCGATCGGCGAAGTCCGGCGCAAGCGCCAGCTTGGTTGGCCAGCCCACCATCAGCCGCCCCTGAACGTCGAGGAAGGCATTGTCCGGGCGTACCAGGCCGCTTTGTTGAGGCTCGGCGCGGTCCACGCGCAAGGTTGCGAACTGCGCCTGGCTCAGGTCGATCCAGGGCAGCAGGTGAGTCAGTTCCTTTTTCGCCGCGGCGATCTGTTCGGCAGGCTCGCGGGCCACGCCCTCGGCTTCGGAGATGTCACCGCCCAGGTACCACACCCACTGGCCGTCGGCCGCTGGATGGGTGGTGACCGTGATGCGCGGCTTGGGGCCGCCACCCAGGCAGTGGGCGTATAGCGGCTTGAGCGTCGGCCCCTTGACCATGACCATGTGCAGCGGACGACGCTGCATGGCCGGATGGCTGACGTTCAGCGTCTTGAGCAGATCGGCCGTGCCGCCGCCGGCGCTGATCACCACGCGCTGGGCGTGAATGTCGCGGCCATCGACACGCAGGCCGACCAGTTCACCCTCGTGCAACAGCGGCTCGATCTTCTCGCCCGCCAGCAGGCTGTCGCCGGCCAGTTCAGCGAGTTTCTCGATCAGGCTTGGAACGTCGATGACCAGCTCGGCCAGGCGGTAGACCTTGCCCTTGAAACGCGGATCCTGCAGTGCAGGCGGAAGGTCCGTGCCCTTGACCTGATCGACCCGGCCACGCACCGCCTTGCTGGCGAAGAAACTGGTGAGATTGCCCGCCAGGGTGCCCGGCGACCACAGGTAATGCGCCTCGGACAGCAAACGCACGCCCGACAGGTTCAACTCGCCTTTGCCTGCGAGCGCCTCACGCCAGCGGCGGGGCATGTCGGCGATGGCTTCCGAAGCGCCGGACAGCGCGCCGTGCAGTGCATATTTGGCGCCGCCATGGATGATGCCCTGGGATTTGACCGTCTGCCCGCCGCCCAGGCTGGCGTTTTCCACAACGATTGTCGAGAAGCCCTGCCGACGCAGGCGAGCGTTGAGCCAGAGGCCGGCAACGCCTGCGCCGACAATCAGGACGTCAGTGGAAATTGCGGAAGACATGAACACCTCAAATGGCGAAACGAATTGCGCCATTATAGGGGAACAGGCTTTTGAGTAACCTGCTTAATGCCCTGCGGTTTTCGAGAACAGCTGAATCACCACCACCCCGGCGACGATCATCGCCATGCCGGCGATGGCAGGCAGGTCGAGTTTCTGGCCGTAGATGATCAGCGCCGCGATGCTGACCATGACGATGCCCATGCCCGCCCAGACCGCGTAGGCCACGCCCACCGGGATGCTGCGCACCACCAGCGTCAGCATCCAGAACGCCACGGCGTAACCGACGATCACCAGCAGCAGCGGTAGTGGCGTGCTCAGGCCTTTGACGGCTTTCATCGAAACAGTGGCGATGACTTCGGCGCAGATGGCGATGGCGAGCAGGTAGTAGGCAGACATGATGAAAGTCCTCTTTACAGATACGTCTTCAATGGCTGCCGATTCTAGCGCTCGCTCAGATGGGGTAAAGTCATTACCTATCTCTTGGGCTGATAGGTTGCCGAGTCATGGAATGGAGCCTTGAACAAATCAGGCTGTTCGTCAGCGTCGCCGAGCAGCGCTCGTTTTCCGCCGTAGCGCGAGAGTCCCGGCGGGCGCAGTCGGCGGTCAGCAGCGCGATTGCCATGCTGGAGACGGATCTTGGCGTGAGCCTGTTCGACCGTAGCAGTGGTCGCCAGCCGCGCCTGACTGAAGCGGGCAACGCGTTGCTTGAAGAGGCGCGGGAACTGCTGCGCCAGTGCGAGCGGCTGGACGGTCGCGCCCTGGCGTTGATGCGCGGCCAGGAAGCACGGTTGCGCCTGGCCCATGACGAAGCCATGCCCTACCAGCCGGTCCTCGACAGCCTGGACGCGCTGGATCAACGCTTCCCCAGCGTGGAGGTGCAACTGGCCAGCGGCGCCCAGGGCGATGTGGCGCGCAAGCTGGTGGAGCGGCGCGCAGACCTGGGCCTGCTGTTTCATCACGACCAGATGCCCGAAGCCCTGGAGCGGCGGGTGCTGGGCAGTGTGGAAATGGTCACGGTCTGCGCGGTCGATCATCCCCTGGCGAGCCAGCCGGTGGTCACCCGCCAGCAGTTGGCGCGGCACCGGCAATTGCTCATCGCGCCGCAGCAGAGTGGCTATCCCGGTGGCGAGCAGTTGAGCCCGCAGGTGTGGCGTGCGGACAGTTTCTACGTCATGGCCGAACTGCTGATGCGCGGACTGGGGTGGGCCTGGCTGCCGCGCCACGTGGTGCAATACCCGGCCTATCAGAACCAGATGATCGAACTGAGCAGCGAGTGGACGCCGCCTGCGCTGGTGGTGGAAATGGTCTGGCGCCGCGACGAACCCCTGGGGCCTGCCGCACGCTGGCTGGCCGAATGCTTCACCCATCATTTGAAGGCCATTGGCTGATAAACTCCGCGCCCATGAATAGAACTCTCTACACACTCCTGTTTCATCTTGGCCTGCCCCTGATTGCCCTGCGCCTGTGGCTGCGGGCCCGCAAGGCCCCGGCTTATGCACAACGTATCGGTGAACGGTTCGCTCGCGGGCTGCCGCCCATGCAAAAGGGCGGCATCTGGGTGCACGCCGTGTCGGTGGGCGAGAGCATCGCTGCCGCGCCGATGGTCCGCGCGCTGCTGGCACGTTATCCACAACTGCCGATCACCATCACCTGCATGACGCCCACCGGGTCCGAACGCATTCAGTCGATGTTCGCCAACGAGCCGCGCATTCAGCATTGCTACCTGCCATACGATTTTCCGTGGGCGGCGGGGCGTTTTCTCGATCACATCCAGCCCAAGGTCGGCGTGATCATGGAGACCGAGCTGTGGCCCAACCATATTCATCAATGTGCGATGCGGGGTATTCCAACAGTTCTGGCCAACGCGCGTCTGTCGGAGCGTTCGGCGCGGGGTTACGGAAAGTTCGCCAGACTGACTCGGCCGATGCTCGCCGAGATGAGCCTGATCGCCGTGCAGACCGAAACCGAAGCCCAGCGTTTTCGTGACCTGGGTGCGCGCCCTGAGTGCGTAACCGTCACCGGTTCGATCAAGTTCGACCTGACCATCGACCCGCAATTGCTGGCGCGTGCGGCGCAGCAGCGAGCCGACTGGCAAACCACCGGGCGGCCGGTGTGGATCGCCGCCAGTACCCATGCCGGTGAGGATGAGGTGGTTCTCGCCGCCCACCGCGAGGTGCTGAAAAAGCATTCCGAAGCCTTGCTGATCCTGGTGCCGCGCCACCCCGAGCGCTTCAACAGCGTGTTCGAGTTGAGCCGCCAGCAGGGTTTTGCCAGTGTCCGTCGCTCGACCGCCGAGCCGGTCACCCGCGAAACCTCGGTGCTGGTGGGCGACACCATGGGCGAGTTGCTGTTTCTCTATGCGCTGGCTGAAATCGCCTTCGTCGGTGGCAGCCTGGTGCCCAACGGCGGGCACAACCTGCTGGAGCCTGCGGCGCTGGACAAGCCGGTATTGAGCGGCCCGCATCTGTTCAACTTCCTCGAAATCGCAGCGATGCTGCGCAGTGCCGGGGCGTTGGAGGAGGTGAGCGATGCGGCGGGATTGGCAGCGGTGGTGCAGCGATTGATCGAGGGGCCTGAGCAGGCGAAAGCCATGGCCGATGCGGGGTTGGCGGTGATGAAGGCCAATCAGGGCGCGTTGCAGAAGTTGCTGGACGGGATTGCGAATTTGCTGGCCGCCCGCTGACCTGCTTTTGATTCTGCCCGAAGGGCGTGGGAGCGAGGCTTGCCCGCGATCTGCCGCGTAGCGGCAGCAAACCCATTGCCTATGGTGTGCCTGACACATCCCGGTTGTCTGGTTTTGCTGCCGGTGCCCGGCAGATCGCGGGCAAGCCTCGCTCCCACGGCCTCCGGCCAGAATCAAACGCAACCCACGGTCGCCGTCACATACACATACGACGCGAATGACTCAACGTTCTGACGGACGCTCGAAATTCTTCGCCGCTTCCTTCGCCAGGTCCGGCGGCAGGAAGTCCTTGTCCGGGTTGTAATCGGGTTTGAGGAAGCGCGACAAATCCTGCAAGTCCCCCGGGCTCAGCGTGCCGGCCGCTTGCTTGAGGCGCAGGTTGTCGAGGATGTAGTCGTAGCGGGTGTTGTTGTAATCACGCACCGATGCGTACAACTGACGCTGCGCATCGAGCACGTCGACGATGTTGCGCGTGCCCACCTGATAGCCGATTTCCGTGGCTTCCAGCGCGCTCTGGTTGGAAATGATCGACTGTTTGCGCGCCTGCACCTGTTCCACGTCGGTGTTTACGGCACGGTGCAGGTTGCGGGTGTTTTCCACCACCTGGCGGCGCAGGCCCTCGCGCTGTTGTTCGGTCTGGCCGAGGCGGGCGTAGGCTTCGCGCACTTGCGAGCTGGTCAGGCCGCCGCTGTAGATCGGGATGTTCACCTGCAAACCAATGGTGCGTTGTTCGACGCTGCCGTGGAAGTCCTGCCCGGTGTAGTTCGGGTTGGTGAAGCCCAGCGGGTCGTTGTCGCCTTTCTGGTACTGGGCGACGGCATCGACGGTCGGCGCGTGCCCGGCCTTGCGCTGGCGCAGGGTTTCTTCGGCGGCGCTGACGGCGTAGTTGCTGGCCAGCAGGTTGAGGTTCTGTTGCGAGGCCGTGTCGACCCAGGATTTCGCATCGTTGGGCGACGGCGCCAGCACCGGCAGGGTGTGGACGATGCCTTCGATGGAGTTGTATTCGCGGTTGGTCAGGGTCACCAACGCCTGGAATGCGTCGTCCACCTGACGCTTGGCGACGATCCGCGCCGCCCGGGCAGTGTCGTAGCTGGCCTGGGCCTGGAGCACGTCGGTCTTGTCGGAAAGCCCCACGTCGAAGCGCTCGTTGGCCTGATCCAGTTGACGCTTGAACGCGGCTTCTTCGGCCTTGGTCGAAGCCAGGTTGTCCTGGGCGCGCAATACCGAGAAATAGTCCTCGGCGCTTTGCAGAATCAGGTTCTGCTCGGTCGCGGACAACTGCAGGATGGCCTGTTCGTTGACGTCCTTGGCGGCCTTGAGCTGGAACCAGCGGTCGGCGCGGAAGATCGGTTGGCTCAGGGTGGCGCGGTAGACCGTACCGCTGCGGTTGATGACCGCAGAAGGTTCGTCGATCTTGGTGCGGGTGTTGTTGATGTCGGCACCGCCGGAAATGTTCGGCAACAGCCCGGCGCGGGCCTGGGGCACGATCTCTTTCTGCGCATCGTAGCTGGCGCGGGCGGCGGCGAGGTCGGCGTTGTTGTTCACAGCTTCCTGGTAGACGCTGACCAGACCGGTCTTGGTCGGCAGTGGCAAGTCCGCTGCTGTGGCCATCGCGTTGGATGCGCATGAAACGGCAATGGCCAGTGAGAGTTTGCGCAGCATAGACATTCCCTAGTAATTCAGCTGTGTGAAGACGTGGCCGCAAGATCGCTTTGCGCCGGTTGCGAGTGTAGTTCCACAAGATCGCGACAACAATCCGACAGATGCGCCATTTAACGAGCGTTTGAATTCCGCGCTTGGCGTTTGCCGGGTGTGGCGTCTAGACTGACGCCGTTCTTGTCGGGGTGCCTTGCTATGAGGCTGAGATCGGATAATCCGGATCCCGTTGAACCTGATCAGGTTAGCGCCTGCGTAGGGAACAAGATTTCTCGTCTCCCGGCGAGTCCTCTTGAGTATCGTCCGGGGTCTTTTTTGTTCATTTTTTGAACAGTCCTCGTTTTTCGATTCTCGGCATCCGTATTCTCACAGGGTGCATCCGTCCGTTCGATTCAGGCTCAAGCTCCGACAATCCATGCGCTGCACCATGATGTCCGGAGAGCCTGTCGATGAGTACAAAACTAAAAAACGCCAATCTGAGTGAATCCGCCCAGGTCGATTCGGGGTCGGTGCAGCCGTTCACCCGCTCGCAGAAAATCTACGTCCAGGGTTCGCGCCCGGACATCCGCGTGCCAATGCGCGAAATCAGCCTGGATGTAACGCCGACTGACTTCGGTGGCGAGATCAACGCGCCGGTCTGCGTGTACGACACCTCGGGCCCCTACACCGATCCCAATGTCATCATCGACGTGCGCAAAGGCCTGGGCGACGTGCGCTCGGCGTGGATCGACGACCGTGGCGACACCGAGCGCCTGGGCGGCCTGAGTTCCGACTTCGGCCAACAGCGCCTGGCTGATGCCGAACTCACCAAACTGCGCTTCGCCCACGTGCGCAACCCGCGCCGCGCCAAGGCCGGCGCCAATGTCAGCCAGATGCACTATGCGCGTCAGGGCATCATCACCGCCGAGATGGAATACGTCGCCATCCGCGAAAACATGAAGCTGCAGGAGGCCCGCGCTGCCGGCCTGTTGAAGCAGCAACACGCCGGCCACAGCTTCGGCGCCAGCATTCCCAACGAGATCACCCCTGAGTTCGTGCGCGAGGAAATCGCCCGCGGCCGCGCCATCATTCCGGCCAACATCAACCACGTCGAACTGGAACCGATGATCATCGGCCGCAACTTCCTGGTGAAGATCAACGGCAACATCGGCAACAGCGCGCTGGGCTCGTCCATCGAAGAAGAAGTGGCGAAACTGACCTGGGGCATTCGCTGGGGTTCGGACACGGTCATGGACCTGTCCACCGGCAAGCACATTCACGAAACCCGCGAGTGGATCATTCGCAACTCGCCTGTGCCCATCGGCACCGTGCCGATCTATCAGGCGCTGGAAAAGGTCAACGGCGTTGCCGAGGACCTGACCTGGGAGCTGTTCCGCGACACGCTGATCGAGCAGGCGGAGCAGGGCGTCGACTACTTCACCATTCACGCTGGTGTGTTGCTTCGCTACGTGCCGCTGACCGCCAAGCGCGTCACCGGGATCGTCTCCCGTGGAGGTTCGATCATGGCCAAGTGGTGCCTGGCGCATCACAAGGAAAACTTCCTCTACACCCACTTCGACGAAATCTGCGAAATCATGAAGGCCTACGACGTCAGCTTCTCGCTGGGCGATGGCCTGCGTCCGGGCTCGATTGCCGACGCCAACGACGAAGCGCAGTTCGGTGAGCTGGAAACCCTTGGCGAGCTGACCAAGATCGCCTGGAGGCATGACGTGCAATGCATGATCGAAGGTCCGGGCCATGTGCCGATGCAGCTCATCAAGGAGAACATGGACAAGCAGCTGGAATGCTGCGACGAGGCGCCGTTCTACACCCTCGGCCCGCTGACCACCGACATTGCGCCGGGTTACGACCACATCACCTCGGGCATTGGCGCGGCGATGATCGGCTGGTTCGGTTGCGCGATGCTCTGCTACGTCACGCCCAAGGAACACCTGGGCCTGCCGAACAAGGATGACGTGAAAACCGGGATCATTACCTACAAGATTGCCGCCCACGCAGCCGACCTCGCCAAGGGCCATCCGGGCGCGCAGATTCGCGACAACGCCCTGAGCAAGGCGCGTTTCGAATTCCGTTGGGAAGACCAGTTCAACCTCGGCCTGGACCCGGACACCGCGCGTTCGTACCACGACGAAACCCTGCCGAAGGACTCGGCCAAGGTCGCGCATTTCTGCTCCATGTGCGGGCCGAAGTTCTGCTCGATGAAGATCACCCAGGAAGTCCGTGAGTACGCGGCCAACCAGAAGATCGAAGCGGTGGACCTGTCGGTGGCCGAAGGCATGCGCGAGCAGGCCGAGCGGTTCAAGCAGGAAGGCAGCCAGCTTTACAAGAAAATCTAGCCACAAGCCGTAAGCTACAAGCTGCAAGAAGAAGCGGATCTGCGTTGGCTTCTAACTTGTGGCTTGCAGCTTGAAGCTTGTCACTGCTCTTTACGAGATAACAACGTGAACACACCCGGCACCTATTCTCCCGACATCCCCGTCCCCGCTGCCAAGCGGGTGTTCGGCGGTCGGGATCTGTTTTCCCTGTGGTTTTCCCTGGGCGTGGGCCTGAT
This sequence comes from Pseudomonas putida, assembly GCF_028682175.1. Classification (GTDB taxonomy): domain Bacteria; phylum Pseudomonadota; class Gammaproteobacteria; order Pseudomonadales; family Pseudomonadaceae; genus Aquipseudomonas; species Aquipseudomonas putida_AD. The sequence continues at coordinate 45,491 of NZ_JANHKS010000007.1, read as the reverse complement.
GGTCCTGCAAACCGGCGCATTGCTTGCGCCGGGGCTGGGACTGTCCGGCTCGATGCTGGCGATCTTCCTCGGCACCCTGGTGGGCGTTCTGCTGCTGGCCGCCGTCGGCGTGATCGGCAGCGACACCGGCCTGTCGTCCATGGCCGCCCTCAAGCTGAGCCTTGGCAGCAAGGGCGCGGCGCTGCCGGCCATCCTCAATCTGCTGCAACTGGTGGGTTGGGGTTCGTTCGAAATCATCGTCATGCGCGACGCGGCCACGCTGCTGAGCGCTGGCGCCTTTGCCGAAGGCAGCCTGTGGACAAGCCCGCTGCTCTGGACGCTACTGTTCGGCGGCCTGGCCACCTTGCTCGCCGTCAGCGGCCCGTTGACCTTCGTGCGGCAGATCCTGCGCAAGTGGGGCATCTGGCTGCTGCTGGCCGCGTGCACCTGGCTGACCTGGAACCTGCTGAGCAAGGCTGATCTGGCGGCGCTGTGGGCCCGTGCCGGAGATGGCTCGATGCCGTTTGCCGTGGGTTTCGACATTGCCATCGCCATGCCGCTGTCCTGGCTGCCGCTGATCGCCGACTATTCACGCTTCGGCAAGCGCGCCACCGGCGTGTTCGGCGGCACGGTGCTGGGCTTCTTCATCGGCAACTTCTGGCTGATGACCCTGGGCGTTGCCTACACCCTGGCCTTCGCGCCAAGCGGCGAAGCCAATGCGCTGCTGCTGGCGCTGGCCGGCGCTGGAATGGGCATTCCGCTGCTGCTGATTCTGCTGGACGAGTCGGAAAACGCCTTTGCCGACATCCATTCTGCGGCGGTTTCCAGCGGGATTCTGGTGAAGATCAAGGTCGAGCATCTGGCGCTGGCCATCGGCGTCATCTGCACGCTGATCGCCTGTCTTGCGCCATTGGCGCAGTACCAGAACTTCCTCTTGCTGATTGGCTCGGTATTCGCGCCGCTGTTTGGCGTGGTGCTGGTGGATCACTTCATCCTGCGTCGTCGCAGCCATGGCGCCGCGACTGAAGGTTTGCGCTGGATGACGCTTCTGGCCTGGCTGGGCGGGATTTCCACCTATCACCTGCTGGCCAATCTCTACCCGGACATCGGCGCAACACTGCCAGCGCTGATCGTCGCTGGCGTGCTGCAACTGATTCTGGGCAAGGCGATCAGCTCCGGCCGGGGAACAGTTCCGGCTTGATGATGCCGTTGAGCTGAGGGTAAGGAATCTTCAGCTCGATGTGGCCCATGGCGTACGGGGCGATGGTGGTGACCGGATATTTCAGGATCACTGCACCGTACGTCAGGGCGATGTTTGAAGTTCGCTTGAATGGCCACATCTTCTGGAACTCGGTGTCCTTGTCCAGCTTGGTGCTGACCTGCCAGGCCTGGTGCGCCATTTCAGCCTTCGCCCAGAACGCTGCTTCCTGGCCTGGCACCAGCATGTCGGCCAGCGTCAGTACGCGCTGTAGCTGGCGCGAATAGTTGATGAACGCGCGGCCCGGATTGCCGTGGGCGCCGCCGGTGTCCAGGTAGCTGGACAGCTCGACCACCACGATTCCGTCATGCTGCTCACGTACCTTGGCCTGCAAATAGCTGCTGTAGCGCGCCGGCGCCGTGGCCAGGAACTGTTCCTGGTACGCCTTGAGGGTCGGTGGCACCGGACCGTCGGTGTCGCTGCGGGTCAGTTGCAGCAGGGTGCGCTGCACGATGGCATCGAGCTTGGCTTCGTCCGGGAAATGCACGGTATCAATGTTGACCAGCGGGCAATCGCTGGCGGTGCAGCCGGGTTTGACCAGCTCCGAGGCGTCACGCTGAACGGTCAGCGGACTGCGCATGTTGGGTTGGAACAGGCTCTGGCAGGCGCCCAGAACCAGGGCCAGGCAGGCCATCGAAATGATCTTCAGAAACGACATGGTGATCCTTGACGTTGACATAAAGGGCCATCACTTGGGTGCAACGGCAACAGGCTTCGACTGCGTCTGGCGCAATCAGTTCGCCACTGGGCGGATTAGAGTGCCTTTCGGTTGCCGTCGTCTACCTTTACAGCCGGATTTGCGCGTCTGAACGCCCGGCAAGGGCTGCATCCGGCGCGTCAGCACGTTAGGATGGGGCCATGAACTGAGCGCCTTGCAGTGAGAAACCTATGACCGATACCGCGAAATCGACGCCCACAAAGCATGAAATCACCCGGCGCGAAACCTGCTTCAAGGGTTTCTACCAACTGGATCGTCTGCACCTGCGCCATGAGCTTTTCGACGGTGGCATGAGCCCGGAAATTTCCCGCGAACTGTTCGTGCGTCACGATGCCGTGTGTGTCTTGCCATATGACGCCAAACGCGATGAAGTGGTGTTGATCGAGCAGTTCCGGGTGGGTGTGATCGGCAAGCACCCCAACCCCTGGCTGATCGAAATGGTCGCGGGCCTGATCGATAAAAAAGAGCAGCCTGAAGAGGTTGCTCACCGCGAAGGAGAGGAGGAAGCTGGGCTTGTCTTCAATGCGTTGTGGCCGATCACCAAATACTTTCCGTCGCCCGGCGGCAGCAATGAATTCGTTCACCTGTACCTGGGCAAATGCGACAGTGAGGGGGCGGGCGGCGTCCACGGGCTTGAAGAAGAGGCCGAAGACATCCGTGTGTCGGTCTGGTCGTTCGACGACGCGATGCAAGCCGTAAAAGACGGACGCATCGTCAACGCTGCAACTATCATCGCAATACAGTGGCTGGCGCTCAATCGCGCCGAAATCAGGGGGCTGTGGTCGTGAATCTTTTGCGCGAGCGCTACCGTGTCGACCTTGCCGGGCTGCAGGCAGCCTGTGAGGCGAACTACGCGCGCTTGATGCGTCTTTTACCCGAGATGCGCAACGAACAACGCTCGCGCCGGGTGGCCGTCACCCAGGGCGATCAGATGCTGGGTGTGCTGTCGGTCGAAGTCGTGCAGAACTGCCCCTACACCTCCACCCTGCTGGTGCGTCAGGAACACAGCCTGCCGTGGCTGCCGGTGCCTGTCCTGGAAGTGCAGGTGTACCACGATGCGCGCATGGCCGAAGTCATCGGCGCCCAGCACGCACGGCGTTTCCGCGGCATCTACCCATACCCCAACGCCCACATGCACCAGCCCGACGAAAAGGCCCAGCTCAACATCTTCCTCGGCGAATGGCTGAGCCACTGCCTGGCCTGCGGACACGAGTTCGAAGCGGTTCGCTGAGCCTCCCTTATCCGCACTTCTCTCTCGTAGCAGCACGGCTTGCCGGCGGGAGCGGTGTGTCAGTCAACCCATCTGTCCCTGACACACCGCCCCCGCCGGCAAGCCGTGCTGCTACGGGGCGGTGTACAACCAAAGCTCTTGATCTTGATCTTGATCTTCTTACGCGATGGTACAGGCGCCACCGAACGCGACGTCAAGGCGCCAGGCCGAACGGAGGTGTCGCGTAGTGGGTTGAGCGGCAGGAAGCCGCGAAAGCCGTGCAGGCCATGGATGGCCCATCACGGCGGACCCACGGAGCGGCGCCGGAGTGAGGGAACCGGGACGAAGTCGCGGCCCAGCCTGTCGCAAATGGTTTGGCTACTTTGCCGAAACAAAGTAGCGCGCCGTAAAGGCGCAAAGGTGATTCCGAGTCGACATCGCGAACGGATATGCTCACCAGAATCTGGACCACTACCACTGGGGGCAGATCCGTTATCGAGTGCACTGGACCTGAGGGTTTCGCCCCTTACGGGCGACCTACTTTCTTTCGGGAAAGTAGGCAAACCATTTGCTCCTGGCTGGGGTCCTTCGGACTTCCCTCGACTCCGGCGTCGTTCCGGGGGCACGCCATGATGGGCCATCCATGGCCCGCACGGCTTTCGCGGCTTCCTGCCGCTCATCCCCCTCCACGACACCTGCGCTCGGCCTGGCGCCTTTACGTCGCGTTCGGCGTCGCCTGCACCATCGCGCACAAAGATCAAAATCAAAATCCAAAGCACCCCACCGCCCTGTAGCAGTCCGGCTTGCCGGCGAGGCGCCCTCAAGATCGCTGTCGTCGGCAAGCCGGACTGCTACGGGACCGATTACACCCACGCGCCTCTCGATGTTGCACAAATGAGAACTGCAACCCTGTTTCCGGGTTTGCCGTTGCTCCAATCAAACACCATAATCCGGCCATACCCGCTCAAGGAGATGGCCTTTGCCGAGCGCAGCCCTGAATTCGTCCTCTGTATTGTTGGTGCAACTATCCGACAGCCATTTGTTTGCCGAAGCGGACGGCGCGCTGCTGGGCATGACCACGCGCGACAGCCTCACGGCGGTCGTGGACCGGGTGCTGGCCGAGCAGCCGCAGATCGATCTGGTGCTGGCCACCGGCGATCTATCCCAGGACGGCACGGTGGAGTCGTATCAGGCGTTTCGCCAGGCGAGCGAGCGGCTGGATGCGCCCAAGCGCTGGCTGCCGGGCAACCATGACGAGCTGCGGGAGATGGCGATTGCCGCGCAGCAGAGCGACGTGCTCGACCCCGTTGTCGATATCGGCAACTGGCGGGTGACGATGCTGGATTCCGCCGTGCCGGGTTCTGTGCCCGGTTATCTGGAAGACAAGCAACTGCAACTGCTGGCCCAGGCCCTGAGCGAGGCGCCGCAACGCCATCATTTGATCTGTCTGCATCATCATCCGGTGCCCATTGGCGCGGCGTGGATGGAGCCCATCGGTCTTCGCAACCCGGATGCCCTGTTCTCGGTACTGGAACGTTTTCCCCAGGCCCGTGCTTTGCTCTGGGGCCACGTGCACCAGGAGTTCGACCAGATGCACGAGGGCTTGCGCCTGATGGCCTCGCCCTCGACCTGCATTCAATTCGCGCCGAACAGCGAAGACTTCGCCCTCGACGCGAAGGCTCCGGGATATCGCTGGCTGCGGCTGTTCGACGACGGGCACATGGAAACCGGTGTGTCGCGCATCGATCCGGACCTGTTCGAGGTCGATCTCAGTGGCGCCGGGTATTGAAGGAAACATCCTGAATTCGCCACACACCGCCAACAAACGAGTGTTCACGCCGTTGTCCCTGTAAACTGCGTGGCTTTGCCGTGTGAGGCAGCCCCAGGCGGCCCCTTGAATCGCAGCTTACGGAGACGATCCCGTGAACCCGCAACATTCGACTCTGCTTTATATTCACGGCCTGAACAGCTCGGCGATGTCGAAAAAGGCCACGCAACTGGCCTCCCTCATGCGAACGCTGGGGCTTGGCGAGCAATTGCGCGTGCCGGAGTTGCACCATCACCCGCGCCAGGCCATCGCCCAGCTCGAGGCGGCCATCGAGGAACTAGGCGGTCGGCCATTACTGGTCGGCAGCTCGCTCGGCGGCTACTATGCGACTCACCTTGCTGAGCGGCATGGTCTGAAGGCGGTGTTGATCAACCCTGCGGTCAATCCGCACCAGTTGTTCGACGGCTTCCTGGGCACGCAACAGAACCTGTACACCGGCGAAACCTGGGAGCTGACCCACGATCACGTGGCTGCGCTGGCTGAGATAGAAGTGCCGGCGCCGCAGGACCCCCAGCGTATCCAGGTGTGGCTGCAGACGGGTGACGAAACGCTGGACTACCGCCGCGCCCAGGCCTTCTACCGGGCGTGCGCGCTGCGCATCGAGGCCGGTGGCGATCACAGTTTCCAGGGGTTTGCCGATAAACTGCCCACCCTGTTGAGCTTTGCCGGGTTTGCCCCGGAACTGCTCCAGGCCATCGATCTGTCGTCGTTGTGAATGTGCGACCGATCAAAGCCTTTGCTGCAACAAATATGTAGAACACGCTTGGAACAATAGCGTCACTCCGAAATTTCATGAACGACTTGATGACGAGACCCCATGGCCAATCCCAGCGCTAGCTCTTATAACGCAGACGCCATCGAAGTCCTCTCGGGCCTCGACCCGGTCCGCAAGCGGCCGGGCATGTACACCGACACCACGCGGCCGAACCACCTCGCCCAGGAAGTCATCGACAACAGCGTCGACGAAGCACTGGCCGGACACGCCAGATCGGTGCAGGTCATCCTGCACGCCGACAACTCCCTGGAAGTGGCCGACGACGGTCGCGGCATGCCGGTGGATATTCACCCGGAAGAGGGCGTGTCGGGCGTCGAGCTGATCCTCACCAAGCTGCACGCGGGCGGCAAGTTCTCCAACAAGAACTACCAGTTCTCCGGCGGCCTGCACGGGGTGGGGATTTCCGTGGTCAACGCGCTCTCGACCCAAGTGCGGGTGCGGGTCAAGCGTGACGGCAACGAATACGAGATGTCCTTTGCCGACGGGTTCAAGGCCAGCGAACTGGCCGTGGTGGGCACGGTCGGCAAGCGCAATACCGGCACCAGCGTCTATTTCGCCCCGGACCCCAAGTATTTCGACAGCCCCAAATTCTCCGTCAGCCGCCTCAAGCACGTGCTCAAGGCCAAGGCCGTGCTGTGCCCGGGCCTGACCGTCAGCTTTGAAGACAAAGGCACCGGCGAGAAGGTCGAGTGGCATTACGAAGATGGCCTGCGCTCCTACCTGCAGGATTCGGTCAGTGACTTCCTGCGCCTGCCTGAAGAACCCTTCTGCGGCGTATTTGCCGGCAACAAGGAAGCGGTGGACTGGGCGTTGCTGTGGCTGCCCGAGGGTGGCGACAGCGTTCAGGAAAGCTACGTCAACCTGATCCCGACCGCCCAGGGTGGCACCCACGTCAACGGCCTGCGTCAGGGGCTGCTGGATGCGATGCGCGAGTTCTGCGAATTCCGCAACCTGCTGCCACGGGGCGTGAAGCTGGCCCCCGAAGACGTCTGGGAACGTATCGCCTTCGTGCTGTCGATGAAGATGCAGGAGCCGCAATTCTCCGGCCAGACCAAGGAGCGCCTGTCCTCTCGCGAAGCGGCGGCATTCGTCTCCGGTGTGGTCAAGGACGCCTTCAGCCTGTGGCTCAACGCCCACCCTGAAATGGGCATGCAGCTGGCCGAGCTTGCGATCAACAACGCCGGTCGTCGCCTGAAAGCCAGCAAGAAGGTCGAGCGCAAACGCATCACCCAGGGGCCGGCGCTGCCGGGCAAACTGGCGGACTGCGCCGGTCAGGACCCGATGCGCGCCGAGCTGTTCCTGGTCGAGGGTGACTCGGCCGGTGGCTCGGCCAAGCAGGCGCGGGACAAGGAATTCCAGGCCATCCTGCCGTTGCGCGGCAAGATCCTGAACACCTGGGAAGTCGATGGCGGCGAAGTGCTCGCCAGCCAGGAAGTGCACAACATCGCCGTGGCCATCGGAGTCGATCCGGGCGCGGCTGACATGAGCCAGCTGCGCTACGGCAAGATCTGCATCCTGGCCGACGCCGACTCCGACGGCCTGCACATCGCAACCCTGCTGTGTGCGTTGTTCGTCCAGCACTTCCGCCCGCTGGTCGAGGCCGGTCACGTCTACGTTGCCATGCCGCCGCTGTACCGCATCGACCTGGGCAAGGACATCTACTACGCCCTGGACGAAGCCGAACGTGATGGCATTCTCGACCGCCTGGTGGCCGAGAAGAAGCGCGGCAAGCCACAGGTCACCCGATTCAAAGGCCTTGGCGAGATGAACCCGCCACAGTTGCGTGAGACCACCATGGACCCGAACACCCGGCGCCTGGTGCAACTGACGCTGGATGACATCGAAGCCACCTCGCAAATGATGGACATGCTGCTGGCGAAAAAGCGCGCGGGCGACCGTAAGGCGTGGCTTGAATCCAAAGGCAACCTGGCCGAGGTGATGGTTTGAGGCGAGGCTGGCTGGCCGCCCTGTTGCTGGCCGCCGCTCCCGCGTTCGCCGCGCCGCTGCCGGAACTCAAGTTGCTGTCCGAGCACCCTGTGGACGACATGGTGGGCGGCAATCTCTCGGGGCTGGCCTCGTGCGATGGCGTGCTGTGGACGGTATCCGACCGCGACGACACGCTGCTGTACCGTCTCGACACTTCGGCGACGGTGTGGAAGGCGCGGGCGCAGGTCCTCGAGATTCCGCCGATTCCCGACAGCGGCCTGTCAGCGACCCTGCGCGGGATGGCCAAGGCTTCGGCCCTGGTGCGTGGCGGCGATCTGGATTTCGAGGGCGTGAGCTGTGACGCTGCCGGCAACCGTTATCTGGTCAGCGAGGCCTATGCCACGGTGCTGAAAGTGCCCGTAAACGGCGCGCCGACCTGGCTCGACCTGCCCAGGGCGCTGGTCGAGGAGGCGCAGTCGGCGGGAATGCTGCAGCACTTCAACGCCATCTTCGAAGGCATCGCGATCAACCCTGCCGGCGACCGGCTGTGGCTGGCCGCCGAGCGCGAGAAGCGCGGGCTGCTGACTGCAAAATTGGGTAATGACGGCTGGGAATGTGATGCCAGTTGCATCCTCAAGGTCGAGTCCGGCAACGACATCCTGCCACCTGAACTGGGCGGTAAATCGGTCGCCAAGGATTTCTCCGACATCTCGCTGTACAAGGGCAAGCTGTACACCCTGGAGCGGGCGGCGTACCGGATCTGTCGGCGTACCCTGGAAACCGGGCAACTGGAAACCTGCTGGTCCTTCGCCAAGGAGGCATTGAAACCCAACCGGCTCTACGATCAGAAATACGGCCTGACCGAGGCGCTGATCGTTGACGACAAGGGCGCCTGGGTCGGGACTGACAACAACTTCGGTGCTCGCGCCGATGGCGAAAAACGCCCCATTGTCTGGCGCTTTGCCGCGCCTGAGGGTGGCTGGAGCGCCAGGCCTTGACCCAGGCACCTCCCGGCAAGCGCGCCGGGCGCCTGATGCTGATCATCGTCTGGGCCGCGGCGCTGTTCCTGGCGACGCGGTTTTTCGGCGAGTGGGAGCAGCGTCAGGAAAACCCGAACAGCAGCGTCAGTTCGTCGCACGGTGACGGTTACGTCGAGGTGCAACTGGTGAGCAACCGCGAGGGGCATTTCGTCATGACGGGGCAGATCAATGCCCGCCCGGTGCAGTTCATGCTCGACACCGGTGCGACCAACGTCGCGATCCCGCAAGCGGTGGCAGATGCATTACGCCTGGAGCGTGGTGCCCGGGTCGAGGTGAGCACGGCCAATGGCCGCACCGAGGCTTTCCGGGCCACGCTGAACAGGCTGCAGATCGGCGATATCGTCCTGGACAACGTGCGCGCCCTGGTGGTGCCCGGTCTGGACGGCGATCAGGTGCTGCTGGGTATGAGCGCCATCAAACAACTCGAATTCACCCAGCGCGGCGGCACCTTGCTGCTGCGCCAGACGACAAAATGATGAGGCCCGCATGAGCGACTCCCTTGACCTCAGCCTGGACGGCGTAGAACGCCGCTCGCTGGCTGACTTCACCGAACAGGCCTATCTGAACTACTCCATGTACGTGATCATGGACCGTGCCCTGCCGCACATCGGCGACGGCCTGAAGCCTGTACAGCGGCGTATTGTCTACGCCATGAGCGAGTTGGGCCTGGACGCCGACGCCAAGCACAAGAAGTCGGCGCGTACCGTCGGCGACGTGCTCGGCAAGTTCCACCCCCACGGCGACTCGGCCTGTTACGAAGCCATGGTGCTGATGGCGCAGTCCTTCAGCTATCGCTACACCCTGGTCGACGGCCAGGGCAACTGGGGTGCGCCGGACGATCCCAAGTCGTTCGCGGCCATGCGCTACACCGAAGCGCGTCTGTCCCGATACTCCGAGGTGCTGCTGACCGAGCTTGGCCAGGGCACGGCGGACTGGGTGCCGAACTTCGACGGCACCCTGGATGAACCTGCCGTGTTGCCGGCACGTTTGCCGAATATCCTGCTCAATGGCACCACCGGCATCGCGGTCGGCATGGCCACCGACGTGCCGCCGCACAACCTGCGTGAAGTCGCGTCCGCCTGTGTGCGCCTGCTGGACGAGCCCAAGGCCACCATCGAGCAGCTTTGCGAGCACGTTCAAGGCCCGGATTACCCGACCGAAGCGGAAATCATCACGCCGCGTCATGACCTGCTGAAAATCTACGAAAGCGGCCGTGGCTCGGTGCGCATGCGCGCCGTGTATCGCGTCGAAGACGGCGACATCGTGGTCACCGCGCTGCCCCACCAGGTGTCCGGGGCCAAGGTGCTGGAGCAGATCGCCGCGCAGATGCAGGCCAAGAAGCTGCCGATGGTCGCCGACCTGCGTGACGAATCGGACCACGAGAACCCGTGCCGCATCGTCGTCATCCCGCGCTCCAACCGCGTCGATCCCGAAGAGCTGATGCAGCATCTGTTCGCCACCACTGAGCTGGAATCCAGCTACCGGGTGAACATCAACATCATCGGCCTGGACGGCAAGCCGCAACTGAAAAACCTCAAGGCACTGCTGTCCGAATGGCTGCAGTTCCGTATCACCACGGTGCGTCGCCGCCTGCAGTTCCGCCTGGACAAGGTCGAGAAGCGCCTGCACCTGTTGGAAGGCTTGCTCACTGCGTACCTGAACCTGGACGAAGTGATCCATATTATCCGTACCGCCGAGCACCCGAAGGCCGAGCTGATCGCGCGTTTCGAGCTGTCGGAGATTCAGGCCGACTACATCCTCGACACCCGTCTGCGTCAATTGGCGCGCCTGGAAGAGATGAAGCTGCGCGGCGAGCAGGACGAATTGCTCAAGGAACAGGCCAAACTGCTGGCCCTGCTGGGCAGCGAAGCCAAGCTGCGCAAGCTGGTGCGTACCGAGTTGCTCAAGGATGCGGAAACCTATGGCGATGATCGCCGCTCGCCTATCGTCGAGCGCGCCGAAGCCAAGGCGCTGTCCGAAAACGAACTGATGCCGACCGAACCTGTGACGGTCGTGCTGTCGGAAAAAGGCTGGGTGCGCTGCGCCAAGGGCCATGACATCGACGCCACCGGCCTTTCCTACAAGGCAGGCGACGGCTTCAAGGCTGCGGCCAACGGTCGCTCCAACCAGTTTGCGGTGTTCATCGACTCCACCGGCCGCAGCTATTCGCTGGCGGCCCATACATTGCCGTCGGCCCGTGGGCAGGGTGATCCGCTGACCGGACGCCTGACGCCACCGCCAGCCGCAACCTTCGAGTGCGTATTGCTGCCGGACGACGATGCGCTGTACGTCATCGCTTCCGACGCCGGTTACGGTTTCGTGGTCAAGGGCGAAGACTTGCAGGCCAAGAACAAGGCGGGCAAGGGGCTTGTCAGTCTGCCTGCGGGCGCCAAGGTGATCCTGCCGCGCCTGGTGCCGGACCGTGAGCAGAACTGGCTTGCGGCAGTGACCACCGAAGGCCGCCTGCTGGTGTTCAAGATCAGCGACCTGCCGCAACTGGGCAAGGGCAAGGGCAACAAGATCATCGGTATTCCGGGCGATCGCGTGGCCAGCCGCGAAGAATACGTGACTGACCTTGCGGTCATTCCTGATGGCGCCACCCTGGTGCTCCAGGCAGGCAAGCGCACGCTGTCTCTGAAACCCGACGATCTTGAGCATTACAAAGGGGAGCGAGGCAGACGTGGCAATAAGCTACCACGCGGATTCCAGCGAGTTGATGCATTGTTAGTGGAAAGCGCTACGTAAACGGCCGTTTTCAGCGATCGATCTTCGTATTGTCACCAAGATCGACGCAGAATCGCTGGAGTCATCGCGCATATTCACGGATGATATGACGTCCTTTGGCGCCAGCGTGGCTGAGTGCCTTTATGTTCTCTGAGTATTTGACATTGTGGGCCCGTCGTGTGGTGCCCACTTGGACGGAATGATGAATTTTCTACGCGTTCCTTTTGTTCTGTTGTTAACCGGCGTTCTGGGTTTGGCCGGGTGCAGTGTTCATCAGCCTACTTCGCTCTATCAACTGGACAGCGGCGAACCAGGCCAACCAAAACAAAGTGCCGGCGTGGCTGTTGTGCTCGGGCCGGTTTCCGTTGCTGATTACCTGCAACGGGAAACATTACTTCAGCGTCAGCCCGATGGCAGCCTGACTGCCTCGAAGGATGGCCGCTGGGCTGGCAGCCTGTCTGCCGACATCGACCAACTGCTGCTGCGCCAACTGGCGTGGAAGCTCGACAGCCAGCGCGTGGTGATGGCGCCGGCTGCGGCCAACTTCACGCCTGACGTGCAGGTGGTGCTGTCGATCACCCGTCTGGACTCAGGCGAGAACCAGCCTGCGGTGCTCGATGCCCAATGGCGTCTGCTGGACCGTCGCGGCACCGTGCGTGACAGCAAGCTGGTGCACCTGGAAGAGCCGCATGCCGGCACTTCCGCTGCTCAGGTCAAGGCTCAGGGCGTGCTGTTGCAGCGTCTGGCCGAGCAGTTGAGTGCTGCGGTCAAGCCGGTGGCTGCGCAGCCATTGGTCGCTGACGAGCCGAAGAAGTCCGCCCAGCCCGCCAAGACCCGCACCGATCAGGACAAGCCAAAGATCCCGATGGCCTCGCCGATCCGCACCGATCTGGAAGTGTTCCGCTTCTAAGGATCACGCCCAACAAAAAGCCCGCAGCGATGCGGGCTTTTTTGTGGGTGATGGGTTAGGGAAGATGCACAGGTCACGTCGCCCCGTAATCTGTAGGAGCGCGCTTGCCCGCGAGGGCGGTGTGTCTGAGGGGTATGTGCTGTCTGACACCACGCCGGTCGCGGGCAAGCGCGCTCCTACGGACTGTATTGTCTGTAGGAGCGGGTCAGGTCAGACCTTGCGCGCTTCGTGCATGCGCGCCAGTTGGCGTTCGAGCATGGACGGATACGGCTCCATCAGGCGCTCGACGCAGCTTGCGCCTTCGGGGCTGGCGATCGGGCGGATGCGGGCGCGCTGGCGGATGGTGTGGTCTTCGCTGATCTTGCGCTCCACCAGCAGCAGGTTGCGGCTGTGTTGCGACAGTGCCAGTGCGTCCTGGGCGGTTTCGGTCAGCAGCAGGTCGATCTGGTCCATGCCGTGCAGGCCTTCGCCCAGCGTCAGGCCCAGCTGCAATTGCAGGGTGATGCCGCTGTCCGCCACTTCGATCTGCAGCGCATGGCTCAGGGCGCGCAACAGCTCGCCGCAGCAAATCGCGTTGGTCAGGTAGTCGTCGCCGCTGTCCTGGGTGCTGAACACCATCAGCGAGCTGCCATCGTTGAGCGTGTGAAGTTCGCTGTCATACAAGGATGCAGCCTGGTCGATGCAGTCGCGATAGCGCTCCAGCAATTCGGTCAGGCGGGTGCGGGGCAGGCGGCGCAGTTGTTCCTGGGAACCCAGTTGCACGGCCAGCACGGCGCTGTATTGCGGCTGCAAAGGCACCACTGGCAACACAGGGCGCGGGGCCGGCTTCTGCACCACCGGAGTTTCGTCACGAAGATCGGCGAACGGGTCGTCTTCGTCTTCCTGATCTTCCTCGGCCACGATGCGGCGGGCCGGAATGGCGGTGGCACGGGGTTTTGGCGCTTCGTCGAACTCGGGGCCTGCGAGGTCGTTGGCGTCGAATTCGGGCGAGGTGTCGTCGTCTTCCTCAACCTGTTCAGGTTGCGGAGCCGGTGCAGGCTCGGGCTCAGGCGGCGCGTAGGACGCCTTGAGCTGGCGCGCCAGGTCGCCGATTTCGTCCTGACGGTCGGTAGCCGGGGTGTACGGGTCGATATAACGCAGCCACATGCGCAGTTGCAGCATGGGCGTTGAGATATGCCGCCCCAGGCGCAGGCTCAATGCCAGCGCCAGTGCGAGCAGGATACCGGCCAGAATGCCCATGCTTTGCAGGCTGATGGTCAGCGGCTGCTGGAACTGGCTCATGTCCAGGCTGATGCGCAGGGTGCCGGCGACCACGTCCTGGAAGGTGATCTTGATCTCGTACAGGCCCTCGGCCTCACCCAGCAGGCCGTTTTTCGGGCGCTGGCCCGCTTCGGCGAGGATGCGGTTATCCATGCTGTAGATGGCTGCATGGGCCACCAGCGGGTTCTTGACCAGGTTACCCAGCAACACGTTGAGGCTCAGGATGTCGTTGGACACCAGAAGCTCGGTGGCGGAGGTCGCGGTTTGCGTGGTCAGGGCCTGGCCCAGCGCGTCCGCCTGCTCGTGCATGGCTTGCTTGAACTGCAAGCCCATCACGCAGGCGTAGATCACCAGCGCCAGCGCGACGAGGATCACGTTGTGGCTGGCGATGCGCAAAGCTATCGGAACGCGTCGGTGACGCAATGCCCGGAAGATCAGCAAGAAGAAATTATCGGTTTTTACTGGCGTGGGCCGGTTCACTGAGCACGGCTCTCTTGGAGAAGTTGGGGCGCAGTATAGCGAGCGACCCAGACGGGGCAAAGCGCTCGCTGTGCCCGGCGGTCACTGAAAGTGCGTAGAATGCGGTTTTTTTCCACAGCGGGGGTGCGCCTTGCGCGAAATTGTCCTGATTAACATCACCGGCGAAGACCGCCCGGGTCTGACTGCGGCCTTTACCGGCGTCCTGGCCCAGGGCGGCGTCGATGTCCTGGATATCGGTCAGGCCGTGATCCACGACACGCTGTCGTTCGGCATTCTGGTCCGGATCCCGGACACCGAAAGCGGCGCGGCGGTGCTGGACCAGGTCCAGTCGAAGGCCGATGAACTGGGGCAGCAGGTGCTGTTCACTCATGTCAGTGAAGACGATTACCAGCATTGGGTCGACGATCAGGGCAAGGACCGGCACATCGTCACGCTGCTGACGCGCAAGGTCACCGCCGAGCAGTTGCAGACCGTCAGCTCGATCACCGCCAAATACGGCCTGAACATTGACCGGATCGACCGTCTGTCCGGGCGTATGCCACTGGACATGCCGAGCGACAAGGGCAAGGGCTGCATCGAGTTTTCCGTACGTGGCGAGCCGGCCGATGCCCAGCAGATGCGCGCCGAATTCCTGCACGTGGCGCAGGAGCTTAACGTCGACATCGCTTTCCAGCAGGATTCGCTGTTCCGCCGCAACCGCCGTCTGGCGGTGTTCGACATGGACTCGACGCTGATCGAAGCCGAAGTCATCGACGAGTTGGCCAAGGCCCACGGCGTGGGCGACCGCGTGTCGGAAATCACCGAGCGCGCCATGCGCGGCGAACTGGACTTCCGCGCCAGCTTCAAGGAGCGCCTGGCGCTGCTCAAGGGCCTGGACATCAAGGTACTGGACGAAATCGGTGCTTCGCTGCGCCTGACCGAAGGTGCCGAGACCCTGTTCGCCGAACTCAAGCGCCTGGGCTACAAGACTGCGATTCTGTCAGGCGGCTTCACCTATTTCGCCCGTCAATTGCAGGCCAAACTGGGCATCGACTACATCTTCGCCAACGAGCTGGAAGTGGTTGATGGCAAGTGCACCGGCGTTGCCGTGGAGCCGATTGTCGACGCCCAGCGCAAGGCCGATCTGCTGCGTGAGCTGGCGAGCAAGGAAGGTTTGAGCCTGGAGCAGACCATTGCCGTGGGCGATGGCGCGAACGACCTGCCGATGCTGGCGATTGCCGGCCTGGGCGTGGCCTTCCGCGCCAAGCCGCTGGTCAAGCAGTCGGCGAAACAGGCGATCTCGACCCTGGGCCTGGATGGCGTGCTGTATCTGCTGGGCTTCCGCGACCGGGAAGGGCTATAAAGACGTTGTAACTTCTGTGGGAGCGAGCTTGCTCGCGAATGCTGACGCTCATCCGATGAAGATCTGTTGGATGTACCGGCCCCTTCGCGAGCAAGCTCGCTCCCACAGGTCGAAATCAGAATGCCTTACAACACCGTCCACAACGAATCGAATTCCTGCTCTGGCACTTCGCTGCCCGGGGCGGGTTTCTTCGGTGCTTCCAGGATCTGATATTCGAACTGGTTGTAGCTGCCGGTCGTCGCCCGACGATTGCTCAAGGTGGCGCGGCGCTCGTCGCCGGTGGTGTTGATCATCACCTTGCTGCCGTCCTCGAAGGGCAGGCGCGGGGCGACCACGGTCGCTGGCACGTCGATGGCCCGTACCTCGGGCAACAGCAGCGCTCGCAGGTACTGGCTGCTCTGTTCGCCACGCAGCAATTGCATGCCACAGGCCTGGGCAAAGGGCGCAATCAGCTCGACTCCCATCTGCGTGCCACCGCTGCGCACCTGGCGCACCCAGCGCACGACCGCGATGCTCCAGCCATGGCCGTGGTCCTGAATTCCGATCACCTCCCCGGCCTGCAACTGGTCAGGCACGTCCTTGGGCCACGCCAGACAGTAACCGCCGGGGCTGTGATTGACGATGTTCAGGCTGTAGCTGGGAAAGCCTTTCTGGGCGTCGGAAGCGGGGGCGCCGCCGTCGGCTTCGTCACGCTGGTATTCGATTTCTTCGAACGGCAGCATGGTGGTCGATGTGCCCTTGCGCTGCACCTCGATCGACTGCGCCCAAGGGTCATGCTTTTCCGGTACGAGCGGTTCGAGGGTGTATTCGGCGACCTTGCTGACGGTCACGGCCGGCACCAGCAGCAGGTCGCTGAAGCTCTGCTGCCCGCCAACGAAATAGTGCAGGGCGCTCATGCCGACGCAGACGGTCAGGGTGCCCTGGCCCGGCATGCGCTGGAAGGCGCGCTCGGACACATCGCCCCATGCGGCCGCAAGATGCTGCAAAACATCGATCGACAGGCCCGGGGG
Source organism: Pseudomonas putida (assembly GCF_028682175.1). Classification (GTDB taxonomy): domain Bacteria; phylum Pseudomonadota; class Gammaproteobacteria; order Pseudomonadales; family Pseudomonadaceae; genus Aquipseudomonas; species Aquipseudomonas putida_AD. The sequence continues at coordinate 29,031 of NZ_JANHKS010000007.1, read as the reverse complement.
CACGTGCAGATAAGACTGCGAACGCTGCTCGATGGGCGTGTCGATGTAGCGCTGCAAGGCGGCGGACAGGGCGCGGGGGTTGATGCCCAGCAGGCTGGCGCGCTGATCCTCGGTGTACAGCGAGGTGTAGCGCGGCGCAGTGTCGGTGCCGTGGGCCACTGCATAGAGGCTGGTGTCGTCCACCGGCTGCTGGAGGGTGACCATGGAACTCCAGGCGTCCAGCGCATCGGCCAGCTTGCCGATGTTGTGCTGGCGCATCTGGTTGCAACGTGAGCAGCCCATCAACAGCGCCACGGTGTAGGTCTGTTCCACCGTCAGCGTGCGAGTGTGGTGTGCCTGGCTGTCAGCAACGGGGATATTATGCAGTTGATGCTGCCGGGCGATCTGGTAGATCAGGTGCAGCTCCAGCCACAGGCCGTCCTGCACCGGGCAATACAGCTGGTTGGCGCGGATCAGCGGGCCGTTGAGGCAATGCATTGCCCGTTGCAGCGCGGTTGTCAGCAGGGTGATGCGATCCCGGGTGAGCCTGGGTGCCACCTTGGCGATGATCTGTTTGTAGCCGATGGCCAGATGGTTTTGCAGGGCCTGACACAGGTTCGCGACCTTGCGCGGGCGCTCTTCGAGCACCACCGACTGGTTCAGAAAGTGCCGCTCAAGGTGCTTGCACACGAAAAAAACTTCCGGGCGCAGCAATTCGAGCAACTGCAGGCGGTTGTCGCTGGGGGTGAGCAACTGGTTCAGCTCGCCCAGGCCCTGGTAGAGCTGGCGGGCCATTTCGCCGAGGTTGGCTTTGGGAAGCGTGGCGATCCAGCGTTTCAGGTCTTTGGGCGTCGCGTCACAGAACGACAGGCTCGACTGCGTCGGCACAGGTGCGCGCAACAACAGTGGGAGGCTCAAATTACTCATGTGACAAACAAACTCCAAAAGCTACTGGCTCGAAAGGCTGCAGGAAACTGCGTGGATAAAGGTGCGCAGGCCGAGCGAAACGAGCAAGTTTACGTCAATTGGAAGCGAAATTTCCTACAACACCGATAAGTGACTTTACCATCATCGGTATTTCAGAACAGTCCTAATATCAAAATGACATTGTATCGTCCGTGATACTTCGGCTTCATGACCGCCCATGGCGGACCGTATCCGGGGATACGGGACCGTCAACAAAAGCGTGTCAGGATTTGTCAGGCAATAATCAGGCCTGAGCGGGGACGGCCAGCAACTGGCCCATTTGCGTTGGCGATCCTGCCGCCAGGGTCTGCGCCCATTTCACCTGATCAGGGCCGAACAGCACGATGGCAGTCGAACCCAGTTTGAAGCGGCCAAGCTCGGCGCCTTTCTCCAGATGAATCGGGGCGCGCGCGGCTTCGTCGTAGCGGAAAGTCTTGAGTTCACGCTTGGGTGGCGTGACCAGGCCCGCCCACACGGTTTCGATGGAAGCGACGATCATCGCACCCACCAGCACCACGGCCATCGGGCCACGCTCGGTATCGAACAGGCAAACGACGCGTTCGTTGCGGGCGAACAGTTCAGGGACGTTTTCAGCGGTGGTCTGGTTGACCGAGAACAGGCGGCCCGGCACGTAGACCATCTCGCGCAGGGTGCCAGCCAGCGGCATGTGCACGCGGTGGTAGTCTTTCGGCGACAGATAAATGGTCGCGAACTCGCCGCCCATGAACGGCGCGGACAGGCGTGCATCACCACCCAGCAGTTCCAGGGCGCTGAAGCTGTGGCCCTTGGCCTGGAAGATGCGGCCATGTTCGATCGGGCCCAACTGGCTCACCGCGCCGTCGGCAGGGCAGAGGATCGCCCCGGGGGTTTCGTCCAGCGGGCGCGCGCCCGGTTTCAGGGCGCGGGTGAAGAAATCGTTGAAGTGCGGATACGCGGTGACGTCTTCAACCAGTGCCTGGGACATGTCGACCTGATAGCGGCGCACGAACCACTGGGTGAACGCATTCTTGAACCAGCGCACGCGGCATTCGGCGACGCAGCCGGCCAGGCGCGAGAGCAGATGATGGGGCAGCAGGTATTGGAAAAGAATAAACAGACGCTGTTTCATCAAGGATCCTAAAGTGTTTCAAAAAAGGGTTGAAGGCCGATGTGCAGGTGTCACTTCTCGATCGGCGTGTCCGGGTGGTTGCCCCACTCGCCCCACGAGCCGGCGTAGCCCTTGATGCGTGGGTAGCCCAACGCCTTGGCCACCAGGTAGGTGAAACCCGAGCGATGGTGTGTCTGGCAATGGGTGATCACTTCCTTGTCCGGGGTGATGCCCAGTTCTTCGAGAATTTGCGGCATATCGGTGCGGATGCGCAGGCTGCGCGCCTTGTCCATGCCGGCGGTCCACTCGAAGTTCACGGCGCCGGGGATGTGGCCGCCCCGGGCTGCCACCATCTTCTCGCCGGAATATTCCAGCGGGCCGCGGGCGTCCCAGATCGCGAGGTCGGCGGCGCCCAGGCGGCTTTGCAGGTATTCGCGGGTGGCGGTGGGCTCATCGTGCAGGGTCAGCGCCACCGGGCCGCCGGCAGATGCCGGTACTTCGGTGGAAAGCGGCAAGTTCTCTGCCTGCCAGGCCAGCAGCCCGCCATCCAGGTAGTGGTACTTCGAATGCCCGATGACATCCAGCAGCCAGATGAAACGCCCGGCCCAGCCGCCGCCTTCGTCGTCGTACGCCACGTAGACCGCGTCAGGGTCGTGGCCCAGTTCGCCGAACAGCGCTTCAAGCTGCGCCTGGGTTGGTAACAGGCCCGGAGCAGGCGGCTGGCCCAGTTGCGTGCGCTTGGGATCGACGAAGCGCGCGCCGGGAATGTGGCCGGCGTCGTAGCGGGCCGCGCTGGTCAGGTCGACCAGGATCAGCTCTGAAGCACCAAGGCGTGCCTGCAGATCGGCGGGCTCGATCACCAGTGGCAAGCTTGAGAAGGCAGACATGTGAGGTCTCCAGATCGCGAAAAAGAGGCGAATTGTAGCTCAGCTGTCAGCCATTGCGTTGGCTAAAGGTGCTCAGCGCCTTCTCGATACATTGCCCCGTTTTACCAAAGGCCTGAACCGTGACTTCAGAGAACGGCCCGCCGCCCTGATCCGCCGCGACCAGCATCAGCACCCGGCCATTGCTGGCCAGTGAGCGGATCAGCAGGTTTTCGCCGCTGAACAGGTTTCGCAGTTGCGCGGGCAGCAGGGCCGAGAACTGCGCGTTGTTGCCCGGCGTCAGGCGCAGTTGGGTGGCCTGGGCCAGAAGCCGTTGCAGCACGGTGCTTTCCTTGTAGGGAATCAGCAGCGCTGCGGCGGATTTATCCACACCCGCAATCTGGTGCACCCGCAGGCTGTCACTCTTGCGATCGAGCATCAGCAGCAACACGCGCTGCATGCCTGAAGCCACCAGTGCGTCACGGGCGCAGAGGGTCAGGTGCATGGCGTTGGCGAAGGCGCTCGGTTCCTTGAGCAGGTCGCCGCAATGCTTGCGCCACACCTGCAACGCTTCGGCCGATGGCGGCGGGGCGGGCAGCGGGCCCTTGTGCACCCGGCGCGTGTCCCACGGCCAGAGCAAGGCTTCGGCCGGATGCCACACCCCCGGCGCTGCGTGCTGGCGGGCGCTGGCGGCGGCGTTCTGGTGCACTTGCTGCTGCAATTCCATCAATGGCTGTTGCAGGTACAGGCTGGTGAGCAATTGCCAGCGCAAATTGTGCGGCGTGTCCCAGGCCTGTTGCGCGGACAGCGCCAGCCCGTTGGCCAGCAGAATGGTGTTGGCCGGCTGGTTGAGCCAGCGGCGCAGCAGCAGGTCGGCGTCCAGCGCCTGCTGCTGTTTGAGGGGTTCGGCGTTCTCATGGGCGATGCGCAACACCTTGACCAGGTTGCGCTGCTCGTTCATCAGCAGGTTGTAACCCTGAGTGACCCAGACCGGCAGCCGCCAGCGCTCGGCCAGCGCCTGGCAGACGTCCAGCAAGCGTACGCCAAACAAGGCCTTTTCGACGCGTTTGGCGCATTCGCCCTTGTGGATAACCCGCAGCTCCCACTCTTCCAGCAGCTTGGGATGCGCCAGCGCCATGGGCCACAGCGGCGCCAGGAACAGCAGGCTGCCCAGGTGGATGTCCTGCCACAGCCGCGCCAGTTGATTGGCGAACAAGCCGTAAGCCTGCTGGGTGGCGTGCTGGCTGATCAATTGCAACTGACGCAATGCCACCGGGATGCGTTGCAGCTCCACGCTCGGCAGGCGCGCAAGCAGAGTGCCGGTGCGCGCCAGGCCCAGCCGGTTCAGCGCCACTTCCAGGCTTTCCGCAGGCTCGGCCAGGCCGCTGCTGTGCAGGTTGGCTTCGCGCAGGACGCTGAGCACCAGGGCGGGGCTGTCCTGCATCAGGTCGGCAATGTCACGCAGGGACTTGCGGCTGTCGTTCAGCGCGGCCTGGACCTTGGCGTATGCCACCGCCGGGACGGGCAGGGCAATGCTATCGAGTTGAGTGAGCCAGGTATCGACCGTTTGCGGAACGGGGAGCGTCGAAGCTTTTTCTGATTGCATTCACAAGACCCATACGGCTGGGAGGTTTTGATCGGCGTCGAATGCTGGCATCATGCTGGCCTTCGCGCTGCTGTGCCCGAGCCAGACGCCAGACAGGATTTTCGCCTGATTTGACTATAGTCTCGCGCACTCGTGCCGATAAGGAGAACAAGAGTTTTGAGCGCTTCTCGCACAATGACCATGAACCCGACTCAGTAAGTATTTTCTACCTATGGCAAAAATTATCGGCATCATCGTCGTTTTCGCGAGCGTCCTCGGCGGCTACGTACTCTCCCATGGTCAAATCGCTGCGTTGATCCAGCCTTTCGAGGTGCTGATCATCGGCGGTGCGGCGTTCGGCGCATTCTTGCAGGCGAACCCGGGCTACATGACCATGCACGTGATCAAGAAATCCGTGAAGATGTTCGGCTCGCGGTTTACCCATGCTTTCTATCTGGAAGTGCTGGGCCTGATCTACGAGATCCTCAACAAGAGCCGTCGTGAAGGCATGATGGCCATCGAGGGTGACATCGAAGAACCGGAAAACAGCCCGATCTTCGCCAAATACCCAAGCGTGCTCAAAGACACCCGCATGATCGCCTTCATCTGCGATTACCTGCGCATCATGTCGTCCGGCAACATGGCTCCCCACGAGCTCGAAGGCCTGTTCGACATGGAACTGCTGAGCATGAAGGAAGAGCTGGAACACCCCTCCCATGCCGTGACCGGCGTGGCCGACGGCATGCCCGGTTTCGGTATCGTCGCGGCGGTACTGGGTATCGTGGTGACCATGGCGTCCCTGGGTTCCGGTGACAAGGCCGCGATCGGTATGCACGTAGGTGCGGCACTGGTCGGTACCTTCTTCGGTATCCTCGCGGCCTACGGCTTCTTCGGCCCGCTGGCTCAGTGCCTGGCCCACGATGCCAAGGAAGAGATGAACGTGTTCGAGTCGATCAAGGCCTCCCTGGTGGCTTCGGCCTCGGGCGTTCCGCCTTCACTGGCCGTCGAATTCGGCCGCAAGGTCCTGTATCCAGCGCATCGCCCCAGCTTCAGCGAGCTGGAACAAGCTGTTCGCGGTCGTTGATCCATGGAAAATAATCAGCCGATTATCGTAAAGCGCGTCAAGCGCTTTGGCGGAGGGCACCACGGTGGTGCCTGGAAAATCGCCTTTGCCGACTTCGCGACGGCAATGATGGCGTTCTTCCTGGTGCTGTGGCTGATGTCCTCGGCAACGCCTGAGCAGTTGATCGCCATCGCCGGTTACTTCAAGGACCCGGTCGGTTTCTCCGACAGCGGCTCGCCCTACGTCATCGACCTGGGCGGTTCGCCCGAAATGTCGCCGGACCAGACCCTCAACCCTGAAGTCAAATCCACTCCTGCGCCGGACAAGGTGCCCGTGGATGCCGACAAGGAAGAGGCGGCGGCCGAACAGGTCGAGCAAGAGCGTCTGGAGATGCTGCTGCAAGAGCTGCAGACCAAGGTCAACGAGAACCCGCAACTGGCGAAGTTCAAGGACCAGATCCTGTTCGAGATCACCCAGGACGGCCTGCGCATCCAGATCATGGACGCGGAGAACCGCCCGATGTTCGACATCGGCAGTGCACGCCTGAAGCCGTATTTCGAAGACATCCTGCTGGCCATGGCCGACACCATCAAGACGGTGCCGAACAAGGTGAGCGTCAGCGGCCATACCGATGCCACGCCTTACGTGGGCAACAACGGATTCGGCAACTGGGAGCTGTCGGCCAACCGCGCCAACGCAGCGCGCCGTGCATTGACGGCAGGTGGCTATCCGGACGGGCAGGTGGCTCGCGTGGTCGGCTTTGCCTCGTCTTCGCTGTATGACAAGGACAACCCGAACAACCCGATCAACCGCCGCATCGACATCACCGTGCTGACCAAAAAGGCCCAGGCGCGTATCGAAGGCGACCAGAACGCAGGGGAAGCGCCGAAGACCGGCCCGGCACCTGCTCCGGCTGCCCAGCCAGGCGCGTCGAACAGCCCGGCCCCCGTGGATCCGCAGGCTTACGCCCAGCCCCACGAGATCCGGCAGAAGCTGAATATCTTCGATCAGGGGCAGTTGAAGATCGACGAAACCAAGAACTGAAACAGGTTCTGACAAAAACGCCGCGATGATCGCGGCGTTTTTGTTTCTGCGGTACCGCGGTCCGTAGCAGCATGGCTTGCCAGCGGGAGCGGTGGGTCAGTCACAGTTGTGTCGCCTGACACGCCGCCCCCGCCGGCAAGCCGTGCTGCTACGGGTTAGTAGCTGTCTTCAGGAAGGCTGGCGATGATCGAGCGATAGCTGTTCATCCGCTGCTGCTGCACGCGGCCGTCTTCCAGGGCCTTGAGCAGCGCGCAGCCCGGTTCGCGGTCGTGCTTGCAGTCGCGGAAGCGGCAGCGGCCGAGCAGGTCGTTGAATTCGATGAAGCCCGCCTCGACATCGGCGCGGCTCACATGGCCCAGGCCGAATTCCCGGATGCCGGGGGAGTCGATCAGATCGCCGCCGCGGGGGAAGTGGAACAGCCGCGCGGTGGTGGTGGTGTGGGTGCCCTGGCCGGAATATTCCGACAGCGGCCCGACCCGAGTTCCTACTTCCGGCAGCAGGCTGTTGACCAGCGAGGACTTGCCCACGCCGGACTGGCCGACGAACACGCTGATGTGGCTGTCCAGTTGGTCCTGCAGTTGCTGCATGCCGTTGCCGTGGTGCGCCGAGACTTCCAGCACCGGGTAGCCCAAGGTGCGGTAGACCGCCAGCAACGCATTGAGCGCCGGGGCGTTCTGCTCGTTGATGAGGTCGTACTTGTTGAGCAACAGCAGCGGGCGAATCCCGGCGTGCTCGGCGGCCACCAGATAGCGGTCGATCAGGTTGGCGTGGGGCTCGGGGGCCGGGGCGAACACAATCACGATCAAATCGACGTTCGCCGCCACGGGTTTCAGCTGGCCGCGGGAATCCGGGCGGCACAGTTCGGTGCTGCGCGGCAGTTGCGCGACGATCACGCCAATGCCCTGGTTGCCCGCACGCCACACGACCTTGTCGCCGGTGACCAGCGCTGGCAGGTTGGCGCGCAGGTGGCAACGGAACACCTGCCCGCTCAGCTCGCCGTCCTGCGCCTCGACTTCCACCTGCACGCCGAAGTGCGCGATCACCAGGCCCGTTTGTTCGGGTCCCAGATCGCCGCCTTCCAGCGTTTCCAAGGCTTGCGATTCACGTTTGGCGGCGCGGGCTGCGCGTTCGCCCTGAATCTTTTCGATGCGCCAGTTCTGGCGGCGATTGAGTTGGCGTTTGGCCATGGGTGCTCAGTGATCCATTTTATGACGCGTAAAGCTGATGAATGATGAAAACGCCGGGAGTCTAGCACGCCCGCCTGAGCTAAACTGCGCGCCTAAGCGTAGGAGCCGACATATGCAGAACAAGCAGAACCTGATCTGGATCGACCTGGAAATGACAGGTCTGGACCCTGATAACGACGTCATCATCGAAATGGCAACCATCATCACCGACAGCGAGCTGAACACGCTGGCCGAAGGCCCGGTGATTGCCGTGCACCAGAGCGATGAACTGCTCAACGGCATGGACGAGTGGAACACCCGCCAGCATGGCGGCTCGGGCCTGACCCAGCGCGTGCGCGAGAGCAAGATCTCCACCGCCGAGGCGGAAGCCATGACCCTGGAGTTCATCAAGCAGTGGGTCCCGGAGCGCAGCTCGCCGATCTGCGGCAACAGCATCTGCCAGGATCGCCGCTTCCTTTATAAACGCATGCCGACCCTGGAAAACTACTTCCACTACCGCAACCTGGACGTCTCGACCCTCAAGGAACTGGCCGCCCGCTGGTCGCCTGAGCTGAAGTTCAAGAAGGGCAGCACCCACCTGGCGCTGGACGACATCCGCGAATCCATCGCCGAGCTGCGTTTCTATCGCGAGCATTTCATCAAGGTTTGAGCTGCACCATAATTGCTGCTTACACCACGGTCCTGTAGGAGTGAGCTTGCTCGCGATAACGTTTCGTCAGCAAAAGGATCAGGGGCTGACACACCGTCATCGCGAGCAAGCTCACTCCTACAAGGGATTGCGGAGGTTGTGCTGGCGCAACGCCCATTCCACATGCTCGCGCACCATCTCCGACGGGTAATCCAGCCGTGCCTTCAACGCCTCGATCACCGGGATACTCGACGGCGCATTCCCCAGCCCCACCGCCAGATTCCTCAACCACCGCTCATAACCCGCCCGCCGCAAGGGCGAGCCTTCGGTGTTGCTGAGAAAAGTCGATTCATCCCACAAGAACAGCGTGGTCAGCTCCGCATTGTCCAGACCGTGACGCGGCTTGAAGTCGTTCTGATCGGTTGGCCGGGCGAAGCGGTTCCACGGACAGACGATCTGGCAGTCATCGCAGCCGAACACCCGGTTGCCGATCAACGGCCGCAAATCTTCCGGAATCGCCGTTTTCAGCTCGATGGTCAGGTAGGAAATACAACGCCGGGCGTCCAGCACGTAGGGGCCGACGAAAGCATTGGTCGGGCAGATGTCGAGGCACGCGCTGCACCGGCCGCAGTGTTCGGTAGCGTGGGGGGCATCGACCGGCAGGGCCAGGTCGACAAACAACTCGCTGAGGAAGAAATAACTGCCGGCCTTGCGATTGAGCACCAAGGTGTTCTTGCCGATCCAGCCCAGCCCCGCCTGTTCGGCGATGGCTTTTTCCAGCACCGGGGCGCTGTCGACGAATGCGCGAAAACCGAACGGGCCGATGGCCTGCTGAATGCGCTCGGCCAGTTGCTGCACGCGTTTGCGGATCAGCTTGTGGTAGTCGCGGCCCAAGGCGTAGCGCGACACGTAGGCTTTCTCGGGCTGATTCAGCAATTGCGCCATCTGCGTGTCGCCGGGCAGGTAGTCCATGCGCAGGGAAACAACTCGCAACGTTCCCGGCACCAATTCGTCGGGATGCGAACGTTTGCTGCCATGGGCTGCCATATAGTCCATCTCGCCGTGATACCCGGCTTCGAGCCAGCGCTCCAGATGCTGCTCATGTTCCGCCAGATCCAGCCCCGAGATGCCGACCTGCTGGAAACCCAGCTCGCGCCCCCAATCCTTGACCGATTGGGCAAGCTCGTCCAACTGGGCAGCATTCAAAGGCACAGCGTTTGTGGATGGATCTACAGTAATCGCGGACATGCAAGGAGGACACCGGGGCACAGGTGGGTATAATTCTGCCAGACATCGGAGCCCGAAGACGCATGTTGCACAGTAAACCTCCATTACCCGACGCGCTGTATGGCGCAGTCCAGGTGCGCGACCTCGACGCGCGCCTGATCGCAGCAGGTACGCCCGGCTTCGAATTGATGCAGCGCGCAGCCCATGCGGCATGGCGCGCGCTGCGTCGTCGCTGGCCTGATGTCGGTGACGTGACGGTGCTGGCAGGGCACGGCAATAACGCTGGCGATGGCTACCTGATCGCCGCGCTGGCCAAGCGGGCGGGTTGGCAGGTGCGGGTACTGGCCGTGGGCAATACCGCGGCCCTGACCGGCGACGCCGAGTCTGCTTATAAAGAGGCGCTGGCCGAAGGCGTCGATGTCCGGCCCTGGCAGCAACAGGCCCTGAGTGGTGTGCTTGTGGATGCGTTGCTGGGCACCGGACTCAAGGGCGACGTTCGCGCTCCTTACGCTGACGCCATCGAGGCGATCAACGCCAGCGGGCTGCCGGTGCTGGCGGTGGATGTCCCCTCGGGGCTGTGCGCCGACACAGGTCATATGCTGGGTAAAGCGGTGCGCGCTGACCTCACCGTGACATTTATCGGGCTCAAGATTGGCCTGTTCACCGGCGATGCGCCGGACCTGGTGGGCGAGCTTGTGTTCGACGATCTGCAGGCCGATCCGGCCATCGTCGCGCAGGTCCCGGTCGTCGTGAAACGGCTGGATACATTCAATCTGCCGCGCCTTGCGCCTCGCTCGCGTACCTCGCACAAGGGCATGTTCGGGCGCGCGCTGGTGATCGGTGGCGATTTGGGCTTCGGCGGTGCGGCGCTGCTGTCCACCGAAAGCGCGTTGCGCTGCGGCGCGGGCATGGTGACGCTGGCGACCCGGCCCGAGCACGTTTCGGCGGCGCTGGCGCGGTTTCCGGAAGTCATGAGTGCAGGCATCAGTTCGGCCAACCAGTTGATGGGGCTGATCGAGCCTGCAACGGTGCTGGTGGTCGGCCCTGGACTGGGCCAGGCGGCCTGGGGGCGCAGCCTGCTGTCTGCGGCAGCGAACGCCGAGCGCCCGCAGGTGTGGGACGCCGATGCGCTGAATCAACTAGCGGCGGGGTCGGTCAGCCTGCCCGAAGGTTGCGTGATTACACCGCACCCGGGCGAGGCGGCGCGGCTGCTGGGCGTCAGCACCCGAGAAATTCAGGCTGATCGCCCGGCGGCGGCGAAAGCCCTGGCTAAAAAATTTGATGCCGTATGCGTCTTGAAAGGTAGTGGCAGTTTGATTTCAAGCCCGAGCGGCGAGCTGGCGTTGGCCGACCACGGACACCCGGCGATGGCCACGGGTGGGCTGGGGGACGTGCTGGCCGGAGTCATCGGCGCCCTGATGGCGCAAGGCATGCCGGCATTCGAGGCTGCCTGCCTGGCCGTGTGGCTGCACGCGCTGGCGGGCGAGAAATGTGGTTCTGACGGACGCGGTCTGGCTGCCGCTGATCTGATTCCTGTGATTCGCAAGCTTCTGGAGGAGCAACAACCGTGTCTGAGTTAACCCTGCACCTGGTGGGTGAAGAGGCGATGACGAACTTTGGTGCACGGATTGCCCAAGTGACTGAAAGCAGTGGGATTATTTTTCTCGAAGGGGATCTGGGGGCGGGCAAGACGACCCTGTCACGGGGCATCATCCGGGGCCTGGGGCACACCGGCGCGGTCAAAAGCCCGACTTTCACCCTCGTGGAACCTTACGATATTGGGAGAAATCGCGCGTATCACTTTGATCTTTACCGACTTGTTGATCCAGAAGAGCTAGAATTCCTCGGCATACGCGATTACTTCGAAGGAGAAGCGCTGTGCCTGATCGAGTGGCCGAATCTGGGTACAGGCTTTTTGCCAAAGCCTGACCTGATCATTACCATTAGGCCGCACGCTGATGGTCGAGCGCTGACACTGAGCCCGGAAAGCTCGCGTGGGCAAGCGTGGTGTGCCGCTTTGGCTTTGGAATTCAAATAGATATGGGGTTAGGTATGCGCATGCGCGCGCTGGTTACTGTGGTAGGACTGTTGCTGACGACACTGGCTGTCGATGCGTTGGCCGCTACACAGGTACGAAGTGTCCGCTTGTGGCGCGCTCCGGATAACACCCGCCTGGTGTTCGACCTGTCCGGGCCGGTTCAGCACAGCGTCTTCACGCTGCAGTCCCCGGACCGCCTGGTGATCGACATCAATGGCGCGACCCTGGGCGGTTCGCTGAATATCGGCACCGCCAACACGCCGATTACCGCCATGCGCTCGGCCCAGCGCACCCCTGACGACCTGCGTGTGGTCATCGACCTGAAGAAGGCCGTGACCCCGAAGAGCTTCACCCTGGCGCCGAACGCACAGTATGGCAACCGTCTGGTGGTCGACCTGTACGACAACCCGGCCGACGCCAACCCGACGCCAACCGTGGCCGATACCCCGGCAACCGTCGCCCCGGCCACGCCTGCGGTGCCGGTCAGCCCGTCCAAGCCTGAAATCAAGTTGCCGCCTGTGCCTAACGGCAAGCGCGACATCGTGGTGGTGGTCGATGCCGGTCACGGCGGCGAAGACCCCGGCGCTTCGGGTGGCCGTGGCCAGAAAGAAAAGAACGTGGTGCTGTCCATCGCCAAGGAGCTGCAGCGCCAGATCAACGCCGAGAAGGGCTATCGCGCAGAGTTGACCCGCACCGGCGACTACTTCATTCCGCTGCGTAAACGCACCGAGATTGCCCGCGCCAAGGGCGCCGACCTGTTCGTTTCCATTCACGCCGACGCCGCGCCTTCATCGGCTGCCTTCGGTGCATCGGTGTTCGCCCTGTCTGAACGCGGCGCGACGTCTGAAACCGCGCGCTGGCTGGCCGACAGTGAAAACCGCTCCGACTTGATCGGTGGTGCGGGCGCCGTGAGCCTGGACGACAAGGACCGCATGCTCGCGGGCGTGTTGCTCGACCTGTCCATGACCGCATCGCTGACGTCCAGCCTCAACGTCGGGCAGAAGGTCCTGAGCAACATTGGCCGTGTGACTTCGCTGCACAAGTCCCGGGTCGAGCAGGCGGGCTTCATGGTGCTCAAGTCGCCGGACATCCCGTCGATCCTGGTCGAAACCGGGTTCATCTCCAACGCCGCCGAAGCCAACAAGCTTGAAGGTGCGAGCCATCAGCAGGCGCTTGCGCGTTCGATCACCGCTGGCGTGAAGCAGTTCTTCCAGCAGAACCCGCCGCAGGGCACTTACATTGCCTGGCTGCGCGACAACGGCAAGCTGGCCATGGGCCCGCGTGAGCACACCGTGCGCCCGGGCGAGTCCCTGAGCATGCTGTCGGCGCGCTATGACATGAGCATGGAGGCGTTGCGCAGCGCCAACAGGCTGAGCTCCGATGAGCTGAAAGTCGGCCAGCAATTGAAGATCCCGAGCGCGGAACTGGCGGGTGAGCCATGACCGACCTGCTGCTCGATGAGCAAGGCTTCGACGTTACTGTAGGCAGCGATACCCCAGCAGCACAGGCTGCGCGCATCCAGTTGCTCAGCCCACGGCTTGCCAACCAGATCGCCGCGGGCGAGGTGGTCGAGCGCCCTGCGTCGGTCATCAAGGAGCTGCTGGAAAACAGCCTGGACTCCGGCGCCCGGCGTATCGATGTCGACGTCGAGCAGGCAGGTATCAAGCTGTTGCGCGTGCGCGACGACGGCGGCGGTATCTCCCCCGACGACCTGCCGCTGGCCCTGGCGCGCCACGCCACCAGCAAGATCCGTGACCTGGAAGACCTCGAGCGGGTCATGAGCCTGGGATTTCGCGGTGAGGCGCTGGCATCGATCAGCTCCGTCGCCCGCCTGACCCTGACCTCGCGCACCCGTGACGCCGATCAGGCCTGGCAGGTGGAAACCGAAGGCCGCGACATGGCCGCCCGCGTGCAGCCTGCTGCGCATCCTGTGGGCACCTCGGTGGAAGTGCGCGACCTGTTCTTCAATACCCCGGCCCGGCGCAAGTTCCTCAAGGCCGAGAAGACCGAATTCGATCACCTGCAGGAAGTCATCAAGCGCATGGCCCTGGCGCGTTTCGACGTGGCCTTCCACCTGCGCCATAACGGCAAGACCATCCTCAGCCTGCACGAGGCCCGCGATGACGTGGCCCGTGCGCGGCGCGTCTCGGCTGTCTGCGGGCCGGGTTTTCTCGAACAGGCGCTGCCCATCGAGGTCGAGCGCAATGGCCTGAAACTCTGGGGCTGGGTCGGTTTGCCGACGTTCTCCCGCAGCCAGGCTGACTTGCAGTACTTCTTCGTCAACGGCCGTGCGGTGCGCGACAAACTGGTTGCCCACGCGGTCCGTCAGGCTTACCGCGACGTGCTGTTCAACGGTCGGCACCCGACGTTCGCCCTGTTCTTCGAGGTCGATCCGGCGGCAGTGGACGTCAACGTTCACCCGACCAAACACGAAGTGCGCTTCCGTGACGGGCGCATGGTGCATGACTTCCTTTATGGCACGCTGCACCGCGCGCTGGGTGATGTGCGCCCTGAAGATCAGGTGGCGGGCACCACCTCTGTTACCGCGCTGGTGCGCCCAACCGGGCCGGAAGCCGGCGAGTTCGGCCCGCAGGGCGAGATGCGCCTGGCCAACAACGTGCTGGAAACCCCGCAAGGCCCGGCCTGGAACCCTCCTGCCGGCTCCGCGCCGGGCAGCGGCAGCGGTTCGGGCTATCAATATCAGTACACGCCACGCCCTGCGTCGGTGTTGCCAGCGGAAGAAGCGCGGGCGGCCTACAGCACGTTCTTTGCCCCGCTGCCGGGCGCTCAGGCCAGTCCGGATGCGTCCGCTGGCGTTGCGCTGCCCGAGTCCCAGGGCGATATCCCGCCACTGGGTTATGCGCTGGCGCAGCTCAAAGGCATCTATATCCTTGCCGAAAACGCCCACGGGCTGGTGCTGGTGGACATGCATGCCGCCCACGAGCGGATCATGTACGAACGCCTGAAGATCGCCATGGCCAGCGAAGGGCTCTCCGGCCAGCCGCTGCTGGTGCCTGAGTCGATCGCCGTCAGCCAGCGCGAGGCCGATTGCGCCGAGGAGCACATGGCGACCTTCCAGCAACTGGGCTTCGAACTGCAGCGCCTGGGCCCTGAGAGCCTGGCGATCCGGCAGATTCCGGCATTGCTCAAACAGGCCGAAGCCAACCGGCTGGTGCACGATGTGCTGGCGGACCTGATGGAATACGGCACCAGCGACCGGGTGCAGGCGCACATGAACGAACTGCTCGGCACCATGGCCTGCCACGGCGCCGTGCGCGCCAACCGTCGCCTGGCCATCCCGGAAATGAACGGCCTGCTGCGCGACATGGAAAACACCGAGCGCAGCGGTCAATGCAACCACGGACGGCCGACCTGGACCCAACTGGGCCTGGACGATCTCGACAAACTGTTTCTGCGCGGTCGCTGATGAGTGCCTATCCTCCGGCCATCTTTCTGATGGGGCCGACCGCCGCTGGCAAGACCGATCTTGCAATCGAACTGACCAAGGTGCTGCCGTGCGAACTCATCAGTGTCGACTCGGCGCTGGTCTATCGTGGCATGGACATCGGCACCGCCAAGCCTTCAAAAGCGCTTCTGGACAAGTATCCGCATCGATTGATCGATATTCTCGACCCGTCGCAGAGCTATTCCGCCGCTGATTTTCGTACCGATGCCTTGCAGGCCATGGCCGAAATCACCGCCCGGGGGAAAATTCCCCTGCTGGTCGGTGGCACCATGTTGTATTTCAAGGCTCTATTGGAGGGCCTTGCCGACATGCCGGCCGCCGATCCACAGGTTCGGGCACAACTGGAAGCCGAAGCGGCCAGTCGTGGCTGGCAGGCATTGCACGATGAATTGGCGAGTATCGACCCGGTGTCGGCGGCGCGGATTCATCCCAACGATCCACAGCGGTTGGTGCGGGCACTGGAAGTTTATCGGGTCAGCGGAATGAGCATGACCGCGCATCGCGAGCAACAAAGTGCGCAAAGTGCTCAAGCTGGCGGTTCGGGGCGGCATCAATTGCCCTATACTGTCGCAAATCTTGCGATTGCTCCGGCAGATCGCAAGGTATTGCATGACCGGATCGCACTGCGTTTCGGGCAAATGCTCGATGAAGGATTCGTTGAAGAAGTCGTAGCGTTACGTTCGAGGGGTGACCTGCACTCGAATTTGCCGTCTATCAGAGCTGTAGGGTATCGCCAGGTCTGGGACTACCTTGACGGCAACCTGACCCGCGACGAGATGCGCGAACGCGGCATCATCGCCACGCGCCAGTTGGCCAAGAGGCAGTTCACCTGGCTGCGAAGCTGGGAAGATTTACACTGGTTGGACAGCCTGGCTTGCGACAATCTGCCACGCACCTTGAAATACCTGGGATCGGCCTCCATATTGAGCTGAGTCCTTGCAATAGCCGTCTATCCTTGGGGGGTAACGGCCCAAGCCAATGTTTTCGAATTTATTCTATTGATCCTTAAAGGAGTGCGGCACATGTCAAAAGGGCATTCGCTACAAGACCCTTACCTGAATACTTTGCGTAAAGAGAAGGTCGGGGTTTCGATCTATCTGGTAAACGGTATCAAACTGCAAGGCACGATCGAGTCGTTCGACCAGTTCGTCATTTTGCTGAAGAACACTGTCAGCCAAATGGTTTACAAGCACGCTATCTCTACCGTCGTTCCAGTTCGTCCAATTCGCCTGCCTAGCGCTTCCGAATCCGAACAGGGTGATGCTGAGCCAGGTAACGCCTGATAGGAGTCTGCCTTGTTCTTTGAGCGCCACGGTGGTGGTGAGCGGGCAATCCTCGTTCATTTGGATGGCCAGGACCCTGAGGCGCGCGAAGATCCGCAGGAGTTCCGGGAACTGGCTGTTTCGGCGGGTGCCGATATCGTCGCGTTCATCAACGTGCCACGACATCGGCCAACGGCCAAATATCTGGTAGGCAGTGGCAAGGTCGAGGAATTGCGCGATCTGGTCCAGGCCGAAAAAACCGATATCGTCATCTTCAATCACATCCTTACGCCCAGTCAGGAACGTAACCTCGAGCGTGTGTTCGAGTGTCGCGTGCTTGACCGTACGGGTCTGATTCTCGACATCTTCGCCCAGCGCGCCCGTACCCACGAGGGCAAGCTGCAGGTCGAACTGGCCCAGCTTGAACATATGAGCACGCGCCTGGTTCGCGGCTGGACTCACCTTGAGCGTCAGGGCGGTGGTATCGGCCTGCGCGGTCCGGGTGAAACCCAGCTCGAGACCGACCGGCGTCTGT
Source organism: Pseudomonas putida (assembly GCF_028682175.1). Classification (GTDB taxonomy): domain Bacteria; phylum Pseudomonadota; class Gammaproteobacteria; order Pseudomonadales; family Pseudomonadaceae; genus Aquipseudomonas; species Aquipseudomonas putida_AD. The sequence goes on along the minus strand of NZ_JANHKS010000007.1, from coordinate 12,101 downwards.
TGCGGGTGCGCCTGCGCCAGATCAAGAGCCGTCTCGAGAAGGTCCGCAGCCAGCGTGACCAGGCCCGCCGTGGCCGCTCGCGCGCGGACATCCCGACCGTTTCGATCGTTGGCTACACCAACGCCGGCAAATCGACGCTGTTCAATGCGGTGACCGATTCCGACGTCTACGCTGCTGACCAACTGTTCGCCACCCTTGACCCGACCCTGCGCCGTCTTGAACTCAACGACCTGGGGCCGATCGTGCTGGCCGATACGGTGGGATTCATCCGCCATCTGCCGCACAAGCTGGTCGAGGCCTTTCGGGCTACGCTCGAAGAGTCGAGCAACTCGGACCTGTTGCTGCATGTGATCGACGCTCACGAGCCCGACCGCATGGAGCAGATTGAGCAGGTAATGGCGGTACTGGGCGAGATCGGTGCCCAGGACTTGCCGATGCTCGAGGTCTATAACAAACTCGATTTGCTCGAGGGGGTCGAGCCTCAGATCCAGCGCGATGCCGATGGCAAGCCGCAAAGGGTCTGGGTTTCCGCTCGTGACGGTCGTGGCCTGGACTTGCTCAAGCAAGCCATCGCCGAATTGTTGGGCAACGATCTGTTCGTTGGCACCCTGTGCCTGTCGCAACGCTTCGCAAGGCTTCGCGCCCAGTTCTTCCAGCTGGGAGCGGTGCAGAGCGAGGAGCATGACGAGGAAGGCCAGAGCCTGTTGGCTGTAAGGCTACCCCGAGTTGAATTCAATCGCCTGGTGAGTCGCGAAGGACTGCAGCCGCTGGAATTCATCGAGCAACACACTTTGCAATAAAAGCCTGAAAAAGCGGTTGTGCTGCTTTGACAGGCATTCTGTAGCATTGGTCGGCGCGCCGCGGGCGCGTCTTTGCTTTATCAGATGGAGAGCGCTATGGCTTGGAATGAGCCGGGTGGCAACTCGAACAATCAGGATCCCTGGGGCGGCAAGCGCAAGGGCGGCGACCGCAAGGGGCCACCGGATCTCGACGAGGCCTTCCGAAAGCTGCAGGAAAGCCTGAATGGGTTGTTCGGTGGTGGCAAGAAACGCAGTGGTGATGGCAGCGGCAGTGGCGGCGGTTCGGGCAAGGGCGGCGGTTTCGGCCTGCTCGGCATCGGCCTGGTCGCGCTGCTCGCAATCTGGCTTTACAACGCCATTTATGTGGTCGACGAGCAGGAACAGGCGGTTATCCTGCGCTTCGGCAAGTACTACGAAACAGTGGGTTCGGGTCTGAACATCTATTTCCCGCCATTCGATCGCAAGTACCTCGAGAACGTGACGCGCGAGCGTGCGTACAGCAAGCAGGGCCAGATGCTCACCGAAGACGAGAACATCGTCGAGGTGCCGTTGACAGTGCAATACCGAATCACCAACCTGCAGGATTTCGTGCTGAACGTCGATCAGCCTGAAGTCAGCCTGCAGCATGCAACCGAAAGTGCCCTGCGCCACGTGGTCGGTTCGACCGCCATGGACCAGGTGCTGACCGAAGGTCGCGAGTTGATGGCCAGCGAAATCAAGGAGCGCCTCCAGCGTTTCCTCGATACCTATCGCACCGGTATCACCGTGACCCAGGTGAACGTACAGAGCGCTGCGGCGCCCCGTGAAGTTCAGGAAGCCTTCGATGACGTGATTCGTGCCCGTGAAGACGAGCAGCGTTCGCGCAACCAGGCCGAGACCTACGCCAACGGTGTGATTCCGGAAGCCCGTGGTCAGGCCCAGCGCATCGTCGAGGACGCCAACGGTTACCGCGATGAAGTCGTCTCCCGTGCCAAGGGTGAGGCAGACCGCTTCACCAAGCTGGTGGCCGAGTATCGCAAGGCGCCGGAGGTCACGCGTGAGCGTCTGTACCTGGACACCATGCAGGAAGTCTTCAGCAATACCAGCAAGGTGCTCGTGACCGGCGACAAGGGTCAGAACAACCTGCTTTACCTGCCATTGGACAAAATGATCGAAAGCAGCCGCAGTGGTTCGGCCTCGTCGGGCAATGGAGGTGCGACGGTGATCGCAGATCCGGGTTCCCGGGCCGCCGATACGCAACAGCAACGTGAAACGCGCACCAGGGAGACTCGCTGATGAGCAATAAATCTCTGGTCGCCCTGATCGTCTGTGCCGTACTGGCCGTGGTCGCGTGGAACAGCTTCTATATCGTCTCGCAGACCGAGCGGGCGGTATTGCTGCAATTTGGTCGTGTGGTCCAGGCGGATGTCGCGCCAGGCCTGCATGTGAAGGTTCCTTACGTGAACCAGGTTCGCAAGTTCGATGGTCGCCTGTTGACCCTGGACGCGCCGACCCAGCGTTTCCTGACGCTGGAAAAGAAAGCGGTCATGGTCGATGCCTACGCCAAGTGGCGCGTGAAGGACGCAGAGCGTTTCTACACCGCGACATCGGGCCTGAAGCAGATCGCTGACGAGCGCCTGTCCCGCCGCCTGGAGTCCGGGCTGCGTGACCAGTTCGGCAAGCGCACCCTGCACGAAGCCGTGTCGGGTGAGCGCGATGCGTTGATGGCTGACATCACCGCTTCCCTGAACCGCATGGCCGAGAAGGAACTGGGCATCGAAGTCATCGACGTCCGCGTCAAGGCCATCGACCTGCCCAAGGAAGTGAACCGCAGCGTGTTCGAGCGCATGAGCACCGAGCGTGAGCGTGAAGCTCGCGAGCACCGCGCCAAGGGTAACGAGCTGGCCGAAGGCATCCGTGCCGACGCCGATCGTCAACGCCGCGTGTTGCTGGCCGAAGCCTATCGTGAGTCCGAGGAAGCCCGTGGTGACGGTGATGCACAAGCCGCCGCCATCTATTCCAAGGCCTACGGTCAGGATCAGGAGTTCTACGCGTTCTACCGCAGCCTGCGTGCCTACCGCGAAAGTTTCGCGAACAAGAGCGACGTGATGGTGCTGGATCCGGGCAGCGAGTTTTTCCGCTACCTGGAGAAAGCCAAACCGTAATCGCGCACGGTAATTGATGGCCCCGCCGGGCGGCAAAACTGTCCGGCGGGGTGATCCTGCGCCAAAACGTGTGTATGATGCGGCAGCCGGGAAATTCCCGGCTTTTTTGCGTCTACACGATTGATTGGCCGTGGCGTGTTTCGTGCGCGGCAGTTTTTTCGAGGACAGTGTTCGCAAAGCTGCGAGACAGAAGGCTCAGGCGCAAACGCCCTGAAAACGACGTCCGCAGGGCACTGTCTGCTTCACTCAAGGCCCGCCCGAGGGTTGGCCGCCCGGATCATAGGGGAAAGGCGTAATGGCAACGGTTGACCGCTGGCTGCTGCCGGATGGCATCGAGGAAGTACTGCCGCCGGAAGCTGCGCGCATAGAAGTGGCGCGTCGTCAGGTGTTGGATCTGTTTCAGAGCTGGGGCTACGAGTTCGTCGTCACCCCGCACATCGAATACCTCGAATCACTGCTCACAGGTGCTGGCCAGGATCTGGATCTGCGCACCTTCAAGGTGGTCGACCCGCAGTCGGGCCGGCAGATGGGTTTCCGTGCGGACATCACCCCGCAGGTCGCCCGGATCGACGCGCACACCCTGCGCCGCGAAGGCCCGAGCCGCCTGTGCTACGCCGGTAGCGTCCTGCATGCGCAGCCTCGTGCCCTGTCGTCCTCGCGCAGCCCGATCCAGTTGGGTGCCGAGTTGTACGGCGACGCCAGCCCAAGCAGCGATGTCGAAGTCATCAGCCTGATGCTGGCTATGCTTCAACTGTCGGACGTGCCTGATGTCCATATGGACCTGGGCCATGTCGGTATCTACCGTGGCCTGGCCCGTGCGGCCGGTCTGTCGGGCGAAGTCGAGCAGCAGCTGTTCGATGCCCTGCAGCGCAAGGCCATCGACGAAGTCGTGACCTTGACCGAAAACCTGCCAGCGGATCTGGCCGCCATGCTGCGTGCATTGGTCGATCTGTGCGGTGGTCGTGAAGTGCTCGCCGCTGCCCGTGACCGTCTGGCCAAGGCGCCGGCACCGGTCATCGAGGCACTGGACGATCTGCTGGAAATCGCAGAGCGTCTGTCGGCTCGCTTCCCGGATCTGCCGCTGTACTTCGACTTGGGCGAGCTGCGTGGTTATCACTACCACACCGGCGTGGTGTTCGCGGTATTCGTTCCGGGCGTTGGCCAGTCCATCGCCCAGGGCGGTCGTTACGATGATATCGGTGCCGACTTCGGTCGTGCGCGTCCGGCAACGGGCTTCTCCACCGATCTCAAGACCCTGGTCACGCTAGGGCAGGCACAGATCGAGCTACCGTCTGGCGGTATCTGGATGCCTGACAGCACCGATGCGGCACTCTGGCAGAAAGTCTGCCAGCTGCGCAGCGAAGGTGAGCGCGTGGTCCAGGCGTTGCCGGGCCAGGAGGTCTGCGCAGCGAAAGAAGCCGACTGTGATCGGCAATTGATTCAGCATGGCGAGCTTTGGCAGGTAATGCCGCTGGCCTCTTGAGTTTTCCAGTCGGCTGCAGCCGGCACCAAGTTTGCGTGAATGAGGACAAGTGTTATGGGTAAGAATGTCGTAGTCCTGGGCACCCAGTGGGGTGATGAGGGCAAAGGCAAGATCGTTGATCTGCTGACCGAACATGCTACCGCGGTAGTTCGCTATCAAGGCGGCCACAACGCCGGTCACACCCTGGTGATCGATGGCGAGAAAACCGTCCTGCACCTGATTCCGTCCGGTGTCCTGCGCGAAGGCGTGCAGTGCCTGATCGGTAACGGTGTGGTCGTGGCGCCTGACGCACTCATGCGTGAAATCACCAAGCTGGAAGAGAAGGGCATTCCTGTGCGCGAGCGTCTGCGCATCAGCCCGTCCTGCCCGCTGATCCTGTCGTACCATGTGGCGCTGGACCAGGCCCGTGAAAAGGCCCGTGGCGAGCAGAAGATCGGCACCACCGGTCGCGGCATCGGCCCGGCCTACGAAGACAAGGTTGCACGCCGTGGCCTGCGCATCGGTGACCTGTTCCACCGCGAGCGTTTCGCCGCCAAGCTGGGCGAGCTGCTGGACTACCACAACTTCGTGCTGGTCAATTACTACAAAGAGCCTGCAATCGATTTCCAGAAGACTCTGGACGAGTGCATGGAATACGCCGAGCAGCTCAAGCCGATGATGCTGGACGTCACCGCTGCGCTGCATGAAATGCGTCGTGCCGGCAAAGACATCATGTTCGAAGGTGCTCAGGGTTCGCTGCTGGACATCGACCACGGTACCTACCCGTACGTCACCAGCTCCAACACCACTGCTGGCGGCATCGCCACCGGTTCCGGCGTTGGCCCGATGTTCATCGACTACATCCTGGGCATCACCAAGGCCTACACCACTCGCGTCGGTTCCGGTCCGTTCCCGACCGAACTGTTCGACGACGTCGGTGCTTTCCTGGCCAAGCGTGGCCACGAGTTCGGTGCGACCACCGGCCGTGCCCGCCGTTGCGGCTGGTTCGATGCCGTCATCCTGCGTCGCGCCATCGACGTCAACAGCATCTCGGGCATCTGCCTGACCAAGCTGGACGTACTGGACGGTCTTGAAACCATCAACATCTGCGTGGGTTACAAGAACGAAAACGGTGCCGTGATCGAAGCTCCGACCGACGCCGACAGCTACATCGGCCTGGAGCCGGTGTACGAGCAAGTGCCAGGCTGGAGCGAATCGACCCTGGGCGCCAAGACCCTGGAAGAGCTGCCAGCCAACGCCCGCGCTTATATCAAGCGTCTGGAAGAACTGGTCGGCGCACCGATCGACATTATTTCGACGGGCCCGGATCGCAACGAAACCATCGTTCTGCGTCACCCGTTCGGTTGATAAGTCGTTGATGCACAAACAAAGGGTCGCTCAGGCGGCCCTTTGTTTTGCCTGCAATATCCCTCTTTCGATTACGGCACAACACTTGCTGTAAATACCGCCAGAAAAGACGCCATCATTTTAGTGGCGCTTGCGCTGGGGGATCTCCTGTGTCTGCCGTTCTTTCGCTTTTTCGCAGCCGCTTGCTGCGCCCCGTATTCATTGCCCTTGGCATTGCCCTTTTGGTGCAGGTGCTGGTTGCGCTCGCCCTGACCCGGAGCACGGTCACGGCGCTGGAGTCCGATCTCGCCGCGCGCCTGGGTGTAGATTCGCAACACTTGTCCGGGGAGCTTGAGCAGGCAAGCCGCGACGTAACATCCAGTCTGGACAGCCTTTCGCAGAATACCCGCCAGCGCTTGAGCGCAGGGCTCTCTACGCGCCTGAAGGACGAGCAGAAGCAACTGCGTGCGACGCTTGAGAAGGATCTGAAGGATTCGGCAACAGACATGGCAGAGCTTCTTGCAGCGGTCGCGCCTCGCGCCATGTGGGACAACGATACGCCGACGCTTTCCGAGTTCGCCCGCCGCGCCCAGCGCAATCCCAACGTGCTGTTCGTGGTGTACGACGACGCCCAGGGCGAACACCTGACCCGCTACCTGAACCGCGACAGCGAGGCGATCAAGTCGCTGCTGGCCAAGGGCGATGGCGAGCGTGCCATGGACAAGGTGCTCAATGCTGCGCAGAAAGACCCGCAGGTGTACTACGTCGAGGCGTCCATCAGCCCCAATGGCGTCGAGATCGGCAAGGTGCGCATGGGCGTTTCCACGGCCTCGGTCGAGACTGACCTGGCGGCGCTGGACAAACGCTTCACGGCGCTGATCGGCAGTGGCGAGCAACTGGTGTCTGAGAGCCTGGGTGGTGCTGCGGCGGAGAGTTCCGGCGCGCTGCGTGCGCGGCTGCAAACGGCGCAAGGCTCGGCCACGGCGATGGCGACCAATACCCGTTCAGCGGTTCAGGAAGCGGCAGAGGCTTTGCGCCTGAAAATAGGCGTGGGCCTGGCGCTGGTCGGACTTGGCGTGTTGATCGTGCTGGCGGTGGTATTGGGGCGCCGTGTCGTGCTGCGTATCCAGTTACTCAACCGTGCGCTGGATGATCTGGCGGCGGGAGAGGGCGACCTGACCAAGCGGGTCAAGCTCAACAGCAACGACGAGATCGGTGACATGGCGGCTGCCGTAAATCGGTTCGTCGACAAGTTGCAGCCCATCGTGCGTGAGGCCGGGGATGTGGCGCAGCAGACGGGCGTCGAGATCGGTGCGATGAGCAAGCGCAACGCCGGGGCCGATGCTGCAGCCGAACTGCAGCGCGATGAGGTAGCGGCGAGTTTGCAGGCGCTGTCGCACATGGCCGACGAGGCGCAGGCTGAAAGCAAGGCGATGCAGGCGGCCTTGCAGCAAGTGGTGGATATCCGCCAGGCAACCGATGAAAACACCCGCACCTCCGCGCAGGTGGGCAATCTGATCGAGGCGCTGGCCGGACAGGTCGAAACCGGATCGCAGGTGATCGAGCGCCTTGCGCAGCAGAGCGAACAAATCGAGGTGGTGCTGGAAGTGATTCATGGCATTGCCGAACAGACCAACCTGCTGGCCCTCAACGCGGCGATCGAAGCGGCGCGGGCGGGCGAAACCGGTCGCGGCTTTGCTGTGGTGGCGGATGAAGTGCGGGCGCTGGCCAGCAAGACGCAAAGCTCGACCGGTGACATTCAGGAACACATCGCGAAATTGCAGTCAGGCGCGAAAGAGGCCGTGGCCACCATCGGGCTGGCCGGGCGTCAGGCCAAGGAAGGGTTGGCCGTATTGCGCGACAGCGCGCGCCTGCAGCAAAGCGTGCAGACATCGGTCGAGCAGGTGCATGCGGCGATAGGCCTGGCGACGCGTGCGGCCGAGCAGCAGGCGCAGGGTGCGCAAGCGGTGCGTGGGCGTGTCGAGGTTATTCATGCGCAGGCAGAGAAGGCCGCGCAGGCGGTGGTAGAGACGACGGCCAGTGGCAAGGCGCTGGACAAACTGGCGGCGCAGCTCAAGGCGAGCCTGGGGCAGTTCCGCGCATAGACCCGTAGCAGCACGGCTTGCCGGCGGGGGCGGCGTGTCAGCCAACATCGCTGGCGCTGACACACCGCTCCCGCCGGCAAGCCGTGCTGCTACGTAAAGTAGGTGAGATTTTCCAACCCCCAGAAAGCACAAAACCGAGCACTTGGCTCGGTTTCGTTTTTGTTTGGTGCCCAGGAGAAGACTCGAACTTCCACGACCGTAAGGTCACCAGCACCTGAAGCTGGCGTGTCTACCAATTTCACCACCTGGGCATGGCGCTGATTTAATTAGATTTTTCGTTTTAATGCAACATAAATTTGAGAAAAATTAGCGCGAGATGGATTTTTTGCAGGATGCGCCCAAAAGGAGGCGGGCGAGAAGGGCGGTCGCTGTTCGCAATCGCGCAAGTCGGGGAATGGACTAGGCTGGGAGATGGTTCTGCTGCGGGTTTTTTCAAACCCCGGAAAGCACAAAACCGAGCACTTGGCTCGGTTTCGTTGAATTGGTGCCCAGAAGAAGACTCGAACTTCCACGACCGTAAGGTCACCAGCACCTGAAGCTGGCGTGTCTACCAATTTCACCATCTGGGCAATTCGTTGATTTCATTCGACTATTTGTTTAAAAAGCCGCTTGATTTCAACTACAACGTGGCGTGTGCCGTCGTTGTGGGGCGCATCTTACGGATGGGAATCGGGGCTGTAAACCCCCGAAGTGAAATTTTTTTTGAAATAGCGAAAAGACTCAGCAAACGCTGCCTTCGCGTTTCAATCGGGTATATGCCAAACTAATTGCATACAGATAAGGTGAACTCATTCTAATGGCCGATTGGCAGTCCCTCGATCCCGAGGCCGCTCGTGAAGCGGAAAAATACGAAAACCCCATCCCAAGCCGCGAACTGATCCTGGCGCACCTCTCCGAGCGCGGATCACCCGCAGCCCGTGAAGAGCTGGTCGCAGAGTTCGGCCTGACCACCGAAGATCAGATTGAGGCCCTGCGCCGGCGCCTGCGCGCCATGGAGCGCGATGGCCAACTGATCTACACCCGCCGCGGCACCTACGCGCCGGTGGACAAGCTCGACCTGATCCTGGGCCGCATCAGCGGTCACCGCGACGGCTTCGGCTTCCTGGTCCCGGACGACGGTTCGGACGACCTGTTCATGAGCCCGGCGCAGATGCGCCTGGTGTTCGATGGCGACCGTGCCCTGGCACGGGTTTCGGGCCTTGATCGTCGTGGCCGTCGCGAAGGCGTGATCGTCGAGGTCATCTCCCGCGCCCACGAAACCATCGTCGGTCGCTACTTCGAGGAGCAGGGCATCGGTTTCGTCGTCGCCGACAACCCGAAGATCCAGCAGGAAGTGCTGGTCACGCCGGGCCGCAACGCCAACGCCAAGATCGGCCAGTTCGTCGAGGTGAAGATCACTCACTGGCCGACGCCGCGCTTCCAGCCTCAGGGCGACGTGGTCGAAGTCGTGGGCAACTACATGGCGCCGGGCATGGAAATCGATGTCGCGCTGCGTACCTACGACATCCCTCACGTCTGGCCTGAAGCGGTGCTCAAGGAAGCCGCCAAGCTCAAGCCTGAAGTGCAGGAGAAGGACAAGGAACACCGCATCGACCTGCGCCACCTGCCGTTCGTCACCATCGACGGCGAAGACGCCCGCGACTTCGACGACGCGGTGTACTGCGAAGCCAAACCGGGCAAGCTGCGCCTGTTCTCCGGTGGCTGGAAGCTGTACGTGGCCATTGCCGACGTCTCCAGCTACGTGAAGATCGGCTCGGCGCTGGATGCCGAATCCCAGGTGCGCGGCAACTCCGTGTACTTCCCGGAGCGCGTGGTGCCGATGCTGCCCGAGCAGTTGTCCAACGGCCTGTGCTCGCTCAATCCGCTGGTCGACCGTCTGGCGATGGTCTGCGAGATGACCATCTCCAAGACCGGCGAAATGACCGACTACGTGTTCTACGAGGCGGTGATCCATTCCCATGCACGCCTGACCTACAACAAGGTCAGCACGATGCTGGAGCACCCGAAAACCGCCGAGGCCAAGCAACTGCGCAGCCAGTACGGCGAAGTCGTGCCGGACCTCAAGCAGCTCTATGCGTTGTACAAGGTCCTGCTGGGCGCCCGTCATGCCCGCGGCGCGATCGATTTCGAGACCCAGGAAACCCGGATCATCTTCGGTTCCGAGCGCAAGATCGCCGAAATTCGGCCGACCACCCGCAACGACGCTCACAAGCTGATCGAAGAATGCATGCTGGCGGCGAACGTGGCCACCGCGCAATTCCTCAAGAAACACGAGATTCCTGCGCTGTACCGCGTCCACGACGGCCCGCCGCCGGAGCGCCTGGAAAAACTGCGTGCCTTCCTCGGTGAGCTGGGCCTTTCCCTGCACAAGGGCAAGGACGGTCCGTCGCCGAAGGACTACCAGGCGCTGCTGGAAAACATCAAGGACCGTCCGGATTACCACCTGATCCAGACCGTCATGCTGCGCTCGCTGAGCCAGGCGGTTTACACCTCCGACAACAACGGCCACTTCGGCCTGAATTACGAGGCGTACACCCACTTCACCTCGCCGATTCGCCGCTACCCGGACCTGCTGACCCATCGGGCCATTCGCAGCGTCATTCACTCGAAGCAGGACACCCCGCACGTTCGTCGTGCTGGTGGTTCGACCATCCCGAAAGCTCGGATCTACCCGTACGACGTGGCGGCGCTGGAGCAGTTGGGCGAACAGTGCTCGATGAGCGAACGCCGTGCCGACGAGGCCACGCGCGACGTGACCAACTGGCTCAAGTGCGAGTTCATGAAGGATCGCGTGGGCGAGTCGTTCCCGGGCGTGATCACGGCTGTGACCGGCTTTGGTCTGTTCGTCGAGCTGACTGACATCTACGTCGAAGGCCTGGTGCACGTCACCGCGCTGCCGGGCGACTATTACCATTTCGACCCGGTTCATCACCGTCTGGCGGGCGAGCGCACCGGTCGCAGCTTCCGTCTGGGTGACACCGTCGAAGTGCGGGTCATGCGCGTCGATCTCGACGAGCGCAAGATCGACTTCGAAATGTCCGACAAGGCCGCTGTTTCGCCGACGACCCGCAAGCGCAAGGCCGCAGAGCCTGCGCCTGTCGAGAAGGCTGCGGAAAAGACCAGCTCCTCTCGCCCGAGCCGTCGTGCCGCCAAGGAGCCTGTGGTCGAGGCCTATCGCCCAAGCGATGCGGCAGCCAAGAACGCCGAAGTGCGCAAGAGCCGCGAGATGAAAAAAGCCCTGCTGGCTGAAGCGAAGGGTGGTAGCAAGGCGTCGTCGGGAAAGCCGTCCCGGAGTGACTCCGCTCCTGCCGGCAAGTCGGCAAAACCGAGTAAACACCGTAAAGGCCCGCCAAAATCGGGCTCGGCTCCGGCTGCCAAGAGCGGCGGGGCGCGTAAACCTAAGGCGAAGTCATGAGTCAGCTGGAAAAAATCTACGGCGTTCACGCGGTAGAAGCGTTGTTGCGTCATCACCCCAAGCGGGTCAAGCAGATCTGGCTGGCTGAAGGCCGCAGCGACCCGCGCGTTCAGGTGTTGATCGATCTGGCGGCGCAGAACCGTGTGTCGGTTGGGCAGGCCGAGCGCCGTGAGATGGACGCCTGGGTTGAAGGTGTTCACCAGGGCGTGGTGGCGGATGTCAGCCCAAGCCAGGTCTGGGGCGAGGCGATGCTCGACGAGCTGCTGGACCGTACCGAAGGCCCGCCGCTGATTCTGGTGCTGGACGGCGTGACCGACCCGCACAACCTCGGCGCCTGCCTGCGTACTGCCGATGCGGCCGGTGCGCTGGCGGTGATCGTGCCCAAGGACAAGTCCGCGACCCTGACTCCGACCGTGCGTAAAGTGGCGTGCGGCGCGGCGGAAGTGATTCCGCTGGTGGCCGTGACCAACCTGGCGCGCACCCTGGAAAAACTCCAGCAGCGCGGCCTGTGGATCGTCGGCACGGCGGGCGAGGCCGAACAGGAACTGTATCAACAGGACCTGACCGGGCCGACCATCATGATCATGGGCGCCGAAGGCAAAGGCATGCGCCGCCTGACCCGCGAGCACTGCGACTACCTGGTGCGCTTGCCGATGGCCGGTAGCGTCAGCAGCCTGAACGTGTCCGTGGCGACCGGTGTCTGCCTGTTCGAAGCGATGCGCCAGCGCAGCGCCAAGGCTGCTGCCAGGAAAGCTTGATCCCGCACCATCCGTAGCAGCACGGCTTGCCGGCGGGGGCGATTTCACAGACGCCCCCGCCGGCAAGCCG
>NZ_JANHKS010000069.1 GCF_028682175.1 Pseudomonas putida | reverse complement strand
GGGATATCACAGAACGTGACGATTCCTGCATTCATCCACCACACAAGCCACGTTCCAGCCTCTTGGAGTACAATGCGCGCCACCGTGATTTCGCTCAACAAAGGTGCGTCATGCAGCCCTTCGCTATTGCTCCGTCGATTCTGTCCGCCGATTTCGCCCGTCTGGGCCAGGAAGTCGACAATGTCCTGGCCGCTGGCGCCGACATCGTTCACTTCGACGTCATGGACAATCATTACGTGCCCAACCTGACCATCGGTCCGATGGTCTGTTCGGCGCTGCGCAAGTACGGCATCACCGCGCCCATCGATGTGCACCTGATGGTCAGCCCGGTCGATCGCATCATCGGCGACTTCGTCGAAGCTGGCGCGACCTACATCACCTTTCACCCGGAAGCGACCCAGCACATCGACCGCTCCCTGCAACTGATCCGCGAGGGCGGTTGCAAGTCGGGCCTGGTGTTCAACCCGGCGACCCCGCTGAACCTGCTCGAATACGTCATGGACAAGGTCGACATGATCCTGCTCATGAGCGTCAACCCGGGCTTCGGCGGGCAGAAATTCATCCCCGGCACGCTGAACAAGCTGCGTGAAGCCCGCGCGCTGATCGATGCGTCCGGCCGTGACATCCGCCTGGAAATCGACGGCGGGGTCAACGTCAACAACATCCGCGAAATCGCCGCCGCTGGCGCCGATACCTTCGTGGCAGGTTCAGCTATCTTCAATGCGCCCGACTACAAAGAGGTCATTGATAAAATGCGTGCAGAACTGGCGTTGTCCCGCTGATGAGCGGCTTCGAGCAGCTGTTTCCGGGTCGTCTGCCGAAACTCATCATGTTCGATCTGGATGGCACGCTGATCGACTCGGTGCCGGATCTGGCTGCTGCCGTGGACAAGACGCTGATCGAACTGGGGCGCGAACCCGCCGGTATCGAGCGGGTGCGCAACTGGATCGGCAACGGCGTGCGGGTGCTGGTGCGCCGCGCGCTGGCCAACGACATGGATCACTCCTCGGTCGATGAAGCTTCGACCGAACAAGCGCTGGCCATCTTCATGGAAGCCTACAGCGACAATCACTCGCTGACAGTGGTCTACCCCGGCGTGCGTGAAACCCTGAAATGGCTGCAGAAGCAGGGCGTGGAAATGGCCCTGATCACCAACAAGCCGGAGCGCTTCGTCGCGCCGCTGCTGGATGAGATGAAACTGGGCCGGTTCTTCCGCTGGATCGTCGGCGGTGACACGCTGCCCCAGCAGAAGCCCGACCCGGCTGCGCTGTTTTTCGTGATGAAAATGGCCGGTGCGCCAGGCTCGCAATCGCTGTTCGTGGGTGATTCGCGCAATGACGTGCTCGCCGCCAAAGCTGCTGGCGTGGCCTGTGTCGCGTTGAGTTACGGCTACAACCACGGCCGCCCGATCGCCGAGGAATCGCCTGCGCTGGTGATCGACGATTTGCGCAAACTGATTCCGGGTTGCTTAGATCTTGGGGCTGAGATAACGTTGCCCGACGTTCAATCTCCCTCCTTTAGAGAATCCATCGTGGTGGTCACCCGCAAACTCTGGATGAAAGTCATCAAGGCCCTGGCCCGCTGGCGTTGGCGCGCCTGACTTGACTCTGGCCGCTTGCGCGGCGCGTTTGCACACCTGACCGTTTTACCTCAGACCACGAGGCTGCTCATCATGACCCGCGAAGAATTCCTGCGTTTGGCCGCTGAAGGCTACAACCGCATTCCGCTTGCCTACGAAACCCTGGCCGACTTCGACACGCCGCTGTCGATCTACCTCAAGCTGGCCGACCAGCCGAACTCCTACCTGCTGGAGTCGGTGCAAGGCGGCGAGAAGTGGGGGCGTTACTCGATCATCGGCCTGCCATGCCGCACCGTGATGCGGGTACATGGGCACACCATCAGCGTGACCCAGGACGGCACCGAGATCGAACGCCTGGAAGCCGAAGATCCGCTGGATTTCGTGGAAACCTTCAAGGCGCGCTACAACGTCCCGACCATTCCTGGCCTGCCGCGCTTCAATGGCGGGCTGGTGGGTTACTTCGGCTATGACTGCGTGCGTTATGTGGAGCCGCGTCTGGGTGCATGCCCGAACCCGGACCCGCTGGGCGTGCCGGACATCCTGCTGATGGTCTCCGACGCGGTCGTTGTCTTCGACAACCTGGCGGGCAAGATGCACGCCATCGTGCTGGTCGATCCTGCGCAGCCCGAAGCCTACGAAAGTGGCCTGGCGCGTCTGGAACAACTGATGGAGAAGCTGCGCCAGCCGATCACTCCGCGTCGCGGCCTGGACCTGACCCGTCCGCAAGCGGCTGACCCGGTATTCCGTTCCAGCTTCACCCAGGGCGACTACGAGAAAGCCGTCGACACCATCAAGGAATACATCCTGGCGGGCGACTGCATGCAGGTGGTGCCGTCGCAGCGCATGTCCATCGACTTCAAGGCTGCGCCCATCGACCTGTATCGCGCGCTGCGTTGCTTCAACCCGACGCCGTACATGTACTTCTTCAACTTCGGCGACTTCCACGTCGTTGGCAGCTCGCCGGAAGTGCTGGTGCGCGTCGAGGACAACCTGATCACCGTGCGCCCGATTGCCGGCACCCGCCCGCGTGGCGCGACCGAAGAAGCGGATCACGCGCTGGAAGTCGATCTGCTGTCCGACGACAAGGAAATCGCCGAGCACCTGATGCTGATCGACCTGGGGCGCAACGATACTGGCCGCGTCTCGGAAATCGGTTCAGTGAAGCTGACCGAGAAAATGGTCATCGAGCGTTATTCCAATGTGATGCACATCGTTTCCAACGTCACTGGCCAACTGAAAAGCGGGCTGACGGCAATGGACGCGCTGCGGGCGATCCTGCCGGCGGGCACTCTGTCGGGCGCGCCGAAGATTCGTGCGATGGAAATCATCGACGAGCTGGAGCCGGTCAAACGTGGCGTCTACGGCGGGGCGGTGGGCTACCTGGCGTGGAACGGCAACATGGACACCGCCATTGCCATTCGTACGGCGGTCATCAAGAACGGCGAACTGCACGTTCAGGCCGGCGGCGGCATCGTTGCCGACTCGGTGCCGGCCCTGGAGTGGGAAGAAACCCTGAACAAACGCCGCGCAATGTTCCGCGCGGTGGCGCTGGCGGAACAAGAGCCCCAAGCCTGACCCCATCCCTTCTGTAGGAGCGCGCTTGCTCTGGGCCGCATCCGGACGACTGCGGTGTGTCAGCCATGCATGTGGTGCAGGCAGGCCGCCATCGCGGGCAAGCGCTCCTACAAGATCATCGCCGGACTGTAGGAGCGCGCTTGCCCGCGACCGCTGTGTCAGCCTTCAGGATTAAAAATCCAGACTCACAGCCAGATTCACCCCTTGCTGCGTCACATCATCATTCTTGCGCCAGTTGTAACCGGCCCTCAACGTCAGGTCCGGGGCCAGTTTCTGGCTCACCCCCACACTCGCCCGATTCAGGCTGCGCTGCGGTTCATACCCCTCAAGATTGAAATCCACCCCCGGCACGCTGTTCAGGGCGATGGTCACGTCCTGCTGATTGGTGTCGAACTCGCGCTCATGGGCCACCTCGCCGAACACCTGGGTCTGCGGCGTGATATCGAATTTGCCCTGCAACCCCGCACCCAGACGCTTTGACCGGCGGGTCTGGTCGTCGTAGTTCAGCGCGGTGGATCGGGTGCTGTTTTCCGAATAGCCATCGACCTCGACGCGGGAATAGTCAGCACTGATGAAAGGCGAGACATGCCAGCGGCTGCTCTGCTGCGCGAGGTCATAACCCAACCGTCCGCTGAGCGCCCAGAGGTTGCCATCGGTGTCGCCTTTTTCCGCACCTTCACTCACGCCCAGGGCGAATTTGCGCTTGAGATCGTCGTAGTCCAGTTTCCCGCCTGAGGCGGCCAGGTCAGCCCACCAATGATTCGCCTGAAACTGCACGAAAGCGGTGGCGATGTAACTGTTGAGTTTGTAGTCCGAATCCCGGGGACCGGCCTCCAGCGTCTGCCGATAGGCGCCCGCCACCAGACCGGCGCGCCAGTCTTCGGCGAAGCGTTAGCTGCCACCGACCGTCAGGTTGTAGCCATGTCCGTCGCCGCTTGCGGAATTGCTTTGCGCGTCGAAGTCCAGCTTCTGACCGCCACCGGCGACAATGGCTCGCCATTCACCGACCTGTTGCCAGTTGCCCCAGTCAGCCAGCCACTGGCTGCGCAATTCATCCTGCTGCGCGCGCAAGGTGCCGTTGGCCATTTCCGGAAGCAGGGTGATTTCCCACGGCGCCGAGAGAATCGAGTAACCGTAATCGGCGATCAGACGCTGGCCCGCAACGGTGGGATGCACGCCATCGTTGAACAGCAGTCTGGTCGGGTCGGGCGTGAGGCCATTGATCCCATAGACGCTGTTCGCCGTGCAGCTGTCGCCGCTGAAACAGGTGCCCACCAGATTCTGATCAGCCGCCAGACCATAACGCGCCGGCTCCTGAAGCACCTCGCGAACCAGGCCGGGCACGTTGAGTGGGATGACCTCTGCGTTGATCTGCCCCAGACGGCTGACCAGTTGCTGGTTGAACACTCCGCTGAGCAGCGTCGATGGCACTTGCAACGGTGTGCCGAACACCGCGGGGGTCTGGCCAATGTCAGGCAGCAGCCAGACCATGATGTAACGCGCCCCTGCCTGTGACAGCACTTGCGCGCTATCGGCAAGGTTGTTGGCGGCGCTTGCCGCCTGGCCAGGGCTGAGCACGCGGCCTTGCAGGAAGTCATTGCCACCACCGGTAAGGTAGTAAAGGGCGTTCGGATCGGCGCGGAAGTTGTTTTCCACCAGATACCCTGGCCTGCTGCGGAAAACCGTGGTCACGCCGGTCGTGGTGTCGGTGTTGGCCACCTGGGATTGTGTGGTGATCGCGGCGAGGATCTGGTCCGTCCGGTCGCCGCCGACCGCCCAGTTGTTGCCGTCGGCCAGGCCTTGGGCGGCGCGCACCGGAGAGGTCGAGGCTTGCAGGTCGCCGGGTGCGACCCCCAGCAAACCGCCCAGCAATGTCGAGGAGTTGAGGGCGAAGACCTCGCCACTGCCATTCTGAAAGGTCGGGCCTACGCGGTTGGTGAAGCGCAGTGTGGCGCCGGGTGGTCCGCCTGCATCGGGAAACTGCCCGGCGTCGGCCAGGCTGTCGCCGAACACGATCATCGTCGAATAGGGGGAGGAGGCGGCCATTGCCGAGGAGCAAGCGAGTGACAGCAGGCAGGCCGCAAATGGCCAGTGCCGGGTGGCTTTGAACATTGAGAAGTCCCTTCTTGTTTTTTAGTGCTGAACGAGAAGGTAGCAGTTACGACACATAGCGCCATGTCATGTATCACCCGGCGGGCGCTATGTCACAGACTGGACAAGATCAATGAGGTAAAGGCTAATGGCTATCACAGATTGCACTTTCCGGATGTTAACCCGGGCGCTCGTCCATCAGCGCCGCAGGCCGTCGCTCGCTCTGTCAAAGCACAGCGGTGGTATTTCTGTGCTTGATCGCTTCGAGCAACTTCAGTGTCAGGGAGTTGTAGTCGCGGTCGAAGTGATGCTTGCCCGGTAGTTGCATAACCTCACCCACGATTGTGGTGTCGGTGCAGCCGCTTTTCTTCTTTTCTTTCACGCCATACACGCACAACACCTTGCTGGCCGGGAGTTTGGCCATTTCGGATCCTGTTTCGATGCCATTGTTATTGTCTTTGATCCAGCCATCCAGGTGAATTTCAAAACTGCCTTTTCGGGCGAAGGCTAATAACAGAATGCTGCTGACGGCGTTCTTGTCTTTTTCCTGCAGACGATTATAAATCGCGGGCAATACATCGGCGCCAAATGAATAACCGGCCAATACGAAATGTTTGATACCCCAGCGCTGCCGATAGTTATCCATCAGGGCAGTAAGATCGGCCGCACTTTCTTCGGGAGAACGATACTTCCAGTAATAACGCAACGTATCTACACCGATGACGGGATAACCTGCACCGCCCATGATCTCGGATATTTCCTTGTCCAGATCACGCCAGCCGCCATCGCCCGAGTAGAACACCGTCAGGGTGTCAGAAGCCGGCGTGGGGGCGATTTCAGTCACCTGCATCTCAGAGGACGAATGCGCCAGCGGCAGCATCCGATCGCTAACCATGATGCTGCTGGTAGGTTCCTGCCGCTGGATATTTGACATTGCAGGCGTCGGCGGCAAACACAGGTGGAGCCGCTCTTTGTATACAGGGCGTTGATGCAGGCTGTAAGCGGCAGAAGTTGCAGCGATCAACACGAAGGCGAACGCCGCCAGGTATTTTTTACGGGACATGGTTTTTATTGACTCTTTATTTGCCGGCCATGATCAAAGCGGCCGGAAATATATCCGATAAGTCCCTGCGCGTCTTCACCCGGTTGTTGATTTTCACCGGGGTGAAAGTTAGCAACCTAATCAAGTGCCCTCTGGCGCAAACAGATAAAAAGAGTGCCCACCAGAACGGTGGACACTGTAGTTCCCAGAACGGGAATCAAGAGGAAGCGAAACGGCGATATATGTTGTGGTCTGTGTCTGAGTTCGGGTTCAGCGCCTTCCTTCAGCGCTCGGGGTCGGCTGCTTTGCAGCGGAGCTTGAGGCTCCCATGCAGTGGTAGATCCCGGCCAGCACTCCCAGCCCGATGCCAAAGGTGACGACGCCCTGCCAGCCGAAACGGGCCATGAGCCAGCCGCTGATGACCGTGCCCAGCGCGCCGACGAAAAAGGTGCCGGTCATGTACAGGCTGTTGATGCGCCCCTGGGCCTTTGGGTCCACGGCGAAAGCGCGAGTCTGGTTGGAGACAAGCCCCGCCTGCACGCCGATATCCAGCACGATGACCCCGAGCACCAGGAAGATCAGCGAAGACTCGGCCCCTGCGAGCAGCAGATACGACAGGGTCACGATGCCGATGCTGGCAGCAATCACTGCCCGGGTTCCGAAGCGATCAGACGCGCGCCCTGCGGCCGATGCGGCGAGGGCGCCGGCGGCACCGATGATCCCGAAGCCCCCGGCCCAGGCACTGCCCAGATGCAGCGGGCCTTCACTCAGCAGCGCGGCAAGGTTGACCCAGAACGCGTTGAAGCACGCCCACAGCAGCGCCTGAACCACCATCGAATCGCGAATCGGCTTGTTGTCGCGCATCAGCGGCCACAGCGAAGCCAGCAATTTGCCGTAGGACAGTTGAGTGGTCGGTACGCCACGAGGCAGCAACGAGGCGGCAACGATGAACACCGGCACCATGAACGCCGCTTCGACGACGTACACCGCGCGCCAGCCATAGACTTCCCCGATCAGGCCGGACAGTGTGCGGCCCAGCAGGATGCCGACCATGATGCCGCTGACCACCGTGCCTACCGAACGCCCGCGCTCGCTGGGTCGTGACATGACGGCGGCGAACGGCACCAGTTGCTGCGGAACGCAGGCGACCACGCCCAGGCCGAAGGACGCCGCTATCAGTGTCCAGACGCTTGGCGATGCGGCGGCGGCCAGTGCGAAGACGATGGCGACGATGATTTGCCCCAGCACCAGGGTGCGCCTGTCGAAGCGATCCCCCAGGGGCAGCAGCATCGCCAGCCCAAAGGCGAAGCCGAGCAACGCGGCGCCCGCGACGATGTCGACGGTGGTCTGGTCGATCTGAAGGCTGGCAGCGATCAACGGCAGGATCGGCTGCACGCAGTAAAGGTTGGTGATCACGGCGCCCGCGATGATCGCCATCATGACGATCTTGCCGCGGGACGCGGTGGCGGGGGCACTGTCAGGTGCGCTGTGGGGTGTAGTGGGCAGGCTGCTCATCGCATCCTCCTTCAGGCTGGCTGGCGCCCGGCATGTGCAGCCCAATGCTGCGTACCGGTCATTGAGATCAACCCTACGCAGTCGCATTTATAAAGAGAATTCCCTAAGATCGGGAATCATCCTTCCAGAATTTGAGAGAGTCGCGATGAATCGCCTGGACGCCATGTCCATCTTCGTCACGGTTGCCCAGGCGGGAAGCCTCTCGGCTGCCGCGCGCCGGTTGGGCATGCCGCTGGCGACGGTCAGCCGCAAGGTCGCGGAGCTGGAATCGCACCTCAACACGCGCCTGTTGCATCGGACCACCCGCCAGCTTTCATTGACAGAGGCCGGGGCCTCCTACATGGCGGCCTGCCAGCGGATTCTTGAGGACATCGGCGAGGCCGAGCGCGCCGCGACCGGCGAATACGCCGCGCCCAAGGGCGAACTGGTGGTCACCGCCCCCGTGGTGTTCGGACGCTTGCACGTGGTGCCGGTGGTGGCAGAATTTCTCGCGCAGTACCCGCAGATCAGCGTGAGCCTGATGCTCACTGATCGTGTGGTGCACCTGATGGAAGAGCACGGCGATATCGCGGTGCGGATTGGTGAGTTGCCAGACAGCTCGCTGATGGCCACGCAAGTGGGCAAGGTGCGCCGAGTGGTGTGTGCAAGCCCTGAGTACCTTGCGCAACGGGGCATGCCGGCCACGCCGGAGGATCTGGCCGGGCACGACTGCATTACCTTTGAAGTGCTGGAATCCAAACGCGCCTGGGTGTTCGGCGGCGGAAAGTCAGAGCGCTCGGTGGCTGTTCATTCACGGCTGACGGTCAATACCGCAGAAGCCGCCATCGATGCCGCCGTACTGGGCGTGGGGCTGATTCGCGTGCTGTCTTACCAGGTTGCGCAAGCGGTGAGTGATGAAAAGCTGAATATCGTCCTTGAGCCATTCGAGTCCGCACCCTTGCCCGTCAGCCTGGTGCACAAGGGGCAAACGCCGCTGCCGCTCAAGTTGCGGGCCTTCCTGGATTTTGTCGCGCCCCGCTTGCGGGAGCGAACTTCGCGCCTGCTGCCAGCGCCGCTGGACGCTGATCCGCGCAATCCTCGCCGTTCTGAGTAGATCAAGTGAGGTTTTTCTATCGTAGAATGCGGTTGCTTCGCCAGGTTCGGTACGCTAATGTCCCGGAACGTATAGATGAGACCCTCCCGTGACAATTGTCAGCAAACTCTTGATGCGCGTTATCAAGGCCCACGCCCGCTGGCGTTGGCGCGCCTGACTCTTTCCCCTTGCCGGCCTGCCCGGCGCTGCAACACCCTGCCTCAGACACGAAGTTCATGCCGCCCGTCCTGCGTAGCGCAGTGGCCACAAATGCGGGTGCGACTTTCGAGAGGTTGATTAAGGTCAGTGATTTCAAGAGGTTAAGCACACCATGCTGCTGATGATCGATAACTACGACTCCTTTACCTATAACGTCGTGCAGTACCTGGGCGAACTGGGCGCCGACGTTAAAGTGATCCGCAACGACGAAATGACCGTTGCCGAAATCGAAGCTTTGAACCCCGAGCGCATCGTGGTCTCGCCGGGCCCGTGCACGCCGAACGAGGCGGGCGTCTCCATTGACGTCATCAAGCACTTCGCAGGCAAGCTGCCGGTGCTCGGTGTGTGCCTGGGCCACCAGTCCATCGGCCAGGCCTTTGGCGGCGATGTGGTGCGCGCGCGCCAGGTCATGCACGGCAAGACCAGCGATCTGATCCACGAAGACCAAGGCGTCTTCGAAGGCCTGAAACACCCGCTGACCGTAACCCGTTACCACTCTTTGGTCGTCAAGCGTGAAACCTTGCCAGACTGTCTGGAAGTGACCGCCTGGACCCAGCTCGAAGACGGCTCCGTCGATGAGATCATGGGCCTGCGCCACAAGACATTGAACGTCGAAGGGGTGCAGTTCCACCCTGAGTCGATTCTCTCCGAGCAGGGGCACGAGCTGTTCGCCAACTTCCTCAAGCAGACCGGCGGCACTCGTCAGGGTTAAGGACACTTCGATATGGCAATGGATATCAAAACGGCGCTGGCCCGGGTTGTGAATCAACTGGACCTGACCACCGACGAAATGCGCGACATCATGCGCGAAATCATGACCGGACAATGCACTCAGGCGCAGATCGGCGCATTCCTGATGGGCATGCGCATGAAGAGCGAGACCATCGACGAAATCGTCGGTGCGGTGTCGGTCATGCGCGAGCTGGCCGATCAGGTCCAGCTTCAATCTCTGGAGCGCGTCGTCGACATCGTCGGCACGGGCGGTGACGGGGCAAACATCTTCAACGTGTCGACCGCCGCATCCTTCGTGATCGCCGCCGCCGGCTGCACGGTGGCCAAGCACGGTAACCGCGCAGTGTCGGGCAAGAGCGGCAGCGCCGATCTGCTGGAAGCCGCCGGGGTCTACCTGAACCTGACGCCAGTCCAGGTGGCGCGCTGCATCGACAGCGTCGGTATCGGTTTCATGTTCGCCCAGACTCATCACGGCGCGATGAAACACGCCGCCGGCCCACGCAAGGAGCTGGGACTGCGCACCCTGTTCAACATGCTCGGCCCGCTGACCAACCCGGCTGGGGTCAAGCATCAGGTGGTCGGTGTGTTCAATCAGGCGCTGTGCCGCCCGCTGGCCGAAGTGCTGTTGCGTCTGGGCAGCAAACACGTGCTGGTGGTGCATTCCCAGGACGGCCTGGACGAATTCAGCCTGGCCGCGCCGACTTTTGTCGCTGAACTAAAGAACGGCGAAGTCACCGAATACTGGGTGCAACCCGAAGACCTGGGCATGAAGAGCCAGAGCCTGTTTGGCCTGGTGGTGGACAGCCCGGCGCAGTCGCTTGAACTGATTCGTGATGCCCTGGGCCGCCGCAAGACCGAAAACGGTCAGAAAGCCGCCGAAATGATCGTGCTCAACGCCGGCGCCGCGCTCTATGCCGCCGATCTTGCGTCATCGTTGAAAGAAGGTGTGGAGCTGGCCCACGATGCGCTGCATACGGGCCTGGCGCGTGAAAAGCTCGAGGAGCTGGGCGCCTTCACCGCAGTATTCAAACAGGAGAATGAAGGATGAGTGTGCCGACGGTTCTGGAAAAGATTCTTGCCCGCAAGGCCGAGGAAGTCGCGGCGCGTCGTGCCAGCGTCAGCCTGTCGGAGCTGGAAACGCTGGTCAGCACCGCCGATGCGCCGCGCGGCTTCGCCCAGGCATTGATCGAGCAAGCCAAGCGTAAGCAGCCTGCGGTCATCGCCGAAATCAAGAAGGCTTCGCCGAGCAAGGGCGTGATTCGCGAGAACTTCCAGCCTGCCGAAATTGCCAAGAGCTACGAGGCGGGCGGTGCGACCTGCCTGTCGGTGCTGACCGACATCGACTTTTTCCAGGGCGCCGACGCGTACCTGAAAGAGGCCCGTGGCGCCTGTGCGCTGCCGGTCATCCGCAAGGATTTCATGATCGACCCGTATCAGGTGGTCGAAGCTCGCGCGCTGGGTGCCGACTGCATCCTGCTGATCGTCTCGGCGCTGGACGACGTGAAGATGGCCGAGCTGGCATCGGTCGCCAAAGGCGTTGGCCTGGACATTCTGGTTGAAGTGCACGATGGCGATGAGCTGGAGCGGGCGCTCAAGACCCTCGATACCCCGCTGGTCGGCATCAACAACCGCAACCTGCACACCTTCGACGTGAGCCTTGAAACCACGCTGGACCTGCTGCCGCGCATCCCCCGTGATCGCCTGGTCATCACCGAGAGCGGGATTCTCAACCGCGCCGACGTCGAGTTGATGGAAATCAACGAGGTGTATTCCTTCCTGGTGGGCGAAGCCTTCATGCGCGCTGAAAAACCGGGCGTGGAACTGCAGCGCCTGTTCTTCCCGGAAAAAGGCGCAGCGATCAAGGGCAGCACGCTGGATTGATCCAGCCCTCGTAGCAGCACGGCTTGCCGGCGGGGGCGGTGTATCTGTGACGAATATGCTGTCTGGCACACCGCTCCCGCCGGCAAGCCGTGCTGCTACGTGAATCTATTGGGGAGTTGGACATGAGCACACAAGTCATCGACATCTGCGTTGAAGCCGGCCTTGCGGCCGAGCAGGACTTGCTGGCTTCTGTCTGTGCCGGGGATGCAGATTACGGCGTGCTGTTCTGGCGCCCCAACGATCACGCGCTGGTGATGCCGCGCAGGCTCAGTCGCCTGCCAGGCTTCAGCGAAGCCAGCGAAACCCTGTCCGATATCGGTTGGCCGGTACTGCTGCGTGAAAGCGGTGGCGAGCCGGTTCCCCAGTCCCCTGCCACCGTGAATGTCGCGCTGGTCTACGTCCAGCCTAAATCCGACCCTGATCGCGACCGCATCGAGAACGCCTACATGCGCCTGTGTCAGCCCATGCTCGATGTGTTGGGCGAGCTGGGTGGCGCGGCGTCTCTGGGGGAGGTTCCCGGCGCGTTCTGCGATGGGCGCTTCAACGTCAATCTTGATGGTCGCAAGATGGTCGGGACCGCCCAGCGCTGGCGCCAGAGCCAGGGCGGACAGCGGCCGGTGGTGCTGGCCCACGGTGCGATGCTGCTGGATAACGAACGTGTGGAGATGGTCGACGCCGTCAACCGCTTCAACCAGATGTGCGAGCTGGAACAGCGTTGCAACGCCGACAGCCACATCGCCCTTCACGAATTGTTCGCCGCGCCGGATTTCCTGAACCGCCTGGCCGAGCGCTACGCCCAGGTGTTCGCTCAGCTGTAACGGAATTCAGCGGGTGCCGAAGACCACCATGGTCTTGCCGCGCACGTGAACCAGCTTCTGCTCTTCCAGCGACTTGAGCACGCGCCCAACCATTTCCCGTGAGCAGCCCACAATCCGCCCGATTTCCTGGCGGGTGATCTTGATCTGCATGCCATCGGGGTGAGTCATCGCGTCCGGCTGCTTGCACAGGTCCAGCAGGCTGCGCGCCACCCGGCCCGTGACATCGAGAAACGCCAGGTCACCGACCTTGCGCGTGGTGTTGCGCAGACGCTCGGCCATCTGGCCGCCCATTGCGTACATCAGTTCAGGATCGTGCTGGCTCAGCTCGCGGAATTTTGCATAGCTGATTTCGGCGACTTCGCACTCGGTCTTGGCGCGGACCCAGGCGCTGCGCGGCGAGCCGGTGCTCTGGGGATGGAACAGACCCAGTTCGCCGAAGAAGTCGCCCGCATTGAGGTACGCGACGATCATCTCGCGGCCGTCGCTGTCCTCGATCAGGATCGTCACCGAGCCCTTGATAATCAGGTACAGAGACTCGGATTCCTCGCCGGCGCAAATGATGTTGCTCTTGGCCGGGCAACGTCTGCGCTGGGCGTAGGGAAGGAGCTTGTCGACCAGTTTGGCTTTGTTCGGAGGGGTCATGACAACCATGGTTGTATCCCGTAAAAAACTGCGCCCTGAGGCATTCTTATAGGTATCGGCAGTATTTCCGATTTATCGCCCCGAGTGAGGGGCAAATCGCCATTTTTCCGAAATTTCCTACTTTTGTGTCGCTAATCGGCATCTCCCGACGCACTCAGTGACATCTCTGCCCTGTGCTAAGCTGGCCGCCTTTTTTCAAGCATTCTTATTTCAAGTACGGAGTCCTGGGGATGAAAGCGCGTATTCAGTGGGCGGGTGAGGCCATGTTCCTCGGCGAGTCGGGCAGCGGCCATGTGGTCGTGATGGACGGCCCGCCCGAGAGCGGCGGTCGCAACCTGGGCGTGCGCCCAATGGAAATGGTGCTGATCGGCCTGGGCGGTTGCAGCAACTTCGACGTGGTCAGCATCCTGAAGAAAGCCCGCCAGCCGGTCGAGAGCTGCGAAGCCTTCCTGGAAGCCGAGCGCGCCACTGAAGACCCGAAGGTGTTCACCAAGATCCACCTGCATTTCGTGGTCAAGGGCCGAGGCCTGAAGGAAACCCAGGTCAAGCGCGCCATCGAACTGTCCGCCGAGAAGTACTGCTCGGCGTCGATCATGCTGGGTAACGCGGGCGTGGAAATCACCCACGACTACGAAATCATCGAGCTGGGTTGATACACCAAGTCGGTATTGATGTTCTCCCGTAGCAGCACGGCTTGCCGGCGGGGCGGTGTATCTGCGACGAATGTGCCGTCTGACACACCGCTCCCGCCGGCAAGCCGTGCTGCTACGGGGGACTATCAGATACGGTAGGTGCTTTTGGTCATCACCTTGGCCAGCATGCTCATGCCGAACTTCACCGGTGCCGGGAAGCGGAAACCGCCAGCCTGGATGGCGCCTTCGGCATGTTGCTCTTCGTCGGTGCGCATCTGCTCAAGAATCGCGCGGGACTTTTCGTCCTCCACCGGCAGTTGCTCCAGATGCTCGTTCAGGTGCTTGCAGACCTGATCTTCAGTCGCCGCCACAAAACCCAGGCTTACCTTGTCGCTGATCAGCCCGGCGACAGCGCCGATCCCGAACGACATGCCATAGAACAGCGGGTTGAGCACACTGGTGTGGCTGCCCAGTTGGCGGATGCGCTGCTCGCACCACACCAGGTGGTCGATCTCTTCTTCGGCGGCATGTTCCATCGCCTTGCGCACATGAGGCAGCTTGGCGGTCAGTGCTTGGCCCTGATACAGCGCCTGGGCACAGACTTCGCCGGTATGGTTGATGCGCATGAGGCCCGCGACGTGCCGGGTGTCGGTTTCGCTCAGCTTGGTGTCGGGCTGGACGATGGCGGGCGAGGGGCGATGGGAATGCGCGCTGGCAGGCAGCAGCGTCTTCATCGCAGCGTCGGCCTGCAACAGAAAACGATCGATGGGGGAGTAGTGACGTTCGGTAGCCATGGGCACCTCCGGATAAATCCACGGCGGCCAGTCTACCTCAATCATTGTGACGAGGCTTGTGCTGCGTCAACCCGCCCAGGCGCGCAATAGACGCCCGGCGGATCGGTAAAACCGGTGTAGGGCCCGACTCAGCCCGGCGGCCAGGTCATCTGGCGCTTGCCCAGCACGTGCATGTGAATGTGATAGACGGTCTGCCCGCCTTTCTCGTTGGTGTTCATCACAACGCGAAAGCCGTCCTCGCAACCCTGCTCCTTGGCCAGGCGCTGGGCGGTGAAGAGGATGTGACCCAGCAGGCCCTTGTCTTCTTCGGTCACGTCGTTGAGCGTGGCGATCGGTTTCTTCGGGATGACCAGAAAGTGGATCGGCGCCTGCGGGGCGATGTCGTGAAACGCCAGCACTTGATCGTCTTCATAGATGATCTTTGCCGGGATTTCCCGGTTGATGATCTTGGTGAACAGAGTAGTCACAGCCTTGTTTCTCCGTTTCAGGGGCAGTGGGGCGAGTGTACTGAGCGCGCGCGAACACGCCCAGCCGTTTCTTGCAACGCGGGGTATCAGGCCGAAGTGCGCGACTTGAGCATCGAGCCCCAGATCTTGCGCGTCATCCAGCGCCCGGCCAGACGTGGCATCCGGATCATGAGGCGATTACGCAGGCCCGGCACGATGATCGCGCGATTCTTGTCCAGGGCACGCACGGTATACAGCGCGATCTCTTCGGCGCTCATGGTCTTGTCGCTGGTGAACTTGTCGGCATTCAACTGAGCGGTGCGGAAGAACGACGTGCGCGTGGGGCCCGGGCACAGCACCGAGATTCTCACGCCGGTTTTCTTCAGTTCCTCGCGAAGGCCTTCGGAAAAGTGCAGCACATAGGCTTTGCTGGCGGCGTAGGTGCTCATCCACGGGCCCGGCTGGAACCCCATGATCGACGCAACGTTGAGGATCTGGCCGCCGCCTTGCACCGCCATCAGGTTGCCCACCGTGTGGCACAGGCGCGTCAGGGCCAGCACGTTGAGGTCCAGCAGGTCCTGTTCCTGTGCCCACTCCTGGGCCAGAAACGGGCCGCTGTTGCCGATGCCTGCGCAATTGACCAGCAGATCGATCTGGCGCTCGCCCTCTTCCAGTTCCAGCAGAAAGCCCGAGAGCCGCAGGGGTTCGCCCAGATCGCAGGCGCGAAACAGCACCTCGACGCCGAAGCGCTGAGTGAACTCGATGGCAATGCCCTCCAGCATGTCCCTATGGCGAGAAACCAGAATCAGATTGCGGCCACGGCGAGCCAGCGCTTCGGCCATCGCAAGGCCGATACCGCTGGATGCTCCGGTGACCAGGGCGTAACGGGTCATGCAGGTCTCCCATGAGGTGTTGCAAGTGGTGAGACAGCGTCCTTGCTGCCAGTCAGTTATTGATCTTCTTCGTTGTCGGAAGAGTCGCCTGCTTCTGCAGGGTCTACCGGCACGGTTGGTTGTGCAGCGTCATCATCGTCGTAGGGCAGAGTCTGTTCGTATTCGTCCGTCGTGGCTTCTACCTTGCTTTTGACCTTCTGCAGGCCGCCGGTCAGGCCTGCCACGAATATCAGGGCCAGGAACAACAGCCACAGAGTGGCGAGGAGTTTTACAGCGCCGGTGTTCTTCGGTGGCGGGGCGCCGTAGCGGTTGGGGCCTGCATTGCCGGGTACGACACACATCAGGATCGGAAAGAAGCTGCCAACGAAGGGGACCAGATTGAGCAAGAGCAGCCAGGCCGACCAGCCGGCATCATGCAGACGCTGTGCGCCCATCATGATGCTCACGACGATGAAGGCCAGCACCAGTACCGCACCCAGCAAGCCGCCGGCGACCAGCGACAGGCTCAGCACGCCGAAACACAGGGCTGCCGCCAGCATGGCGACGAAGGTCAGGACCATGGTCCACGCCAGATAGCGCAGCCGGCCGATGCGCCCCTGCACGGTGAACACCTTCAACTCACCCTCTGCCGGCCAGTTCTGGGTGACCGCTGCCCGGGGTGGGGCGTAAGGCGACGGGGCTGGCTCGAACGCCGGTCTGGCCGGGGCAGGCTCCTCGATTTCCTCGAGCGTCCACGACACCGGTTGTTCGGACTCGATGCGTGCCTCCACGCCTGCGTCGTTCAGCGCCTTGAGATAACGCTGGGCGTCATCCCGGGTCAGGCCCTTCTTGACGGTGACAGGTTTGCCGGTGAACAACCGGTCGATGCCCGACACATCGCTTTTGAACAACTGCGCCAGGTTCAGGCGCGCAGTTTCAAGGTCCACACCCGTTCGCAACTGCCCTTCGAATACGATCTTGAACTGCTCGGCCATGCACGGCTTCCTTGTCTTGGGTTGAATGCATCACTGACAAACGTGGGATCAGAACGGTTTGACCACGACCAGAATGACGATGGCCAACAGGATCAGAACCGGGACTTCATTGAACCAGCGATAGAACACGTGGCTGCGGCCCTGCTCGCCACGGGCGAAACGTTTGACCTGCGCGCCGCACATATGGTGGTAGCCGATCAGCAACACCACCAGGGTCAGCTTGGCGTGCATCCAGCCTTGCTGCAGGAATCCCGGGGTCAGTGTAATCAGCCAGATGCCGAACACCAGTGTGGCGATCATCGCCGGCCCCATGATTGCGCGGTAGAGCTTTCGCTCCATCGTGCAGAAGCGCTCGCGGCTGACGTCATCGGTGCTCATGGCGTGATAGACGAAAAGGCGAGGGAGGTAAAAAAGGCCAGCGAACCAGCATACGATTGAAACAATGTGCAGTGCTTTTATCCACAGATAGAGCATTTTGGTTTTTTTCCAGGATCACGGTGGCGCAAATAGTAGTGGCTGGCAGGCCCGTACGTCACGTTCACGGTTGTCCCCAAGGCCCTGGCCTCCTATTATCAGCGGCTTTCCAGTGGTTTCGTTGAGGGCAGGTTATGGTCAAGGTCGGTATCGTCGGTGGCACGGGTTACACCGGCGTCGAATTGCTGCGTCTTCTGGCACAGCATCCGCAAGCGCAAGTGGTGGCGATCACCTCGCGCTCCGAAGCAGGTCTGCCAGTGGCCGACATGTATCCGAACCTGCGCGGCCATTACGACGGTCTGGCTTTCAGCGTACCGGATGTGAAAGTCCTGGGCGCGTGCGACGTGGTGTTTTTTGCCACTCCCCACGGCGTTGCACACGCGCTGGCGGGCGAACTGCTGGCAGCGGGCACCAAGGTCATCGACCTGTCGGCTGACTTCCGTCTGCAGGATGCCGATGAATGGGCCAAGTGGTACAACCAGCCACACGGCGCACCTGAGTTGCTGGGCGAGGCTGTCTACGGACTGCCGGAAGTCAACCGCGATCAGATCAAGGGCGCGCGCCTGATCGCGGTACCGGGCTGCTACCCGACTGCCACTCAACTGGGCTTCCTGCCATTGCTGGAGGCGGGGCTGGCGGATCCGACCCGCCTGATCGCCGACTGCAAGTCCGGCATCAGCGGCGCCGGTCGTGGTGCCAGCGTGGGTTCGCTGTATGCCGAAACCAGCGAGAGCTTCAAGGCCTATGCCGTCAAAGGTCACCGTCACCTGCCGGAAATCAGCCAGGGCCTGCGTCGTGCAGCCGGTGGCGATATCGGCCTGACGTTCGTACCACACCTGACGCCGATGATTCGCGGTATTCATGCCACCCTGTATTCGACTGTCGTCGACAAGTCGGTGGACCTGCAGGCGCTGTTCGAAAAACGCTACGCCAACGAGCCGTTCGTCGATGTGATGCCTGCCGGCAGCCATCCGGAAACCCGCAGCGTGCGCGGCGCCAACGTCTGCCGCATCGCGGTGCATCGTCCACAGGGCGGTGATCTGGTCGTGGTGCTGTCGGTCATCGACAACCTGGTCAAAGGCGCATCGGGCCAGGCGGTCCAGAACATGAACATCATGTTCGAGCTGGACGAACGCATGGGCCTGTCCCACGCCGGCATGCTGCCATAAAAGCAGCTTTAAGCTTCAAGCTCCAAGCCTCAAGCGAGAAGCCGATCGCGTGCTTTTCACTTGCAGCTTGTCGCTTGCGGCTTGAGGCTTGCGTCAGAATAGTTGACCAATTTTCTGGGAGAAGCGGATAATGCGCCCATTACGCATTATGACGGCTTAACGCCGGGAGATATTGAGCATGAGCGTCGAATCCTTCACTCCGGTGGCTCTGGAATTCACCCAGGGTGCAGCGCACAAGGTGAAAACCCTGGTCGACGAAGAGGGCAATGATCGCCTCAAGTTGCGTGTATTCGTAACGGGCGGTGGCTGTTCGGGCTTCCAGTATGGCTTCACTTTTGATGAAGACGTTGCAGACGATGACACCATCGTCGAGCGCGAGGGCGTAAGCCTGGTGGTCGATCCAATGAGCTTCCAGTACCTGGCTGGCGCAGAAGTAGACTATCAGGAGGGGCTGGAAGGCTCCCGCTTCGTGATCAAGAACCCTAACGCCGCAACCACCTGCGGCTGCGGTTCCTCGTTCTCGATCTGATTCACAGGCTGTAGAACGCAAAACGCCGTGCAGATGCACGGCGTTTTCGTTTGCGGGCAATCGTTACGCCGGGTAGATGGCGCCCAGTACTCGCAAGCCTTTGGCCCCGGTGACGCTCGGGCGGTTGGCCGGCACGCTTTCCAGTGCGCAATGGGCCAGCCAGGCAAAGGCCATGGCCTCGACCCAGTCCGGGTCCACACCGAAATCGGCAGTGCTGGACACCTTGGTGTTGGGCAGCAACGCCGCCAGCCGAGCCATCAGCGCCTTGTTATGGGCGCCGCCGCCGCACACCAGCAGTTCCTTGGTCTGGGCCTGGGCCGACTGCAAGGACTCGGTAATGCTCAAGGCTGTCACTTCCAGCAGCGTCGCCTGAACATCTTCGGGTTTCAGGGTCGGCAACTGGAACATGTGGTGCTGAACCCAGCCCAGGTTGAAGACTTCACGCCCGGTGCTTTTCGGCCCCTTGGTCTGGAAGAACTGGTCGCTGAGCATGGACTTGAGCAGGTCCGGGTTGACCGTGCCACTCTCGCCCCAGGCGCCGTCCTTGTCATAGCTCAGGCCGCGCTGGGCCTGGATCCAGGCATCGAGCAGCACGTTGCCGGGACCGGAATCGAAACCGGAAACCGGCTTGTCGATCTCGATCAGGCTCAGGTTGCTGAAGCCGCCGACGTTCAGCACTGCGCGATAGTCCTTGTTGTCATCGAACAGCGCTTCGTGGAACGCCGGCACCAGCGGGGCACCCTGGCCACCGGCGGCGATGTCACGCTTGCGGAAGTCGCTGACGACGGTAATGCCGGTCAGTTCGGCAAGCAGGGCAGGGTTGCCGATCTGCAGGGTGAAGCCGCGGGCGGGTTCATGGCGAACCGTCTGGCCGTGGCTGCCGATGGCGCGAATCTCGCCTGCGGACACGTTCTGCTTGTCCAGCAGCGCGAGTACGCCCTGGGCCGCAAGTCGTACCCATTTCTGCTCGGCGATGCCGACCCGGGCGATCTCGTCCGGACCGCTGGCGCACAGGCCCAGCAGCTCGGCGCGCAGGTCATCAGGCATAGGGATGTAGTGGGTGGCGACCAGGCGTGGCCGCTCATCCTGTTCAATCAGCGCGAAGTCGAGTCCATCCAGACTGCTTCCGGACATTACACCTACATATAAAGTCATGAGTCAGCGCTTACTCGAGGCCAGCATGGTGGCCTTTTCCTGGTCCATGCGAGCCATCAGAGGTTGGCTCTCCTGCATGAACCGCTGTTTTTCGGACTTGGCGATCGGGTCTGCCATCGGCAGCTTCTGACCCAGCGGGTCTACGTGAACGCCATTAACCTGGAACTCGTAATGCACATGCGGGCCTGTCGAAAGGCCGGTCGTACCAATATAGCCGATGACTTGGCCTTGCTTGACGCTGGAGCCATTCTGAATGCCTTTGGCAAAGCCCTGCATATGACCGTAGAGCGTACGGTAAGTCTCGCCGTGCTGGATGATGACGGTGTTGCCGTAGCCGCCACGACGGCCGGCCAGGATCACCTTGCCGTCACCGGTGGCCTTGATCGGCGTGCCGCGCGGCGCTGCGTAGTCGATGCCCTTGTGGGCGCGGATCTTGTTCAGGATCGGGTGTTTGCGGCCCATGGAGAACATCGAGCTGATGCGGGCGAATTCAACCGGGGTGCGGATGAATGCCTTGCGCATGCTGTTGCCGTCGGCGGTGTAGTAGTTGGTGTTGCCCTGCTTGTTGGTGTAACGCACGGCGGTGTAGGTCTTGCCACGGTTGGTGAACCGCGCGGACAGGATGTTGCCGGTGCCGACGGTCTTGCCGTTGACCACTTTCTGCTCATAGATCACGTCGAATTCGTCACCCTTGCGGATGTCCTGGGCGAAGTCGACGTCGTAGCCAAAGATGTTGGCCATGTCCATGGTCATGCTGTGGCTCAGGCCTGCGCGCTGACCCGATTGCGACAGCGAGTTGCTGATGATGCCGTGCACGTAGGCGGTGCGAACGTTGGGCTTGCTGACGTCACGGGTAAACAGATAGCCCTTTTCGGTCCTGGAAAGGCTGATGGATTCCAGGTCGTTGAGCTTGCTGTGCAGCTGTTTCAGGTTGCCGTCGGGAGTCAGTTCGAATTGCAGCACCTGGCCGTTCTTCAGCTGGCTGAACTGCTTGGCCTGTTTGTCGCTGGCGATGACTTCATGCACAGCGGCGGGCGGCAGGCCGACCTTCTCGAACAGGGTAGAGAGGGTGTCACCCTTGGAGACCACGATTTCCCTGTGGTTCGGGCTTTTGGCTGCGGCGACGGCCTCGGCGGCAGGCTTGGCCGGAGCAGGCGCAGGGGCCGGGGCCGGGGCCTGGGCGGTGTCTTCAGGCTCGTCGGTGCTGTCGTCGATCTGTGCGAACGGAGAAGATGTGGTGTCTTCTGTGGCTTTCGCCTGGTCTTGAGCGTCTTGTTGTTGCTTGAGCTGATCGGATGGCGTGTCCAGCTCGAGCGCGATGTTGGTTTTCTTGGCTTCGACATCGCTCGATGGAAAAACCAGAAGCGCCAGGCTCAGCAGGGCCGCGATACCGCTTGCAGCTAGCAGATGGCTCTTCGGATAAAGCGGGGGCGCTTTAGGCGGAGTGTCGTTCATAAGTAATTTTGACTTTGAAAAAAGATGAAATGGAAAAGATGAATGACATGATGAAGATGAAATAACTGTATAAAATATAACCAAATCCTGCTTGAGGCAAGTCCGCGTGCGGATCGTTCCCTGATTCGTCGCCTTGCTGTGGGCAGACTTTGTATTTGGGCGGTGATCTTGTATCGTTGTTTCCCTTTGGAATAAGGCTTACGGGGCGATTTATGAAGTCGGTTGAAGAGCAGTTGGCGCTGATCAAGCGTGGCGCGGACGAACTCCTGGTGGAGTCCGAACTGGTCGCCAAACTCAAGCGTGGTCAGCCACTGCGCATCAAGGCCGGTTTCGACCCTACGGCTCCTGATCTGCACCTGGGCCACACGGTGCTTATTAATAAGCTGCGCCAGTTCCAGGAGCTGGGGCATCAGGTCATCTTCTTGATCGGTGACTTCACCGGCATGATCGGCGATCCGAGCGGCAAGAGCGCCACGCGCCCGCCGCTGACCCGTGAGCAGGTGCTCGACTACGCAGAAACCTACAAGGCTCAGGTCTTCAAGATCCTGGACCCGGCGAAAACCGAGGTGGCGTTCAACTCCACCTGGATGGACCAGATGAGTCCTGCGGATTTCATTCGCCTGTCTTCCCAGTACACCGTCGCTCGTATGCTCGAGCGCGATGACTTCGACAAGCGCTACAAGTCGAACCAGTCGATCGCCATCCATGAATTCCTCTATCCGCTGGTGCAGGGCTACGACTCTGTCGCATTGCGCGCGGATGTCGAGCTGGGCGGCACGGACCAGAAGTTCAACCTGCTGATGGGGCGCGAGCTTCAGCGTGCGTACGGTCAGGAAGCGCAGTGCGTTTTGACCATGCCGCTGCTCGAAGGTCTGGATGGCGTGAAGAAGATGTCCAAGTCCCTGGGCAACTACGTTGGTATCCAGGAAGCACCAGGCATCATGTACAGCAAGCTGGTCTCGATTCCGGATGCGTTGATGTGGCGTTACTTCGAGCTGCTGAGCTTCCGCTCCATGGAAGAGATCGAAGGCTTCAAGGCCGATTGCGAAGCTGGTGCGAACCCGCGTGACATCAAGATCAAGCTGGCCGAGGAAATCGTTGCACGTTTCCATGGTGAAGAGGCTGCGGCTTCGGCGCACCGTTCTGCGGGCAACCGTATGAAGGATGGTGAGCTGCCCGAGGATCTGCCGGAGATTTCCGTGTCTGCTGCTGAAGACATGCCGATCGCTGCCGTCCTTAATAAGGCAGGCCTGGTGAAGAACTCGGCGATCGCTCGCGATCTGCTGGCGTCCGGTGGCGTACGTATAGATGGTGAAGTGGTTGATCGCGGCTTTGTCTTCAAGGTCGGCGCTACCCATGTATGCCAGGCCGGCAAGAAGGCATTCGGGCGCGTAACGCTGGTTTCTGAATGATTTTGAAATAAGTGCTTGACGCGTCTCGGGAGATCTCTATAATTCGCCCCACTTCCGGCGCAGTCGGAACGGAAAACTCGTTGAATATCAAC
>NZ_JANHKS010000068.1 GCF_028682175.1 Pseudomonas putida | reverse complement strand
GGCGGGGGCGATCTCAAGGCCGCCCCCGCCGGCAAGCCGTGCTGCTACGAGGCATGTGGTGCTCAGGCAATCGCGCCCAGCCTGAATATCCCGGAAAAAGCTTCACCAGACTTCGGCGGCGGGTTCCCGCTGTTGATCTTCTGCGCCCGAAGTATCTCCACCGCATCGGCCATTTCAGCGCGAAACTCCATGCTGCGCGCCACACCGCCCACCGAGCCCTCGCCGTGACCGAGCAAGGTGCAGCCATTGTTGATAAGGGCAAAGAACACAATCACCCAGAAATTCGCCCCTCTCACGACGCACGCCCCTTCGCCTGCCCAGCCGCGCCATCCAGCGCAACGACAGACGATTGAACTGACACCGAGCCAGGTGCGCCCAGTTGTGGATTAAGGCTGACGACAGTGACCACTGCGATGAATACGACATACAACGCGATGGCGGTGTAAGCGCCGTGTTTGAGTGAATTGAGAATGGCAGTGGCCATGACAGTAGCTCCAGATGTTGCTGATTTCTGGAGCGAAGAATGAAGGACGACCCTATTAATGAAAAACGATGTGCAGCGATTCTGAAGATCAGTTGGGTTGATTATTTAAGGGATTAATAGGGCTGATAGATCGAAGTGATTTCAGCAGTGAGCCCTCCTCCTGCCAAAGCTCGGTTTAGGAAATTTCCCGCAAACCAGATCGGAAACGGACGACATATAACAGCCGAAGACCGCTATACATTGCGCCGCACCAACAGCGACCAACAATAATCATTATCGTTTAGATCGATATGAGTCAGGTCGTCAGATATGAAAGGAAGCGGGTGTGAAATTCATCAATTCGGCAGTCCCGGCACTCATCGCGCAAGAGTGGCGCATCGCGATGTCAACAGCGGCATTCGAACATAGAAAAATTGAGGAATGCGCGCTAAAGGATGCTCTGCACAAGTCGTCCCAACGAGCACTTCAGCGATTGATACAAGCGCTGCTCAGGGAAGAAGTGCTTAGCCCGAATTTTTTGCCTGGATCAGCGAGTGGTATCGAAGTCCTGAGACTGGGTAACGATTCCAGCCTCCTGTTCAAAGGGCTGGCATCCCACCGCATGAGCAGTTGGTCGATAGACGGGGGGCTCTTTGTCCAGCATGGTAATCAATTGCCCCGATCAATTGTGCTGCCCTCCGAGTTGCTGGGGTTACTTGTCCCGTTGTTCGACGAAAAGGTAGCACCCGAGGTGCTGCAGCGGTTGTCGCAGGAGCTGGATAACAGCCTGACCAACGATGCGATCAGCCTGGCATTCCATGATGCCTTGAGTCGAACTCTGCGCGACACCCACGGCCGTAGCCCTGACACCAACATGCTGTCTAAGCTCAAAGCAAGCACCGAAATCAATGCAAGCATCCTCCTTGAACAATGGGGCACCACCGGGCATCCATGGCATCCCAATTACAAAACCAAACTGGGGCTGTCGACTCGGCAGGTCATCGAATTTTCACCTGAGTTCGAAGCCAGATTCGACGTCAAACTGTGCGCGCTGCACAAGAAATTCGCCCACGTCGAGCGACTGACCGGCACTCCCCCCTACCGGGAGCATCTCTGTGAATGGGTGCCACAGTTACAGCAGTTCGACGATGCGCTCCAACGGCTCGGACTCGATCCGGGCGACTATTTGCCGATTCCTGTTCATCCCTGGCAGGCAACGGAAACCCTGCCCAGCCTTTTTGCTGCAGAAATCCGTGACCGGCTCATCGTGCTGACTGAAATCAAGGCGTTCACGGCCTGGCCCACCATGTCTTTCCGAACCGTCCTGCCTGAAGGCAGCACGACTGCGCCGATGGTCAAGCTTCCAGTGGGTCTACGCCTGACCAGCGTCCAACGCACTGTATCCCCAAGATCCGCTTGCATGGGCCCAAGGATTTCCGCATTGCTGCAATCCATCCTTGAATGTGAGCCAGAGCTTGGAGAGGTGCTGTCGATCGTTCCTGAGGAACTCGGCGTTCACTACAAGTCCCCGTACCCGAATGACGACCGAGCTCGCCATCTATCCGTACTGTTCAGAACCAACCCGCTTGCAAAACTGAAAGAAGGCGAACTTGCAATCCCCGTTGGGAGCCTGTTCACGTTCGACCATAACGATGAACCTCTGCTTAGCCACTGGATATCACTGGCTGAAGGAGATGCCAGTCCAGAGGCGGCTTGTGCATTTCTTGATCGCTACCTGAGCGCCTCACTGCCAAGTCTGCTTGGGATGTACCTGGTGTATGGCATCGCGTTCGAAGCGCATCAACAGAACAGCTTCATGATCATGGGCAATGATCTACAACCGTCGCGCATCCTGATCCGTGACTTCGGTGACATCCGCATCGACAAGCGCACCCTGCACCGCAGAGGGTTGTCGCTGAAACTGCAAGACCCTGCGATGACGGTCTACGACGACTCCGGGTTTGTCCGGGACAAACTCCTGCATACGGTCTTCATGTGTCACCTCGGAGAACTCATTCTGTTGATCTCCCGGCACTGGAAGCTTGCGGAGGATATGCTTTGGAAGCAGCTGCACGACCATGTCAGCCAATGCTTCGAAAACGTGCGTGCGAAGACTGAACCGCAGCGTTGGGAGACAGAACGCAGGGCACTGCTTGAAGAAGATTGGCCGGGCAAATCGTTCCTTCGCATGCGTCTTCTGGACTGCCCGACTGACATCGTTCGCCGACTGAAAAACCCGCTGGACACCGCTGCGCATGGTCAGTGACCAGCGCTCGATGCGGCTCTTGTTGTTGATCCAGCTCATCTCCATGGGCGCCATGGAAATGAGCGGCCCATTCTGGCCTCTACAGATTCAGGCCCTGCTGGCACCCGAAGACCTCCACTACAGCGGTGTGCTATCTGCTCTGGTCTATGCAGGGCCGATGCTGGCAGCAATGATCTTCACTCCTGCCTGGGGAAGACTCGGGGACAGGGTAGGCCACAGGTGGATGCTCATCAGGGCGCTGGGAGCTCTTGCACTGTGTCAGGGGCTGGCTGCCTGGTTGACCGACCCTTGGGCATTGATGATGACAAGGGTTTTGCAGGGCGCGCTGGCAGGTTTCATCGCCGCTGCACAGGCCTACGCGCTGTGCCTGCATTCTGGGCATGATCGCGGCCAGATCATGGGGCAGATCCAGTCGGCGACCGCCTTGGGATCATTGCTCGGTCCAGTATTAGGCGGCGCCTTGATGCAGGCTTATGGGTTCGTGTGGCTGTGTCATGCGGCCGCCCTCCTCTGCATGCTCTGCGCCGTCGGCTGTCTGAAGCTCCCGGATCCGCGCGCAAGATCAGTCGCAGTCTCGGGTCAGGCTTCCCTGCGGGTACCTGCAGGATGGCTAGGGTCGCTGGTACTTATCATTGTGCTCGTGCAATCGGCCAAGGTGATGCAGCAACCGTTCTACGCGTTGTATGTAGCCGAAGTCCTCGGTGGAACACCCGCAGTCATCGGCCTGACATACGCCATCAGCGCGGCAGGCTTGATGCTCAGCGCACCGCTCTGGGGAAAACTTTTCGACCGCCGTGCCCCGGCCAGAACACTGCAAGTCATCGAGCAGGTGACATGGCTGTGTGCAGTGACACTTGCCATCGCTGCGATGGCCAATCAGTGGGCGACTTTCATCGCGTCTCGCTTGCTCTGGGGCGTGTGGCAAGGCGCGCTTCTGCCGGTCGCCTACGCACTGATCGCCACCACGCTGCCAGCTTCCAGACAAGGCTTTGCCCTCGGCGTGGGCAACAGCGCAGCCAAGGCCGGCGGCCTCGTCGGCATATTCATAGGCGGCATCGGCGTCAGCGTCGTCGGTCTGTCGAACAGCTTCTGGATGGTGGTAGCGACCTACGCCATCGCTGCCTTGGCCATACGTCTGGTTCGCTCAAATCACCCACTTCCCACGCTTTCCTCCCATTCCAACAACAACCCATAAGACTCCCCATGACCAGAAAACGACTCGCCATACTCCTGCCGCTGTTCGGAGGCGCAAGCTTTCCTGTCTGTGCCGAACAAACGGAAGGCAACCATCCTGCCGGCACCCTGAACCTCTCGGAGATGGTGGTATCGGCCACCCGGACTCAACAGAGCATCGCTTCGATTCCGGGCTCCGTTCAAGTGATCGATGCAGAGCAGATTGGTCAACAGAGTGCAGCCGGGCGCAGGGTATCGGACATCATTGGGCAACTGGTTCCAGGACTGGCGCCCGCCACCGGGGGCATGAGCAACTTTGGGCAGACGCTGCGGGGCCGTAGCATACTGGTGTTGATCGACGGGGTTTCGCAGAACTCTACGCGGGATAACTTTCGCCAACTCAACAGCATCTCTCCCGACAGCATCGAGCGCATCGAGGTGATTTCCGGCGCGAGCAGCATCTACGGTGCAGGCGCGTCTGGGGGCATCATCAACATCATCACCCGACGCAATCAGGGTGAAGACGCGGCCTTTACCAGCCGGATCGGTCTGAGCACTGGGAATAACCTCCAGGCACGAGGGTTTGCCTATGAAGCGTTTCAGAGCGTGTCCGGACGCTCCGGCGCGCTGGATGGGTACCTCTCGGCGGGACTGACCCAGCGCAACGATCAGTTTGACGGCAACGACAGACGCCTCGCGCAGGATACGTCTCAGGGCAGCAACATGGACACCGACACCTATGACCTGCACACCCGAATCGGGTATCAGCTCGACACCGAACGCAGGGTCGGGATTGCCGTGCAGGACTACAAGGATCAGCAGGACACTCGCTACACCAAGGACCGGAAAAACCGCGACGAGGCAGTGGCAGTCAAAGGGCTTGCCCTCAAGGACCAGCCCTATACCCATAACCAGGCCGTCAACCTGACCTACAGCGACGCTGACTTCTTCACCCAGAACCTGCAGATGGAAAGTTACTGGCGCCGCGCTGACGCGCTGTTCTTCCCGGATCTGAGCCGCGGTAAGGCGGGTGTCTCGGACAATAACAGCGTGCAGGATGTCTACGGTTTGCGGGCTGCGGTCGAAAGCCCACTGCCCATGATCGCCAGCGCAACCGGGAATCTGGTCTGGGGCGCGGATTACGATCATGAACGCTCACGCCAACGCGGCGACCAATACATCGTCGACGGCCTGAGTTATCGAAAATCCGGAACGACCTTCGAAATGGGACCGGACCTTGAAACAGCCACCAAAGCGATATTTGGCCAGGTTTCGTACGACATCGGCGACTGGACGATCCGCACCGGCGTGCGCAAGACCTGGATCGAAAGCCAGGTCAGCGACAGCATCGCCTACGGTGAAATCGCTCAGACCGGCCGCAGGGCCACACTGCCTGGAGGTACGCTCAAATACGACGCTACCCTCTATAACCTGGGGGCCGTCTATCGACTCAATGACTCGCAGGAAGTATTTGCCAACTTCAGCCAGGGATTTTCCCTGCCCGATATCCAGCGTTATCTGCGTGATGTCAAAAGCGATTACGACATCACGCAACTCAATGCCCAGGCCCTGAAAGTCAACAGCTATGAGCTGGGCTGGCGCGCCAATCTGGACAACTGGCAAGTGCAGGCTACCGCCTATGAGAATACGTCCAATGTGACCCAGTTCTACCATGCTAGGGATCGCGTACTGCGCTTGATCGACCAACGCGAACGCGTGCGCGGGGTGGAGACGGACCTGAGTTATCGACTCACTGATACCTGGACCGCAGGCGGAACCTACGCCTGGGCCAAAGGCGAGACCCGTCAGGCAGGCAAATGGATAGACCTGCCCGCAACAAGGGTATCGCCGGCCAAGACCACGCTGTTTGCAGAATACCGGCCCAGCGATTATTCGGTACGCCTACAGGCGATGCAGTTGGCCAATTATGACGCTGCATTCAAGGACAACAACGGAAGAAAGATTCAGGGCTATACGCTGTTCGATCTTTTGGGATCGAAGCGGCTTCCGGTCGGGCGTCTGGAAGGCGGCATGTACAACTTGTGCAATCGCCAGTATCAGACGTTATTCAGCCAGGCCAATGCCCGAGCGCCCTATCCGAATGCTCAAGGTAGAACGTTGGCGTTGAGCTATGCCGTGGATTGGTAACTGTCAGACTGTTCTGTTTGATACGTGACTATCCCAAAAAAACACCCACAAAAAAATCCCCATCACTTATTCAGTAGACGGGGACCAAAGGGAGGAATTCAACGCTTTCGCGAGCAAGCTCGCCTACATTTGATACATGGCCTGACACGCAGTGGTCAGTGGGTCGCATCAACCTGTTAAAGGCGAAGTTGCTCGCGAAAGCGTTCTTTCAATGTCGAGCAGTTACAGCGTTACTTGTGGTGCTTCGAGAATCCATTCCCCGGGAACGAGGGCAGCGTTGACGGGGAATGGATTCACGTCCAGGGTTCTATTCATTACTGAGTCTTGTGATCCAGTGCAGCGTAGAAGTTGGCGCTTTGTTGCAGGTATTTAGGGGTGTAAGTCTGAGTCGCGCTGACTTTTTTATCGGTCACTTCGACACTGGCGCTGGCAGGCAATGCAACAGTGGCGGAGATGGCGGACGCGGCGATGATGGAGAAGATATTGAAGTTCATGATGTGTACCTCGGTGTCGATGTTTCGTTTCAAGTCTTGACCGTCGTGGCCGTGGAATTAAAAGTACGCCCGAGGCGCGTTCAGAAAAAATCTTTTCTGGCACTAGCCCATATCACTTCAATTAATACATGGCCGCAGCCCTTTGAAATCAAGGGCTGCGGGGTGCGTCAATGTGTCACTTGGCGGTGAGGAAGCGGAAGTCGGAGGGGGAATCGAAGTCGATTTTCTGCACGGTTTCGCCCAAAAGGCCTGTTTTCGGGTCGACGCGCACGGTGACGATCTGGTTGCTCTTCTGGTTGGCGATCAGCAGGAAGTGCCCGCTGGGATCGAAGCTGAACTCGCGGGGCTCCTTGCCTTCCACCGAGCGGCGCTGGATTTCCTTGAGCTGGCCATTGCCGTTGATGCTGAACACCAACAGTTCATTGACCTCGCCGCGGTTGGCGACGTACAGGAACTTGCCGTCCGGTGAGGTATGCAGGCCGCCGGCTGCGCGATTCTGCTGGCCTTCCTTGTTGGCCAGTTCAACCAGTTGCGTGCGCTTGAATTCGCCATCGCGGTAGTCGAACACCGCCACCTGTGCGCTCATTTCCATGGTCAGCCAGGCGTGTTTGCCGTCCTTGCTGAACAGCAGGTGGCGCGGGCCGCTGCCCGGTGGCAGGTCTACTGCCGGGATTTTCGCCGGTTTCAGCGGCTGGGCCTGGTTGTGGTCGTAGCTGAAGACAAACATCTTGTCTGCGCCCAGGTCCATGGCGACCAGGTATTTGTCATCGGGCGTCGGCACGGCAGCGTGTACGTGGGACGAGGCCTGGCGCTCGGGGTTGACCTTGCTCGCTTCGTGGGTCGCGGTCTGCACCACCGGCGAAAGTCTGCCGTCCTTGCCGACCGGCACCACCGCCAGCGAGCCGCCCGGATCCGGGTGCACGGCGTAGTTGGCAACGAACAGGAAGCGCCCGTCCTTGCTCAGGTTCGAGTGGGTCGGCTCCTCGCCCTTGCTGTCGATCTGGTTGATGAACGACACGGCGTGGGTCTTGGGATCGATGGCGAAACTCGAGACCTTGCCGACGACGTCGGTCTGGCCCGGGCCGTTCTCGTTGACCGCGAACAGGTGGCGCTGGTCTTTGGAGAGCGTGAGCCACGAGGGGTTTTCGCTCTTGATGACCTGGCGCGGCGTGGCGTCGAGCTGGCCGGTCTGGGTGTTGAAGCCGTAACGGTAGATGCCTTCGCTTTTGCCTGCGGTATAGGCACCGACCAGTACGTCGTAGTCGGTCATGGATTTGGCCTGGACAGAAAGGGCGGTAAGGCTGCTGGCGAGCACCAGCCAGGGCAGAAGTCTGGGAGTCATTGGGCTGTTCTCTTGTTGGAGTTGTTGGCGCGCCGCAAACGCGGTGATTCAGGGGCTATGACAGCGTTTGGCGGGGATTGGTTGCTCCGATGAATCACCACGCCCCTGTAGGAGTGAGCTTGCTCGCGATAGCGGTGTATCAGTCAATCAATGTGTATCTGATATACCGCTATCGCGAGCAAGCTCACTCCTACAGGACGGGGGTGTTTACTCAGCGTCGTCTTCGTCTTCATCGCTACCGGCAAACGCATCCAGCACAACGAGGCGGTGGTCGGCGTTGCCGTCGTTGATGACCCAGCTTTGCAGCGCGGTGTCGAATTCGGCGGAGTCGACCTGGGCCAGGGAGAAGCGCCAGACCTTGCGCTCGCGGCCGTCC
The DNA here is from genome assembly GCF_028682175.1 of Pseudomonas putida. Classification (GTDB taxonomy): domain Bacteria; phylum Pseudomonadota; class Gammaproteobacteria; order Pseudomonadales; family Pseudomonadaceae; genus Aquipseudomonas; species Aquipseudomonas putida_AD. The sequence goes on along the minus strand of NZ_JANHKS010000068.1, from coordinate 15,254 downwards.
ATGCTTTCGATCTGCAGCATCTCGTCCAGGGTGAATTCGAAGGCGTGCAGGCCGTCGATTTCCAGCATGCTCTGGGAGGTCAGTGCGGTTTGCAGGAGGGCGCGCAGGTTTTCAGGGGTGGTGGTCATGGCAGTGCTTCGCATAGGTGAAAGCGCGAATGATAGGTCAAAAGGTGCCGACATGGAGGTGCCGACACCTTGAAACCTGTCCGTTCGATCAATCCTGCAGGGTTTCCCGGGCGTAATACCGCGCAGGAATGCCCCAGACGATCAGCCCGATGGCCAGCACGCTCACGGCGAACAAGGCAAACAGGGCCGGCGTTGCGGTGCCGGTGAGGTCCTTGATGCGGCCGACCATGAACGGCGCGATGACGCCGCCCAGTTGCCCCAGCGAGTTGATGAGGGCGATCCCTGCCGCTGCGGCGATACCACTGAGAAAACGTGGCGGGACGGTCCAGAAGATCGGCATCCAGGCAATGATGCCGGTCATGATCAGGGTCATGCCGATCATCAGCGGTAACAACTGGCCAGGGAACAGCGCGCAGACCAGATACCCCACCGCGGTCAGGGTGGCGCAACCTGCCATGTGCCAGCGACGCTCGCCGTGACGGTCGGAGCTGGCACCGATCAGCAGGTTACCGATCACGGCGCCCACGTAGGGAATGACCGTGAGCAGGCCGATGTCCATGGTGTCGGTCACCCCGGCTGTCTTGATGAGTTGCGGCATCCAGAACAGCAATCCGGTCAGGGCCATGACCAGGCACAGGTAGATAGCCGACATTACGTAGGTGGTCGGGTGTTTCCAGATGTCCTTGACCTTCTGCGACGTGTTGGGCCGCACCTCTTTTGCCATGCGCGTGAGCATCACTTGCTTCTCATGAGCAGTGAGCCACGGCGCGTCTTCAATGCGGTCCTTGACCAGCCACAACACCACACCACCCAGCAGCACCGATGGAATGCCTTCCAGCAAAAACAGCCAGCGCCAGCCGGCCATGCCCATGGCTCCGTCGAAGTGGCCGAGGATCAGCCCGGCCAGCGGACCGCCGACGATACCGCACACACAAATGGAGCTTTTGAAATAGGAATTGACCCGCGCCCGCCGTGTCCCCGGGTACCACTGGGTGAAGAAGTACAACACGCCGGGCACGAATCCCGCTTCCATCACGCCGATCAGAAACCGCAGGGTGTAGAACCAGAACTCCGTCTGCACGAACATCATGCAGGCCGAGGCGATGCCCCAGGACACCATGATCCGCGCGATCCAGATCCGCGCGCCGATCCTGTGCAGCAAGACGTTGCTTGGCACTTCGAACAGGAAGTAGCCGACGAAAAACAGGCTCGCACCAAGACCGTAAATGGTCTCGCTGAAACCCAGGTCGCTGGCCATCTGCAGCTTGGCGAAGCTGATGTTGACCCGGTCCAGATAGGCAAACAGGAAGCAGCAGATGAACAGCGGCACGATGCGCCAGCTCACCTTGCGGTAGATGCGGTCTTCGAGGGCATCGGTGTCGAGCTGTTCCAGCGGGATGGCGTTGGCGGTCATGGGGCGCACCTTGATTGTTCTTGTTGGGTGTCGGCAGGAAAGTCTGCGCATTAGCCTGTGGGAGCAAGCTTGCTCCCACAGAAGCACGTCAGCGCTTTTCAGAGCTGGGTGACGGCCCCCGGTTCAAACACCGCCTCTTCCTGCGCAATGCCATTGACCAGCGGTGCGCCGAATTCGCTCTGGCTGATCTCGAAGCGATCACCTGGCTGGGTCTTGATGCCGTCGGCAAAAGACAGCGTTGCGGTGCCGAAGAAGTGCACGTGCACATCGCCCGGGCGCAGGAACTGACGGTATTTGAAGTGGTGGTACTCGAGGTTTTCCAGGCTGTGGCACATGTTGGCCTCGCCGCTCAGGAATTCCTTTTCCCACAGCACCTGGCCATTGCGCAGGATGCGGCTGGTGCCCGCCAGGTTCTGCGGCAGGTCGCCGACGCGCAGTTCCGGGCCGAAGGAGCAGGCGCGCAGTTTGGAATGGGCCAGGTACAGGTAGTTCTTGCGCTCCATGACGTGGTCAGAGAACTCGTTGCCGATGGCGAAGCCCAGGCGGTAAGGCTTGCCGTCGTGGCCGATCACGTACAGGCCGCTCAGCTCAGGCTCTTCGCCGGCGTCTTCGGAGAACGGCGGCTGCGGGAAGGCTTCGCCCGGACGAATGACGATGCTGCCATCGCCCTTGTAGAACCACTCGGGTTGCACGCCCGCCTGCCCCGGATCCGGTTTGCCGCCTTCGATACCCCATTTGAAGATGCGCATGGTGTCGGTCATCGCGGACTCGTCGTTGCCGTGCTGGTGCATCTTGTCCCGGGCCGAGGCGCTGCCCAGGTGAGTGAGGCCCGTACCACTGACCAGCAGATGCGCAGGGTCCGGGTGATCCAGCGGCGGCAGGATGCGCAGGTCGGCGCGCAGTTGCGAATAGTCATGACTGTCGCCCAGCCCGAGGCTGTCGACCTGTTCGGCCAGGGAGATCTTCTTGTCGATGGCCGCCAGCGCCAGGTCACGGGTGCTGGTCGCGCCCTGCACTTCGCGCACCAGCGCGCCGTCCACCAGGCCTACGCGACGCTGGCCGTTACCCAATTCGAATTGAACCAGATGCATGAGTTTCTCCTTTCCAGATGATGAGCACGACCGCTGTAGGAGCGCGCTTGCCCGCGATGGCGGTGTGCCTGTGACGCTTAGGGTGGCTGACACGGCCCTATCGCGGGCAAGCGCGCTCCTACTAGGCTTGTGAACGACGGGCGCTGGCCGCGAATTCGGATTCAGGCAGCACGTGTTTGCGCTCAAGCACGCGATAGACGATGCCGGTGAGGATCAAGCCGAAGACCATCACCCCCGACAGGAAATACAGGCCTGAGGCCAGGTTGCCGGTGATTTCTTTCAGCCAGCCGATCACGAACGGGCCGATGTAGCCGCCCAGATTGCCCACCGAGTTGATCAGCGCGATACCGGCCGCAGCGCTGGCGCCGGCAAAGAAGCGGCCCGGCAACGTCCAGAACACCGCGGTGCAGGAAAACAGCGAGAACGCCACCAGACACAGCGCGGCCAGTTGCAGCACCGGCACGCTGAGAAAGGCGCTGAGGAACAGGCCCAGCGCGCCGATCACATAGAGCACGGCCAGGTGACCATAGCGGTCATTGAGGCGGTCGGAACTGCGCGGCACGATCAGAAGGCCAATGATCCCGAAAATGTAGGGCACCGATGACACGAAACCGGTCACCAGATCGCTGCCGCCGAATTGCTTGATCAACGTCGGCAGCCACAGGCCCAGGCCGTAGATGCTCAGGGTCACAGGGAGATAGAACCGCGCCAGCAACAGGACGCGTTTGTCCTTGAGCGCGTGCAGCGGATTGCCGTGGCGGGTCTGGCCGTATTCCTGCAGATCCTTTTGCAGCTCGCCGGCCAGCCAGCGCTTTTCAACCGGATCGATCCACTTCACATCGTCCGGGCCGTCCGGCAGCCAGCGCAGCACCGGCCAGGTCAGCAGGATCGCCGGCGCGCCGATGCACAGGAACAGCCACTGCCAGCCGTGCAGGCCGCCGATGCCTTCCATGCCCAGCAGGCCACCGGAGATGGGGCCGGTGATCATCATGGCGATGGGTTGCGAGAGGATGAACAGGCCGAGGATCTTGCCGCGATGGCGCACCGGGAACCACTGGGTGATGTAGTACAGCACGCCGGGGAAGAAGCCCGCCTCGGCCGCGCCCAGCAGAAAGCGCATCACATAGAAACTGGTCGGCCCCTGAACGAAGGCCATGCCCATGGTGATCGCGCCCCAGGTGACCATGATCCGCGCGAACCAGCGCCGCGCGCCGAAGCGTTCGAGCATCAGGTTGCTGGGGATTTCCAACAGAAAGTAACCAATGAAGAACAGGCCCGCGCCCAGTCCGTAGGCGGCGTCACCGATGCCGACATCCGCGCCCATGTGCAGCTTGGCGAACCCCACGGCGGAACGGTCCACGTAGGCGATCAGGTACAGCAGGATCAGAAACGGAATCAGCTTGAGGGTGATGCGACGTATAAGCCTGAGTTCCTGGCTCATGTTGGCGGTCTCCACGTTGTTATTGTTATTGACTGCTTGCGTGATCGCCTCTGCCTTCGTGTGTGCTGCGCGAGCAGGCATGACAGGGTCGGTCATCGATGGGTACCGACTATATAGTAATACTATTTAATGTGACAACTCTTCCAATCGAGGCTTTTTCGGCCTACTTTAGTCATCACGCAAAGCCTTTAGTCTTACAATAAGAGTGCTGATTTATGTCTGATTCCCCAGCCAATACCAACAAGAAACCCACCCTGCGTTCGGCCCAATGGTTCGGTACCGCCGACAAGAACGGCTTCATGTACCGCAGCTGGATGAAGAATCAGGGCATCGCCGACCATCAGTTTCAGGGCAAGCCGATCATCGGCATCTGCAACACCTGGTCCGAACTCACCCCGTGCAACGCCCACTTCCGCACCATCGCCGAACACGTCAAGCGCGGCGTCATCGAAGCCGGCGGCTTTCCGGTGGAATTTCCGGTCTTCTCCAACGGCGAATCGAACCTGCGCCCTACCGCAATGCTCACGCGTAACCTGGCGAGCATGGACGTGGAAGAGGCGATTCGCGGCAACCCCATCGACGGCGTCGTGCTGCTGACCGGTTGCGACAAGACCACCCCTGCCCTGCTGATGGGCGCGGCCAGTTGCGATGTGCCGGCCATCGTCGTGACCGGCGGGCCGATGCTCAACGGCAAGCACAAAGGCAAGGACATCGGCGCCGGGACCATCGTCTGGCAGATGCACGAGTCCTATAAGGCAGGCCAGATCAGCCTCGACGAATTCCTCTCCGCCGAGGCCGGCATGTCACGCTCGGCCGGCACCTGCAACACCATGGGCACGGCCTCGACCATGGCCTGCATGGCCGAAGCGCTGGGCACATCCCTGCCGCACAACGCCGCAATTCCAGCGGTGGATTCACGCCGTTACGTACTGGCGCACATGTCCGGCATGCGTGCCGTGCAGATGGTCAACGAAGACCTGCGCCTGTCGAAGATCCTGACCCGGGAAGCGTTCGAGAACGCCATTCGTGTCAACGCCGCCATCGGCGGATCGACCAACGCGGTGATTCACTTGAAGGCCATCGCCGGGCGTATCGGCGTCGATCTGGAACTGGACGACTGGACCCGCATCGGTCGTGGCACTCCAACCCTGGTGGACCTGCAGCCTTCCGGGCGCTTTTTGATGGAGGAGTTCTACTACGCCGGCGGCCTGCCTGCGGTTTTGCGTCGCCTGGGCGAGAACAACCTGATCCCCAACCCCGAAGCCTTGACTGTCAATGGCAAGTCGCTGTGGGAAAACGTGAAGAACTCGCCGATCTATGGCGACGACGAAGTGATCCGCGCCATCGACAACCCGTTGGTGGCCGACGGAGGCATTTGCGTATTGCGCGGCAACCTCGCGCCGCTGGGCGCCGTGCTCAAGCCGTCCGCTGCCACCCCCGCCCTGATGAAGCACCGTGGGCGCGCGGTGGTGTTCGAGAACTTCGACATGTACAAGGCGCGGATCAATGATCCGGATCTGGAGGTCGATGCCAGCAGCATTCTGGTAATGAAGAACTGCGGGCCCAAGGGTTACCCGGGCATGGCCGAGGTCGGCAACATGGGCCTGCCCGCCAAGCTGCTGGCACAGGGCGTGACCGACATGGTGCGTATTTCGGATGCGCGCATGAGTGGCACAGCCTATGGCACGGTGGTGCTGCACGTGGCGCCAGAAGCGGCAGCCGGTGGACCGCTGGCGGTGGTGCAGGAAGGCGATTACATCGAGCTGGACTGCGCGACCGGACGCCTGCACCTGGACATCCCCCAGCAGGAACTCGACGCCCGCCTGGCCGACTGGCAAGCGCCGCAACAGCTGTTGATCGGTGGCTATCGCCAGTTGTACATCGACCATGTGATGCAGGCCGACCAAGGGTGTGATTTCGACTTCCTGGTGGGCATGCGCGGATCGGAAGTGCCTCGGCATTCCCATTGACGCCCCCACGGACCCGGGCTTGAAACCACAACCCGTGCACCCCGCCGCACTGTAGGAGCGCGCTTGCCCGCGATGGCGGTGTGTCAGGCAACACATCTGTCACAGGCCAATCGCTGTCGCGGGCAAGCGCGCTCCTACAAGCTGTGGTGGCGCAATACAGTCAGGTGCACGCCGCAACCCTGTAGGAGTGAGCTTGCTCGCGATCGCGGCGTGTCAGGCACGCAAGGGTCGTCTGACACACCGCCCCGCCCGCAAGCCGTGCTGCTACGGGTTCCGGGTTTGGCATCACATCCCGCGCACGCCTGCGCATTGTAGGAGCGCGCTTGCCCGCGATGGCGGTGTGTCAGGCAAGACATCTGTCACAGGCCAATCGCTGTCGCGGGCAAGCGCGCTCCTACAGAGACTTCGCCACGCCGGCCTTGTGAGGTCAATGCTATGATGCGCCGCACCCACCGCTCAGGATCGTCTCGCGCCCCATGGATTACCGTAAGCCCTCCGACCGCAAAAGCATGCATTCACGCATCGTCCAGGACATCGGCATGCAGATCGTTTCAGGGCGTTTCAAGCCGGACGACAAGCTCCCCGCCGAAGCCCTGCTCTGCGAAGAATACGCGGTCAGTCGCCCGGTGCTGCGCGAGGCGACGCGGGTGTTGGTGGCCAAGGGGCTGGTTTATTCGCGGCCAAGGGTCGGCACAGTGGTCAAGCCCCGTCGCGAGTGGCACATCCTCGATCCTGACGTGCTGCACTGGCTGATGCAGAGCTCGCCGCAGAACGAGTTCTTCGCCCTGCTCACCAGCGTGCGCAGCATCATCGAACCTGCCGCGGCGGCCCTCGCCGCGCAGCACGCCACGTCCGAAGAAATCGCCTCCATCGGCGAGGCCTACGACCGCATGGCCGCCGCGCCGACGGTGGAAGACGTGCTGCAACCGGACCTGGATTTTCACAGCCGCATCGCCGACGCGACCCACAACGATCTGCTGGCGCACCTGTGCAACATGCTGTCGCTGGCGCTGCGCGAAGCGCTCAAACATTCGAACAAACGCCCCAACCTGCACGAACTCGCCCTGCCGCGGCACCGGGCAATTCTCACTGCCATCGAAAACCGCGACGCCCTGGGCGCGCACCACGCGACACTGGTGCAACTGGACGACGCGCGCAATGCGCTGAATGTGGTGTTGGGTCAGGGGCTCTGACGCCTCTGGCTGACTTGAATCGAACCTGTGGGAGCGGGCTCGCCCGCAAAGGCGGCGGCACGGCTACAAAAAATGCGGCGCCATCCCCGGCCTCTTCGTCGGCAAGCCCTCTCCCACAGAGTGTGTGTCGTGCCACACCCCGACACACACCCACTCATTTGAATGCACGATCCTTCCTCCATCCCTCCAAATATTGGCTATAACCAATAGAGTCCGTTTCATCATCGACAAGGATTCGTCGTCAGCCCATGTCCCTTCCCCTGCGACCTCAAGCATGAGGTTTAACATGTACTCCATCGCCAGGCTCTGCGGCATCGCCTTGCTTCTGGGTTTGCTGGCTGCGCTGCTGCTCAAGAACATGCTGCTGGGCGATTCGGTCGATTTCCATCGGCACAAGGCCCTGCTGATCGGCGTGGACGGGGTGCAATACGAACAACTGAAACAGGCCATCGACGCCGGACATGCGCCGGTCATTGCCGGACTGCGGCCGATGATGACCTACACCGGCGGGATGGTTGGCACCTCGACCCAGCAAACCACCTTCAGCGGCCCTGGCTGGGCCACCGTGCTGACCGGCGCCTGGGCCGACCGGCACCGGATCGCCAGCAACGACAGCGGCCTGCGCATCAAGACCGACAGTCTGTTCAAACTGATCAGCCTCTCATCCCCCACACGCCACACGGCGAGCATCGTCAGCTGGAACCCGATCAACGATAACTTCGCCGACGACATCTCGGCGGGGTTCATCGAGCTTGGGGTCAAATGCGGTGGCGATGACCAGTGCGCGACCGAACGCACCGTGCAGGAACTGCGCACCGGGAATTTCGACTTCATCTTCGTGCACCTGGACCAGCCCGACGACGCCGGCCACGAGAATGGTTTCGGACCAGGCTATCAGGACGCCATTGCCAAGACCGACAAGCAGATCGGGCTGATCCTCGACGCACTGGGCAAACGCAAGCGCGAGAATGCCGATGAGGACTGGCTGGTAATGGTCACCACCGACCACGGCAGAAGACTGCCGGACGGCTACGATCACGGCGAGCAGAGCCGCAGCGAAAAAACCGCGTTCATCGGCCTGAACAAACCGGCCAACGAACAACTGACCCAGCCCATCTCCGACCCTGACAACCCGGCGCTCAACGGTTTGTACGGCCTGGCCAGCGAGGCGGACGTGGTACCGACCATTCTCACCCACCTGGGCATCAACACCGATCCGCAGCGCTACACGATTGATGGCGTGCCGCTGATCGGTCACGTGGGCGTGCGCCAGTTGGGCGCCAGCCTGAATGCGGAAAAACGCACGGTCGAACTGCGCTGGCGCGTCACCGAAGGCAGCAAGCAGCCGCTGCGCATCTACCGTGCCGGCCAGTTGATCGCCAAACTGACGGACTCCTCCAGCCAGTACATAGACAGCGACCTGCCGCAACCCATCGGCCAGTTGAACTACACCGTAGTGTTCAACGAAGTCCCGGTGTCGGTGCTGGTATCGGACAAGTCCGTCAAGCGCTGAAGCGGCGATAACAAACGGGATCCTTATATTTTTTTCTCCTTTCGCCGCCGCGCAGAGACCTGAACCGCTACAAGTCCAAGCCACCGATATCCCGGCAGCGCAGCAAAAACCCCTGATATTTGAATGGCTTACACGCCGGGTAAAAAACCCCGCGCCACCCGTCGCGTCAAAAAAACCCGGCGGATAACCGACGCCAATCTTTAACCGCCCGCAAGCTGTTGACAGTAAAGGCCTTCGCGCATAGTTTTGGGTCAGTGATCGTTTTCTCCTGCCTGGGTCACTGCTGCTGCATTTCAACAAGACGGGACGTATCCAGCCTTTTCAGTCCTGCGCTTTCAAGAAGACAAATCCTGTACATCGCCTTTGACCGGGCGACGCTTTTGTATGCCTTGGTTTAGCTGTCGTCTGACCGACGCAGTCACGGCGCGCGCGTGCCTGACTGCCCATTGATGCATGCTCAGCTGGAGTACCGGATGATGACCAATCTGTCGGCGGAGCCGATTTCGATGACCACGGGCAAGCCTGTCAAACCGGGCTTTTTCTCGCTGTCACTGCTGCCCCGGCTGGTCGGGTTCAGCGTGCTGTTTTTCATTGTCTGGCTGCTGTTTTCGACCTTGTTCATGCCGTTGCTGTCGTCATCGGCGACCCGGGCGATTCTCAATGCGCCAGTGATTCTGCTGACCACCCCCATCGATGGCGTGGTCAGCTCGCTGAAAGTCAAGGCCGGCGACACCTTCGACACCGGCCAGACCATCGCCACCATCGAGAACCCCAGGGCCAACCAGGAAACCCTGCTGACCCTGCAGACCCGCCGCCTGACCCTCGAGCAGCAACTGGCCTCGCTGAAAAGCCAGGCCGAGCACGACCAGCAGTTCTACGAGGCGCTGGAAAAGACCAGCCAGCAATATCAGAGCGCCTATCACACCCGCCAGCTCTACACCCAGCGCGCCCTCAAGGCCGAAAGCGCGGCTGCCGATTCTCGCCTGCAGGATGCCCAGGCGACGGTGACGCGCAACATGGAACTGTTCCGCCAGGGCGCCGTGAGCCAGGCGGCAGTGACGTCGTCCAAGGCACAACTGGCGTCCTTGCAGGGCGCGGCGGAGTCGATCCGTTCGCAGCTGCGGATCAACAGTGGCGATGTGTCGGCGGCCAGCGAACAGGTGTACCTGGACCCCGACCAGTTGCGCATGTTCGACCTGCAATCGCGCATGACCACCCTGCAACTGAGCCTGGCCAACCAGGCGAAGAATCGCGCCACGCAACAGCAGGAGCTGGACAACCTGAACCGCCTGATCGACACCGAGCAGAACCGGGTCAAACTGATGGCCGCCTATGATGTGGTGGCTTATGCCCCCGGCACCGTCCAGGAACTGATCGCACCCCAGGGGACGCTGGTGCGTGCAGGCTCGACACTGCTGCGGGCCACCGTGTGCGACCAGACCAACGTGATCGCCGTGTTCCCCGAGCGCATGGCCAGCAAGATCAACCGCGACACAGTGCTCGAGGTCAAGGTCGGGGGCCTCAACGAACCGCTCAAGGCCCACGTGGTGCAGTTGCTGGCCAAACCGGGCGATGCCCAACTGGCCAATTACAGCGTGCCCTTCCCCTTCGCCGAACAGAATGCGGTGTACGTGGTGGGCGCCTTCGACGCCGACCTTTCGCCCACCCAGCGTGCACGGACCTGCAACCCCGGCAACTGGGTCACGGCCGAGGTCGTGCGATGAAACCTCATTACTGGGCGCTGCTGGCGGCGCTCTTCGTCACGCATGCGGTGGCGGAGCCGGGCCGGGCGCAGTTGCAGACCATGACCTGCACCGCCCTGGACCAGGCCGTGCAATCACTGGCCGAAGGACCGGTGCTACTGGCCAGTTACCCGGCCTTCGAAGGCCATCCGCCGGCGATCATCGCCTTGCGCGGCGTGGCCTTCACCTACGATAACGCGCTGGCAAGCATTGCCCTGTTCGGCTGCGGAAAACCGCAGTCGGCCCGGCGCATCGCCGACGCACTGGCCTACGCCACCGACAACGACCCGGATTACCACGACGGCCGCCTGCGCAACGCCTACGCCGCAGGCGTGGTGAAACAGCACGGGCCGATCCTGCTTCCCGGCTACTGGAGCCAGGAACGCGGCGCCTGGAATCAGGATGCCTATCAGGTGGGCAGCGCCACAGGCAATCAGGCCTGGGCGGCGCTGGCGTTGCTCGAAGCCTTTCGCCAGACCCGCGAGCAGCGCTACCTGCTGGCGGCTGAAAAGGTCCTGCTGTGGACCCAGCGCAACACCTACGACGCCCAGGCGCCGGCGGGTTTCATCGGCGGCTTCTACGGCTACCCGCCCAACCCGGTGCGCCAGGGCTGGAAATCCACCGAGCACAACGTCGACCTGGCGGCAGCGTGGCAAGCGCTACAACAGATCAAGGCCAGCCAGGACAGCGCGGAACAGGCGCGCATCGCCCGCCACTTCGTCGACAGCCAGTGGCTGGAAAGCGAAGGCCGCTTTCTCATCGGCACCCTGCCGGACGGCCGCACCGCCGAGCATCAGCGCTCGGGACTGGATGCGCAGATCTGGCCGCTGATTGCCGTCAGCGATCCACCCAAGGACTGGTCGCGAGCACTGGCGTTCATCGATCAGGCCCACCGCTTCGACGCCGGCTACGGCTTCAACCGCAACCCCGACGGCCTCTGGACCGAGGGCACCGCCCAGGCCGCTGCCGTCGTGCAACTGACCGGCGCCAGCGACAAGGCCCGGCCCTTGTGGCCGGTGCTCATGGCCCAGCAGGCCAGCGACGGCTGGCTGTTCGCCACACCCCAGGCACAGATCAGCACCGGGCTTGCCATCGGCCCGGACTCCACCAGCAACGACTTTTTCTACTACCACCTGCCTCATCTCGGCGCCACGGCCTGGGCGGCGATCGCTGCCAGTGGCGTCAACCCGTTCACCGGCGCTCAAGAGGCTAACTGACATGCACGCCCTCGACGATTTGCAGTTGTGGCAGTTGAACCTCGGCACGCTGGCAATGGTGATTCTGTTCACCCTGCTGACCCGCCGCGACCAGTGGCCGGCCCGCGCGGTGTTCGGGATCATGACCGGCCTGTTGCTCATCAACTACCTGGTGTGGCGGGTGCGCGAAACCCTGCCGGACATCCACGCCGGGTTCGCCACGTTGTGGTCCTACGCTTTCCTGTTCTTCGAATCGCTGGCGATCACCTACACCCTGGTGTCCATCGTGGTGATGCTGATTCGCAGCGATCACCGCAAGAGCGCCGATGCCGGGGAATACCGCCTTCGAGCGGCCGGGCGCCACGTGCCTGCGGTGGACGTGTTCATCTGCACCTACAACGAAGGCCTGGACGTTCTGGAAAAGACCATCATCGCCGCCAAAGCCATGGACTACCCCAATTTCAACGTCTGGGTGCTGGACGACACCCGCCGCGACTGGCTGCGCGACTACTGCCTGGACATGGGCGTGCACTACGCCCGCCGCCCGGACAACAGCCATGCCAAGGCGGGCAACCTGAACAACGGGTTGCGCACCTCGCAGGCCTCGACCAACGCGCCCTACATTCTGGTGCTGGACGCCGACTTCGCGCCCCAGCAGCCGATCCTGATGCGCACCCTGGGGCTGTTCGAAGACCCGAAAGTGGCGTTGGTTCAGACCCCGCAGTTCTACTACAACCCCGACCCGATCCAGCACAACCTGGGCTCATCGACCTGCTGGGTCGACGAGCAGCGGGTGTTCTTCGACGTGTTCCAGCCCGCCAAGGACGGTTGGGACGCGGCTTTCTGCGTGGGCACCTCATTCGTGGTGCGGCGCGACCGGATCAACGAGATCGGTGGCTTTCCGACAGGCTCGGTGTGCGAAGACATCTACACCACCTACCGTCTGCTACAACATGGCTACGTCACCCGCTGGCTCAACGAGCGGCTGTCCATCGGGCTCTCCGCCGAAGGCCTGACCGAGTACATCAACCAGCGCGGGCGCTGGTGCCTGGGCACGATCCAGGTCGCGCTGCTGGCCGACGGCCCCTTGCGCGGGCGCGGCTACACGCTCAACGACCGGCTGCACTACATCCACGGCATGCTGCACTGGTTTTCCAAGCCGTTCATTCTGATGATGCTGATCTCGCCCCTGCTCTACTGGTACTTCGGCATCGCCGGGTTCTACGCCAAACCGATGGACTTCCTGGCCTTCGGCATGCCGGCGCTGATTGCGTTCTGGGGCTACGGCACCTGGGTCACGGACCGGCGCACCCTGCCGATTTTCACCGAGGTCACGCAGATCGTAGCGTCCCTGGCCGTGACCGCGACCATCGTCAGCGCGCTGATTCGCCCGTTCGGCCGGCCCTTCAAGGTCACCGCCAAAGGGCTGGACCGTACCCAGGCCATGGTGCACTGGAAGCTGTTCGGGTTCTTTTTCTTCCTCACCCTGTTCGCTCAGGTCGGCGCCTTCACGGCGATTGCCACCGCCGACACCTTCGACGGCAACGTGCAGTTCAACCTGTGCTGGACGGTGGTGGCGCTGGTGTACAACGTCGCCACGCTGGTGGCCTGCGTCGATCGCCCGCGATTGCACGGGGAGGAACGTTTTCCCTTCGTCAAACCCGCCGGCTTGCACCTGGCCGGACGCATGTTCGCCGGACAACTGACCGACATCTCCATCAGCGGCGCGTCATTCGCCTGCGCACATGCGGCGCAGATCAGGCCGGGCCTGCGCGGCACGGTGTGGGTGAACAAGGTGGGCCGGGTGCCGGTGGAGGTCAAACGCCAGACCGGAGATGGCCGGCTGGGGCTGCAGTTCGTGGATCTGCAGGAGCCGTTGCGTCAACGGTTGATCGGGCGGTTGTTCAGCGATGCCAATACCAACGTCGCAGGCAGAGCCAAGCCTGCGGTGGCGTTCAGCAGCCTGTTACGCCGCTCGTTGATCGGCGAGAAGCAGCCGCGCAAGCCGGTTCGCCCGCGCAGATCTCGCCAGCCCGGGCGTTTCGTGCAGCGCCACGGCTCGATGATCGTGGGCGTGCTGGCCTTGCTTCTGCTCGCCGGCTGCTCGCTGGAACCTACCTACGAGCGCCCTGAAGCCCCCATCGATCAGCAATGGCCGAGCAACGCACAGGGCGGCGCTGGCGAGGCGAAACTGGCATTCGAGGAAGACTGGCACCGGTTCATCACCGATCCGCGCCTGCGCCAGGTGATCGAGCTGGCGCTGGAGAACAACCGTGGGTTGCGTCAGTTTGCGGCGTCCGTCGAGGAATCCCGGGCAGAATCCGACGGCGCCCATGCCTCGTTGTTTCCCTCCATCGGTATCAATACCTACGCCGGGCGCAGCAAGATCCCACCGCTGGTGCGCACTCAGAGCGGCGGGGTAAGTTCGGGCAGTATCGACAACACCTTCCAGGCCACCGCCGGGTTTACCTCTTACGAACTGGACCTGTTCGGTCGCCTGCGCAGCCAGCGCAATGCTGCTGACGCGCGTTTCGAGGCCAGCGAAGCGGATTACCAGACCGCGCGCCTGGCACTGATCGGCGAGGTGGTCAGCACCTGGCTGAGCCTGAAAGCCAACCAGACGCTGCTGGACCTTGCCCAGTCCACCTTCCAGTCCCAGGAGCATTACGGCCAGTTGCTGCGCAGCAGCTACAACCTGGGCTCGACGGCGCGCATCGATGTGCATCAGGGCGATGCCATGACCAATACCGCCGCAGTGCAGGTCAACACCTACCGCATGAAAGTCGCGCAGAACCTCAATGCTCTGCGCGTGCTGGCGGGGCAGCCGGTGCCTGAATCGCTGCTGCCTCAAGGGGATCTGGCCAAGACCCTGGCCACTGCCGATGTGCCCGCGGGCCTGCCGTCGAGCCTGATCCAGAGACGCCCCGACATCATGTCCGCCGAGGCGCTGTTGCGCGCCTCCAACGCTGACATCGGTGCGGCGCGCAGTGCGTATTTCCCGACGCTTTCATTGACCGGCGCACTGGGCAGCCTCAGTGGCGATTTCTCCAGACTGCTCACCGGCCCTGCCGAGTTCTGGCAACTGGCGGCCGCCGGCTCCATGACCCTGATCGACGGCGGCCAGCGCCGCGCCGTGGTCGACGCCAGCCATGCGCGCTACGACGCCAACCTTGCGGCCTACGAAGGCACGGTGCAGAACGCGTTCAGGGAAGCGGCCGATGCGCTGAATGCCCGGCAGGAAATGCTCGCCCAGGTGGCGGCGCAGAAACGTCTGGTCGAGGATTATCAGGAGGCCTGGCGCCAATCGCGGCTGCGTTTCGAGGCCGGGCTGGACAGCTATTTTTCGACCATGGACGCACAGCGCTCGCTGTTTGCAGCGCAGCAGGAGTGGCTGACGCTGGAACTGGCGCGACAGGTCAATCAGGTGAACCTGTACAAGGCGCTGGGTGGCGGCTGGAGCCCACCAAAGATGAAAGTCGCCCAAGCACAATGACCGCACCACCCATCCCGTAGCAGCACGGCTTGCCGGCGGGGCGGTGTGTCAGGCGACCGTTTCTTAACAGAGA
>NZ_JANHKS010000067.1 GCF_028682175.1 Pseudomonas putida | reverse complement strand
GCCCCCGCCGGCAAGCCGTGCTGCTACGGGTGCGCGGTGTCCGTTCTGTGGCGGGGTGCGCTTGATTTGATTCCACAACGGAACTGTGTAGGGATCAAGTCGCGCGGATCAGGGTCTGCATGAGTTCAGCTTCGGTCGACAGGCTTTTGGAATTGGCCTGGTAGGCGGTCTGGGCCTGGATCAGTTCCACCAACTCCCGGGACATGTCCACGTTCGAGCCCTCAAGCGAGTGGCTGACCACCGTGCCCAGGCCTCCAATGCCGGGCGTCTCGAAATTGGCCATCCCGGACGCATGCGTCTCCACCCAGCGCGTGCCACTGATCGGTTGCAGGCCCTGTTCGTTGGCGAAGCTGGCGAGCATGACCTGGCCGATCTTGCGATGCAGGCCGTTGGTGTAGCCGACGCTCATGATGCCCGACTTGTCGATGGACAACCCCGACGCCACCCCAGACGCATGACCATCGACCACCACATTGGAACGCCCAGTGTCGGCCCGGTGCTGGCTCAACTTGCTGTAGTCGAGCAGGATACCGTCACCGCCGCCCACCGCCCCACTGCTGCCCCAGCGCCCGCCCGGCTTGTTGCCGTCCAAAGCCTTGGCCGGAATCCAGCCGCTGAGGGTCAGCTTGCCGTTGGCCGCCGTCAGCCCCGGTCCGCCACTGAGCAATTGCATCGAACCGTCGGCATTGAACAGCATGCTGGCCGTCAGCGGGTCGGTGCTGGTGGGATCCTGCGGATTGCGCCCGTCGATCAGCACGTGCATTTTCCAGCTGTTGCTGCCGTCCTTGACGAAGTACTGGCTCAGCTCATGACGGTTGCCGAGACTGTCGAACAGCCCGGTGGGAATGACCCTGTTGAAGGTCGTGACATCGGACGGATTGAATGGCGGCACGGGCCGCGCCATCGGTGCATCGGCCGGATCGAGCAGCGGTCCGCCCGCCTCGGTCAGCGGCAGCTTGATCGCACCCGCATTGCTCGCCGGGCTCGGTTTCCAGCTGCCGTTTTCCTTGATCGCCGGGCGCCAGTCATGCAGCGCAAGCTCGGTGTCACTCTCGACACTCACCGCTGCCGATGCCCCTGTCAGGTGAAGCTTGCCGTTGGCATGGGTACGCAGCCCGATTTCCAGCGGCGAGGTGGTCGAAGGATCGAGCGGGTTGATCCCGTCGATCAGGATGTACGAGGTCCAGTTGTTGTCGTCGGTCTTGACGAAGTACTGCTTGAGTTCGTGGTCCTGTGGCGGTATTGCCGCTCGGGCATAAGTGGTGGTGACCACCTCGCCTTTGAA
The DNA here is from genome assembly GCF_028682175.1 of Pseudomonas putida. Lineage (GTDB taxonomy): Bacteria > Pseudomonadota > Gammaproteobacteria > Pseudomonadales > Pseudomonadaceae > Aquipseudomonas > Aquipseudomonas putida_AD. Next base: position 23,078 of record NZ_JANHKS010000067.1, on the reverse strand, counting down.
ATCCTTCCCCTTCTTCTCCTTCACCTCCGGCGCTCCGGCATCCTGGATGGTCTGGGTGATCACCCGCGTGTAGGTGCGCGGATCGTCAGGATTGAACCGCGGCAGCGCCGCCAGCGATGCGGCCGAGGAATCCAGGTTCAGCGTCTGCTCGATCTTGCTCGTGGCCTTGGGCGCCATGTTCGCGGTGTCCATCTTCAGGTCGCTGCGCACACCGCCGATGACCTGGCCATCGGCGTTCACGGCGTAACCCTGCAAGCGGCTGCCGTGTCCGTCGACGATGAAGTTTTCCGCATCCTTGTTGAAGGCGCCCGAACGGGTATAGCTGATGGTGCCGCCGTCGCTGACCACAAAGAAACCCGAACCCTGGATACGCAGATCCAGCGGGCGCCCCTCACTGGTCTGGGCCCCGCCGGCGGCGAAGTTCTGCGAGACATTGGTCAACTGCACCCCGTCCCCCACTGCCGACCGGCTACCGCCCAGGGTCGCCGAGCCATACACCGCAGAGAATTCCGCGCGAGAGGATTTGAAGCCCGAGGTGTGTACGTTGGCGATGTTGTTGCCCGCCACTTCCATGCGCTTGTGCGCCGCGTTCAATCCGGAAACCGCAATATTGAATGACATGAACACTCCCTGAGTCGTTTTCACGACACATCCGTCAATGCATTGATAGTCGCGGGCAAACGGATGCGGTCGAACACGGCGGCTCAAACGCATTCATTTGCCAGCGGTTTTATGCTCGCAAAAACGGAAGTAGGAATTTTCCAGTTATCGAGTGGGATCCCTCCTGTTATTTCAGACCCGCGAAACACCACCCATTGCCCATAAAAAAGCCCCTCCGAAGAGGGGCTCTGTCAACGCCTGTCCAGCAACCGTTATCAGGTCATCTGGATGGTGGTCTGCATGATGGTGCTTTCAGTCGAAATGGTCTTCGCGTTCGCCTGATAGTTGCTCTGCGCCTTGATCAGCTGAACCAGTTCGGTGGTCAGGTCAACGTTGGATTCTTCCAGCGCAGAACCGGTAATGTTACCCAGCGTACCCGACTCCGGAGCGCCGGTGACCGGAATGCCCGAAGCGTAGGTTTCACGCCACATGGTGCCACCGGCCGGGGCCAGGCCCTGGACGTTGGCGAACGACGTCAGCGCAACCTGACCGATAACGCGCGACTGGCCGTTGGTGTAGGTGGCGAACAGGTTACCGGTGGAGTCAACGTTCATCGCGCTGATCTGGCCGGTGTAGTTGCCGTCCTGATTCTTGGCGATGGCGCCGCCGGCCGCGTTGGTCTGGGTGGTCGCCAGCATGTCCAGCTTCATGCCGCCAGTGGCTGCCGCTGCACCGTTGGCTGCCCAGGTGGTGGTCGAACCGACGGTCTTGCTCTGGGCCGGAATCCAGTTGGCGACGGTGAACGTGCCATCAGCGTTTACCACCATGTTGGCGGTGGACGTTGGCGCAGGGGTGGTCACCAGGTTACCCGCCGAGTTGAACGTGAGGTTGGTCACGTCCGGGGTGGTGGATGCCGGGTTGGAAATGCTGCGACCGTCGATCATCGAGTACATGTCCCAGGTATTGAGTCCCGTCTTCCGGAAATACTGGTCGAGGGTGTGCTCGTTGCCCTGGCTGTCGTAGATTTTGGTGCTGTAGGTCAGGTCGTAGGTTTCGACCTTGGCCGGATCGAACGCGGCAGCGGTGTTGATTTCCTTGCTCGAATCCAGGTTGGAGCTGATGCTGATGCTGGTGGTCGCCTTCGGCGCCATGTTCGAGGTATCGACCTTCAGGTTGGTAAGGACGCCCGTCTTCACATTGCCGTTGGCATCAACACCGAAACCCTGCAGGTTATTGCCGTTGGTGTCGATGATGTTGCCGGCGGTGTCGGTGTGGAAGTTACCGGCACGGGTGTAGAGCTTCTCGCCATTGTTGCTGACCATGAAGAAGCCGTTGCCGTTGATCGCCAGGTCCAGGTCACGGCCGGTGCCGGTGGTCAGGGAGCCCTGGGTGAAGTTCTGGGTCACGGCCGCAGTGGTCACGCCGCTGCCGACGTTGGTGCCACCGGAAGTACCACGAATGGATTGCGCGTACTGGTCGGCGAATTCCGCACGGGAAGACTTGAAGCCCACGGTCGCGACGTTGGCAATGTTGTTGCCGGTGACGTCCAGACTTTTATTTGCTGCGTAGAGCCCACTCAGACCGATATTGAAAGACATGTATCACTCCTGCGCCGTCGATCCGGCTCTAGATTCCGATTTGTTGAACTTTGGACAAGGCAACGTTGCTGCCATCGGCCAGGTTGAGAGTCATTGCAGTGCCCGCCGAGCCCATGGTCACGCTGCTGACGGTGGCCGGCAGGTAGGTCTTGACCGTGGAGCTCTTGCCATCCAGCGCTGCGGTGGCCACGAAGCTGTAGTTGCCGGAGGCCAGTACGTTGCCGTCCTCGTCCTTGCCGTCCCAGGTGAAGCTGGCGTTGCCGGCCTTCTGCTCGCCCAGATCGAGGGTGCGGACCACCTCGCCCTTGCTGTCATAGACCTTGACCTGGGTCACGGTGCTGCTGTTAGGCAGGACGGCCTGACCGGTAATGCCCTTGGTGGTGTCGACACTGGTGGAGCCGGCGTCGACTACCACGGTGCGGCCCACCAGCGAAGACGCCTGCAACGCCTGGGACGACTGGTACATGCCGCCAATGGCGTCGACCGAGGTGCTCAGGTTCTGCATGGTTTCAAGACTTGAGAACTGCGCCAGCTGGGCCACGAATTCGCTGTTGTCCTGTGGATCGAGCGGGTTCTGGTTCTGCATCTGGGTGACCAGCAATTGCAGGAACGAATCCTTGCCCAGGGTGCTGGAACCGGTGGTGCTGTCGCCAGCCTTGCCGGAAGTGGCCGACTGGAGCGACTTGAGGTAGTCGCTGGTGGTCGTGTCGTTGGTAACGGTCATCGCATGCGCCCCTTATCACTGACCCAGGGTCAGGACCTTCTGCATCATTGTTTTGGCGGTGTTCATGACTTCCGCGTTGGTCTGGAACGAGCGACTCGCCGAGATCATGTCAGCCATTTCGTTGACGACGTTGACGTTCGGGTAGTAGACGTAACCGTTCTTGTCGGCAGCCGGGTGATTTGGCTCGTAGCGGGCTTCCAGGTTGGAAGCGTCCTCGACGATCCCGGACACCTGCACGCCGGTACCGGCCTGGCCCTGCTCTTCGAACAGCGAAGCGCTGCCGCCGGCTTCCTGGCTCTGGAACACGGTGGAGAAGACCGGGTGACGGGCACGGTAGGTCTTGTCCAGGCTGGACGACACGGTCTCGGCGTTGGCGATGTTACTGGCGACGGTGTTCAGGCGAGTGTTCTGGGCACTCATGCCACTACCGGCAATATTGAAAACACTGGATAGAGACATGAATTACTCTCCGCGCAGGGCTGCTACCAGCCCTTTGAACTTACTGTTGAGCAAAGTGAAACTGGCCTGAAAGCCAATCGCGTTCTCGGCGTAGTTGGCGTTCTCGACCTGGGAATCGACGGTGTTCTGGTCCAGCGACGGCTGCGACGGCGTGCGATACAACAGGCTCGCATCGCCGGTGCTCATGCCTTCGGCCTCGATATGACGGTTGTTGGTCATGTTCAGGGCGAAAGTACCGTTGTTGGCCTTGTCGCTTTCGGCGGCCAGCACCTTGGAAAAGTCCAGGTCGCGCGCCTTGTAGTTAGGCGTGTCGGCGTTGGTGATGTTATTGGCCAGCACTTCTGCACGTTGAGCGCGGAAGTTCAGCGCTTTCTCGTGAATGCCCAGTGCCTTGTCGAAGCTGATGCTCATGTCGGGAACCTTTATCGGTTGACCAGATGTTCGTGACTGCAGGTCTTAGAGCAAGCGGCGTGCCAAGTTGTGAAATGGCCGTGTTTGCTGGGGTTCGAGGCAAGTGGCAATGGGCGATGCCAGAAAAGCGGCAAACGATTTCCGCAGGAAGAAGGCAAAGCGGCAAGGGTTGTGTCGTTTTTTTGCCGTTTGCCGACGGATACCGCATGCCTCCCGTAGCAGCACGGCTTGCCGGCGGGAGCGATCTCAAGGACGCCATCGTCCGAATGCGGCCCAGACCAAGCGCGCTCCTACAGAAACTGACACCACACCCCGTAGCAGTCCGGCTTGCCGCGTCGGCGATCTTGAGGACGTCCCCGCCGGCAAGCCGTGCTGCTACGGGTCGGTGGTGAGCTTTTGATCTTTATGCGCGGTGGTGCAGGCGCCGCAGAGCGCGACGTCAAGGCGCCAGGCCGAGCGCAGGTGTCGTGGAGGGGGATGAGCGGCAGGGATGCCGCGAAAGCCGTGCGGGCCAGGGACGGCCCATCACGGCGTGCCCCCGGAACGGCGCCGGAGCGAGGGAAGCCCGAAGGGCCCCAGCCTGTCGCAATGGCTTTGCCTACTTTCCCCGTAAGGAAAGTAGGTCGCCCGTAAGGGGCGAAACCCTAAACCAAAATCACCGCGAAAACGGATATACACACAACAACAACGTCACCCAAAGACGCGGAGCGGCAAGACAGCCGTTACCACGCAGAGCGTGGGAACGATCAACAAAAAACCCGGCCACCATCGCCGGGTTTCAAGCAAACAATCAAACCACCACCAGCCCTACTTGGCCTGATAAATGATCCCCGGACTGCACTGCACCATCTGATAATGATCCGGCAACCCGTTCAACGCCTCCGACGCCCCCAGGAACAGATACCCGCCTGGCTTCAACGTCGCATGAATACGCAACAGAATGTCCTTCTTCACCTCAGCCGAAAAATAGATCAGAACGTTGCGGCAGAACACAATGTCGAACTTGCCCAACGCCGCATAGCTATCCAGCAGATTGAAGGAACGAAACTCCACACGATTCTTGATCGGCGCCTTCACCGTCCAGCGCCCCGGCGTCTTCTGATCGAAATAGCGCTGCAAGCGATCCGGCGACAAACCACGGCCAATGGCCAGGCTGTCGTATTCCCCGGTCTTGCAGTTGGTCAGCATGCTGCCCGACAGATCGGTCGCGACAATCTGCGCCCCCGACTTCAAGAGCCCGGGATTGCTGCGCTCGAACTCATCGAACGACATCGACAGCGAATACGGCTCCTGCCCCGACGAACAGGCCGCCGACCAGATGCGCGGACGCAACCCCGGCGACGCCTTGAGCTGCTCGGGCAGCACCTTGTTCTTGAGCACCTCGAACGGGTAGGTGTCGCGAAACCACAGGGTTTCGTTGGTCGTCATCGCATCGACCACCTGCTCGCGCAGACCACTGCGCGGCTGGCTCTGGATACGCTGGATCAACTCGCCCAGCGACTTGATGCCCTGCTGCTCCATCAGCTTGTTCAGGCGACTGGAGACCAGGTACTGCTTGTTTTCACCCAGCAAAATGCCACAGGCTTTTTCCAGGAAGACCCGGAACTGCTCAAAATCCAAATTACCTGTAGACATGCCGCCTCTCAAATCATGTGAACAGCCAGGAGGGAGTCCCTCCTCAGCTGATATCTGCCGCCCTGATACGATCTACCACTCTAGCTGCCAGATCGTCCGGCCGGAACTTGGCCAGGAAATCGTCGGCACCTACCTTCTTCACCATCGCCTGGTTGAACACCCCGGACAAGGAAGTATGCAAGATAATGTGCAGCTTCTGCATGCGCGGATCGTTGCGGATCTCTGCAGTCAAGGTGTAGCCGTCCATCTCCGGCATTTCAATGTCGGAGATCATCATCAGGAATTCTTCTTCCGGTTTCTTGCCCTCGTCCACCAGCTTGCGCAGGAATTCGAGTGCCTGGCGACCGTCATTCAACGCGATCACTTCAACGCCCACGGTCTGCAGGCAACGGGTGACCTGTTTGCGCGCAACCGAAGAGTCGTCCACGGTCAGGACCCGCAGCGACAAGGCCTTGTGCGCGACTTCTTCAGTCACAACGCCCGCCGAAATGTTTTCCGACACCGGCGCCACTTCGGCGAGGATCTTCTCAACGTCGATGATTTCCACCAACTGGTTGTCGATACGCGTCACCGCCGTGAGGTAGTGATCGCGACCGGTACCCTTGGGTGGCGGATGAATGTCTTCCCAGTTCATGTTCACGATGCGTTCGACCGAATGCACCAGGAAACCCTGAATCTTGGTGTTGTACTCGGTAATGATGACGAACGAATTGGCGATGTTGGCTAGAGGCGCAGCCCCGGTTGCCATCGACAGATCGAGAATCGGAATCGTCCCGCCACGAATATTTGCCACTCCGCGCACAATCGGACTGGATTTGGGCATGAGGGTAAGTTTTGGGCACTGAAGCACCTCTTTTACCTTGAACACGTTGATCCCATACAACTGCTTGCCTTCCAGCCGGAACAGCAACAGTTCAAGGCGGTTCTGCCCTACCAGTTGAGTGCGCTGGTTCACTGAATCCAAAACACCAGCCATGCACCACTCCTTCCCAAAACGACCAATCGCGCACTGCCACATCGGCAAGCGGCACGGCCCTTGCTATTGACCTGTCATGAACTCGCTTATGACAGTATCCCGACACTTCAACAACGCGACCCGCAGCTTTTATAGCGTGGTCGTCGCGCTGTGTCTGCTCGCCGCCACAGGTGTGGCCCGCGCGGACAACGTAACCCTGCCTGAACAACTTATCGGCGCCACCCAGGGCTTTCTTGAATTCACAGTGGAAGACTATCTGGCCACCAGTCAGACCCAGGGGCGCTACGAGATCGAAGTCAAACAGCTCGACCCTCGCCTGCGCATGCCCCATTGCGACAAGGATTTGACAGCTTCCCTGGAAAATTCCGCAACCCCCATCGGCCGGGTGACCGTCAAGCTGCGCTGCGAGGGCTCTTCTCCGTGGACGGTGTTCGTCCCGGCGCAGGTACATCTGTTTCGCAATGTGGTGACCGTAGTGCGCCCGATGAAGCGCGACGCGATCGTCTCCCAGGCCGACGTGGCCCTGCGCGAGCGTGACGTGGGCCTGCTGGGGCAAGGTTTTCTGGATTCGCTGGACCAGGCGATCGGACAGAAAGTCGTCCGACCAACGGTCATCGATCAGATTCTCACCCCGGTGCATCTGGAGCAGCCGCAAATGGTGCGCAAGGGCGATCAGGTGGTCATCAGTGCGCGCAGTGGCGCCATGAGCGTTCGCATGCCTGGCGAAGCACTGTCGGACGGCGGTTTCAACGAGCAGATACGGGTCAAGAACCTCAATTCCAAACGTGTGATCAAGGCCAACATCGTCGCCCCAGGGCAGGTCGAGGTGCCTATGTGACGCGCAGGAACCTCTGGCGCAACGCTTGCGCTTTTTCTACACTCGGAACCCATCTGCCCTGTGCGAAGTCGATTCAAGACTGTTTTCGCACTGGCCCTAAAGTTATTCCGGGTTTAGCCGAAACAAAGGCAAGCGTCCTAGAACCCAGAGGTTTTAATCATGGTCATCGACTTCAGTCGTTTGAATAGCTCCACTGCCGTAAGCGGTACTTCGCGTACCGCCAGCACCAAGGAAGCCAGCAAGGCCGACGCCACCGCGACGGCAAGCACTTCTCAAAGCGTTGACGGCAGCGGCGAGAAAGTACATTTGAGCAGCGAAGCTCAACAGTTGCAGAAGATCACTGATTCGTTGCGTGATCAGCCCACTGTCAACAGCGCCCGAGTGGCCGAGTTGAAGCAGGCTATCGCCGACGGCAGCTACAAGGTCGACAGCAACCGTGTTGCAAGCAAACTGCTTAACTTCGAAGCCCAGCGCTAGCCCCCGGTCCGCGCAGGGGCTTCTGGACGCTTGAATCCCAGGGCATGCGATGCAAGACACTACATTGCTTCAACTGATCACGGACGATATTGCGCCGACCCAGCATCTGCTGGATATCCTGAGGGCCGAGTCACTGGCGCTCCACGGACGCAATATGGTCGAAATGGAACATATCCTGGCGCAGAAACAGGCGCTGGTGATCGTGCTCGAACAGCATGGACGCAGACGCAGCCAACTGATGAGCAGTCTGGGCCTGCCCGCCAATCGCGCGGGACTTGAAGAAGTGGCCAGGCACTCCTCCGTCGGCGAAGCACTGTTGAAAGCGGGCGACGAATTGAGTGGGTTGATGACCGAGTGTCAGGCCGCCAACGAACAGAATGGCGCACTGATCCAGCTCCAGCAGCTGACCACGGCTCAACAACTACGCATCCTCAACGGTGGCGACACACCTACGCTGTATGACAGCCGGGGTTCGACGTCCGGGAAGATGAGACCACGTCCGCTTAGCCAGGCGTAAGTTCTTGTATCAAGACGTGCAACATGGTGGCAAACTGCCTTCCGTCGCACGTTGTCGTTATTTGCCTGGAGATGGATTAACCGTGAATGCCTTAAGCGCGGAAGATGTTCCGCAGCCCCCGAAGGTACTTACCACGCCTTTGGAAATTGCCGCCAACCTGCGGCTGCTGATGGAAAGCCATGATCCGCTGATCATCACCTTCCATGAGCGCAGCCAGCGCTTCCAGAGCTACGTCATCGAAGTCGACCGTGACAACAACGTCATCGCCCTGGATGAAATGATTCCTCGCGACGGCGAGCGATTCATGGCCAACGGCGAAGCGTTCCGTGTCGAAGGCTTCCACGATGGCGTGCGCATCGCCTGGGAAGTCAAGGCGCAGATGACCATCATCGACGACCCCCACAGCTATCGCGGCCCTCTTCCCGAGGAAGTCGTCTATCACCAGCGCCGCAACGCCTTCCGCGCTGCGCTGAAGCTGGCCTCCCTGGTGGACATCGAAGTCGGCGGCGAGAAGCTCAAGGCGCCGCTGCGCGGCAAGCTGCTCGACATCTCCGCCACCGGCTGCAAGCTGCGTTTCGATGGCGACTATTCCGAGCGCATGCAGTTGGGCCAGGTGTACGACCGTTTCGTCGCGGCCCTGCCCTTCGGCAACATGACCACCTCGGTCGAGCTGCGCTACCTGCACTTCGAAGAGAAGATCAACACCACCTTCGCCGGCGTGCGCTTCCACAACATCAGTGGATTGGTGCAGCGTCAGGTCGAACGCTTCGTCTACCAGCTGCAACGCGAAGCCCGCCGCTTCGACAAAGACGACGACTTCTGATTGATCCCGTAGCAGCACGGCTTGCCGGCGGGGGCGTATTCAAGATCGCTCCCGTCGGCAAGCGGATCGCCGCCCGGCCGGGCTGCTACGGAATGTGCCTTTGATCTAAAACGCATCCGCCACCGGCCCCAGGCTTCGCCGCAGTGATTGGGGTGTCTGCCCGTACACCCGCACAAACGCCCTGCGCATCCGCTCCCTGTCACCAAAACCCGTCTCCTGGGCCACCGCCTCCAGCGACTTTCTCCCCTGCTCCATCATCAGCCGCGCCGCTTCCAGACGCAGGTTTTCCACCGCCTTGGCCGGCGAAACCCCGGTTTGCGCACGGAACGAACGGCTGAACTGGCGAGGACTCAGGCACGCCGCATCGGCCAGTTCCTCCACTGACAATTCCCGGCGCAGGTTCTTGCGCGCATAGTCCAGCGATACCTGGATGCGATCGGAGCCCGGGCTCATCTCCAGCATGGCCGAATGCTGCGACTGGCCACCGGCGCGGCGATGGTAAAGCACCAGGTGCTGAGCAACCTTGCGCGCGATGTCCGGGCCATGGTCCTTCTCCACCATGCCGATGGTCAGGTCCAGCGCCGCCGACATGCCAGCCGAGGTCCAGACCTTGCCGTCGACCACAAAGATCCGGTCCTCTTCAACCTTGATCGCCGGGAATTTCTCGCGCATCTCCCGTGCCCGGGCCCAGTGCACGGTGGCGCGGCGCCCGTCGAGCAGACCCGCTTCAGCCAGGGCGAAAGCCCCTACGCACAGGGCGCCTACCCGCCGGCAGTTGGCGTAGGCCTGGAGCAGGAATTCATTGATGCGGCTCGAAGCCGAGGACCGGTCCATGGCGCCGCTGATCAGCACCGTGTCGAACTGCGTTTGGCCCAGGGGCTGGGTCGACACCGACGTGAACAGCGCACTGGTGGCGACTGGACCGCCGTGCTCGGAGAGCAGGTGAATGTCGTAGAGTTTTTGCTCGGCGACGACATTGGCAAATTCGAACGCCGACAGCGCGGCCAGACTCATCACCTGAAAGTCTGGCCGGACGACGAGAGCTATGGATTGCATGGGCGCGAGGTCCGTCATGGGATCTCCGATTCTAGACCCGAACCTGCGGCAGGTGTGTACACATTTACTACGCCCCGTAGCAGCACGGCTTGCCGGCGGGAGCGGTGCATCAGACACACATGCATCGCCTGACACACCGCCCCCGCCGGCAAGCCGTGCTGCTACAGGCTGTTCGCGAGCCAATCAACCCGCAGCGAAGGAATCGTTGAAGCCATGAACAAAGGCGGCCTCATTCGCACCCGGCGCCGCGCGCAAGGGCCTCGCGCGCTCGACCAGGATTTCATCGGCGTCCGTCGCCAGCGCCGCCATGGTTTCTTCGATGAACTCGGCCAGCGGCATGGCGCGAGGCTCATCATTACTGTTCAACAGATCGGTCTGCACCCACGGCGGCGCGATCTCCAGCACCCGCACAGAGGTATTGCGCAACATGTAGCGCTGGGACATTGACCAGGAATGCATCGCCGCCTTGGTCGCGCTGTAGACCGCCGTGAACGCCAGAGGAACGAAGGCCAGCACCGACGAGACGTTCATCACCACCGCATCGGGGCGGGTTTTCAAGTGCTCGATCAGCCCGGACGTGACACGAATCGGGCCATAAACGTTGGTGGTGATGGTGTCGATCATCAGTTGTTCGTCGATGGCGCCGCTCGCGTCGTCGATCTGCATGATCCCGGCGTTGTTGATGAGCACGTTCAGGTCCGGGAAACGTCGAACCAGGTCAGCGGTCACCTTGGCAATGTCGGCGGCATCACCCACGTCCAGGGTCACCCCTTCCATGCCCGGGTTGGCTGCGGTGATCTGTTCCAGCAACGCCTGGCGACGCCCCGCGATGATGACTTTGTTGCCGCGCTGGTGAAGTGCCTCGGCCAGTGCGCGACCAATGCCCGACGTGCCGCCGGTGATAAAAATGGTGTTGTGGGTCAGCTTCATGTCGATTCTCCGGAATCAGGGTTGACCCACGGCGGCGGGATTCGCCAAGGCCGTGGGATTCTGGAACCGATCTTAGAGAGAAGCGAAAAGCAGCATATGTCGTAGAAACAGCTTTTTCGGCCACAACGAGAAAGCTACAACGGCCGATCCACCCCCACGTCACGGGCTTCTTCCGAGGGTCCGCCCCCGTCCTCGTCCACCACCGCCACCGGCCGCACCACACCTTCGCCAGACGCCACGACCCGTTCCTGCACTTCAACATCAGGCTCGACAGGCGCGTCGGCTGGTTGCGCCGAGGGATCGGCGGCTGTCTGCATCTGGTCCTGCACCACCTGCTCATCCACACGGGGGTCGAGGGCCACGACCAGGGGCGAGCTGGCCATGCTGTCGGGCATGGCAATGTGATGCAGGGGTGCGTCCTGCACCTGGTGCAGGTTGGTGACGGCTTTGGGCCGGATGCGCAGCACCAGGATCAGCGCCACGAAGCAGACGAACGCATAGAGCATGTTGCTGCCGAACTGCTTCATCAGCACGCCCGCCACCAACGGCCCGATACTGGCGCCCACGCCGTAGGTCATCAGCAGCATGGCGGTGAGCGATACGCGTCGCTCGCCTTCGACGTGGTCGTTGGAAAACGCCACTGCCAGCGGGTAAAGCGCGAACTGCAGCAGCGAGGTCACGAAGCCCATGGCGAAGACCACTTGCATCGGCAACCCGGGGAAGATCGCCAGGGGCAACGAGGCGACCACCAGGCAACCGGCGAAACCGCGAATCAGCTTGGCGCGGTCATAGCGGTCCGACAGCCTGCCCAGCGGCCCCTGCACCAGCAGGCCGGCGCCGATGCAGCACGCCATGAACAGACCGACGTGATCGGTAGACAAGCCCTGCTGCGCCGCGAACAACGGCGCCAGGCCGTAGAACGAGCCAATGATCAGGCCGGCGCTGAGCACGGTGGTCAGCGACTGCGGCACCCGGCGCATGAAGAACAGCGGCTCCAGCGGCGCCGGCCGCATGGGCGCCGGGTGGATGCTGCGGGTCATCGCCACGGGCACCAGGCACAGGGCGAAGCACATCGCGACCAGCATCAGCAGTTCCAGCCCCAACTGGGGATGGATCACCAGAATCAGTTGCCCCAGCACCAGCCCCAGGTACGAGGCGATCATGTAGCCGCTGAACACCAGGCCGCGCTGTTTGGGCGAGGCCTGTTCGTTGAGCCAGCTCTCGATGACCATGTACTGGCACATCATGCCAAGGCCGACGATCATCCGCAGGACGATCCAGGCCGGCAGGAAGTTGACCAGGCCATGCCCCAGCACCGCCGCGCCGACGATACCGGCGCACGTGGCATAGGCCCGGATATGCCCTACCCGGCCGATCAGCCGGTGACCGACCTTCCCGCCCAGCGCCAGCCCCACATAGTTGGCCGCCATCAACGCACCGACCCACAGCCCGTCGACATGGTCAGCGGCCAGGCGCAATGCCAGGTAAGTGCTCAAAAGACCCGAACCGATGAGCATCATCAGTGAGGCGAAGTACAGCGCTCGAAAGGATTTCCAGATTTGGCGCATCGACTTTCCAAAAACGGAAACCCTCATCCATGGAGGATTTCCGAAACGCGGTGGTTATGCCTGAGCAGCCAGAACGCGGCGTTCCCAGGGCGTGATTTCGTTGAAGAAACTGGTCAGTTCCAGGGTCTTCGACGCGATGTAGCCTTCGATGAACTCAGCCCCGAACAGTTCCTTGGCAAGCTCGCTGCGTGTGAGACGTTCAAGCGCCGCATGCAGGGTGCATGGCAGCGACAGCGCGTCCGGCACGACGAATTCCCCCTGGATCGGTTCGGTTGGCTCAAGCTGCTGCTCGATACCGTAGAGCCCGGCTGAAAGACTAGCTGCAATGGCCAGATACGGGTTGGCATCTGCACCGGGCAAACGGTTTTCCACGCGCCGGGCCACCGGCGAGCTGGCAGGAATGCGCAGGCCTGCCGCACGGTTGTCATGGGACCAGCAGGCGTTGTTCGGCGAGGCGAACGGATGGCACAGCCGCTGGTACGAATTGACGTTGGGCGCGAACAAGGCGGTGAAGTCGGCCATGGCCGCCTGCTGGCCACCGATGAAGTGACGGAATGCCGCCGTCGGGTCGCCCTGGGCGTCGCTGAAAATGTTCTGGCCGGTGACGCTGTCGACCACGCTCTGGTGAATGTGCATCGAGCTGCCCGGTGTATGGGCCAGAGGCTTGGCCATGCACACCACGGTCAGGCCGTGCTTGAGCGCGACTTCCTTGAGCATGTGTTTGAACAGGAACGTCTGGTCGGCCAGCAGCAGCGGATCACCGTGAAGCAGGTTGATCTCGAACTGGCTGACGCCCATTTCGTGCATGAAGGTGTCGCGGGGCAGGCCCAGCGCGGCCATGCACTTGTAGACTTCGCTGAAGAACGGACGCAGGCCGTTGTTGGAACTGACGCTGAACGCCGACTGCCCATCCTCGCGACGCCCGTCCAGGCCTACTGGCGGCTTGAACGGCTGGTTGGGGTCGCTGCTGGGCGCGAAGACGAAGAACTCAAGCTCGGTGGCCACCACAGGCGACCAGCCATGGCGGGCATAGCGGGCGATGACCGATTTGAGTTGCCCGCGGGTGGACAGGTTCGACGGCTCGCCGTCCAGCTCGTCCGCGTCGCAGATCGCCAGGGCGCGAGGTTCGTCGCTCCAGGGCAGGCGATGGGTCTGCTCGGGGTCGGCGATCAGCGCCAGGTCGCCGTCATCGCTGCCGTAGTATTTCGCGGCCGGATAGCCGCCCATGATGCATTGCAACAGCACCCCCCGCGCCAGTTGCAGCCGACGGCCTTCAAGGAAGCCCTCCGCTGTCATGACTTTGCCCCGGGGCACGCCGTTCAGGTCCGGCGTGACGCATTCAATTTCATCAATGCCCATCAATCGCTGCGCGAGAGAATTGTGGCCACCGCTACTCATGACTCAAGTCCTTTATTTTTATGCAGGGTTCTGTGCAGGCCGCAACGCGGCGAGGCGTACAAAATAAGCGTCGGGCGTTCAAAATATCAAGCGCCATGACGCAAACAGGCTATCGCCTGCCGATTGCCGAAAACAAAAAGCCCCGCTGGGTCACAACGGGGCTCTGGCAACGCAAGCGGCGATCAGACGCGGAAGTAGCCCACGCACGAATCGAACGGCAGGCGCTTGAGTTCGACCTTGTTCAGGTCCAGCACTTCGCGCAGTGCTGCGGTTTCACCCGGGAAGTTGCGATAGGCCACTTCGTCCAGCACCACGATGGCGCCCTTTGGCATGTACGGCAGGAAGGTTTCCAGCGCCACTTTGGTCGACGAATACAGGTCTGTGTCCAGGATCAGCATCGCCACGACCAGGTCAGGGCGAGTCTTGGGGAACGCCGGAACGGTCTCCATGATGTCGCCCTTGATGATCTCGCAACGCGGAATCCGGTTGACCGGGCGCACCAGGTCATTGGCGTCGATCATCTCTTGAATGATCGATTCATCGGTGTCCGAAAACATGGTTTCGTTGATGTCGGCCGGGTCTTCTTCGGCGTCGATGCTGCGAAAGCCCGAGAAGGTGTCGAAGCCGATGATCGAACGGTTGATCGCGTAGGGCTCCAGGATCATCGACAGCTGCATGTAGAGCATCAGCGAGTTGCCCTTGTACACGCCGCACTCGATGATCGCGCCGGGCACGTCCTGCACCATCTTGAACAGCTCGATGCGCGACAGCGCCGCCGTGACTGCAATCCGGTTGGCAAACACGAACGGAGCATCGGCCACATATTGAGAGTCGACGCGCTTGAGCAGATTGGCGCGTTTCTCGGCGTACTCGGCCTCAGGCCCCGTCAGGCGGCGCTTGGTCATTGGCTAACTCCCTGGAATTGCGAAAAGTCGTTGAGATGGAAAAGATCTTTGTAACCGGCTTCGACGTCTTTGGCGCCGCTGTCGACGTTGGGCGCACCGCGGCCAGTCAGCAGGTCCTGAAGATGAATCAGGCGGAAATCGATGCTGAAACGCGTCTTGTCGGTGAAGTTGGCCACGGTGCCGTGCAGGTGCGAGCCGGAGAAGGTGATGACTTCCCCCTCGTTGCCGGCGATGCGGATCTCCGATGACGTCTGGATGTCTTCCTGAGGAACCGGGTGAATGCGCGTTTCTTCGGTCACGTTGGTTTTTGCCAGCGGACGCTGGACGTTGATCCAGTCGGCCAGGCTCCAGTCCACCGAGGAGTTCTTCACCGGGGTGCTGAAATAGCCCGGGTTGATCATCATCGTCTGGTCGGGGGTGATGGTGTACACCGGCATCCAGGTGTTGATCTGGCAGTCGGCGTTGCCGTACCAGGTATCGCGATGCGGCTTGTACGCATAGCTCACCCCGGCGTGCAGGTAGTTGTAGTTCGGTACCACGCGGATACGTGGCACATCGAACAGGTATTCGGCCGGATCGATACCGATCTCGAGGGCGAACTTGTGAATCATCTCTTTGACATCAAGGCAGTTGGTGAACTGGCGCTTGAGAGCCGTAACCCGCTCCACGAACTCGGTGACCGGCATCATGGTGTGCAGTGCCTGGTGGTCGGTCTCGCCATCGAACGCCGCAGTGATGCTTTGCTTGGCGAACCGGCACAGGTCGTGGGTCGCCTGCAGGTTGGTGTTCAGATAGATGTCACCTGCATAGATCGAGCTTTTGAAGTCGGCCTTGCTCTGCAGTTGGTTGAGATACAAATTCACGATAGAACTCCTAAGCTCCGTACTGACCAAGTCATCGGCAGGTCCATGGCGAACTGAAGACAAATGCGACGTCGTTCACTAAAAACTTTGTGCCCGCGTGTCACGTGATATCAGTGAGCAATCATTGCTCGGCCTGGAGTGTCGCCTTGCGCCCGGCGCGGTAACTGCCCGGACTCTCCCCTGTCCATTTCTTGAACGCCCGGTGAAACGCGCTGGGCTCCTGAAAACCCACCAGCGAGGCGATGTCCACCACGCTCATCTCGGTCTCGCGCAGCTTCTGCTGGGCGATGCCACGCCGTACCTCGTCCTTGATGCCCTGGAAGGCGCACCCTTCGCGCTCCAGCCGACGGCGGAACGTGGTGGGGCTGAGTTTCAACTCGACGGCCATTTCGATCAATGTTGGCCAATGGCCGTAATGGCTGTTGCGCAGCCGCTGATAGACCTGAGCCGCCAGCCCGCGCTGGTTACGGAAACGTATGACAAGCCATTGCGGCGCAGTGCGCAGGAAGGATTTGAGCGACGGCAGCGACTGCACCACCGGCAGGCGCAGGTAATGGCTTGAGAATTCAATCTCGGTCTTCTGCTCGCCAAAGCTCAGGTTGAAGCCCCAGAGCAGCGGGTCGTCGCTCAGGCGCGGACGCGTCTGGCGAAACTGCGCGCGGTCGATGGTGATGCGCCGCCCGCCCAGCCAGCACAGCAGGCTGATCATCAGCAGCAGGAAGGTTTCCTCGCCGAAACGCTGGCGCGTCGGATCCTCGACCCGGGACTCCACCGCGATGACCGCGCGTTGCCCTCTCACGATCAGGCTGCCGCGAAAATCCCTCAGGAACAGGCCGAAGTTGTTCAAGCACTGGCGCAGGGCTTTTTCCAGGTTCGGCTCCTGAATCAGCCCCCGGCAGATCAGGGTAAAGCTGCCCAGTGGCATGCCATGGGAATCCAGGGCGAAAAACTCGTCTTCCAGCTCCTTGATCTGAATCAGCCAGAGCGCAGCGAACGCACTGGCCGACACCCGTGCGGTCGGGTCGTCGAGCAGCGCCATGTCGATCCCGGCCGCCTGCAGCACCGATTGCAGGCGCAGCGGCTGGTCACGCAGGGCATACACCACCAACTGCACGAAGTAGATCGAGACTGAATCCTTTTCCCGCATGTCCGGCCTTTCCTTTTTATTGATGTGCTCTTGAACGAGCCGACGGCGCAGATGGTAAAGAACGCCAGTCGATATGGACAGTTTCGGCATAGGCCCCTCTGCGAGCCCGATCTATCCTTGCTCGCAACATGCGTCTGGCCGAAATGCCATTTGGCGATTTCCGGGCCGGGTGCCACCACAAGAAATCTCGAAGATTTGAAGGAGTCGACATGAGCAATACCGAAGTTTTCGTCGTCAGCGCACTGCGTACCGCCATCGGTGGATTCGGCGGTTCCCTCAAGGACGTCTCACCCATCGAACTGGGCACCCAGGTCAGCCGCGCAGCCATCGCCAAGTCCGGTCTGGCGCCTGAGCATATCGGCCATGTGGTCATGGGTCACGTGATCCCTACCGAAGTGCGCGACGCCTACCTGTCCCGGGTGATCGCGCTGGAGGCCGGGCTGACCAAGGAAACCCCGGCAATGAACGTCAACCGTCTGTGCGGCTCGGGCCTGCAGGCCATCGTGTCGGCCGCACAGTCGCTGATGCTCGGCGATGCCAAGGCCGTGCTGGCCGGCGGCACCGAGTCCATGAGCCGTGGCGCCTACATCATGCCGCAGGCCCGCTGGGGTGCGCGCATGGGCAACGTTCAGGCGTACGACTACATGCTCGGCGCGCTGCATGATCCGTTCGCCAATATCCACATGGGCATCACCGCCGAGAACATTGCCGAGAACTACGGCATCACCCGCGCCGATCAGGACGCACTGGCCCTGACCAGCCAGCAGCGCGCCGCCCGCGCCATCGCTGAAGGCCGTTTTGAGGGGCAGATCGTGCCGATCGAAATCGCCACCCGCAAGGGCACGGTGACCTTCGCCCAGGACGAGCATGTGCGCGGCGATGTCACTGCCGAGCAACTGGAAAAAATGAAGACCGCGTTCAAGAAGGACGGCACGGTCACTGCGGGCAACGCTTCGGGCCTGAACGACGGCGCGGCGGCACTGGTGATGGCTAATGGCGACATGGTTCGCGAGCACGGTCTCAAGCCGATGGCGCGCCTGGTGGCCTACGCCCATGCCGGCGTCGAACCCTCGATGATGGGCCTGGGACCGATCCCGGCCAGCCGCAAGGCACTGGAACGTGCAGGCCTGACCGTTGCCGATCTGGACGTGATCGAATCCAACGAAGCCTTTGCAGCCCAAGCCTGTGCCGTGGCTCGCGAGCTGGGCCTGGACCCGGAGAAGGTCAACCCTAACGGTTCGGGGATTTCCCTTGGCCATCCGGTGGGCGCGACCGGCGCGATCATCGCCACCAAGGCCATCCACGAACTGCACCGCACCGGTGGCCGTTATGCGCTGGTGACCATGTGCATCGGCGGCGGTCAGGGCATCGCTGTCATCTTCGAACGCGTATGAGCGAGGCCCTCTCGATGAGCATGCAACACATCGCCGTGATCGGCGCGGGCACCATGGGCAACGGCATCGCACAGGTATGCGCCATTGCAGGCTTTGACGTCACCCTGCTGGACATCAGCGACGCTGCGCTGGAGCGCGGCCTCGCAACCGTGCGCAAGAACCTTGAGCGCCAGGTCAACAAGCAGACGCTGATCAGCGAGATCGCCGAGGAGGCTTTGTCGCGCATTCGCTGCACCACCGATTACGCAGAGCTCAATGATCCGCAGGTGGTGATCGAAGCCGCCACCGAGAATCTGGACCTAAAGTTGCGCCTGCTCAAGCAGATTGCCGCGAACGTGGGCGTGGATTGCGTCATCGCTTCCAACACCTCCTCGCTGTCGATCACTCAGCTTGCGGCCAGCGTGGACAGCCCGGAGCGTTTCATCGGGCTGCACTTCTTCAACCCTGTGCCGATGATGGGGCTGATCGAAGTGATTCGAGGGCTGCAGACCGCCGATGAGACACATGTGGTTGCGATCAAGCTGGCTGAACGGCTGAACAAGACCGCCATTACAGCGGGCAACCGGCCGGGCTTCGTGGTCAACCGCATCCTGGTGCCGATGATCAACGAGGCGATCCTGGTGTTCCAGGAAGGTCTGGCCACCGCGCAGGATATCGACGACGGCATGCGCCTGGGCTGCAACCAGCCCATCGGTCCGCTGGCGCTGGCGGACCTGATCGGCCTGGACACTTTGCTGGCCATCGTCGAGGCCTTCCATGAAGGCTTCAACGACAGCAAATACCGCCCTGCTCCGCTGCTCAAGGAAATGGTCGCGGCGGGGTACCTGGGACGCAAGAGCGGGCGCGGGTTTTTCGTTTATAACTGACGACGTTCGCCTTTACGGGCGGGGGCTTTCATGAGATCGCTCCCGCGGGCAAGCCCGGCTGCTACGGGTTTGTGGTGTTTGTGCGGACACGATCGCACGGGGATCTGTGGGGCTTGTGCGGTCCGTAGCAGCACGGCTTGCCGGCGGGAGCGTCTTCGGAGTCGCTGACGCCGGCAAGCCGGACTGCTACGGGTGGATGGGTGTCAGGGACCGATCAATGTGAGAACAGCGAATTGCCCACCTTGCCCGCCATCTTCTCGGGCTTGATCAGGAACCGGGCCAGGGCCGGCAACAGCCACAGCGCACCGAACATGTTCCACAACAGCATGAATGTCAGCATCAGGCCCATGTCGGCCTGGAACTTGATGGCCGAGAAGATCCAGGTGCAAACGCCGATCGCCAGGCACAGGCCGGTGAACAGCACCGCTTTGCCGGTCGACTTCAGGGTTTCGTAGTACGCCTCCTGCAATGGCAGGCCCGCGCGCAGGAAACTCTCCAGGCGGCTGTAGATGTAGATGCCGTAATCCACGCCAATCCCCACACCCAAGGCCACCACAGGCAAGGTCGCGACCTTCACGCCAATGCCCATGAACGCCATCAGCGCGTTGCCCAGTACCGAGGTCAACACCAGAGGCAGCACGATGCACAGCGTCGCCGCCCAGGAGCGGAAAGTGATCATGCACATCACCGCCACGCAGATGTACACCAGGATCAGAATGGTCAACTCGGCCTGCTTGATGACCTCGTTGGTCGCCGCCTCGATCCCGGCGTTCCCCGCCGCGAGCAGGAACTCCAGCCCTTCCTTGTTATTGGCCTTGGCGAAGTCCTGCACCGCATGCACCGCACGGTCCAGGGTTTCGGCCTTGTGATCGTTGAGGAAGATCAGCAGCGGCGCCAGTGAGCAGGTGTTGTTGTACAGACCATCGGCGCGGGAAATCGAACTGTTGAGCACGTCCTTGTTGCGCGAAAGCGACTCCCACTTGAGGTTGCCCTCGTTCATGCCCTTGATCACCTGCTTGGAGACCGTGACCAGCGAGATCGCCGACTGGACGCCAGGGGTGTTCTCCATCTTCCACGACAGCTCGTTGATCGCAGACAGCGTCTGGTAGGCCGAACAGCCTTCGGGCGGCGTCTTGACCATCACCACCAGCACGTCGGAGCTGGTCGAGTAATTGTTGATGATGAAATTGTTGTCCTGGTTGTAACGCGAGTCCGGGCGCAACTCCGGCGCACCCTGGTCCAGGTCGCCGATCTTCAGGTTGTGCCCGTACCACAGGCCTCCGGCCAGCGCGAGCAGCGACAGCACCACGGACACCCGGGCCACCTTTGGCGCGGCAAAGTTAGACAGAAGACGCCAGAAAGGGTGTTCGCAGGCTGCAGCTTCCTTGCTGCGGGATATGGCTTTCTTGCTGATGCCCGCGTAGGAAATCGCCACCGGCAACAGGATCAGGTTGGTGAACACGATCACCGCCACACCGATCGACGCACCGATGGCCAGTTCGCGAATCACGCCGATATCGATGATCAGCAGGGTGATGAAACCCACGGCATCAGCCAGGATCGCAATCATCCCCGGCAGGAACAGTTGGCGGAAGGTGCGACGGGCCGCCGTCAGTGCGTTGTCGGCATCGCTGGATTGCAGGGCAATACCGTTGATCTTCTGCACACCGTGGGAAATACCGATGGCGAAGATCAGAAACGGCACCAGCATCGAGTAGGGATCCAGACCAAACCCGACCACATGCATCAGGCCCAGTTGCCAGATAACGGCGATCAGCGTCGTACTCAAGACCGCGATGGTGCTGCGCAGGCAACGGGTGAACCACATCAGCAGGACCAGCGTGATGAGGAAGGCCACGCCGAAGAACATCACCACCATGATGAGGCCGTCGATCAGGTCGCCGACTTTCTTGGCAAAGCCGACGATGTGAATGTCGACGTTGGGGTTCTGCGCTTCGTACTTGTCGCGGATCTTCTCTTCAAGCTGATGGGAGAACTGACGGTAATCCAGCGGCAGAAGCTTGCTCTGGTCGTTGGGGTCCGGATAGAACTCCTGCAAGGGTACATCGACGATACTGGACTTGAAATTGTTGGCCACCAGCCGTCCGACCTGGCCGGACTTCAGGACGTTGTTGCGCAACTTGTCCAGGCTTGCCTGGGACCCGTCGTAGCTCTGCGGAATGACCTCGCCACCGGCAAAGCCCTCCTCGGTCACTTCGGTCCAGCGGACGCTGGGGCTCCACAGGGATTTCAGGCCTGAACGGTCCACGCCCGAGATGTAGAACACCTCGTCGTTGATCTGGCGCAGGGTCTCCATGTATTCCTTGGAGAAGATATCGCCCTGCCTGGCCTCCACTGAAATACGCACGGTGTTGCCAAGGTTCGCCAGGTCATTGCGGTGGTCCATCATGTTCTGAATGAACGGATGGCCCAAGGGGATCATCTTCTCGAAACTGGTGGACGGGCGCACCAGCGTTGCCTGCCAGAACAGCACGATGCTGACCAGCAGGCAGATGGTGATGACGGCCGGGCGGTTGTTGAAGATCAGCCGTTCCAGCAGCGTGGGTTTGTCGTGGTGGTGTTGAAATTGGGTCATCAGTCAGCGTCCTCGCCTTATCCGTTCTTATTGTTGAGCGACATCAGCGCCCGTTGGCGAAGTGAGGTGAACACCGCCCTGTCCTACCAGAATGAGATTGCCTTTGTTGTCTTCGGCCACGCCTGACAGCGAGAGACGGTCCGAGCGATTGGAGACGGTGAAGGTTTCGCCGTCATCGGTGCTGCGCATCACGCTGCCGCCGTTTCCTACGAGAACGATGGAGTTATCAGGCAGAACGGAGGCATTGGCGATACTGAATTCCAGCGGTCCGCGCTCGCCCTGCAAGGCGATGGGCTCCCAGGTACTGCCGAAATCGTTGGAGCGAAACAGGTTGCCGCGCAGGCCATAGGCCAGAAGCGTATTGGACTGGGCCGTGCCGACTGCGCCGAACAGCGAGCCCTGGTAGGGGCCTTCGAGTTTTTCCCAGGTCTGGCCATCGTCGGGGGAGCGAAACATGCTGCCCATCTCACCGACGATGAACAGGCCCGCATCCTTCACGTAAGTGATGCCATTGAGGTGGTACTGGTCTTCGTTATCCAGGCGCTCGCCGATGTCCTGCCAGTGCTGGCCGCCATCGGTGGTTTCCAGCAACGCACCGTAGGCACCCACGGCGATGCCGGTGGACAGGTCCTTGAACCAGACGTCCAGTAACGGCGCCTCGCGCTTGAGGTCTTCGAACTGCTTGCTCCAGGTTTTGCCGCCATCGCTGCTGGCCAGGATCTGAGCGTCATGGCCCACGGCCCAGCCATGCTGGTCATCGACGAAATACACTGCTGTCAGCAACTGCCTGCTGGGCACCTTGGCCTGGGTCCAGGTCTTGCCCTGATCGTCGGAATAGAGAATATGGCCGCGATCCCCCACGACCACCATGCGATTGCCTGCGTGGGTCACGTCCAGCAGCAGACTGCGGGAGGCCTTGGCTGATTCGAGGGCGAATTCTGAATTGTCTGCGGCGGTGGCCGCAGGTGAGCTTTCAGTGGCCAGCGCAGCGCCGCTCAGGGCCATGAAGATGAACAGCGGCAATGCAACATTCGCACGCATGGAGCTTCCCTTTCTTTGTTGTTATCAGGTTCTCCCGGTAGCCCGCGTAGCGGCTGCAAGCGCTCTAGCCTGCGCAGCCCGGCCCACCGAAGCAGGCCCATCCTATCCAGCTTTCAAAACGTATGACAATCGACATGACGTTATCTTTTGTTAAGCAACGGTGTGGTGATTGGAGGGTTATCAGTGGTGGTGATTGGGGATGGGGTAAGCGGCGCGATCGCCTGTAGGAGCGCGCTTGCTCTGGGCCGCATTCGGA
>NZ_JANHKS010000066.1 GCF_028682175.1 Pseudomonas putida | reverse complement strand
CTGGCGGGGGCGATTTCGATGGCGCCCCCGCCGGCAAGCCGTGCTGCTACGGGGCTGAGGTGTTGCGTCCCGCCATATGCTTCAGATAACTCACCACCTGCCCCAATTCCTCATCTGACAGCACATCCTTCGAAATCGCCGGCATCTTCGCCTGTGGCCACTGGCGCAGATTCTGCGGGTCGCGGATGTACAGTTTCAAATAATCGCCGGCAAAGTATTCAGTGGGGCTGTGCGGGATATTCAGGTCCGGCCCCAGTTGTGAATCCCCCGCACCGTTGAGGCGATGACAGGCGAAGCAATTTTTCTGAAACAGCGCAAAGCCCTTGTTCACCGGATCGTCAGCCGACAGGTTGGGGTCGGGCAGCAGCGCCGGAAAACGCTCGGCCACGGAGGCCAGCAGGCGAATCTTTCCAACAGCGTAAGGCCATTGTTCGGGGCTGATCCTGCTGGCAGCCGGGTCGGTCCAGACCAGGTAGAAAGGCCCGGCTCCGGGTTTATCCTTGCTCAGGCCCGGCCACGGATGCGCAGGATCCTCCACGGCGAGCCAGGCCTGGGAGCCGGTCTTTTGCAGCAGTGGCGCGGCAGGCATCTCGGCGGCGAAGCCATCGGTGGCCACGGCCTGCAGATGGGCATCGCTGGACACGCCTTCCAGTAGCACGGAAACCGGCACTGCGCGGTAATGCATGTCACGTTTGTAGGAGACGTCCCCGGGTATGTCGATATCCCGGGCCTGGGGATGGCTGAGCAACTGGGCGGTGTCCCAGGTGTGCGTGCCATCGGCCAGCTCGACAGTCAGTTGGGCAGCATGAAGCGGCATCGCCAGCAGTAAGCCGGCCAGCGACAGCAATGGGCGCAAGATGTGAGTTACTCCGTTAGATCTCAGCCGAATAATCTAGTGAGGTTTGGCAAGATCAACAAGAGTGTGGTGGCGAAAACAATCAGTCCCGCTTGACGTACTTTCGAATGCTTGAACATGGCGTATGCCTTCTTTTTGTTATTCCTGAGCGACAAAAGCTTCCCGCCCTCATAAAGAAGAAGCGGCAGCTGGCAAAGGTGAAATCCAAAGAGCAGGTGTCCCGACAAGTAGCCGGTGACGGGGCGCTGGAATGAAACTTTGTTATTGCGCCTCTGCTACAGACTTAACCTTAGAGCCCGCGTGCGACGCGGCTTAGATCGGTTTGATATGAATAATTCGATTTGGTTAGGAAGAATGGTGATAAAGCCTTTGGCCAGTATCCGACACTCCCTTGCTAGACGCCTTGGGCCAGATCAGGGGCTGTCCGATAGCTCACTACCGTTCGTCCGAGTCCGAAACTTCCTACAACGAGCTAACCTTCATCACAGTCAAGTGAACTGAGCACTTCGATCATTGAACACATCTGTGTGACGGTTATCGTGTCGACAGAATAAAAAATCCAGCAGGGCAGCGAGGGACACAATGACTGAGGCGTTTATTTACGATGCGTTGCGCACGCCACGAGGCAAGGGCAAGGCCGACGGATCGCTGTACAGCGTCAAGCCGGTGGATCTGGTGGCAGGGCTTCTGACCGAGTTGCAATCGCGCAATCGTCTGGACACCCGTCAGGTTGACGACATCGTACTGGGCTGCGTGACGCCGGTGGGCGACCAGGGCGCTGACATTGCCAAGACTGCCGCACTGGTGGCCGACTGGGCCATCGACGTGGCCGGAGTGCAGGTCAACCGGTTCTGCGCCTCGGGGCTTGAAGCGGTGAACCTGGGGGCGATGAAAATTCGCTCGGGCTTCGAGGACATGGTGGTGGTTGGCGGCGTGGAGTCCATGTCGCGGGTGCCGATGGGCAGCGACGGCGGCGCCTGGGTGCTCGACCCGCACACCAACCTGCACACCCACTTCACCCCGCAGGGCATCGGCGCGGACCTGATCGCCACGCTGGAAGGCTTCAGCCGCCAGGACGTCGATAACTTCGCCCTGCAATCCCAGCAAAAAGCGGCCCGTGCCCGCCAGGCAGGCGCGTTCAGACGCTCGCTGGTACCGGTTCGCGATCAGAACGGCGTGCTGCTGCTCGACCACGACGAATTCATCCGTGCCGATTCGAGCCTTGAAGGGCTCAGCGCACTCAAGCCCAGTTTCCAGGCCATTGGCCAGATGGGCTACGACGCCACGGCCTTGCGGGTCTACAGCCACGTCGAGCGCATCGAGCATGTGCACACACCCGGCAACAGTTCGGGCATCGTCGATGGCGCGGCGCTGATGCTGCTGGGCTCCGAGGAGAAGGGCCGGGAACTGGGGCTCAAGCCTCGCGCCAGGATCGTCTCGGTGGCGGTAACCAGCACCGATCCGACCATCATGCTCACCGGCCCCGCGCCTGCCACGCGCAAGGCCCTGGCCCGGTCGGGGCTGAGCATTGACGACATCGACCTGTTCGAAGTCAACGAGGCCTTCGCCTCGGTGGTGCTCAAGTTCATCAAGGACATGGGTGTCGATCCACACAAGGTCAACGTCAATGGCGGCTCGATTGCCCTGGGCCATCCGCTGGGCGCCACCGGCTGCATCATTCTGGGCACCTTGCTCGATGAACTCGAAGCGCGGCAGTTGCGCTATGGCCTGGCGACCTTGTGCGTCGGCGGCGGCATGGGGATTGCGACCATTATCGAGCGAGTTTGATTGCCCGGTCCACGGGGTGATCATTGATGCCTATATAACAACAGTTTCAGGAAGAACGACCGCATGACTGATGCCATCCAGTACGAAATCGGGCCCGATCAGATCGTCACGCTGACGCTGGACATGCCTGGCCAGCAGGCCAACACCATGAACCAGACCTGGCGCCAGGCCATGGCGCAGACCGTCGCCCGGTTGCAGGCCGAGCGCGACAGCATCCTCGGCGTGATCCTGCGTTCGGCGAAAACCACCTTCATGGCCGGCGGCGACCTCAACGAATTGATTCAGGTGGACAAGGCCCGTGCCCAATGGTTTTACCAGATGACACTGGACCTCAAGGCGCAGCTTCGGGCTCTGGAAACCCTGGGCAAACCGGTGGTAGCCGCGATCAATGGCGCGGCGCTCGGCGGAGGCTGGGAGCTGTGCCTGGCGTGCCACGGGCGTATTGCGCTGGATGACAGGCAGGTTCGCCTGGGCTTGCCGGAAGTCACGCTGGGCTTGCTGCCCGGTGGCGGCGGCACGGTGCGGCTGGTTCGCATGCTGGGGCTGGAAAAGGCGCTGCCCTTGCTCATGGAAGGGCGGGTGATGAGCGCGCAGCAGGCCCTCAAGGCCGGCCTGGTCGATCAACTGGCCAGCGATGGCGATGACCTGCTGCGCAAGGCCCGCGCCTGGATCCTCGCCAACCCGGCGCCGGTCAAGCCTTGGGATGCGCCGGGCTTCCAGATTCCCTGTGGTACGCCGTCCCACCCCAAGGTCGCGCAGATGCTGGCGATTGCGCCGTCGATTCTGCGCAGCAAGACCCAGGGCTGTTATCCGGCACCGGAGAAGATTCTCGCCGCCGCCGTCGAGGGCGCGCAGGTGGACTTTCACACCGCCGAGCAGATCGAGGCGCGCTATTTCACCGAGCTGACCACCGGACAGATCTCCAAGAACATGATTGGCACCTGGTTCGCCCTCAACGAGCTGAACGCCGGCGAGTCGCGGCCCAAGGCGCCGCCGGTCTATCACATGCGCAAGGTCGGGATTCTCGGCGCCGGCATGATGGGCGCGGGGATCGCCTGCGTCACTGCCAGGGCCGGGGTCGATGTGGTGCTCAAGGACATCAACCTGGCCACCGCGCAGAAGGGCAAGGACTACACCGTCAGGGTGCTGGACAAACAGATCGAGAAGGGACGGCTGACGGCCGAACAGCGTGATGCGATTCTGGCGCGGATCAAGACCACCGGCCGCGACAGCGATCTGGAAGGCTGCGACCTGATCATCGAAGCGGTGTTCGAAGACCGCGAACTCAAGGCCCAGGTCAGCGCCGCCGCCGAGCAAGTGGTGGTGCCCTACGCGGTGATCGCCTCCAACACCTCGACGCTGCCCATTGCCGGCCTGGCAAGCGCGGTGACCCGGCAGGAGCGCTTCATTGGCCTGCACTTTTTCAGCCCCGTGGACAAGATGCGCCTGGTGGAAATCATCAAGGGCCCACGCACCAACGACATGACCCTGGCCCGGGCGTTCGACTTCGTGCAGCAGATCGGCAAGACGCCCATCGTGGTCAATGACGCTCGCGGCTTCTTCACCTCCAGGGTGTTCGCCACCTTTACCAACGAAGGCATCGCCATGCTCGGCGAAGGCATTTCGGCGGTGATGATCGAGACAGAAGCGCGCAAGGCCGGGATGCCGGTGGGGCCGCTGGCGGTGTCCGACGAGGTGTCGCTGAGCCTGATGAGCCACATTCGCCAACAGGCGCGCAAGGACCTGGCGGCTGAAGGCGTGACGATGGTCGAGCACCCGGCCAACGCGATGATCGATCTGCTGCTCAACGAGTACCAGCGCGCGGGCAAGGCGGCCGGCGGCGGGTTCTATGACTATCCCGAAGGCGAGCCGAAACGCCTGTGGCCGCAGCTCAAAACGCGCTTCGAGAAGCCTGGGGCGCAGATTGCCGGGCAGGATATCCGCGACCGGTTGTTGTTCATCCAGGCCATCGAGACCGTGCGCTGCATCGAGGACGGTGTGTTGCGTTCGACCATCGACGCCAACATCGGCTCGATGTTCGGGATCGGCTTTCCGGCCTGGACGGGCGGGGCGCTGCAATTCATCAACCAGTACGGGCTCAAGGACTTCATCGCCCGCGCGCAGTACCTGGCCGAGCATTATGGCGAACGCTTCGAGCCGCCGGCGTTGCTGCTGGACAAGGCGCTGAACGGCAAGGTTTTTTAATCCTGTAGGAGTGAGCTTGCTCGCGATAGCGTCGTTTCGGCCAGAATCATGTTGACCTGTCTGACGCTATCGCGAGCAAGCTCACTCCTACAGGGGCGTGTGCGTACTCTGGTCCACACGCCCCTTGCCTTGACCCCGGCTTCAAGGCAGGCTTGGCTGTGTGCATTTTCGCCTTGTCGCTTCAGGTATTTTTATGTCGTTACGCATCTGCATTCTTGAGACCGACGTTCTTCGCCCGGAACTGGTCGATCAATATCAAGGTTACGGGCGGATGTTCCAGTCGCTGTTTTCCCGCCAGCCCATTGCCGCCGAATTCGTTGTCTACAACGTGATGCAGGGCAATTACCCGCCGGATTCCGAGCAGTTCGATGCGTACCTGATTACCGGTTCCAAGGCGGACTCTTTCGGTACCGACCCATGGATCCAGACCCTCAAGACCTACCTGCTCGAACGCTACAAGCGTGGCGACAAGTTGCTGGGCGTGTGCTTCGGCCACCAGTTGCTGGCCTTGCTGCTGGGCGGCAAGACCGAGCGGGCGACCCAGGGTTGGGGCGTGGGCATTCACCATTACGACCTGGCCCCGGCCAAGCCATGGATGACCCCGGCGATGGACAAGCTGACGCTGCTGATCAGTCATCAAGATCAGGTCACCGCGCTGCCTGAAGGCGCGACGGTCATTGCCTCGAGTGACTTCTGCCAGTTCGCCGCCTACCACATCAACGATCAGGTGCTGTGCTTCCAGGGGCACCCGGAATTCATCCACGACTACTCGCGCACGCTGCTCGACATCCGTCAGGAAGCGCTGGGTGAGCAGGTGTACAGCAAAGGCATCGCCAGCCTTGAAGAAGAGCACCACGGCGCTACCGTGGCTGAATGGATGATGCGTTTCGTGGCGAACAAGCCACAAACGGCCTGAAGGACCACAATCGCCCCCGCCGGCAAGCCGTGCTGCTACGGGGGGATCGTGAAGGTTACAACCAGCCCGACCGCTTGAAGCTGGCGAACAGCAGGGTGCAGCCCCCCAGAATCACCCCCAGCGCGATGAAGTAGCCGTAATGCCAGCTCAGCTCGGGCATGTTCTGGAAGTTCATCCCGTAGATCCCGGCAATCGCCGTGGGAAACGCCAGAATCGCCGCCCAGGCCGCGAACTTGCGCTGGGTCAGGCTCTGCCGCGATGACTCCAGCAACAGCCCGATCTCGATGGTCTGGCTGGCGATGTCCCGCAGGTTGGCCAGGTCTTCCATCTGGCGCTTGACGTGAATCTCCACGTCCCTGAAATACGGGCGCATGTTCTTGTCGATGAACGGGAAACTGAGTTTCTGCAATTCTTCGCCGATTTCCACCATCGGTGCCACGTACCGGCGCAGCCGCAGCAGATCCCGACGCAGGCTGTGAATGCGATGAATATCGGCTTCGTTCAGCTCGGTGCTCAGCACGCTGTGCTCCAGCTCTTCGAGTTCGCAATGAATGGCCTCGGTCACCGGCTGATAGTTTTCGGTGACGAAATCCAGCAGCGCATAGAGCACGAAGTCTTCGCCGTGATGCAGCAACAGAGGGCGGGCCTCGCAGCGTTGGCGCACCAGCCCGTAGGACTTGGAGTGGCCGTTGCGCGAAGTGATGATGTAACCCTTGCCCGCGAAAATGTGCGTCTCGATGAAGATCAGCTTGCCGTCTTCGCGGATCGGTGCGTAGGTGACGATGAACAGTGCATCGCCAAAGGTCTCGAGCTTGGGGCGGCTGTGAACTTCCAGCGCATCTTCGATGGCCAGTTCGTGCAGGTTGAACTGCTTCTGGAGCGTGGCCAATTCCTGGGCATTGGGCTGCTCAAGGCCGATCCAGACGAAATGCCCAGGCTTTGCAGCCCAGGCCGCGCCCTCGTCGAGGGTGATGTTGGTGACCTTCTTTCCTTCACTGTAAACCGCGGCAGCGACAACTCGGCCCATGGTGATTCACTTCTTCTTATCAGGAGGGACTGACACGCAGCTTAGCGCGCCTTCCTGATTCAGAGTCGGTGAAAATCAGTGAGTTCGGGTGTTTTGTGCAACTTGTTCAGCTGCGGTTTGGGAAGGCTGTGAGCGTGTCTGCAATTGTCCGTCCATCTGCTCGATGCACGCCTTCATCTGACTGTGGCACTGGGCGATCAGGTCAGGGATATCGGCATCGGTCAGGCGGGTGGTGGAGATCGCCGGCAAGGCGCGAATCATCACCTGGCCGCTGTCCCAGGCACCCAGGCGCATGTCGCGCACATAAGTGCTGACGCACACCGGAATGATCGGCACACCGGCATCGACCGCCATCTGGAACGCACCACGCTTGAAGGGCAGCAGGCCCTTGCCCAGGTTGCGCGTACCTTCGGGAAACACCCAGATCGAGGTGTCCTTGCGTTGCAGGGTTTCGGTGGTCTTGCGGATGGAAAGGCGCGCACGCAGCGGATTGCCACGGTCGATCAGCACATTGCCCGCCAGCCAGAACAACTGGCCGAAGAAGGGCACCCATTTCAGGCTTTTCTTGCCGATGCACACGGTGCGTGGCGGCACGATGTTGCCCAGGATGAACAGGTCGTAGTTGGACTGGTGGTTGGCGACGATCACGCAGGGGCGGCTCTTGTCGAAATTCGCACCCATTTCGGCCTTGAGGCGCAAACGCAGAATCCACATGGCGGGCAAAGCATAGAAGCGCGCGCACAAACGGCTGTTGTCCGGATTGAACGGGCGGCACAGGCCCAATATCAACCCCAATGCGCCAGCCACGACAAAATGCACCGCCATCAGCAACATACGCAGGACAAACAGCATGCAGACCACTCTGGAAACAAAAAAGGTGGCGCAGTGTACGGATGTGCACTTGAAGGGGCAATTGCCATGCAGACGGGTGGCGGGGGAGAGGTTAAGCAGATGTTTCAAACCGTAGCAGCACGGCTTGCCGGCGGGGGCGGTGCATCAGCAACACATTCGTCGCCTGACACACCGCTCCCGCCGGCAAGCGGAACGCCGCCCGGCCGGGCTGCTACGGACCGAGTCAGAACGAATGCTGCTTATCCAGCTCGATGGCCTTGTCCAGGGTTTCGAGGAAGTCTTTGCGCACTTTGAGCTTGGTCTGCTTGTGGGCTTTCATGTTGATCTTCTTCAACTGAAGGGCCACGGTGCGGGCGGTATCGACCAACTCCTCGGGCGCAACCACCTTGTCCAGGAAACCCGCCTCGACCGCAGCCTTGGGCGAGAACATCTCGCCGTTGATCACCGAGCGGCCGAAGGCGCTTTTATTCAGGCGGTCGCGGGCCAGCTCGATCCCTGCGTGGTGCATGGTCATGCCAATCTGCACTTCGTTCAGGCCGATGCTGAACGGGCCATCGACGCCGATGCGGTAATCGGCCGACAGCAGCAGGAATGCGCCCTTGGCCACTGCATGCCCACCGCACGCCACGACGATTGGAAACGGATGCGACAGCATGCGTCGCGCCAGGGTGGAACCTGCGGCCACCAGGCCCAGCGCGGCCTCGGGGCTGGACGTCATGATCTTGAGGTCATAGCCGCCCGAGAGAATACCCGGCTGGCCGGTGATGATGACCACGGCGCGGTCCTTTTCGGCCTGATCCAGCGCGGCGTTGAACGCGGCGATCACGTCATCGCTGATGGCGTTGACCTTGCCGTTGCTCAGGGTCAGCGTGGCGACGCCGTCATCCAGTTGATAGGCGACCAAATCACTCATGGGGGCTAGTCCTTTTTGTTTTGAATTGGCGCAGACGTTACCCACCCGCAAGGGCAAGGTAAAGCGTAAAGGATGACCGACAAGTCAGGGTTTCGGGCCGCGCGCAGGGCAGTAAAGGTCGCGGCCCGAGGGGGGAGATTGAAGCGTTTACTCCTCGACGTCGTTGAGTTCGCAGTAGTCGTCCCAGTCCATGTCCAGCGCTTCGGCAGCTTCCTTGTGGGCAGCCAGGCGCATTTCCTTGAGTTGCTCAGGGGTTTCGGCAATGAATTGCAGTGCAAGATCCCAGGTGGGGATGCCCAGATCTTCGGCTTCGTCTTCGAAAGCCCAGAGGATCTGCTGCTGTTGCTCCGTGGGGCTCAGTTGCTGGATTTCAGCCTGAAGGGTCGGGTTAGTCACGATGTACTTCGCCAGGGCAGCTTCGGTCCAGTCATTTGCGTTCATGCGAGGGTTATCTCCTGTGGTTCGAGCTGACGTTCTTCTTGTAACGATACTGACGTACGAACCGATTGTGCGTGAAGTAGCCGACGCACGCCAGCCGAAGCGAATCCGTCGGTCGGCGGTTGGGCTCCGGCCTGTTGGCGCGGGTGATCAGGAGTGCCCCATCGCGGGCAAGCGCGCTCCTACGGGATCGAGGTAAACCACAGGTAGCAGTCCGGCTTGCCGGCGTCAGCGATCTTGAAGACGTCCCCGCCGGCAAGCCGTGCTGCTACGGGGCGGTGGGGGGCTTTAGATTTTGATCTGGCTTTTGATCTTCATGCGCAATGGTGCAGACACCGCCGAACGCGACGTCAAGGCGCCAGGCCGAGCGCAGGTGTCGTGGAGGGGGATGAGCGGCAGGGATGCCGCGAAAGCCGTGCGGGCCATGGATGGCCCATCATGGCGTGCCCCCGGAACGGCGCCGGAGTCGAGGGAAGTCCGAAGGACCCCAGCCTGTCGCAAATGGTTTGGTTACTTTGCCGAAACAAAGTAACGCGCCGTAAAGGCGCAAAGGTGAGTCAGCATCACCGCCGTGAACGGATATGCGCCTAATCCACGCGTCACCCAAGACGCGGAGCGTCAAGAGCGCCGTTCCCACGCAGAGCGTGGGAACGATCAACGATCAGGCGATCAGAGTCGATCAACCAATCGCCATCGGCTTCTTCACATTACGGTGCGCATTACTGCCCAGCAGCGGATGCGGACCATGATCCCCGTAGACCCCCACCGGCTCCGGGAACGTGCGCAACAACGTGACATACAACAGCGCCGCCAGCCCCAGCGTGATCGGCAGGCTGATGTCGATCCCGCCCGCCAGATTCCCCAGCGGCCCCACGAACTGCCCCGGCAGGTTGACAAAGCACAGGCCGATCGCCGCACTCGGAATCCACGCCCCCAGCCCGCGCCAGTTCCAGCCGTGCTCGAACCAGTAATGGCCGCCGCTCTGGCCACGGGTGAACACCTGCAGATCCGCCGGATGATAGAAGCCGCGACGAATGATCAGCCCCAGCACCATGATCACGATCCACGGTGAGGTGCAGGTCACGATCAACACTGCAAAGGTCGAAACACTCTGCACCAGGTTAAAGGCGAAACGACCGATGAAGATGAAGGCAATGGCCGCAATCCCGATCAGAATCGTCGCCTGAGCACGGTTGAGCAGGCGCGGGAACATACTCGACATGTCCAGGCCTGTGCCATACAGCGAAGTGGTCCCGGTCGACATGCCGCCGATGATCGCGATCAGGCACACCGGCAGGAAGAACCAGCTCGGCGACACTGCCAGCAGGCCGCCCACGTAGTTGTTGTCGGTGATGTACTGCGGCGCCTGAGTGGCGACGATGGTGGCCGTGCACAGACCGAACAGAAACGGAATCAGCGTGCAGATCTGCGCCAGGAACACCGACGCCATGATGCGTTTTTTCGACGTGTGACGCGGGATATAGCGCGACCAGTCGCCCAGGAATGCACCGAACGAAACCGGGTTGCTCATGGCCAGCAAGGCTGCGCCGATGAACGCCGCCCAGAAACCTTCCGAACCCTGGTTCACGGTGCCGGCGAAGCCCGCATCGAAACTGCCGCCAAAGGCAAAAATGCCCAGCAGGAACAACAGGCTGGATGCAAACACCGCGATCTTGTTGACCCACAACATGAAGCGGAAACCGTAGATGCACACCACCAGCACCAGCACCGCGAACACGCCGTAGGCGACGGCCAGTGTCAGGTCGTTTTCAGGCATGCCGATCATGCGCTTGGCGCCGCCGATCAGGGCATCGCCCGAACTCCAGACCGACAGCGAGAAGAACGCCACGGCCGTGAGCAAGGACAGGAACGAGCCGACGATTCGCCCGTGGACACCGAAATGCGCGCCAGACGATACCGCATTGTTGGTGCCGTTGAGCGCGCCGAACAGCCCCATCGGCGCGAGGATGATCGAGCCCAGCACGATGCCCAGGATGATCGACCAGACACCCGCCTGGAATGACAGCCCGAACAGCACCGGGAAGCTCCCCAGTACCGCAGTGGCAAAGGTGTTGGCGCCGCCGAACGTCAGGCGAAACAGATCGATGGGCCTGGCATCGCGCTGATCGTCCGGTATCTGTTCGACACCAAAAGTTTCGATAGTGGTAGTGGCTTGTGACATGACGGTTTCCTGCGCGCAGTCGTGTTGTTATGAGGCCGGATCGGGTCCGGCGCTGGCTTGGCAGTGATTGCTTCTAGAACTTGATGCTTATTGTACGAGTGGGTCCGGCGGCGGCCTCTGTGGGGGCGCTCGCGGATGTCGGAATCAGGCCTTGGGCTGCTCCGACAGATGTTCGTGACAGGCCAGCCAGCGCTGCCCGTCGAAGCGGAACACGATGGTTTCGCGCTCCAGAAAGTGGCTTTCTTCGCTGCCGAACCGCACGTGGGTCGCGACGTCGTGCATGAAGATCGCCACCTCGCCCTGCATCTGGATATGCACGTTGCTCGACCGGCAGCCGAGCACGGCAAAACCGTCCGCTTGCCAGCCGTTCCATACGTCGCGGTAGGCGGCGCGGGACAGCAGCGGGGCAGGGAGGGTGTAGAACAGGAAAGTGGCGTCTTCGCTGAAAGCCGCGAAGTAGGCGTCTGTGTCATTGCCGGCGAAGGCTGCAATCAGTTCGTCGGCAGCGTGCTGGACGTGTTCTTTGAGGTGCGCAGTGGAGGTCATGGCCGTCTCGTTATTGTGATACTGGCGATGGGGCATGACTTTAAGCAGCTCTTACATCCGGTAACATCGGCGCCGATAAATACTTACTTCAGAAATTTCGGAAGTATCGCTAGCCTGCGGCCTGGTTCGCACCAGATTTATAGAGTGCGCCTTTCACTGGGCGAGCTGCAAAAACATGCCGCAAGCGTCGCGAGCACGATATCAAACCGTTTCATCCACACTCTCCCTGAATGGCGCAAGGCTACCATTCAAGAAAAGGACTGTCAGTCTGACGGTCAGCTCAATGGGCTTCGTGGCTGGCCTTCTGCACCCGGGCCAATGCCAGCGCCACGAACAGGTCGGCATCGCCCTGCAACACTCGCAAGTGATCCTCGACATGGTCGATGTCGTGGCGCTGCTCCTGGGTGTCCACCAGCCGTGTGACTTCACACAAGGCATTGGCCGTGACCCACAGGCTCTGACGCAACTGGCCGATGATCCTGACCACGCTT
Organism: Pseudomonas putida; assembly: GCF_028682175.1. Taxonomy (GTDB): domain Bacteria; phylum Pseudomonadota; class Gammaproteobacteria; order Pseudomonadales; family Pseudomonadaceae; genus Aquipseudomonas; species Aquipseudomonas putida_AD. The sequence continues at coordinate 13,487 of NZ_JANHKS010000066.1, read as the reverse complement.
TCCGCGCTGGTGCAGTCCTGGTCGGCAAAGCCCGACTGGCTGGCAATCAGTGAAGGAAACACCGGTACTTCTATCCGGTTGCCGGACTCGATACCGGTGACCACCCGGCTGATATCCACACCTGCCGCTGCAATGCGAAAAAGATAGTCGGCCCGTGGCAGGCGCTGCCCGCTTTCATAGTGGCCCTGGGCGTTGGCTTCAACGCCACCGATCGCGCCCAAGGCACTCTGGGTCAGTTTCAAGCGTTTTCTTTCTTGTCTCAGACGTTTGCCGATACCGTTCATCAACCTACTCCTGCGAAATTCGCGCCCCGATTTTCATACGGATGAGGCGCGCAATGGGGGCTGGAATACGGGCTGGGTGATCCAGGGAAGAACTAGCCTCGTACTAAGTAGTGACGCCAGAATGTTGCGGGCGCCGAATAGACAGTAGCTGCTCGATCGAGGGGAGAGGCAGGTTTCCGATGGTCTGCGGCAGCAGCATGGCTCAATGGGGTGAATCATTTTTTAAACACATGCTTTCGAGTGACTACTTCATCCATTTGAGTGTATTTCGTGCTGCTCATTTGCAAGTAACCAGACGCCGTCAATTCCCCCGGACGCATCTGTTGTTTCAAGCTGACCGATACGACCAATGGTCAGTGAAGAGAAACCGAGAACACACTAAGCTGCGGCATCGCAGCACAGGCTTCTGGACTGGATTTTCTCGGTAACTGACGTGGGTTTTGGAGTATCCTTGCCCGGCTTTTACTGACTGCCGTTGATTCTGATCTCTGGAAGGATGCTCCAATAATGTTCAAAGGGTTGGCAAATACAGCAGTCGGACTGGCTGTGCTCGTTGCCTTGGCTCTGGTAGTAGAGCATTTCAGCCACGATGCGCAGCCGCAGAGTAGAGGCAATTCGATTCCCGGTTACGATTACATTCAGGGCCGGACACTGGCCGAGATTCCTTTGGTTGAAATGGCACGCCGTGAAAATGAGCCTGTACTGGCGTACGTTACTCGTGTCACGCAAATGGTTCACAAAGCTACTTACCACTGTTTACCTGACCAGAATTCCGTTTCCTGGATAGAAACCGCTGTCAACTATGCGGCCTACAAGGCAGGGCATGACGCCAACTACGACCTGGGTCTTTATAACTTCAGGACCCTGCGATGCGGGTATTGCAGCGAGCGCGCGGCAGCCGTCACGCGGATACTGCGACGCAGCGATCTGGACGCGATTACCTATGGCCTGGGCGGGCACGTGGTTTCCAAAGTGATGATCGATGGCACTGCCTACTTCACAGACCCGGACTACGGCGTCGGCCCTTATCCCGCCAATCTGGATTTTGCCGGCATTGAAGAGCTCTACACCCACAGCGTCATTCCGCAGAACGCGAACATGATTGCCGCGATCGTCACCGACCCCACCGGTTCGGGGCCTTATTTGTCAGAGGAATACCTGACCAGCTTGAGGGACCTGCGCCGCAAACTGCATTTTGTCGCCAACGCCGCAGCCAGCGGCTTGTTGGTCTTCAGCCTGGTAGCAGCCTGTTTCTTCCGCCCTCGGTGGAGCATGTTGGCCGGCAAACCCCTGGCCGCAGAATAACCTTTTCATCGCGCCTCTCTCCTCAAAAATGCCCGGGCTTTCCCGGGCATTTTTTTGCCTGCAAGAAAGGTTCGTCCCCTACGTCGGATCGGGTGTGTGTCCAGTATGTATCAGCCTTGTCACAAAGGATTTGCAAAGACTACTATGGCCCGCTTTTTTCATCCGATTAATGATCAATAAGTTCGTTTGAGTCCGGCGATGCTGTTGCCGGTGGCCTGAGTGGGCCACCGACGTTCGCATGCACGGGTTCGAAAGGCAGTCGTCAGGGCGTAACGGGTTCATGGAATACAAGGAAATAAAGGCCTCCAAGGTTGGCACTGCTTCTGGATACCGTCCGGACATCGATGGAATGAGGGCACTGGCCATCCTGGCCGTGGTGATCTTTCATGCTTTTCCGACTGCCTTGCGTGGCGGGTTTGTCGGCGTCGATATCTTCTTCGTGATTTCCGGTTATCTGATTTCCGGGATCATCTTCAAAGGGCTGGATGCCGGCAACTTCAGCTTCGGGCGGTTTTATGCACATCGCGTCAAACGTATCTTTCCAGCATTGATGGTGGTACTGCCCTGTGTGTTTGCGCTGGGCTGGTTCCTGTTGTTGCCGGATGAATTCAGTCAGTTGGGTAAGCACATTGCGTCCAGCGTTGCCTACGTCCAGAACTTCTCGTTGTCGGGCGAGGCCGGTTATTTCGATACGGCTTCGGATCTCAAACCCCTGACCCATATGTGGTCGCTTGCGGTCGAAGAACAGTTTTATCTGTTGTTCCCCCTGATCATGTTCTGCGCCTACCGCATGGGCTTCAACTTGTTGTCGCTGGTTGTGCTGGGTGCGGGCATCTCTTTTTATCTGAACATTCGCGGCGTCAGACTCAGCCCGGCCACGGCCTACTACTTGCCCCAGATCAGGTTCTGGGAGTTGATGGCCGGTTCAGTACTTGCCTGGATCGACCTGTATAAAAAAGAAGTCGTGTTGGGTCTTTTGAGCAAACTTGCCTTCAACCCGCTGTTCTTCACCCGACCGCCAAACCCGATGCACCAGCGCCAGGCGCTCTGCAACCTGATCTCTCTGGCAGGTCTTGGGCTGATCGCGGTATCGCTGCTGGTCATCGAACAGGGCTATTCGTTCCCCGGCTGGTGGGGCATTGGCCCGGTGGGCGGGGCGTTCCTGATCATCTTCAGTGGGCCGGACGCGTGGGTTAACCGCAGGCTGCTGTCGAACCGGTTTGCCGTGTTCATCGGCCTGATCAGCTATCCGCTGTATCTCTGGCATTGGCCGTTGCTGTCCTTCGCCCATATTGTCGCCTCGGGCGTACCGTCCGAACTGGTCCGCAGCGGTATTGTGCTGTTGAGCCTGGTATTGGCCTGGTTGACCTATCGGTTGATCGAGCGCCCGGTACGTTCGGGGCAAAACGGTCGCTTCACGGTGATGGCCCTGGTTTCACTGTCAGTCATCATTGGCGCGATTGGCGTCTACACGTGGAAGAGCGCGGGCTTTCCGGCGCGGCTTGAGCCTTTCATGAAGGTGTCAAAAGCTGCCGGAGAGTGGGATTACCCTGGTCGTCTGAAGTGGACCAATTTCAACAACATGAGGTATCTACTGCAGCCGTCCGGTAACGAGGCAACCACGCTGTATATGGGGGACTCGAATATCGAACAGTACTATCCACGGGTTGAACGGCTGATCAAGTCTTCTCCGGAGTTGACCAACTCCGCCATCTTCAAGACCGGTGGAGGCTGCACGCTGATCCCAGGGCTCAAATATGATGAACGGCATGCCTTCTGCAACGACGTGATGCGTGATGCCCTTGAGCTGGTGAAGACAAAGCCGGAAATTCAGCGCGTTGTCATTGGTGCCCAGTGGAGTGGCTTCATGTCGTCGATCTTCAAATCGGCCATGACGCCCCAGGCCGGTGAAGAGGCTTACGCCGAGGCGCTGAATAGCCTGTCCGGCATGATTCGGGATTTCGTGCGCCAGGGTAAAACAGTCTATCTGGTCACCGGGATTCCAATCGGCAGCGAGCTGGACCCGAAGTACATCGCCCAGCGTGATCTGAAGTCTTTCCCGCAGATTTTCAAGATGCGCACCGGCGGCCTGAGCGTGTCGGGACTTGAAAAGCTGTACGGCAGGTACCGCAGGGATCTGATCAAGACCGGCAAGGAAGCCGGCGCCACTGTCATCGACCCGGTCGATTACCTGTGCACCGATCGTTGCGAGTCCCTGGATGACGAGGGAAGTCCCAAGTTCAAGGATTGGACGCATCTGCGCCCTGCGTACGTTCGAGAGCACGTCGACTTCCTGGACAAGACCATCCTGCGCTGAGCAGGCGCAGCAATCATCGGTTTGATGCCGCAGTCAAACCGATGGCTCTCCAAAAAGCCCGACACATCTTGATGTTCGGGTTTTTTTCTTTCCAGCCCCCAAACGAAAAACCCCTGGATTCTTGAGGAATCTCAGGGGTTTCGTTTACATCGAATTTGGCGGTGAAGGAGAGATTCGAACTCTCGATACAGTTTCCTGTATACACACTTTCCAGGCGTGCTCCTTAAGCCACTCGGACACTTCACCGTATCTCGCTAGACGTTCAGTCTGTCGAGGCGCGCTAATGTAGTCGAAAGCTTTGCCGAACGCAAAACTTTTTTTCAGAATTTTCATGCGGTTAAGCAAAAACACCACGCCCGGGCCTCTTTTGCGAGGTCCTGGGCGTGGCGAGGTGGGGACGGGCGTCTGGGTCAGGCGCCGAAGCCGCCGTCGATGGTCAGGCTGGCGCCGGTGACGTAGCCGGCTTCCGGGCCGGCCAGGTAAGCGACCATGGCGGCGATTTCTTCGGACTTGCCGTAGCGCGGCACGGCCATCAGGCCGATGAGCGATTCGGCGAAGTCGCCGTCGGCCGGGTTCATGTCGGTGTCCACCGGGCCGGGCTGCACGTTGTTGATGGTGATCCCCCGTGGGCCCAGGTCGCGGGCCAGGCCTTTGGTCAGGCCCACCAGTGCCGACTTGCTCATGGCGTACACGCCGCCACCGGCGAAGGGCATGCGGTCGGCGTTGGTGCTGCCGATGTTGATGATGCGACCGCCTTCCTTCATGTGACGGGCCGCTTCCTGGCTGGCGATGAACACGCTGCGTACGTTGATGGCCAGGGTGCGGTCGAAATCTTCCAGGCTGAACTCTTCCAGCGGGGCGATGGCCAGCACGCCGGCGTTGTTGACGAGGATGTCGATGCCGCCGAAGGTTTCAACGGTTTTGCCGACGGCGGCGCGGATGGCCTGTTCGCTGGCGCTGTCCGCCTTGATGGCCAGTGCCTTGGCACCGGTTGCGGTGATGCTGTCTTGCAGGGCGCGGGCCTTGTCGTCGGAGCTGACATAGGTGAAGGCAACGGCTGCGCCTTGTTCGGCCAGGCGTTTGACGATGGCAGCGCCGATGCCGCGGGAGCCGCCTTGAACCAGTGCTACTTTGCCAGTGAGGTTGGTTGGGTGAGTCATGTCGATCTCCTGTAACCATTTGAGCAGTGAGTGGATGGGTTCAGTATCGGTATTTGATTACGTTACCGGTAGCCAGTAATCGTGATGTTCTGTTTAAACCAGAAGTTTAGAATTGTTCTGCAAGGCGGCAATAAGGCTGTTGCAGCGTAGTACGCGACGGCAGAATCTGATGCTTCCTTGCAATGTTTTCCCTCTGATGGAGCCCCTATGCAGATTCATCCCAAGGCCGCGCTGGTCATCATCGACATGCAGCAAGGCATCAACCACCCCAAGCTTGGGCGGCGCAACAACCCCGACGCCGAGCAACAGATGCTTGCGTTACTGGCGGCATGGCGCCAGACCGGGCGTACGGTGATTCATGTGCGGCACTTCTCGCGGTCAGAAGATTCGGTGTTCTGGCCCAAGCAGTCGGGGGTTGAGTTCCAACCCCAATTCCTGCCGTGGGACGGGGAAGGGGAGTTGCACAAGCAGGTGCCGGATGCGTTCTGTCATTCGGCGCTGGAGGGCTGGTTGCGGGCGGACGGGATCAATCAGGTGGTGATTGTCGGCGTGATTACCAACAACTCGGTGGAATCGACGGCCCGAACCGGGGGCAACCTGGGGTTCGAGGTGATCGTGCCCCATGACGCGTGCTACACCTTTGACGGCGCGGATTTCTTTGGGCATGCGCGCAGTGCCGAGGAGATTCACGGAATGTCGCTGGCCAATCTGCATGGCGAGTATGCGCAGGTGGTGGCGACGCAGGAGATTTTGCGGCAGGTGGTCTAGAGGCTCTAACGCCCCTGTAGGAGTGAGCTTGCTCGCGATTGCGTAATGTCAGGTATTGCAATGGTGTCTGACACTACGCGATCGCGAGCAAGCTCACTCCTACAGGGTATGTGGTGTGACTGCTACAACCTGAACCGCGCCATCTGCGCGGCCAGGTGCGCGGCCTGTTCCGACAGGCGCTGGCAGTCCTCGCGGCAGGCCTTCACATCGCTTACGGTGGACTGCGCCAGGTCCGCGATGCCCTGCACGTTACGGTTGATTTCCTCGGTCACCGTGCTCTGTTCTTCCGTGGCCGCCGCGACCTGCTGGTTGCGGTCGGTGAGTTCTTCCACGTGGCCTGCGATGGCGTCCAGGGAGTTGCCGGTGCGCCGGCTGGCTTCGACGCCGGTGCCGGTGGCGGCCTGGCCTGAGCGCATGGAACTGACGGCCTGGTCGGCACCGCTCTTGAGTTCGCCCATCATCTGCTGGATTTCTGCCGTCGCGCTTTGGGTACGTCCCGCCAGCGTACGGACTTCGTCGGCGACCACCGCAAAACCACGGCCCATTTCGCCGGCGCGGGCGGCTTCAATGGCGGCGTTCAATGCCAGCAGGTTGGTCTGCTCGGAAATGCTGCGGATGGTGCTGAGCACCTGGTCGATGGTGGAAATCTGCAGCGCCAGATTCTCCACCGCGCCTGCGGCCGTGCCGACGCCGTCGGACATGCTCTGGATGTGGCTGATGGACTCACCCACGACCTTCTTCGCCGACGTCGCTTCGTTATGGGTGTTGCGCGACACGTCGGCGGCAGCGCCGGCGTTACGGGCGATTTCCTGCACGGTCAGGCCCATTTCGTGAACGGCCGTGGCGACCATGTCGGTCATCTGTTGTTGCTTGAGCGCACGGGTGGAGGTGCTGTCGACCACATGAGCCACATCCACCACGCTGTGGCGTAACTGCTCACTGGTTTGCAGAACGTCGCCGATCAACTGGCGCAGGCTTTCGATGAAGCGGTTGAAGCCGCGAGCCAGGTCGCCCAGCTCATTGGCGCGGCTGTCGTCCAGGCGACGGGTCAGGTCGCCCTGGCCGCTGCCGATGTCCACCAGCGCTGTGGTCACTTGCTGGATCGGCCGCACGATGCCGCGCGCGATCCACGCCACAAAACCGAGGAAGCACAGCACCACCGCCAGGCTGATCGCCGAAATGGTGGTCAGCGCTTCCTTCGCCGGCCCATAGACCTCGGCCAGTGGCACCTCGCTGACCAGCGTCCAGCCCAGGGAGGCAACGGGTTTGGCGACGGCCACATAGGGCTGGCCATTGCGCTCGAATTCCAGCGCCTGGCCGTTGCCGCTCTGGTTGAGCAGGGCGCCCGCCGCGCCGCTGCCCACCAGTTGGGTCAGGGATGCGCGGTCATTCAGGTCGGCGTCGGGATGCACCTTGATCTTGCCGTCGGGACTGACCAGATACACCTGGCCGGCCTTACCGAAATGAAAGTCACGCACCATCTGCGACAGCGCGCTCATGCTGAACCCCAGGCCCGCCACCCCGACCACCTGGCCGTTGTGTTCGATGCGCTGATTGATGAACAGCGTCGGCACCTTGGTGGTGGCGTCGATATCGATGTCCAGCGAACGCTGTTTGTTGCTGTCCAGGAATCCGTAGAACCAGTTGTTCTCCGCCGGGCCGCGCACCAGCGTGCGGTCGGCGCCTTTACTGGTGATGTACAAGCCGCTGTCCTTGGCAACGATAAAGGTGGTCAAGGCGTTGTGCTGATCCTTGATCCTGGCCAGGTAGCGAATGAAGCCCGGTTGCTGCGCGGCGTCTTCACCACCTGCCAGCCACTCGGACACCAGGGTGTTGTCGGCGATGTCGCTGGCGGCGGTGAGCGGTGCGGCCAGCAGCCGTTCCAGGTCGTTGCGGATCGCTTCGACGCTGGCGGGCATCGCTTGCTGGAGCAGGTAACGATCAGTGAGTTTGTTCAGGGCAAAGGCGTAGATCGCGATGACGATCAGGCTGCTGATGACCAGGGCCGCACCCATGCTCAGGGTCAATTGCCACTGAATACTCTTGCGCCAGACAGGCATAGAAAACTCCGGATAAACGAGCGCACAACCACGATGGAACAGTGCGAGTGGCTCGGCCGGAGCAATAAGCAGGCCAGCAACCTGATCGGGTGGTCAGGTTGGTGGTCGTTTACAGGCCTTAAAGTGCTGTAAATCAAGGGCTTGAGCCGTTCGGCAGATTTCTCGCGAGCTGCTCAGGAATTGGGTTGTGTACAAAAATTGAGTATTTTTGGAACAAAATCATGACGGGCGCTCATGGGGCCTGCCCGATTCACGTGCAGAACACCCCCAACGCTGCCATTCGCCTGACGCGCAATTTCCACGGCATCGTCAAAAACCCTTCGTCGTATCGTCATCTACCGCCAACAAAACGGTCATTTGCGCTTGATATAAGCCTCTGCAACCAAAAGAACCTACAAGTCCTGCAGAGTCCGTCATGGAAGTGAGCGCATGAGAATACTGGTCACCGGCGCCGCAGGTTTCATCGGCTTCCACACGGCCAGGCGTTTGTGCCGTGACGGTCATCACGTAGTGGGGCTCGACAACCTCAACGGCTACTACAGCGTCGAGCTGAAACAGGCGCGCCTGGCGCAACTGGCTACCCTCGGTAACTTCGAGTTTCACCGGCTGGATCTGGCGGACAAACAGGCGCTGCTGGATCTGTTCGCCGGGCAGCGTTTCGACCAGGTCATTCATCTGGCGGCCCAGGCAGGGGTGCGGTATTCCATCGACAGCCCGGACACCTACGCGCAAAGCAATCTGGTGGGGTTTCTCAACGTGCTGGAAGCCTGTCGGGCCTACAAACCGGCCCATCTTATCTACGCCTCGAGCAGCTCGGTGTACGGCCTTAATCACAAGTTGCCCTACGCCACCAGCGATGCGGTGGAACAGCCGATTTCCTTCTATGCCGCGACCAAGCGCGCCAATGAACTGATGGCCCATTCCTACGCCCACCTCTACGGTATTCCCACTACCGGCCTGCGCTTTTTTACCGTCTACGGGCCCTGGGGCCGGCCGGACATGGCGTTGTTCAAGTTCACCGATGCGATCCTCAAGGGGCAGCCCATCGATGTGTACAACGACGGCGCAATGTCCCGGGATTTCACTTACATCGACGACATCGTCGAAGCCTTGGTGCGCCTGATTCCGTTGCCGCCCGAGGCCGAGACCGGTGCCCCGAACAAGGTCTACAACATCGGCTTCGGCTCCCCGGTGAAGCTGCTGGATTTCATCGAGTGCCTCGAAGACGCGCTGAACATCCGCGCCATCAAGCATTTCATGCCGCTGCAGTCCGGCGATGTCCTCAACACCTGGGCAGACACCCGCGAGCTGGAAGCGCGGGTGGGTTTCCGGCCGCAGGTCACGGTGTCGACCGGTGTGCCGTCGTTTGTCGATTGGTACTGCAGTTATTACCGGGTTTAACCGCTCCCTCTTTTGTCTTTTGCAAGGAATGTCATGCAAGAACGCCCCTATGTGTCGGTTCTGATCCCCGCCAAGAACGAAGCAGGCAACATCATTCCACTGCTCGAAGAAGTGCGCGCCGCGTTCGCAGGCCAGGCGTTCGAAGTGATAGTCGTCGACGACGGCAGCACCGACGCCACCGCTGCCCAGTTGCGCAGCCTGCAAGAAGGCGGCTACAGCCAGTTGCGCGTGCTCAGCCATGCTCGTTCGCTGGGCCAGAGCACCTCGGTGTATCACGCTGCCGAAGCGGCACGCGGGCACTGGCTGGCGACCCTCGATGGCGACGGGCAGAACGATCCGGCGGACCTGCCGCGGATGCTCGATCTGGTGCGCGGCTCCGAAGGCAAGGCCGACGGCGTGAAGCTGGTGGCCGGGCACCGGGTCAATCGCCAGGACACCGCCAGCAAGCGCTGGGCCTCGCGCTTTGCCAACAAGTTGCGCAGCAGCCTGCTCAAGGACCAGACCCCGGACACCGGCTGTGGCATCAAGCTGATCGAGCGCGAGGCATTTTTGCGCCTGCCGTATTTCGATCACATGCACCGTTTCATTCCGGCGCTGATCCGTCGCCACAACGGCCGGATGCTGGTGCACCCGGTCAATCACCGCGAGCGTGGGGCAGGGGTGTCCAACTACGGCAACCTGGACCGTGCGCTGGTGGGCATCCTCGATCTGTTCGGCGTGTGGTGGCTGATCCGCCGCACCCGGCTTGACGTCACGGCACGGGAAAGCGAGGTCTGACATGGGCACAGAATCGTTATGGCTGGCGGTGGGGTTCATCGGCCAGTTGGCGTTCACCGGGCGTTTCGTCCTGCAATGGCTGTACAGCGAGTACAAGAAACGCAGCGTGATTCCGGTGGGCTTCTGGTACCTGAGCATCATCGGCAGCGCGCTGCTGCTGGCCTATGCCATTTACCGACAGGACCCGGTCTTCATCGTCGGCCAGTCCTTCGGGTTCATCGTGTACCTGCGCAACTTGCAGTTGATCGCCAAATTCAAAGAACAGCCAGGCGGCGCCGAACAGAAGGATTGAAGCAGTGCGGATTCGATTGGCTAGCCCGCGGTTGGAGTTGTGGTTTTTTGTCCTGTTGTCGGTATTGCTGTTGGGTGCGGGGCTGGGGTGGCGTCAGCCGCTGAACGTCGATGAAGAACGCTTTCTGGGCGTCGCTCTGGAGATGCTGCAGAACGGTTCCTGGTTCATCCCCCATCGCGCAGGGGAAATCTACGCGGACAAACCGCCACTGTTCATGTGGACGGTGGCGTTGTTCGTGCAACTCACGCATCTGCCGAAAGTGGCGCTGTACCTGCCCGCGCTCATCGCAGGCGCGGTGACCACCGGTTGCCTGTACGACCTGGGTCGGCGCCTGTGGGGGCGGCGGGTCGGGGTGATTGCCGCACTGTTGTTCCTGTGCACCTATCAGAGCTACAGCATCCTGCAGACCGGGCAGATCGACGGCTTCCTGGCCCTGTGGACGATCCTGGGCATCTATGGCCTGTGCCGGCACTTGCTGCTCGGCCCCGACTGGCGCTGGTATTACATCGCCTGCGCGGCCATGGGCTTTGGCATCATCAGCAAGGGCGTGGGGTTTCTGCCGGTGCTGATGCTGATTCCTTACGCATACGCCGTGCGCAAGGGCTGGAAGGGTGTGGTGGCGATGCCGTCCGGCAGCGCAAAGAAATGGTGGCTGGGCTTGCTGGTGGCCCTGGCGGCCATCGCGGTGTGGCTGGTGCCGTTGCTGGTGATCGTCGCCCAGGGCAGCGCCGACAGCGTGGCCTATGCCCAGGAAATCCTCTTCAAACAGACGGCGAGCCGCTACGCCAACGCGTGGGATCATCGCGAGCCGTTCTGGTACTTCTTCGTGCAGGTCATTCCCAAGTACTGGATTCCGATCCTGTTCATGTTGCCGTGGCTGGTGCCTGCGTGGCGCAAGCAACTGATGCGCCACGACGGTCGGGTGCTGGTATTGCTGGGCTGGGTGCTGCTGGTGTTGGTGTTTTTCAGCATCAGCACCGGCAAGCGCAAGCTGTACATCTTCCCGGCGGTGCCTGCGCTGGTGCTGGTCAGTGCGCCGCTGATTCCTTGGCTGATGCGGCGTTGGTTCGGCAAGCGGCCCAAAGGCCGGACGGTGTTCGTGGGGCTCACGGTACTGTGGCTGTGCGCCTGGTTCGTGCGCGGTTTTGTCGAGCCTCGTCATGAGGGCATCAACCCCCATGAAACCATGATGCGCGACGTGGCCGTGCTGACGCAGAACGCCGAAATCGTGCTGGTGGACTGGCGCGAGGGCCACTGGGTTTTCGCTCAGCAGCCATTGGTGCATTTCGGTTTCAAGGACACGCAACCGCTGGAGCATTCGGTGGTGTGGCTGCGCGGCCATCCGAACGCCTACGCGCTGGTGCCTGCCCAGGACATGGCGCGTTGTTACGACCCGCAGAAGGCCCGCAGCGTGGGCGATACTTCTCGCGCCGAATGGTTTCTGGTAGGGGCCGATGCGGACAACGGCAAGTGCCAGGCTACGTTGCCAGACAAGGCCTACAGCTTCGCCTGGCAACAGCCTCTGTAGGGTGCCTCAGGCGTGCTGCACACCGGCACGCTTGAGCAGCTTCTTGCAGCGCTCGGACAGGTGTACCACGCGCAGGTGTTTGCCGGCTTTCTCGTAGCGTTCGCGCAGGGTCATCAGCGCGGCAATCGCCGAGTAGTCGACGAAGCGCAGGTGGCGGCAGTCCAGCGTCGCAATGGCGGGGTCCTGCGCCGGGTCGAACTGGTTGAGAAAGGTCGTGGTCGAGGCGAAAAACAGCGTGCCGTGCAGGTGGTACAGCTTGCTGCCATCGGCCTCGATGTGGCTGTCGGCATAAAGCTCGCGCGCCTGTTGCCAGGCGAAGTTGAGCGCCGCGATCAGGATGCCGAACATCACGGCGGTGGCCAGGTCCGTCAGCACGGTGACGATGGTCACCGCGATGATCGCCAGCACGTCGTTGAGCGGCACCTTGCGCAGCACTCGCAACGAGGCCCAGGCGAAGGTCTGCTGCGACACCACGAACATCACGCCCACCAGCGCGGCCAGCGGGATGCGCTCGATCAGCGGCGAGAGAAACAGCACGAACATCAGGATCATCACCCCGGCCACGATCCCCGACAGCCGACCCCGGCCGCCGGAGCTGAGGTTGATAACGGTCTGGCCGATCATCGCGCAGCCACCCATGCCGCCGCACAGGCCCGATGCGATATTGGCCGCGCCCAGGGCCACGCATTCGCGGTCGGGATAGCCGCGGCTTTCGGTGATTTCGTCGGTGAGGTTGAGGGTCAACAGGGTTTCCAGAAGGCCCACCAGCGCCATCAGGATCGCGTAGGGCGCGACGATGCGCAGGGTTTCAAGGTTCCACGGCACCTGCGGCAGCGCCAGGCTCGGCAAGCCGCCGGCGATATGGGCCATGTCGCCCAGGGTGCGGGTCGGCAGCGCGAAGAAGTACACCAGAAGACCAACGCCGAGAATGGCCACCAGCGCAGGGGGCACCGCGCGGGTCAGGCGCGGCAATAGATACACCACGGCCATGGTCAGCGCGACGAGCCCCAGCATCAGGTACAGCGGTGTGCCGCTGAGCCATGAGTCGCCGTTCTTGAAGTGTTCGAGTTGGGCCATGGCAATCACAATCGCCAAGCCGTTGACGAAGCCGAGCATCACCGGATACGGCACCATCCGCACCAGCTTGCCCAGGCGCGGCACGCCAAAGGCAATCATCACCAGCCCGCCCAGCAGCACCGTTGCCAGCAGATACTCAACGCCGTGTTGCACCACCAGCGCGACGATCACCACCGCCATGGAACCCGCCGCCCCCGACACCATCCCCGGCCGCCCGCCGAACAGGGCAGTGAGCGTGCAGATAATGAACGCGCCATACAGCCCCATCAACGGATTGAGATGCGCCACCAGCGCAAACGCGATGCACTCGGGCACCAGGGCAAAAGAAGTGGTCAGGCCGGCAAGCACATCGGCGCGTAGACGAGCGGGTTTCATGGAGTTCCTGAAAATGAAGCGACAAAGGCGGGGATGTTACGGAATGTGAGCCGCCTTTTGTAGCAGCACGGCTGGGCAGCGTGGCGATCTTGATGACGCCATCGCGGGATTGAGGTGACTACACCCGTAGCAGATCGGAAGAG
>NZ_JANHKS010000065.1 GCF_028682175.1 Pseudomonas putida | reverse complement strand
ACGTCCCCGCCGGCAAGCCGTGCTGCTACGGGGAGGTGGTGTGTTTTAGATTTTGATCTTGATCTTCGTGCGCGGTGGCACAGGCGACACAGGGCGCGACGTTAAGGCGCCAGGCCGAGCGCAGGTGTCGTGTAGGGGGATGAGCGGCAGGGATGCCGCGAAAGCCGTGCGGGCCATGGATGGCCCATCATGGCGTGCCCCCGGAACGACGCCGGAGTCGAGGGAAGTCCGACGAAGGAGGACCCCAGCCAGGAGCAAATGGTTTGCCTACTTTCCCGAAAGAAAGTAGGTCGCCCGTAAGGGGCGAAACCCTAATCAGAGACCACCGCCAAAACGGATATACGCACAATCCCAGCGTCACCCAAAGACGCGGAGCGTCAGACCCACCCGTTACCACGCGGAGCGTGGGAACGATCATTCAACGCGTCCTCAACAACCGCCCCTGCGGCCGCTCAAACGTCCGTATCCCCCGCTTGTACCCCATCAACGGCGCGCTGATTTCAGCGATCACCGCCGCAGGTGAGGGCGCATCGAACACGATGAAATCGGCCTGGCACCCAGCATCCAACCCATAGTCCGTCAGCCGCAACAGCCGCGCCGATTCGCTCGACACCCAGGCCAGACACTGCAACAACTCAGGCCCCGTCCCCAACTGACTGACATTGGCAAACAGATTAGCCTGCCGAACCAGCGAAGCATCACCGTACGGCGTGAACGGATTGCCGATGTTATTGGTCGACAGCGAACAGGTCACCCCACAGCCATGCAGGTGAGCCAGCGGCGCCAGCCCTCGGGGCTTGTTGTGGAAATGCTCGCGACCGGTCAGGAACAGATCGGTGCTGGGCAGGCACGTCACCTGCACCCCGACTTCCGCCAGCCGCACCCCCAGCGACATCAGATCCTCCATCGGCAACGCCGACAGCTTGGTAGCGTGGCCGACCGTCACCCGGCCACCCCAGCCATGGCGCTCGGTACAACGGGCGACGTGGTCGATGGTCATGCCCTGCGGGTTGAGGTCGAAATCCAGGTGGAAATCCAGGTCACAGTCGTACTCCACCGCCAGCTCGAACAGCCGCTCGATCTGCCCCAGCGGATCGCTGTCGGTGTAAGGACAGCCACCCAATACCGTCGCGCCATTCTCCAGGCCGTGGCGCAACAGCGCCTCGGTACCCGGATTGTTGAGCAGACCCTCCTGGGGAAACACGCAGATTTCCAGGGTGATGGCCCACGCGTAATCCGCTTGCAGGCGCTTGATGGCGTCGAACCCGATCAGGCCGATCTGCGGGTCGAGTTCGACGTGGGTGCGCATGTAGCTGGTGCCCTGCATGATCGCCTTGTCCAGTACCGTGGCGCCGCGCTGGTAGACGTCCTCTTCGGTGAATTCGGCCTTGGCGGCGCGGGTCTGTTGCACGGCTTCGGCCAGGGTCCCGGCCTGCAACTGGCAGCGCTGCATGATGCACGCCTTGTCCAGATGGATATGGGTTTCTATCAGGCCAGGCAGCAGCAGCCGGCCTTCGAGATCGAGGTGTTCACCCAGGCTCGAGTCCCGGCTCAAGGCATGCACGAAGCGGCCGTTTTCCACGTACAGCGTGGTCGGTGTCGGGTCATTGCCCACTCGGGCGTTGCTGATCATCAAGGTGCTCATGCGCAGGCTCCTTCGCCCAGATAGGCCGCCGCCAGTTCGCCGTCTTCACGCAGCTCGGCGGCGGTGCCGGACTTGATCACCTGGCCGGTCTCCAGCACGTAGGCGCGGTCGGCGACCTGCAGCGCGAGGTTGGCCATCTGGTCCACCAGCAACAGGGTCACGCCTTCATCACGCAGGGCGGCCAGTGCGTCGTACAACTCGCCGATCATCGAAGGGGAGAGGCCCAGCGATGGCTCGTCCAGCAGCAGGATTTTCGGCTTGGCCATCAGGCCGCGACCCACCGCGACCATTTGCTGTTCGCCGCCGGACAACAGGCCGGCAGGGCTGTCGATACGGTCCCGCAGGCGCGGGAAACGGCGCAGGATCGCTTCGATTTCTGCGTCCAGGTCCACCGCGTCACGGCGCGAATAGCTGCCCAGCAACAGGTTGTCGCGCACGCTCAGGTAAGGGAATACCTGCCGGCCTTCGGGCACCAGCGCCAGGCCTTGCGCGGCGATGCTGCTGGCGCTGGCCTGCTCGATGTTTTCGTTGTCCAGCAGGACGCTGCCGCCAGAGGCGCGATGCAGACCGGCCAGACATTGCAGGATGCTGGATTTGCCCGCGCCGTTGGCACCCAGGATCGCGACCAGCTCGCCCGGATTGACCACCAGGTTGACCTTGTTGACCACCGGCGCTGCGCCATAGTCGATCACCAGATCCTTCACATACAGGCGCGCATCGCGGCTGCCGTTCCAGGCCTCACCCCTTGGCGTGGCCTGATACTCGGTGCCACCCAGATAGGCCGCGATCACGCGTTCGTCCTGCTGCACCTGGGCCGGTGTGCCCACGGTGATCGGCTTGCCGGCGTCGAGCACGAGCAGGCGCTCGGACACCGCCATGACCAGTGCCATGTCGTGCTCCACCAGAATCACCGTCAGGCCAAACTGCGCCAGTTGTCGCAACAGGATCGCCAGTGCATCGGTGTCGCGGCGGCTCAGGCCCGCAGCCGGCTCATCGAGCAGCAACACGGCGGGCGCGGTGGCCAGTGCCCGGGCGATTTCCACCAGGCGGCGGTCGACGTGGGGCAGGTCTTCGGCGGGAATATTGACCGCGCCCCGGTAACCGACCAGTGCCAGCAGGTCGAGGGCCAGCGCCTTTTGCGCAGCGCGTGGGTGGCTGAAGATCGGGCCCAGCCGGCCTTGCTGCATCGCCACCAGAACGTTATCCAGCACTGACATTTCGCCGAACAGCTGGGTGGTCTGGTAGGTGCGGGCGATGCCAGCCCGTGCGGTTTTCCAGGCGGGCAGCCCGGCTAGGGGCTGATCGAGGTCGATCTGTCCGCTGTCGGGGGCGTAGAAGCCGCTGATCATGTTCAGCACGGTGGTTTTCCCCGCGCCGTTGGGCCCGATGATGCTGGTGATGCTGCCAGCCGGTGCGTGCAGGTTGACCTGTTGCGCGGCCTGCACGCCGCCGAAGCGAATGCCGATATCGCGAATGTGCAGGCCGTCGCGGTTCTTGCGCTGGCCAAGGTGCCTGGCGATGCGACCGTGGTCGATCCGCGCCGGTGGCGTCAGCGGCGTCGGCTTGATCCAGCGGCGGGCGAGGGCGCCGAGCAGGCCGTTGGGGGCGATCCACAACACCACCAGCAGCAGTACCGAGAAAATCAGCAGGCGATATTCGGCGAAGTCCGACAGCAACTCAGGCACCAGCACGATCAGCAGCGCGCCCAGCACCGGACCGAAAAGCGTGCCGCTGCCACCGACGATCACCGCGAGCACGAACAGGATCGACTGCGAAAACGGAAACGACTCGGGGTTGATGAACATCAGTAATGGCGCGAGCAAGGCACCGGCCAGGCCCGTGAGCAGTGCCGACAGGGCGAAGGCCAGGGTTTTGCTGACCACCGGGTTGAAGCCCAGCGAACGCGCGGCGATCTCCGACGCCTTGACCGCGCGCATGGCCTTGCCCCAGCCGCTGTGATGCAGGCGCTGGTAGAACGCCAGTGCGCCGATCATCAGCGCCGTGGCAATCAGCGCCAGCAGGATCGAGGGATCGAGCCCGGCGAAGTCAGGCAGCGGAATGCCCATCAAGCCATTGGAGCCACCAGTGACGTCACGCCACTCGATCAGGCTGTGATGCACCACGAACGAAAAGGCGATGGTGATCATCGCCAGATACGGCCCCGAGACGCGCAGCGCAGGAATCGCCAGCAAGGCGCCAACGGCACCCGCCACCACACCGGCCGCGGGCACTGCCAGCCACAGCGGCAGGCCGGCCAGGGTCATCAGTGCCGAAATGTACGCACCGATGGCGTAGAAGGCGATGTGACCGAAGGAAATCTGGCCACTGAGGCCGATCAGCACGTTGAGGCCGACACCCACTACTGCAGCCAGTGCGCAGAGGGTGAAGACCAGCAACGAGTAACTGTCGAGCATGAACACGGCCACCACGCTGGCGAGCGCCAGCAGCGCGATGGAAGCGGGGGCGAGCAGGGTTTTCGGGTCTTTCATACTTTCACCAGTGCCTGTTTGCCGAACAGCCCGTTGGGACGAATCGCCAGGGCTAGAATGACCAGCGCGAAGGTAAAGATCTGGGTGAAGGCCGAGCCGAAGTACAGGGTAATCAGCGCTTCGGTCAGGCCGAACAGCAGCCCTGCACCGAACACGCCGCCCGCGCTGGAAATCCCGCCGAGAATCGCCACCGCAAAGGCCTTGAGCCCGAACAACATGCCCATCTCGGCGTTGACGCTGAACAGCGGCGCGATCAGCAGCCCCGCGACGGCGGCGAAAACGGTAGAGATCGCGAAGGCGATGGCCACCACCCGGTTGACGTTGATGCCCATCAGCATCGCCGCACGGGGATTCTGCACGCAGGCCTCCAGCACCTTGCCCAGCCGGGTGTAGCGACGCACCACCAGCAGGGCCAGGGCAATCGCCGCGCCCACCAGCGGGATCAACAGTTGCAAGGCTCCGACGCCGTTACCGAACAACTCGACCTTGAGGCTGACCAGGCTGCTTTCGAACTGCCGTGGCTCCTTGCCGAAGGTGAACAGCGCCAGGTTGTCCACCAGAATCCCGCCCGCCACCGTCGCCATCAGCCAGGCCTGGGAGCCGCGGCTATGAAAAGGCCGCACCAGCCAGCGTTCGATGGCCAGGCCGTAGATCGCGCTGAGCAGCAGCGTCAGGGGCAGCGCCAGCCAGAGCGACAGGCCCCAGGTGATGCACAGCGTGTAACCCAGCACCGCGCCGACCATCATGGCACTGCCCTGGGCGAAATTGACGGTGCGCGAGACCACGTAAGTCAGGTGAAATCCCAGGGCCAGCAGCGCGTACATGCTGCCCAGTCCGAGGCCGGTAACGATGGCGGCGGTGAACATGGCGTGATTCCTTAAGGCGTGAAAACAGCTCGGTCAGGCGGGTCAGGGTTTGGCGTTCAGCGGCACGATCTGATCGCCGACGAACTGGGTGAACACGTAGTCGTCAGGCCCCAGGGCATCGTGTTTCTGCGCCGTGAAGGGCTGTTTGTAGTCCTTGATCAGGCCGTCGTAGTCGGTGATCCCGTAGAAGCCGTCACGCACCGCGCGGCCCTCGGTGTTGCCGGCCTTGGCGATGGCCAGCGCGCTCAGGTGCAAGGCGTCGTAGGCGTTGGCGATACCCACTGCAGGGGTGACATCGGCCAGGGTCTTGATCTGCGGGTAGGCGGTCTTGAGCGAAGCGAGCAGCGCATCGCCTTTGGGGTTGTTGTGATCGGTGAACACGTAGGTCTGGATGAAGTGCACGCGAGACGCGCCAGGCCCTGCCAGCTCGCCGAAACGCCCGCCTGCCGGGCCCCAGTGCGAAACCACCGGGACGTCCCAGCCCATGCGGTCGAGGGATTTGACCACCTGCGCCGACGGGCCGACGTTGCCGACCATCAACAGGGTGTCGGCACCGGCATTCTTCAGGCGTGTCAGTTGCGGCACCACGTCCAGGTCGCTGTCCTGGATGCGTTCGACCCCGGCGTTCTCCAGGCCGCGTTTTTCCAGGGCACGCTTGAAGCCCGCCTCGTTGGATTCGCCCCATGGGTTGTTGATCAGGATCATGCCTGGCTTCTTCATGCCCTGGCTGGTGCCGTATTTCACCAGTGCTTCGTCCACCAGCTCATCGACCGCCGAGACGCGGAACACGTAGTTGTCCGCTGCGCCGTTCTCGGTGATTTTGGTGCCGGCTGCCCAGATCCCCATGAACGGCACTTTCATCTGATTGGCCAGCGGCACGATGGCCAGCGACACCGGAGTGTCCAGGCCACCGAACAGCACCGTGACCTTCTCGCGCTGGATCAGCTCACGGGCCGCCAGCATGCCTTTGGACGGGTTGCTTTCATCGTCCCGGCGCACCAGTTCCAGCGGCCGCCCCAGCACGCCACCCTTGGCATTGACCTCGTCGATGGCCATGGTCAGGCCGCGGGTCAAGGCTTCACCGGATTTGGCCGATTGGCCCGAAAGCGCCGCCACCAGCCCGACCTTGATCGGTGGTTCGGCAGCCTGGGCGCTGGCCGAAAGGGCCAGTTGCAGGGAGACAGCCGCAGCCACGGGGAACAACAGACGCTGCACGTTTGGAAGCCGGAATGACATGGGCGATTCTCCTGATTGCTAGCACTTGTAAATTTATTGCTAGCAAGTAGGATGCCAGTCCTAGGCCGCCTGAAATCCTTGTCTGTCGCGGGCTTTGCCCCAGTTATATGCTCCAAAACAAGGCGCCTTGCACCACGTGGAGGCATTCGGCCTATCAACGTCCATCGATGAAGCAGGAGAGTGGAAGATGTCGGAAGCGAACAAAGATGTTCAGATTGTTAGCAATTTTCTGGAAGCGTCCATGGCCCCGGATCCGGTACGTGCCGCGACCTTCATGAGTGATGACGTGAAGATTACTTTCACCGGTGGCCGCGCCATGCCCGACCCGCAGACCATTACCGGCTTCAACGGCGCGCGTTACGCCTGGGTGAAGAAAGCCCTGGGCAACTTCGACTGGATGGACTGCGGCGATCATACCGTGGTGTATTCCAACGGCACCCTGTACGGCGAGTGGCCGGACGGCCGCAGTTTCTCCGGTAATCGCTACCTGGATCGCTTCGAAGTGCGTGACGGCAAGATCACCCGCATGGATGTGTGGAACGACAGCGCGGAGTGGATCCTGACGCCCGAGATTGCCAAGGCGTAGACACAGGATGCGGGCCTGAAAAAATATTCTTCAGCAGGGTGGAATAAACACCCCGCCCAAACGTTTACCTAGGACTGCCGCATTAATCGGCAGCGGGAGCCTGGGAGGTTTCTGGCATTGCTCCCCCAATCAAGAACAACATCAAGGAGTTCACCATGCTGAAGAAATTCATCCTCACCGCCGCCGTTGCCTTGACCTGCGCATCGAGCCTGGCGTTCGCCGCGGCGCCTGCCATGACCGGCAAGACCGACAAAGGCGAAGTGCTCACCGACCACAAGGGCATGACCCTCTACACCTTCGACAAAGACAGCGGCGGCAAGTCGATGTGCAACGGCGATTGCGCCACCAACTGGCCGCCGCTGATGGCCGGTGCCGGTGCCAAGGACGAAGGTGGCTACACCGTCGTGACCCGTGACGACGGGAGCAAGCAGTGGGCCTACAAGGGCAAGCCGCTGTACACCTGGGTCAAGGACAAGAAAGCCGGCGATGCTACCGGTGATGGCGTCAAGGACGTCTGGCACGTCGTCAAACCCTGATTCCACCTGACACCTGAAACGCCTTGCTCACGAATGATCGATCCGTGAGCGAGGCGTTTTTTTTCAAGGGTGAAAAGCAAGCGCTTGCGTGAATCGTTTCAGCTAGTCTAGAGTGTTTCAAATCAAGTCTGCTGGGCCGCCTACAACGAAGTGGCCAGCCAGCGACACGAAAAAAACAAGAACAAGAAACCTCGGAGATTCGCATGAACAGCTTGCCTGCTCTGTCGCCGCGTGTTTTTGCTGTGCGCGCTGCCGCCAATTCCCTCATTCCGGGTGCTCGACCATGAGCGCCGTCCTTCAGGAAAATCCCGTCCCCGTGCTGGAAATGTCTGCCATTTCCAAGACCTTCAATGGCGTGCGCGTGCTGAAAAACGTGGCGCTGAAGGTCTATGCCGGCGAAGTCCATGCGTTGATGGGCGAAAACGGCGCGGGCAAATCGACCTTGATGAAAATCCTCTCCGGCGCCTATCAGGCCGATGCCGGTGGCGAGATTCGCATCGACGGTCAACCGCTGGCCGCCTTCGATCCGTTGACCGCCAAAGAGCGCGGCATCGCGGTGATCTATCAGGAACTGAGCCTGTGCCCGAACCTCAGCGTCGCCGAGAACATTTACCTGGGCCGTGAGCTGCGGCGCGGCTGGAGCATCGACCGCAAAGCCATGGAGGAGGGTTGCGTCGAAGTGCTCGCTCGCCTCGGCGCCGATTTCAAGCCATCGACCAAGGTCAGCGTGCTGTCCATTGCTGAGCGGCAACTGGTGGAAATCGCCCGGGCACTGCACGCCAGGGCCAAGATCCTGGTGATGGACGAGCCGACCACGCCCTTGTCGTCCCGCGAAACTGACCGGCTGTTCGCCCTCATCAAGCAATTGCGCGACCAGGGCCTGGCGATCATCTACATCAGCCATCGCATGGCGGAAATCTACGAGTTGTCGGACCGGGTGTCGGTACTGCGCGACGGTGAATACGTCGGCATGTTGCAGCGCGACGGGCTGTCCGCCGAGACGCTGGTGAAGATGATGGTCGGCCGCGACCTTTCCGGTTTCTACAAGAAGGAGCACGCCCCGTACGATCCCGGCGAGGTGGTGATGCGGGTGCGCGACATGGCCGATGGCAAGCGCGTGAAGCCGTGCAGTTTCGACCTGCATGCCGGTGAGGTGCTGGGCATCGCCGGGTTGGTCGGGGCCGGGCGCACGGAACTGGCGCGGCTGATCTTTGCCGCCGATCCGCGCACTTCAGGCACGCTGGAAATCGCCGGCAAACCGGTCGGCGATCTGCGCACGCCCACCGATGCGATCAAGGCCGGCGTGGTCTATCTCACCGAGGACCGCAAGGCCCAGGGCCTGTTCCTGGACATGAGCGTGCGCGACAACATCAACGTCTGTGCCTGCGTGCCCGACGCCCATGCCGGCGGCGTGCTGGATCGCGGGCGCGGCGCGCAACGGGCGGTGGAGGCAATCCGCTCGCTGTCGATTCGCGTGGCGTCGGGCAAGGTCAACGTTGGGGCGCTGTCCGGGGGCAACCAGCAGAAGGTGCTGCTGGCCCGGTTGCTGGAGGTCAAACCTCATGTGCTGATCCTCGATGAGCCGACTCGCGGCGTGGACATCGGCTCCAAATCCGAGATCTACCGCATCATCAACGAGCTGGCCAAGGCCGGTGTGGGGATCGTGGTGATCTCCAGCGAACTGCCGGAAATCATCGGCACCTGCGATCGGGTGCTGGTCATGCGCGAGGGGCAGTTGGTGGCCGAAGTGGGCGGAGCGTCGGGCCATGAGATTTCTCAGGAGCGGATCATTGATCTGGCGACTGGCTCTTCGCACGTCCCGTTGACGCCGCCGCATATCCCGTAGCAGTCCGGCTTGCCGGCGTGGCGTCCGTGAAATCGCTGTCGCCGGCAAGCCGGACTGCTACGTAGCGTTCACTCTGATTTTCAATAACAACAAAGGAGGCCAGCCCATGAGTCTGACCCTGGAAAACTCGCCAAGCGTGGCCGCCATCAGCAAGCGCGAACGGGCCCGTGAACTGATGCGCACCCTAGGGATGCTGCCGGTCCTGCTGTTGCTGCTGATCGGCTTTGCCCTGATGACCGACAGCTCCATGACCTGGCAGAACCTGTCGATCATCACCCAGCAGGCGTCGGTCAACGTGGTGCTCGCCGCGGGCATGACCTTCGTGATTCTCACGGCGGGTATCGACCTTTCGGTCGGCGCGATTCTGGCCGCCTCCGCGGTGGTCGCGTTGCAGGTCTCGCTGTCGCCGCAGTTCGGCATGCTGGGGATCGTCGCAGGCGTCGGTTTCGGCCTGCTGCTGGGCCTGGTCAATGGCGGCCTGATCGCCTTCATGCGCCTGCCGCCATTCATCGTGACCCTGGGCGCGCTGACCGCCATGCGGGGTCTGGCCCGTTTGCTGGCCGACGACAAGACCGTGTTCAACCCCGACCTGCCGTTCGCCTTCATCGGCAATGATTCGCTGCTGGGCGTGCCGTGGCTGGTGATTATCGCCATCGCTGTCATCGTGATCTCCTGGTTCATCCTGCGCCGCACGGTGATGGGCGTGCAGATCTACTCGGTGGGCGGCAACCCTGAAGCGGCGCGGCTTTCCGGGATCAAGGTGTGGAAGGTGCTGCTGTTCGTCTACGCGCTGTCCGGCGCACTGGCAGGCCTGGGAGCGGTGATGAGTGCATCGCGGCTGTTCGCGGCCAACGGCTTGCAACTGGGGCAGTCCTACGAGCTGGACGCCATCGCGGCGGTGATCCTGGGCGGCACCAGTTTCACCGGAGGCGTCGGCACCATCGGCGGCACGCTGATCGGCGCGCTGATTATCGCGGTGCTCACCAACGGCCTGGTGTTGCTGGGCGTCTCGGATATCTGGCAGTACATCATCAAGGGCATCGTGATCATCGGGGCGGTGGCGCTGGACCGTTATCGCCAGTCGGGGGCACGGACGTAATCCAGCGTGTCCCACGGTTCAAAAAATGCGTTTCAACAACAATCACAAGAGAGAAAACATGAACTTCAAACGCAAATTTCCTGCTGTCGTTTCCCTGTGCCTGGCCGC
This sequence comes from Pseudomonas putida, assembly GCF_028682175.1. GTDB lineage: Bacteria > Pseudomonadota > Gammaproteobacteria > Pseudomonadales > Pseudomonadaceae > Aquipseudomonas > Aquipseudomonas putida_AD. Next base: position 15,558 of record NZ_JANHKS010000065.1, on the reverse strand, counting down.
GTTTCTGGCCCAGGGCGTCGAGGCCCGCGAGCTGAAATCGGTGGGCATCACCCTGGGGTCGCTGGGCAATCCGTATTTCGTCACCCTGGCCGACGGCGCCAAGGCCAAGGCCCAGGAGATCAACCCCAACGTCAAGGTCACCTCGGTGTCTGCCGACTATGACCTGAGCAAGCAGTTCTCGCAGATCGACAACTTCATCGCTGCCGGCGTTGACCTGATCCTGATCAACGCCGTGGACCCGAACGCCATCGCCTCGGCGGTGATGAAAGCGCAGAAGGCCGGCATCAAGGTGGTGGCCGTGGACGTCAACGCCGCCAAGGTCGATGCTACCGTGCAGACCGACAACGTCGAGGCTGGCAAGCTGGCCTGCCAGTTCATCGTCGACAAGCTCTCAGGCAAGGGCAACGTCATCATCGAGAACGGCCCGCAAGTGACTGCCGTGACCGACCGCGTCACCGGTTGCAAGGCCGCTTTCGCCGCCGCGCCTGACATCAAGATTCTCTCCGACGACCAGGACGCCAAAGGCTCCCGCGACGGCGGCCTGAATGCCATGCAGGGCTACCTGACGCGCTTCCCGAAAATCGACGGCCTGTTCGCGATCAACGACCCGCAAGCCATCGGCAGCGATCTGGCGGCCAAGCAGCTCAAGCGCAGCGGCATCGTCATCACCTCGGTGGACGGTGCGCCGGACATCGAGCACGCGCTCAAGTCCGACACCCAGATTCAGGCCTCGGCCAGCCAGGACCCCTGGGCCATGGCCCAGCAGGCTGTGATGATCGGCAACGACCTGCTCAACGACAAGAAGCCGGCTGAGGCGGTGACTCAACTCACGCCGAAACTGATCACCCGCGACAACGTGGGCACCTACAGCGGCTGGTCGAGCAAGCATTAAGAAAGGGGACGTCCGTGGTCAAGATGGAGGACGTGGCGCGGCGGGCGCGGGTATCGACTTCGACGGTGTCTCATGTGCTCAATGGTACGCGCAAGGTCAGCCCGGAAACGGTCGAGGCGGTGCAGCAGGCGGTCAGGGAGCTGGGCTACATTCCCAACACCCTGGCCCGCTCGCTGGCCCGTTCGCGCACCAACACCATTGGCGTGGCGATTTCGGCGCTGTCCAACCACTACTTCAGCGAGACGGTGCACGCCATCGAAACCGAGTGCGCGCGCCACGGCATCATGATGCTGTTTGTCGACACCCACGATGATCCGGCCCAGGAACTGCGGGTGGTCGAGGCGCTGCATCATCGGCGCGTGGACGGGATTCTGCTGGCGCCGTCCAGCGATCCACAGCAGGCGGCATTGGCCTACCTGCAGGCCAATGCGATTCCTGCGGTGCTGGTGGACCGGCTGGCGCCGCAAGGCTTCGATCAGGTCGGGGTGGAGAACCGGCACTCGACCCGGGAACTGGTGGCGCACCTGATCGGTCACGGCCACCGACGCATCGGCATGATCGCCGGGCATCGCGGGTTGAGCACTACCGAGGAGCGCATCGAGGGGTATCGGCTGGCGCTGGCGGATGCCGGGATCGCCTTCGACCAGGCGCTGCTGGTCAACGGCGAATCCAACAGTGAGTCGGCGCGCCGGGCAGCCTCGTCGCTGCTGGCATTGGCCACGCCACCGACTGCGATCATGGCGGCCAATAACCTGATGACCATCGGCGCCATGCATGCGCTGCGGGACGCCAGGATCCAGGTCCCTGAACAGATGGCGCTGGTGGGCTTCGATGACTTCGACTGGGCCGATTTCTTCCAGCCGCGCCTGAGCGTCATCGCCCAGCCGGTGCAGGCCCTGGGTGAGCGTGCGGTGCAGTTGCTGTTGCAGCGCATTGCCCATCCCGATGGGCCGCGGCAGTCGGAACACCTGCCTGCCAGCCTGAAAATTCGCAATTCATGCGGGTGCCATTGAGCATTCGCGCTGACAGGAACTGAACGTAGATGAGTCAAGTTGTCTCGCTGGGCATCGACCTGGGCACCTCGGAACTCAAGGCCATTCTGCTCGATGCCAAAGGTCAGGTGCTGGGGCGGGCAGGGGCACGGCTGAACGTTTCGCGTCGGCAGCCGGGCTGGTCGGAACAGAACCCCGAGCATTGGTGGCAGGCGTGCGTGGAAGCCATGGCGGCCTTGCGTGCCAGCCAGCCTCAGGCCTGGGCGCGCATTGCCTGCGTGGGGTTGTCGGGGCAGATGCACGGCGCGGTGCTGGTCGATGCCCGCGATCAGGTGCTGTATCCGGCGGTGCTCTGGGACGATTCGCGAGCCGTGGCCGAAGCCGATCGCCTGAACCGGGATTTTCCGGGCTATGCCAAAGTCACCGGCAGTCTGGCCATGGCCGGGCTGACCGCACCGAAACTGCTGTGGTTGCAGCAGCACGAGCCCGAGGTCTTCGCGCGGATCGACTGCGTGCTGTCGCCCAAGGATTATCTGCGCCTGCTGCTGACCGGCGAGCGCGTCAGCGACATGTCCGATGCCGCCGGTACGCTGTGGCTGGACGTGGCACGACGCCGCTGGCACGAGCCGATGCTGCATGCCTGCGGCCTGACCCTCAAACAGATGCCTCGGCTGCTGGAGGCCGATCAGTTGTCCGCTCGCCTGAATGCCGAGGCTGCGCAGGCGCTGGGCTTACCCAAGGGTTTGCCGGTGGCGGCGGGCGGTGGTGACAACCCGGTATCGGCGGTGGGCATCGGCGCGGTCAACGCAGGGGATGCCTTCGTCACCCTGGGCACCAGCGCTGCCATCGTGGCGATCACCGATCACGCGGCGGGCAATCCGCCAAGCGCGGTGCACAGTTTCTGCCATGCGCTGCCGGGGCGTTGGTACACCATGGGCGCGATGCTCGCCGGTGCCAGTTGCCTGCGCTGGGTGACGCGCCTGCTCGGGCAGCCCGATGAGCAGACGCTGCTGGACCTGGTGCACAGCGCCGTGCCCATCGAGCAGCCGGTGGCGGTCAGCGCTCCGATGTTCCTGCCGTATCTGGCAGGCGAGCGCACACCGCACAATGATCCCTCTTTGCGCGGCGGCTTCATGGGCCTGGGCCACGACAGCACGCCTGCGATGCTGGGTTATGCAGTACTTGAGGGGGTCGGGTTCGGGCTGCTGGACGCGATGAATGCGGCGCTGTCCGCCGGCGCTGCGGTGAATGCCTGCGCCTTGGTTGGCGGTGGCGCACGCAGTGAATACTGGGCGCAACTGCTAGCCAATATCCTGGACCGCGAGGTGTACACCCTGCACGGCAGCGAATCGAGCGCGTGCATTGGCGCGGCGAAGCTGGGCTTTATGGCGATCGGGCAGGGGGTGGACGTCGAGGCCGGCTTGCCGGTCAAGGCGCGCTACCGGCCCAATCCCGATGTGCAGCCTGCGCTGCGGGCGCGCCATGTGAAGTTTCGTGGGTTGCTGCCTGCGACCCGAGATTTTTCCCGCCCGTAACTGATCGTGCCCACGCAGAGCGATGGGAACGATCACTCAGTGCAACGCCCAAGAGCGTGGCGCCGGGGTGTGGGTGAATTTGGCGATGCCCTTGACCCAGTAACGCCGGTGCGACGTCTGGTCCGGTGGCAGCAAGGGTTCGCTGGACCAGCGATTCTGCCGTTTGACTTCCTGGCGATAGGCTTTCCACTCCATCGCTTCTGCGGTTTCCTGTGCCGCGCGCTCGTCATCGAACCAGCCCAGAACGCTCACTTCGCCCTGGTCGCGGCCGTGTTCCACCAGCAGAAAAATGTTGTACATGTCAGTGCCTTTCGCTCATCGAGTCCGGCCCGCTATTCGGGCTCTACTGATGGCTTATCGACACTTGGCAGGAAAAATTGAATGAACGGCCAGGCCGACCAGACCGATGGCGCCGTCCTAGAGCGGCGCCGGCCCGGCCAGCAACTTATTTGGGCAGTGGCGTGAGGATCTCGCCGTTGTCATCGAGCAGGATGAATACCAGCAGTTTCGCAGGCTTGGTCTTGCTGGCATTGCGCGACTCGTAGTGCTTGGAGCCTGCAGGCTCGTACCAGCTCTGGCCTGCCTTGTAGGTGATCGCCTTGTCGTCGTTGACCCGCGACACCACTTCGCCTTCCAGCACATAGGCCAGGGCGCTGCCGCTGTGGCTGTGGGGAATGGACACCTGGCCCGGCTTGTAATCGACCGTCAGCATCATCGCTTTCTTGCCCGGTGCGTTGAGCATCGGATGGGTTTCCAGCACGGTGACTTTCTCGTGCTCGCCATCGTGTGCCATCGCCGTGACAGGCACAGTCAAAGTCAGGGAAAACGCCACGCAAGCGACACCGGCGGCCAGCAGTTTCATCGGTTTCATGATCGATCCTGTTCGTTGGGAGTGATGACCTACACGCTATGCCTGGGGCTGCGGTGGTCACACTCCCAATCCGGGGAAAGATCAGGGGGCCAATTACCTCATAGCACCGAAATCGGGTAGTCGACAATCAGGCGAAACTCATCCTGATCCCCTTCGGCCTGATCGGCATTGCCGCGGTGCCACGCCTGACGAATCCTGAACGACAGGTTCTTGGCCGGGCCATTCTGGATCACGTACTTGGCTTCCAGGTTGGTTTCGTGGTGCTTGCCGTCCTCGCCATAACCGTAGGCGCGGTAGGGGCTGTCCAGGGCCATTTTGGTCCCGTCGATATCCCGGCCATTGGCATAACGCGCCATGAAACTGAGCCCGGGAATGCCATAGGCGCTCATTGCCAGGTCATAGCGCGCCTGCCAGGATTTTTCCCCCGGCCCGTTGAAGTCCGAATATTGAATGGAGTTGGCCAGGAAGATCGAATCACCGGTAGTGCCCGGCCCGTTATCGCCAAACGCGACATAATCGAACGGCGTGTCGCCATGCACTTTCTGATAGGCCAGGGTAAAGGTATGGCCGGCCATGAAGTTATAGGCTGCGGCCAGCGACCAAGTGGTGTTATCGATATTGCCGGCCTTGGCCTGGCCTTCGTCATTGGTGCGATAGATATTGAAGTCGAATGTCATCGACTGGTCGTGTGGCATGGCCCACGCATAGTTGGCATTGCCGTAGTACTGACGCCAGATGTCTTCAAACTCCGAACCGTACAACGAGAATGTCAGCGCATCATTGACGGCGTATTTACCGCCGACAAAGTCGACACTGTTGGCGGTGACATTGGCGTAACTGGCAAAGAGTTCACCGCTTGAGCTGGTGTGTTGCGGCCCGTTACCCGCGGTGAAGTGTCCGGCTTCGAGGTCCAGGTCCTTGATTTCACTGCTTTGCAGGCTGAAGCCGGTGGCGGTTTGCGGGAACAGGCGCGTGCCGCCCGCTGCAAAGACCGGTGCGGTGGGCTGCATCGTGCCCCACTTGAGTTCGGTCTTGGAAATGCGCATCTTCACTGCGCCGCCGGCTGTTGCGAATTCATCTTCCGGACTGCCGCTGCTGTCCACGGGAATATTACCGGTGCCCGAATGCCCGGCGCCGCCATCCAGTTTCAGGCCGTACCAGCCATAGGCATCGACACCAAAACCGACGGTGCCCGGCGTGAACCCGGAACTGAAGTTGGCCAAGGCGCCCTGAGACCAGTCACGTCGATCGCCGGCGCCGCTTTTACCATCCCGGTTGAAGTAATAGTTGCGCAACAGCACATCGAGCTTGGCATCTTCGACGAAGCCTTTTGCATCGGCCTGACTGCTGACGAAGGGTTCTGCTTCTACGGATTGAACATATCCTGCCGATACCGCCAGAGCGATCAGACTCAGACTTATCATTCTCATGATTGCATTACCTCTTGGGTCTTTGAGGCAATTGGCTACTATCTGGAGGGGAAATAGCACGAACTTGCCCGCAAGACGCAAAGGATAATCGCGGTTCTGGACTTCGCCACTTCAAGGGCGAAATCAGCCGTCCGATGGCCGATTTTCTGACGATTGGTTTAGTTAACAGCCAATTAAGGGGTCTGCTTAAAGTGGATGTTCAAGAATCACCGCCAAATGAACTCTGTCAGCGGTTGCCCGGCAGGTTGCAGCGCTCTGAATCACTCTGGAAGTCGATATGGCGGATGAACAGATTGTTCAGCAGGCCGTTCAACACCTCGTTGCTGGGCTGCGAGAAGTGCTCGCCCATTGCCTGGCAGGATTCCCAACGCACATCGATGATCCACAGGTCGCGATCATCCTCGTCGCGGTTGAGCACACTGCTTTCGCAACCTGGCAGCAGCGGAAGATTCTTGACGACAGTGGCCAGATATTCGCCCAGCTCCTCGGAGCGGCCATGGGCGGCATGAATACGAACCGTGTTATTGGCGTGCTGGGTCATGCTGATGTCTCCTTGGCGATGAGATCGTCTTTCAACGGTTGCCATAGTAGTGAGCATCAACGCAATTTCCAGCGTCCAATCATATGATTGACCAGGAGGCCAATTTGGGTGTTGGGGGTATTTGAAAATTTACGGCTTAGCGCACGGCTTGCCGGCGGGGGCGTCCTTGAAACCGGCACTGCCCCACGCCTGGCCCATCCCCTCACGCCTGCTCCTGCGGTGGATCGTCCTTGCGGCGGCGGAACAGGGTGCCGTGTTTCCAGTGTTTGCCGAACCGGATCCCCGGCGCTTCGATGTAGCAGTGGGTGAGCATCGAAATCACCACCACGGCCACCACCACCAGCACCATCAGCAGGTTGTCATTGAGCGTGCTGCCGGTGCTCAGGTAGCGCAGCATGGTGCCGGTGGTTTCGCCGGGGCGGTCCACCAGCAGGCTGTAGCCGGTGAACTTGGCGGCCACTGCAAGGCCGGTGGCGAGTACGAAGATCACTGCGGCGTGTGTCAGGTAAATCGACAGCCACAGCTTGCCCAGCGCCGGAAACAGCCGCAGGCGCAGCAGCCGCGAGATCAGCCCGGACTCGAACGAGAAGATCAGGATGGCCGCACAGAACAGCAGCCCCAGCTCGATCGTCAGGGGCTGCTCGCCCTCGGTCATGACCCAATAGATCGCCGCGAGTACTCCCACCTCAAGCAGGCTGGCCAGGCCCACGTTCGGCACCGAGTCGTGCAATCTCACGTACAGGCGATAGGTAATCGCTCCTGCGAAGAAACAGGAAACACCCCACAGCACATTGCGCGGGATCAGGTTGAAGTCCTTGTAGAGCGCCACAAAAGCCAGCACGCACAGCAGTGAAAACAACTTGCGGGCGATCTGTGGCACGCAGAACACCAGGAGCCCGAAGATCATCCAGATCCAGAACTCGACGCTGATGAACCACGAGGGGTAATTGAAGGAAAGTGCGTTGAATGTCGGCCACCAGGCCTGTATCAGCAGCAGATTGGGCAGAATCTCGCTCGGCGCGCGGTCACCGCTGAAGGCCGGATAGTTGAGCGACAGGCCATAGCGTTCAAGCACCAGTTTCAGGCATTCGAAGCCGATGAAAAACAGCAGCACCGCAATGTGCAGCGGCATCACCCGGCAGGCCCGGGTGACGGCGAATTCGCCCAGCAGCCTGGGTGTGCCGAGGTTGCCCACATAGCGGCGATAGATCAGAAACCCGCTCAGTGCGAAGAAAAACCCCACGAACTGGCTGGCGTTTCGGAAGAACGTCAGTTCGGTGATGCTGCGCTCAATGTGCGAGTGATGAATGATCAATGCGACTGCACAGAGGCCGCGAAAGCTGTCGAGCACGAGGAATCGCTTCATCTGACGGGTCCTTTTGTAGATGAGTGTAGACGGTGGCAGACAGCGGGTTGGCAGTGCAGGGAGGACCAACGAGCCGAGTATGCCCCAGGGATTTGTCGGCGCACCAGTCACGGCGCCAGTTACGCTCGTACGTTTGTCGCAAAACGTAAAATCCCACAATATGGGATTGATAATTACATATTGAGATAATCCGCTTTTCGGGTTTATAGTCCTCCCTGCATTCACACTTCAATAACAATCAGGTGAAGCCATGCAGGCGCAATTGATCGCGCTCGACTGGGGCACGACGTCCCTTCGCGCGTATCGGCTCGGCGAGAATGGCCGGGTGCTGGAACAACGCTCGCTCAGTGCGGGCATCATGCAGCTGCCGTCGGCGCCACGCTGGGTGGCCGGGCAGATGTGCAGCGACGGTTTTGAGCTGGCGTTCGACGAAGCCTGCGGCGACTGGCTCGACGCCCAGCCGGGCGTGCCGGTGATCGCCTGCGGCATGGTCGGCAGTGCCCAGGGCTGGCGCGAAGCCCCCTACCAACAGACGCCCGCCAGCGTTGCGGCCCTGAGTGCGGGTCTTGTGCAGGTGCGCAGCCTGCGCCATGCCGATGTGCACATCATTCCCGGGGTGATCCAGCGCTCCGAGCTGCCCAACGTGATGCGCGGCGAAGAAACCCAGGTGCTCGGCATCCTCAGCGCGCTGTCTGCCGACGAGGCGCGTCGCCCCCTGCTGATCGGCCTCCCCGGCAGCCACTCGAAGTGGGTGAGGGCGGTGGATGGGCGCATCGTGCACTTCGATACCTTCATGACCGGCGAGGTGTATGCCGCGCTGTCCAGCCACACCATCCTGGGACGCACCATGCAACGCAGCGACGACTTCGATCTCGCCGCGTTCGACCGTGGCGTCAGCGTGGCGCAATCGGCCAGCGGCAGCGCCGGCCCCTTGTCGACTATCTTCAGCTGCCGGACCCTGGGCCTGACTGGCGAGCTCGCTGGCACGGCGCAGCCCGATTATCTGTCGGGCCTGTTGATAGGCCATGAAATCGCCGCCCTGGCGCAGATGCTGAACAGCGATGGCGCAAGCCTGCCAGGCGTGATCCTGATTGGCAGCGGCGCGCTGCTGGAACGCTACCAGCGCGCGCTCAAGGCCAACGGCTTACCCCAGGTGACCCTGGCTGAGCAGGCCACCGAGCGTGGCCTGTGGCAGGTCGCGGTGCAGGCAGGCCTTATTCCTTCCCATTCGGCGGCCCCGAGCCAGCCCCTTTCTGTCGAGAACTGAGATGCTCAAACAAGCCCTGGCGCAAAACGGTCTGGTCGCGATCCTGCGGGGCCTGCGCCCCGAAGAAGCGATTGCCATCGGCGAAGTCCTGTACACGGCAGGATTTCGCGTCATCGAAGTGCCGCTCAATTCCCCGCAGCCGTACGACAGCATCCGTCTGCTGCGTCAGAACCTGCCCGCCGATTGCCTGATCGGCGCGGGCACAGTGCTCACCCCTGAACAGGTGCGTCAGGTGAAGGAGGCGGGCGGGCAGGTCATCGTCATGCCCCACAGCGATCCGGAAGTGCTGCGCGCCGCCAAGGCCGAAGGCCTGTTTCTGTCGCCGGGCGTGGCCACGCCGACCGAAGCCTTCGCCGCCCTGGCCGAAGGCGCGGATGTGCTGAAGATGTTCCCTGCCGAGCAGATGGGCCCCGCCGTGGTCAAGGCCTGGCTGGCGGTGCTGCCTGCGGGCACCGTGCTGCTGCCGGTCGGCGGCATCACCCCGGACAACATGAAGGTGTTCCTGGACGCTGGGGTGCGCGGTTTCGGTCTTGGCTCGGGGCTGTTCAAGCCGGGCATGAGTGCCGACGACGTCGCCGAGCGCGCCCGCGATTACGTGGCCGCCTGGAACCGCAACCGCCCCGCGAACCCTCAATGAATTGCACAGGCGCCCACGGGCGTCTGAACTGCCGTCTTCGAATAAGAGAGAACTGACATGAAAATCACCAAACTCACGACCTTCATCGTTCCGCCGCGCTGGTGCTTTTTGAAAGTGGAAACCGACCAGGGCGTCACCGGCTGGGGCGAGCCTGTGGTGGAAGGGCGTGCGCACACTGTGGCGGCCGCTGTTGAGGAGTTGTCCGATTACCTGATCGGCAAGGATCCGCGCAATATCGAAGACATCTGGACTGTGCTCTATCGCGGCGGTTTCTACCGTGGCGGCGCGATCCACATGAGTGCGCTGGCCGGTATCGACCAGGCGCTGTGGGACATCAAGGGCAAGGCGCTGGGCGTGTCGGTCAGTGATCTGCTGGGCGGCCAGGTGCGGGACAAGATCCGGGTGTACTCGTGGATCGGCGGTGATCGCCCGGCCGACACCGCGCGCGCTGCCAAGGAAGCGGTGGGCCGTGGGTTCACGGCGGTGAAGATGAACGGCACCGAAGAGCTGCAATTTCTCGACACCTTCGAGAAGGTCGATCTGGCCCTGGCCAACGTCGCTGCCGTGCGTGACGCGGTCGGGCCGAACGTGGGCATCGGCGTGGACTTCCACGGGCGTGTCCACAAGCCCATGGCCAAGGTGCTGATGAAGGAGCTGGACCCGTACAAGCTGATGTTCATCGAGGAGCCGGTGCTCAGCGAGAACTATGAAGCCCTCAAGGAGCTGGCGCCGCTGACCAGCACGCCGATTGCTCTGGGCGAACGGCTGTTCTCGCGCTGGGACTTCAAGCGCGTGTTGAGCGAAGGCTACGTCGACATCATCCAGCCGGACGCCTCTCACGCCGGCGGCATCACCGAAACCCGCAAGATCGCCAACATGGCCGAGGCCTATGACGTGGCGCTGGCGCTGCATTGCCCGCTGGGCCCGATTGCCCTGGCCGCGTGCCTGCAACTGGATGCGGCCTGCTACAACGCCTTCATTCAGGAGCAGAGCCTGGGCATCCATTACAACGAGAGCAACGACCTGCTCGACTACGTGAAGGATCCGGCGGTGTTCGACTACGACAAGGGCATGGTCAAGATCCCCAACGGCCCGGGCCTGGGGATCGAGATCAACGAGGAATACGTCAAGGAGCGCGCCGCAGTCGGCCATCGCTGGCGCAACCCGATCTGGCGCCATGCCGATGGCAGTTTTGCCGAGTGGTGAGTCGAATCAGGGGTTGACGCAAATCCTGCGTCGACCCCATTCGCGAGCAAGCTCGCTCCCACAGGGTGTGCGTGTGCTTTCGATCTGCGCTGCGCCTCAGATCCTGGGTGGGAACAAGCTTGCTCCCACAGGGTGTGCGTGTGCCTTCGATCTGCGCGACACCTCAGATCTACTGTGGGAGCGAGCTTGCTCGCGAAGGCGTACGTATAGGCACCACGAATCTTCCTGACCTCAAATAAACATAAAAAGAGGCACGTTCCCCATGCGCACACAGACGCTGCAAGAGGCGCGGGCGATCACCGCCACGCCGACCCGCAAACGCTATTTCATCATGGTCCTGCTGTTCATCACGGTGGTCATCAACTACCTGGACCGCAGCAACCTGTCCATCGCCGCGCCCGCGCTGACCAGCGAATTGGGCATTGACCCGGTGCACGTCGGTCTGATCTTCTCGGCCTTCGGCTGGACCTACGCCGCCATGCAGCTTCCCGGCGGCTGGCTGGTGGATCGCGTGCCGCCGCGCATTCTCTACACCGTCGCCCTGGCCCTGTGGTCGGTTGCGACCATCTTCCTGGGCTTCGTCGGCAGTTTCATCGGCCTGTTCGTGTTGCGCATGGCGGTCGGCGCGCTGGAAGCCCCGGCGTACCCGATCAACAGCCGGGTGGTTACCGCCTGGTTCCCCGAAAAAGAACGGGCAACGGCAGTGGGCTTCTACACCTCCGGCCAGTTCGTCGGCCTGGCCTTTCTGACCCCGGTGCTGGCCTGGCTGCAAACCGCGTTCGGCTGGCACATGGTGTTCGTCGCCACCGGCGCTGTGGGCGTGCTGTGGGCGGTGATCTGGTACATGGTCTATCGCGAGCCGCGGGATTTCAAAGGCGTGAACCAGGGCGAGATCGACCTGATCAAAGAGGGCGGCGGCCTGGTGGATATCCAGACCGATACCGCGAAGCAGAAAGCCGGGTTCAACTGGAGCGACCTGGGCATCGTCCTGAGCAAGCGCAAGTTGTGGGGGATCTACCTGGGCCAGTTCTGCCTGAACTCGACGCTGTGGTTCTTTTTGACGTGGTTCCCGACCTATCTGGTCAAATACCGCGGCATGGATTTCATCAAGTCCGGTCTGCTGGCCTCGCTGCCGTTTCTGGCGGCCTTCGTCGGCGTGTTGTGTTCTGGATTCTTCTCCGACTGGCTGATCCGTCGCGGCCACACGGTCGGTTTTGCCCGCAAGCTGCCGATCATTGCGGGGCTGCTGATTTCCACCTCGATCATCGGTGCCAATTACGTTGAATCCACGCCGCTGGTGATCATGTTCCTGGCCCTGGCGTTCTTCGGCAATGGTCTGGCGTCGATCACCTGGTCGCTGGTTTCGACCCTGGCCCCGGCTCGCCTGCTTGGGCTGACAGGCGGCACCTTCAACCTGATCGGCAACCTGGCGGCGATTGCCACGCCTATCGTCATCGGGTTCCTGGCGTCCGGTGCGTCGTTCGCACCGGCCATCACCTATATCGCTGTTCTGGCACTGCTTGGGGCGCTTTCCTACATCCTCCTGGTGGGCAAGGTCGAGCGCATCGAGCTGTAACGGCTGACATGGACCCTGGCGGGCATTGATAATGCCGCCAGCTTCCCGATTCGATAAGGCGTGATATGCAACAGTCTTCAGACACCACGACCGGCAAAGAGGCCGCACCCACCGGCACGCAGACCCTGCTGCGCGGCCTGGGTGTGGTTCAGGCCGTGGCCAGCGGCGCCCGGGATCTCAAGGAGATCGCCCGGCTGATCGGCACCACGCGCAGCACGACCCATCGCCTGGCCAGTTGCCTGGTGGAGGAGCGCTATCTGCGGGTGCTGCCGCAGGTGGGCTATCTGCTGGGTCCCAAGTTGATAGAACTGGGCTTTCAGGCCCGCGAAGAGTTGCCACTGGCCATGCTGGCGCAGCCGTTTTTAGATGAATTGTCGGCGCTGACCGGCGACACCGTGCACCTGGCGATCCGGGACGGTGACGAGGTGTTGTACCTGCACAAGAATCCTGGCCGCAACGGCCCGGAAATGCGCTCGCGGGTCGGGCACCGCATGCCGCTGGCGCGGACCGGTATCGGCAAGGCGCTGCTGCTCGACAGTCCGGAGAGTGAATGGCGACGGCTGTACGACATCAGCGTGCCTGAGATGGCCAGGCAACCCCAGTGGCCTGCGCATCAGGAACAGACCTGGGAGCAGGTGCGCGCGCGGATGCACGAGTACGTGAAGGGCGGATATGCGTTCGATCTGGAAGACAACGAACCGTCGATTCGCTGCGTGGCGGCGCCGATTCGCGATGCCGGCAAGCAGATTGTGGCGGGGATCAGCATCGCCAGTACCGTGCCTTACATGCCGCTTGAGAAGATGGACGATCTGGTGCCGGTGATCAAGGAGGTGGCGGCGCGGTTGTCGGCGGAGTTGGGCGGGTAAACATGACCATCATGGCTCTGTAGGAGCGCGCTTGCCCGCGACTGCGGCGTGTCTGCGAAATGTAAATCGACTGACACACCGCAATCGCGGGGAAGCGCGCTCCTACAGTCCGGGTTCCCGACCGAGAGGAAGGCTTACGCCTTCAACGTCGCCATGTCGATCACGAAGCGGTACTTCACATCACCGGCAATCATGCGCTCGTACGCCTGGTTGATGTTCTTGATGTCGAGCATTTCGATGTCGCAGCTGATGTCGTGTTCGGCACAGAAATCCAGCACTTCCTGAGTCTCGGCGATGCCACCGATCAGCGAGCCTGCCAGCACGCGGCGCTTCATCACAAGGTTGGCGGCGTGGACGGCCGGGTCGATCGGTTCGATCAGGCCCACCAGGATGTGCACGCCATCGAAGCGCAGGGTTTCCAGGTAAGGGTTCAGGTCGTGCTGCACCGGGATGGTGTCGAGCAGGAAGTCGAAGTGCCCGGCGGCAGCTTTCATCTGTTCGGCATCGGTGGACACGATCACGTGGTCAGCGCCCTGGCGGCGGGCTTCTTCAGCCTTGCTCGCCGAACGGGTGAACAGCGTCACTTCCGCGCCCATGGCCTTGGCGAACTTGATGCCCATGTGGCCCAGGCCGCCCATGCCCAGCACGCCGACCTTGTCACCGGCCTTGACGCCGTAATGCTTGAGTGGCGAGTAGGTGGTGATGCCAGCGCAGAGGATTGGCGCCGCAGCGGCCAGGTCGAGTTTTTCCGGGATGCGCACCACGAAGTGCTCGCTGACCACGATGCTGTTGGAGTAGCCGCCCATGGTATTGCTGCCGTCGATGCGGTCCGGGGTGGCGTAGGTCAGGGTCGGACCTTCGAGGCAGTATTGTTCCAGGTCTGCCGCGCAGGCTTCGCAATGGCGGCAGGAGTCGACCATGCAGCCGACGCCGACCAGATCGCCGACCTTGTGCTTGCTGACGTTGGCGCCGACTTCAGTGACCTTGCCGACGATTTCGTGGCCCGGCATCAGTGGGTAGACCGCAATGCCCCACTCGTTGCGTGCCTGGTGGATGTCGGAGTGGCACACGCCGCAGTACAGAATCTCGATGGCCACGTCGTCCGGGCGCGGGCTGCGACGGTTGAAAGTCATGGGGGCGAGGGGAGCCGTGGCCGACTGGGCGGCGTAACCGATAGCTGTGTACATGTGAAGCCTCGCAAAATGCTGAGTGGTGAGGCGATGCATTTTGCGCAGCAGGGCGGGGTGCGGCCATGTCGGTTCCTACGTGAGTCATGCCTAATCCTCCGAAGGTTGCTGATTGAGGGATGCGCATGGCCGCAGATCTGCGATCATGTCAGTGTCTAATCCTCTGTCCGGTTGCCCATGCTTTTGACTTCCCGCTCCGATGCCAACCAAACCCTGGTGTCGCTCATCAAGCCGCTGTCCCATACCCCGGGGTTTCTCGACACCGGATTGCCGGGCGTGCAGACGCTGTCGTGGAGCTACTATGTGGCCAGCAGCCCGCAGATCTACGAACCCAGCCTGATTATCTTGGCGCAGGGCAGCAAGCTCGCGCGCCTGGGGCCGCGCACCTTCGAATACGGCGCCGGGCATTACCTGGTGCAGGCGCTGTCGGTGCCGTTCATGTGCGAAACCTTCGCCACCCCCGAGGAGCCGCTGTACGGCGTGTCGGTGTCGATCGACCGGATCGTGCTGGGTGACTTGGTGCAAGCCATGGGACTGCCGGCGGATGCGTCGGTCAAGGCGCAGACACCAGAATCCATGACCTCCGCCGAGCTGGATGCGCAGATGCGTGAGAGTGTCGAGCGCCTGTTGCGCTGCCTGCACGACCCGATGGACCGTCAGGTCATGGGGCCTTCGCTGGTGCGCGAGGTGCTGTACGCCGCCCTGCGTGGCCCGCAGGCGGGGGTGTTGCGGGCGCTGGTCGAACAGCAGGGGCATTTCGCCAGGATCGCCGCGGCACTGCAGCATCTGCGTGATCACTACCACGAGGCGTTGAGCGTGGACGAACTGGCCGGCTGCGCCAACATGAGCGCCTCGACCTTCCACGAGCATTTCAAGCGCACCACCTTGTTATCGCCGGTGCAGTACCTCAAGCGCCTCAGGCTGTTGAAGGCGCAGCAGATGCTGATCGGCGAGGGCATGGCGGTGGGGCAGGTGGCGCATCGGGTGGGGTATCAGAGCACGTCGCAGTTCAGCCGCGAGTACAAGCGGTACTTCGACCGAAGCCCGGGGGAGGAGGGGGTGTTGCTGAGGATTTCTGCGTAACACCGCAATACGTGGATGTACGCAATATTTGAATTCGACCATCACCCCCGTAGCAGCACGGCTTGCCGGCGGGGGCGATTTCAAGGACGCCCCCGCCGGCAAGCCGTGA
>NZ_JANHKS010000064.1 GCF_028682175.1 Pseudomonas putida | reverse complement strand
ACGAAAGCATTCGAATCAGCGCCAGCCATTCAGCTGCAATTAAGCCCCGGATTGCTATCATCGGCCGTCATTCCATCACGTTGCCCCGCCCATGCCCGAGCATTCCCAGCGCGCCCTGCCCGACAGTTTCTTCGACCGCGACGCCCAGACCCTCGCCCGCGATCTGCTGGGCAAGGTCGTGCGGCACAAGGTCGGCGACCTGTGGTTGTCGGCACGCATCATAGAGACCGAAGCCTATTACCTCGAGGAAAAAGGCAGCCATGCGTCCCTCGGCTACACGGAAAAGCGTAAGGCTTTGTTTCTGGATGGCGGGCACATCTATATGTACTACTCCCGAGGCGGCGATTCGCTGAACTTCAGCGCTCACGGCCCGGGCAATGCGGTGCTGATCAAATCGGCCTATCCATGGGTTGATGAAGCCAGCCTGCACGGGCTCAGCGACGAAAACAGCCTGGCGCAGATGCAGCTCAACAATCCCGACGCCAGCGGCAACCTGCGTCCCCGCGAACGCTTGTGCGCGGGGCAGACCCTGCTGTGCAAGGCGCTGGGCCTGAAGGTGCCGATGTGGGACGGCAAGCGCTTCGATCACCAGCGGATCTTCGTCGAAGACGTCGGCCAACATCCGCAGCGCATCATCCAGACCTCTCGCCTGGGCATCCCGACCGGGCGCGACGAGCACCTGATGTACCGCTTCGTGGACGCCGAGTATGCGCGCGTCTGCACACGGAACCCTCTGCGACGCGGCCAAGTCGAAGGCCGCGACTACCTTTTCATCGAGCAAGGACACTGACCCATGGGCGCATGGCTCGACAGCATCACCGCATGGCTGACCCTCAATCCGTCCTGGCTGGGGGCCGCGCTGTTTCTGGTGTCATTCCTGGAATGCCTGGCCATCGCGGGCATCATCGTGCCCGGCACGGTGGCACTGTTCGCCATTGCCGCGCTGGCAGGGACCGGAATCCTGGACCTGCACCAGGCACTGCTGCTCGGCTTTCTCGGCGGTCTGCTGGGTGATCTGGTGTCCTACTTTGTTGGCAGACGTTTCCACCAGAACATCCGCCGCCTGCCCGGCCTGCGCCATCACCCTGAATGGATGACGGGCGCCGAAACCTATTTCCAGCGTTACGGCATCGCGAGTCTGTTGGTAGGCCGCTTCATCGGTCCGCTGCGCCCGATGCTGCCGATGGTCGCGGGGATGTTCGACATGCCGTTCGTGCGGTTTGCCGCCGTGAGCGTGGTGGCGGCGGCGGGCTGGTCCATGGCCTACATTCTTCCGGGCTGGGCGGCAGGTGCAGCGGTGCGTCTGCCGTTGCCCGAAGGCTTCTGGCCACAAGCCGGCGTGGTCGGTGCGGGCCTGGCGATCCTGCTGGGCGTGGGGGTTCACTGCAGCGCCCACGGCAAACCCTACGCGACCCGCCTGATCGCGCTGGTCAGTTTTGTCCTGCTGGCGGCCGTGTTTCTCGGTTGGCCGTACCTGGCGCACCTCGACCAGGGTGTGATGACCCTGGTGCAGGAGCATCGCAGCGCGGCGGCGGAAACCTTCGTCGTGCTGGTTACAGGCCTTGGCGACTTCCGCACGCAATTCTGCGCGGCGGCCCTGCTGTTGCTGATCCTGATGGCGACCCGGCAGTGGCGACATGCGATCTTCGCCTGCTCGACGACACTGGGCGCGGCGATCATCAACCAGTGCATGAAACACACCTTCGCCCGCGCCCGCCCGGAAGTCCTGGCCGAACCCTTGGCCACGTTCAGCATGCCCAGCGGGCACGCGTCAGCCTCTTTCGCGCTGTTCATGACCCTGGCGGTGCTGGCAGGGCGAAGCCAGCCGGTCCGATTGCGCCTGACCTGGCTGTTGCTCGGGGCGATTCCGGCGGCGTCGATTGCGATGTCGCGGGTCTATCTGGGCGTGCACTGGCCCACGGACGTGCTGGCGGGGATGCTACTGGCGTTTTTTGCCTGCGCGGCGAGCCTGGCGCTGGTGGAGAAAAACCAGCCGTTGCCGGCCCTGCCGTTGCGAGTGTGGTGGTTGCTGCTACCGGCGATCGTCGCGCTGCTGGGCGGATTTGCCTTCCACTCGCTGGCCCATGGTTTGATCCGTTACGAGTATTGAAACCACGCAAACCCTGTAGGAGTGAGCTTGCTCGCGATAGCAGTCTGTCTGTGAAGCATGTGTTGACGGATACTCCGCTATCGCGAGCAAGCTCACTCCTACAGGGAACGGTTCGACCGGGGAATCTACGCCTGCATATCCCCCTGCATCTCATCGAGCAGGTCCTGAATGGCGTCGAGCCGTTCTTCGGCGTCGTCGATTTCCAGCAATTCAATCTTGTCTTCTTCGGCGAAGGGCAACAGGTAGGCCAGCTGATTGCTCAGCGACTGCTGACCACTGGCGGTCAGGCCCATGTTCAAGGCCGCCACCATCGGATGCTCACCCAGCGCAGCCAACAGCGCGACCAGGTCTTCGTCCTCTTCCTGCAAGGGCTGCTCTTGCGGATCTTCCAGCCACTGCACCTCGGCGATCAGCAGGTTGTCGCGCTGGGCTTGCGCCTCGATCACGCGGAAACGCCGCCCGCCGACCACACGAATGCCCAGCAGGCCGTTGTCCTGTTGCTGGAAGTCAGTGACCAGCGCTTCGCAACCGATCTGCGAGAAACCTTCGGGCACATCGCCCACTTCACTGCCTTCGGTAATGCACACCACGCCGAAGCCTTTGCCCTGCTTCATGCAGCGCCCGATCATGTCCAGGTAACGCGCCTCGAATATCTGCAAATCCAGGACACAGCCCGGAAACAGCACGGCGTTCAGCGGAAACAGGGGCAACGACATAAATCCATCCTCAAGCAACCCATCTTCAAGCCACCAGAGACACCGCCAACGGCAGGAACAACGCCGTGGCGACGCCCATCAGACTCATCGCCAGTGCCGCGAAGGCACCACACTCTTCACCTTCCTGCAACGCAGCCGAGGTGCCGACCGCATGGGCCGTCAGCCCCAGCGCCATGCCTCGGGCTTCCGGGCTCTGCACACCGGCCAGCGTCAACAGGCCGGGGCCGAATATGCCGCCGATGACACCTGTAATCAACACGAAAACCGCAGCCAGCGCCGCCACGCCGCCAATTTGCTCGGCCACCAGCATCGCGATGGGCGAAGTGACCGACTTGGGCGCCATGGTCATCAGGATCATGTGATCGGCGCCCAGCACCCAGCCCAGCGCCACGCACAGCCCGGTCGCAAGCACGCCGCCAATCACCAGCGTAGTCAACACCGGCCAGAACAACTGCCGGATACGCCGCAGATTCAGATAAAGCGGCACAGCGAGCGCCACCGTCGCCGGGCCCAGCAGGATGCTGAGGATGTCGGTGCTCTTGCGGTACTCGGCGTAGTCCAGCCCGCAGGCGACCAACACACCGATCACCACCAGCATCGACACCAGCACCGGCTGCAGGAACACCCAGCGGGTTTTCTCGTAGCCGGCCAGCACCAGTTGATAGGCGCCCAGGGTAATGGCGATGCCGAACAGCGGATGGTGGATCACCGACAGCCATGCGCCTTGCCAGTCCAGACTCATGACGGCTCCCTGGGGCTGGGCTGATGCCCGGTGTGCTGGCGGTCGATGAGTTTTTGCATCAGCCAGCCGGCAAAGGTGAGCGAGATCATTAACGACAACACCAGGGAGCCTACAATGGCCCAGAAATCGTTGGCGATCTGGCCGGCGTAGACCATCACCCCCACGGCCGGAGGCACCAGCAACAGCGGCAGATAACGCAGCAGGCTGCCCGCGGCCAGGCTGATGGGCTCGCTGACTTCACCGCGAACCATCAGGTAGATCATCAGCAGCACCAGCCCGATGATCGGCCCCGGCAGTATCGAAAGGATCAGATGATTGAGCGCCGTTCCCAGCAACTGGAACAGCACCAACCACGTCAGGCCTCTTAGCAACATAGAAAACTCCAGCAAATTCGCGGCGGCATTATACGCATGCAGCCTGGCAGGCTATGGGATGGTATTCGCCAGAACCCGGGGTTCTTGACCAACGCCTGTGGGCGTGGTGATCTTTAGCCTGGATCGCATCATCCCTGTAGGAGTGAGCTTGCTCGCGATAGCGGAAGATCAGTCGAGTGATGTTTCACAGACAGACTGCTATCGCGAGCAAGCTCACTCCTACAGGATTGCGTGAACACCCATCATTGAGTGAAGCAATAAAAGAGCCTATAGCCGCACCAGACTGAAAAAACAAAACCGATTCACTAAGGAGAGTATCGATGCCCTATGTACCTGTTGCAGAGCTCAAGAGTTATGAAGGCAAGGAACTGGGAAGTTCCGAGTGGCTGACGATCGATCAGGCACGTATCAATCTGTTTGCCGAGGCCACTGGCGACTTCCAGTTCATCCACGTTGACCCGGTAAAAGCGGCGCAAACGCCGTTCGGCTCCACCATCGCCCATGGTTTCCTGTCGCTGTCGCTGATCCCCAAGCTCATGGAATCGCTGCTGGTCATGCCCGAAGGGCTGAAAATGGCGGTCAACTATGGCCTGGACAGCGTACGTTTCATCCAGCCGGTGAAGGTCGATTCGCGCGTTCGTCTAAAAGTTGCCCTGATCGAAGTCACCGAAAAGAAGCCTGGCCAATGGTTGCTCAAAGCCACTGCAACGCTTGAAATCGAAGGGCAGGACAAGCCTGCGTTCATCGCTGAACCCCTTTCCCTCTGCTTCGTGTAAGCGCCCCTGAACATGAAACAGTCGTAACTGACTGTTTCATGACGCTTCCCGGCTGCGGCATACTCGCTGCGGCCGTGTGAGCGACTCGATACAAGAACGCGAATCCGATCACGCCGAACTTATTCATCTGCGGGATTTACCATGCGTGCGTTTGCCCCTCTGGCCCTGACCCTTCTGCTGACCGCTTGCGGTGATGGCGAATCGCTGCTTCCGCCGGATGCGCGCCTGCCCGACGGCGGCCGCTACCGCGGCGACGTGGTCAATGGGGTGCTGCAAGGCAAAGGCCGCATCGACTACCCCAATGGCAGCTGGTATGCCGGCGAGTTCAGCAAAGGCCAATGGAACGGCCAGGGCGAGTGGCATGCCAGCAACGGCGACCTCTATAAAGGTGGCTTCAAGGATGGCCTGTTCGACGGCCCCGGCGCGCTGACCACCAGTAGCGGAACCTACGTCGGCGGCTACAAACTGGGGCGCCGCGAGGGCGAAGGCACGCTCAAAGAGCATGGCATGAGCTACCGCGGCGAGTTCAAGGCCGACCTTTACGACGGCCTGGGCCATCTGGAACTCGAAGACGGCAGCGAGTATCAAGGCCAGTTCACCCGCGGCAAGCCCAATGGCGAAGGCCAGCGCAGCGATGCGGCAGGCAACCAGTTCAGCGGCAAGTTCGTCGACGGCCAGCTCGAAGGCACTGGCAATTTCAACAGCGCAGACGGCGACCAGTACGTCGGCGGCTTCCACAACAACCAGCTCAACGGGCGCGGCCGCTACGAGAACGCCGACGGTGACGTCTGGTCGGGCCAGTTCAAGGATGGCGCCTTCACCGGCAAGGGCGAACTGATCGGCGCCGACGGCACCAGCTACCAGGGCCAGTTTCGCAACTGGCGCTTCGCCGGCGAAGGCCGTCTGAAGCTGCCGGACGGCACGGTCTACGTCGGGCAGTTCGACAACGACAATTACGACGGTCCGGGCGTGCTGACCTCCCCTGATGGCCAGGTGCAGAGTGGCACCTGGGCCAACGGCCAGCGGGTACGTGACGCCATGGGCAAGCTGCTGCCCGACCCGCTGGAAACCGGCCTGCTCGCACAGGGTCCTCTGCTGGACAAGGCCCTGGCCGCAATCCCGGCTTCAACCCCCGCCATCGAACTCTACAGCCTGGTGGTCGGCGGCGACGGCAAGCAGAGCGTGTTCATGCGCGAGGCCGACTACGTCAACAAGCTGCTCGCGACCCGCTTCGGCGCGTATGGTCAGATCTCACTGGTCAACCATCGCGACCACATGGCCGACCGTCCACTGGCGACGCGGGAAAACATCAGCCGCGCGGTGCAGACCCTCGCCCTGCGCAGCGGTCCTGAAGACCTGATCTTCATCTACCTCACCAGCCACGGCACCCACGACCACGAACTGGTGCTGGACCAGCCTCGCCTGGAGCTGTCGGACCTGCCCGCCAACGAGATGGCCTCGGTGCTGGCGCCGC
The DNA here is from genome assembly GCF_028682175.1 of Pseudomonas putida. Taxonomy (GTDB): domain Bacteria; phylum Pseudomonadota; class Gammaproteobacteria; order Pseudomonadales; family Pseudomonadaceae; genus Aquipseudomonas; species Aquipseudomonas putida_AD. The sequence continues at coordinate 19,866 of NZ_JANHKS010000064.1, read as the reverse complement.
TGAAGAATCGTGACAAGGTGGTGGTCATTTCATCCTGTTATTCCGGAGGGTTCATCCCGGCAATCAAGGACGAACGCACCATGGTCATCACCGCCTCGCGGGAAGACCGGGTGTCGTTCGGCTGCTCCGAAGAAGCGGATTTCACTTACTTCGGCGAAGCGCTGTTCGGCAAGGCACTGGTGGAAACCGATGACCTGCAGCAGGCCTTCAACGACGCCAAAGTCACGGTTGCACAGCGGGAAATCGAGGAAAACTTCGAGGCCTCCGAGCCGCAGATCTGGGCGCCCAAGGGCGTGATCGCGCGCTGGAAGCAGTTGCGCAAGAGCCAGGCCGAGCGTGCCCTCAACACCGTGTCCATCGGCAAGGGACTGAACCCGGCACCCGCTCGCTGAGCGGATGAAGATTTGCAAAGATTTGTGAAACCAGCAATGTCGGTGGGCAGTCTGTTGCGTTAGAGCGCCTATGCTTGTGTCGTATCAAGGGAGAAAGACCATGTACTTGACGCCGCAACACATCCTGCTTGCCGGAGCCACGGGATTGACAGGCGAACACCTGCTCGACCGTCTGCTCAGCGAACCCACTGTCAGCCGCGTGCTGGCACCTAGCCGTAGGCCGCTGGCCGAACATCCGCATCTGGAAAACCCTGTAGGCGACTTCACCTCACTGCTCGCAGAACTGGGCGGGCGAGTGGACATCGCCTTTTGCTGTCTGGGCAGCACCATCAAGCAGGCCGGCTCGCAAGACGCCTTTCGCGCCGTGGACATGGACATGGTCGTGGCCTTTGGCAGACGCGCCCGTGAACTGGGCGCGCGGCATCTGCTGGTCGTCAGCGCGGTGAATGCCGATCCTGAATCAAGCATCTTCTACAGCCGCGTCAAAGGCGAAATGGAAGCCGCGCTCAGGGACCAGAACTGGCCCCAACTGACCATCGCCCGCCCGTCACTGCTGCTGGGCGAGCGCGCCGATCAGCGCCTGGTAGAGCAGCTGGCCGCGCCTATCGCCAAGCTGATTCCCGGCAAATACGGCGGCATCGAAGCCTGCCAACTGGCAAGGGCGCTGTGGCGCCTGGCGCTGGAAGAGCAGGACGGGGTGCGGATCGTGGAGTCCGACGAGTTGCGCCGGTTGGGTAAGTAGGCCACACCGCAATCCCGTAGCAGCACGGCTTGCCGGCGGGGGCGCCCTCAAGATCGCTCCCGCCAGCAAGTGAAACGCCGCCCGGCCGGGCTGCTACGGGTTCAACCAGTTACATCCCGCCCGTGGCCTGGAAGCCCACCCCCAACGCCGTCAGGATCGACAACGGCAACAGCACCGTATCCAGCAGCGCGCTGCCCGGCAGATCCAGCATCGGGTATTTCGGAGCTTCGGCGCCGAAGCGGTCTTTCTCGCAACAGCCGCCCTGAATCGCATACAGGTCCAGCCGCGTGCCGGAGTAGACCACCGGCGCGCCGGGCTGGTTGGCATCCAGGGTGCGCACGGTCGAGCACCCCGTGGCCAGCAGCAGCCCGAGGGTCAGCACAAACAGCTTCTTATTCATCGGCGCCCAAATGATGCTCGCCCCAGCGCGGCAGCATGTCCTGCGGGATGTTGAGCAAGTTGAGAATGCGCGCCACGACGAAATCCACCAGATCATCGATGGTCTGCGGCTGGTGATAGAAACCCGGCGAAGCCGGCAGAATCACCGCGCCCATGTTCGACAGTTTCAGCATGTTCTCCAGATGAATACTGGAGAATGGCGCCTCACGGGGCACCAGAATCAACTGACGGCGCTCCTTGAGCGTCACGTCGGCGGCGCGTTCGATCAGGTTATTGCAGGCGCCGGTGGCGATGGCCGACAAAGTGCCCGTCGAGCACGGCACCACCACCATCGCCACGGGTGAGCCGGACCCCGAGGCCACCGGAGACATCCAGTCCTCCTTGCCGTACACCCGAATCTGGCCATCGGCGGCGCCGGTGTATTCGGTGAGGAACGCCTGCATCATCTGTGGCTTGGGCGGCAAGGTGACATCGGTTTCGGTGGCCATCACCAACTGCGCGGCCTTGGAGATCAGGAAGTGCACTTCCCTATCTTCACGCACCAGGCAATCGAGCAGGCGCAGACCGTACTGCGCCCCGGATGCGCCGGTCATCGCCAGGGTGATGCGCTCCGGACCGCTCATTTCAGCGCCTCGGCCAGTTTGCCGTGCAGCCCGCCGAAGCCGCCGTTGCTCATGATGACCACGTGGGTGCCGGGCTGGGCCTGGCTTTTCACGCGCTCGATGATGGCTTCAAGGGAGTCGCAGACCACCGAAGGCGTCTTGCACAGCGCGGCGGTCGCGGCCAGGTCCCAGCCCAGATTGGCCGGCGCGTACCAGACCACCTGATCGGCCTGATCGACGCTTTCCGGCAAGCCGTCGCGGTGCGCACCGAGCTTCATCGAGTTCGAACGCGGCTCGACCACAGCGATGATCGGCGAGTCGCCCACCTTCTTGCGCAGGCCGTCCAGCGTGGTGGCGATGGCGGTCGGGTGGTGAGCGAAGTCGTCGTAGATGGTAATGCCGCGCACTTCGGCGACCTTCTCCATGCGCCGCTTAACGCTCTTGAATGCGCTCAGGGCTTCGACGCCTTGTTGCGGCACGACGCCCACATGCCGCGCCGCTGCCAGCGTGGCCAGGGCGTTGGCAACGTTGTGCTGGCCGGTCATGTCCCAATCGACCACGCCTTGAGCGACGCCTTCGAAGATCACTTCGAATCTGGAGCCGTCCTCGCGCAGCAGCTTCGCCTGCCACTGGCCGCCCTGCCCGGTGGTCTGCACCGGGGTCCAGCAGCCCATCTGGATCACGCGCTCAAGGGCCGGCTCGGTGGTCGGATGAATCACCAGGCCTTCGCTCGGGATGGTACGCACCAGATGGTGGAATTGCCGCTCGATGGCCGGCAGATCCGGGAAGATGTCAGCGTGATCGAACTCAAGGTTGTTGAGAATCGCGGTGCGCGGGCCGTAATGGACGAACTTCGAGCGCTTGTCGAAGAACGCGCTGTCGTATTCATCGGCCTCGACCACGAAGAACGGCGTGTCGCCCAGGCGCGCAGACACTGCAAAGTTCTGCGGAACACCGCCAATCAGAAAGCCCGGGCTCATGCCTGCATGCTCCAGCACCCAGGCGAGCATGCTGCTGGTGGTGGTCTTGCCGTGAGTGCCAGCGACCGCCAGCACCCAGCGACCACGCAGCACGTGATCGGCCAGCCACTGCGGGCCGGAGACGTAGGGCAGACCCTTGTTCAGGACGTATTCCACGGCCGGGTTGCCACGGGACATCGCATTGCCGACCACCACCAGATCCGGCGCAGGCTCAAGGTGCGAAGGGTCGTACCCTTGCATCAGCTCGATGCCCTGTGCCTGGAGCTGCGTGCTCATCGGCGGATAGACGTTGGCATCGGAGCCCGTGACTTTATGGCCCAGATCCTTGGCGAGCACCGCCAGCGAACCCATGAACGTACCGCAGATACCCAGAATATGAATGTGCATGACCGACCTCTTAAAACATTCGCGCAGGTTAGCTTAGAGAGGGTCCGTTCGCACAGTTCAATCGGCGGGATCTCGATGCACCCACGTCCCTGTAGGAGTGAGCTTGCTCGCGATAGCGGCGTGTCAGGCAACGAATCTGTTACAGACAGACTGCTATCGCGAGCAAGCTCACTCCTACAGGTGATGAGCGGGATGTGGCTAACGGGCAATCCCGTGCTTGCGCAGCTTTCTATACAAGGTATTACGGCTGACGCCCAATTCCTGGGCAGCATGTGTCATGTGCCAACGCTGCGCCTCCAGTATCTCGATCAACGCCGAGCGTTCGGCGCAATCGAGTGGCGAATCCACAGGGTTCGCGGCGACATCCTTCTTCACCGCGCCCTGGCGGATTACCAGTGGCAAGTCGGCATGGCAGACTTTTTCATCCTCAGCGAGCGCCGCCAGCGTGCGCAACACATTGCGCATCTGCCGCACATTGCCCGGCCAGGGGAAATCGAGCAGCGCCTGCCGGGCCTCGGCGTCGATCACCACCTGCTGGCCGCCCGCCTCTTCCTCCAGCAGGAAGTCCATCAACTGCGCCTTGTCGCTGCGTTCTCTTAGTGCCGGCAGGGCGATTTCCAGGCCGTTGAGCCGGTAGTAGAGGTCTTCGCGAAAACTGCCGTCCTCCACCCGTCCCAAGAGATTGCGGTGGGTAGCGCTGATGATTCGTACATCCACAGACTGCGGCTCACCGCCGATGGGCACCACCAGACGGTCTTCCAGAACGCGCAGGAGCCGTGTCTGCAGCGCCACCGGCATGTCGCCGATCTCATCGAGAAACAGGGTGCCACCATCGGCCTGCTGCAGCTTGCCGCGCATGCCTTCCTTGCGCGCACCGGTGAAACTGCCGCCGCGATAACCGAACAATTCGCTTTCGATCAGGCTTTCCGGAATGGCGGCGCAGTTGAGTGCAACGAATGGCTGGTGCGAGCGGCCACTGGCCTGATGCACGGCCTTGGCGAACGCTTCCTTGCCCGAGCCGGTTTCACCGTTGATCAACAGCGGCACATCACGCTCGAATACCTTCAAGGCGCGACGAAAGTCGGCCTGCAGCGAAGGATCGCCCAGGCAGATACCACTCAACGCAGGCTTCTCTAGCGGCTTGCTGACAACAGGCGCGCTAACGCCCTTCAGCACCGGCTGAGCCTGCCCACGCAGCACGGCGAAAAAACCACGGCCGTCTCGGGTTCGCAGTGGCCAACTGGCGGCTGCATCGGGCGAGGCGCGGCTCAAGAGTTGGTCCAGGGAACAATCGAACAATGCCTCGACCGGCTGGCCAATCAGATCGGCGCGGCCCTGGCTCAGCATGTTCAACGCGCTCTGGTTCAGCGCCCTGACCCGCCCTTCGCCGTCGAACGCCAGCAGCCCTTCATTGAACAGCCCCACGGAACCGGCCTGCAGATGGAAACGCAGCAGCCACTGATCGTCGAAATGCCGCAGGAAGTAACTGCTTTCGATCATTTTTGCCGACAGATTGACCAGCGCCATGGTGTGAAACTGGCTCTGGCGAGACACATCGTGCCGCGCCGACGACACATCCAGCACCGCCAGCAGATCGCCATGAGGATCGAACACCGGACTGGCCGAGCAGGTCAGCCCGGTATGCCGCCCGCGGAAATGCTCGTCGCGGTGAATGGTCACCGATTGCCGCTCCACCAGGCACGTACCGATGCCGTTGGTGCCCTCCCGCGCTTCGCTCCAGTCTGCGCCCAGCCACAAACCGGCGCGCTCGAAGATCTTGCGCTCGCCGTCCTGGGTCACGCAGTTGAGGATGACCCCTCGCGCATCGGTCAACAGCACCGCATTACCGCCCGACAATTGCTGGCGCAGGCTGTTCATCTCGCCACCGGCGATGGTCAGCACCTGCTGCAGGCGTTCGCGGCTTTCCAGCACCCGGGCATGCTCCAGCACGGTGGGCGCCATGGCCTGTGCGGGGTCCAGGTGATAGTCGTCAAGACAACGCTGCCAGGAGCGGGCGATGGAAGGGTCGGCGCCGGGGCCGTAGCGGTGATCGGCCTTGCCCTGGGCGAATGTCAGGACTTGCCGGGCATGGCGGGTTAGGTGGTTGCTATGCATTTTCTTGTTGTTCCTGTGCATGCTCGCGAACCAGCATCCTCCAGGCCCTTCTCTATTGCAATCCTTGGCACGGGCCTGCCCGCCGAGCTGTCCCACATTCGATACAAAGTGTCACTCTGCCCGTCCCGCAACTGGCACATCGACAGCAGCCAAGCGTCTGATTTTCCGGCAAAACCCTTGTAAACCGGGCACCGCGCGGCAGTGGCCCGCGCTTTGCTCTACGCTTTAATCAAGCGCAGCAGCGCGTTATCCCCACACAATCACAAGAGCAAGGAGATATTCACCATGCGTTATGCCCATCCCGGTACTGAAGGCTCGATCGTTACCTTCAAGACCAAATACGGCAACTACATCGGTGGCGAATTCGTGCCGCCGGTCAAAGGCCAGTATTTTGAAAACACCTCGCCGATCACCGGCAAACTGATCGCCGAATTCCCTCGCTCGACTGCCGAAGACATCGATAAAGCCCTGGATGCCGCCCACGCCGCTGCCGATGCGTGGGGCAAGACTTCCGTTCAGGAGCGCTCGCTGACCCTGCTGAAAATCGCCGACCGCATCGAGCAGAATCTCGAACTGCTGGCCGTGACCGAGACCTGGGACAACGGCAAGGCCGTGCGTGAAACCCTCAACGCCGACATCCCGCTGGCTGTGGACCACTTCCGTTATTTCGCAGGCGTGCTGCGTGCCCAGGAAGGCTCCGCCGCCGAAATCGACGGCAACACCGTGGCCTACCACATCCATGAGCCGCTGGGCGTCGTCGGCCAGATCATCCCGTGGAACTTCCCGATCCTGATGGCCGCCTGGAAGCTCGCGCCGGCCCTGGCTGCGGGCAACTGCGTCGTGCTCAAACCTGCCGAACAAACCCCGCTGGGCATTACCGTCCTGCTGGAACTGATCGGCGACCTGCTGCCAAAAGGCGTGCTCAACGTGGTGCAAGGCTATGGCCGCGAAGCCGGTGAAGCACTGGCGAGCAGCAAACGCATCGCCAAGATCGCGTTCACAGGCTCAACGCCTGTGGGCTCGCACATCATGAAACTGGCGGCCGACAGCATCATCCCGTCCACCGTGGAGCTGGGCGGCAAGTCGCCGAACATCTACTTCGAAGACGTGATGAGCGCTGAACCCGAGTTCATCGACAAGGCCGCCGAAGGCGTCGTGCTGGCATTCTTCAACCAGGGTGAAGTCTGCACCTGCCCATCGCGATGCCTGGTTCAGGAGTCGATCTATCCGCAGTTCATGGAAGCGGTGATGAAGAAGGTCCTGAAGATCAAGCGCGGCGACCCGCTGGATACCGACACCATGGTCGGCGCCCAGGCATCGCAGCAACAATTCGACAAGATCCTTTCCTACCTCGACATCGCCCAGGGCGAAGGCGCCGAGCTGCTGACCGGTGGCAAGGTCGAGAAGCTGGAAGGCTCGCTGGCGACCGGCTACTACATCCAGCCGACCCTGCTGCGCGGCAACAACAAGATGCGCGTGTTCCAGGAAGAAATCTTTGGCCCGGTGGTCAGCGTGACCACCTTCAAGGATGAAGCCGAAGCCGTCGCCATCGCCAACGACACCGAGTTCGGCCTCGGTGCCGGCGTGTGGACCCGCGACATCAACCGCGCCTACCGCGTGGGCCGCGCCATCAAGGCGGGCCGCGTGTGGACCAACTGCTACCACCTGTATCCAGCCCACGCTGCATTCGGTGGTTACAAAAAATCCGGCGTCGGCCGCGAAACCCACAAAGTCGCGCTCGAACACTACCAGCAGACCAAAAACCTGCTGGTGAGCTACGACATCAACCCGCTGGGCTTCTTCTGATCCAGTGACAGCAGTCAGATGACGGCCTCTTCGGAGGCCGTTTTTTTGGCCACGCATTTTGTTGATTCACACACGTGCCCGCGGCCCATTCGTTCCGCTTTTGGATTGCACTTTCTAAAGCGCTTGGGCAAAGTCGAAACCGTCTGTCCCAGTGCCAGGCGTCCTCCCCCTTTCATGCATTGCACAATGAAGCTGAGGCCCAACCATGCGGATCATCCAAGCCACCCTGGAGCACCTGGACCTGTTGACCCCTCTGTTCGTCAAATACCGCGAGTTCTACGGCGAACTGCCCTACCCCGATTCCTCCCGTGACTTCCTGGAAAAACGCCTGCGCCGCGAAGAGTCGGTGATCTACCTGGCGCTACCGGTGGATGACGACAGCAAGTTGCTGGGCTTCTGCCAGCTCTACCCCAGCTATTCCTCGCTTTCGCTCAAGCGCGTGTGGATCCTCAACGACATCTACGTCGCCGAAGACGCCCGCCGCCAACTGGTCGCCGATCACCTGATCCAGAAAGCCAAGAAGATGGCCCGCGAAACCCAGGCCGTGCGCATGCGCGTGTCCACCAGCGCCAACAACGAAGTGGCACAGAAAGTCTACGAATCCATCGGATTTCGTGAAGATACCCAATTCAAGAACTACGTGTTGCCGATCAATTGAGGTTCCCGCACCCGTAGGAGCGCGCTTGCCCGCGATGGCGATCCGGCTGGGGACGATTTGCCGTTTGACACGCCGCCGTCGCGGGCAAGCGCGCTCCTACGAAAGATGTATTCCATCAATACCAAACGTTTCAATCTGCACACAGTCCCAGCAACACCCCGATTCTTCCCTCTATAATGCGGCCCACCTCACCTCTTTCCACTGACCCGGACCGGGTCTCATCATCAGGTGCCGTACATGGATTTCAACCCGATCGATATCATTCTCCACCTGGACGTCTACCTGGACATGCTGGTGACCAACTACGGCACCTGGGTCTACGCGATCCTGTTCCTGGTGATCTTCTGCGAGACCGGCCTTGTGGTGACGCCGTTCCTGCCGGGTGACTCGCTGCTGTTCATCGCAGGCGCGGTGGCAGCCGGTGGCGGCCTGGACCCTGTCGTGCTGGCCGGGCTGCTGATGGCGGCTGCGATCATCGGCGACAGCACCAACTACGTCATTGGCCGAACGGTGGGCGACAAGCTGTTCAAGAACCCCAATTCGAAGATCTTCCGCCGCGACTACCTGACCAAGACCCACGAGTTCTACGAGCGCCATGGCGGCAAGACCGTAACCCTGGCGCGCTTCCTGCCGATCATCCGCACCTTCGCCCCGTTCGTCGCAGGCCTTGGCAAGATGAACTACCTGCGCTTCGTCAGTTTCAGCGTGCTGGGTTCGATCCTGTGGGTCGGCAGCCTGGTGACCCTGGGCTACTTCTTCGGCAACATCCCGTTCATCAAGAAGAACCTGACCTTGCTGGTGCTGGTCATCATCCTGATCTCGCTGCTGCCGATGATCATTGGCCTGGTCCGCAGCCGCATGGGCCGTTCCGCCACAGCGCGCTGAACCATGTGGCCGTTTGGCAACTGGCTCAAGCGCCGCACGCTGGCACGTCACCAGGTCGCCCCTGAACTCTGGGGCCGGGTGCGCGAGCGTTTGCCGATCCTCGACGGCCTCAGCGCCGAAGAGGATCGCCGCCTGCTCGACAGCTGCATCCTGTTTCTGCAAGCCAAGACCCTGACCGCGCTGGAAGGCGTCGAACTGGACGACGAGTCCTGCCTGTTCCTGGCGGCGCAGGCCCAATTGCCGTTGCTGGCGCTGGACGACCTGGACTGGTATCGCGGCTTTCACGAAATCATCCTCTATGGCGATGACTTCATCAGCCCGCAGAAACACCGCGACGCCAGCGGCATCGAACACGTGTGGGATGGCGAGCACAGCGGCGAAGCCTGGAGCCAGGGCCCGGTGATTCTCGCCTGGCCGGGGGTGCTGTCCAGCGGCGGCTGGGAGGCGTACAACCTGCCGATCCACGAACTGGCGCACAAACTCGACATGCTGGGCGGCGACGCCAACGGCCTGCCTCCGCTGCACAGCGACATGCGCATCAGCGACTGGGCCAGCGCCATGCAAGGCGCCTTCGATGACCTCAATCGCCAGCTGGACGCCGACCCCGACGCCGAAACGGTCATCGACCCCTACGCTGCGGAAAACCCGGCCGAGTTCTTTGCCGTCACCAGCGAGTACTTCTTCAGCGCCCCGGATTTGCTGGTCGAGGCCTATCCGGACGTCTATCGGCAGCTCAAGGCGTTCTACCGGCAGGATCCTCTGGCGCGGCTTGCGGCGCTTCAGGCAGCACTTTAGGCTTGCAAGCCTGTCTATGAGGCTCAAGACAAGGTCCAGGACCGATGGGTGTAATGGTAACGGTTACCAAATATGCCTATAATCCGGCCACTTTTTGGCGTTGCACGCCAGATTCAGCAATGGTCAACCAAGGGGGCAAAGCCCAATGAGCTACAGCAAAATTCCGGCCGGTAAAGACCTGCCGAATGACATCTACGTCGCCATCGAGATCCCGGCCAACCACGCGCCGATCAAGTACGAAATCGACAAGGATAGCGACTGCCTGTTCGTTGACCGTTTCATGGCCACCCCGATGTTCTACCCGGCCAACTACGGTTTCATTCCCAACACCCTGGCCGACGACGGTGACCCCCTCGACGTGCTGGTCGTGACTCCATACCCAGTCGCACCAGGCTCGGTCATCCGCGCCCGTCCGGTTGGCGTACTGAACATGACCGACGACGGCGGCGGCGATGCCAAAGTCATCGCAGTTCCTCACGACAAGCTGTCCCAGCTGTACGTCGACGTGAAGGAATACACCGACCTGCCGCCACTGCTGATCCAGCAGATCGAGCACTTCTTCGCGAACTACAAAGATCTCGAAAAAGGCAAATGGGTCAAGATCGAAGGCTGGGCCGGCGCTGATGCCGCTCGCGAAGCCATCACCAAATCGGCCGCTGCCTACAAAGGCTGATCCGATTGGCTCCCTGCGAAGCGCTCGCCGCTTCGCAGGTGGCACCCTCTTGCATGTATGCCTCTCCCCCTGACACCTTTCTCCAGCATCACTCCCCAACTTTTTTGCGCTGAATGTTTAAAGTTTAGTGCGCAGAGTCTTGCCGTTTATCCGAATAAAACGCCGCAGGCTCATTGGCAATAAAACTTCGCCGCATCGCACCTGATAACGGACGACTTGAGGCTCTAGATCGGGCGACTTGCGGAGCGCTGTTGAAAACGGGCGCTTTTGTCCAAGCGGATCAATTGTTGAGCGCAAAAGAAACAGTGAACGACATGCCCTACAACTTCATTCGAACGTTGTAATCCTTACCGTCAACTTGAAGTTTGATGCTTGACGCATTTGAACACTTCGTTCATTTAAACAAACTTGAACTGTCCGTAAAATTCGATCCATGAATACATCAGGTGATCGACTACGCGTCCTTCTGCGGGAGTGCCATCTCTCCGCCACAGACTTCGCCGCCAACCGCAAGGTGACGCCGCAACACGTGAACAACTGGTTCAAACGCGGCATCCCCATGGCACGCATGGAGGAAGTCGCCGAACTGCTCAGCGTTAACGCACGATGGCTGCGCACAGGCGACGGCCCGAAACACCCGGGAGAAGGCCGCGAAAAAAACGGCCACGATCGCATGTCCCGCACGCCTCCTGCGCGCGGCCACGTTCGGGAAGAGCTGGACATGCCCGTCTATACCGAACTTCAAACCCAGAACCCCGGGCAAACCGCTGTCAGCGAAATTCCCAACCACAAAGTGCGGTTATCCCGCCGCGTCCTGGAAGCCATGGACGTCGAACTGCACAACGCCATCTGCATCGCCATGGTCGGCAACAGCATGGCGGACAAGATCCAGGACGGCTCCCTCATCGGCGTCGACCGAGGCCGCACCAACGTCATCGACGGCGAAATGTACGCCCTCGAACACGCCGGCATGCTGCGCGTGAAATACCTCTATCGCCTGCCAGGCGGCAGCCTGCGCCTGCGCAGCCACAACGCCGGCGAATACCCCGACGAGATTTTCAGCGCCGAACAGATACAGGAACAGCACATCCAGATCCTGGGCTGGATCTTCTGGTGGTCCACCCTCAACAACCGCCGCCACCCCGCCACCATGCCCTGATGCGCAACAGCAAGAGACAAATGGCAGCCCATCAAGGCTGGGCATCAGCGCAGAACATGAGTATCCTGCACGCCTTCGTTTCAACACCCATCGGCTACCCGCGGATGGGTGATCGACCCGGCACCGTCCCCTGTGACACGCCCGGTCTACCTTACGAGCGCCTCCTTGCAGCGCGCACTTTTGCGGACGGGTGCGGTTAGCCAAAAACTAACCAAACCTGTCACCGAGAAGCCGGCCACAAGCCGGCTTTTTAATTTGTCTCTCAGGTCGAAATCATTCGGATGGAAAAGGAACGCCGCTAATCAATCGATCCATTGGTTGGCTATCGCTGCCCTGCATCGGGCAAGGCTCATGAGCACATCCTCACTTGCCAGCAAACCATCGTTGGTGTGCCTGCGCCACCTCCTCCGGCTCCATGCCTATCCCCAAATGCCTGTAGGCTTTCTGGAAAGCAGTTTCTGCTGGCCGGAAATAATCACCCCCTTTGATTGATCTCAGGAATCTGTTGGCAATCCCATCAAACTCAACGAGGCCACCAAGCTCGATGGGCAGTCCTGGCCCTTCATATGCCTCATGCGCGGCGAGATACAGGACGTCGTTGATGTGAGCCTGGACGCTTCGATCACCACGTTTGTAAAAATGTACATCCTCAAGAGTGTCTGCCCATTCATTGACATGCCGATTCAGTTCCGCCTCAGGTGGCATCACCAATCCCATGTTCAGCGCCATAAGCACCATGCCGCCTAAATAGCGGGGAATGAACTGACGGAGAAAACCGTCGACGTCATTGCGCTTAAGGCCAACGAAGAGCATTGCGTAGCGGGTTTCGACATGCATCGCGACGAGAATGTTGGTTTTACCAAACTTGGTCGTGTGCAGCTGCCATCGCTCGATATTTTCCCTGTCAGTGGACAGCAAGCTAGCTGCTGAGGCCGGCTCGACGCGGCTGACCAGTTCGCCTTTCACTTTGCCAGAGAAGAATTTGCAGGCTGCTTGGGCAGTCGAAGATCAACATGAGTCCCTCCTTACTTTCTATGATCTAGCGGCCTCGGAAATTCTTAGTCGACTCGAGCATGCCCAGCGCGGAAATCGATTACATAGTTACTAGCGGCCAACGACTTCAAGTGACGGGCAGTCCAAGGCTGACCAAGTCAATTGTGGAAATGTCAGGCAACTCCGCAGCGTTGCTCGGCAAGGATGTCCTCGACAGTTCGCTGATGACCAGTCTTGACCAATTTCAGGTCATACCCCGCTGCTTCCAGAAGTCGCACGAGTGCAGAAACGCTCATATCACCCCTGGCCAGAGTTTCCATCCTGGCGACTGTCGATCGAGACACGCCTGCCCGATCTGCAATAGCTACTTGACTCAGCCGCGCATCACGGCGGGCGTCCTTCAGCATTTCAGCGACATCGAGAAGCGAAGTCATTTGTAGCCCTCGGGCATCAAAAGTGGCGTAAACGTCGATTATGCGGCCCAAGGGCCACAAATACATTCAAGTTTCATACGTATTCCAGATCTGGCGCCAGTATTCCCTCCAACCCCGCCCTACCCATGCAAACTTTAAATAAGCCCTGCGCCTCACCAGATCTGTAAAAACCCCTGACATCCGTCTCCCTTCACGGATATGAATACCCCACATCGTTACACACAACCCGTTGATTAATCAGTGCTTTGACAACCCCGAAAGCACTGCGAAGCAGCCAACGATTCACGCTTGAAACCTATCAAAGCTGCGCCTCCTGCCCTGTGAATAATTCCCGTTCCCCACGTGTTCACCTGATGACACCCGTCTGCACGCTCTTATAAAAAAACACCGCCAGGGAAGGCCGTTTCGAGTATCTCGCCATGGCTTTTTTTCCCTGTTTCTTGTCGGTGGTGTTGGTCGTGCGTAATCAGGCCGAGGGGCTTGAGGGGATGCTGCTTGAAGCGACGGGGCTGATCGCTTCGATGGTGTCGGACTATGAGCTGATCATTGTCGACAACGCGTCGACCGACGACAGCATCGCGCAGTTGAAACGCCTGACGGGCGAAGACGGGGTGGCCAATCTTCAGGTGTATGCGCTGACTCGCGAAGTCGATCTGGACACGGCGTCCTGGGTGGGGCTGGAGAATGCGTTGGGGGACTATGCCGTGGTGCTCGACCCGCTGGCCGATGACATCGCCTTCCTGCCCAACATGCTGGAGCAGGCGGCGCAGGGGGCGGATGTGGTGTTCGTCTGCAACGCCGAGCACAGCACGCAAAGCCTGCCTTATTACCTGGCTTTCAAACTCTTTCACCGTGCATACCGGTGGTTCAACGGTATTCATCTGGTCAAGGAGGCGCCGCAGTTTCGGCTGCTGACGCGCAAGGTCATCAGTTTCATCCTGCAGCACCCCAAACCCACGATGATCTACCGTCATTTGCCGGCGACAGGCGGATTTGCCAGGGTCTGTCTGAGTTACTCGGCGCCGCCCAAGGCGCAACCGCGCAAGCATCTGGGCGAGAGTGTCGATCGGGGGATTCGCATGCTGATTTCCAGCACGCGGGCGCCAATGCGGATGGTGACGGCGCTATCGCTGTTTGGCGCGGTGATGAACCTGATCTATTGCGCGTATGTGGTCGGGATCGCGCTGTTCAAGACCGATGTGGCAGCAGGCTGGACCAGCCTTTCGCTGCAGCAGTCGGGGATGTTCTTTCTGATTTCGCTGGTGTTGCTGGTGCTTGGCGAATACATCCTGAACATGGCCAGCTTTTCCAACGACGGGCCGCTGTATTACATCGGCCAGGAGTTCACCAGTTGCCGAATGACGCGACTTGAACGGCTCAACGTCGAAGAAATCACCCCCAATGCCCACGTGGTCCGGGCCTGGGGCGCCGAGCGGGCATCGCGATGAACGCGCCAGGGGATTGCCTGGACGCAATCGTCATCGGCGGTGGTTTCTACGGTTCGGCGATTGCGGTGCATCTGGCGCGCCAGCGCGGCTTGAAGCGCATCGTGCTGCTGGAGCGCGAAAGCGGCTTGCTCAGGCGCGCCTCGTACAACAATCAGGCGCGGGTGCATAACGGCTATCACTACCCGCGCAGCTTCACCACGGCGTATCGCAGCCGGATCAACCTGCCGCGTTTCGTGGCCGACTGGCCCAATGCGGTGAAGAGCGATTTCACCAAGCTCTACGCCATCGCCCGACACAATTCGAAAGTCACTGCCCGGCAGTTCGAACGCTTTTGTCACGATATCGGCGCCCAGGTCAGGCGCGCGGACGCCGCGGCCCACGGGCTGTTCGAGCCCCGCCTGATCGAGGCGGTGTTTCAGGTGCAGGAATACGCCTTCGACTCCACTCGCCTGGCGCACTGGGCGGAACGTGAACTGGCAGACTGCGGCGTGCAGATCCGCCTGCTGACCCGCGCTACCGAGATCTACCAGGGCCCCGACAGCACCTTGCAGGTGGTCACTGAAAGTGAGGGCGGCCCGCAGCGCCTGAGCTGCCGTTACCTGTTCAATTGCACCTACAGCGGCAGCAATCATTTCAACGGCGAGTTTCCGGGGCTGGACACCGATCTGCGTCACGAGATCACGGAAATGGCGCTGATGCAGATGCCGTCTGCGTTGCAAGGCCTGGGCGTGACGGTGATGGACGGGCCGTTCTTTTCGATGATGCCGTTTCCGTCGCGCAACCTGCACACGCTGTCCCACGTGCGCTTCACGCCGCACCTGCACTGGGACGATGAGAAATCGATCAACCCCTACGACAGGCTCGCCGGGCATGAGCGTGCCAGCCGTGTCGAGCGCATGGTGCGCGATGTGGCCCGGTACATCCCGGCGATCCTCGACTCGCAGCACATCGACTCGCTGTACGAGGTCAAGACTGTCCTGGCGCGCAACGACCGCAACGACGGGCGCCCGATTCTGTTCGAGAAGCACGCCAGCTTGCCGGGCTGCTACTCGGTGCTTGGCGGCAAGATCGACAACATCTATGACGTGCTGGAGAAACTGGACAATGAAGTCTTTTGATCTTTCGCGCCTCAACCCGACCCTCGTGCTGCCTGTCGCCGTGGCGGTGCTGGCGAGCCTGTTCCTGACGCTGGCCACCCGTTCGATCTGGATCGACGAGGCGATGCTGCTCAAGGACATCATCGAGCTGCGCAGCCCCGAGGAATTCTTCAAGCCGCTGCCTTACTACGATCAGGCGGAACCGGTGCTCGCCTCGCTGTTCTTCAAGGCGATCATGCTGCTGTTCCACTACAACATCGCGCCGCTGAGGTTGTCGGTGCTGGCGCTCTCCTGCGTGCTGATCGCGCCGGTGTTCGCAGTGTTTCGTCCTTACCGCTGGGGGGCGCTGGTGTTTGTGCTGGCGCTGATCGGCCACTCGTTTTCCATGGGCCTGTTTCTGACCGAGCTCAAGCACTACTTCCTCGAAGTGTCGGTGAGTTTTCTGGCGATCACTGCGCTGTGGCGGTCCTCGGAACAGGACAATCTTCATTGGCCCATCGGGATGGCGGCTGCGATCAGTGTGCTGGGTTTTTCAACACTGATCGTTTCAGGCGCGCTGCTGATGTATGCCGTGGTGCGTCATGCGTCGCAACCCAGGAACGAGCGCGAGGCATCGACCGTCGTGGCGATTGCCGGGGCTGCTTTGGTGGTGGTGGTCGCGTATGCCTACATGAAGTACCTCACCGTGTTTCAACTGGGCAATTACGACGACTATTACAAGACCACCGCGCTGGGCTCGCTGGGCGTGCTGAAGGAGGCGATTCTCGGGGCGTATGGCAAAGCCTTGCTCATCACGTCCGGGGTTGCCAGCGTAGTGCTGCTGTTTACCCACAAAAGCGGTTTCGTGTGCAGGCTGAATCTGTTTTTCATTGGCATTCTGCTGATCGTACTCGTAGGGCGAATCGCCGGTTTCTACCCTGCCACCTATCCCCGCCATGTGATCTGGCTGGCGCCATTCAGCATGGTCATCGCCTGCCTTGGGGTACTGGAATTCACCGCCAGCCCGTCGCGCCCGCTCAAGGTGCTGGGCTGGGTGCTGCTGAGCCTGATGGCACTGCAGGCGGGCAAGGCCTGTTACAACAATCTTCGCGGCGTGAACTACGAGTACGTCGACAACAACGCGCTCTACGAGCACATCGCGCAGATGCCGCCCACCGAGTTTCTGGTCTACCCCGACGCCCAGCCGTCGCTTGAGTACTACAGCCTGCTCGATCAGCGCCTGAGCAAGCATCAGTACGTGCGCGTGAACGATGAAGCGACGCGCATGCGTGATCCGAAGATGGGCAAGGTCGAGTACCTGGACTCCCTCGCCGAGCTGTTGCGACAGCGCCCCTCCAAGGACTTTTCCGTGCTGGTGTCCCACGTCAATCTGGACAAGGACATCAGCGGGCGCGGCAAGGCGCTGGAGGCCGAAATCAGCCGCCTGAACTGCACCTACACCTCGTATTTCTACGTGTACAACGCCCAACTGATCCGGGTGCACTGCCCGCTGGATGCGCAACTATGAATGGTCTGATCGGATACACCGGCTTCGTCGGCTCGACCCTGATGCGTCAAACCCAATTCGGCGCGCTGTATCGCTCGACCAACATTCACGAAATCGAGGGGCGCTCCTTTGACGCGCTGGTGTGCGCTGGAGCCCCCGCACAGAAATGGATCGCCAACCGCGACCCCGATGCCGACCGCGAGAGGATCGAGAACCTGATCGAGCACCTGCGCTCGGTGCGCTGCCGCACCTTCGTGCTGATCAGCACCGTGGACGTCTTTCACACGCCCATGGGCGTGGACGAAGACAGTCAGGTCGAAGAGGTGGGCCTGCACGCCTACGGCATGAACCGGCGCTTGCTGGAGTGCTTCGTGGAGGACTATTTCCCACAGCATCTGATCGTGCGTCTGCCAGGCCTGGTCGGTCCCGGCCTGCGCAAGAACGTGGTGTTCGACATCCACAACCAGCACAACCTGTCGGCCATCGACAGCCGCGGCACCTTCCAGTTCTACCCGATGGTCAACCTCTGCCACGACATTCAGGTTGCACTCAATGCCGGCCTCAAGCTGGTGCACCTGTGTGCCGAGCCGGTCACCGTAAGCGAGATTTCGCAGGAAGGTTTCGGCAAGCCGTTCGATAACGTGCGCAGCGTGATGCCGGCGCGCTACGCGATGCAGACCTGCCACGCCGCCCTGTTCGGCGCGCGCGGGCGTTATCAGTACAGCGCCCGGGAAGAGCTGATGGCGGTGCGCGCCTATGCGCAATCGGAACCGCATACCACGGAGCACCGGGCATGAGACTGGCCATCTCCAACATCGCCTGGGACATCGTCGAGGACCGGGACATCGCAGCCCTGCTCAGGCGCTACGCCATCGACGCCATCGACGTCGCGCCGGGCAAGTATTTTCCGGATCCGGTGGCCGCCACGCCTGGCCAGATTGCCGACGTGCGTGACACCTGGGCCGGGCGCGGCATCGACATCACCGGCATGCAGGCACTGCTGTTCGGCACCCAGGGGCTGAACCTGTTTGGCTGCGCCGCCAGCCAGACCTCGATGTTGCAGCACCTGGATGAGGTCTGCCGCATTGGCGAGGGCCTGGGTGCGACACGGCTGGTGTTCGGCTCGCCGAAAAACCGCGACCGCAACGGCCTGGGCGACGACGAGGCCATGGACATCGCCGTGCCGTTTTTCAGAATGCTTGGCAACGTCGCCCGGGACCACGGCGTGACCATCTGCCTGGAACCGAACCCGGAGTGCTACGGCGCCAACTTCATGACCAGCAGCCCGTTGACTGCCGAGGTGGTACGGCGGGTCGATCACCCCAATATCCTCATGCAACTGGACACCGGTTCACTGGCGATCAATGGCGAGGACCCGTTCGCTGTGTTGCAGGGCGCCGCCGAGCTGATCGGCCATGTACATGCCAGCGAGCCCAGCCTGCTGCCACTGGGCGACGGCACTGCCGATCACGCCGGGATGGCGGCCGCAATCAGCCGCTACCTGCCCGATCACCTGATCACCATCGAGATGCTGCCCAAGCGCAACGAGCCCCACGTCGATACCATCGAGCGTGCCCTGAACGTCGCGATCTGGCATTACCGGGCCGAAGCCTTGAGGGCGCAATCATGAAGTGGGCGATTCTGATCCTGGGGATCCTCTCCAACGCATCGGCCAGTGTGCTGGTGAAAATGGCGATGATGCCGCCGCGCAGTTTCCCCTCGCTCAATGCCCCGCTGCAGGCCCTGAGCAACTGGCCGTTCTGGCTGGGGCTGGGGTTATACGGCACCGCTTTCCTGCTGTACGCCGCCGCTCTGGCGCGCTTGCCGCTCAATATCGCTCACCCGGTGCTGACCGCCGGGGCGGTGGCTGCCGTGGCCTGTTCCTCGGTGCTGATTTTTCGTGAAACCTTCTATTGGACGACGGCGGCCGGCATCGTGCTGGTAATCGCGGGTGTCGCCCTGATTACTGCGCGGGTGGCGTGATGACCGACACAACCTACACCTCCGGACGACCGAGCCTGGCACAACTGACACGCCAGGTTCCCACCTTCGACACCCCGCTGTGGCTGGGCCGACTGCATCCTTACTGCGTGATCATCCCGGTCATCAACGAGGGCGACCGCATCGTCAGCCTGCTGGCGCGCATGGCCGCGCTGGCGATCAACCAGATGGCCGACATCATCATTGTCGACGGCGGCAGCACCGACAATTCCCTGGCCCACGACATGCTGATGGTCACTGCGGTGCGCGGTTTGCTGGTCAAGACCGCACCGGGCAAGCTCAGTGCGCAGTTGCGCTGTGCCTATGCCTTTGCCCTGGATCAGGGTTACGAAGGTATCGTGACCATCGACGGCAACGACAAGGATGACCCGCAGGCGATTCCGCGCTTTATCAACGCGCTCAGGCAAGGGGTGGATTTCGTTCAGGCGTCGCGTTTTCTCACAGGCGGTGCGGGAGAGAACACGCCAAAGTCCCGCGACATTGCCATCCGTTTCATACACGCGCCGATGCTGAGTATTGCCTCGGGCCACGACTGGACTGACACCACCCAAGGGTTTCGCGCCTACAGCCGCAAACTCCTCCTCGACCCGCGCCTGGCGATTTTTCGGGATGCGTTCATGACCTACGAGCTGCTGGCGTACCTGTCCTATCGTGCGCCCAAGCTGGGTTATCACTGCATCGAACTGCCGAGCGTACGACGTTATCCACAGGGTGAGGTGCCAACCAAGATCGGCGGGCTCAAGGGCAACCTGATGTTGATGCTGGTGTTGGTTCGCGCATGTTTCGGGGGGTATGACCCGAAATGAGCGGGCTT
>NZ_JANHKS010000063.1 GCF_028682175.1 Pseudomonas putida | reverse complement strand
GGCTACGGCATTGCCTGCCTTGCCGGTGGGGTCGCAAAGCGCGCCGCCAAATGTTCTGGAGTTGAATTACCACGATGAAAGCCTCACCCCTTTGGCGGGTGCAGCCTACATCGCGCTATTTGAGGACGGTACCGTGCGCCAGGGGATCCTGGACGAGCGCGGCCATGCACGATTGGAGGCCGTTCCCGCCCAATCTGCCAAGGTGTACTTCGGCGAAGATGCTCAAGCTCACGCTGCCCGCGTTCCGCTGCCTGAAAACAAGTTCCACGCCGAGTCGACGACCAACGAGCAGGCCGAGGAACAACTCCAGGACTACCTGAACCGCGTCGATCAACTCTGGCAGGCACAGACCAGCTCTGCACAACGCGAGGCCAGCGCGCAACTCAACCCGCCCTCCGACGCCGATACCGGCGAAAGCCTTTGGCTTTACCTTGATGACGCCCAGCAAGCAGCTTTGCGCGACAAGCTGAAGGGGGAGCAGTCATGACCGACCTCTCGATCAACTCGCCCAACCGGGTCTGGTATGAGGCCCTGAAAGAGGAATCCATCAGTTTTCTCAAGGGCGACAATAACGCACCCTGGGCCATTCTTGCCGAAACGGCCATCGGCCTGGTGCCTGTGCTGGGCCAAATGGTCGATGCCCGGGATGTCATCAAGGGGTTGGTGGAAGTATCCGACGCGCCGGACAGCCAGCTGGCGTGGTTCAACCTGATCACCGCGTTGATAGGTCTGGTCCCGGGTGGTGGTGATGCAGCCAAGCGCTCAATGCGCGCCGTGAAGAGCGGAGCGGCCAATGTCGATGACCTGACCGCCATGATTCGGCGCTTTTATACTGGCGATCCGGAAAAGTTGCTGCGTGAGGTCACGGACCTCTCGACCCTCAAACAAAAGCTCGATGCACTGCTGAGCAATCCGCGCCTGATGAACCGCTTGTCAACCGAAATGCGCGGACAAGTGGACAGCATTCGCAACGGCCTGGACAGGCACTTTGCCGGCTTCAAACGCGAGATGGATGACTGGCTGGCCAGTGGCCGACGCACCAGCGCACAAGCGCCAATCATCGCCAAACAGAAACACGGCGTGCCGCCTGCCAAACCCCAAAGCCCCATGGGCGAAGGCCAGCGTACCCGCCACGATGTCGCCAATCCGGTGCGGCCCAATCAGCCCAACGCAGCCACTCAACGCACGGCGCGCTTCAAGCAGGTCTCCAACAAACTGCTCGGCGTTCTGGGCGAACACATGGCCGACTACTATTGCCAGGACATCAAGGGCTGGGGCCGAGGGCAGGCTGCTCACGACCAAAGTGAAATCAACACCGCCAAACTCAATGACGGTCATCGGCTGGTGCAACTCTGGCCATGCATCCCCCGGGGCCGTGGGATTGACGCGGTATGGAAAACCAACAGCGGCAAGCCGTACGCGATCATCGAAGCCAAGGCCAGCTTCAACCCGGCGAAAACGCTGGGGCAGTTGTTGGGGGAAGCAGGGGATAAGAATGAAAGTGGATTGAACGGGGGCGGCAATATTCGCCGCAAGGCTGGAGCAGGCGGAAAAGCGGGAGGCGGCTCGGGACAGGTGCGGCAGGTGAATGGCAAAGTGACGCAGATGAGTCATGGGTGGATTGAGCCTCGCTTGCAAAAAGCGGTTGTTTCAAAAGTAGTTGGTGAGCGAATCATTAGTAATGGGTACTCACGGCACGTACTATTTTTTTCTATTCCTCATGCGGTCGCTCATTCTGAGGCCCTGATTACTCGCTCGGCTGGGGCAGATGTAATGCCCGCAATCCACGCAGCTCATGAAGTGACTCGGGAATGGCATGACAACGAGATTCAGCGAGTCATAAACAATCGAGCAGGATTGAGCACTCAAGCTCGAAACAGAGCAGGTAAATAAGATGAGCTTCCACGAAAAAAGAAGACAACAGTTCTTAGGTGAACGCTATTACAACGAAACCATTTCGGCCATTCCCGAAGTTATACATATGTTCCAGCAGAGCCCAGCAGGATCGGGTTCTACGGAGCAAGAAGGCTGGATGATCTCGCAGCGAAGGGTTGCAGCAAACTTGTTCGATCAGCTTTTTCTAGAATACACAGCTGGTCAGCCTATAGAATCAATGCGCCAGCTTGTAGGACAAATCGTTAACGCATATGAGATTTATGGCCAGTCGTTATGGCGACATCATAACAACCAAAACGAGCCTGTCTTTGAGTTTGTATTAACTGACGACTACGCTGCACTGATGCAATTAATCGGTCTCTGCTTTCTTTTGCATAGGCGTGACCTGCTCCCTCGAATTGCTGCCTTACAAGACGGTGTGGACGGGGAAAACGGTGGCGCAGATGTACTTTTCGAAGAGTTCATGATTCATGCCATGGGGCCTGACATCCGGTATGAAAGCGATTACCTGTGCGCATTAAAACCCTATGAACCTTTGTTTTACGCGTTGACGGAGGACACCAACACCAAGCAACTCGCAGAACTGCATACCTTCCTCAAGCGCTGGTACAAAGACCTCGCCGGTTGCGCCTGGCATGACGCCCATAAACCCAATGAAAACGGCGAACAAGGTGGCTACTTCGGTTACTGGAGCTTTGAAGCCGGCGCCGCCGTCATCCTGCTAGGCATCGAAGACGACAGCAGCCTGCACCAGTATCTTTATTACCCCAAGGACCTCGTGGCCTGGTCCCGCGCTCATGCAGCTCAATACCCCGATGGCGGCATGACGGCTACAGCCACCATTCAATCGACCAACATCCAGGCTGGCCAAGCCTGTCTAAAAACCGGCTGGTGGTTTACCCCCACGCGGGCTGATTCACGGCGCTTTTTTCAAAAGGGCGCGACATTCCCAGCCATCGAAAACAGTGACTACGGCGCGACATTCTGGCAATGGAGTCCCGATCAGTCAGGCCCTTCGCTGGTATGACAACCGGTCACTCAGGCCATAACGGGCAAGCGTTCATTTGCCTGCGCGTGACTCACAGCGCGGTCAACAACCTGGGCGTGCTGGCTGATCATGTGCGATTCAAACTACAGGCAAGTAGGCGACATCCCAGTTCCTCCGGACGCGCCGGTCGGTCCATCTGACGACGCAAGGCTGCCGCCGCGGTATCATGCCGACGTTATCCACAGGCCACCCAGACCGGCCTGTGGCAGATTCAGGTTGAGGGCAATACATGTCGCCGTGGCTGACAGTCGTGGGAATCGGTGAGGACGGCTTCAAGGGGTTGGGCAGGAATGCCCGGCATGCGTTGTTGCAGGCTCGGCAGGTGTTTGGCAGTTCGCGCCAGCTGGAGCTGCTGCCGCCCTGTATTCAGGCCGAGCGGCATCAGTGGCCGAGCCCGTTTTCCCTGCACCCGGTGCTGGAGCTGCGTGGGCAGCCGGTCTGTGTGATCGCCAGTGGCGACCCAATGCTCTACGGCGTGGGCGTGAGTCTGTCGCGCCAGGTGCCTGTCGAGCAGATGCGGGTGATTCCCGCGCCCTCTTCCTATTCCCTGGCCGCCGCGCGGTTGGGCTGGGCGTTGCAGGATGTGGTGACGCTGTCTGTGGTGGCTCGCCCGTTGGCGGCGCTGAATGCGCAACTGCATCACGGCTTGCGCCTTCTGGTGTTGAGCAATGACGGCACGAGCCCCGCTGCGATTGCCGCCCTGCTGCGTGATCGCGGATTCGGCCCCAGTCATATGACGGTGCTGGAGCACCTCGGCGGGCCATCCGAGCGGCGTATCGAGGGCATCGCCAAGGAATGGTCGAACCCGGAGATTGCGGCGCTGAACCTGGTCGCCATCGACTGCCGCGCCGCGCCCGACACCCTGCGCCTGTCGCCCCTGGGCGGCCTGCCGGATGACGCCTTTCGCCATGACGGCCAGTTGACCAAACGCGATGTACGCGCCATTACGCTGGCCCGCCTCGCTCCGGTTCCCGGACAGTTGCTGTGGGATGTCGGTGCGGGTTGCGGCTCCATCGGCATCGAGTGGATGCGCGCTCACCCGACCTGCCGCGCCGTGGCCATCGAGGCCAATGAAGAGCGTCAGCAACTGATCGAATTCAACCGCGACGCGCTGGGCGTGCCCGGCCTGCAACTGGTGCGCGGTCGGGCGCCAGATGCCCTTGAAGGGCTGGAGCACCCGGATGCGATTTTCATCGGCGGCGGCGTGACCCGCGCTGGCGTGCTGGACACTTGCTGGCAACAGTTGCGCCCGGGCGGGCGGCTGGTGGCCAACGCCGTCACCCTGCAAAGCGAAGCGATGCTGGTCAACTGGCGCGAAGCCCATGGCGGTGAACTGACCCGCGTGCACCTTGCGCATTCCAAGCCACTGGGCAAGTTCGACACCTGGCGTCAGGCGCTGCCCATCACCCTCCTCGAAGCGATCAAACCCTGATGCGCGAAGAAACCGCCGAACAACCCGCGGCCCTGCGCAGCGGGCTGACCACAGGCAGTTGCGCCACGGCGACCTCGCTGGCGGCGGCGCGCCTGTTGCTGGCGGACGAGACCAACGATGCCATCGAGATCACCCTGCCCAAGGGCAAGCAGGTGACGATGCGCCTGGAGTTCTGCCGCCCACTGGCGAGCGGCGCCGAGGCCGGCACGATCAAAGATGCCGGCGATGACCCGGACGTCACCCACGGCGCGCTGCTGTATTCCCAGGTGCGCTTGATATCCGAACCCGGCGTGCGTTTTGTCGCAGGCCCGGGCGTGGGCACCGTAACCCGGCCTGGCCTGGTGCTGGGCGTGGGGGAACCGGCGATCAACCCGGTGCCTCGGCGAATGATGACCGAACACCTGACGGCACTTGCCACCGAACGAGGCTATGCAGGTGGCTTCGAAGTGACGGTCTGCGTGGACAACGGCGGCGAGCTGGCGCTCAAGACCATGAACCCGCGCCTTGGCATTCTTGGCGGGCTGTCGATTCTCGGCACCAGCGGCATCGTGCGGCCCTTCTCCTGCGCGGCCTACATCGCCTCGATTCACCAGGGCATCGATGTGGCCAGGACCAACGGCTACCAGCACATCGCCGCCTGCACCGGCAACGCCAGCGAAGACACCATGCGCCGGGTCTACCAGTTCCCCGACATCGCCCTGATCGAGATGGGCGACTTTGTCGGCGCCGTGCTAAAGCACCTGCGCAAAGTGCCTGTGGATAAACTCAGCCTGTGCGGCGGCTTCGGCAAGATCAGCAAACTGGCCGCCGGCCACATGGACCTGCACAGCCGCCACTCCAGCATCGACCTTGAACAATTGGCGCAATGGGCGGCAGATGTAGGCGCGGATGCCGGGCTGCAACAAGACATTCGAGAAGCCAACACCAGCCAACAGGCGCTGGCCATGGCCTCGAAGGCCGGCGTGCCGCTAGGGGATGCGGTGTGCCGGCATGCGCTGGATTTCGCCCGCAGCGTGGTGCCCGCCCAGGTGCAGGTGGAAGTCTTCGCCATCGACCGTCAGGGCGGCATCGTCGGCCACGCAGGAGCCTTCACATGAAACGCATCTTGTTGCTGGGCGGCGTGACCGAAGCGCTCGCCATCGCCCGAACCCTCGGCCCTGAGCACATCTACAGCCTGGCAGGTGTTGGCCGGGTGCCGTCTGATCTGCAATGCCAGGTGCGGGTCGGCGGGTATGGCGGCGCCGAAGGCTTGGCGCAATTCGTACATGACGAAGGGATCAGTCTGATCCTCGACGCGACTCATCCCTACGCCGCGCAGATCAGCTTCAACGCAGCGACTGCCGCAAAACTCACGGGTATTCCCTGCTGGGCCTTGCGTCGCCCCGCGTGGCAGGCAGGCCCGGATGACGACTGGCGTGAAGTGGCCAACTGGGCCGAACTCATCTCCGCCCTCGCCCCCTTCAAACGCCCCCTGTTCACCCTGGGCCGCGAGCCGCTGGAACACCTGCACGAAATCCCCGAACACCAGTTCTGGACCCTGCGCGCCCTCGACGCCTACCCCGGCAACGAGCGCTGCGAAGTCATCGGCGCGCGAGGACCCTTCCGGATCGAGGACGAGCGCGAGTTGTTCGAACGTCGCGATATAGACGTGCTGATCAGCAAGAACAGCGGCAGCAGCGCCACCGAACCCAAACTGGACGTCGCGCGGGAGCGTGGAGTGCCGGTGCTGGTGCTGAAGCGACCGGTGTTGGTGGGGGTGGATCGGAAATTTAGGAGTGTTGGGGAGGTATTGCAAGCGATCAACGCTGTATATGCAATGCGATAACTATGTAGTGCACGACGTGATCTGATCGGCGAGACAATCTGTTTCCAAAAAGCTGATGGCGGACAAGGTAACGCAAGAGTTACCATTACACCAATGATCATTGTTCAAGAATACTTATCCAAAGATCAAAAAAGCCCTTTCCGGGATTGGTTCTCTACTCTGCCACCGGCTGCAGCGCTCAAGATAGCCACGGCGTTGACGCGGATCGAATCGGGCAATACCTCAAACATCAAATGGTTCGATGGGTTGGGGGAGTTTCGAATCAATTGGGGACCCGGGTACCGGATCTATCTGATTCAGGAAGGCAAGCGGCTGATCATCCTGTTTGGCGGGGGCACGAAGTCGGGACAGACCACCGACATCAAGCGCGCCAGATTGCTGATAGCTGACTACAAAGCCGAAAAGCGAAGACAGGAGCGAGGCGTCTAATGGCCCTAACCCGCAGTTACAAAGAGACAATCAACGAAAGAATCAAACAGGACCCCATATTTGCTCAGGGGCTTCTGGATGAGGCGGCCACCCTTTTCCTCAACGGCGAACCGGAAGTCGCCCGAATCATTCTCCGTGATCTGGTCAATGCAACACTGGGCTTTGAAGCGCTGGCCCGGGAGACTGACAAACCGAGCAAGAGTCTTCATCGCATGCTGTCCTCCAGTGGAAACCCGAACATGGACAATCTCGCCGCCATTTTTGCAGCAATGGGATCATGGCTGAAGGTCGATATACAGGTGCATGCTGTTCCAGCCCACTAACCCCCGCGACATAACGCCGCACTCAGTCTTTTTACATCTCCCCATCATTCAGGCTAAATGGCCGACATGAACACACAACAACAATCCCTACAGAGCTTCAAGCGGCGCCGGGCCTTTGCCTGGATTGCGTGCTTTGCGCTCCTGTTCGGGATGTTGGCGATGCCCATGACGCCGACCATGCCGCGTACGCAGGGTGAGCAGGTGTTGTGGGGCAGTTTCTGTACGAGCAATGGCCCGCGCCTGGTGGCAACGAACATTGCGCCGGCCGACCAGCAGGCGCCGGACCGTTCCGATCACGGGGTGATGCAGCATTGCCCGTGTTGTTCCGGGGCCTTGACGATGGTGGCGGTTCCGGCCGGTAACCAGCTCGGTTTCCTGACGTTCGTGCAGCCCGTTCGTCTGCCGGATGTGCTGGTGGTTTTCCACGCGCCTCCCCGCATTCTGTGGCCCAGCCTCAGTCCCAGAGCCTCTCCTCGCGTCTGATCGTTCGTTCACGCCGTACTTCGCGTATCTGAATGGATTGAGAGAGGTCACCCATGCTGAAAAAATTCCTGTTGCTGGCAGCGCTGCTGATGCCGGCCTGCTATGTTGATGCTCATGAGTATGCAAAAGGCCATCTAGCTATCGCCCACCCTTGGTCGATGGAGCTGCCGCCGAATGCGCCCACGGTTGCGGCGTATTTCGTGATCAGCAATGCAGGCCCCGACGCCGATCGCCTGACCGGTGTCGACAGCCCCATTGCCGGCACCGCTCAATTGCACGAGCACGTGAACAGAGACGGCCTGATGAAGATGCAGCAAGTCGAGACGGTGGACATCCCGGCCGGCGGCGCGGTGACCTTCGCGCCCATGGCTTACCACGTCATGCTGCTGGATCTGAAGGACCGCTCGAAGCTCGTTGATGGGCAGAAATTCCCGCTGACCCTGCACTTCGAGAAAACCGGCGACGTGACCGTCGATGTCATGGTGCAGAAACAGGCACCAGACGCAGCTCCGGCCCACGTTCATTGATGGCTTTTGACCGTCGAAGCTGAAGCGCCATGAAACCCGTGCACGCGATCCGCGCCCAGTCCGCCCCAGCATCCCGCAACACGCCGGCGGCCTGGCTGAGCCTGTTCGCCATGCTGATGATCTTCATCGGCCCGCTGATTTCCCAGTCGATGCCGATGGAGCATCACACGGGGATGTCGATGTCGGCGGGCATGGACATGCCTGCGCCAATGAAGGTCGCGTCGGCAGACCACGGCGGGCACCACGCCACCGCGCCTGAGGTTGCAGCCCCCGACCACGTGATCTGGGCCAAGTGCGGTTACTGCACCCTGTTGTTCAGTTGCCCGGCGTTGACCCAGACCCTAGCTGTGGCGGCCCCCATCCCGCCCAAACCCGCCGATTTCTATAATGCGGCCCCACAACAGGGCCACGCTCAGCGCAGTATTTTCCCCAACGCCCGTACCCGCGCCCCGCCACTCGCATCCGTCGCCTGAACCCTGAAAAAAGATTCCGTATCCGCTGGCCACTTGCGTGTGCCCGCGCGCTGCGCCGTGTTCTTCCCTGACGGGAGCGTTGCATCATGTCCAAACCAAACGTGTCGTTCTATAACCTGGCGTGGCGCTGGCATTTCTATGCCGGCCTGTTCGTCGCCCCTTTCATGATCATGCTGTCGCTGACCGGCATGGTGTACCTGTTCAAGCCCCAGCTCGATTCGCTGATGTACAGCGACCTTCTGACCGTCAAGCCGGCACACCACATGCTCAGCGCCGACGAGCAACAACAGCGTGTGCTCGCGGCTTATCCACAGGCACCGATCAGCAAATACCTGCCGCCCGTCAACGCCGAAAGCAGCGCGCAGTTCGTGATCAAGCAGGACGGTCGCGAAACCAACCTGTTCATCGACCCCTACAGCGGCAAGATCCTCGGGACCCAGGATGCCAAGAACAACCTGCAGGCCATGGCCCGTGAAATTCACGGCGAGCTGATGATCGGCACGGTTGGCGATAGGCTGGTCGAGCTGGCAGCCGGCTGGGGCATCGTGCTGGTGGTGTCGGGCCTGTACCTGTGGTGGCCGCGGGGGCGCTCGCCGGCTGGCGTACTCTGGCCTCGCATCAGCGCGCGCGGTCGGGTGCTGTGGCGTGACCTGCATGCGGTGACCGGTTTCTGGGGCTCGGTGGCGTTGCTGTTCATGCTGCTCAGTGGCATGACCTGGACCGGCATGTGGGGCAAGGTCTACGCCGATGTCTGGAACACCTTTCCGGCGGCGATGTGGAACGATGTGCCCAAGTCCGACAGGCAGGCGGGCGATCTGAACAGTGCCGCCGTGCAGACCGTACCCTGGGCCATGGAAAACACGCCGATGCCGGTGTCTTCGGGTGATCACGCCGAGCACATGAACCATGGCGGCATGTCCAGCGCACCGGCGGCCCCTGTCGTCACCCTGCAACGGGTGGTGGACATCGCCAGTGAACGCAAGATCGAACCCGGCTACAGCATCAGCGCGCCGAAAACCGCCGACGGTGTATTCACGGTGTCGGTGTTCGCCGACGATCCGCGCAACGACGCCACCCTGCACATTGACCAATACAGCGGCAAGGTGCTGGCCGACGTGCGCTATCAGGATTACAGCACGGTATCCAGGGCCACCGAGCTGGGTGTGATGCTGCACGAGGGCAAGATGTTTGGCTGGGTCAACCAGTTGGTGATCCTGTTCATCTGCCTGATGGTGCTGCTCAGTTCGGTGAGCGGGATCGTGATCTGGTGGAAACGCCGCCCGCAAAACGGCTTTGGCGTCCCGCCGCTGCGTCATGATCTGCCACGCTGGAAAATTGCGACTATCGTGATGATTGTCCTGGGCGTTGCCTTCCCGCTCGTCGGGATTTCCATGCTGGCTGTGTGGCTGCTCGATCGGATAGCCCTTTCGCGCTTTGCCAAAACGGCGGCAACAGCTTAGATTGCGTCCTGCGGGGCCTGGAACCTTTTTGAGTGGTTTAGTGATGAATTCCTCCTCATTTCCGGTTTCAGGCCCCGCCCTTGTTTTTACCTCCGCGTGCGCGACCTGTAGGAGCGCGCTTGCCCGCGACCTGCCGGGTACCGGCAGTAAAACCTGACGCCGCACTCCGTCCGACGCACCGCATCAACCGAATTGCGACGACTTCGTCGCCGTTCGCGGGACAAGCCACGCTCCTACAGGTCCGTGGTGCAGCCGAAATCCTGTCGACCTCGTCAACTTCCCCGCACCACATCGGCGCAACCTGCGCACCACGGCACCCTGCTGATCCCACATTGGTGCAAACCGCTTCTTGAATGTTTCGAATCCCTTTGATTTTTCGGCATTTTCTGCCTTGGCCCAGCCTTTGCTATGAGCTCTTCAGCCTCAACTCCCGGCACCGCCAACCGCCGTCATTTCAAAAAATCGAAGAATGGAGCTAGCCAATGAAGCGTCGCAGTTTGCTTAAAGCGTTCACCTTGTCCGCATCGATCGCCGCCATGGGCATGACCTGGACCGTTCAGGCCGCCGAGACCATCAAGGTCGGTATTCTGCATTCTTTGTCCGGCACCATGGCCATCTCCGAGACGTCGCTCAAGGACATGGCGCTGATGACCATCGACGAAATCAACGCCAAGGGCGGCGTCAATGGCAAGAAACTGGAAGCGGTGGTGGTAGACCCTGCGTCCAACTGGCCGCTGTTCGCCGAGAAGGCCCGTCAGTTGCTGACCCAGGACAAGGTCTCGGTGGTGTTCGGTTGCTGGACCTCGGTGTCGCGCAAATCGGTATTGCCAGTCTTCGAAGAGCTGAACGGCCTGCTGTTCTACCCGGTCCAATACGAAGGCGAAGAAATGTCGCCAAACGTGTTCTACACCGGCGCTGCGCCTAACCAGCAGGCGATTCCCGCGGTCGAGTACCTGATGAGCGAAGACGGCGGCGCGGCCAAGCGCTTCTTCCTGCTGGGCACCGACTACGTCTACCCGCGCACCACCAACAAGATTCTGCGCTCGTTCCTGCACTCCAAAGGCGTGAAGGACAGCGACATCGAAGAGGTCTACACCCCGTTCGGCCACAGCGATTACCAGACCATCGTGGCCAACATCAAGAAGTTCTCGGCAGGCGGCAAGACCGCTGTGATCTCCACCGTCAACGGCGACTCCAACGTGCCGTTCTACAAGGAACTGGGCAACCAGGGCCTGAAAGCCACCGACGTACCGGTGGTGGCCTTCTCGGTGGGCGAGGAAGAACTGCGCGGCGTGGACACCAAGCCGCTGGTGGGCAACCTGGCCGCCTGGAACTACTTCGAGTCGGTCAAGAATCCGGTGAACACCAAGTTCGTCGCCGACTGGAAAGCCTACGCCAAGGCGCACAACCTGCCGAACGCCGACAAGGCGGTGACCAACGATCCGATGGAAGCCACCTACGTGGGCATCCACATGTGGGCCCAGGCGGTCGAGAAAGCCAAGTCCACCGATGTGGATAAAGTCCGCGAAGCCATGGCCGGCCAGACCTTCGCCGCGCCGTCGGGCTTCACCCTGGAAATGGACAAGACCAACCACCACCTGCACAAGCCGGTGATGATCGGCGAGATCAAGGCCGACGGTCAGTTCAACGTGGTCTGGAAAACCAAGGAGCCACTGCGCGCCCAGCCTTGGAGCCCGTTCATTCCGGGTAACGACAAGAAGCCGGATTATGCGGTGAAGAGTAACTAAGCAACGCGCTGTCGGGTCGGGGCACGCCCTCGACTCGACGCAATTCCCTGGTAGGAGCGCGCTTGCCCGCGACGGCGGTGGGTCTGTGTCATCGAGGTCGCCTGACACACCCCGTCGCGGGCAAGCGCGCTCCTACAGGACGCCGACACCAAGGCCAAACGATATGCCCAGATCTCTCCACCGCCTCATCCTTACCCTGTGCCTGCTGCTGCCTTTCGCAGCCCATGCCAGCGATGCCGGTGACTTTGTCGCCGCCGAATCCTCTCAACGTGCTGAACTGCTGGAAGCCTGGGCCGCCAAGCCCGACCCGGCGCGCGTTGAACTGCTGGTTGCCCTGCAGGAAGGCCGCGTGGCCGCCGACAGCAGCAACCGCGCCTTCATCCAGAACAGCGACGACAGCTTCACCGCCGTCGATCCAGCCGCCCCGGCACTGGCTGACGCACCCAATCCCGATGAGCCGCAAGCGATCAGCCTGAACAACCGCCTGCGCGGCCTGGTGGAAACCGCGCTGGCCAGCCACCAATTGCTCGCCGCCGACGCCAAACTGCGCCTGGCCGCCGCGCTGACACTGCAAAAGAGCGCCCGCCCTGCCCAACTGCAACTGCTGATGCAGCAGGTCGCCGCTGAAAAAGACGATGCCGTGCACTCGGCTCTGAGCCTTGCGCTGGCCAACCTGCAACTGGTCGACACCAGTCCGACCGTGCGCCTGGCCGCCGTGCGTCTGCTGGGTGAAACCGGCGACCCGCTGGCCCGCACGCGTCTTGAAAACCTGCTCGAACCCAACGTCGAAACCGACTCCACCGTGCGCCTCGCGGCCGAGACCAGCCTGGCGCAGGTCAAACGCAAGCTGATGATCGGCGAGGTGATGGGCCAGGTGTTCAGCGGCGTTTCGCTGGGCTCGATCCTGCTGCTGGCAGCATTGGGGCTGGCGATCACCTTTGGCCTGCTGGGCGTCATCAACATGGCCCACGGCGAGATGCTGATGCTCGGCGCCTACGCCACCTATGTCGTGCAACTGATGTTTCAACGTTACGCGCCGGGTGCGCTGGAGCTGTATCCGCTGGTGGCGCTGCCGGTGGCGTTCTTCGTCACGGCCTGCATCGGCATGGCGCTGGAGCGCACGGTGATTCGTCACCTGTACGGCCGCCCGCTGGAAACCCTGCTCGCCACCTGGGGCATCAGCCTGATGCTGATCCAGTTGATCCGCGTGGTGTTCGGCGCGCAGAACGTCGAAGTCGCCAACCCCGAATGGCTGTCCGGCGGCATTCAGGTGCTGCCGAACCTGGTGCTGCCGTACAACCGGATCATCATCATTGGCTTCGCGCTGTTCGTGGTGGTGCTGACCTGGCTGCTGCTGAACAAGACCCGTCTGGGCCTGAACGTGCGCGCCGTGACCCAGAACCGCAACATGGCCGCCTGCTGCGGCGTGCCCACCGGGCGTATCGACATGATGGCCTTCGGGCTCGGCTCCGGTATCGCAGGCCTTGGTGGCGTGGCCCTGAGCCAGATCGGCAACGTCGGCCCTGACCTGGGCCAGAGCTACATCATCGACTCGTTCCTGGTGGTGGTGCTCGGCGGTGTCGGGCAACTGGCCGGCAGCGTGATGGCGGCCTTCGGCCTTGGCATCGCCAACAAGATTCTCGAACCGCAAATCGGCGCAGTGCTGGGCAAGATCCTGATCCTGGCGCTGATCATTCTGTTTATCCAGAAACGTCCGCAAGGGCTGTTCGCGCTCAAAGGACGGGTGATCGACTGATGAACCAGCCATTGATGGTTACCGCCGCGCAACGCGCTGGCACCAAAGTCACGATCTCGGTGGGCGTGGTCATCCTCGCCCTGCTGATCGCCCTGCCGCTGCTGTCGCTGATGCCCGAAGGCAACAGCCTGCAAGTGTCGGCCTACACCCTGACGCTGGTGGGCAAGATTCTCTGCTACGCCATCGTCGCCCTGGCGCTGGACCTGGTGTGGGGCTACGCGGGCCTGCTGTCGCTGGGCCACGGCCTGTTCTTCGCCCTGGGCGGTTACGCGATGGGCATGTACCTGATGCGCGAAGCCTCAGGCGACAACCTACCGGCCTTCATGACCTTCCTGTCGTGGACCGAGCTGCCGTGGTATTGGGTCGGCACGCAGCACTTCCTCTGGGCCATGTGCCTAGTGGTGCTGGCGCCG
Organism: Pseudomonas putida; assembly: GCF_028682175.1. Taxonomy (GTDB): domain Bacteria; phylum Pseudomonadota; class Gammaproteobacteria; order Pseudomonadales; family Pseudomonadaceae; genus Aquipseudomonas; species Aquipseudomonas putida_AD. The sequence goes on along the minus strand of NZ_JANHKS010000063.1, from coordinate 16,249 downwards.
GGATTGCTGGCGCTGGTGTTCGGCTTCTTCGCCTTTCGCTCGCGGATCAAGGGCGTGTACTTCTCGATCATGACCCAGGCCCTGACCTTCGCCGGGATGTTGCTGTTTTTCCGCAACGAAACGGGCTTTGGCGGCAACAACGGCTTTACCAACTTCCGCAGCATCCTGGGCTTCAGCATCACTTCCCAAGGCACGCGGGCCGTGCTGTTTCTGCTCACGGTGGCCCTGCTGGTAGGCAGCCTGTTCGTGGGCTGGCGCCTGGCGCGCAGCAAGTTCGGCCGGGTGCTGACCGCCGTGCGTGATGCAGAGAACCGCCTGATGTTCTGCGGCTACGATCCGCGTGGCTTCAAGCTGTTCGTGTGGGTGCTGAGCGCTGTCTTGTGCGGTCTGGCGGGTGCGCTGTACGTGCCGCAAGTGGGCATCATCAACCCAAGCGAAATGTCGCCAACGAACTCCATCGAAGCCGCCGTGTGGGTGGCTCTGGGCGGGCGCGGCACGCTGATCGGCCCGCTGCTGGGCGCAGGCCTGGTCAACGGCATGAAGAGCTGGTTCACCGTGGCCTTCCCGGAATACTGGCTGTTCTTCCTCGGCGCGCTGTTCATTGTGGTGACGCTGTACCTGCCCAAGGGCGTGATCGGCCTGCTCAAGAAAAGGGGAGAACAATGAAGAGTTCACCAACGCCGGCTTTCGACCCGGTGCTAGATCCCAACAGCGACGCCGGCACCAGCCGCGACGCCATCGGCCTTGGCCAGACGGCAGGCCGTGGCCTGAACACGCTGCACGGCACCATCCTGACCTTGGAAGACATCAGCGTCAGCTTCGACGGATTCAAGGCGCTCAACGACCTGAACCTGTACATCGGCGTGGGCGAGCTGCGCTGCATCATCGGTCCCAACGGCGCAGGCAAGACCACGCTGATGGACGTGATCACCGGCAAGACTCGCCCCTCCCACGGCAAGGCCTGGTTCGGCGAGACGCTGGATCTGACCCGCATGAGCGAGGTGCAGATCGCCCAGTCCGGCATTGGCCGCAAGTTTCAGAAACCCACGGTGTTCGAAGCCTTGAGCGTGTTCGAGAACCTGGAACTGGCGCAGAAGACCGACAAATCGGTGTGGGCCAGCCTGCGGGCCAAGCTCAATGGCGAACAGCGCGACCGCATCGACGAAGTGCTGGAAACGATTCGCCTGGGCGCCTCGCGCTCGCGTCCGGCGGGATTGTTGTCCCACGGCCAGAAGCAGTTTCTGGAGATCGGCATGTTGCTGGTCCAGGACCCGCAATTGTTGCTCCTCGACGAGCCGGTGGCAGGCATGACCGACGCCGAAACCGAATTCACCGCCGAACTGTTCAAGAGCCTGGCGGGCAAGCACTCGCTGATGGTGGTCGAGCACGACATGGGCTTCGTCGGCACCATCGCCGACCACGTGACCGTGCTGCATCAGGGCAGCGTGCTGGCCGAAGGGTCGCTGGAAGAAGTGCAGGCCGATGAGCGGGTGATCGAGGTGTACTTGGGACGCTGATACCACGTAGCAGCACGGCTTGCCGGCGGGAGCGGCGGGTCAGGCAATCCAGTGTGGGCTGACACACCGCCCCGCCGGCAAGCCGTGCTGCTACGAGAGTGCGTACTCCGGCCCGCTTTTTCTTGCAGCTTGAAGCTTGCCGCTTGAGGCTGATGAACCGAGGAAATCAAATTGTTAACCGTTAATCAGCTTCATCAGTTCTACGGCGGCAGCCACATCCTGCGCGGCCTGTCTTTCGATGTGAAGATCGGCGAAGTCACCTGCCTGCTGGGCCGCAACGGCGTGGGCAAGACCACTTTGCTCAAGGTGCTGATGGGCCTGCTGCCCGCCAAGGAAGGTGCGGTGCAGTGGGAAGGCAAGCCGATCACCGGTTTCAAGCCCCACCAGCGCGTGCAATCCGGCATCGCTTACGTGCCCCAGGGCCGGGAGATTTTCGGGCGGCTGACCGTGGAAGAAAACCTGCTGATGGGCCTGTCCCGCTTCCCCGGTTCCGAAGCCAAGGAGGTGCCCGCGTTCATCTACGAGCTGTTCCCGGTGCTGCTGCAGATGAAGCATCGCCGTGGCGGCGACCTCTCCGGCGGTCAGCAGCAACAGCTTGCAATTGGCCGAGCACTGGCCAGCCGCCCGCGCCTGCTGATTCTCGATGAACCTACAGAAGGTATTCAGCCGTCGGTCATCAAGGAAATCGGCGCCGTCATCAAGAAGCTCGCCGAGCGTGGCGACATGGCGATTCTGCTGGTCGAGCAGTTCTACGATTTTGCCGCCGAGCTGGCTGACCAGTACATCGTCATGTCCCGTGGCGAGATCATTCAGCAGGGCCGTGGCGAGCACATGGAAGCCGAAGGCGTGCGTGGTCTGGTGACCATTTGACGCGCCGATCGGCTAAGGTACACGCCTTGGAAAAACGATAATCGAGACTATGAATCTTCCTGCCCACACCGCCCTGTTCACCCCCAGCTGGCACGCCGAGCTGGCGCTGGGCTATGGCCGTTTCGGCGACAGCACGCGGCCGGTCGAGCGGCGCCACAAGGGTCCGCTGCGGGTGCAGAAACACCTGTATGCCGAAGGGCCTGAAGTCTGCCAGCACATCATCGTCCACCCGCCCGGCGGCATCGCCGGGGGTGACCGGCTGGACATCAGCGCCAGCGTCGGCCCCGGTGCCTGGGCGCAACTGACCAGCCCCGGTGCGGCCAAGTGGTATCGCGCGGCGGGACCTGCGTATCAGCAACTTGAGCTGAAGGTCGCGGCAGGCGCAACCCTGGAATGGTTGCCGCAGGAGACGATTGTCTTCAGCCAGGCCAAGGCCGAACTGACAACACGCATCGAGCTTGAAGGCGATGCCCGGCTGTTCTACTGGGACGTGGTGGCCCTCGGGCGGCCCGCCAGTGGCGAGCGTTTCGATCAGGGCCACTTTCAGGCGCACCTGGACATTCGCCGCGACGGCAGGCTGTTGTGGCATGAACGCCAGCGCATTACCGGGGGCGATGGGCTGCTGGATTCGCCGGTCGGGCTGGACGGCAAACCGGTGTTCGCGACGCTGATCGTGACCGGAGAAATTGACGCAGAACTGTTGGAGCGGTGCCGTGAACGGGCTGAGCATTCGCCGGTACGTGGCGACCTGAGCCAGTTGCCGGGGCTGATCGTCGCCCGCTGCCTGACAGATGAAGCGTTGCATGCGCGGGCCTGGTTGATTGAATTGTGGAAGCTGCTACGCCCTGCGCTGCTTGGCCGCGAGGCGGTGGCGCCGAGGATCTGGAGTACCTGACAGACTACATCGCCCCATTCGCGGGCAAGCCCGCTCCCACAGAATCGCCATTGTCGCTGTGGGAGCGGGCTCGCCCGCGAAGAGGCCGGCTCTGGCAGCGCACATTTTGAACAGGCCACACGCCTTAACCGATTTAAACGGAAAAACACATGGATCTGACTCCACGCGAAAAAGACAAGATGCTGATCTTCACCGCAGGCCTGGTGGCCGAGCGGCGGTTGGCACGGGGTTTGAAACTCAATTACCCGGAAGCCATGGCCTTCATCTCCGCCGCCCTTCTGGAAGGCGCCCGCGATGGCCAGACCGTCGCCGAGCTGATGCACTACGGCACCACCCTGCTGACCCGCGAACAGGTGATGGAAGGCGTGCCGGAAATGATCCCGGAGATCCAGGTCGAGGCAACCTTTCCCGACGGCACCAAGCTGGTCACCGTGCACCAGCCCATCGCCTGAAACTGCTTTTTGAACAAGTGAAAACGAACATGACTTATACGATTCGTGACGCACTGCTGACTGACATGCCTGCCGTGCTGGACATCTACAACGACGCCGTACTCAACACCACGGCGATCTGGAACGAACAACCGGTGGACCTTGCCAACCGCCAGGCGTGGTTCGCGGCCCGCCAGACCCAGGCCTATCCGATCCTGGTGGTGGTCGATGACGCCGATCAGGTGCTGGGCTACTCCTCGTTTGGCGACTGGCGCCCCTTCGAAGGCTTCCGCCACACGGTGGAGCATTCGGTGTACGTGCGCGCCGACCAGCGCGGCAACGGCCTGGGCCCGATGCTGATGAAGGCGCTGATCGAACGCGCCCGGGCCTGCGACAAGCACATGATGGTCGCGGCCATCGAAAGCGGGAACGCCGCATCGATCTACCTGCATCAACGCGAAGGCTTCGTCACCACCGGGCAGATGCCGCAGGTCGGCACCAAGTTCGGCCGCTGGCTGGACCTGACCTTCATGCAGCTTGACCTGTCGCCGGGCGCTTCGGCACCACCTTCGCAAGCCCCGGCCAAAGCCTGATCTTCCCTCTCTGAAAGGAATGTCCGCCATGAATGCTGCTCAACTGCGACGCGTAACCCGTGAAAGCTTTGCGCACTACCACCAGGGCCTGGTGAGCGTGTTGCTCGATGCCGTCGAGCATGGCGCGTCGGTGGGCTTCATGGCCGACATCAATGCCGACGAAGCCTATCAATGGTGGAGCGGCGTCAAGACCGAGGTCGAGAACGGCAACGTGTTGCTGTGGGTCGTGGTGCAGGACGAGCAGGTGCTGGCCACGGTGCAGCTTGCGCTGTGCCAGAAGGCCAACGGGCTCAATCGCGCAGAGGTGCAGAAGCTCCTGGTGATGCAGCACGCCCGCCGCCATGGCCTGGCCACGCAACTGATGCACGCCGTCGAACAGGCCGCGCACCAGCATCAGCGCGGGCTGCTGTTCCTGGACACCCTGGCCGGCTCCCCGGCTGAAGATTTCTATCGCGCCTTGGGGTACGTGCTGTGCGGCAAGCTGCCGGACTACGCCTGTAACCCCGACGGCGAATACCGGGCCACCGCCATCTATTACAAATTACTGTCGAGGAAGAGCGCATGATTCCTGGTGAATACCAGATCCAGCCCGGCGAGATCGAACTCAATGTCGGCCGCCGCACCGTCACCCTGAGCGTCGCCAACAGCGGTGACCGGCCCATTCAGGTCGGCTCGCATTTCCATTTTTTCGAAACCAACGACGCCCTGACCTTCGACCGCGCCACCAGCCGCGGCATGCGCCTGAACATCCCGGCGGGCACCGCCGTGCGCTTTGAACCGGGCCAATCGCGGGAAGTCGAGCTGGTTGACCTGGCCGGGCATCGCCGGGTGTTCGGATTTGCCGGGCGGGTGATGGGCGATTTGTGATTCGCACTGCATGACACGACGCCATCGCGAGCAAGCTCACTCCTACAGGTCATGCGCTGTCCTGTAGGAGTGAGCTTGCTCGCGATAGACCGCACAGCGGTCACGCTCAGAATTCACTTAAGGATTTGGTATGAAAATTTCCAGACAAGCCTACGCCGATATGTTCGGCCCCACCGTTGGCGACCGTGTGCGTCTGGCCGACACCGAGCTGTGGGTCGAGGTCGAGAAGGACTTCACCGTTTACGGCGAGGAAGTGAAGTTCGGCGGCGGCAAGGTCATCCGCGACGGCATGGGCCAGGGCCAGTTGAACGCCGACGACGTCGTCGACACGCTGATTACCAACGCGCTCATCATCGACCACTGGGGCATCGTCAAGGCCGACGTGGGCCTGAAGAACGGCCGCATCGCCGCCATCGGCAAGGCCGGCAACCCGGATATCCAGCCCGATGTGACCATCGCCATCGGCGCGGCCACCGAGATCATCGCCGGTGAAGGCATGATCCTCACCGCAGGCGGTGTCGACACCCATATCCACTTCATCTGCCCGCAGCAGATCGAAGAAGCGCTGATGAGCGGCGTGACCACCATGATCGGCGGCGGCACGGGACCTGCGACGGGCACCAACGCCACCACCGTCACCCCCGGCAAATGGCACATGATGCGCATGCTGCAGGCCGCCGAAGCCTTCCCGATGAACATCGGCTTCACCGGCAAGGGCAACGTCAGCGTGCCTGAACCGTTGATCGAGCAGGTGAAAGCCGGCGCCATCGGCCTCAAGCTGCACGAAGACTGGGGCACCACGCCTGCGGCCATCGACAACTGCCTGAGCGTCGCCGACCAGTACGACGTGCAGGTGGCGATCCACACTGACACCCTCAACGAGTCCGGTTTCGTCGAAACCACCCTGGGCGCGTTCAAGAATCGCACCATTCACACCTACCACACCGAAGGTGCCGGTGGCGGCCACGCGCCGGACATCATCAAGGCCTGCGGCTTCCCCAACGTGCTGCCGAGTTCGACCAACCCGACCCGGCCGTTCACCCGCAACACCATCGACGAGCACCTGGACATGCTGATGGTCTGCCATCACCTGGACCCGAGCATCGCGGAAGACGTGGCCTTCGCGGAAAGCCGCATCCGCCGCGAAACCATCGCCGCCGAAGACATCCTGCATGACCTGGGCGCGTTCTCCATGCTCAGCTCCGACAGCCAGGCCATGGGCCGCGTCGGCGAGGTCATCCTGCGCACCTGGCAGACCGCCGACAAGATGAAGCGCCAGCGCGGCCCGCTGCCGGGCGACGGCGAAGCCAACGACAACTTCCGCGCCAAACGCTACATCGCCAAATACACCATCAACCCGGCGATTACCCACGGCATCAGCCATGAAGTGGGCTCCGTCGAAGTCGGCAAATGGGCGGACCTGGTGCTGTGGCGCCCGGCCTTCTTCGGGGTCAAGCCGACGCTGATCCTCAAGGGCGGCTCCATCGCCGCAAGCCTGATGGGCGACGCCAACGCCTCGATCCCGACGCCGCAACCGGTGCACTACCGCCCGATGTTCGCCAGCTACGGCAGCTCACTGCACGCCAGCAGCCTGACGTTTATCAGCCAGGCGGCGTTCGATGCCGGCGTGCCGGAGCAACTGGGTTTGAAAAAGCAGATCGGCGTGGTCAAGGGTTGCCGCAGCGTGACCAAGGCCGATCTTATCCACAATGACTACCTGCCGAAGATCGACGTCGACCCGCAGACCTATCAGGTCAAGGCCGATGGCGTGCTGTTGTGGTGCGAGCCGGCCGAGGTGCTGCCGATGGCGCAGCGGTATTTCCTGTTCTAACGCGCATCCCGTAGCAGCACGGCTTGCCGGCGGGAGCGGTGTGTCAGGCAATCAAATATGCGCTGACACACCGCCCCGCCGGCAAGCCGTGCTGCTACGGGGTATTGCGCAAGGCATCAAATCCGCTGTTCTACCTGCCACAACATGGCGCTAAGATGGCCCCACCTCATCCAGCGCCACGCCAGCAAGGTTGTCTTCCATGCGTCTATCCGACTTCATCGTGCAGAACGTGGACCGCATCGTCGATGAATGGGAAAAGTTCGCCGCGACCCTCACCCCTGCCGCTGACACGCTGAACAGCGTGGAATTGCGCGATCATGCCAAATCCATCCTGCTGGCCGCAGCGCGAGACATGAACACCGCGCAGACCAAGGCCGAGCAGATCGCCAAGGCCCAGGGCGAGGATGTTGGCAAGACGCCCGCACTGGACGAGGCGGCGGCCAGCCATGGCGAATTGCGTCACACGGTCGGCTTCGATCTGGTGCAGATGACCTCCGAGTTTCGTCACCTGCGCGCAACCGTCATCCGGTTCTGGGTGGAAAGCCTGGATTCGCCGCAGACCGGCCATTTTACCGACATGATTCGCTTCAACGAAGCCATCGACGAGGCCCTGGCCGAATCCACCGCTGCCTATGCCGAACGGGTGAACCGCTCGCGGGACATCTTCCTGGCGATCCTTGGCCACGACCTGCGCGCGCCATTGCAGGCGATTGGCATGTCTTCGGAAATACTGATGCGCAAGGCGGGCATCAATGAGGCCGATATGGCCTACGTCAAACGCATCAAGAGCAGCAGCCGGCACATGGCGACCATGGTCAACGACTTGCTGGAATTCGTGCGCAGCCGCTTGGGCAGCACCTTGCCAATCGAACGCAAGCCCATGGAAATGACCATCGCCTGCCGGGATGCCATCGATGCCGCCAGCGCCGGGCAGCCCGATTGCGATCCGGTGTTCACCTCCACCGGTGACACCCAGGGCGAATGGGACCGGGCGCGGATCGACCAGTTGCTGCAAAACCTCATCGGCAACGCCCTGCAACACGGCGCCTCGACCCACAGGATCAACGTGTCACTGATGGGCAGCGAGCATCACATCAGCCTGTCTGTGCACAACGATGGCGAACCCATTGCCCAGGAGGCGATTGGCAGCATTTTCGATCCGCTGGTGCGTTCATTGAATGAAGAAGTGGGTAACCACAACCCCTCCACCAGCCTGGGGTTGGGGTTGTTCATCGTCAAGGAAGTGGTCAACGCCCACAGTGGCAGCATCACGGTGACGTCGAACGTCGGCGATGGCACCACGTTCACCGTGGTATTGCCGAAGAAGGGCTAAAAGCCTCACCACGCACCCGTAGCAGCACGGCTTGCCGGCGGGAGCGGCGTGTCAGGCAGTGCACCCTTTGCTGTTACACCGCTCCCGCCGGCAAGCCGAGCTGCTACGGGGCAGATGAGCCAGGAACACTCAATCCAGCAAAAACCGCCCCAGACGCTGCTTGAGCATGCGGTTCTCGGCCCGCACCTGCTCAAGCTCATCCAGCAGGTTCAGCGCCAGGGCGACGCCGTCCCATTCAAGTTCCAGTTCGTGGTGCAGCTTGACTGCCCGTTTGGCCACCGACAGCGAATAGGTGTCGAACAGCCATTCATCGGGCCGCGTACCCTGGGGTTCGACTATGCCGTGCTCGACGATTTCCATGACATAGGCGACCGGCATGTCGACTACCTGACAGAACTCCTGCATGTCTACGACCAGGGTGTTGCGCATTGTCAGTTACTCCATTGAGCCCTCGGATCGAACGCCGCCTTCTCGGCCAGCTTCTCCCAAAGTGCTTTGGTGGCATCATCGGTGGCCTTGGGCATGACGATCTTGAGTTGCGCGAACAGATCGCCACGCTCGCCCTTCTTGTTCAACAGACCATTACCTTTGACCCGCAATCGCTGCCCGCTCTGGCTGTCCGGACGAATGGTCAGGTTGATCTTGCCGGTCAGGGTCGGCATCGCGACCTTGGTTCCGAGCGCGGCCTCCCATGGGGCCAGCGGCACAGTGATAATCAGGTCATGCCCTTCGACGTCGAAGTTGGGGTGCGGCGCCAGACGAATGGTCAGGAACAGATCGCCGTTTTCCCCGCCGGCGACACCTGGCGCGCCCTGGCCCTTGAGGCGAATACGTTCGCCGTCGGTGACGCCCGCCGGAATCTTCACGTTCAGGTTCTTGGTGATGTCAGCCATGCGCTGCCCGTTGGCGGCATGCTGCGGCACCTTGAAGCTGATCTTCTTGGATTCGGTGGAGAGGGTTTCCTCCAGGAAAATCGCCAGTTCCAGTTCCACGTCCTGCCCTCGACGGCCAGAGCTGCGCGGACGGCCACCCTGTGGTCCGCCACGATTGCCAAAGATCGAGCTGAAGAAATCGGAGAAATCCCCGCCCTCGAAGCCACCCGCGCCACCGCCAAAGCCCTGGCCGGCACCGCCGCGCCCCTGCCAGCCCGGAGGCGGCTGGAAGCGGCCCTGCTGGCCGTATTTGCGAATGTCGTCGTACTCGGCGCGCTTTTCAGGATCGCTCAGCGCTTCATAGGCCTCGGAGGCCTCTTTGAATTTGTCCTCGGCGCCGGCCTCTTTGCTGACGTCCGGGTGATACTTGCGCGCGAGCTTGCGATAGGCGGTCTTGATCGTCTTCTCGTCCGCCGTCGGCTCCACGCCAAGAATCTTGTAATAGTCTTTGAAGTCCATGTAACGGTCACCCATTCCGGAGAATCCAGCACATCTCGGTCTGCGTTAAAGATGAGAACGTTGGCTGCGCTGAATGTTGCAAGGTTATCGGCACACGGCCTCGCAAGCTTGAAACGGGTGTTCAAACAGGCCGAATGCATTGAGAGTTGCCTGCAAGATTGGGGGTGCAGGGCCCAAGTTCAAGGCCGGGGACAAGAAATAGCCGCATAAACCGACGTTTCGCGCTACGCATCCGGCGCACTCTCGCATACACTGCGCGGCCGTTTTTTTGACCGGAACGTACAGAACATGAGTACCCCATCCCCAGCCCGTGCCCTAGGCATCGACTTCGGCACCTCCAACTCCACGGTCGGCTGGCTGCGCCCCGGAGCGGAAACGCTGATCGCGCTGGAGGACGACAAGATCACCCTGCCGTCGGTGGTCTTCTTCAACATCGAAGAACGTCGGCCTGTCTACGGTCGCCTGGCGCTGCACGAGTACCTTGAAGGCTACGAAGGCCGCCTGATGCGCTCGCTCAAGAGCTTGCTGGGCTCCAAGCTGATCAAGCACGACACCAGCGTGCTGGGCACGGCCATGCCGTTCAAGGATTTGCTGGGGCTGTTCATCGGCGAGCTGAAAAAGCGCGCCGAAGCCGCCGCCGGCCAGTCGTTCGAGCAAGTGGTGCTGGGCCGCCCGGTGCATTTCGTCGATGACGACGCCGCTGCCGACCAGGAAGCCGAAGACACCCTGGCCGAGGTTGCGCGCAAGATCGGCTTCAAGGACGTGTCCTTCCAGTTCGAGCCCATTGCGGCGGCATTCGACTACGAGTCGACCCTGGACCGCGAGGAACTGGTGCTCATCGTCGACATCGGCGGTGGTACTTCGGACTTCTCGCTGGTTCGCCTGTCGCCCGAGCGCCGGCTGGTCGATGAGCGCCAGAGCGACATCCTGGCCACCGGCGGCGTGCACATCGGCGGGACCGACTTCGACAAGCAACTGAGCCTGCAAGGCGTGATGCCGCTGTTCGGCTACGGCAGCCGGATGAAGAGCGGCGCCTTCATGCCCACCAGCACCCACATGAACCTGGCGACCTGGCACACCATCAACTCGGTGTATTCGCAGAAGTCGCAACTGGCGCTGGGCAGCATGCGCTACGACATCGAAGACACGTTAGGCATCGACCGCCTGTTCAAGCTGATCGAACAGCGCGCCGGGCACTGGCTGGCGATGGAAGTGGAAGAAACCAAGATTCAGCTGACCCACGCGCAAAACCGCGTGGTGCCGATGGATCGCGTCGAGTCGGGCCTGAGCGTTGACCTGACCCGCGCGCTGTTCGAGTCGTCGATCGAATCGCTGCTCGAACGTGTGCGTGAAAGCGTGACGCAATTGCTGGGCGACGCTGGGGTGGGCGTGACCGACGTCGACACAGTGTTTTTCACCGGCGGTTCCAGCGGCATCCCGGCCCTGCGCAACAGCGTCGCGGCGATGCTGCCCAAGGCGCGGCATGTGGAAGGCAACATTTTCGGCAGCATCGGCGCAGGTTTGGCGATCGAGGCCAAGAAGCGTTACGGCTGAAGCCAGCCCGTAATGCTCTGAAAAACCTGTGGGAGCGGGCTCGCCCGCGAAGAGGCCGGGACGTGCGATAGATATCCATCTGTCCGCACCGCCGCCTTCGCGGGCGAGCCCGCTCCCACAGAGATTTCTATCAGCCGGTCAGACCAGCTCCGCCCTGCGCAGCTCGCTCTTGAGATACGCATAGAAGATTGGCCCTGCCACCACCCCCGGCAGGCCAAAGGCCGCTTCGAAGATCAGCATCGCCAGCAGCAACTCCCACGACTTGGCACTGATCTGCCCGCCCACGATCCGGGCGTTGAGGAAATACTCGACCTTGTGGATCACGATCAGATAACCCAGCGCCGCGAACGCCACCCAGATCGACAACGACATGCCGACGATGAAGATCAGCGTGTTCGACATCAGGTTGCCCACCACTGGCAACAGGCCCAGCAGGAAGGTCAGTACGATCAGCGTCTTGGTCAGCGGCAAGTGCACGCCACACAACGGCAGGATCACCGCCAGGAACACCGAGGTGAATATCGTGTTCAGCGCCGAGATCTTGATCTGGGCAAAAACGATATTGCGAAATGCCTGGCTGAGCAGGTGCAAGCGTTCGAACAGCGCGGCGGCCAGCGGCTTGCGCTTGGAGATGTCAGGAATGCGTTGCAACGCGATGATCGCGCCCAGGACCATGCCGATCAGCAGGGTCACGAACATGTGCGCCGCGCCCTTGCCGAGCATCTGCAGCTCGCCGATGTGCTTGGTCAGCCAGGCGCTGAGGGAAGCCTGGAACTCGGTGGCACTGGCGGGCAGGTAGCCGTCGATGAATGGCGGCAGTTGCCCCCGCGCCCGGTCGACCAGGGTCATGAACTTGTCCAGCGAGGCGCCAGGGTTTTCCGCCTCATGCAGCACGAAGCTGATCGCGCCGGCAAACAGCAGCGACAGTACAGTCACTACAAGCGTGCCCAGCAACGCCACCGCCAGCCATCGGGCGCGCTCGCCAGCAATCAGGCGCTGCAGTTGCGGGGTGAGCATGTCGACCAGTTCATAGACCAGCAGGCCCGCCAGCAGGCTGGGCAGCAATTTGAGCGGTAATACCAGCAGCAGGCCACCAAACACCAGAATGCAGCTGGCCAGATACACTTGTCGCGGCGAAAACGTTGGCATACAGCCTCAAAAAACGAACGGCTTGGAAGTACGGCAGTCTGCCAGCGTTCCCTGTTGAGGACCAGCGCCCAAGCGTGTCGTCAGTCGCGTGGCAACCATTTGAAACACCATGGTTTGCCAACGGGTGTTTGAAGATCACGCAACGTAGCAGCACGGCTTGCCGGCGGGAGCGGTGTGTCAGGCAGTCGACCCTTCGCCGATACACCGCTCCCGCCGGCAAGCCGTGCTGCTACGGGGGACTATTTTTTCTTCAGGCAATCGCTCATGAACGTCTTGCGCGCATCGCCCTTGAGGGCCTGGGTGGTGGCGGTGGCGTTACAGGTTTTCATCTTGTCCTGCTGGGTGGCAGCGGGCGCTGGCGCGGCCTTCAGACAAGTGCTCATGAATGCCTTGCGCTCATCGCCCTTCAGGGATTTGGCGGTAGCGTCGGCGTTGCAGGTGGTCATCTTGTTTTGCTGCGCGGTGGCGGCAAACCCTTGGGCACACATCAACAAACCCATGACCAACAGAGGAACACGCAGCATTTTCATCGACATTCTCCAGGACCGCCGCGTCCATACGCAGCTTTGAAAGCAGTGTAGCCAAAGATTATTGCGGCATATTTCAGAGAATCCGCCCTTAGCGGTAGACGCGAGGTTCAGCGCGTCGATAATGGCCGCTCACTCTGCCAGCGGCCTACCCATGCAATACCTCTACCCCCTGTTCACCGTCATGCTCTGGGCGGGCAACAACGTCATCACCAAGGCGGCGGCCGGACGAATCTTTCCGGCAGAGATCGGTTTTTATCGCTGGCTGCTGGCCGGACTGCTGTTCACCCCGTTCCTGCTGGGCCCGGTGCTGCGCAACCGTGCGCAGGTCAAACCGATCCTGGGCAAGGTCGCCGTGCTCGGCGTGCTGGGCATGGCGGTCTACCAGAGCCTGGCCTACTACGCCGCGGGCATTACCACGGCGACCAACATGGGGATCATCCTGTCACTGGTGCCGGTGATGACCCTTGGCCTGTCGATTGCCAGCCTGGGCACCGCGCTCACGGCAGGCGCGCTGGTCGGCGCCGGGGTGTCATTTGCGGGAGTGCTGCTGGTGGTGTCCCAGGGCAGCTGGACGGTACTGGTGGCCCACGGGGTCAATCTGGGAGACGCGATGATGCTGGTCGCCGCCTTTGCCTACGCCACCTACAGCACGCTATTGAAGAAGTGGCAGTTACGCATGCCGCCGCTGCAACTGTTGTACCTGCAAGTGCTGGTGGCAATTGTCGCGCTGTTTCCACTGTTCCTGCTCTCGCCCAAGACCGGCCTCAACGCCAGCAACATCCCGCTGGTGCTCTATGCCTGCATTCCGGTGTCGATGATCGCGCCGCTGTTGTGGATGAAAGCCATCTCCCTGCTCGGCCCCAGCCGCACCACGCTGTTCTTCAACCTGGTACCCATTCTCACCGCGCTGGTAGCGGCCTTGGCATTGGGCGAACAGCTGGCGGTGTATCACTTCATCGGCGGTGCGCTGACCCTCAGTGGAGTGATCCTGGCCGAGCGCTGGACCACACCCCTGCGCAGCAAGCCCCAGGCAACGGCGTCAAAGGCCGACTGACTTGAGCCGTGCGGCGTGCTCCATGAACAGCCGCACCGGTTCCGCGCCCTTGCCCACCAGCCCCAGGTGCTGATTCACGATATCGAAATGATCGAGGGGGAAGTTGTCGCCAATGACCGTGCCCAGGTGCGAACTGAAACGCCCGACCATCCCATCGCTCTCCCGCTCGCGGGTGAAGGTGCGGGCGAACATCCGGCATGTCAGGTTCGTCGTATCGAACAGGTTCTTGCCACGGTCAGTCAGGCCCGGCTGCAAGGTGCCGGACCAAGAGTAATAACGCACACCGTTGACCAGTTCAGGCCCCTGCCCGCCCCACTCAAGCGGCAGGCCCTGGGGAAACAAGGCATTGAATTTCGCGACACCCTTGGAGGTGAGCGAGCCATGGGCGGCATGCACGTCGGTGGGCAGCCGGGTGCCGCGATAGCCGGTGTCGAGCAGCGCCAGCGCCAGGGTGCTCAGGCGAATGACGGCATGCACCATCCGCCCGCGCAGTTTGCTGACCGGGAAGTGCTCCTCGAGAAAATCCGCCAGTTCCGAACCGTGATTGGGCCCGGCCACCGATGTCACCGAAGCCACCAGGTCCGGGCGAACCCCGGCCACATAGCGGATGGTCAACGCGCCCTGGCTGTGGCCGATGAGATTGACCTTCTGCGCGCCGGTTTCCCTGAGGATTTCCTCGATTCGCCCCAGCAATTGCTCGCCGCGGATCTCGGAAGAGTTCACCGCCGAAACCATCACCGGAATCACCGTCGCCCCACCGCGACGCAGCGCCGAGGCAATGCCGAACCAATAGGGATAGACCACCAGCTTCACGAACCCCAACAACCCGGGTACCAACACAATGGGGTACTGCGTGGCCTGATCTTGCGTCATGACTACCTGAGCCCTCACCTGATTCTGTAGGAGCGCGCTTGCCCGCGACCGCGGTGTGTCAAGTGCCGTCCTGTGTCTGACACACTGCGGTCGCGGGCAAGCGCGCTCCTACAGACAGTAGTCGCAAAGCGTTCATCGATGATGACAAAAACAAGTAATGCCCCATCGCCATCTATTGGATCGAACTCTTTCAATCGGCCGAGGCTCATAACTGCAACGGGCCACTAATGGCCTTTCTGTGGAGTGTCCGGTTATGTACAAGCAATCTCTGGCAGTAGTGTTTGCAATGGCCGCACTGGCCGGCTGTTCATCGACAACCCTGCAAAACCCGGTGGACTACGCCACCTATCGCAATGAGCCGCTGGTCAAGCAAGTCGACGATGGCATGACCGAGCAGCAAGTGCTGACCATCGGCGGCGAGCCCTCCACCCGTGTGCACCGCAAGGTTCACCCCGGCACCTGCAACAACTACGTCCTGAACAAGGACGGCCATCAGCAGACCTACTACGTCACCTTCAATGCCAACGGTCGGGTGGACAACAAGGGCTTCATGACCTGCGAGCAGCGTGAGGCGAACGAACGGGCGATGTAAGCCGGCAAACAAATCAAACTTTTCCCCTCGCGCACCACTCACACCTTAAGACCCGATCTTGCCAAGGGCCGGTCAGACCTTTCGTGACCGGCCCATCAAGAGCGAGACGGGAATAACCGGATCAGCCCTGGAGAAAAATGATGAGCGATGTGCAGCAATTAACCGATGTCAGCACCCTGCGCGAGCGCGCGCGTCACAATGTTGAAAACGGTGCCGTGACCGAAGGCTACGATGGCGACCGCGAAGAGATCATTCGCCTGCTCAATGCATCGCTGGCCACCGAGTGGGTCTGCGTGCTTCGGTACAAGCGCCATTACTACATGGCCAAGGGCGTGAAAGCCCAAGTGGCTGCCGCCGAATTTCTCGAGCATTCCAATCAGGAAGCCGAGCACGCCGACAAACTCGCCGAGCGCATCGTGCAGTTGGGCGGCGAGCCGGAGCTGAATCCCGACCTGCTGTCCAAGAATTCCCACGCGCAGTACGTGGCGGGCAATACGCTCAAAGAGATGGTCACCGAAGACCTGATCGCCGAGCGCATTGCCATCGACAGCTATCGTGAGATCATTCAGTACATCGGCGACAAAGACCCGACCACGCGCCGTATCTTCGAGGAAATCCTGGCCCAGGAAGAGGAACACGCCGACGACATGGCGGACATTCTCGACGGGCTGTGATGATTGAAGGCAGATGTAAAAAGCCAGGACAGTGTCCTGGCTTTTTTTGTGCCGAATGATTTGTAGCAGCACGGCTTGCCGGCGGGGGCGGCCTT
>NZ_JANHKS010000062.1 GCF_028682175.1 Pseudomonas putida | reverse complement strand
TTCCGATCTCCCGCGACCGCGGCGTGTCAGAGACAGTGATGCTGACTGACACGCCGCCGTCGCGGGCAAGCGCGCTCCTACAAGGGTATTGCGTCAAGGCGCAGGGTTCGGCTGATCCTTGTGAATCGCCTCGATCCCGGCCAGCACTTCCTCGGACAGCACCAGCTCAGCGCTTGCCAGGTTGCTTTCCAGTTGCTCCAGCGTGGTCGCGCCAATGATATTGCTGGTCACGAACCCACGGCTGGTGACGAACGCCAGAGCCATCTGCGCCGGGTCCAGGCCGTGCTGCTGCGCCAGCGCCACGTAACGGGCGCACGCCGCCTCGGACTGCGGGTTGAAGTAGCGGGTGAAGCGGCTGTACAGGCTCAGACGCGCATGTGCCGGGCGGGCGCCGTTGGCGTATTTGCCCGACAGCATGCCAAACGCCAGCGGCGAGTAGGCCAGCAGGCCGCACTGCTCGCGAATGGCGACTTCCGCAAGGCCCACCTCGAAGCTGCGGTTGAGCAGGTTGTACGGGTTCTGGATCGATACCGGGCGGGTCAGGCCGTGGGTGTCGGATTCAGCGAGAAACTTCATGGTGCCCCATGGCGTTTCGTTGGACAGCCCGACGTGACGGATCTTGCCGGCCTTGACCTGCTCGTCCAGGGCCTGGAGCACTTCCAGCAACGGCGTGAAGTATTCCTCGGAATGGTTGTAGCCCAGCTTGCCGAAGAAGTTGGTGCTGCGCTCCGGCCAGTGCAACTGGTACAGGTCCAGGTAGTCGGTCTGCAGGCGCTTGAGGCTGGCGTCCACGGCCGCAACGATATGGTCGCGGTTGAATTTCAGCTGGCCGTCGCGAATGTAGTCGATGCCGTTGCCGGGGCCAGCGATCTTGCTGGCCAGGATCCAGTCGGCGCGGTCACCGTTCTTCTTGAACCAGTTGCCGATGATGGTCTCGGTGCTGGCGTAGGTTTCTTTCTTCGGCGGGACGGGATACATCTCGGCGGTATCCATGAAATTGATACCTGCCGCCTTGGCGCGTTCGATCTGGGCAAAGGCCTGGGACTCGCTGTTTTGCTCGCCCCAGGTCATGGTGCCCAGGCAGATGGCGCTGACATTGAGGTCGGTTCTGCCCAGTTGGCGATAGTCCATGTGGCTCTCCTGATCAAAAGAGCCATAAAAGCAGGTTGAAATTTTTTTCGCAATCTGCATAATTCCGCAGCTCTTCGTCACGGGAGTGATGCCCCGCGACCAAGACTCCGCTGCGATCGAACGCGCTGACCCGAGCCCCCTATAGCGTTCGTGCCCGGCGGCCTTTGACTTGTCAAAGACCGTACTATCGAGTATGCTCCGCCGTCTATTTTTTCAGGCGGCCTTTGAGGCTATAAAGAATGAAAACTTTTACCGCTAAACCGGAAACAGTAAAGCGCGACTGGTTCGTCGTCGACGCTGCTGGTCAGACCCTGGGTCGTCTGGCCACTGAAATCGCGAGCCGTCTGCGTGGCAAGCACAAACCGGAATACACTCCGCACGTTGACACCGGCGACTACATCGTCGTGATCAACGCTGAGCAAATCCGCGTTACTGGTGCCAAAACCTCCGACAAGATCTACTACTCTCACTCCGGTTTCCCGGGCGGGATCAAGTCGATCAACTTTGAAAAGCTGATCGCCAAAGCTCCTGAGCGCGTGATCGAGACCGCGGTCAAAGGCATGCTGCCTAAGAACCCGCTGGGTCGCGACATGTATCGTAAGCTGAAAGTCTATGCGGGCGCTGCTCACCCTCATACTGCTCAGCAGCCCCAAGAACTGAAGTTTTAACGGAATAGTTCATTATGTCGGCGACTCAAAATTACGGCACTGGCCGTCGCAAGACCGCAACCGCACGCGTTTTCCTGCGTCCGGGCACCGGTAACATCTCGATCAACAACCGCTCCCTGGATTCGTTCTTCGGTCGCGAAACTGCCCGCATGGTAGTTCGTCAGCCGCTGGAACTGACCGAGACCGTTGAGAAATTCGACATCTACGTCACCGTCATCGGCGGTGGTGTGAGTGGTCAAGCTGGCGCAATCCGCCACGGTATCACCCGCGCTCTGATGTCCTACGACGAAACCCTGCGCAGCGCTCTGCGCAAAGCTGGCTTCGTTACTCGCGATGCTCGCGAAGTTGAACGCAAGAAAGTCGGTCTGCGTAAAGCGCGTAAGCGTCCGCAGTACTCGAAGCGTTAATTCGCTTTTCGTTCAAAAAGAACGCTCAGTTTCCTCACGGAACTGGGCGTTTTTTTATGGGCGTCTATTATTGGGTGTGACGACTGGTCTCATCCGTGGATGCCCCGTTCCATAAGGCCTCCCCGTTTTCGCCAAATGGCAATACCCTTGCGGATAGAAGGGCCTTTGCTTACATTTGGCAGGATTTTTTTGACAGCTAGAAAAATAATTCAAAGGGATGCCTGACCAAGCAGGCCTCTAAAAGCTGATGGGAGAGGACGGAATGAGCAATGACGGCGTGAATGCAGGCCGGCGTCGCTTCCTTGTCGCGGCCACATCTGTGGTCGGCGCTGCAGGAGCGGTGGGGGCTGCGGTCCCGTTCGTGGGGTCATGGTTTCCCAGTGCCAAAGCCAAGGCGGCGGGCGCACCCGTGAAGGTCAACGTCAGCAAGGTCGAGCCAGGCCAGCAGATGATCGCCGAATGGCGGGGCCAGCCGGTCTTCATCGTTCGTCGAACGCCCGAAATTCTCACCAACCTGACCAAGATCACCGGTCAGCTCTCCGATCCCGAATCCAAGAACTCCGTTCAGCCTGCGTACGTGGACCCCAAGGTTCGCTCGATCAAACCCGAGCTGCTGTTGCTGATCGGCATCTGTACCCACTTGGGCTGCTCGCCCACGTTTCGCCCTGAAGTGGCCCCCGCAGACCTGGGCAAAGACTGGGTCGGCGGCTACTTCTGTCCTTGTCACGGCTCCCATTACGACCTGGCTGGGCGCGTCTACAAGGCGCAACCTGCACCCCTGAATCTGCCAGTGCCGCCGCATTCCTACGAGTCGGACTCAATCATCGTCATCGGCGTCGATCAGGAGAAAGCGTAATGAGCAAATTCATGGACTGGATCGATGCGCGCTTCCCTGCGACCTCCATGTGGGAAGACCATCTCAGCAAGTATTACGCCCCCAAGAACTTCAACTTCTTCTATTTCTTCGGCTCGCTGGCGTTGCTGGTGCTGGTCAACCAGATCGTCACCGGCGTATGGCTGACGATGAGCTACACACCCTCGGCGGAGGAGGCGTTCGCCTCGGTCGAGTACATCATGCGCGATGTCGAGTACGGCTCGATCCTGCGCCTGCTGCACTCCACGGGGGCGTCGGCGTTCTTCATCGTGGTGTATCTGCACATGTTTCGTGGCCTGATGTATGGCTCGTACCAGAAGCCTCGGGAGCTGGTCTGGATCTTCGGCATGCTCATTTACCTCGCGCTGATGGCAGAGGCATTCATGGGCTATCTGCTGCCATGGGGGCAGATGTCGTACTGGGGCGCGCAGGTCATCATCTCGTTGTTCGGCGCGATTCCGGTCATCGGCAACGACCTGACCCAGTGGATTCGCGGCGACTACCTGATTTCCGGGATCACCCTGAACCGCTTCTTCGCCCTGCACGTGGTCGCGTTGCCCATCGTGATTCTCGGCCTTGTGGTGCTGCATGTGCTGGCGCTGCACGAAGTGGGTTCGAACAACCCCGACGGCGTCGACATCAAGAAGCTCAAGGATGAAAACGGCAAGCCACTGGACGGGATCGCCTTCCACCCGTACTACACGGTGAAGGATATCGTCGGCGTCGTGGTGTTCCTGTTCATCTTCTGTTCGATCGTGTTCTTCTTCCCGGAGATGGGCGGCTACTTCCTCGAGAAACCGAACTTCGAGCAGGCCAACGCATTCAAGACGCCAGAGCACATCGCGCCGGTGTGGTACTTCACGCCGTTCTACGCGATCTTGCGGGCCATCCCTGACAAGCTCATGGGCGTCATGGCCATGGGCGCGGCGATCGCGGTGCTGTTCGTGTTGCCCTGGCTTGATCGAAGTCCGGTCAAGTCCATGCGTTACAAAGGCTGGCTCAGCCGGATCTGGCTGGTGGTGTTCTGCGTGTCGTTCGTGATCCTGGGAATTCTCGGCGTGCTGCCGCCCAGCCCTGAACGCGCGCTGCTGTCTCAGGTGTGTACGTTCCTGTACTTCGCCTATTTCATCCTGATGCCGTTCTATACGCGGATGGAGAAGACAAAACCGGTTCCGGAAAGGGTGACTGGCTGATGAAAAAATTATTGGCTGTTTTCATTCTTTCTGCCTTGCCTGTGCTGTCCTTTGCCGCCGAACACGGTGGACCGGACCTGGAAAGCGTCGACATCGACGTCTCCGACAAGGTGGCCATGCAGGACGGCGCCCGCACCTTCGCCAACTATTGCATGGGCTGCCACAGCGCCAAGTTCCAGCGTTACGAGCGGGTCGCGGATGACCTGGGCATTCCCCATGAGCTGATGCTGGAGAAGCTGGTGTTCACCGGTGCCAAGATCGGCGACCACATGACCGTCGGCATGCAGTCGGCGGACGCCAAGGCCTGGTTCGGCGCAGCGCCGCCCGACCTCACCCTGGTTGCCAGGGTGCGGGGCACCGACTGGCTCTACGGTTACCTGCGCTCGTTCTACGAGGACCCGGCACGGCCTTGGGGGGTGAACAACAAGGTCTTTCCTAACGTGGGCATGCCCAACGTGCTGGTGGGGCTGCAGGGCCGCCAGATCATCGGCTGCAAGCAGGTCCAGGCGGTCGAGGATGGCAAGAAGCAGTTCGACCCGCTGACCGGCTCGCCACTGACCCATGAAGCCTGTGATCAACTGACCATCGTGCCCAAGACCGGCACGCTCACCGAAGAGCAGTTCGATGAGAAGGTGAAGAACCTGGTGACATTCCTGGCCTACTCGGCCAACCCGGTCAAGCTGCAACACCAGCGCATCGGCACCTATGTGCTGCTGTATCTGGCGATCCTGTTTATCTTCGCGTACCTGCTCAAACGTGAATACTGGAAAGACGTTCACTGACTTCGCGCCAGTGATGAAGTAGATGGAACGCGCTCTGAAGAGCCTCATTCGGGCAATGGACGCAGAGCGGGTATAGTGGCGGGCGAAAGATTACGGAATTTACCTTGAGTAAATGCGCTATCTTGTCGCCCGCGACGAACACCCGCTGATTGTGGATGTTGCCGGAGGCGCCTTCAGGGCGCGTTCGTTTTTCTGCTTCTGAATATTTAACAAGCGAGGAGGATCACCATGGGCGTGACCAATCGGTTGGCCTGTTACTCCGACCCCGCCGACCACTATTCCCATCGCGTGCGCATTGTGCTCGCCGAGAAAGGTGTCAGCGCCGAGATCATCGATGTCGTGGGAGGTCGCCTTCCGCCGCAACTGGTCGAGGTCAATCCGTACGGCAGCACACCGACACTGGTCGATCGCGATCTGGCGTTGTACGAGTCGACAGTGGTCATGGAATACCTGGATGAGCGTTACCCGCATCCGCCTTTACTGCCGGTTTATCCCGTTGCCCGGGCCAACAGCCGCCTGCTGATCCATCGGATCCAGCGCGACTGGTGCGTCCTGGTGGATGTCATCCTGGATGCTCGCAGCA
Organism: Pseudomonas putida; assembly: GCF_028682175.1. Lineage (GTDB taxonomy): Bacteria > Pseudomonadota > Gammaproteobacteria > Pseudomonadales > Pseudomonadaceae > Aquipseudomonas > Aquipseudomonas putida_AD. Next base: position 24,616 of record NZ_JANHKS010000062.1, on the reverse strand, counting down.
AAGAAGCTGCCCGCACCCAGGCGCGCAAGGAGTTGCGCGAAAGTCTGACCGGCGTCTCGCCACTGTTCGCGGAAAAGGCTTTTTTCCTCAGTGACGAGCAAAGTCTGGTCGACTGCTGTCTATTGCCCATACTCTGGCGCCTGCCGATTCTGGGTATCGAGTTGCCGCGGCCTGCCAAGCCGCTGCTTGATTATATGGAGCGCCAGTTTGCGCGTGAGGCATTCCAGGCGAGTCTGTCTGCTGCCGAACGCGACATGCGCTAAAGGCTTAAGGAAACATTCGATGAACTCCAGTCGCCCCTATCTGATCCGTGCTCTCTATGAGTGGATCGTGGACAACGATTGCACGCCGCACATCCTGGTCAACGCCGAGTACCCGGCGGTGCAAGTCCCGCAAGGTTTCGCCAACGACGGACAAATCGTCCTCAACATCTCGCCGAGTGCCGTGCGCCACCTGCACATGGACAACGACGCGGTGAGTTTCGAAGGCCGCTTCGGCGGTGTGCCGCACAGCCTGTATGTGCCGGTCGCTGCGGTCATGGGGATTTACGCCCGTGAAAACGGCCAGGGCATGGTCTTCGACCTGGAGCCTGCCGTGGACGACGATGATGATCTGGATGTCGAAGACGACATGCCGCCACCGGACGACGAACCGCCACGCCCGAGCGGCCGGCCGAGTCTGAAAGTGGTCAAGTAACCCGACTGCGCGGTAACGAAAAAGGCGATCCCGAGGGATCGCCTTTTTTGTCGCCGCAGTTTGAGCGCATCGCACGTCCCGTAGCAGCACGGCTTGCCGGCGGGGATATTCTCAAGATCGCTTCCGCCGGCAAGCGGAGCGCCGCCCGGCCGGGCTGCTACGGTGGGAGCGATGGGCTGGCTGTTTAGTCGATGTACTCGAACAGCTTCACGATCTTCTGCACGCCGCCTACGCCCTGCACCAGGTTGGTGGCGCGGGTGGCTTCGGCCTGGGTCAGCAGGCCCAGCAGGTAGACGATGCCGTTCTCGGTCACGACCTTGATGCGCGAGCCCGGGATGGCGCTGTCGGTGAGCATCTCGGTCTTGATCTTGCTGGTCAGCCACGCATCGTTGCTGCGCGCCAGCATCGAGGAGGGCGCGATGACCTGCAGCTCGTTGTTGACCTTCTTGACCTTCTGCACCTGGGCGGCGGTCTGCTCGGCCAGTTGCTTGAGGTCGGCGCGTGGGGTCTGGCCGGCCAGCAGCACGATGCCGTTGAAGCTGGTCACCACGATGTGCGAATTGTTGTCCAGATCGGGGCTGGCCTTGGCGATGTTGACCGCGGCCTTGGTTTCGATCAGCGAGTCATCGATCTTGCTGCCGAAGGTGCGCGTACCGCGATCGTCGTCGATTGGCGCTTCGCGGCTGGCGTTGATCACCGAGCTGCATCCGCTGACGCCCAGGCACAGTGTCAGGGCCAGCAGGCTGAGACGTTTGGATATCATTCTTCACTCCCGAACAATTGGCTGTCGATCAGATCGCAAAGGCAATGGATCGACAGCAGGTGGACTTCCTGGATACGTGCGGTGACCTTGGCCGGGACGCGGATCTCCACGTCCTCGGGCAGCAGCAGCGAGGCGACATCGCCACCATCGCGACCGGTCAGAGCTACGACAATCATTTCCCGATCATGTGCCGCCTGGATGGCCTGGATGATGTTGGCCGAGTTGCCGCTGGTGGAAATCGCCAGCAACACATCGCCGGGCTGGCCCAGGGCGCGGATCTGCTTGGAAAAGATTTCGTTGTAGCTGTAGTCGTTGGCGATCGAGGTGATGGTCGAGGTGTCCGTCGTCAGCGCGATGGCGGGCAGGCTCGGGCGTTCACGCTCGAAGCGGTTGAGCAGCTCCGACGAAAAGTGCTGGGCATCGCCGGCCGAGCCGCCGTTGCCGCAGGCAAGCATCTTGCCTTCGTTAAGCAGGGCGTTGACCATCACCTGGCTGGCTTGCTCGATGTGCGGTGCAAGAACGTCCATCGCCTGTTGCTTGGTATCGATGCTGGCCTGAAAAAGCTGGCGAATTCGGGATTGCATGTCCATCTATGAAAACCTTAATAGGGGCGGCTGGTCGGGCGACGTCTGAAAGAGGTCATCGGCTTCCCGGCACAAAACTGTGCAGCCCGCAAAGCAAAGAGCAAATCAGTGTGAAGAGTGGTGTCGGCGAACAGGTTCGCAGATGTGGGCTTCAACGCGTAGTCAGGTGTCGAACGCATTCTGCACCCAGTTCGTTACAGGCCCCGCTCCCGGCTCGCCGTTGATGGCGACGACATCGAATCGGCAGGGGGAATCTGCCCATTTCGGTTCGGTCTGCAAGAACCATTGTGCAGCCAGGGTGAGCTTTTCCTGCTTGCGAACATCGACACTTTCCATCGCGCCACCGAAGCTTGCGTGGCGCCGATAGCGAACTTCGACGAATACTACTGTATCGCCGTCGAGCATGACCAGATCAAGCTCACCGCGTTTGCATGACCAGTTCTGTGTAATCAGTTGCAAACCTTGTTGCTGCAAGTGTTGCAGGGCGTGGGCCTCGGCCTCTCGCCCTGCGGTCTGGCGCGTGCTGCCTTGGGTCAAGGCGTGGTGTCCGGCAGGCGCTGGACGCGACCGTCGACGAACTGGGCCCATGGAAGTTGACGCTCGATACGCTGGCCCTGACCGATGGCCAGGCTGCCGGACAGACCGTCGATGCGGCTCTCAGGCAGGGTCTTGAGCTGGGTCAGGCGCGGCGCCAGGCGATAGGCATCGATGCCCATGGCGTACAGGCGACCCAGGCTGCCGGCGGCTTGAGGCCACTGGGTGGTGACTTGCTGGCGCAGTGGGTCGGTGGCGTTGAGCAGCCAAGGGGTTTCGCAGAAGCGCACGCCGGCCAGGTCGTTGTACATCGCCTGGTCGCCGCTGTTGGTGAACAGGTGCGAAGTCGCATAGACAGGCACGTCACCGGCGTACTGGAAGACCATGGTCGGTTTGATCTGCTGGGCCTGTTGCGGGGTCGCGGCCAGGAACATGAAATCGACGTCCTGGCGGCGGCTTGGCTGGGCGGCCATCTGTGCGCCGGTGGTGCTTTGCAGGCGCTGGGCGCGGCCTTCGCTGTTGCGCAACTGGAACAGGTCGGCGACTTGCTGGGCCAGGGCTACCGGCTGGTCGATGCGTTCGACACCCAGCAGGGTGCCGCCCTTGGCTTGCCAGCTCTGGCGGAAGGCGTCGAGCACGCGGTCGCCCCATTCGCCTTTCGGCACCATGGCGACGGCGCTGCGTTTACCGTCAGCCCAGGCGCGACGGGCCACTTCACGGGCTTCGTCTTCCGCTGCCAGGCCGAACTGGAACAGCTCGGCCGGACCTTGCGCGGTCGAGTCGCTGTAGTTCAGGGCCAGGGTGGTGATAGGCAACTGCGGATGAGCGCTGAGCTGTTTGACCAGCGGTTTTTCCAGCGGGCCGACCACCATCTGTACGCCAGCGGCCTTGGCCTGGGCGTAGAAGGCATCCATCGAGGTTACGCGGGAGCTGTCGAACACTTCGATGGCAGGCGGCTTCTGGCCGGCCTGTTGCGCCTGATAGTGCGCAGCCATGAAGCCGTCACGCAGGGCACGGGCGACCGAGGCGAGGGGGCCATCTTGCGGCAGCAGCAGGGCGATCTTGGTCAGTGGCTGGCTTTTCAGGTCGCGCAGTTGAGCGAGCGACGTCGGCAACTGACGTGCGGCAGGGTGTTGCGGGTTCTGCGCTTTCCAGTTGTCGATGGCCGCCTGTTGTTGTTCCAGCGTGCCGGCACCCTTGACCGCGCGGGCCAGGCTCAGCCAGCCGCCCATGTCATCGGTGGCGTTGCTTTGCAGTTGCTCGGCAGGCAATGCCGCGACCAGTGTCCAGATCGCATCGTTGTTGGCGCTCAGGGCGTCGCCTTGCAGCAGCGGGCCCATGAACACGCGCTCGCTGGCGGCGGCGAGGGTCTGGCCATCAGCTTCCAGGGCGCGAGCGCGAACGGTGTGGGTGCGGGTCTGCAGGTCCACCGGCATTTCGCCCAGGTGCTGCAGGCTCGGGTGGTTGAGGGCGGTCAGCGCAGCCTTTGGCTGGCTGCGGCCCAGGGCCAGTTCGGCGGACAGGGTGTTGGCGTAGATCTGCTTGTCCGTCTTGAGCTGATCCATCTGGACTTGCTCAAGAATGCTCGCTGCACGGCTCGGGTTGTTCTGGCGTGCGGCCAGGTCCGCGGCGGTCAGCCTCAGCAGTGCGGCCTGATCGGGCGTCTTGGCGCTCGACGCCTGTTCGAGCAGTTGCTCGATGGTGGCGTCAGGGGTGCGTGGCAACTCGCCAAGGCTGGAGGAGGGCGAACTGGCGCAGGCGGCCAACAAGGCAGCCAGGCAGAGGGCAGAGAACAGCCGCAGGCAAGCGATCATGTATATGTTCCTGATACTTGAGCAAATAAGAGTGGAATTGTACCCAAGCACTGGCCGGGGCGCGACGTTGGAGGTATCAAAGCTGCGATATTGACCATGCAGATGGGCAATTGTGCGCACCGCGTGGTGGAATTCCCTGACAATGGCAGCCGATATCAATGTATGAGCGGATGTGTGGGTGCATTTTCCAATCTCCCTGTCTGGATCCCCTGAACCTGTACAATGCAGGTTTTTACCCCACATGAGGTGCGCGTTTTGACTGCTCCAGGTGCTTTGAATTCCACTACAGGCTCGCTTTATGTGGTGGCCACGCCGATTGGCAACCTGGACGACATGAGCGTGCGAGCACTGAAAGTATTGCGCGAAGTGTCATTGATTGCCGCCGAAGATACCCGGCATTCATTACGCCTGATGCAACATTTCGGCATAGCGACTCCGCTGGCTGCGTGCCATGAACATAACGAACGCGAAGAGGGCAGCCGATTCATCACCCGCCTGCTGGCCGGTGACGACGTCGCGTTGATTTCCGATGCGGGCACGCCACTTATTTCCGATCCTGGCTATCACCTGGTGCGTCAGGCGCGGGCGGCAGGCATTCAGGTGGTTCCGGTGCCTGGTGCTTGTGCCTTGATCGCGGCGTTGTCGGCGGCAGGCCTGCCGTCGGACCGTTTTATCTTCGAAGGCTTCCTGCCGGCCAAGTCGGTGGGGCGCAAGGCGCGTCTGGAACTGTTGAAGGAGGAACCGCGCACGGTGATCTTCTACGAGGCGCCGCACCGGATTCTCGAATGCCTGCAGGATCTTGAAGAAATCTTCGGTGCCGAGCGGCCTGCGGTGCTCGGGCGTGAGCTGACCAAAACCTTCGAAACCCTGAAGGGTTTGCCACTGGGCGAGCTGCGGGCCTTCGTCGAGGGCGACAGCAACCAGCAACGCGGCGAGTGCGTGGTGCTGGTTGCAGGCTGGAGCGAACCTGAGGGCGAGGACGTGATTGGTGCCGAGGCGCGCCGCGTGCTGGACCTTCTGCTGGAGGAAATGCCGCTCAAGCGCGCGGCTGCGTTGGCTGCCGAAATCACCGGCGTGCGCAAGAATCTGCTGTACCAGGTGGCCCTCGACAAGCAAAAGGGCGAGTGATCGCCATCCGTCAGCCTGTCACTCAATAGTGCCCCAGGCTTATTAATGCTTGTTCTTGAGCCTGCCAGCCATTAACCTTGGCGGCGGAGAGTCGATTGGACAGTCGCTGCCTTTCATTGTTCCGCAATGAAGGGGGGAGGAAAGTCCGGGCTCCATAGGGCGGAGTGCCAGGTAACGCCTGGGGGGCGCGAGCCTACGGAAAGTGCCACAGAAAATAACCGCCTAAGCACTTCGGTGCCGGTAAGGGTGAAAAGGTGCGGTAAGAGCGCACCGCACGGCTGGTAACAGTTCGTGGCTAGGTAAACCCCACTCGGAGCAAGACCAAATAGGGTTCCAAGGCGTGGCCCGCGCTGGAACCGGGTAGGTTGCTAAAGATGTCCAGTGATGGCCATCGTAGAGGAATGACTGTCCTCGACAGAACCCGGCTTACAGATCGACTCTCCACCTTTTCCCCTCTCCCTGCTTTTTCTCGCATTTCTTTCTCGCTTTCTTTGTCAAAATCCTCCCCTCGTAATGCCGAAAAAATCTTAAACCTCACAAAACACTTTAAGTTTGAACGCCATCTTTCTGAATATTTTCGGATTTATCTGTAGTCCCAATCCGAAATTTTCGGAAACTCCCGCACCACCTCTCCTAAATCTCCGTTCTGTAAGGGTTTTCCTTAAGAAGTTGCCTTGACGGTGTGGTGGGCGCATTCCTATAGTGTGCGCAAGTGGCGGAAAGTGGCGTGAAGTGGGTTTTTTGAGCGCAAAAAGATAATATTCGGAGAAAGCGCCTGTGTTCCGTGGTGCAAACGCAATCAATCTCGACGCAAAGGGCCGTCTCGCTATGCCGAGCCGGTACCGTGACGAGCTCGATTCGCGTAGCTCCGGCCAGTTGATTGTGACCATTGATACCGTTGACCCGTGCTTGTGCATCTATCCGCTCCCGGAATGGGAACTGATCGAAGCCAAACTGCGCGAGCTTGCAACATTCCGTGAAGAAAACCGTCGTCTGCAGCGACTGTTGATCGGTAACGCGGTTGATCTGGAACTCGACGGCAGTGGGCGCTTTCTGGTGCCGCCACGTTTGCGTGACTACGCCAAGCTCGATAAGCGAGTGATGCTGGTTGGCCAGCTCAACAAGTTTCAACTGTGGGATGAGGACGCCTGGAACGCACTTGCTGATGCGGACCTTGCGGCCATTCAAAAACCGGGCGCGATGCCTGATGAACTGCGTGATTTGATCCTGTGACTATGAATAGCGGCTTTACCCACATCACCGTACTGCTCGAAGAAGCCGTCGAGGCTCTCGCGGTGCGCGCCGATGGCTGCTATCTGGATGGCACGTTCGGACGGGGCGGGCACAGCCGCCTCATCTTGCAGAACCTGGGGCCGGACGGCCGGCTCCTGGGGTTCGACAAGGATCCTCAAGCGATTGCCACCGGGCAAGCGCTGGCGGCCGAAGACGGCCGCTTTGTCATTGTGCAGCGCAGCTTTGCAGAATTGGGCTCAGAGGCTCTGGAACGCGGCATAGCGGGCAAGGTCAGCGGAATCCTGCTCGACCTTGGCGTCTCCTCGCCACAACTCGACGACCCTGAGCGCGGCTTCAGTTTCATGAACGACGGCCCGCTGGACATGCGCATGGACCCGTCCCGAGGGATCAGCGCCGCCGAGTTCGTCAATACTGCGCCTGCCGAAGAAATCGCCCGAGTATTCAAGGAATACGGCGAAGAGCGTTTTGCCAGACGCATGGCCGGCGCTGTCGTCGCACGTCGCGAAACCCAGCCTTTCGAACGTACCGGCGATCTGGCCGAAGTATTGAAAGTTGCCAACCCTGCGTGGGAAAAGGGCAAGAACCCGGCAACCCGCGCGTTCCAGGGCCTGCGCATTCACGTCAACAACGAACTGGGCGATCTGGAAGCCGGCCTCGAAGCCGCACTGGACGCGCTGGAAGTGGGCGGCCGTCTGGCGGTCATCAGCTTCCACTCGCTGGAAGACCGCATCGTCAAACTGTTCATGCGCAAGCTGGTCAAGGGCGAGGCCGACAACCTGCCACGCAACCTGCCGGTTCGCCACCAGGCCTTCGAGCCGCGCATCAAGCTGATCGGCAAGGCGCAGTTCGCCTCCGATGAAGAAACCCGCGCCAACCCCCGTTCGCGCAGTGCTGTCATGCGTGTCGCGGAGAAACTCCGGTGAGCCGCGGATTCTTCAAGCCATTGCCAGGCGGCAGCTTCTTCATGCTGCTGTTGTTCATTGCCGTCCTCGTGTCGGCAATCGCCGTTTCCTACAGCGCACACTGGAACCGTCAGCTCCTGAACTCGCTGTATTCCGAACTCAGCGTTCGTGACAAGGCGCAGGCCGAGTGGGGTCGCCTGATTCTTGAACAAAGCACCTGGACCGCTCACAGCCGGATCGAGGCGCTGGCCACCGATCAACTGAAAATGCGCATTCCCAATGCCGCCGATATCCGGATGGTGTCGCCATGATGAAGCTTGACGGCGCACTCTACCCATGGCGGTTCCGCCTCGTGGTCGGCCTGTTGTCGGTCATGGTGCTGGCTATTTCCTATCGCATCGTCGATCTGCAGGTCATCGACCGTCGCTTCCTGATTGAACAGGGCGATGCGCGCAGCCTGCGTACCGTGTCCATTCCTGCACACCGCGGCCTGATCACCGACCGTAATGGCGAGCCGCTGGCCGTCAGTACCCCGGTGACCACCATCTGGGCCAACCCGTCCGAGATGCAGGCCGACAAGAGCAAGTGGGGCGTGCTGGCCCAGGCCTTGGGTCAGGACCCGAAAGCCCTGGCGGACCGTCTGAACGAGCAGGCAAGCAAGGAATTCATCTACCTGGTTCGCGGCCTGACCCCGGAGCAGGGCCAGTCGGTGCTCGACCTCAAGGTGCCGGGCGTCTACGGCAAGGAAGAATTCCGGCGTTTCTACCCTGCCGGTGACGTGACGGCGCACATGGTTGGCTTCACCGACCTGGACGACCACGGCCGCGAAGGGGTTGAACTGGCCTACGATGACTGGCTGGCCGGCGTGCCTGGCAAGCGGCAGGTCATCAAGGACCGGCGCGGCCGGCTCATCAAGGACCTGCAAGTGAAGAAAAACGCCAAGGCTGGAAAGACCTTGGCTTTGTCTATTGATCTGCGCCTGCAATATCTGGCGACCCGCGAGCTGCGCAACGCGATTCAGGAAAACGACGCCAAGGCCGGCAGCCTGGTGATCATGGACGTGAAGACTGGCGAAGTGCTGGCCATGGTCAACCAGCCGACCTACAACCCGAACAACCGTCGCACCATGGTCCCGGCGGCGATGCGTAACCGCGCGATCATCGACGTGTTCGAGCCAGGCTCGACCATGAAACCGATCTCCATGACCGCAGCCCTGGACAGTGGCCGCTGGAAACCCAGCGACAAGGTCGAGGTGTACCCGGGCACCCTGCAGATCGGCAAATACACCATCCGCGACGTGACCAAGACCGAAGGTCCGATCCTCGACCTGACCGGCATCCTGATCAACTCCAGTAACGTGGGCATGAGCAAGGTCGCGTTCGACGTCGGCGGCGAAGCGATTTTCCGTGCGATGCAGCGTGTGGGCCTGGGCCAGTACACCGGCCTGGGCTTCCCGGGCGAGCGCGTAGGCAACCTGCCGAACTACCGTGAATGGCGCAAGGCCGAAACGGCAACGCTGTCCTACGGCTACGGCCTCTCGGTGACGGCGCTGCAACTGGTGCACGCCTACTCGGCACTGGCCAACAACGGCAAGATCGTCCCGCTGACCATCCTGAAAACCGACAAGCCGTCCGAGTCTACCCAGGCGATTCCGGAAGCCACCGCGAAGACCCTGCAAGGCATGCTGCAGCAAGTCATCGAAGACCCGCGCGGCGTATACCGTGCCCGCGTGCCGTCGTACCACGTCGCTGGCAAGTCGGGTACCGCCCGTAAGACGTCGGTCGGCACCAAGGGCTACGCCGAGAACTCCTATCGCTCGCTGTTCGCAGGCTTCGGCCCGATGAGCAACCCGCGCTACGCCATCGTGGTGGTGATCGACGAACCAAGCAAAGGCGGCTACTTCGGTGGTCTGGTTTCGGCACCGGTGTTCAGCAAAGTGATGTCGGGCACCTTGCGCCTGATGAACGTGCGCCCGGACAACCTCGCGCCGGTCCCGCCTGAACAGCAGGCCAATGCCGCGCCACCGCTCGTCGTTCCAGTCAAGGGAGGGCGTGGCTGATGCCTTTCAACCTGAGCAAGATCTTCGCCCAGAGCGACCGTGACCTGTTGATCCGTGAACTGACCCTGGACAGCCGCAAGGTGCGTCCGGGCGATCTGTTCCTGGCGATTCCAGGCCTGAAGGTCGACGGCCGCGACCACATTACCGACGCCATCGCCCACGGCGCTGCCGCCATTGCCTATGAAGTCGAAGGCGCCAAGGTGCTGCCGATCACCGACATCCCGATGATTCCGGTCAAGGGCCTGGCGGCGCAGTTGTCGGACATCGCCGGGCGTTTCTATGGCGACCCGAGCCGTGGCATGCACCTGGTTGGCGTCACCGGCACCAATGGCAAGACCAGCGTGACCCAGTTGATCGCCCAGGCGCTCGACAAGCTGGGCCTGCACTGCGGGCTGATCGGCACGCTGGGCACTGGCTTCTACAGCGAGCTGAAAAGCGGGATTCACACCACGCCCGATCCGATCTCCGTGCAGTCGACGATCTACGATCTGAAAAAGGCTGGGGCCAAGGCCATCGCCATGGAAGTGTCGTCCCACGGTCTGGATCAGGGTCGTGTCACCGCGCTGGCGTTCGACGTCGCGGTGATGACCAACCTGTCCCGCGATCACCTGGATTACCACGGCACCATGGAAGCCTACGCGGCGGCCAAGGCCAAGCTGTTCGCCTGGAATGACCTGCGTTGCCGCGTGGTCAACCTGGACGACGATTTCGGTCGCCAGCTCGCCGGTGAGCAGCACGCGTCGCGGCTCATCACCTACAGCCAGGAAGACAGCAGCGCCTACCTGTTCTGCCGCGATGCGGTGTTCGACGACGATGGCGTTCGCGCCACCCTGGTTACCCCGCAGGGCGATCACCTGCTGCGCAGCAGCCTCTTGGGCCGCTTCAACCTGAGCAACGTGCTGGCAGCGGTCGGTGCCTTGATGGGGCTCGATTACCCGCTGAGCGACATTCTCAAAGTGCTGCCGAGCCTCGAAGGGCCGGTGGGCCGTATTCAGCGTCTGGGCGGCGGCAAGCGTCCGCTGGTGGTGGTCGATTACGCCCACACCCCCGACGCGCTGGAGAAAGTGCTGGTGGCCCTGCGCCCCCACGCCAAGGGCCAACTGGCTTGCCTGTTCGGCTGCGGCGGTGATCGCGATCGCGGCAAGCGTCCGTTGATGGCCGAAGTGGTCGAGCGACTGGCCGACAAGGTGCTGGTCACCGATGACAACCCGCGCACCGAAGACGCCGCCCGCATTTTCGACGACATTCGCGCAGGTTTCACCTCGGCCGATAACGTCGATTTCGTCGCCGGCCGCGGCCAGGCCATCGCACAGATCATCGCCCAAGCCGATGCCGCCGACGTGATCGTGCTGGCTGGCAAGGGCCACGAGGATTACCAGGAAATCGACGGCGAACGCCATCCGTTTTCCGATCTTGAAGAAGCCGCCAAGGCACTGGACGCATGGGAGGCTGCACATGCTTAAGCCGCTTTCGTTCAGCGAACTGCTGCTGCCACTCGACGCGCGTCGGGTCGGCGAAGACATATATTTCAACGGCGTCAGCATCGACAGCCGCGCCATCGAGTCGGGCCAGTTGTTCGTTGCGCTGACCGGTCCGCGTTTCGATGGCCACGATTACCTCGATCAGGTCGCCGCCAAAGGTGCGGTGGGCGCGTTGGTCGAACGTGAGGTTGCAGGCAGTGCATTGCCGCAACTGATCGTGGGTGACACCCGCAAGGCGCTGGCACAATTGGGCGCGCTGAATCGCAACGCCTTTGTCGACAAGCCGGTCGCGGCGATTACCGGCTCCAGCGGCAAGACCACGGTCAAGGAGATGCTCGCGAGCATCCTGCGCACGCGCGGCACCGTGCTGGCGACCAAAGGCAATCTGAACAACGAGCTGGGCGTACCGCTGACCTTGCTGACACTGTCGCCGGAGTTCGATGCGGCTGTGATCGAGTTGGGCGCCAACCATGTGGGCGAAATCGCGCTGACCGTGAGCCTGACCAAGCCTCACGTGTCGGTGCTGACCAACGCGGGTACTGCTCACGTGGGCGAGTTCGGCGGTCCGGAAAAGATCGTCGAAGCCAAGGGCGAGATTATCGACGGCCTCGATTCGCGCGGCACTGCAGTGCTGAACCTGGACGACAAGGCATTCGGGATCTGGGCCGCCCGTGCCGGCGCCCGCAAGGTGCTGAGCTTTGCCCGCACCAACCCTGACGCCGATTTCCATGGTTCGGACCTGGGCATCGACGCCCGTGGCTGCCCGACTTTCACCCTGAACAGCCCCACTGGCTCTGCTCAGGTGCAACTCAATCTGCTGGGCGCGCACAACGTGAACAACGCGCTGGCCGCTGCCGCTGCCGCCCACGCGCTGGGCGTGTCGTTGCCGGGCATCGTCGCCGGGCTGAACAACGTCCAGCCGGTGAAGGGGCGCACCGTTGCGCAACTGGCGACCAACGGCATTCGCGTGATCGATGACACCTACAACGCCAACCCGACCTCCGTGGCCGCAGCGACCGACATTCTGACCAGCTTCCCGGGCCGCAAGGTGCTGGTGCTGGGCGATATCGGCGAGTTGGGCGACTGGGCCGAGCAGGGCCACCGCGATGTCGGCGCCTATGCCGCTGGCAAGGTCGACGCGCTGTATGCCGTCGGTCCGCTGATGGCCCATGCGGTCAAGGCTTTCGGGCAGGATGCCCGCCATTTTGCAAGTCAGGCTGACCTGATCGAGGCGCTGGGCGCCGAGCAAGACAAAAACACCACCATTTTGATCAAAGGTTCTCGCAGTGCCGCGATGGAAAACGTCGTGGCGGCTCTCTGTGCAACCCAGACTTATCCCTTGAAGGCGGAGAAACATTAATGCTGCTGCTGCTGGCCGAGTATCTGCAACAGTTCTATAAAGGCTTCGCGGTCTTCCAGTACCTGACCCTGCGCGGGATTCTTGGCGTGCTCACTGCACTGTCGCTCTCGCTGTGCCTGGGGCCATGGATGATCCGTGCCCTGCAGAACAAGCAGATCGGCCAATCGGTCCGCAACGACGGCCCGCAATCCCACCTGTCCAAATCCGGCACCCCGACCATGGGTGGCGCATTGATTCTGTCCGCCATCGGCATCGCCACCCTGCTGTGGGCCGACCTGACCAACCGCTACGTGTGGGTGGTGCTGATCGTCACGCTGCTGTTCGGCGGCATCGGCTGGGTCGACGACTACCGCAAGGTCATCGAGAAGAACTCGAAGGGTCTGCCAAGCCGCTGGAAATACTTCTGGCAGTCGGTGTTCGGCCTGGGCGCGGCGATCTTCCTTTATATGACCGCACAATCGCCGGTCGAAACCACGCTGCTGATCCCGATGTTGAAAGACTTCAGCATTCCGTTGGGCATCGGCTTCGTGATCCTGACCTACTTCGTGATCGTCGGCTCCAGCAACGCGGTCAACCTGACCGACGGTCTGGACGGCCTGGCCATCATGCCAACGGTCATGGTCGGCGGCGCGCTGGGCATCTTCTGCTACCTGTCGGGTAACGTGAAGTTCGCCGAATACCTGCTGATTCCCTACGTGCCGGGCGCGGGCGAGCTGATCGTGTTCTGCGGCGCGCTGATCGGGGCGGGCCTGGGCTTCCTGTGGTTCAACACCTATCCGGCACAAGTGTTCATGGGTGACGTCGGCGCGCTGGCGCTGGGCGCGGCCCTGGGCACCATCGCGGTGATCGTCCGTCAGGAAATCGTCCTGTTCATCATGGGCGGCGTGTTCGTGATGGAGACCCTGTCAGTCGTCATTCAGGTTGCATCGTTTAAGTTGACCGGCCGCCGCGTTTTCCGCATGGCGCCGATCCACCACCACTTTGAACTCAAGGGCTGGCCCGAGCCTCGCGTGATCGTCCGTTTCTGGATCATCACCGTGATCCTCGTGTTGATCGGCCTTGCCACGTTGAAACTGAGGTAACGCAGAGTGTCGTTGATCGCTTCTGACCACTTCCGCATCGTTGTCGGCCTCGGCAAGAGCGGCATGTCCCTGGTTCGCTTCCTGGCGAACCGGGGCGTGGCGTTTGCCGTGGCCGATACGCGGGAGAATCCGCCGGAGCTCGAGACCCTGCGTCGTGACTACCCGCAAGTCGAAGTGCGCTGTGGCGAGCTCGACGTCGAGTTCCTGTGCCGCGCCGACGAGCTCTACGTGAGCCCGGGCCTGGCCCTGGCGACTCCGGCGTTGCAGGCGGCTGCGGCCCGTGGCGTGAAGCTGTCGGGTGACATCGAGCTGTTCGCGCGTAACGCGAAGGCGCCGATCATCGCCATCAGCGGTTCCAACGCGAAAAGCACCGTGACCACGCTGGTCGGCGAAATGGCCGCAGCGGCGGGCAAACGCGTGGCGGTCGGCGGCAACCTGGGCACGCCTGCCCTGGACCTGCTCAGCGATGACGTCGAGCTGTATGTGATGGAGCTGTCGAGCTTCCAGCTGGAAACCACCGACCAGTTGGGCGCTGAAGTCGCTACCGTGCTCAACGTCAGCGAAGACCACATGGACCGCTACAGCGGCCTGCCTGCGTATCACCTGGCCAAGCACCGGATTTTCCGCGGTGCCCGTCAGGTGGTGGTCAACCGTCAGGACGCGCTCTCCCGGCCGTTGATCGGCGAAGGCGTGCCGTGCTGGACCTTTGGCCTGAACAAACCCGACATCGCAGGCTTCGGTCTGCGGGAAGAGAACGGCGAAAAATACCTGGCCTTCCAGTTCGAACACCTGATGCCGGTGAGCGAGCTGAAAATCCGTGGCGCGCACAACCAGGCCAACGCCCTGGCTGCCCTGGCGCTGGGCCACGCTGCCGGCTTGCCATTCGAACCGATGCTGCAAGCGCTGCGCAGCTTCGCCGGCCTGGTACACCGTTGCCAGTGGGTGCGCGAGCGTGCAGGCGTCAGTTACTACGACGACTCCAAGGCCACCAACGTCGGCGCTGCACTGGCCGCCATCGAAGGCCTGGGTGCGGACATCAGCGGCAAGCTGGTGCTCATCGCCGGTGGCGACGGCAAGGGAGCGGATTTCTCCGCCCTCAAGGCGCCGGTCGCCGCTCATTGCCGCGCCGTCGTCCTGCTGGGCCGCGACGCTGAACTGCTCGCCGCGACCTTCGGCGATTCGGTGCCCCTGATACGCGTCAAGACATTGGAAGAAGCTGTGCAACGTGCTGCCGAAGTGGCTCAGCAAGGGGACGCCGTGCTGCTGTCTCCGGCCTGTGCAAGCCTGGACATGTTCAAGAATTTCGAAGAACGCGGACGTCTGTTCGCCCAGGCAGTGGGGGGCTTGTCATGATCTTTGGCGTGCTCAAGCCTTACCCGTCGCCGATCATCAGCGGCCGTGGCGTTGACGTCGACTTCCCGATGCTCGCCGGTTGCCTGGCCTTGCTGGGCCTGGGCCTGGTGATGATCACTTCCGCATCCTCGGAAGTCGCCGCCGTCCAGTCCGGCAACGCGCTGTACATGATGACCCGCCACCTGATCTACCTGGTGCTGGGCCTGGGTGCCTGCGTCGCCACCATGATGGTGCCGGTCGCGACCTGGCAACGCCTGGGCTGGCTGATGCTGCTGGGTGCCTTCGGCCTGCTGATCCTGGTGATCGTGCCCGGTATCGGGCGTGAGGTGAACGGTTCGATGCGCTGGATCGGCTTCGGCATGTTCAACGTGCAGCCCTCGGAAATTGCCAAGGTGTTCGTGGTGATCTTCCTGGCTGGCTACCTGATTCGTCGCCAGACCGAAGTGCGCGAGAGCTGGATGGGCTTCTTCAAGCCGTTCATCGTGCTGCTGCCCATGGCCGGCCTGCTGCTGATGGAACCTGACTTCGGTGCCACCGTCGTGATGATGGGCGCTGCCGCGGCGATGCTGTTCCTGGGCGGCGTCGGCCTGTTCCGCTTCACCCTGATGGTGGCACTGGCGGTCGCAGCGGTATTCGTGCTGGTTCAAGCCCAGCCTTACCGGATGGCGCGCCTGATTACCTTTACCGATCCCTGGTCCGATCAGTTCGGTTCCGGCTACCAGTTGACCCAGGCGCTGATCGCCTTCGGTCGTGGCGAGTGGTTCGGCGTGGGCCTGGGCAACAGCGTGCAGAAGCAGTTCTACCTGCCTGAGGCGCACACCGACTTCGTGTTCTCGGTACTCGCCGAAGAGCTGGGCGTGGTCGGGTCGCTGGTGACCGTTGCGCTGTTCATGTTCGTGAGTATCCGTGCGATGTACATCGGCATGTGGGCCGAGCGCGCCAAGCAGTTCTTCGCCGCGTATACCGCTTATGGCCTGGCGTTCCTGTGGATCGGCCAGTTCCTGATCAACATCGGGGTGAACGTCGGCCTGCTGCCGACCAAGGGTCTGACCCTGCCATTCCTCAGCTACGGCGGCAGCTCGCTGATCATCTGCTGCGCAAGCCTGGGCCTGCTGCTGCGTATCGAATGGGAATCGCGCAACAACATGGGCAGTGAAGAAGCCGAGTTCAACGAGAGCGATTTCGCCGAGGAGCCGAACCATGGCCGTCGGTAATGTATTGATCATGGCGGGCGGCACCGGCGGACACGTGTTCCCGGCACTGGCCTGCGCCCGGGAATTCCAGGCACGCGGCTACACCGTGCACTGGCTGGGCACGCCTCGTGGCATTGAAAACGAACTGGTGCCCGGCGCCGGTCTGCAGTTGCACCTGATCAACGTCACCGGCCTGCGCGGCAAGGGCCGTCTGTCCCTGCTCAAGGCGCCTTTCATGTTGTTCAAGGCCTTGTTGCAGGCGCGCAAGGTCGTGCGTGAATTGAAGCCGGTCTGCGTGGTCGGATTCGGCGGCTACGTGACAGGTCCTGGCGGCCTGGCGGCGAAGCTTTCCGGCGTGCCGTTGATCATCCATGAGCAGAACGCCGTGGCCGGCACCGCCAACCGCAGCCTGGCGTCGTTCGCCGCTCGTGTGTGCGAGGCGTTCCCGCAGACTTTCGCGGCTTCGGCCAAGCGTCGCACCACCGGCAATCCGGTGCGTGCCGAGCTGTTCTTCGAGACGCCGCGTCAGGCGCTGGAAGGGCGCAAGCCACGGCTGCTGATTCTGGGCGGAAGCCTGGGCGCCGAGCCTCTGAACAAGCTGCTGCCCGAAGCCCTTGCGCTGGTGCCGGCAGAGTTGCGGCCTGAGGTGTTCCATCAGGCGGGCAAGAAACACGATGAAGTCACTGCCGAGCGCTACCGCGCTGCCGGTGTCGAGGCGCAGGTCGCCCCCTTCATCAAGGACATGGCCCAGGCCTATGGCTGGGCGGATCTGGTGGTCTGTCGCGCAGGCGCGCTGACCATCAGTGAACTGGCAGCCGCTGGACTGCCGTCGTTGCTGGTGCCGCTGCCCCACGCAATCGATGACCACCAGTCGCGCAATGCCGAATATCTGGCCCGTGAAGGCGCAGCCTTCGTGATGCCGCAAAGGACAACTGGCGCTGCCGATATGGCGGCTCGCCTGAAAGAGGTTTTGATGCAACCCGAACAATTGAAACGCATGGCTACCACGGCCCGCCAACTGGCCAAGCCGGATGCCACCAACACCGTCGTCGATGTCTGCCTGGAGGTGGTCCATGGTTGAGAATCAACGCGCGATGCCACAACCGGAAATGCGTCGTATCCGTCGTATCCACTTCGTCGGGATCGGCGGCGTGGGCATGTGCGGCATTGCAGAGGTGTTGCTGAACCTGGGTTATGACGTCTCCGGTTCCGACCTCAAGGCATCCCCGGTGACCGAGCGTCTGGAATCCTTCGGTGCGCACATCTACATCGGCCACCGTGCCGAGAACTCGGCTGCCGCCGACGTACTGGTCGTCTCCAGCGCCGTGAAGACCTCCAACCCGGAAGTGGCGACCGCTCTTGAGCGTCGCATTCCGGTGGTGCCGCGCGCCGAGATGCTAGCCGAGCTGATGCGCTATCGCCACGGCATCGCCGTCGCCGGTACCCATGGCAAGACCACCACCACCAGCCTGATCGCCTCGGTGTTCGCCGCCGGTGGCCTGGACCCGACCTTCGTGATCGGCGGCCGCCTGAACGCAGCGGGCACCAATGCCCAGCTTGGTACCAGCCGTTACCTGATCGCCGAAGCGGACGAAAGCGACGCCAGCTTCCTGCACCTGCAGCCGCTGGTCGCCGTGGTCACCAACATCGACGCCGATCACATGGCGACCTACGAAGGCGACTTCAACAAGCTGAAGAAGACCTTCGTCGAGTTCTTGCACAACCTGCCGTTCTATGGCCTGGCCGTGGTCTGCACCGACGATCCGGTGGTGCGCGACATCCTGCCGTCCGTGAAGCGCCCGGTCATGACCTACGGCTTCAACGAGAACGCCGACGTGCGTGCCATCAACGTGCGCCAGGAAGGCATGCGTACCCACTTCACCGTGCTGCGCCGCGACCGCGAGCCGCTGGACGTGTCGGTGAACATGCCCGGCAACCACAACGTGCTCAACTCGCTGGCGACTATCGCCATCGCGACCGACGAAGGCATCACCGACGAAGCTATCGTCCAGGGCCTGTCGGGCTTCCAGGGCGTGGGTCGGCGCTTCCAGGTGTACGGCGAGCTGCCGGTCGAAGGCGGCAACGTGATGCTGGTGGACGACTACGGTCATCACCCGCGCGAAGTGGCTGCGGTCATCAACGCCGTGCGCGGCGGCTGGCCGGATCGCCGGCTGGTCATGGTCTACCAGCCGCACCGCTACAGCCGTACCCGCGATCTGTACGACGACTTCGTGCAGGTGCTCAACGACGCCAACGTCCTGCTGCTGATGGAAGTCTACCCGGCGGGCGAAGAGCCGATTCCGGGCGCGGACAGCCGCCAACTGGCCCACAGCATTCGTCAGCGCGGCCAACTGGACCCGATCTACATCGAGCGTGGCGTTGAACTCGCGCCGCTGGTCAAACCGCTGCTGCGCGCAGGCGACATCCTGCTGTGCCAGGGCGCGGGCGACATCGGCGGTCTTGCTCCGCAATTGCTCAAGAGCCCGTTGTTCACGGGTGCCATCGTGGCCTCAACCGAAGGTAAGCTGAAATGACAGCCGCCGCGCCAGTCTCCCTGCTCTCGACCCTGGAGCCGAAAAGCTTCGGTCGCGTGGCCGTGCTCTTCGGTGGCAAGAGCGCGGAGCGGGAGGTTTCCCTGAAATCCGGCAATGCAGTGCTCAAGGCGCTGCAGAGCGGGGGCGTGGATGCGTTCGGCATCGACGTGGGCGACGATTTCCTGCAGCGGCTGGTCAGCGAAAAGATCGACCGCGCGTTCATCGTGTTGCACGGCCGTGGTGGCGAAGACGGCACCATGCAGGGCCTGCTCGAATGCCTCGGGATCCCGTACACCGGCAGCGGCGTGCTTGCCTCGGCGCTGGCGATGGACAAGCTGCGCACCAAGCAGGTGTGGCAGAGCCTGGGCCTGCCGACCCCGCGTCACGCGGTGCCTGGCTGCGAATCGGATTGTATTTTGGCGGCGACGGAACTGGGCTTTCCTTTGATCGTCAAACCCGCACATGAAGGCTCTAGTATCGGTATGGCCAAGGTGACCTGCGTCGACGAATTGATCGCCGCATGGAATGCCGCCAGTACCTATGATTCGCAAGTGTTGGTCGAACAATGGATTCAAGGTCCGGAGTTCACCGTCGCCTCGCTGCGTGGGCAGGTATTGCCTCCGATCGGCCTGGGCACTCCCCACACCTTTTACGACTACGACGCCAAGTACCTGGCTTCCGATACCCAGTACCGGATCCCGTGTGGCCTCGACGCAAACAAGGAACAGGAACTCAAGGCGCTGACCGCACGTGCCTGCGAAGCCGTGGGCATTGCCGGCTGGGCGCGTACCGACGTGATGCAGGACACCGACGGCAAGTTCTGGCTGCTGGAAGTCAACACCGTGCCGGGGATGACCGACCACAGCCTGGTGCCGATGGCTGCCAAGGCGGCGGGGCTCGATTTCAACCAGTTGGTGTTGGCGATTCTGGCCGACAGTGTCCAGGTGCGGGGGTAGATCATGCACGGCGCGACGCTTCGTCATCAGCAACCCGTTTCCGGCGGCCGCAAGCCGGTGCCGCGTGGTGCCAGCCGCATGGTGGCCAAGGAGCCATTGTCGGCGCGCATGCCACGGCCCAGCTTCGGTTTCCTGCGCACCCTGATGTGGCCGGTGCTGCTGGTGGTGCTCGGCTTTGGCACCTACGAAGCGGCCCAGCGCCTGCTGCCGTACGCCGACCGGCCGATCTCGCGGATCAACGTTCAGGGCGACCTGAGCTACATCAGCCAGCAGGCCGTGCAGCAGCGTATCGCTCCGTATGTGGCCACCAGTTTCTTCAACATCGACCTGGCCGGCATGCGTACCGAGCTTGAGCAGATGCCGTGGATCGCCCACGCCGAGGTCCGCCGCGTCTGGCCGGACCAGGTGGTGATCCGCCTGGAAGAACAGTTGCCGGTTGCGCGCTGGGGCGATGAAGCCCTGCTGAACAACCAGGGTCAGGCATTCACCCCGCGTGAGCTGGCCAACTACGAACACCTTCCGCAGTTGTTCGGGCCCGTGCGGGCTCAACAGCAGGTGATGCAGCAGTATCAGGTCCTGAGTCAGATGTTGCGCCCGCTGGGCTTCTCCATCGCTCGCCTGGAACTGCGCGAGCGAGGCAGCTGGTTCCTGACCACCGGCGCAGGCAACGCAGGCCCGGGCCTTGAGTTGCTGCTGGGTCGCGACCACCTGGTGGAGAAGATGCGCCGCTTTATCGCCATCTACGAAAAAACGCTTAAAGAACAGATCACGAACATTGCGCGAGTAGACCTGCGTTACAACAACGGCCTGGCCGTTGGCTGGCGTGAGCAGGCACCAGCGCCAACGACGGACAAACCCGCCGTCGCGAAGAATTGATAAGAGGCAGGACCCATGGCAAACGTGCAAAGCGGCAAAATGATCGTCGGATTGGATATCGGCACCTCCAAGGTGGTGGCGCTGGTAGGCGAAGTCGCGGCTGATGGCACGCTGGAAATCGTCGGTATCGGCACCCATCCATCGCGCGGCCTGAAGAAGGGCGTGGTGGTGAACATCGAGTCGACGGTGCAATCGATTCAGCGCGCCGTCGAAGAAGCGCAGCTGATGGCTGGCTGCCGCATTCACTCGGCGTTCGTCGGTGTCGCGGGCAACCACATTCGCAGCCTGAACTCCCACGGCATCGTGGCGATTCGTGACCGCGAAGTGAGCTCGGCTGACCTGGAGCGCGTCCTGGACGCTGCACAGGCAGTGGCGATCCCGGCTGACCAGCGCGTGCTGCACACCCTGCCGCAGGATTACGTGATCGATAACCAGGAAGGCGTGCGCGAGCCACTGGGCATGTCCGGCGTGCGTCTGGAAGCCAAGGTCCACGTAGTGACCTGCGCCGTCAACGCTGCGCAGAACATCGAGAAGTGCGTGCGCCGCTGCGGCCTGGAAGTCGACGACATCATCCTGGAACAGCTGGC
Organism: Pseudomonas putida; assembly: GCF_028682175.1. Lineage (GTDB taxonomy): Bacteria > Pseudomonadota > Gammaproteobacteria > Pseudomonadales > Pseudomonadaceae > Aquipseudomonas > Aquipseudomonas putida_AD. Next base: position 3,460 of record NZ_JANHKS010000062.1, on the reverse strand, counting down.
TTCGGCCTACTCGGTACTGACCGACGACGAGAAGGAACTGGGCGTGTGCCTGGTGGACATCGGCGGCGGCACCACCGACATCGCGATCTTCACCGAAGGCGCGATCCGTCACACCGCGGTGATTCCGATTGCCGGCGATCAAGTGACGAACGACATCGCGATGGCCCTGCGTACTCCAACCCAGTACGCCGAGGAGATCAAGATTCGTTACGCCTGTGCACTGGCCAAGCTGGCCGGCGCCGGGGAAACCATCAAGGTTCCAAGCGTGGGCGACCGTCCACCTCGTGAACTGTCCCGTCAGGCACTCGCCGAAGTGGTCGAGCCACGCTATGACGAACTGTTCACCCTGATCCAGGCCGAGCTGCGTCGCAGCGGCTACGAAGACCTGATCCCGGCCGGCATCGTGCTGACCGGCGGTACCTCGAAAATGGAAGGCGCAGTTGAACTGGCCGAGGAAATCTTCCACATGCCGGTTCGCCTGGGCGTTCCGCACAGCATCAAGGGTCTGGCGGACGTCGTTCGCAACCCGATCTACTCCACCGGTGTTGGCCTGTTGCTGTACGGACTGCAAAAGCAGTCGGACGGCATCACGCTGTCGGGCTTGTCCGGCCCCGGTAGCAGTTATAGCGATGAACCTAAGGCGCCCGTGCTTGAACGCCTCAAGCGCTGGGTGCAGGGGAATTTCTAAGTTTCAAAAGTGGTAGGCGGCAGTAGGCGATAAAAAACTAGAGAAGTGAAGGAGAGGGAACATGTTCGAGCTCGTAGACAACATCCCACAAAGCCCGGTAATCAAGGTTATCGGTGTCGGTGGCGGCGGCGGCAACGCGGTCAATCACATGGTCAAGAGCAACATCGAAGGCGTTGAGTTCATCTGCGCCAACACCGATGCTCAAGCACTGAAAAACATTGGCGCACGTACCATTCTGCAACTGGGTACCGGTGTGACCAAGGGCCTGGGTGCAGGTGCCAACCCTGAAGTAGGTCGTCAGGCCGCACTGGAAGATCGTGAGCGCATTGCGGAAGTTCTGCAGGGCACCAACATGGTCTTCATCACCACCGGCATGGGTGGCGGTACCGGTACCGGTGCTGCGCCGATCATCGCCGAAGTGGCCAAGGAAATGGGCATCCTGACCGTTGCGGTCGTGACCCGTCCGTTCCCGTTCGAAGGCCGCAAGCGCATGCAGATCGCCGATGAAGGCATCCGCGCGCTGTCCGAAAGCGTCGACTCGTTGATCACCATTCCCAACGAGAAGCTGCTGACCATCCTGGGCAAGGACGCAAGCCTGCTGTCCGCATTCGCCAAGGCAGACGATGTACTGGCTGGTGCCGTTCGCGGTATCTCCGACATCATCAAGCGTCCAGGCATGATCAACGTCGACTTCGCCGACGTACGCACCGTGATGTCCGAAATGGGCATGGCGATGATGGGCACTGGCGCTGCCAGCGGTCCGAACCGTGCACGTGAAGCCACCGAAGCTGCGATCCGCAACCCGCTGCTCGAAGACGTGAACCTGCAGGGTGCCCGCGGCATTCTGGTCAACATCACTGCCGGCCCTGACCTGTCCCTGGGTGAGTACTCCGACGTGGGTAGCATCATCGAAGCGTTCGCCTCCGAGCACGCCATGGTCAAGGTCGGTACCGTTATCGATCCGGACATGCGCGACGAGCTGCACGTGACTGTGGTTGCCACAGGCCTGGGTGCAAAAATCGAGAAGCCTGTGAAGGTCATCGACAACACCATGCAGACCGCCCAAGCCGCACCGGTTCAGCAACAGGCCGTCCGTCAGGAACAGCCTTCGGTGAACTACCGCGACCTGGACCGTCCTACCGTGATGCGCAATCAGGCTCACGCAGGCGCCACTGCTGCGGCAAAAATGAATCCGCAAGACGATCTGGACTACCTGGACATTCCAGCATTCCTGCGTCGTCAGGCTGATTGATGAGTTCTATCAGGGGTATAAGGGTGATTGGTGTTCAGCAAAGGCCAGGTCTGCTATCATCGCCAGCCTTTGTTGATACTAATTCGCGATATGCGCTGAAGCGGCCAATGCCATGATTAAACAACGCACCCTGAAGAATATTATTCGTGCCACAGGCATCGGCCTGCACTCTGGGGAAAAGGTCTACCTGACCCTCAAGCCTGCACCTGTGAACGCTGGCATTGTGTTTTTCCGTACCGACCTCGAGCCGGTCGTCCAGATCAACGCGCACGCGTTGAACGTCGGCGACACAACGCTCTCCACAACACTGTTCAACGGTGACGTGAAGGTCGATACGGTTGAACACTTGCTGTCGGCCATGGCCGGTCTTGGCATCGATAACGCCTACGTTGAACTCTCTGCCTCCGAAGTTCCAATCATGGACGGCAGCGCAGGTCCCTTCGTATTCCTGATTCAGTCAGCTGGCCTGGAAGAGCAGGACGCACCGAAGAAATTCATACGCATTCTGAAAGAAGTTTGCGTAGAAGAAGACGGCAAATACGCCAAGTTCGTGCCGTTCGAAGGTTTCAAGGTGAGCTTCGAAATAGATTTCGACCACCCGTACCTCAAGAACCGCACGCAAACTGCAAGCGTCGACTTCTCCAGCACTTCGTTCGTAAAAGAAGTGAGCCGTGCGCGTACATTCGGTTTCATGAAAGACATCGAATACCTGCGCAAGCACAACCTTGCACTGGGCGGCAGCGTTGAAAACGCGATCGTCGTGGACAAGGACGGCGTGTTGAATGAAGACGGTCTTCGTTATGAAGACGAATTCGTCAAACACAAGATTCTGGATGCCATCGGTGACCTGTATCTGTTGGGCAACAGCCTGATTGGCGAGTACCAGGGCTTCAAGTCGGGACACGGCCTGAACAACCGTCTGCTGCGTGCATTGATTGCACAGGAAGACGCGTGGGAAGTCGTGACCTTCGAAGATGCCAGTACCGCACCGATCTCCTACATGCGCCCTGTTGCGGCGGTGTAAAAAGTCTCTTCTTCTCTGCTTGAATATTCAAGGTCACCTTCGGGTGGCCTTTTTTATTGGCTCGCTTTTGCACCGCGCCATCACTGCTCTGATGGTTCCCACGCTCCGCGTGGCGGGTGACTCTGATATTGGGGACATATCCATTGTCGCGGTGGCTGGGCTTTAGGGCTTCGCCCCTTACGGGCGACCTACTTTCCTTACGGGGAAAGTAGGCAAAGCCATTGCGACAGGCTGGAGTCCTTCGGACTTCCCTCGCTCCGGCGCCGTTCCGGGGGCACGCCGTCCCGTCCATCTGAGCGCCGTCCATGGCCCGCACGGCTAGCGGCATCCATGCCGCTCATCCCCCTCCACGACACCTGCGCTCGGCCTGGCGCCTTAACGTCGCGTTCGGCGTCGTCTGCACCACCGCGTACCAAGATCAAAATCAAAAGCTTTGGTTGTACACCGTCCCGTAGCAGCACGGCTTGCCGGCGGGGGCGGCCTTGAGATCGCCCCC
>NZ_JANHKS010000061.1 GCF_028682175.1 Pseudomonas putida | reverse complement strand
CGCCCCCGCCGGCAAGCCGTGCTGCTACGGGACGGGGTCTGGCCAAGGATTTTGATCTTGATCCTGCTTTTGCTTTTGATCTTGGTGCGCGATGGTGCAGGCGACACAGGACGCGACGTAAAGGCGCCAGGCCGAGCGTAGGTGTCGTGGAGGGGGATGAGCGGCAGGAAGCCGCGAAAGCCGTGCGGGCCATGGATGGCCCATCACGGCGTGCCCCCGGAACGGCGCCGGAGCGAGGGAAGTCCGACGAAGGAGGACCCCAGCCAGGAGCAAATGGTTTGCCTACTTTCCCGAAAGAAAGTAGGTCGCCCGTAAGGGGCGAAACCCTTAGGCGCAGTACACTCGGTAACGGATCTGCCCCCAGTGGCCGTGGCCCAGATTCTGGTGAGCATATCCGTTCGCGATGTCGACTCGGAATCACCTTTCCGCCCTTACGGCGGGTCACTTTCCTTTCGGGGAAAGTAACCAAAGCCATTTGCGACAGGCTGGGCCGTGACTTCGTCCCGGTTCCCTCACTCCGGCGTCGCTCCGTGGGTCCGCCGTGATGGGCCATCCATGGCCCGCACGGCTTTCGCGGCTTCCCTGCCGCTCAACCCACTCCACGACACCTCCGTTCGGCCTGGCGCCTTAACGTCGCGTTCGGCGGCGCCTGCACCATCGCGCATCAAGATCAAAATCAAAATCAAAATCAAAATCAAAATCAAAATCAAAATCAAAAACACGCTACCGTGCTGCTACGGGACGGAGTAAACCGAGGCTTTTGCTTCTGCTCTTGATCTTCATGCGCGATGGGTCAGACACCGCCGAACGCGACGTCAAGGCGCCAGGCCGAGCGCAGGTGTCGTGGAGGGGGATGAGCGGCAGGAAGCCGCGAAAGCTGTGCGGGCCATGAATGGCGCTCAGATAGACGGGACGGCGTGCCCCGGAACGGCACCGGAGGGAGGGAACCGAGACGAAGTCGCGGCCCAGCCAGGAGCAAATGGTTTGCCTACTTTCCCGAAAGAAAGTAGGTCGCCCGTAAGGGGCGAAACCCGTAAGCCCAACTACCGCGCCAATGGATATGTCTCCAGTCTCAGCGTCGCTAAACCCGTTACCACGCGAAGCGTAGACACGATGATTGAGTGCCAGAGTATTGCGGATGCCTTCTTTAACCATCGGGTTGGCGCTATCATGGATTCCAACGCTGCCCAGCCTGGAAGCTTTCCCGGAGATGCAAATGAGTGTGAAGGCGAAGAAGGTTTCAGATTCAGAAGTAGACGACCTGGAGCGTCTGATCCCGGATCGCGCCATGGACGCGACGCTCTCTGCCTATTTCCGAGCCGTATCCATGACCCAGTCAGGCGTTCTGCGCACCGATGCAGGCAATCTGGTTCGCGTGGCCCGTGACGGCAGCAAGACCGTTGTAGCCAAGGCCAAGCCGCGCCGTAAGGTCACGGTGGGAGAAGTGATTACCGTCCGGCGGGTCGGAGCCCAAGCTGCGAGTGATCGTGCCTAGGCTTCGAGTTTTTGCAGGTCCGAACGGATCAGGCAAAAGCACCATCAAAGGCGAGTTATCATCCGCCTTGATCAAAACCTATGTAAACGCCGATGAGCTCGAGAAAGAGGCAAAAGCTACCGGGTTCATCGACCTGTCAGCGTTCGGCATCGATATCACATTACCTGAGCTGCTGGCGTTTCATGCCGAACACCACTTGCTCATCAAGAAGGGAATGACCGGACAGGTCGAGCGCATTAGCCTGTCGGGCACCAGGGTTGACTACCGCAGTGTCATGGTCGACTCCTACTTCGCATCCGTTATTTCCGATCTGATCCGCCAACGCCTCATCGACAGGGAGATGAGCTTCACCTTCGAGACGGTGATGTCTCATCCCAGCAAAGTGGAAATCATGAAAGAGGCTCAGGCTCGGGGCTACCGAACCTACCTGTATTTCGTCTCCACGGAAGACCCCGAAATCAATGTGGACCGGGTGGCCATTCGAGTACAGGAAGGCGGTCACCCGGTTAATCCATCCGCAGTTCGTGACAGATACATCCGATCGCTGGGCCTGTTGTCAGAGGCGGTATCAGCGAGCAACCGGGCGTATATCTTCGACAACTCCGGTGACAGAGCTGTATTGCTCGCAGAAGTCACGGATGGCACCCAGCTCGAATACAGAACGGAAGAAATCCCGGACTGGTTCTTTGAAGCCTATGTGGACAAAGTGGATCACTGAACCTGGCGCCTTATGAGTCTGTAAGTGACCTACCCCGGCAAATTCACCTTCTGCTTGTCGCTGGTAAACAATCCCCACGTCGACATGAACAACGCCGCGATCATCGGGCCGATCACGAAGCCGTTCAGGCCGAAGATCGCCATGCCGCCCAGGGTCGAGATCAGGATCAGGTAATCGGGCATGCGGGTGTCCTTGCCCACCAGGATGGGCCTGAGCACGTTGTCTACAAGGCCGATCACGAATACGCCGAACAGCCCCAGCACAATCCCCTGCCAATACATCCCGCTGAGCAGGAAGTACGCCGCCACTGGCGCCCAGACGATCCCCGCCCCCACCGCTGGCAACAGCGACAGAAATGCCATGAGCACCGCCCATAGCAGCGAGCTCGGGATGTCCAGCACCCAGAAGATCAGCCCGCCCAGCGCGCCTTGAGTGATGGCGACTACCACGTTGCCCTTGACCGTCGCCCGCACCACGCGGGTGAACTTGAGTTGCAGGCGGCGTTTCTGTGGTTCGGCGAGGGGGATGGCGATGCGGATTCGGCGGGTCAGCTCCTGGCCGTCACGCAGGAAGAAAAACAGCAGGTACAGCATGATGAAGAAACTCACCACGAAATCGAAAGTACCCTGGCCGAAGCTGAACGCCTGGGTCGCCAGGTACTGGCTGCCCTGCATCGCCGCCTTGGAAATCTTGTCTTGCAGCCCCTTGAAGTCGCCCATGCCCAGACGATCAAGCCAGTGCTGCATCGACGCTGGAAGCAACGCCTTGAACTCAGCCAGGTATTTGGGGATGTCCAGTTGGCCGCTTTCGACGTTCTTGTACAGCGCCGCACCCTCCTGAACCATCAGCGTGCTGATGACGATCACCGGCAGGATGGCGATCACCAGGCACACCCCAAGGGTGCACAGCGAGGTGACGTTGCGCTTCCAACCCAGGCGCATCAGCAGTCGGCGTTGCAGCGGCGCGAAGATCACGCCCAGCACCACGGCCCAGAACACAGCGCCGTAGAACGGCAGCAGAATCCAGATGAACGCCAGGCTGACCAGTATCAGCAGCAACATCAGGGTCTTGTTTTGTAGCGCGGTTTGGTTCATGTCTCTTCCATGTCATTGAGCCGCGCTGAATCGGCGGCCTAATGATTAGTCAGCCCGCCGCGACAGGAGTGCCCTGTGTAAGGCGCGCGAAACAGCCCATGGAAGCGCTTCAGACTGGGGATTGAGACAGGGCCTGGCGCTCGGGCAGATCGATGCGCACCTGCAAGCCGCCCAGCGGGCTTTCCAGCAGTTGGATCCGGCCGCCCCAGGACTCGACGATGTCCTTGACGATGCCGAGCCCCAGGCCATGCCCGGTCACCTGTTCATCCAGGCGATTGCCGCGCCCCAGCACATCCTCGCGTCGCTCGACGGGAATACCCGGACCGTCATCGTCGATCAGCAGACAGAAGCCGTTCTCCTCCTGAGTGATGCACAGGCAGACGCTGCTGTCGGCCCACTTGCAGGCGTTGTCCAGCAGGTTGCCCAGCATCTCGAGAATGTCTTCCCTGTCCCAGGGCAGGACCAGCCCCGGCGTGACGTGATTGTTCAGCTCCAGGTGTTCGCCGTGCACCATGCGCAAGGTCGAGAACAAACCCGGCAACTCGACATCAGCCTCGAAACGCACCCCCGGCAAAGCATCGCCCGAAAGACGGGCGCGGTTGAGTTCGCGTTCCAGCCGCTGCTGAATCTGTGTCAGTTGCTCACGCAGCGTGGCGCGCAGTTGCGGGTGGGCTTCAAGCTTCTGGCCTTCGGCCAGACTCAACAGTACGGCCAGCGGTGTCTTGAGGGCATGCCCCAGATTGCCCAACGCGTTGCGTGAGCGCTTGAGGCTGTCCTCGGTGTGGGCCAGCAGGTGGTTGATCTGCGCCACCAGCGGCTCAAGTTCAAGGGGCACCTGTTCGTCGAGCTGTGATCGCTGGCCCTGTTGCAGTTGCTGAATCTGCTCGCGGGCCGTATCCAGCGGGCGCAGAGCACGGCGCACGGTCATTCGCTGGAGTACCAGAATGAGGATCAGTCCCGCCAGGCCCAGGGCCAGGCCGATTCGCTGAACCAGTGCAAAACTCGCCTTCACCGGCGAGTAATCCTGAGCGACAGTAATGGAAATCTTCTGGCCGAACTTGCGGTACGCGCTGTGCAGCACCAGCAGCGACTGCCTGCTCTTCTCAAGCTTCAGGTCGGCGTGCAGGCCAGGCTGCTCGGGCTGTGGCAGTTCAAGATCCCACAGCGAGCGCGAACGCCAGTGGCCGCCGTCGAAGTCGATGCGAAAATAGTGACCCGAATACGGCCGCTGATAGCCCGGCGACAGGCGATGCTCGTCCAGTTGCAGACCGTTGGGCCCGCGAACGATAGCCACCAGCAGCAGTTCGCTGTCATTGCGCAGGCCGGATTCGAGGTAGCGTTGCAGGCCGACTTCGAACAGCCACAGACTGATCTGCGCCAGCACCAGGCCGATGATGAGCAGCACACTGACAAGGCCCAGGCTCAGGCGCCGCTGGATGGATCTCACCCCCCTGCCCCGCCGAACCGGTAACCCTGGCCGCGCCGGGTTTCGACGACGCCGCGCCCAAGCTTGCGGCGCAGATGATTGACGTGGACTTCGATGACGTTGGAGTCGCGTTCGTTTTCGCCGTCGTACAGGTGCTCGGCCAAATGGCTCTTGGAGAGGATCTGTTCCGGGTGCAGCATGAAGTAGCGCAGCAGGCGGAACTCGGCGGCGGTGAGCTGAATCTCTTCGCCATCACGGCTGACGCACTGCCGGCCCTCGTCCAGATGCAGCCCGGCGGCTTCCAGCTTCGGCTGGTTGGCAAGGCCTCGGGCGCGGCGCAGCAACGCCTGGATACGCAATTGCAGTTCTTCGGGGTGAAAGGGTTTGGTCAGGTAATCATCGGCACCGGCCTTGAGGCCTTCGATGCGCTCGGCCCAGGAACCCCGGGCGGTGAGGATCAGCACCGGCGTCGACAGGCCCCCGGCGCGCCACTTCTGCAGCACCTCAAGCCCCGGGACGCCGGGCAGGCCGAGGTCCAGCACGATCAGGTCATAGGGCTCGCTGGCCCCCTGGTGAATCGCGTCGCGGCCGTCGGCGAGCCAGTCAACCGCGTACCCCTGGCGGTTCAGAGTGCCGACCAGTTCATCGGCCAGGGGTACGTTGTCTTCAACCAGTAGCAGACGCATCAATCATCTTCCTTGTCTTCCAGCAAGCGGCTGTCACGGGCATCGAATTTCAATTCGCGAACCACGTGATCCACCGTCAACAGCTCGATCTCGTAGACCAGCCGATCATGTTTCTCTTCCAGCTCCGCCTCCAGCAACCTGGAGCCGGGATAGCGTCCCAGTGCCTGTTCGATGAACTGCTCCAGCGGCAGGATCACGCCCTTGCGCCGAAGCTCCAGCGCCTGGTCCTGATTCAGGTCCCGCGCCGTGCAGACGGCCGAAGCAAGGACCACGCAGCTTGCGAGCACGCAATAAACGAGGCACTCGGCGGGACGCTTACTGGCGATCATCACTTGTCCTGATGATCCTTGAGTACCTGGCCGCTGACAGCGTCAACTTCGACATCCCATTCGACACCCTGGGCGTCGCGCAGGTCGACCTGATAAACGTACTTGCCATAGTGCTCTTCCAGCTCGGTGTCGGTAATGGTGGCATTGGGATGTTTGGCCAGCGCCGCAGCATTGAGTTTCTCGAAAGACTGAATAGTACCTGCATCGCGCAGCTTGAGCGCCTGATCCGGGCCAAGATCCTTGGCTTGAACGTAACCGGCGGTGACGGCGAGGGCAGCAGCAGTGAAAAAGGCAGTAAAGGTGTTCATGGTGTTTCTCCGTTTTGGGTTCAGCGTGTTTACGGAATTCACGATAAACATCCGAACTTAATTGAAGCTGAATTTTCTGGCCACCTGCCATCACCCTGATCAGGGATCTGGTTCGCCCTTGAGCACTGACCAGTGGATATAATCAACGCCTGCTCAACCACGGAGTACACATGAGCGCGATTCAGATCAAATCCCGCGCACTGACGATCAAGGCCGGCAAACGCGCCATGGCGCGGATTCGCGACCGAGGCCTCGCGCCAGCGGACGTTGCCATCATTCCCGGCGCCGCAGGCGGCCCCAAGGCACTGGGGATTCAGGGCCTGGACCTGGCGCTGTTCGGCGAATGGCTGCCACGGGCCCCGCGCGAGCGTTCGCTGATCGGTGCGTCCATCGGTTCCTGGCGGTTTGCCAGCGCCTGCCTGCCCGACCCTGTGCAAGGCATCGAGCGGCTGGGCAAGCTCTACAACGAGCAGAGCTTCGCCAAGGGCGTGACCATGGCTGAGGTCAGCAGCAGTTGCGTGAAGATGCTCGACGACCTGCTTGAGGGCCGCGATGCCAGTGTGTTGAGCAACCCCTATTACCGGCTCAACATCATGATCGTGAAGAGCCACGGGCTGCTGGCGCTGGATCATCGCGGCGGCCTGGGGCTGGGCCTGGGCTCGGTGATCGCGAACAACCTGCTGGGGCGCGCGCGTTTGTCCCGGCACTTCGAACGCCTGATCATGCACGATGCCCGCCTGGCGCCACCACTGTCGGCCCTGACGGACTTCCCGTCGCGCTGCCTGCCTCTGGACGTCGGCAATCTGCGCCAGGCGTTGCTGGCCTCGGGTTCGATTCCCATGGTGATGCAGGGCGTGATGGACATTCCCGGTGCAGGGCCCGGGACCTTCCGCGACGGCGGCCTGCTGGACTATCACCTGGACCTGCCCTACAGCGGCAGCGACATCGTGCTGTACCCGCATTTCACCGACAAAATCATCCCTGGCTGGTTCGACAAGACCCTGCCGTGGCGCCGTGGGGACCTGGACCGCCTGCAGGATGTGGTGCTGCTGGCACCCTCTGCCGATTATCTGTCGACCCTGCCCTTCGGCAAACTGCCAGACCGCAGCGACTTCAAGCGCTTCGTGGGCAAGGATCAGGAGCGCCAGCGCTACTGGCGTACCGCGATGGAACAGAGTCGCAGGCTGGGTGATGAATTCATCGACCTGGTAGACAGCGGCAAGCTTTCGGAGCAAATGGACGCACTGATCTAACCAAGCGGTCAGGTTTTGCCTGCCCCTGGACAAACCTTTGCTGGTAAACTCGTCGGCTGCATCCATCGCCCTGGCGATCGCCACCTCTCAAGGCTTTTAATACCGTGGAAATTTTCAAGGAATTTACGTTCGAATCCGCCCACCGCCTTCCTCACGTTCCTGAGGGCCACAAGTGCGGCCGACTGCATGGTCACTCCTTCCGGGTAGCGATCTACCTGCAGGGCGAGCCGGATCCGCATACTGGCTGGATCCGCGACTTCTCGGAAATCAAGACCATCTTCAAGCCGCTGTACGAGCGTCTTGACCACAACTACCTCAACGACATTCCAGGCCTGGAAAACCCGACCAGCGAAGTGCTGGTGAAGTGGATCTGGAACGAGCTCAAGCCTTTGTTGCCCGAGCTGTCGGCCATTCGTATTCACGAGACCTGCACCAGCGGTTGCGTGTATCGCGGCGAGTAATGTTCAAAAAACCACCTTTGGGTGGTTTTTCATTTATTGGCTGTGGTGCCCTCCAGATCGCCCCCGCCGGCACATGCTCCGCGCCGGTCTTTGTAGGAGCGCGCTTGCCCGCGAACGCGTCGGACCAGACGCCTCAGAGGTGCCTGACCCACCGCCATCGCGGCAAGCGAGCTCCTACGGATCCGTGTTGAACGGTGATTCTCGATACACCCACAACCCCGTAGCAGCACGGCTTGCCGGCGGGGGCGATTTCGAGAACGCTGCCTAGAACCGATAATCCACCGCCAGGCTGGACAACACCGTCCTGCTCGCCTGAGAACCGGCCTTGCCGCCGAAGTGATAGCTCTGGCCGCTCGGCAGATCCGTATACCGCGTACTGCCCTTGGCCTCGGCATGCACTTGATAATCGACACCCGCCTTCACCGCAAGCTGCGGACTGACCTGATAAGACGCACCCAGCGCCAGGCTCTGCATCTGGCCGGTGTTGCCGTTGTTCCCGGCAACGGTCAGGCTGCGCATGTGGTGCGTATCGAATGACCGGGCCTTGACCCACTGGCTGTACTTGAACCGCCCTTCGAGGGTCCAGGCCCGGTAGTTGTAGATGCCGACCAGCCCGATATAAGGCGTGTCGTAGGTCTGTTGATAACTGACGCCTTTCTCGCCCCGTGGAAACTCCCCGGTCGAGTCCCGGAAATCGTCCTCTGAATAGACGTAACGGCCACCGCGAGCCTGCCAGCCCAACTGCGTGCGCTGATACCCGAGCATCACCCCTACTGCCAGATCATCGCGCTTCAACGCCCAGGCGGTGGCTGCCACTTCTGCTTGCCAGGCCTTCTGTACGCGGGTGTTGGGGTGATCGGAATAGTCGCTCCAACTCTCGCCGTCATCGCCTGACCAGTCATAGTCCTTCATGTGCCCGTCGCCCTTGGTGATCTGGGTCCAGCCCCGGGCTTCGAGGGACAGCCAGTCCAGCGGATCATAAGTCAGCCCCAGGTGCAGTGTGGGAATCTGCTTGAGGTCCCAGTTCAACTGGCTGATTTTCTTGCCGTCATCAGTGTCGTACACCTTCTCCTGTGCCTGGCCACTGAGCAGACCCAGCCCCAGGCTGACTGCCACCTGACCCAGTTGAAAGCCCTGTTCCTCAGTCACCTTCGCGTCGGCGGCTGCATCCTGCACCAGCAGCGCAAGCCCCATTACCGCCAGCGTTCTACGTCCGTTCATCACCCACTCCGCACCGTTTCAAAGAGGGTGTAAAGAATGAACGCGCACGCAGGATGGTTCTGCCAGCCCTCTCCCACTAAACCTGTGTGAAACCTAAACTCGCGATGACGGACCGATCCTACAAACCATTCGCGCAGAAAAAAGGGCCGCCCGTTTGCCCGGGCGGCCCTCTGGTCAATGCGTCAGACGTGGATCACGCCAGACTCTTGCTCACCACTTCATAGACATCAGGCGACAGCGGACCGGATGCGAGAATGCGCTCCAGCTCGGCCTTCATCAGGCCCTGACGTTTATCGTCGTACTTGCGCCAGCGGGTCAGCGGCGCCAGTTGACGCGAGGCGATCTGCGGGTTGAAGCCGTTCAGCTCGATGACCAGATCGGCCAGGAAGCGATAGCCCGAGCCGTCCGCCGCGTGGAAGTTGATGAGGTTCTGCCCGGCGAACGCGCCGATCAGTGCCCGCACCTTGTTCGGGTTCTTCATGGTGAAGGCCGGGTGCTGCATCAACGCTTTCACGCGGCCCAGACCGCCAGGCAAGGTGCTGGCCGCCTGGACGCTGAACCACTGATCCATGACCAGCGCGTTGTCCTTGAAGTTCTCGGCGAACACCGCCAGTGCCTTGGCCTTCTCGTCTTCGAACGGCGAGTTGACCAGCACGGCCAGCGCGGTCAGGCGCTCGGTCATGTTGTCGGCCGTGTCGAACTGGTCGATGGCGGCTGTCAGCACTTCAGGCTTGCCGCTCAGCATCAGGTAGGACAGGGCAATGTTCTGCAACGCACGGCGGGCGAAGTGCTCGGACTCGGCGACGTAAGCGGTGTTTTTCGACAGCTCGCGGTTGGCCTGATAACGCTTCCACAGCGCGTCGCTCAGGCTGTTCGCCAGTTGCTGACGGGTGAACTCGCGGGCAGCATGGATCGCATCGACATCGGCCACTTCGCTGATTTCGGTGAGGTAGGCCTCGCCCGGCAACGACAGCATTTCAGCGACCATGGCCTGATCCAGCGAATCATCAGCCAGCACAGTACCGAGCGCCGTGATCAGACGCTGATCCAGCACCAAAGCCTCGCCCTTCTGATGCTGGGCGATCAGTTCCTGCAACACCTGAACCGACAACTGCTGCCCGGCATCCCAACGGTTGAAACCGTCGCTGTCGTGCTGCATCAGGAACATCAACTGGTCGCGGTTGTACGGGAAGCTCAGTTTCACCGGCGCCGAGAAACCGCGCAGCAGCGATGGCAGCGGCTGTTCGGCGATGTCTACGAAGGTGAAGGTCTGTTCGGCTTCGGTGACCGAAATCACCCGGGAAGTGCCGGATGCCGACGATTCGCCCTGCAGACGCAACGCGATTTCGCGGCCCTGTGGGTCCAGCAGGCCCATGGATACCGGGATCACGAACGGCTTTTTCTCCTCGCCAGGCTGGCCGGGGGTGGTCGGCGCGCTTTGGCGGAAGGTCAGGCTGTAGGTCTTGGCCGCGGCGTCGTAGGCATCGGTCACGCTCAGGCGTGGCGTGCCCGCTTGCGAGTACCAGCGCTTGAATTGGGTCAGGTCGATGCCGTTGGCGTCTTCCATGGCCTTGACGAAATCGTCGCAGGTCACGGCCTGGCCGTCGTGGCGTTCGAAGTACAGGTCGCTGCCCTTGCGGAAGCCATCAGCGCCCAGCAGGGTGTGGATCATGCCGACCACTTCCGAGCCCTTTTCGTACACGGTCAGGGTGTAGAAGTTGGAAATCTCGATGAAGCTGTCCGGGCGTACGGCGTGGGCCATGGGGCCGGCGTCTTCGGCGAACTGGTGGGTGCGCAGGTAGGCAACGTCCTGGATGCGCTTGACCGTGGCCGAGTTCATGTCGGCCGAGAAGCCCGAGTCACGGAATACGGTAAAGCCTTCCTTGAGCGACAACTGGAACCAGTCGCGGCAGGTCACGCGGTTGCCCGACCAGTTGTGGAAATACTCGTGGGCGACGATGGCTTCGACGCGCTGGTGGGCGGCGTCGGTCGCGGTTTCGGCGCGGGCCAGCACGGCGCTGGAGTTGAAGATGTTGAGGCCCTTGTTCTCCATGGCGCCCATGTTGAAGTCGTTCACCGCCACGATCATGAAGATGTCCAGGTCGTATTCGCGGCCGTAGACCTCCTCGTCCCAGCGCATGGACTTCTTCAGGCTGTCCATGGCGTGCTGGCACTTGTCGATGTTTTCCTGCTCGACGTAAATGCGCAGCGTGACCTTGCGCTCGGTCATGGTGGTGAAGGTGTCTTCGATGCACCACAGGTCGCCCGCCACCAGCGCGAACAGGTAGGCAGGCTTCTTGAACGGGTCTTCCCAGGTGATCCAGTGACGGCCGTCGTCGGAAGGACCGGCATCAACCGGGTTGCCGTTGGACAGCAGGATCGGGAAGTCCTGCTTGTCGGCGATCACGGTCGTGGTGAAGCTGCTCATCACGTCCGGACGGTCGAGGTAATAGGTGATCTTGCGGAAACCCTCGGCCTCGCACTGGGTGCAGAACATGCCGCTGGACTTGTACAGGCCTTCCAGCGCGGTGTTGGTTTCCGGATGGATCTTCACGCTGGTATCCAGAGTGAAGGTCTCTGTGGCCGGCTGCACAGTCAGGTTGTCCGGCGTCAGGACGTAGTCGCCCGATGCCAGATCGACGTCGGCCAGCTTGACCGACAGCAGCTCCAGCTGTTGGCCATCCAGTACCAGCGGTGGCAGGCCTGGACCCCGTTCCGGGTTGCGGCGCATGACCAGTTGCGCGTGGACCAGGGTGTGGTCGTCGAACAATTCGAAGGTCAGGTGCGTCTCGTCGATGAGGTACTCAGGCGCCTGATAATCCTTCAGGTAGATCATTTTCGGCTGTTCGGTACGCATGATGCTGTCCTTAGTGATGCACGGCGAGCTGGTAGGCCGTGTACTTGCGAATGTTGATCACGCCGGTGTCGAAGATCAGGTATTGACCCTTGATCCCCAGCAACGTGCCTTCGGCGATGGGATCCTTGTCCAGGTTGAAGCTGACGATCTTGGCGGGATACGCCTGGACCGGGTACTGAATCTCGATGGGCGCCACGTCGTCGAGCAACTGGATCGCCTGCAGCCCGAATCGCGCTTGCAGATCGGCAATGCCCTGGGCGCAAGACTCGAACAATTGCTGACGAATGGCCGTCAGGTCAACCGATGGCGCATCGCCTTTAAGCAGCGCGCGCCAGTTGGTGCGGTCGGCCACCTGGCTGCGGAACAGGTCTTCGACGAAGCCCGATTGCTGGCGGGTCGAGACGCGCACGATGGGCAGCGCCTGGCTTGCGCCCTGGTCCAGCCAGCGGGTTGGCAACTGGGTGGCGCGGGTGATGCCCACTTTCACGCCCGAGGAGTTGGCCAGGTAGACAACGTGGTCGGTCATGCAGAACTGCTCGCCCCAGCTCGGCTCACGGCAGGTGCCGTGTTCGTGGTGGCATTTTTCCGGGCTCATGATGCACACGTCGCACTGCGCCAGCTTCTGCATGCAGGGGTAGCAATAACCCTGGCTGAAACTGGTCTTGGTCTTGCGACCGCAGTGGCTGCAATGGATCGCGCCCAGGTATTCCAGGCGCACGGTCTTGCCGATCAGCGGGTTGACCGGGATCTGCGCATCGCCCAGGCGAAACGCATATTCGACCCGCGAGGCATCGAGCCGCGCAGACATTTTGTTGACGGAGCCGCGACCGATTTCAATCAATGGATGGCATCCGACTTGAACAGGATGTTCGGCACCGGCGCCGACTTGGAGGCACATTCCTGCGGGCCCATGTAGCCGATGCGCTGCTCTTCGGGCACGTTGCGCACTTCCCAGGCGATCAGCGCCTGCAGCGACAGCTCACGTTGTTCCTGAGTCAGCTTGCGGCCATCGGACCACTTGCCGATTTCCACGGCCAGTTTCAGGCTTTCGTAGATGTCCGGGGTGATGTTTTCGATCATTTCGACAAAAGAGGACATTGGGTTCTCCCAGAATTAAGCGGGCGATTTTAATGTTTACGGCGCGCTAATGCACCGCCCACAAGACCTGTTGCACAACCGACGATCAGGCCGCCGACATGGGCACCGTTGGCGATCTCGCCAAACCCCAGCAGCCCGACCACGCCGGACATGCACACCACCAGCCAGATCAGCATCATGCCCAGGGTGCCGCGCGGCAGGCGATAGAGCGCGCCGGGCGCCAGCAGTTGGTAGATCCAGCAATGCCCCAGCAAGGCATAGAGCACGCCGGACAGCCCGCCAAACAGCGTCGGGCCGCTCCAGAAATACTGCACGTAGTTGGAAAACGCTGCGAACACCAGGGTCAGGCCCAGCAATGTCCAGCGTCCCTGGCGCACTTCGATTCGCCGCCCAAGCTCCCAGAACCACAGGGCGTTCATCACCAGGTGCAGGAGGCCGAAGTGGATCAGCATGGGCGAGATGATCCGCCACCACTGCCCCGCCGCCAGCGACACGTCCAGCGGGGTGAACATGACGTAGTTGCCGCTGACGCGGAAATCGTTGAAGGTCAGCCAGCTCAGGGCGTCGAGGTTGTCGCCCAGCAGCGTGACGCCGGCAACGATCGCGCACAGCAGCAGAATCGCCACCGTCATCGGGGCACTGCGCACCTGCATCAGGGGGCTGGGCCGGCTGCTCGCCACAAGCTCCCGGCCCGGGGGCAACTGCGCCGTGGGATCACCCTGGGGATATTGCCGATAAAGCTCGCCGATATCCGCGACCAGCGTGCCCGCGTCCGGCACCCAGAGCACTTGCTCGCCAGCCTCCTCGCTGACCCGATGGGGCACGTTGAGGCGCCGGAGCAATTCGACGAAGCCGTTCAGGTCGGTGTTGAGGGGCATCCGTAATGCCACGACCGGCTTCACTGGGCCGTCTCCGGGCGCTTGACGTCAACCCAGACGAACTTGCCCGGATCGATGACGCTTTCCTGATCCAGGCGGTAGGCCACCAGCTTGCCGTACAGCACTGCGCTGTAGTCCAGGCACGCAAGGTTGGGGCGGATCGGCGCGGGAACGCCACTGCGCCAGTAATGGCCGACGAACAGCAACGGCTGGTCGATGCCATAGCGCAGCAGCGCGTTTTTCTCGGTGTCCGAGAGCGGCCGCTTGGCCACCGGCTCCGGCAGCGCGTCGGGCTGGAACACTACATCGCCGTAGGTCTGCGGGTCGTCTTCCCAGAATTTGGTACGGAACGAGGCCCGCGTCAGGCCGTCACCGCCGGTCAGCGTCATGCCGTGGGGCAGGCGCATGTCGGTGCCGCGCAGCAGACGGTCGAACACCGCGCTGGCGAAACTGCCCGGCAGCGCCGAGGCCTGGACGAAATGCTGGTCGATGCGACCGTCGCCATGGGCGCTGCGCAGCGGTTCGATCAGGCTGGCGTCCCAGCAGGCGTGCACCAGCCGGAAACGTTCGGCGTCGATGAACAGCGGCAGCTCGTAGAACCAGTTGAGGAAATCCTTCCAGTCGCCGGGGTGATGTTCGAACTGCGCCAGCGTTTCGCCGAGCAGGCGGGCATGGCGCGGCGTGTGTTCGCGCACGAACTGTTTGCCGCTCTCGGGCGGCGCAGGGGTTTCCCAGCCCAGGGCGTTGAACTCATGGTTGCCCATGATGCAGAACGCGTGACCGGCCACGACCATGTCGTGAACGATGTGCAGCGCCTCGCGAATCCGCGGGCCGCGGTCGATGATGTCGCCCAGGAACAGGGCGATGCGTTCAGGGTGGCGCCATACGCCGGCCTGAAAACGGTAACCAAGGGTGTCGAGCAAGTGCTCAAGGGTCTGGGCACATCCATGCACGTCACCGATCAGATCGTAGCTACGCGCGGGATCGAGCATCAGTCGCTCCCGCCGCCGAGCCGACTGCCCCAACCGAGTTTGGTCCGGCAGACTTCGTAATAGTTGTGGTCCAGCGGGTGGATCAGGCGCAGTTTCTGGGGCTTTTTCTTGACCGTCACGGTGTCACCCGGTGCGCAGGTGAAGTGGTTTTGTCCATCGCAGGAGACCTGTGGATAAATCGTCATGTCCTTTGAGACAACGATTTTCAGCTCACTGTTGCCATCGACGACAATTGGCCGGCCAGAAAGTGTGTGTGGATACATCGGCACGATGACGATGGCGTCCAGTTTGGGGTGCATGATCGGCCCGCCCGCCGACAGCGCGTAGGCGGTGGAGCCGGTCGGCGTCGCGACAATCAATCCGTCGGCCTTCTGGCTGCAGACGAACTGGCCGTCGATGTAGATCTCGAATTCGATCATGCGCGTGGATTTGCCGGGGTGCAGCACCACGTCGTTGAGCGCGTCGCCCTGGCCGATGGCTTCGCCGTGGCGGCGCACTTCGGCCTGGAGCAGGAAGCGGTTTTCCACCAGGTAGTGGCCGTCCAGCACTTCGGCGACCTTCACTTCCAGCTCGTCGGGGCGGATGTCGGTCAGAAAGCCCAGGCTGCCACGATTGATCCCCAGCACCGGCACGTTGTGCTTGGCCAGCGCCCGGGCCGCGCCCAGGAGGCTGCCGTCGCCGCCGACCACGATGACCATGTCGCAGACCTCGCCCAGCATCTTGCGCGAGGACGTCTGCAGGCCGTGGCCAGGCAGGACTTCGGCGATGGTGTCTTCGAGGATCACATGCAGGTGCCGCGACATCAGGAATTTCTTGAGTCGGCGGACGGTCTCCAGCACCTGGGAACTGCCCAGGCGACCGATGATGCCGATATTACGAAATTGCTCCATGGGGCTCCCGCAGGGTCGATACGTGTAAAGAAAGCGATTATGGGCGATGGGGTCGATAGCGGCAAATGATGCCTGAATCCGTTGCGATCCCCGTAGCAGCCGGGCTTGCCCGCGGGAGCGATCTTGAATACGCCCCCGCCGGCAAGCCGTGCTGCTACGGGACCAGGGTTGTAGCCCAAAACGTACCGGAGGTGGCTGCTATCCTCTGCAGATGAACCCATTCCCTACCCTCTCCCACCTGCCCCACCAACTGCGCACGCCCCAGGTGCGGGATCTGGCCTGGGTCATTCTCTCGCCGCCGATGCTGGCCACCACTCAATGGCCGCAGCGCCACCCGCTCAGCGCCAGTGACTGGGTCACCCAGCCTCAGGCGCTGGAGGCTTTCCTGCACGCTCTGGATCAGGACAACAGTGCCCTGCTCCAATGGCTGTCACGCAGCTCGATCCGCCGCCTGGGCCTGTATTACGAACGCCTCTGGCAGTTCGCGATCACCCACGCGCCGGGCGTTGAAATGCTCGCCGCCAACCTGCCAATCCGCGCCGACGGCCAGACCCTGGGCGAGCTGGACATGCTGCTGCGCGACCGCGAAGGCATTCATCATGTGGAACTGGCGATCAAGTTCTATTTGGGCCTGGCCGGCGCCGATGGCCGGGACAGCGCCCACTGGTTCGGCCCCGGCAGCCATGACCGGCTGGATCTGAAACTGGCGCACCTGAACCAGCATCAGTTGCCGATCTCGGCGCGCGAGGAAAGCCGTCAGGCACTGGCGACGCTGGGCATCGAAACCTTCAGTGCCAAATTGTGGCTGGGCGGTTATCTGTTCTACCCATGGTGCGAGAGCCCGCAACCGCCCGAAGGTGCCCACCCCGATCATCTGCGCGGGCAGTGGCTGCATCACAAGGACTGGCCCCGCTTCGCCGCGCAACACCCGTCCGCACGCTGGCAACAGTTGCCCCGCCACGCCTGGTTGGGGCCATCGCGCGACGACCTGCCGTGGAGCAGCGAGGTGTTCGCCCAGTGGCTGCAACAGCTTGAACCCGGATCACCGGCGCAACTTCTGGTACGCCTCACGCCCCACCCCGACGGCCATTGGGAAGAGGCCCAGCGGGTGTTTCTGGTCCCGGATCAGTGGCCCGCCGTTGCCGACCGCGACCCTGCTACAGACTCAGCCGCAACACCAGCGCCGCCAGTGTGATCAGCAGTACCGGCAAGGTCAGCACGATGCCGACCCGGAAGTAATAACCCCAACCGATGCTCACGCCCTTGCGCGCCAGCACATGCAACCAGAGCAAGGTCGCCAGGCTGCCGATCGGCGTGATCTTCGGCCCAAGGTCGCTGCCGATGACGTTGGCGTAGATCATCGCCTCCTGCAACGGCCCGTGGGCCTGGCTTGCGTCGATGGAGAGCAGCCCAATCAGCACCGTCGGCAGGTTGTTCATCACCGACGACAGCAGCGCCGTCAGCACCCCGGTGCCCATGGCCGCGCCCCACAGCCCGTGCTCGGCAAAGCGATCCAGCCAGCCGGCCAGATAGGTGGTCATGCCCTCGTTGCGCAGCCCGTAGACCACCAGGTACATGCCCAGCGAGAAAATCACGATCTGCCACGGCGCTTCTTTCATCACCTTGCGCGTGGAAATCTTGTGGCCCTTGGCAGCGATGCCCAGCAGGATCGCCGCGCACACGGCGGAGATCGCGCTGATGGGAATGCCTAGCGGCTCCAGGGCAAAGCAGCCCACCAGCAGAATCCCCAGCACCCACCAACCGGCGATGAAGGTCGCACGGTCGTGAATGGCCGAAACAGGGTCGGCCAGTTGCGAGGCGTCGAAGGTCTTGGGAATGTCGCGGCGGAAGAACAGCAGCAGCACCAGCAGCGTCGCCGCCACGCTGACCAGGTTCACCGGCACCATGACCGAGGCATAGCGGTTGAAGCCAATGCCGAAATAGTCCGCAGAAACGATGTTCACCAGGTTCGACACCACCAGCGGCAGGCTGGCGGTATCAGCGATGAACCCGGCAGCCATGACGAACGCTAGGGTGGTCGCCTTGGAGAAACGCAGTGCCAGCAGCATCGACATGACGATGGGCGTGAGGATCAGCGCCGCACCATCGTTGGCGAACAGCGCCGAAACCAGCGCCCCCAGTAGCACGATGAACGCAAACAGCCAGCGCCCCCGGCCCCTGCCCCATCGCGCCACATGCAGCGCCGACCAGTTGAAGAAACCGGCCTCATCGAGCAACAGGCTGATGATGATCAGCGCGATGAAGGTGCCGGTCGCGTTCCAGATGATGTGCCAGACCTGCGGGATGTCCGAGAGGTGCACCACGCCGAACAGCAAGGCCAGTACCGCCCCGAAGGTCGCACTCCAGCCGACGCCCAGCCCCTTGGGTTGCCAGATCACCAGGGTGATGGTGGCCAGAAAGATCAGAAACGCTGTCAGCATGAAGGTCAGGTTCAGGTTCGTACGGAAGGTTTGGGTTTGGTGCGCGGCAGCAGAATCGCCAGCACCCCGAACAGCGGCAGGAACGAGCACAGGGTGTAGACGTAGACGATACCGTAGAGGTCAGCCAGATGCCCGAGCAGCGCCGCGCCAATGCCGCCGAAGCCGAACATCAGGCCGAAGAAAATCCCGGCGATCATGCCGACATTGCCAGGCACCAGTTCCTGCGCATACACGACGATGGCCGAGAACGCCGACGCCAGGATGAAACCGACGATCACGCTCAACACGCTGGTCCAGAACAGGTCCGCATAAGGCAGCGCGATGGTGAACGGGGCAACCCCAAGGATCGAGAACCAGATCACCGCCTTGCGCCCGATCTTGTCGCCAATCGGTCCGCCAAAGAAGGTGCCCGCCGCCACCGCCGCCAGGAACATGAACAGGTGCAGTTGCGAGCTGGCCACCGACAGTTGGAATTTGTCGATCAGGAAGAAGGTGAAGTAGCTGGTGAAACTGGCCATGTAGAAATACTTGGAGAACACCAGCAGCGCCAGCACCACCAACGCACTGGTGACGCGGCCTTTGGACAGGCCGTGGGTCGCGGCCTGGCCGGCCTTGAGCTTGAACAGCGCCAGGTGCTTCTTATACCAGCGGCTGATGGCGTACAGCAGGCCCACCGAGAACAGTGCGATCAGGGCGAAGTACGCGATATGGCCCTGACCGAACGGAATGATGATCGCCGCCGCCAGCAGCGGACCAATCGCCGAGCCACTGTTACCGCCCACCTGGAAGCTCGATTGCGCCAGGCCAAAGCGCCCGCCGGAGGCCAGCCGCGCAATCCGCGAGGCCTCGGGGTGGAAGGTCGAGGAACCGATGCCAATCAGCCCCGCCGCCAGCAGGATCAGCGGGAAACTGCCCACGGTGGCGAGCATCAGCACACCGCCCAGGATGCACAGCGAACCCACCGGCAGCACCAGCGGATTGGGGTGACGGTCGGTGTAGTAACCGACCCACGGCTGCAGCAAGGAGGCGGTGACCTGGAACGTCAGGGTGATCAGGCCGACCTGGGTGAAGCTCAGGCCGTAGGAGGCCTTGAGCATCGGGTAGATCGACGGCAGGATCGACTGGATCAGGTCATTGAGCAAATGCGCCAGCGCCACGGCACCGATGATGCGCATGACCAGCGGACTGGTTTGAGGGGCCGCGGCGGTCGCGGTCGAAGGGCTGGTGACGGCCATCAGGTTCATCCATCGAACGATTGAGATGCCGCGCGCGAGATGGTTTCAAAAGATGTCGGCGGCACAAGGGGCAGTCAATGTGCCATTTTTTGGGGCGCCAGTGCCACGTTTTGTTACAACAATGTGAGGTGGCTATCGATCTAACCTCCGCTTACGCCCCTGTAGGAGTGAGCTTGCTCGCGATTGCGATCTTTCAGCCACGAAGGTGACGCTGTGAGACCCCAATCGCGAGCAAGCTCACTCCTACAGGTTTTGCATCAAGCCACTGAACGCGCAGCGCTTGGCGAATGGGCGTGCCCCTCGACCTCATCCAGCGAAACCTTCGAGGTCTCCCTCAACGCCAAGCCACCTGCCAGCCCCAGCAGCGCCACCAGAATCAGGTAAAACGCAGGGGCCAGGTTGCTGCCGGTGGCGCCGATCAGCCAGGTCGCCATCAACGGCGCGGTGCCGCCGAAAATCGTGTATGCCATGTTGTAGGTGATCGCCGAGGCGGTGTAGCGCGTGCGGGTCGGGAAGGTCTCCGACAACAATGCCGCCGTCACCACGTTGCACAGCACCGCCCCTGTCGCCAGCAACATCACGCCGATGATCGAGCCTGTGAACGAACCGGAACTGGCCATCAGGAACGACGGATACACCATCACCGCCAGCAGGACGCAGGCCGTGACCACTGTAGCCCGGCGCCCGACCTTGTCGGAAAACGCGCCCGCCACCGGGCACATCGCGGCGGCGAACAACAACGCGATCAGCGACACCAGCAAGGCCGTGGCCCGGCTCAGGCCGCCCACCACCTGCAGGTACGTCGCGAAGTAGGTGGTGAACATGTAGAACGACAGCGCCGTCAGCGAGATGAACGCACCCAGGGCACAGATCGCACCGCCGTGGTTGCGCAGGGTTTCCTTGAGCGGCGAATGGGCCACGGCGTCCTCGTCGGCGACAGCCTGGAACGCCGGGGTTTCGTCCAGCTTCCAGCGCAGGTACAGGCCGACCAACCCCAGCGGCGCAGCCACCAGGAACGGCACGCGCCAGCCCCAGGTGCTCATGGCTTCGGTGGAGAGCGAGGCCTCCAGGGCGTAGGCAAAGATCGCCGCAGAAGCAAAGGCGGCGAAGGTCGATACCGGCACGAAGCTGCCGTACCAGGCGCGTTTGCCCCGCGGCGCGTGCTCCATGAGGTAGGCGCAGGCCCCGGCGTATTCGCCGCCTGCGGAGAAACCCTGGGCACAGCGAATGATGGTCAGCAGGATCGGCGCCATCACCCCGATTGCGGCGTAGGTGGGCAACAGGCCGATGATGGTGGTCGCCCCGGCCATCAGCAGGATGGTGAAGGCCAGCGTGCGCTTGCGGCCGATCTTGTCACCGAGCATGCCGAAGAACAGCCCGCCCAAGGGACGGAAGGCGAAGGCCACGGCAAACACGGCGAAGGTCTTGAGCAATGCCGCGCTGGCGTCGCCGCTGGGAAAGAACTCCTGGGCGATGGTGGTGGCGAGAAAACCGTAGACCGCAAAGTCGAACCATTCGACAAAATTGCCGATGCTCGCCGCAACGATGACTTTTCTCAAAGTGGCAGGGTCAACCTGCTCGATGGCTGGAGTGGTCATGCAAACCTCGGCGTACGTAGTGAATACCCGATTATCGGTACAGCGCCCGAGCCGCCTGACTCCAAAAGTGTCGCCGACATACTCAGGACCGACCTGTCGGGGTGTCTAGTCCGCAGGATTCATGCCAGTGCAATCTATCCGGTCACTGTAACCCTGTGGGAGCGGGCTTGCCCGCGAAGGCGTAGTGTCCGGCGAAACAGGTGCCACTGGCCCACCGCATTCGCGGGCAAGCCCGCTCCCACAGGGTGTTCCGGTGTCAGTGACGTTTCACAGGGCTGCGAGGTGATGTCAAGCGAAGATGGCCCGTTTGCCTTGCAACCCGCCGGTGTGGACGAAGATCAACCGCGTACCTCTTGCAATCGTCCCGGTCTGAACCGCCTGGAACAGCGCCAGCAACGCCTTGCCGGTGTACAACGGTTCAAGGGGCACGCCGCTCTCGTGCTCGCTGGCGGCGATGAATGCGAGCAGCTGCGGATCGGTTTTCGCAAAGCCGCCGCGGCTGGCGTCCAGCAGTTGGTAGCCACCCTGCTCGACACCCAGAATGTCCATCACGTTGCCATCAACGCCATGGTCGGCAGGCACCGCCATCGCGCCGTAGACCCTGCGTTGGCCAGCTTCGGCCAGCACAAGCCCGGCCAACGTGGTGCCCGTGCCGCAGGCCAGCCACCAGCCGTGGTAATCGTCCCAGCCCAGCGCGCTCAATTGGCTGCGCGCCTGACGGACAATCTCCCCACAGCCCAACGCACCGTCCAGCCCGCCGCCGCCCTCCGGCACCGGGTACAGCTGTGGATAACGCTCGTGCCACGGCGTCCAGAAATCAGCGTCATGGCGAGCGCGATACCCGGCGTAACCCAGCCAGTGCAGTTGCATCCCGAACGCTTGCAAATCCAGCACGGTGGGGGTTTCAACCGGGTGCCCCCGCAACAGGCCAACCGTCTCGAAACCAAAGCGCCTACCGGCAGCAGCCAGGGCATGCAGGTGATTGGAGTGCGCGCCGCCCAGGCTGATGATGCCCTTGGCTCCGGCGTTCTCGGCGGCGGTCAGGTGGTGTTTGAGCTTGAACCATTTGTTGCCGCTGATGAGCGGGTCGATCAGGTCCAGACGCAGGATCGCGACGTCGATGCCGGCGGCGGTGAGCCAATGCAGGTTGAGGGGTTGGAGAGGTGCTTCAGGCAGCATGGCATGGCAACACGAACGAGAGACCCTGAATTCTACACAGTCCCGTAGCAGCCCGGCCGGGCGGCGCTCCGCTTGCCGGCGGGGGCGTACTTGAGATCGCCCCCGCCGGCAAGCCGTGCTGCTACGGTGATGCGTGTGACGTTTACAACTCTGCCGCCAACCGCGAACCCTGGTTGATCGCGCGCTTGGCATCCAGCTCGGCCGCGACGTCGGCGCCGCCGATCAGGTGCACGCTCTGCCCTGCCGCCTGCAAGCCATCGTAGAGTTCGCGCAGCGGGTCTTGCCCGGCGCAAATCACCACGTTGTCCACCGGCAGCAGCTTCTCTTCACCCTCGGCACCAATGCGGATGTACAAGCCGGCGTCGTCGATATTCAGGTACTCGACGCTGTTGAGCATCTGCACATGCTTGTTCTTCAGCCCCGCGCGGTGAATCCAGCCGGTGGTCTTGCCCAGGCCGTCGCCAACCTTGGAGGTCTTGCGCTGCAACAGGAACACCTGTCGCGCAGGCTTGTGGCCGTGGGGCTTGATCCCCGCCACGCCGCCGCGAGCCTCAAGCGCGCCATCAATGCCCCACTCTTCCCAGAACGCATCGCGATCCAGGCTGGTAGCCACGCCCTGATGCACGAGGAATTCCGACACGTCGAAACCGATACCGCCCGCGCCGATCACCGCCACGCTCTTGCCCACCGGCTTGCGCTCCAGGATCACGTCCAGGTAGCTGAGCACCTTCGGGTTATCGATGCCCGGGATCGCCGGAGTACGCGGGGCGATACCGGTGGCCAGAATCACCTCGTCAAAGCCCTTGCCCAGCAGATCCTCGACCGCAACCCGGGTGTTCAAACGCACATCGACGCCTGTGGTTTCCAATTTGCGCTTGAAGTAACGCAGCGTCTCGAAAAACTCTTCCTTGCCCGGCACTCGCTTGGCGACGTTGAACTGGCCGCCAATCTCGCTGGCCGAATCGAACAGCGTCACCGCATGCCCGCGCTCGGCGGCCACCGTGGCCGCAGCCAGCCCCGCAGGCCCGGCGCCGATCACGGCGATCTTCTTCAACTGCGTGACCGGCAGGTAGTTGAGTTCGGTTTCATGGCAGGCACGGGGGTTGACCAGGCAACTGGTCAGCTTACCGTCGAAGATGTGGTCCAGGCAGGCCTGGTTGCAGCCGATGCAGGTATTGATCTCGTCGCTGCGCCCGGCGGCCGCCTTGTTGACGAACTCGGGGTCGGCCAGGAATGGACGGGCCATGGACACCATGTCCGCATCGCCCTGGGCCAGAACCTGCTCGGCGACTTCCGGGGTGTTGATCCGGTTGGTAGTGATCAGCGGGATCGACACCGAACCGCGCATCTTCGCCGTGACCTTGGCGAATGCGGCGCGCGGCACCTTGGTGGCGATGGTCGGAATCCGCGCCTCGTGCCAGCCGATGCCGGTGTTGATCAGCGTGGCGCCAGCGGCCTCGATGGCCTTGGCCAGTTGCACCACTTCTTCCCAGGTGCTGCCACCCTCGACCAGATCGAGCATCGACAGGCGATAGATGATGATGAAATTGCGGCCCACGGCCTCACGCACCCGCCGCACGATTTCCACCGGCAGGCGCATGCGGTTCTCGTAACTGCCGCCCCAACGGTCGGTGCGGTGGTTGGTGTGGGCCACCAGGAACTGGTTGATCAGATAGCCTTCGGAGCCCATGATCTCGACGCCGTCGTATTCGGCGGTCTGGGCCAGGGTCGCGCAGGTGACGAAGTCCTGAATCTGCTTCTCGATCCCCTCCTCGTCCAGCTCTTTGGGCTTGAACGGGTTGATCGGCGCCTGGATCGCGCTCGGTGCCACCTGCTTGGGGCTGTAGGCATAACGACCGGTGTGCAGGATCTGCATGCAGATCTTGCCGCCCGCCTCGTGCACCGCCTTGGTCACGATCCGGTGATGTTCAGCCTCTTCAGGGGTGGTCAGCTTGGCGGAGCCTGCATACACGCCGCCCTCGACATTGGGCGCCACGCCACCGGTGACCATCAGGCCCACGCCGCCACGGGCGCGCTCGGCGAAATACGCCGCCATGCGCTCGAATCCACCGGGCTTTTCTTCAAGGCCGGTGTGCATCGAGCCCATCAATGTGCGGTTGCGCAGTGTAGTAAAACCCAGATCCAGCGGGGCCAGCAAATGCGGGTACACAGGGGCTGTCATAGAAACTCCATCAGATTCATCACGAAGGCGCGGGCGTTCTGTGACACCCGTCGTTTCAATCAGGGACTAGAACTATAGCCCTGCTCATGATGCAGACAGTAAACAGCCCCTCAGTCACGCTCAATGACTGAAAGTGACAACTTATTGATCCTGATGTGCAGCGCCCGGCTCTCTATTGAAGCTGTACGCTGGCAAAGCTCGACTCCTCCCGCGCCTGATCCAGTGCCTCCAGCGGCCGGGACAGCGGCGACAATGTCGACGGATGATGCACCGGCACCAACGCCACATGCTGGGCGGTCCTGGGCCCCATGCGCTCCTCCCGTGGCGGAATGCCGAAGTATTCCCGGTAACACTTGGAAAAGTGCGGCGTGGAGACGAAACCGCACACGGCCGCCAGCTCGATGATCGAGATGGACGTCTGCTTGAGCAACTGCCGCGCCCGGATCAGCCGCAACTTGAGGTAGTACCGCGACGGCGTGCAATTGAGGTACTTCTGGAACAGCCGCTCCAACTGGCGTCGGGAAACGTCCACGTAGGCGGCCATCTCGTCGAGGTCGATGGGCTCTTCGAGGTTGGCTTCCATCAGTTGCACGATTTCCTGCAACTTGGGCTGGTGGGTGCCCAGCGTGTGCTTGAGCGGCACGCGCTGATGATCCTGTTCGTTGCGAATGCGCTCGTAGACGAACATGTCGGAAATTGCCGCAGTCAGCTCGGTGCCGTGATCGCGGCCGATCAGGTGCAGCATCATGTCCAGTGGCGCAGTGCCGCCGGAGCTGGTGTAGCGGCCACGGTCCAGGGTGAACAGGCTGGTGTTGACGCTCACCCGCGGGAAGGCTTCCTGCATCGCCGCCAGGCATTCCCAATGCACACTGCATTCGAAACCGTTGAGCAGCCCGGCGCTGGCCAGTGCCCAACTGCCGGTGCAAATGCCGCCCAGGCGCCGGGACTGCCGGGCCTGGTTCTGCAGCCAGTGAATGTGTTCGCGGCTGACCGCGCGCTGGATGCCGACCCCGCCGCAGACAATCACCGTGTCGGAAGCCGGCGCCTGGGCGATGGACGCATCCGGCGTGATGGGCAGGCCATCGCTGGCCCACACCTGATTACCGTCCTGGCTCAGGGTGTGCCAGCGATACAGTTCGCGCCCCGACAACTGATTGGCCATGCGCAGCGGCTCGACCGCCGAGGCCAGGGAAATCAGGGTGAAGTTGTCCAGCAGCAGAAAGCTGACCGACTGGGTCGTCCGGGTCTTGCCGGCGTTTTCGCTGTGCAGCGGCATTACGGCGCCTCCTGCCCCTGAACGGGGGTTGATCGCGTGGCACCACGGGTGGCCGGCGTTCGCTCATGGGAACGCGCCACCACGATGCCAATCAGGGAAATCACCAGGGCCAGGCCAATGGTGGAGGTCACTTCGGCGCGGTGCTCGGGCGTCACCAGCATCACGCCCAACGCACTGACGATGAACGCGATGACCAGCCAGGTCAGCCAGGGGAAAAACCACATGCGAAAGGTCAGTTCGACGTTCTGCCGCAACAGCAGCTTGCGCATGCGCAGCTGGGAAATAGCGATCACCAGATAGACCAGCAAGGCGATGGCGCCGGAGCTGGCGAGCAAGAATTGAAACAGCCCGGCCGGTGCGAAATAGCTGATGACCGTGACGATGACGCCCAGCACGCTGCTGGCGATCACCGACGCCCGTGGTACGCCGACCGCCGACGTCGCCTTGGTGATCTTCGGCGCTTCGCCGCGGCGACCCAGGGAGTAGAGCATGCGCGAGGCGATGTAGATCGAGGAATTCATGCAGCTCGCCACCGCGACCAGCACCACCATGTCCACCAGCAGGTCGGCATGGGGGATGTTCATCAGTTCAAGGGCGCGCTGGTAGGAGCCGACCGTGGGCAGCAGCGGGTCATTCCACGGCACCACGGAAATCACCACCATGATCGACAGCAGGTAGAAAACGCTGATGCGCCAGATCACCGAGCGCGTGGCCTTGGCGATGTTGCGCGCCGGGTCGCTGGATTCGGCGGCGGCGATGGTCACCGCCTCCGTACCGATGAAACTGAACATGATGGTGATGAATGCCCCGACCACCGCCGACGCACCATTGGGCGCAAAGCCGCCGTGTTCACTCATCAACTGAGAGAGGCCGCCGACCTGATGATCCGGCACCCAGCCCATCAGCACCGCGAAACCCAGGCCGATGAAGGCGATGATCGCCGTCACCTTGATCATCGCGAACCAGAACTCGAATTCGCCGTACTTGGCGACACTGAACAGGTTGGTGGCCATCAGCGCGACAATCGACAGCAGCGCGAACAGCCAGGCGTCGACCGCAGGAACCCAGGCGTTGAGCACATGCCCTGCCGCCAGCGCTTCGATGGGAATGACCAGTACCCAGAACCACCAGTAGAGCCAGCCGATGGTGAAGCCTGCCCAACGGCCGATGGCCTGGTCGGCGTAGGTGGAGAAGGAACCGGTGTCGGGCCGGGCGACGGCCATTTCGCCGAGCATGCGCATCACCAGCACGACCAGCAATCCGGAAAAGATGTAGGCCAGGATAGTGGCGGGGCCGGCGGCGGCGATCGCGTGGCCGGAGCCAACGAACAGACCCGCGCCGATGATGCCGGCGATAGAGAGCATGGTCACGTGGCGGGGCTTGAACCCTTGCGCCAACTGGCTGCCGGGGGTGGTGGAATCCAGGCTGTTCATTGTTGTTATTCTCTGTATTTGACGGGGCGCCGACTGACCGTCAGGCGAACTTCATACTTACCTGGCTATCCTTACGGCCCCCTTCTCCAAAGCAACAGGATCAAACAATTGGTCCACTTCGATCAGTCATTGCGACAAGCGCACGGCATGCAAAAGCCCGGGCACAATACGCCGCGGCTGCAATGAATCTGTAGTCTGATAGCGCTGTAAAATGGACTGGATGCGACATTTTTCATGTCGTTTCTGGATGGCCAACCGACACTTTCAAGCGCGTGCCGAAACTCCCAGGTCATTTTTCGACGCAGCGTTCAGCCCGGCGGGCCGTCGTCGGATTTCCCTTACCCCGGCGCTGATGCCAGAATGGCGCAGCCAGCGGTGTCGCCATCCGCTTGCGCCACGCACATTCAACATCTCGTTCAGGTCTGCTTTCACCCCACATGCGCAAAGTTCTCGGCTCACTCGCCCTCACCGTGCTGCTCATCCTGCTGGTCAGCTACGGCCTGTGGACCAGCAAGCGGCATGTCGGGCATTACCTCACCGATTTGCGCATCCAGTTGGTGGTCAACGATGGCGAACCTGCCGACAACGGCAACCTGCTGGGCATCCAGCCCGAGCTGTTCGCGTCCGATTATTCGAGCGTCAAGCGCCTGCACCGCAAACTGGCGGCGTACCTGCAGCAGGCCCGGGATGACGGGTTGATCAACGCAAAAACCATCGTAGTGCTGCCCGAGCATGTCGGCACCTGGCTGTTCGCGGTGGATGAAAAATCCCAGTTCTACCAGTCGACCACCATCGAAGAAGCCATGAACTGGCTGGCGTTCAGCAACCCGCTGCTGTTTCTTGACGCGATGTTTCACGCCCGTGGCGAGAACCGCATGGACGACATCCACCTGCGCATGAAATCCCGGAGCATGGCCCGCGACTACCAGACGGTGTTTGGCGGGCTGGCCCGGGAATTCGGCGTGACCCTGGTGGCCGGCTCCATCGTGCTGCCCAACCCCGAAGTGCAGGACGGTGAGCTGAAAGTCGGCACCGGCGCGCTCTACAACTCGAGCGTCGTATTCGGTCGTGACGGGCTGCCCATTGGCCAGCCGCAGCGCCAGTTGTTCCCAAGCTGGTACCAGCGCGGCTACATCCGCTCCGGCAAGGACGCCGCGCTGAATGTGCTCGACACACCGGCCGGCCGCCTGGGCATCCTGATCGGCACCGACAGCTGGTACCCGCAGAACTACACACGCCTGAACGAAGGCGGCGCCGAATTGATTGCCGTGCCGGCATTCGTCGCGGGCAATGGCAGCTGGTCACAGCCCTGGCGAGGCGGCAAACATCAGGCGCTGGCTGCCGAACTGGACCTGGGGCCACAACCCTTGACCGAAGGCCAGGCCTGGCAGCGCCTGGCGCTGGCACCGACCAGCAACGCCCGCGCAGGCATCAGCGTGTTCATGCGCGGGCAGTTCTGGGACCAGGGCAGCGCCGGTCACAGCTTTGCCAGCCGCAACGGCCAGAGCATCGCCGAACAATCCATCAGCGCCGCGCTCAAGGGCGCCAAACCCGGCCACGGGGCGCGCCTGATAAACCTCTGGTTGTAAACCATGGGCGCACCTGGGGTACGGCTGGGCGATCTCTCGGTGGGTTTCGTGCACAGCCTGGCCGATGCCGTGCGCAGTACCGGGCACGACCCTCTTGCGCTGCTTGAGCAATACGGGCTGGATGCTGCACGGCTGGCGCAGGTCGGGGCGCGGTTGTCGATCCCGCGCTACATGCGCCTGGGCCACGCCGCGATTCAGTTGACCGGCGAGCCGGCACTGGGTCTGCGCATGGGCCTTTGCAGCCGCCTGGCCCACGCAGGGCTCGCCGGAATCACCGCAGCCCAGGCGCCCACCGTACGGGAAGCGGCGCGTACGCTGATGCGTTTCGAGCCGCTGTACGGCGCCAACTATCGCGGACAATCGAGCTTTCACGAAGACAGCCGTGGCGCCTGGCTGCGTTTCTATTCCATCAGCCCTTACAACGACTACAACCGCTTCGTGGTGGACTCGATTCTGTCCGGCTGGCTGCACCAGCTTTCAACGCTGGCCGGCACTGCGGTGATTGCCGAGCGGATCGAAATCGAGTTTCCGGCGCCCGCTTACTCGGCGGCCTATGCAGGCTTGAGCGAGCAGCCGCCAGGCTTTGGCGCCGGGGTCAATCAGTTGCGTTTGAGCCAGCACAGCCTGAGCCTGCGCAACCCCGATCACGTACCGGGCACCTGGCGTCATCTGCTTGAGTTGTGTGAAAAGGAGCTGGAACAGCTCACGCGCACCCGCAGCCTGCGTGAACGTATCACTCAGTTGCTGGGGCCGTTGTTGAGTGGTGGCCGGGAGCCGGGTCTGGATGAAGTGGCTGCGCGGCTGAAGCTGCCGGCCTGGACCTTGCGTCGCAAGCTGGTCGAGGAAGGCACGCAGTTTCGTGCAATCCTCAATGACACCCGCAGGGACCTGGCCATGACCTATATCCGGGATACGGAACTGGCCTTTGGCGAAATCGCCTACCTGTTGGGGTTTGCTTCAGCCGAAGCCTTTGCGCGGGCCTTCAAGCGCTGGAACAGCCAGACTCCCGGGGAGTTTCGCCGCAGCCAGCGTCATGTGCCCTGATCGAGCTTAAAGCTCGGTGGCGTCGTCCGCCGGTTCCAGCGGATCGAGTTCGTTAGCGCGAAATTCCAGCAGTTCTTCTTGATAATCGTCCATTTCCTGTGCCCTCGTGGCTGTTTCCTGTCTGTCGGTGTATTTCACCCTAAAGCGCCTGCATGACGGATGCATGAAGGCTTGTTGAATACTAGACGAACTGAGTCAGTGAAAGTTTTCCCCCCTGCCGAAAAAATCCTTCGTAGCAGCACGGCTTGCCGGCGGGAGCGGAGTGTCAGGCGCCGCATCTTTGACTGACGCACCGCTCCCGCCGGCAAGCCGTGCTGCTACGCGGACTGAAGTACTTGCCTCTTGACGTGCAACATCCGCTCACAATAGTCTTCGGTCCATGAACGAATTCCTGCACAACCTCGGCCAACGAATTATTACCGCCATTCCAGTCATGGCGGGTTAGCCGACGTTTGCACCCAACCCGCCCTAGAGGCGGGTTTTTTCTTTCTGTCTCCCGGGCCAAAAAACGCGAAACCAGGAGTCAGACATGCTCATCATCCGCCCTTCCCTCGCCCTCGTTGCCGCTCGCCTGATCGCCGCCTGCCTGCCGAGGACGACGCGATGAACCAGATGCTCGACAGCGCAATGGTCCAGGGCGACCTGCTGCAACAC
>NZ_JANHKS010000060.1 GCF_028682175.1 Pseudomonas putida | reverse complement strand
GCCGGCAAGCCGTGCTGCTACGGAGCGTCTTCGCCAGTTGGATCGTGATCGCGGGCAAGCGCGCTCCTACAATTGATCCGCTTCTGACTCAAAATCCCCGCCTCCTGCTACCATGTCGCGCAATTTGCCTCCTGCCGTGACGCCATCCAATGCCAGACGCTTCCCTCCCCGCCGCCAAGCCTGAACTGTCCGCTGTGTTCCAAGCCGTGCAGCAGCACTTCATGCAAACGATCGTGCCGCTGTGGCAGGGGCCGGGCTGGAATGCGGACATGGCGCTGCCCTATGAGGCACTGGATGCGGCGCACCAGCCATTGCCGCCCCAGCGCTATCGCGCCATGGCCTGCGCGCGGCAGTTGTTCCTGTTTGCCAGCTTCATCGGCAACCCTCAGGTGCCGGATGCCGAGGTGCGCGCCGCCGCGCTGTTCCGCTCCCTGCAGCGGCATTTCCACGATGCCGAGCATGGCGGCTGGTTCTACAGCGTCGATCCCCAGGGCGCCCCGCTGGACCGCCGCAAGGACCTCTACACCCACGCCTTCATCATCTTTGCCTGCGCGCATTACTGGGCCAAGGTGCGCGAGCCGCTGGTTGAATCAGTGCTCAACGCAGCGCTGCATGTGGTTGCCGAGCAGTTCGCCGATGGCGATGGCCTGTATGAAGCGGTGCTGAACGAGGACTGGACTTCGCTGGACGCAGGACCTCTGCAGAACCCCTTGATGCACTTGGCCGAGGCCTTTCTGGCGACGCTGGAGGTGCGCGAAGACGCTGACACCCTCGCCGCCCTCGACGCACTGGCCGAAGCCATGCAGCGACGCTTTGTGGATGTCGCCCACGGCGTGATGCTGGAGAAGCCGCTGGACGCTGTGGATAACTGGTCAGAGCCTGGGCATCAGTTCGAATGGTTCTATCTGCTGGAGTCCTCAAAGCATCTGCGCGGCACACCGCTGCATCGCTCGCTGACCACGGCATTCGCCCACGCCCAGGCGCAAGGCGTCGATGCGCTTACAGGGGCGGTGGTGGCGATGTTGGAGGTGGATGGATCAGTCAAAGATGGCACCCAGCGCATCTGGGCCCAAGCCGAGTACCTGCGGGCACTGACCCTTCGTCCTGACAGTCAGGCATTGCTGGCGCGCCAGTTGAACGCCTTGCAGCAGCGTTTTCTGCATGCAGGCGGCTGGAACGAGTGCCTGGATAACCAAGGCCAGGTCAGCCGCAGCGACATGCCCTCGACCACGCCGTATCACCTGGCGACCTGCTATATCGGTTTGGCTGAATACTTCAGCGCCTGACATATATCTTGTGGGAGCGGGCTTGCCCGCGAAGACGGTCGGGCAGTCACCATTGTTCTATGAACTCAGCCCTATTCGCGGGCAAGCCCGCTCCCACAGGTCATGCGCAGCAGCGAGATCCAGCCTTACTTCGTCTCACCACGGGTACGGTCAATCGCAAAGCCAGCCCAGGTCTGGCTCACTGGCATCAGCTCCAGGTTGTTCACGTTGACGTGGGCCGGGGTGTTCATGATCCAGAAGATCGTCTCGGCGATGTCCTGCGGCTGGATCGGCTCGGCGCCCGCGTAGGTGGCGTCGTACTTGGCCTGGTCACCGCCGAAACGCACCAGCGAAAACTCGCTTTCGCACAGGCCTGGCTCCAGGTTCGTCACGCGCACGCCAGTGCCGATCAGGTCGTTGCGCAGGTTCAGCGAGAACTGACCGACGAACGCCTTCGAGCCGCCATACACGTTGCCGCCCGGATACGGATAGTTACCCGCCACCGAACCCAGGTTGACGATGCTCGCGCCACGGCCGTAGGCGATCAGGCGCGAAAGCAGCAGGCGGGTGGTGTAGACGAGGCCTTTGACGTTGGTGTCGATCATGGTGTCCCAGTCATCCAGATCGCACTTGGGCGCAGGGTCGATACCCAGGGCCAGGCCCGCGTTGTTGATAAGTCCACGGATCTTGGCGAACTCTGCCGGCAGGCCGTCGATGGCCTTCTCCATGGCGGCGCGATCACGCACGTCCAGCGTCAGGGTGTGGACCTTGGTCTGCTTGGACAGATCGGCCTTGAGGGCCTGCAGGCGGTCTTCGCGGCGGCCGGTCAGCACCAGCGACCAGCCCGCCTCTGCAAAACGTCGTGCGCAGGCTTCGCCAAACCCGGAAGTGGCGCCGGTGATGAAGACGGTGGAAGTCATGTAGTTCTCCTGACTGGGTTTGCGGCCTTATCGGTATAAGCCCTGGGTAAACGCAAGCGGCGTTGCGCGTAGGAAAGTTCTGGAGAATGCCCGCCCAGACGGCTCAGGATCAAGTCCGCTGGCAACAATCGTCGTACAACTTCATGAGACGATCCCGCTGTACAAAAAACGTACAACTCACGCAAAGCCTTATGCCATATGGCCTGCAAGGGGTTTTGCCCACCTTATCCACAGCCACACGCACAATCTCTGGGGGCAACTCGAAAAGGTCAAAGCCGCGGCATGCGCGGGCTGTGGGCAAGTTTTCGAGCTTTTTCTGTTGACTCGCTGAAACGTATCTGCAAGCAAATCGACAGCAAAACTGCACACTCGGTCAGCCCTGTGCGCTGCAACCTAGAGATTGCGCTACCTGCGGCGCTATTTCCAACGGTTGCACACAGACTTATCCACAGGCTTGATCGGCTCATAAGCTGTATAAAAAACCAGCCCTCAAAGCGTTGACAAATACCCTCGAAATACCGGCCGAAACCATTGATCAAATATTAACCAACATCCTGAAAGCCACGGAAACAAAGGCTTGTAGCCAACTGCCACCAACTTATTCACAGCCACACCCACAGTAAAACTGAACAAGTCAAAAGCATGACAAAACAACCATTTACAGCGGCTATATGTCGCGGTTTGGCGGTTGTCGAAAATTGTTTTCCACAATTTGACTGTACCCATGGATCTGTAGCAGCACGGCTTGCCGGCGGGAGCGGTGTGTCAGCGAATACAGAGGTATCTGACACACCGGTCCCGCCGGCCAGCCGTGCTGCTACGGATCTGGTCCGGACCGTAGAATGCAAACGCCCCGGGAGATTTCTAACCCGGGGCGTTTTGTTATTGCGAGACCGCTGCAGGAATCAATGCCCGCCGAGGTAGGCGTTCCTGACTTCCTCGTTGGTCAGCAGCTCCTTACCGGTACCTGTCAGGCGAATCTCGCCGTTGACCATCACATAGGCGCGGTCTGACAGTTTCAGGGCGTGGTTGGCGTTCTGCTCGACCAGGAAGATGGTCATGCCGGTTTGCGCCAGTTCACGCAGGGTGGCGAAGATCTGTTTGACGATGATCGGCGCCAGGCCCAGGCTCGGTTCGTCCAGCAGCAGCAACTTGGGCCGGCTCATCAGCGCGCGGGCGATGGCGAGCATTTGCTGCTCGCCCCCGGACATGGTCATCGCCCGCTGGTTACGCCGCTCCTTGAGGCGCGGGAACAGGTCGAACATGCGCTGCATGTCTTCGCTGGCGTATTTATCCCCAATCGGGATGGTGCCCATCATCAGGTTTTCTTCCACCGACATGTCGGGGAACACACGGCGGCCTTCCGGCGACTGCGCGATGCCGTTGGACGCGATGTAGTGCGACGACTTGTGGGTGATGTCGGTGCCCTGATAGATGATCTGCCCGCTGGCGGCACGCGGCTGGCCGAAGATCGACATCAGCAGCGTGGACTTGCCTGCGCCGTTGGAGCCGATCAGGCTGACGGTCTCGCCCTCGTCGATATGCATCGAGACTTTTTTCAGGGCCTGAATCGGCCCGTAGTACACGTCGATCTCTTTCAGTTCGAGGATCGGCTTACTCATACCAATTCCTCTTCATCAGCACCCAGGTACGCGGCGATCACTTTCGGATCGTTGCGAATCTGTTCCGGCTTGCCCTTGGCGATCACGTTGCCGTGGTCGAGTACGACGATATCGTCGGAAATGCCCATGACCATGCCCATGTCGTGCTCGATCAGCACGATGGTCATGTCGTGGTCGTCGCGCAGGTGGCGAATCATGCCGCTCAGCGCTTCGGTTTCCTGCGGGTTGAGGCCTGCGGCCGGTTCATCCAGGCAGATCACCTGCGGACGGGTGCACATGGCGCGGGCGATCTCCAGGCGGCGCTGCTGGCCGTAGGAAAGCTCACCGGCCAGGCGGTTGGCGCAGTCCACCAGATCCACCACTTCGAGCCAGTAGAAGGCCGTGTTCATGGCGTCTTCTTCGGCCTTGCGGTAGCCCTTGGTATTGAGGATGCCCGCGATCATGTTGCGGTTGACCCACATGTGCTGGGCCACCAGCAGGTTCTCGACCACTGACATTTCCTTGAACAGGCGAATGTTCTGGAAGGTCCGCGCCAGGCCTGCGCGGTTCACCAGGTGGGTGCCGCCGAACATCTTGTAGAACAGCCGGCTGCCGAAACGCTTGGGGGATGCGAAGTCCGCAGCCTGGAACTGCTCGCCGAGCAGCTGGATGACGTTGGTTTTCTTGCCCCGCGCATTGAGCTCGATCTTGCCGCCGGTGGCCTTGTAGAAGCCGGTCAGGCAGTTGAACACAGTGGTCTTGCCCGCGCCGTTGGGGCCGATCAGGGCGAAGATCGAATTGCGACGCACCTCAAGGCTCACGTCGCTCAGGGCCTTGATGCCACCGAAGTGCATCATCAGGTTTTCCACGGACAGAACGATTTCGTCGCTCATCACGCGCCCTCCACTTTGGCCAGCACGCCTTTGCGTGGGCGAACACCGGTACGGCTGATGCGGATCAGGCCACGGGGGCGCCAGATCATCATCAACACCATCAGGATGCCGAACAGCAGCACGCGGTACTCGGCGAAGCTGCGCAGCATTTCAGGGGCGACGGTCAGTACGAACGCGGCGATCACCACGCCCACTGTCGAGCCCATGCCGCCGAGCACGACGATGGCCAGGATCAGCGCGGATTCGAAGAAGGTGAACGAGGTCGGGTTGACGAAGCCCTGGTAGCTGGCGAAGAACACCCCGGCAAGACCTGCGGTCGATGCACCGATGGTGAACGCCGAGAGCTTGACCAGTACGTGGTTCAGGCCCATGGAGCGGCAGGCGATCTCGTCTTCACGCAGGGCTTCCCAGGCGCGGCCGACCGGCATGCGGGTCAGGCGATGCTTGATGTAGAGCACGGCCAGCACCACCAGGAACAGCACGGCGTAGATGAAGATGAATTTCAGATCCGGGTTGTATTCGAAGCCGAAGTACTCGTGGATCGGAATGCCACCGTCTTTCGCACGGCGACCGAATTCCAGGCCGAAGAAGGTTGGCGAAGGCACCGGCACGCCGTTCGGGCCGCCGGTGAACGACAGCCAGTTGTTGAGCACCAGGCGAATGATTTCACCGAACCCCAGAGTCACGATGGCCAGGTAGTCACCGTGCATGCGCAACACCGGGAAGCCCAGGATGCAACCGGCAAACGCAGCAGCGATGGCTGCCAGCGGCAGCGCCGACCAGAAGCCCAGGCCCAGGTACTGATAACCCAGCGCCAGGCCGTAGGCGCCGATGGCGTAGAACGCCACGTAACCCAGGTCGAGCAGGCCAGCCAGGCCCACCACGATGTTCAGGCCCAGGCCCAGCAGCACGTAGATCAGGCCGAGGATGACCACGGTCAGCACATACTTGTCGGCGAACACCGGGAATATCACGGCGATCAGGATCATGATCGGAATGATGAACCGCAGGCGGGTCTTGTAGCCAGGCGGCAGCACATGCACGCCCGAACCCGAGCTTTCGAAGCTCTGGGCGATGGCCATGCCCTTGGGCGTCTGCAGGTACAGGCTCATCAGGAAGCGGCCGACCACCACCACGCCCACCAGCATGGCGACTCGTTTGGGTTCCATATTGAAGCCGTAACCGTCGAGCACGACGCCGACGATAGGGCCGAACACGATCAGCGCGAGCAATCCGGCGATTACCGCGTCAATCAGGCTTTGTTTGATATCGATGGGTTTGACAGGAGCAGACATGGTTCACACCTTCGCCACGAGTGGGCGACCCAGCAGGCCTTGAGGACGGAAGATCAGGATCAATACCAGCAGGCCGAAACTGAACACGTCTTTGTAATCGGAGTTGATGAGACCCGAGAATTGCGACTCGGCAACCCCCAGGATCAACCCGCCCAGCATGGCGCCCGGCAGTGAGCCGATACCACCCAGCACCGCCGCAGTGAACGCCTTGATGCCGATGACGAACCCGGCGAAGAAGTCGAAGGTGCCGTAGTTCAGGGTAATCAGCACACCGGCAAGGGCCGCCATGGCTGCACCGATGACGAACACGTAGGAGATGATCCGGTCGGTGTTGATGCCCAGGATCGACGCCATCTTGCGGTCCTGCTGCGTGGCGCGGCACATCCGGCCAAGCTTGGTGTACTTGATGATGTAGGTCAGCACGCCCATGCCGATGAAGGCGGCCACCAGGATGAAGATCTTGGTGTAGGTGATCTGCACGAAGCCTGTGCCAACGTCGAAACGCATGGCCCCTTCAAGCAGGGTCGGAACGCCTTGCTGACGTGGGCCCTGAGCGATCTGCGCGTAGTTCTGCAGGATCAGGGAAATACCGATGGCGCTGATCAGCGGTGCCAGCCGCGTCGAGTTGCGCAGCGGCTTGTAGGCCACACGCTCGATGACGAAGCCGTACACACCGGTCACCACAATGGTGAAGATCAGCGTGCCGAGAATCAGGAAGGGAAACGACTCGATACCGAAGAAAGACAGCACGGCCAGGCCGATGGCTGCGAGGTAGGCGGAGATCATGTACACGTCGCCGTGGGCGAAGTTGATCATGCCGATGATGCCGTAGACCATCGTGTAACCGATGGCGATCAGGCCGTAGACCGAACCCAGAGTCAGGCCGTTGACCATTTGCTGCAGGAAAATACCATCCATCACGCACGCTCACGAACTTTAAAGGCCGTCCCGGCGCGCACCGGTCATCTCCTCGTGAGAGATTTCGGGACGTGCTCGGTGGCAACAGAAGAAATCCGGTGCTGGCGGGCAGCACCGATTACCGGATACGGCCGCTTGCGGATTGAAAGCCCGCGAGACGGCCGTTTCCGACTAAGCGCTCAACTCACTTCTGCTTTTCGAGCTGGTGGTATTTGCCGTCCTTGTCCCACTGATAGACCACGTAGTCAGAGACTTTCAGGTCGCCCTTGGAGTCCCAGGCCTTTTCGCCCATGACGGTTTTCACAGGGTGGGACTTGAGGAACTTGGAAGCGTCTTCGCCCTTGTTCGACTTGGCACCGTTGAAGCCGGCAGCCAGGGCCTGGACCGAAGCGTAGGCGTACAGGGTGTAGCCTTCAGGCTCGTAACCGGACTTGCGGAACTCCTCGACCACCGCCTTGCTGTCTGGCAGCAGGCGCGGGTCGGCGCCGAAGGTCATGTACACGCCGTCGACGTACTGAGCGCCGCCAGCGGTGGTGACCAGTTCGTCAGTCACAACACCGTCGTCGGACATGAACTTGACGTCTTTGAGACCTTGTTCACGCAGTTGGCGAACCAGTGGACCGGCTTCCGGGTGCAGGCCGCCGAAGTACACGACGTCGGCACCGGCGCCGCGAATCTTGGTGACCAGGGCGCTGAAGTCTTTCTCGCCGCGGGTCAGGCCTTCTTCGAGCACCGGCTTCACGCCACGGGCGGTCAACTGTTTGGCGGTGGCGTCTGCCAGGCCTTTGCCGTAGGTGTCCTTGTCGTTGATGACCGCGACTTTCTTGCCCTTGAGCACGTCGACGATGTAGTCGCCGGCGACGATGCCTTGCTGGTCGTCACGGCCGCACATGCGGAACATGGCACCCAGGCCGCGCTCGGTGACTTGCGGGTTGGTGGAACCCGGAGTGATCGCGATGATGCCGGCTTCGTCATAGACTTCCGACGCCGGAATGGTGGAAGAAGAGCAGAAGTGACCGACCACGCCGGCAACTTTCTCCTGGGACATCTTGTTGGCCACCGCTACGGCCTGTTTAGGCTCGCAGGCGTCGTCGCCCTGGACCAGGACGATTTTCTCGCCGTTGACGCCGCCCGCCTTGTTGATCGCGTCGGCAGCCGCCTGGGCGCCTTTCATGTATTGCAAACCGAAGGAGGCGTTGGCGCCTGTCATCGGGCCTGCAACGCCAATCTTGACGTCAGCCTGTGCAAAAGTAGCCGCACCCATTGCAGTAGCCACTGCGAGTGCCAGAAAGCCTTTCCTGTAAAACGTCTGCGACATGAGTTGGTGCTCCTAGGTTTTTTTAATTAGCACTGCGACCACACAGATGCTCTGAGCAAGTGGCGTGCCATCGGTTTTTTATTCTGAAAAAAGTCGTCGTCTTGTTGTTATTCGACTGATTCGGGCCCTTTTTTACTGGGCGTGCAACCGTCTAAACCGCGCAAGGTGCAACCCTGCGCCTTGTGAAGAGCAACCCTCCTGAATAAATCGCGCAACCACGCCAACCTGACCTGTACAACCCTGTTGTTACAAGCTGCGTCACCGAACTGCACACCGCAGGTGCGGATACGCTACGGGACGCACCATTTCAGGTTAGTGGATGCGCGAAAAAGCGTCGTTTTGTGAAGGAAATTTCGTGTCAAATCACGATTCTGAGACATTGACCCGCATGGTATAGCGAAAAGCCAGCTTCATATAAAGAGCTGCGAAGGCCAATACCGGAAAGTGGCTGCATCGGCGTGAACGGAATCGGCAACACGCTCGCATCACCCTTGCACAGGTAATCGGCGAACGCCTTGCCCACCACCGTCCCCGTGGTGTTGCCGCGCCCGTTGTAACCTGCCACCGCGACCAGTCCTGGTGCAGGTTCAAACATGCGCAACAGGTGATCGGGCGTGAAGCCGATGCAACCGGTCCAGGTGCATTCCCACTCGACCTTCTTCAGGTACGGGAAATAGTGCTGCTGCACACGGTCGGCCCAGGCCTTGAGAAACCACGCAGGCTTCTGGTTGCCATTGCCCAGGCTGCCGAGCAACAGGCGCCCGTCGGCGTCACGGCGAATGCTGCTGAGCACCTGGCGGGTGTCCCACGAGCCTTGTCCGCCCGGCAGGATTTGCTGCGCGGCGCCCTCAGTGAGCGGTGCCGAAGCGATCTGATAGTAATAACCGGGGAAGAAGCTGCGGCGCAGGTCGGTCCATTCGCCTTCGGTGTAGGCGTTGGAGGCGATGACCACCTGAGTGGCGACCACCGAGCCGTTTTCCGTGACCACGCACCAGCGCTGGCCCTGGCGCTCCAGGCGTTTGACCGGCGAATGATCGAAGCGCTGGCCGCCAAGGGAGGTGACGGCAGCGGCGAGGCCACTGGTGTAGGCCATCGGGTTGATGGTGCCTGCACGGTGATCGAGCAAGGCGGCGGTGATTTCCCTGGTGCCGGTCGCCTCCTGGCAGGCCTTGCCGGTGAGCAATTCGATGGGCGCGCCACGGCGCTTCCACTGTTCTTCGCGACTGCGCAAATCCAGCACGCCCTTGGCGTTGTGCGCCATGTGCAGCGTCCCTTTGCGCGTGGCCTGGCAATCGATGCCGTATTTCTCGATCAGGCTGAACACCAGCGACGGCGCGTTGCCGAGCATGGTGTTGAGCTGGCTGCCGACCTTCTCGCCGAAACCTTCTTCGATTTCGTCGGGAGGAATCCACATCCCGGCGTTGACCAATCCTACGTTGCGCCCCGAACCGCCCTGGCCGGTGCGATGGGCTTCGACGATGGCTACCGTCTTGCCCTGTTCAAGCAGATGAATCGCCGCTGACAACCCGGTGATGCCCGCGCCGATCACGCAGACATCTGCCGTTACCTCGCCCCTCAACGCCGGCGCCTCAGGCCTCTGCGGCGTCAGCGTTTCCCACAGACATTCTTCGCGTAGCGGCATCGCAAAACCTCGGAAAGGACAAACGATGATTCAAATTCAATGTTGCTTGGTCTGACGCTATCGCGAGCAAGCTCACTCCTACAGGATCAACGCAACCTTGTAGGAGTGAGCTTGCTCGCGATCAGGTTAACGCGGTGCAACAGTTACACCGCGTCAAGGGCATCAATCAAAGGTAATCCCCTGCGCCAGCGGCAGCTCGCGGGAATAGTTCACGGTTGCGGTCTGGCGACGCATGTAGCCTTTCCACGAATCAGAACCCGACTCACGACCACCGCCGGTTTCCTTCTCGCCGCCGAACGCGCCGCCAATCTCTGCACCACTCGGGCCAATGTTGACGTTGGCGATGCCGCAGTCGCTGCCCAGTGCCGAGATGAACTGCTCGGCTTCACGCACGTCGGTGGTGAAAATGCACGACGACAGGCCCTGCGGCACGTCGTTGTTCAGGCGCACGGCGTCGGTGAATTCGTCGTAGCCGATCACGTAGAGAATCGGAGCGAAGGTTTCGTGGCGGACCACGTCGCTCTGCTCCGGCATTTCGACGATGGCAGGCGAGACGTAGTAAGCGTTAGGGAAGGTGTCCTGCAACTGGCGCTTGCCGCCGAAGACCTTGCCGCCTTCGCTCAGGGACTGCTCCAGCGCTTCCTGCATGTTTTCGAAGCTTTGCTTGTCGATCAGCGGGCCGACCAGGTTGCCTTCCAGCGGGTGACCGATGCGCACTTTGGCGTAGGCGGTCTTCAGGCGCTCGACGAACTCGGCCTTGACCGAGTTGTGGGCGATCAGGCGGCGCAGCGTGGTGCAGCGCTGGCCGGCAGTGCCCACGGCGCTGAACAGTACGGCGCGCACGGCCAGGTCCAGGTCGGCGCTCGGGGTCAGGATCATGGCGTTGTTGCCGCCCAGCTCCAGAATGCTGCGGGCGAAACGCGCGGCGATCTTCGGCGCCACTTCGCGGCCCATGCGGGTGCTGCCGGTGGCGCTGATGAGCGCAACGCGGGCATCGTCCACCAGCGCTTCGCCAGCTTCACGACCGCCGATCACGCATTGAGTCAGGTACTGCGGGGCGTCGGCGAATTCGGCCGCGACGCGGTCGAACAGCGCCTGGCAGGCCAGTGCGGTGAGCGGGGTCTTTTCCGACGGTTTCCAGATCACCGAGTTGCCGCACACCAGCGCCAGCGCGGTGTTCCACGACCAGACCGCGACCGGGAAGTTGAACGCCGAGAT
Source organism: Pseudomonas putida (assembly GCF_028682175.1). Lineage (GTDB taxonomy): Bacteria > Pseudomonadota > Gammaproteobacteria > Pseudomonadales > Pseudomonadaceae > Aquipseudomonas > Aquipseudomonas putida_AD. Next base: position 19,599 of record NZ_JANHKS010000060.1, on the reverse strand, counting down.
CACGCCGACCACGCCCAACGGATGCCAGGTTTCACGCATGTGGTGGCCAGGGCGCTCCGAGGCGATGGTCAGGCCGTAGATCTGCCGAGACAGGCCCACTGCGAAATCGCAGATGTCGATCATCTCCTGCACTTCGCCCAGGCCTTCCTGGGTGATCTTGCCGGCTTCCCAGGAAACCAGCTCGCCCAGATCGGCCTTGTGCTTGCGCAGGGCTTCGCCGAACAGGCGTACGAGTTCGCCACGACGCGGCGCCGGCACTTTGCGCCAGGCCTGGAAAGCGTGCTCGGCACGGGTGATGCGCTGTTCGACTTCAGCGCCGCTTTCCCAACTGACCGAAGCGATCTTGCTGCCATCGACGGGCGTGTGAACGGGCTTGTCGCCTTTCTGGTAAAGAGCAGGGTCGACACCAAGGCGGGTGAGCAGGTCGTTGAGCATGATTTCTCCTGGATGCTGGTGCGCCGAAAGCGCGAACGCGGAATGCAAAAATGCAGGTAAATTTTCAGCCTCTAGTAATAGCTGGCCTTACGCACTCCAACAAACGACGATTAAGCGAGATATCATTCCGTTTTTTCATGCTGAACCCGAGCACGCCCGAATATGCTGAACAAACGCCATTTGCCGTCGGTCACTGCGCTGCAATGTTTTGAAGCCGTGACGCGCCACCTGAGCTTCACCCGTGCAGCCGAAGAGCTGAACCTGACCCAGAGCGCGGTCAGCAAGCAGGTCGCGCAACTCGAAGAACTGGTGCAGCACCTGCTGTTCAGGCGGGTTCGGCGACGCCTGCAATTGACACCGGCCGGGGCGCTGTATCTGGGCGAAGTGCGCAAAGTCCTGACGCAGATGGAAATGTCGACGCACTTCTTGCGCTCCTACGGCGGCGAGACGGAAGTGCTGCGGGTGTCCACGCCTTCAACCTTCGGCGCGCGCTGGCTGGTGCCCCGGCTCAAGGGCTGGCGCCTGCGCCATCCGCACATTCATCTGGATCTGGTCAACGAACAGGACAGCGACGACCTGGTGCAGAACCGCTGCGATGCCTCGTTCTACTTCGGCCAGGGCGCCCGCCCCGGTGCAGAGAGCGTGAGGCTGTTCGGCGAGGAGCTGGTGCCGGTCTGCTCCCCCGCCAGCCTGCCCGACAAACCTTTCACCGATCCCACGCAACTGGCGGACCTGGTGCTGCTGCAAACCGCCCACCGCCCCCAGGCCTGGCACGAATGGTTCGAAGATCAGGGCTACCAGACCGAACACAGTTACCACGGCCCGCGGTTCGAAACCTTCTACATGTGCATTCGTGCCGCGCAAGTGGGCTGCGGCGTAGCGCTGTTGCCCAGGTTTCTGGTGGAGGAAGAGCTGCAGGACGGCAAGCTGGTCATCCCCTGGGATCATCCCATGCCCAGCCGCGACGCCTATTACCTGGCCTACCCCGAGCACACGGCGGACGTGCCCAAGGTTCGGGTGTTCGTGGAGTGGATGCTGGAACAGTTGAATGAGCCTACGCCACAGTAAGTACCTGGACCTGTAGGAGTGAGCTTGCTCGCGATAGCAATCGTTCAGATACAACGGCGTATCTGACACACCGCTATCGCGAGCAAGCTCACTCCTACAGGGGTCGTGCAGAATTCAAGAAACGGATGATCGATAGGTCGGCGAAGTTCGCTGAAACATTTCTGCCCCAAGCCGCGCGTGACTGGCATTATGTCCGTCATCGTCAATAACAGGCCGGACGTAGTGCCAAAAGGCCGTATGCGACACCGAACCAAATTCCATGGGCCGCGCCTTGGGCGGCCACCGCTGGCTGGAGCGACACAATGAGTGAGAGCGCTTTCGCAGATCGCGTCGTGCAGAACCTGCTCGACACCGACCTCTACAAGCTGAGCATGATGCAGGCTGTGCTGCACAACTACCCCAACGTCGAAGTCGAGTGGGAGTTTCGCTGCCGTAATCACGAAGACCTGCGCCCGTACCTGCCACAGATTCGCCAGCAGATCGAACAACTCTGCGACCTGTCCCTGAGCCTGGAAGAAACCGGCTTTCTGGAACGCATCAACTTCATGAAGCCGGATTTCCTGCGCTTTCTGGGACTGTTCCGTTTCAACATGCGCTATGTCACGACCACCATCGAAAACGACGAGCTGTGCATTCGCCTGGCAGGCCCTTGGCTGCACGTGATCCTGTTCGAAGTGCCGGTGCTGGCCATCGTCAGCGAAGTGCGCAATCGCCACCGCACCCCGGACACGCTGCTCAGCCAGGCCCGGGACCAGCTCTATCGCAAGTTCGACTGGCTGACCGCCTCGGCCACGGCCGATGAACTGGCGGAACTGAAAGTCGCCGACTTCGGCACCCGCCGGCGTTTTTCCTATGCCGTGCAGGAAGACGTCGTACGCGCGCTGAAGCAGGATTTCCCCGGCCAGTTCGTCGGCACCAGCAACGTGCACCTGGCGCGCAAGTTCGACCTCAAGCCGTTGGGGACCATGGCCCATGAATGGATCATGGCGCACCAGCAACTGGGCCCACGGCTGATCGACAGCCAGATCGCCGCCCTCGATTGCTGGGTCCGCGAATACCGTGGCCTGCTGGGCATCGCGCTGACCGACTGCATCACCACCGACGCCTTCCTGGGTGACTTTGACCTGTTCTTCGCCAAGCTCTTCGACGGCTTGCGCCACGACTCGGGCGATCCTGTGCAGTGGGCCGAAAAGTGCATCAGCCATTATCAGAAGCTGGGCATCGACCCCATGACCAAGACCCTGGTGTTTTCCGATGGCCTGAACCTGCCCAAGGCGCTGGACATCTTCCGTGCGCTGCGGGGCCGGATCAACGTGAGCTTTGGCATCGGCACCAACCTGACCGCCGATGTGCCGGGCGTGCAACCGATGAGCATCGTGCTGAAAATGACCGCCTGTGCCGGCCAGCCCGTCGCCAAGATTTCCGACGAGCCCGGCAAAACGCAGTGCAAGGACCCGGAATTCGTGTCCTACCTGCGCCACGTATTCAAGGTGCCAGCTTGAGTCGAGCACCCGTTGCGCCTTCTTTGAATGCCTATTTTTCCCTTTCCGCATAAGGAGTGAATCATGCAAGCCGTACAGCTCCAGATCGCCCGTGAGCTCAAGGTCCAGGCTCCCTTCGCAGGCCCCGCAGAGCTTGAAGCCGAAGTCGCGCGGCGCATTCAGTTCATCAAGGACTGCCTGCACAACGCCCGCCTGAAAGTGTTGGTGCTGGGCATCAGCGGCGGCGTCGACTCGCTGACCGCAGGCCTGCTGGCCCAGCGCGCCGTGCGCGAACTGCGCGAAAGCACTGGCGACAACGCCTACCAGTTCATCGCCGTGCGCCTGCCGTACCTCATCCAGCACGACGAGCACGAAGCCACCGCATCGGTCGACTTCATCAACCCGGACGAGCGTCACACCGTGGACATCGCGCCATCGGTCAAGGCGCTGGTCGAGCAGGTCAAGGCGTTCGAAGGCCAGTCCGACGCAGCGGTGGATTTCGTCAAGGGCAACGTCAAGGCCCGCACCCGAATGGTGGCGCAGTACACCATCGCCGGGGCTCGCGCAGGGCTGGTGATCGGCACTGACCACGCGGCCGAGGCGGTGATGGGGTTCTTCACCAAGTTCGGTGATGGCGCCTGCGACCTGGCACCGCTGAGCGGGCTGGTGAAGAATCAGGTACGCGCCATCGCCCGCAGCTTCGGGGCGCCAGAGAATCTGGTGGAGAAAGTGCCGACGGCGGACCTGGAAGACCTGGTGCCGGGCAAGCCCGACGAGGCTTCACATGGCGTGACCTACGTCGAGATCGATGCGTTCCTGCACGGTGAGCCGGTGCGTCAGGAAGCGTTCGACATCATCGTGAACACCTACCGCAAGACCCAGCACAAGCGGGATTTGCCGTACGCCCCATGATGCACGAACGCCTGTAGGAGCGCGCTTGCCCGCGATGGCGGTGTGTCAGACCCATCCTCGCGATCTGGAAGATCGCCATCGCGAGCAAGCTCACTCCTACAGGACAGCGGTGTGTCAGTCGATGCATAGGTGCCTAATCTACCGCCGTCGCGGGCAAGCGCGCTCCTACAGGGCAGGTGGTGTGTCAGGCAATGCATTGTTGCCAGACACGCCGCAAGGCCCTGGAATCACTTCAGGGTAATCGTGCCCTTCATCATGCTGATGTGCCCGGGGAACGAGCAGAAGAAGCCGTACTTCTCGGCCGGGTCCAGCTTCGATACGTCGATGGTCAACGAATCCGATTCCTTCGCGCCGATGATCTTGGTGTGCGCGATCACCCGGGCGTCGCCCTCTTTCAGGTAATCCTTGTCGATCCCGGCGCTCAGGCCGTCGGTGGCGATGGGCTGCATGTCGGCTTCCTTGCTGACCACCAGGTTATGGCCCATGACGTTCTTCGGCAGGCTGCCGGAGTGTTCCAGCTTGACGGTGAACTCCTTGCAGCTCTTGTCGATTTCGATGGCCTTGGTGTTGAAGGACATCTGGTCGGTGGAGTCGACGGTCACCGAACATTCAGCAGCCAGCAGGTGGCCGCTGGCCAGGGTCAGCAGGGATGCAGCAACGAGCTTGCGAATCATGATTGAGTCTCCTGAATGGGGTTGCTCTTGTTTTTTGTATACAAAGAGTGCCTGAACTTTAAACAATTTATCAACCGAAGATTATGAAACCTGTCTGGGTGGCGTCTATCAGGGCCATCGAGACAATCAAGCAGCCAAGGATACAGTGTCCTCCTAAGATGAGTTTGTCACTCATCAATCAGGACGAATTTCATGCAACTCAAGGGTCTGTTTCGCAATTTGCTCGCCGCCTATGCCTGCGGCGCCAGTGGTCACGCTGACAGCGGCATCACCGTCACGCGCACTTCGGGGTCGTGATTGCCACCGCCCAGGATGACGCCACGCAGGGGCGAGACATCGGAGAAATCCCGGCCCCAGGCCAGGCTGATGTGCTCCAGCGCCGGCTGGATGTTGTTGGTCGGGTCGAAATCCACCCAGCCCAGTACCGGGCAGAAAACCGACACCCAGGCGTGAGAGGCGTCGGCACCGATCAGGCGCGGCTGGCCGGGAGGCGGCTGAGTTAGCAGATAGCCGCTGATGTAGCGCGCCGCCAGGCCTCGGGAACGCAGGCAGGCGAGCATCAGATGGGCGAAGTCCTGGCAGACACCGCGCCGTGTTTCCAGCACCTGCACCAAGGGCGTCGCCACCTGGGTCGCTTCGCCATCGAAGGTGAACTCCTCGAAGATCTTTTCCATCAGCGCCTGGGCACAGAGCAGCAAAGGCTGCCCCGGGGCAAAGCAATCTGCCGAGAACTCGACGAAGGATTGCTTGAGGTGCACGTAAGGCGATTCGAAGCGATAGCGACAGGCTTCCAGAATATCCGGTGACATTTTCGTCGCGCTGTAGGTGAGCGTGTTGCGCGTCTCATCCCAGGGGGCAGACTGCTGGAAATCCAGCGCCGGACGGGCCAGCACCTCGATGCGCAAACGGGCGTTGACCTGCAGTTCGTCATGGGGCCGCTCGAAGGCCAGGCGCGTCACCGGATTGCCGAACACATCCAGCTCATCGCGGCGTGTGGTCGGGGTTGGGTGGATCTCCAATTGCTGCTCAAGGCAACGCTGCCACGCACAACTGCGCGGCCACAGGTGCGCCAGTTGCTGCGCCAGCGAGACAGGGCTGTCGTACTTGTAATGGGTGTCGTGAAGGATCTGGTAAGAGGCACTGTTCATCACACGGACACCGTACGCTGGCTGACATCGTCGACATGGGCGAAATGGCGCAAGGCCAGGCGATCGGAAATCTGCCCGCTGAGATCGCCGATACTCTGCAACAGGTCCGCCAGGCCGTTCAGAGCAGCCCTGACGCTGCTTTCCCCGAACAGCCCGGGTTCCAGACAGCCCAGATCGAAGCGCGCCAGGCGCTGGATCCAGACGCCCAGGCTGTTGTCCTGTGGCATGCCGAAATCCTCGTTCAAGCGCTTCAACGAGCGCTCCACCAGCTTGAGCTGGAACCGCACCGCATGGGGGTTCTGTCCGTCGAGCAGCAGCAGGTCGAGCACCGGGATCAGTTGCGGCAACGCCAGATAACGAGAGCGATAGGTGATGCTGCTGTTGCCCAGTTCCAGCAGCCAGTCGAGGGCGTCCTGGTCGAACACCGCATCGCTGCGCAGGAAGCCTGCGAGGCTGGTACTGAGAAATTGCAGGCGCTCGATACGCCGGCCGATCATCAGGAAGCGCCAGCCTTCATCGCGGGTCATGTCGTCCAGCGCGAAACCTGAAAGCGCCGCCAGAGACATCACTAGGCGGTTGAGGAAATCCAGCAGTTCGCCAAAGTCGGGGTCATCGGTTTCAAGGCTTGCGGCTTCACGCTGCAGCTCCACCAGCGCCTGCCAGTTCTCCCGGCTCAACTTGCCGCGCACCTGGGACGCCGCCCACTGCAAGCGCTGCAGGTTGGAGCGCAGGCTGAAGGGCCAGTCGTCGCCCAGCAATGCGGTCATCAGCCGTTCATGCAGGGTGCTGCCCTCCTCTTCGTCCTCGCGGGGCAGCAGGCTCAGGCGCTCGCCCAGCTCGACTGCGGCCTGCAAGGCTTGCGGGTCGTCGCCATCGACGTAACGCGCCAGCACGATGCGCAGCAACCGCGCGCTGTCATCGCAACGCTCGCAATACCGGCCGAACCAGAACAGGTTTTCCACCACCCGGGACGGCAGATAGGGGTCACGGCGGATCAGGTCGTGTACGCCCAGGGAACGGCGGGCTTTCCAGGGCTCGCTGCCCTGAATGCGCTCGCCAAGAATCCAGGTGTCCTTGCTGGCGCCACCGCGCTGCATCGACACCACATCGGCATCCGCGTCGGCGGCCACACGGGTCAGGCCGCCCGGCAGTACGCGATAACCATCTTCGGCAGCGACGGCGTAAACCCGCATGCCGATGGCCCGGGGCTGCAACTGTTCGGCCTCGCCCTGCCAGACCGGCGCCTGGGACAACTGGGCGATTTCCTGGGCGACATAAGCGTAGGGCCGTGCCTGCATGCGCGCGGCGAGGGCCTGGCGCTGTTTTTCGTCCAGATCCCGGCCAAACACCGGGGCAAAACTCTGGGACGCGAACGCCGGTTTGATGAGCAAATCCGGCATCTTTTCCAGGGCCTGGGCCAGCACTGGCGGCTCGCCACACCACCAGGTCGCCACCGACGGCAGGATCAATTCTTCGTCAAACAGGTGCTCATTGATCTTCGGCAGAAAGCCCAGCAAACCCGGCGACTCCAGCACGCCACTTCCCAGCGCGTTCGCCACGATCACCCGGCCCTGACGCACGGCTTCGAGCAGGCCCGGCACGCCCAGCGCCGAGTCGGTGCGCAGCTCCAGCGGGTCGCAGAAGTCATCGTCCAGACGCCGCATGATCGCGTGGACCCGCCGCAGGCCGCTGAGGGTTTTCAGGTACACCGTGGCGTCACGGACGGTCAGGTCGCCGCCCTCGACCAGCGGGTAACCCAGCTGCCCAGCCAGATAGAGGTGCTCGAAATAGCTCTCGTTGAAGCGCCCCGGCGTGAGCATGACCACCAGCGGCGCCTCGTTGCTGCTCGGCGCCTGGCGCGTGAGGGTTTCCTGCAGTGAACGGAAGAAGCCGGACAGGTGCTGCACTTCCAGGTCGCGATACAGTTCGGGAAAGGCGCGGGACACAATCACCCGGTTTTCCAGCGCGTAACCGGCCCCTGACGGCGCCTGGGTGCGGTCCGCCGTGACCCACCAGCGGCCATCGGGCGTGCGCGCCAGATCCACCGCGTACACATGCAAAAAGGTGCCTTCCGGCGGCTTCACGCCCTGGCACGGCCAGAGGAAATTGTTGTGCCCGAACACCAGTTCGGCAGGCAACAGGCCGTCGGCAATCAGTTGCTGCGGGCCGTAGAGGTCGGCCAGTACCGCATTGAGCAGGCGCGCACGCTGGACGATGCCGGCCTCCAGGCGCTGCCACTCGGCGACCGGAATCAGATGCGGCAGCAGGTCGAGCTCCCACGGCCGGTCCGCGCCCTTGGGGTCGGCGTACACGTTATAGGTGACGCCATTTTCCTGAATCTGCCGCGCCAGCAGCGCCTGACGCTGTATCAACTGAGCGGGGGTGCTGCGTTGCAGATGCTCGTAAAAACGCAGCCAATGCGGCCGCACTGCGCCGCTGGCGTCGAGCATCTCGTGATAACTACCCGCATGCAGCGGATATCGGTCAAGCAGGTCAGGCATGGAGAACTCGGCAGACAAACATGGGAATCAACGCAGCAGCGCTTAGATTAGCGCAGCCAACGTGACACGTAATGGCTCGCGGCCTTGTGTCACGCCGGCAGCGGCTGGTCAGCGATGCAGACGCAAGTCCAGCGTCATGGGCATTTCATCATTGACGGTCAGGTTCGGCACGTCCTGTTTGCCTGGGGTGTGACCGATCCGGAAAAACCGCGCTAACCGCCGGCTCTCCGCTTCGTTGGCATTGACCGGCAGCGTCTCGTAATTGCGCCCGCCGGGGTGCGCCACGTGGTACTCACAGCCGCCCAGCGAGCGCTGCATCCAGGTGTCGAGCAGATCGAACACCAGCGGCGCATGCACCGGGATGGTCGGCTGCAAGGCGTTGAACGGCTGCCAGGCGCGGTAACGAACCCCCGCGACAAACTCGCCGATTCGCCCGGTGGGTTGCAGCGGGACAGGTACGCCGTTGCAGGTCAGCAGATAGCGCTGGGGCGCGAGCCCGCTGATCTTGACCTGCAGCCGCTCCAGGGACGAGTCCACATAACGCACCGCGCCGCCCCCCGAACCCTCCTCGCCCAGCACATGCCAGGGCTCCAGCGCCTGGCGCAGTTCCATCTCGATACCGTTGACCGCGTAGTCGCCCACCTTGGGAAAGCGAAACTCCAGATGCGCAGCGAACCACTCCGCCCGCAGTGGATAACCTGCGGCGTTGAGTTCGACAATCACATCGGCGAAGTCCTGCTCGATGAAGTGCGGCAGCATGAAGCGGTCATGCAACTCGGTGCCCCAGCGCGCCAGTTTCGCCGGTGCATAAGGCTCGCGCCAGAAACGGGCCACCAGCGCACGCAGCAACAGTTGCTGGGCCAGGCTCATCCGCGCATGGGGCGGCATTTCGAAGGCACGCAGCTCAAGCAGGCCCAGGCGACCGGTAGCGCCGTCCGGTGAGTAGAGCTTGTCGATGCAGAATTCGGCGCGATGAGTGTTGCCCGTGACGTCGATCAGCAGGTTGCGCAGCAGTCGGTCCACCAGCCATGGCGCGCACTCCTCGCCGGGAGCAGGCATCTGCGAGAAGGCGATTTCCAGCTCGTACAGCGAATCGTTGCGCGCCTCGTCAACCCGTGGCGCCTGGGAGGTCGGGCCGATGAACAGCCCGGAGAACAGGTACGACAGCGACGGGTGGTTGTGCCAGTAGCTGAGCAGGCTGCGCAGCAGGTCGGGCCGGCGCAGGAACGGTGAATCGCCCGGCGTGGCGCCGCCCAGCACGAAGTGGTTACCACCGCCTGTACCGGTATGGCGCCCGTCGATCATGAACTTTTCGGTGGTCAGGCGGGTGAGGCGTGCCTGCTCGTAGAGAAACTCCGTACGCTCGACCAGCTCGTCCCAGCTTGAGGACGGCTGCACGTTAACCTCGATCACACCAGGATCCGGAGTGATGCGGAAGTTGGCCAGACGCGGATCGCTCGGCGGCTCATAGCCTTCCAGCAACACCGGGCAACGCAACTCCTCGGCCGTCGCTTCGATGGCCGCGACCAGCTCCAGATACGCCTCAAGGGTCTGCAGCGGCGGCATGAACAGATACAGCCGACCGCCCCGGGCCTCGGCACCCAGCGCGGTGCGGGTCAGCCAGTCTGCGGATTCGTCGATGGCCGGTGCGCGCTCAGTGCCTTCGTGTTCAGTCAGGCTGTTGATCCGTGACTCCACCTCATCGCGATCCGGCAGCTCGGCGAAGTCCTGGTTAGGGTCGGTGGGGTGGATGTAGGGATATTCAGCAGCCTTGACCCAGGGCTGCGACGCCAATGGCAGCCTGTAGCCCAGTGGAGAATCCCCCGGCACCAGCCGGCAGTGCTCGCCACGCAGGTACCAGCGTCCGCTCTGCCAGCGCGCCTCATCGGCACTGCGGGCCAGAGGCAGGACATGGCCGATGACCTTGTCCAGGCCCTGGGAAAACACCTTGGCCAGCCGCGCCCGCTCCATTTCGTCGCCCAAACGCGAATCTTCGGCACTGACGTTCTGCGGCAAGGCACCTTCTCGCCACAGGTAATAGAAATTGTCCTCGTAAGCAGGGAAAACGTAGCGAACAGGCAGCTTCAGGCGCTCGGCGACGCTGCGCAGGAAGCGCCCGGCCATCTCGCCGTCACAGCCGTAATCCTCGCCCTCATCGGCGATCAGCGCAGTGTTGCGCCACACGGGCTTGCCATCCCGGCGCCAGAAACAGTTCAGCGACCAGCGCGGCAACTGCTCGCCCGGATACCACTTGCCCTGGCCGAAATGCACGATGCCCTGAGGCGCGTAGTGCTTGCGCATGCGCTGGAACAGCTCGGCCGAGAGCACACGCTTCTTCGGGCCCAGCGCTGCGGTGTTCCACTCACTGCCGTCACGGTCATCGATGGAGACGAACGTCGGCTCGCCGCCCATGGTCAGGCGCACGTCCTCGGCGATCAGGTCGGCGTCGATCTTGCGACCCAGCGCCTGAATCTCCAGCCACTGCGCCTCGGTATAAGGCTTGGTGACCCGCGGAGCTTCCCAGATCCGCTCCACCGACATCTCGTGGCTGAACTCGGTTTCGCACGGCTCCACCAGGCCGCTGATGGGCGCCGCCGACGAAGGATCCGGGCTGCACGCCAACGGAATGTGCCCCTCCCCGGCAAAAAGCCCGGACGTCGCATCCAGCCCGACCCAGCCCGCACCCGGCAAGTAAACCTCGCACCATGCATGCAGATCGGTGAAGTCAACGTCAGTGCCCGACGGCCCATCCAGCGCCTGGACATCCGCCTTGAGCTGAATCAGGTAGCCGGACACAAACCGCGCGGCCAGCCCCAGATGGCGCAGCAACTGCACCAGCAACCACGCCGAATCCCGGCAGGAGCCCGAAGCACTGTCCAGCGTGAACTCCGGTGTCTGGATACCCGGCTCCATGCGGATCAGGTAGTTGATGTCATGGGCCAGGCGCTGATTGAGGCTGACCAGAAAGTCGATGGCCGGTACCGGCGTGCGATCGATGCTGTCCAGATACGCCTGAAACCTGGGTGTCAGCGGGAGCTTTTCCAGATACGGCTGTAATTCGTGATGTTCTTCCCTGGCGTACTGGAATGGGATCTTTTCAGCGTAGGGCTCAAGGAAGAAATCGAACGGGTTGAACACCGCCATCTCGGCGACAAGATCGACCTCGATCCGCAGCTCATCGGTTTTTTCTGGAAACACCAGCCGCGCCAGGTAATTACCCTGCGGGTCCTGCTGCCAGTTGATGAAATGATTGTCCGGCAGCACCTTCAGCGAATACGACAGGACACGCGTACGGCTATGGGCCGCCGGGCGCAAGCGCACAATCTGCGGACCCAGTTCCACCGCTCGTTCGTAGCGGTAATGCGTGACGTGGTGCAAGGCAATGTGAATCGACACGGCGTGCCTCCTGCGAGCCTGGACGGTAGCGGAACCGCGCAAGACTTATGCCATCCAGGCAAGTCAGGCGCCTTCGGCCTCGATGATGCTCGCTCAGCTAAGCACAGCACCAAAATCGCGCCAGCTTCGGCGGATGGTGCAAGGGTCGCACGGAAATGAGGCGGACGGGTTAATTGCTTCGTTCATCCCGCAGCCGACGCAGGCGAACCCTGCGAATGCCGCGAAAACGTTCACGCTTGCGACGCATGAAAAAGAAGATTTCTCTCATCTGTCGATGACGCCTTGAGTTCAGCATCAGCAAACCCATCACAGGAGCGAGCACGCCAACGAAGAACATCAGCTCACCCGGGCTGTGTTCGATAATGGGTAACGACAGGAACAGACAAAGGAAGAAAAACAACTCCATCCCCCAAACCGCCCGAATCCGCCCCCGAATCAGAAAAAAGTGGCAGGCAAATAAACCCACCACCCCGACAACCGCACCGCCGAACAGCCAATGCACGCCGTCTTCAAGCGTTAATTCCTGATAAAACGTGTCGACATGCAGCAGCACCAGGCTCACAACCGCACACAGTCCCGCACTGAGGCACCCGATAAAAACCGGAAAATAGTGCCGCATGAACACCACATACTCTGAAGGTCTCATGGGCTGACCCGCTCCCCATGAATACCCATCACTCAAACCCATCCTGCCGGTGTGTAGCCTTCATCACTTTCCCTATGTGATTGGTCAAAGCGAGGGAGCATAGGCAGCTACAGACTGTAGAGATGTAGGAAGTTTTTCTTTGTTTTGTATGAACGGTCTTGTTCTGCTCCCAGCGTATTGATCTGGAAAGCCCAGTGCGAAAAGGTGCGCATCGACAATTCGTCGACGACTGTTTTCAGGGAGTGTTCATGGCTATCGATATGTTTTTGAAATTGGGCGACATCAAGGGCGAGTCAAGAGACAGCGTGCACAAGGAAGAGATCGACATCCACTCGTTCCAGTGGGGCATGTCGCAGTCCGGCTCTATGCATCAGGGCGGTGGCGGTGGGGCGGGCAAGGTCAGCATCAACAACCTGAGCCTGACCAAGTCACTGGACAAGTCATCGCCCAACCTGATGATGGCCTGCTCCAGCGGCAAGCATTATCCGGAAGCCACGCTCACTGTCCGCAAGGCCGGCGGTAGCAGCCCGGTGGAATACATGATTATCACGCTCAAGGAAGTCATGGTCGCGTCGTGCAACACCAACGCCGGCAGCAGCGATGAAATCATCAACGAAGACATCTCCCTGAACTTCGGCAAGGTCGAGGTCAGCTACCAACCGCAGAAAGCCGATGGCAGCAAGGACGGTGGCGCAGTCAAATACGGCTGGAACATCCGCGAAAACGTGAAGATCTGAAATGCAAAAACGCCAGCTCGAAGGCTGGCGTTTTTGTGGGGACAGCGCTTAGCGCGGGAAGACTGGCTGCCGGGATGGCTTCTTGCCGCCTTTCCCACCCTTGGCTGCGTCGGCGCGGTCCTTGGCGGCCTGTTTGTTGCGGGCTGCGGCGGCGGCCTTGGCTTCTTCGCGCTTGTCCCACGGCTTGCTGCCGTCACTGCCACGCTGCGGCAGGCCGGTGTGCTGGGTGAGGATCTTGGTGGTCTTGGCAACCTTGTGGCTGCCAGCCGGCGTCGAGTTCTTGCGACGGGCGCTCTGGTAGCTGTCGGTGTCCGGCTGGTGCAGCGGGATCAACTGGTGCTTGCCCGGGCCAATGAGGTCCGAGCGGCCCATGCGTTCCAGGGCTTCACGGAGCATCGGCCAGCCTTTCGGGTCGTGGTAGCGCAGGAAGGCCTTGTGCAGGCGGCGCTGCTCCTCGCTCTTGACGATGGTGACCGAGTCGCTCTTGTAGGTGACCTTGCGCAGCGGGTTCTTGCCCGAGTGGTACATGGCGGTGGCACTGGCCATCGGCGAGGGGTAGAACGCCTGCACCTGGTCAGCGCGGAAACCGTTGCCCTTGAGCCACAGCGCAAGGTTCATCATGTCTTCGTCGGTGGTGCCCGGATGCGCCGCGATGAAGTACGGGATCAGGTACTGTTCCTTGCCCGCCTCTTTCGAATACTTCTCGAACATGCGCTTGAACTTGTCATAGCTGCCAATGCCCGGCTTCATCATCTGGTTGAGCGGGCCTTCCTCGGTGTGCTCCGGGGCGATCTTCAGGTAGCCGCCGACGTGGTGGGTCACCAGCTCCTTGACGTACTCAGGCGACTCGACCGCCAGGTCATAGCGCAGGCCGGAAGCGATCAGAATCTTCTTCACACCCGGCAAATCGCGGGCGCTGCGGTACAGCTGAATCAGCGCCGAGTGGTCGGTGTTCAGGTTCGGGCAGATGCCAGGGAACACGCAGGACGGCTTGCGGCACGCGGATTCGATTTCCGGGCTCTTGCAAGCGATGCGGTACATGTTCGCGGTCGGACCGCCGAGGTCGGAAATGACGCCGGTGAAGCCTGGAACCTTGTCACGAATTTCTTCGATCTCACGAATGATCGAGTCGTGGGAGCGGTTCTGGATGATGCGGCCTTCGTGCTCGGTGATCGAACAGAAGGTGCAGCCACCAAAGCAGCCACGCATGATGTTCACCGAGAAGCGAATCATGTCGTAGGCCGGGATCTTTTCCTTGCCGTACGCAGGGTGCGGGATACGTGCGTAAGGCATGCCGAACACGTAGTCCATTTCCTCGGTGGTCATGGGAATCGGTGGCGGGTTAAACCAGACATCCACTTCGCCATGCTTCTGGACCAGCGCACGGGCGTTACCCGGGTTGGTTTCCAGGTGCAGTACGCGGTTGGCGTGGGCGTAGAGAACCGGGTCGTTGCGCACTTTTTCCATGGACGGCAGGCGGATCACCGTCTTGTCACGGGTCATGCGCGGGCTTGCCAGGATCTGCACGACCTTGGCTTCGTTCGGATCTTCGACTTCGCCCTTTTCCTGCTCGATGGCGCAGGCCTGGGTGTCCTGGGTGTTGACGTACGGGTTGATGATCTTGTCGACCTTGCCCGGCCGGTCGATGCGCGTGGAATCGACTTCGTACCAGCCTTCAGGCGTGTCGCGACGAATGAACGCGGTGCCGCGCACGTCGGTGATGTTCTCGATCTTCTCGCCGTAGGACAGACGGTTGGCGACTTCGACAATCGCGCGCTCGGCGTTGCCGTACAGCAGGATGTCGGCGCTGGCGTCGATCAGGATCGAATTGCGGACCTTGTCCTGCCAGTAGTCGTAGTGAGCGATGCGGCGCAGCGAAGCCTCGATGCCGCCGAGGATGATCGGCACATGCTTGTAGGCTTCCTTGCAGCGCTGGCTGTAGACCAGGCTCGCGCGGTCCGGACGCTTGCCGGCCATGCCGCCTGGCGTGTAGGCGTCATCGGAGCGGATTTTCTTGTCGGCGGTGTAGCGGTTGATCATCGAGTCCATGTTGCCGGCCGCGACGCCGAAGAACAGGTTCGGCTCGCCCAGCTTCATGAAGTCGTCTTTGTTGCGCCAGTCCGGCTGGGCAATGATCCCGACGCGGAAGCCCTGGGACTCCAGCAGCCGGCCGATGATCGCCATGCCGAACGACGGATGGTCAACGTAGGCATCACCGGTGACGATGATGATGTCGCAGGAATCCCAGCCAAGCTGATCCATTTCTTCCCGGCTCATCGGCAGGAAAGGCGCAGGCCCGAAACATTCGGCCCAGTACTTTGGATAGTCAAATAACGGCTTGGCTGCTTGCATGTCGATGACCAGTGTTCGTAATCAGGGAGGCGATCTTCTCGTGAAAAATCGCGGGCGCGGAGGATAGCACATTTTTTGATCAAATCCGACGGTGTGGGTCGGATTTATGGTTGGGTTGGGATTCCCTGAGGTTGGCTGGGGATTGTTACATTGATGCCCTTCGGGCGCATCGCGAGCAAGCTCACTCCTACATTTTTTGCAACGTGCCATGGCCTGATAGACCCCGTTATATGCCTTTTGGGCTCGCCTTGAGATTGAGTCAAACACACAAGGCGTACAACGGGGTCCTTCAGACTGCGGCACGTTTCAACAAATGTAGGAGTGAGCTTGCTCGCGATAGGCCCGCAGGGCATCAGAGTAACGGTTCCAAGCCAAAACCCTTAAAGCAACAACCTCAAGCCAACATCACTCATCATCATCAAAATTGTAACTACCCGGCGCCAGGTTCTCGAAGCGGGTGTATTTACCGATAAACGCCAGCCGCACGAAGCCGATCGGGCCGTTACGCTGTTTACCGATGATGATTTCAGCCACGCCCTTGTGCTCGGTTTCCGGGTGGTAGACTTCGTCCCGGTACACGAACATGATCACGTCGGCGTCCTGCTCGATCGCTCCGGATTCGCGCAAGTCGGAGTTCACCGGGCGTTTGTTCGGGCGCTGTTCCAGGGAGCGGTTGAGCTGCGAGAGCGCGACGACCGGGCAATTGAATTCCTTGGCCAGGGCTTTCAGGGACCGGGAAATCTCGGAAATCTCGTTGGTCCGGTTGTCACCGCTGGAGCCTGGAATCTGCATCAGCTGCAGGTAGTCGATCATGATCAGGCCGATATCGCCATGCTCACGCACCAGACGTCGGGTGCGGGCGCGCATTTCCGACGGGCTGATACCCGCCGTATCGTCGATGAACAGCTTGCGGTCGTTGAGCAGGTTGACCGCCGAGGTCAGGCGCGGCCAGTCGTCATCGTCCAGTTGGCCGGAACGGACCTTGGTCTGGTCAATGCGCCCCAGCGAAGACAGCATACGCATGATGAGCGACTCACCTGGCATCTCCAGCGAGAACACCAGCACCGCCTTTTCACTGCGCAGCACCGCATTTTCCACCAGGTTCATGGCGAAGGTGGTCTTACCCATCGACGGACGGCCGGCCACGATGATCAGGTCGGCTGGCTGCAGGCCGCTGGTCTTCTCGTCCAGGTCGGTGTAACCGGTGGACAGACCGGTGATCCCCTCGCCCAGGTTGAACAGGGTGTCGATACGGTCGATGGCCTTGGTCAACAGATCGTTGACCCCTACCGGGCCGCCGGTCTTGGGCCGCGCCTCGGCGATCTGGAAGATCTGCCGCTCGGCCTCGTCGAGAATCTCTTCGGCGGTACGACCTTGCGGGTCGAACGCGCTGTCGGCGATTTCGTTACTGATGCCGATGAGCTGGCGCAGGGTCGCACGCTGGCGAACGATCTGGGCGTAGGCCTTGATGTTGGCGACCGACGGAATGTTCTTGGCCAGCTCCGACAGGTAGCCCAGGCCGCCCACTTGCGAGGTCTGCCCTTCCTTGTCCAGTTGCTCGGCCAGGGTCACGACGTCGATGGGCAGGTTCTGGTCGGCCAGCTTGGCGATGGCGCGGAAAATCAGGCGGTGGTCATGCCGATAGAAATCGCCGTCCGACACTTGATCCAGCACGCGTTCCCAGGCGTTGTTGTCCAGCATCAGACCACCGAGCACGGCCTGTTCGGCCTCGATGGAATGCGGCGGCACCTTCAGGGCAGCGGTTTGCAGATCGTATTGCTCGGGAGCGGAGATATCGTTCATGGCCACACGGAATCAGGGATTTGAATCAGGATACGTCAGAAATGACAAAGGGCACGACCCGAAAAACAGGAACGCGCCCCTTGCTGACCAGTCGGCGAACGAGTCGCCAGTCGGTCGGACTCCCGCACCAGGGTGCGGGAATCAAACTGCTTAAGCAGCCACCACAACTACGCGAACGGTAGCTTCAACATCGCTGTGCAGGTGCACGGCAACGTCGTATTCGCCAACGTTACGGATGGTGCCGTTCGGCAGACGAACTTCAGCTTTGGCCACTTCAACGCCAGAGGCGGTCAGTGCGTCAGCGATGTCGTGGGTACCGATCGAACCGAACAGCTTGCCTTCGTCACCGGCGGTGGCAGTGATGGTCACTTCCAGCTCAGCCAGTTGAGCAGCACGACTTTCAGCCGAAGCTTTCTTGTCGGCAGCAGCTTTTTCCAGGTCAGCACGACGCTCTTCGAAAGCGGCCAGGTTGGCAGCGGTCGCAGCGGTAGCTTTGCCGAAAGGCAGCAGGTAGTTACGGCCGTAACCAGCCTTAACGTTTACTTTGTCGCCCAGGTTGCCCAGGTTGGCGATTTTTTCCAGCAGGATGAGTTCCATTTGGTAATAACCTCTTAACTTTAACCTTCACCGTTCGCAGAACCGTTATCGGCATCTTTCGACGCCAGACGGCCGCGAAAATCAATCAGGCTGTCGACAATGGCAAACACCACCAGCAACGGATAAATCAGTTGCATGAACAGCAACAACGTGACGTACAACCCCACCAGCCAGAACCGTCCCAGGTGCTTTCCAGCCACCAGGCCGTGAATCAGGGCCAGCCCTGCAAACACCAGCGGCACGCTGCACAACGGTGTCAGCATCGCCAGTTGCGGGCCGAAATTCGGCGCAACCAACATGCACACCAGCAGCACCAGCATCGGTGCCCGCGGGAGTTTCAGGCTGCGAAATTCGCGTCCGAAACCGCCCGGGTTATACAACAGCGCCTGCCAGTACCGCCCAAGAATCAGGCATACCACGCTGACGATCTGCAACACCGCGGCTATCAGGCCGTTAAGGACCGGTGTAATCAGTGCTCCCAGACGCGCTCGCTCTTCTACCGACATCTGTTGGTAGACATCACCGAAGACATGGGGCAGCAGCTTTTGCATCGCCACTGCCAGCGCTTCGATGGGCTCGCGGAAAACCGCCCCCAGAACCACTGCGTACAACAACCCAAGCCCTACGCTGACCAGCAGCACACGAACCCAGGACTCGCTGGCGCGCAATGAAGCCGCCAACCCCCATGACCCCAACAACACCATCAAGATGCGGGGATCACCGAAATACCACCAGACCAAGGCCGGCAGCAGAGCCCAGACGAGCACGCCAGAGGCGTCGCTCAATCCGCGTCGCAGGAGCACAAGGCACCCTGCGGCAGCACTCAACCAGAACAACAGCGGCAACGCCGCACATCCAGCCACTACCAGAGTGGCCTGCACGCGACCGCGCATGATGTAGTCAGCCATGGCGCGCATGCGATTTATCCCTTACTGCGTTTTTGTCGACTGAACCTGGTCTCAGCGGCCGTGGCTGTCGGTGTAGGCCAGCAGGGCCAGGAAGCGGGCGCGCTTGATAGCGGTAGCCAGCTGACGCTGATAACGAGCTTTGGTACCGGTAATGCGGCTAGGAACGATCTTGCCGGTTTCGGATACGTAGGCTTTCAGGGTGTTCAGATCTTTGTAATCGATCTCTTTAACGTTTTCTGCGGTGAAGCGGCAGAACTTACGACGACGGAAGAAACGTGCCATGTAATAGGCTCCTCAAAAGGTCCGTGGATTACTCGTCAGCGTTATCGCTGTTGTCGCTGTCATCACTGTCAACGCCTTCAGCGTCGGAGTGCTCAGGACGGTCGCGACGCTCACGGCGCTCACTGCGGTTCTCTTCAGCCTTGAGCATTTCGGACTGGCCGGTAACGGCTTCGTCGCGACGGATGACAAGGTTACGGATCACGGCATCGTTGTAACGGAAGTTGTCTTCCAGCTCGGCCAGGGCCTTGCCAGTGCACTCAACGTTCAGCATCACGTAGTGAGCCTTGTGAACATTGTTGATTGCGTAGGCCAGTTGACGACGGCCCCAATCTTCCAGACGGTGGATCTTGCCGCCGTCTTCTTCGATCAGCTTGGTGTAACGCTCAACCATGCCGCCGACTTGCTCGCTCTGGTCCGGGTGAACCAGAAAGATGATTTCGTAATGACGCATGAATGCTCCTTACGGGTTGTAGCCTGCCGCCAAAGCGGTCAGACAAGGAGTGAATAACACTGGTTTATCTTGCACAGAGACAGGCACATGAGCGCCTGCCATGACAGCAAGGGGCGCAATTGTAGAGAAGGGCCTGAATCGGCGCAAGGAAATTGGTGAATATTTGAACAGCGAAGTTGTAACGACCGTAGCAGCACGGCTTGCCGGC
>NZ_JANHKS010000006.1 GCF_028682175.1 Pseudomonas putida | reverse complement strand
CTCGGTGTGTCAGACAAACCTTGCGTGGCTGACACACCGCTCCCGCCGGCAAGCCGTGCTGCTACGGGTCGTAGGTCACTTGCGGTCGGCGACGACGCCGATCAGCACCAGCACCACCAGCAACACCGGCGCCAGGCTGTAGTTGTTGAACTGGCTCAGGCCGCGCACCACCCAGGGTGTGGCGTAGATCAGTGCCGCGCCGCTGCCGATGGTGCACAGCAGAGCCATGACCGGTACGCGCAAGGCGCCGGCAAAGCTGCTCAGGCGGCCTTCGATCCAGCCCTTGATGTCTGCGCCGAACAGGATCAGCAGACAGCCCACCAACGCCAGGGCGATTTCCGACAGGTTGCTGCGGCTCCAGCGTGAGACGGTGGCCAGCAGGTCGAGTACGAGATCCATTCAGGGTCCTTAGTTAAGCCTTAAAGAAGAAAGTCCTGCAGCAGGTCATTGAGGAACAGTTGACCGCGGGCAGTGGCGACCAGTCGCGTTTCATCGGCTTCCAGCAGGCCCCGTTGTTCAGCCTGCCGACGGGCGCTGGCCAGCGAATCGAGGCTTAGACCGGTGCGGCGGGCAAATAATGCAGCGTCCACGCCTTTTGTCAGGCGCAAGGCGTTCATCAGGAATTCAAAGGGCATTTCGTCCAGCGGCAACAGCTTCTCGCCGGCCTGGAAGGGCTTGGCCGGGTTGAGGTAATCCTTTGGTAGGCGGGTCTTCCAGGTGCGCACGATGCGCCCGTCCGGATGGCTGAGCTTGCCGTGGGCGCCCGCGCCGATGCCGATGAAGTCGCCGAAGCTCCAGTAATTGAGGTTATGCCGTGCAGTGCGGCCTGGCTGGGCGTAGGCCGAGACTTCGTACTGGGCGTAGCTGTTTTCCCGCAGCAGCGTCTGACCGGCCTCCTGGATGTCCCAGAGGATGTCGTCTTCGGGCAGGGTTGGTGGCTGATTCCAGAACACCGTGTTCGGCTCCAGCGTCAGTTGATACCAGGACAGGTGCGTCGGTGCCAGCGCGATAGCCTGGCGCAGGTCGCCCAGGGCGTCGTCCTGGGACTGATCCGGCAGGCCGTGCATCAGATCCAGATTGAAGTTATCGAAGCCCGCCTGGCGCGCCATGTCTGCTGCACGCACGGCTTCGTCGCCATTGTGGATGCGGCCGAGGGCCTTGAGCTTGGCTTCCTGGAAACTCTGGATGCCGATGGACAGCCGGTTGATACCCAGGCCCCGGTAGGCGCTGAACTTGACCTGCTCGAAGGTGCCGGGGTTGGCTTCCAGAGTGATCTCGATGTCCGCTGCGAAGCGAATGCGCTGCTCCACGCCCTTGAGCAGCCGTCCGAGTGCATCGGCGCTGAACAGGCTTGGCGTACCGCCACCGAAGAAGATCGTGCTCAGTTCGCGGCCGTAGACGTGCTGCAGGTCCTGATCCAGATCTGCCAGCAGCGCGTCGACGTACTCCTGTTCCGGCAGGACTGCGCTGGCGGTGTGGGAGTTGAAGTCGCAGTACGGGCATTTGCGCACGCACCACGGAATATGGATGTACAGCGACAGCGGGGGCAGCTCGGGCAACGGGCTTCTCGGCTGCTCGGAGCTGAAACCGGCCGCGCCAAGGATCAGCGGCCGGGTGGTGGAATCCTGGGTCATGTCGATGCTGCATCCAACTGCAGACGCTGACGCAGGATGGCCATGGCGCGGGCGCGGTGGCTGATCTGGTTCTTGTCGGCAGGGGTCAGTTCGGCGCTGGACAGGTTGCGCTCCGGCACCCAGAACAACGGGTCGTAGCCGAAGCCGTGCTCGCCGCTGGCGGCCGTCAGGATGCGCCCGTGCCACAGGCCTTCGCAGAGGATCGGCAGCGGGTCGTCGGCATGCCGCACCAGCGCCAGGACGCAGACGAACTGCGCGCCACGTTGTTCTTCGGGCACATCCTTCAAGGCATCCAGCAGCTTGGCATTGTTGGCCGCATCGCCTTTGCCGTCGGCATAGCGCGCCGAATAGATGCCCGGTGCGCCGCCGAGAAAGTCCACCGCCAGCCCCGAGTCGTCGGCCAGGGCCGGCAGGCCGGAGATGCGCGCGGCGTTGCGCGCCTTGAGGATCGCGTTTTCGACGAACGACAGGCCGGTTTCTTCAGGCTCGACCGTGCTGAATTCGCCGATGGAGCGCAACTGGACACTGCCGCCGAGCATGGCTTGCAGTTCCTTGAGTTTGCCGGCGTTGTGGCTGGCCAGCACGAGTTGGGGAAAATTCATCATTGATCCGTGAAAATCTGTTGGTTGAAGCTCAGCGTGTGGATTTCGCCATCACCGGCTTTGACGTTGATCGTGAAGACATAGGTCGCCGAGGTGTCAGGCTCCACCGCGAACTGCGCGATGTAGTTGACCGAGCTGTTTTCGTTGATCGGCCTGAAAGCCAGCGGCTTTTTGCGGCCGGTCAGGTCAGCGACCGAGCCATCGACACTGGCGGTGACGGTCTTGCCGTCCTTGACCGCCGTGATGTTGATGACGCCCATGCCCTTGCTGCGGGTCAGGCCGTTCTGCTGGGCGATCTGCGGTTGCAGCACGCCCGAGGCGAAGGCGTTGTAGTGAACGATCAGGTCGCCAAACTGCTGTTGCCGATTCGGGCTTGCGCTGTCGGCGGCCATCACCTGGGTGGCCAGCGTGAGCAGCACGCCAAGCAGTAAAGTCAGACGGCGCATGATCGTTCCTCCTGATATCGGGGTTACACGGCGATCTGGTGGTCCTGCAGGCTTGGGCTGCTGACGCGATAGATGCCGATCTCACCCAACAGATTAGGCCATAGCTTGCTTGCCCAGCCATGACGATGCTGTTGATCGACCGCCAGCCGATCAATGACCTTGGCCGAACGGCCCCGGCACAGCTCTTCGAAGTCGGCGAAGGTGCAGAAGTGGATGTTTGGCGTGTTGTACCAGGTGTACGGCAGGAACTCGGATACCGGCATCCGGCCCTTGCTCGCCAGGTACCAGCGGCAGCGCCAGTGGCCGAAGTTGGGGAAGGTGATGATGCACTGGCGGCCCACGCGCAGCATTTCATCGAGGATCCGGTCAGGGTAGTGCACGGCTTGCAGCGCCTGGGTCATGACCACGATGTCGAAGCTGTTGCTGGCGAAGTTGCCCAGGCCTTTGTCCAGGTCCTGCTCGATGACGTTGACGCCCCGTGCCACGCAGCGGGCAATATTGTCGGCGTCGTTTTCCAGGCCGTAGCCGGTCACTTGCTTGTTTTCCTGCAGCCAGGCCAGCAATTCGCCGTCGCCGCAGCCGAGGTCGAGCACGCGGCTGCCTGCCGGTATCCAGTCTTGGATGATTTCCAGGTCGGCTCTCATGGTGTCCTCAGAGTGCAATTCGGTTCATGTAGCTGGAGAAAGCCTGCAGGTAGCGCGGGATCGGCATCAGGAAGGCGTCGTGGCCCTGTGGAGCGTCGATTTCCAGGTAGCAGACGTCTTTCTTGGCGGCCATCAGCGCGTCCACCAGCTCACGGGAGCGGGCCGGGGAGAAGCGCCAGTCGGTGGTGAACGACATCACGCAGAACTTGGCCGAGACCTTGGCGAAGGTGGCCGCCAGATCGTCGTTGAAGCTGGCAGCGGGATCGAAGTAGTCCAGTGCCTTGGTCATCAGCAGGTAGGTGTTGGCGTCGAAACGCCCGGAGAACTCTTCACCCTGGTAGCGCAGGTAGCTTTCGACCTGGAACTCGACGCTGTGGAAGTCGTAGTTGAGGTTTTCATTCTTCAGGCCACGGCCGAATTTTTCGCCCATGGAGTCATCGGACAGATAGGTGATGTGCCCGACCATGCGCGCCAGCATCAGCCCGCGCTTGGGGATCACGCCCTGTTCCTGGAACGAGCCGCCGTGGAACTCGGGGTCGGTGAGGATGGCCTGGCGGGCGACTTCGTTGAAGGCGATGTTCTGCGCCGAGAGCTTGGGCGCCGAGGCGATTGCCAGGCAATGACGCACGCGGTCCGGGTAGGTCATGGTCCATTGCAGCGCCTGCATGCCGCCCAGGCTGCCGCCGACGATCGCCGCCCATTGCATGATGCCCAGGCGGTCGGCCAGGCGGGCCTGGCTGTGCACCCAGTCTTCGACGGTCAGCACCGGGAAGTTGGCACCGAATGGCTTGCCGGTTTCCGGATTGATGCTGCTCGGCCCGGTAGAGCCGTTGCAGCCGCCGAGGTTGTTCAGGCTCACGACGAAGAACTTGTTGGTGTCGATCGGCTTGCCGGGGCCGATGCAGCTGTCCCACCAGCCCGGCTTGCGGTCTTCGCTGCTGTGGTAGCCGGCAGCGTGGTGATGGCCGGACAAGGCGTGACAGATCAACACCGCGTTGCTCTTGGCAGCGTTGAGTTGACCGTAGGTTTCATAGATGAGGTCGTAGGCCGCCAGCGAGCGACCGCAGGCCAGCGCCAGAGGCTCGCTGAAATGCGCCGTTTGCGGCGTGACTAGACCGACAGAATCTTCGGGAAACACCGTGGACATCGACCCTGCTCTCATTGAAATGAGGCGTAAGTCTAAAGATCGGGCGGGGTAGCGGCAAGCAAACAACGGGCCGGGGGGCAGATGAGTACCTGTAGGAGTGAGCTTGCTCGCGATTGCGGTGTGTCAGACGCCATCTACGTATCTGGCACACCGTCATCGCGAGCAAGCTCACTCCTACAGGGGGGGGGCGGGATTTAGATCAACCGCCACAACTCCGGGGGCATGCCGACGGACGAGGCCAACTCGGGCATCACGTACGACTGCACCACCTGGATCGCCAGGAAGGCGAAGATCGGCGAAATATCCAGGCCGCCCAGGTTGGGAATGATCCGGCGAAACGGCGCCAGCACCGGTTCGCTGATCTGCCAGGCCAGTTCCGCCGCCGGGTTGTGCGTGCCCGGCGCGATCCAGGACACGATCACCATAATGATCATCGCCACCCAGAAGATTTTCAGCAGCAGGGATACGATCCCCAGCAGCGACCAGATCAGCAGGTGCGGCACGTCGCCAATGGTGCCGTAGGTCATCATCAGCACGAAGGCCATCAGCAGCGCCTGAATGACGATCGCCAGCAGCAGGGATGAGGTATCCAGGCCCAGAACGCTCGGCACGATGCGCCGGATCGGCTTGAGCAGCGGCTGAGTCGCCTTGACCGTGAACTGGCTCAGCGGGTTGTAGAAGTTGGCCTTGACCAGTTGCAGCACGAAGCGCAGCAGGACGATGGTCAGATACAGGCTGACCAGGGTCTGAATGACGAAAATCGTGGCGCCGGTGAGTGCATTCATGAATTGCTCCTTATTTGCCCAGCAGTTCGGCCAGTTCAGCCGAACGATGAGCGGCTGCGCCAAGCGCCTTTTCAACGATCGCTTCGAAACCGTCCGCCTGGAACGATTTGATCGCCGCTTCCGTGGTGCCCGCAGGCGAGGTCACGCGACGACGCAGCTCGGCCGCATCGACATCGCTGGTGGTGGCCATGCGCGCAGCACCCAGAGCCGTTTCCTGGCTCAGTTGCTTGGCGACCTCGGGAGACAGACCCAGCTTGACGCCGGCGGCGGTCATGGCTTCGATCAGCAGGAAGAAGTACGCAGGGCCGCTGCCCGATACGGCAGTCACGGCGTCAATCTGCGCTTCAGTGTCCACCCAAAGGGCGATGCCCACAGCCGACAGCAGGGTTTCGGCCTGCTGACGCTGAGCCGGGGTCACGTCGTCGGTGGCGTACAGCCCGCTCACGCCCTGGCGCAGCAGCGCCGGGGTGTTGGGCATGCAGCGCACCAGCGGCTGCTCGCCCAGCCAGGTTTTCATGCTGGCGCAGGTGATGCCCGCAGCAATCGAGACAATCAACTGGTTGGGCTTGAGCGCAGGTTTGAGCGCTTCGCAGACGGCCTTCATCATTTGCGGCTTGACGGCCAGCAGCACAACGTCCGCGCCTTCGATAGCTTCGGCATTGTCGGCCACCACCTTGATGCCGTGCTCGCGGGCCATGCGCTCGCGGGTTTCGGCACCCGGGTCGCTGGCGCGGATCAGTTCAGCGTCGACACCCTGGGCACGCATGCCGCCAATCAGGCTGGCAGCCATGTTTCCGGCACCGATAAACGCGATACGGGTCTTGCTCATGAAGGATTTCCTGTGAGGCAAAGGTTAAGGCTGCCCATAATCGCGGGCGCCGAAGAGGGCAGTGCCGATCCGGACCCAGGTCGCGCCTTGTGCGATGGCGGCCTCCAGGTCGTGGCTCATGCCCATGGAAAGCGTGTCGAGCGGCAGGTTCAATCGATCTTGCAAAGTGCGCACGGCCGCGAAGGCCGCGTTCTGTTCGTCGCCATTTTCGGTCGGCTCGGGAATTGCCATCAATCCGCGCAATCGCAGATTAGGCAGGGCGCTGATCGCCTGGGCCAGGGCCGGAAGGTCTTCAGGGGTGCAGCCGGACTTGCTGGCCTCGCCGCTGACGTTGACCTGAATGCAGATGTTCAGCGGTGGCAGCTCGGCGGGGCGTTGTTCGGAGAGGCGTTGAGCGATTTTCAGACGATCCACGGAGTGCACCCAGGCAAAGTTCTCGGCGATTGCGCGAGTCTTGTTCGACTGGATGGGGCCGATGAAGTGCCAGATCAAGGGCAGGTCGCTCAACTCGGCCTGTTTGCCGAGGGCCTCCTGCAGGTAGTTCTCGCCAAAATCCCGCAATCCGGCGGCATGGGCTTCGCGCAGGTCACTGGCAGGTTTGGTCTTGCTCACGGCCAGCAGGCCGACGGATGCCGGATCGCGCTCTGCCGCTTGCGCCGCGTTACGAATTCGCTCTGCGAGCGTTGAAATGTTCTCTGCTATCGTGGACATTGATTTGCGCCAGCAGGGCTAAAGTCTGCGGCATTCTATGTGATGAGGAGCTGTATGGATATTACCGAGCTGCTTGCCTTCAGTGCCAAGCAAGGCGCGTCGGACTTACACCTCTCTGCCGGCCTGCCACCGATGATTCGTGTCGATGGCGATGTGAGGCGGATCAATCTGCCAGCGCTGGATCAGAAAGAAGTCCAGGCGCTGATTTACGACATCATGAACGACAAGCAGCGCAAGGATTTCGAAGAGGATCTGGAAACGGACTTCTCCTTCGAAGTGCCGGGCGTTGCGCGTTTCCGGGTCAACGCATTCAACCAGAACCGTGGCGCGGGTGCCGTGTTCCGGACCATTCCTTCGAAGGTCCTGAGCATGGAAGAGTTGGGCATGGGGGAAGTGTTTCGGAAGATTACCGACGTGCCCCGCGGGCTGGTGCTGGTGACCGGGCCGACCGGTTCCGGTAAATCGACGACCCTGGCGGCGATGGTCGATTACCTGAACGCCAACAAGCATCACCACATCCTGACCATCGAAGACCCGATCGAATTCGTTCACGAGTCCAAGAAGAGCCTGATCAACCAGCGTGAAGTGCACCGCGACACCCATGGCTTCGCCGAAGCCCTGCGTTCTGCGCTGCGTGAAGACCCTGACGTGATCCTGGTGGGGGAGCTGCGTGACCTGGAAACCATTCGCCTGGCGCTGACCGCAGCGGAAACCGGCCACCTGGTGTTCGGCACGCTGCACACCACGTCGGCGGCCAAGAGTATTGACCGGATCGTGGACGTGTTCCCGGCTCAGGAAAAATCGATGATCCGTTCGATGCTGTCCGAGTCGCTGCACGCCATCGTCTCCCAGGCGCTGCTCAAGAAGGTCGGCGGCGGTCGGGTGGCGGCCCACGAGATCATGATCGGCACCTCGGCGATCCGTAACCTGATCCGCGAGGACAAGGTGGCGCAGATGTACTCGTCGATCCAGACCGGCGGGGCGTTGGGCATGCAGACACTGGACATGTGCCTGAAGGACTTGATTGCGAAAGGGCTGATTACCCGCGAGAGCGCTCGCGAGAAGGCGAAGACGCCGGATAATTTCTGATTAGCCAGCGCCACATACAACTGTGGGAGCGAGCTTGCTCGCGAAGAGGCCGGAACATCCGCCGTATTTTCATCGGCAGTCACTCCGTCTTCGCGAGCAAGCTCGCTCCCACAGGTTGTAACAGGTCTTGCGCGAGTAGCTATCAGCGCTGTGCGATGCGCACGGTGCCTTTGTGGTTCGGCGCCTGCTTGGGCAGTACGCGCTTGGCAACCACGTAGTGGCTGTCCCAATACGGCTTCTTCAGCGTATCGATGGTCACCGACTTGCCACGACGCGGTGCGTGGACAAAGCGGTCGTCACCCAGGTAGATGGCGACGTGATTGACCTTGCGGCTCTTGATGTTGAAGAACAGCAGGTCACCCGGTTTCAGATCCTTGCGGTCCACTTTCTGCCCGTGGCCTTCGGCCATGGCGTTGGAGGTGCGCGGCAGATCCACTTCACTGACGTCGTTGAAGGCGTACTTCACCAGACCGCTGCAATCGAACCCTTTGGTTGGGCTGGTGCCGCCCCAACGATAAGGTGTGCCAATGGCTTTTACAGCGCGATTGACGACGTTGCTGCTCTGTTTGGTCCCCATCTGCGAAGGTGCAGCAAGGGCGACAGTGTTCTGCGAAATCTTGCGGGAACCCTTGGCGTTCTTGGCCTTGGTTGCCCGGCTCTTTTTACTGGAAGTCTTGAGCGGCGTAGCCGTTTCCTCGAGTGCTTCCTGGGTGGTGGTGTTGCTGGCTACCGTGGTTTCGGTGGTTTGCGAAGGATGACTTTTCGCAGTGAAACCGGAGAAGCTTGGGGGTAGCGTTTGCTCACGATTGGTGGCGTGGGCGGCCAGTGGCATAAAGAGACAAATAGTCAGCCATGTCTTTAAAAATGGACGCATTAGGCAGGGCTCATGTTGGTCAGCGCGCAACTTTATAACAGCTTTTGCACGCTTTCCGAGGCCATTTGTCGAACAATTTACTGCCCTTGCGGTCAGTTTTGACCCATAAACTGTCACATGCCTGTAGCCATCGCCTTGCAGAACAAGGGTTTGCGTGAAAGGCGAGAGGTTCAAGCCATACGTCGGAAGGCGGCACGAAAGTCACAAAAGTTACGCATATTTTTTTCTATCGCGGCAAATGAGGTACCCAATGAACACCTATCAGCATGACGTTCAACGCCCGGACACCCACAGCAAGATCATGGGGTATCTGCTGTGGATAGTCGGTTTCACCGGTTCCCACCGCTTCTATTACGGCAAGCCGGTGACCGGCACGATCTGGTTTTTCACCCTGGGATTGCTCGGCATCGGCTGGCTGATCGACCTGTTCCTGATCCCGTCGATGGATCGTGAGGCGGATCTGCGCTTCAACGCAGGCTCAACCGATTACAGCGTCGCCTGGATTCTGCTGACGTTTCTGGGCGTGTTTGGCGTTCACCGGATGTATCAGGGCAAGTGGATCACCGGGATCCTGTACCTGCTGACCGGCGGATTGGCGTTTCTGGGGGTGCTGTATGACTTCTGGACGCTTAATGAGCAGGTGTCCATGAAGAACGCACAAAGCCGCTGACAACCGCGCACTCGTAGCAGCACGGCTTGCCGGCGGGAGCGGTGTGTCAGGCGATGCATCACTGACTGATCTACCGCCCCCGCCGGCAAGCCGTGCTGCTACGGGGTTGGATGTGTACTTAGGGAATTAACCGATATAGCTGATTCGCCCATCCACAAAGGTGTACTTCACCGCGCCTGGCAGGCAGTGGCCCAGGAACGGGCAGTTTTCGCCCTTGGACATCCACTTCTCGCCGGCCACGGTGGACGCCGCCGGGTCGAACAGCACCAGGTCCGCCGCAGCACCGGCTGCCAGTTGCCCGGTAGGCAGGCGCAGGGCCGAGGCTGGGCCGGAGCTCAAGCGCGCCAGCAATGTCGGCAGGTCCAGCAGGCCATCTTCCACCAGCGTCATCGCCAGCGGCAGCAACAGCTCCACGCTGCTGATGCCAGGCTCGGTCGCGCCGAACGGCGCCAGCTTGGCGTCACGCTCGTGGGGTTGGTGATGGCTGGAGATCGCTTGCACCACGCCGGATTTGACCGCTTCGCGCAGCGCATCGCGGTCGGCGCGGGTGCGCAGCGGCGGTTGCACGTGATAGAGGCTGGAGAAGTCGATCAGCGCCTCGTCGGTCAGGATCAACTGATACAGCGCCACATCCGCTGTCACCTTCAGGCCGCGTGCCTGGGCCTGGGCGATCAGGGCCACGCCACGGGCGCTGGTCAATTGCGTGAAGTGGGCGCGCACGCCGCTTTGCTCAACCAGCAGCAGGTCCCGGGCCAGGGCCACGGTTTCCGCGGTTTCCGGGATGCCCGGCAGGCCGAGGAAGGCTGCCGTCGGGCCGTCATGGGCCAGGCCGCCGGCGGCCAGGTCAGCGTCCTGGGAGTTGAAGATCACCGTCAGGTCGAAGGTGGCGGCGTACTCCAGCGCACGGCACAGGGTGCGGTTGCTGCCGAAGTTCTGCAGGCCATTGGTGAAGGCCACGCAGCCAGCATCGCGCAGGGCGATCAGTTCGGCCAGTTGCTCGCCTTCCAGGCCCTTGCTCAGGGCGCCGATCGGGAACACCTTGCTGTGGCCGGCTTCGCGAGCGCGGTCAAGGATCAGTTCGGCAACCGCCGAGGTATCCAGAACCGGCTTGGTGCGCGGCGGGCAGCACAGGCTGGTCACGCCACCGGCCGCTGCGGCGCGGGTTTCGCTGGCAATGCTGCCTTTGCGGCTGTAGCCCGGCTCGCGCAGGGACACGTTCAGGTCGACCAGCCCGGGAGCGGCGATCAGGCCCTTGCCGTCGATGGTTTGCGATGGGGTGAAATCGGCAGGCGCCGCGCCCAGGGCGAGGATCTTGCCGGCTTCCAGATGAATGTCGAGGACCTGATCCAGACCGCTGACCGGATCGATGACGCGAGCGCCGAGGATGCTGAACTTCACTGGGCGTTCTCCTGCTCGAACTGACGTTGTGCGGTTTGGCCGCTCATGGCCATGGACAACACGGCCATGCGCACTGCGATGCCGTAGGTCACTTGATTGAGAATCACCGAGTGGGCGCCGTCGGCCACCGCTGATTCGATTTCCACGCCCCGGTTGATCGGGCCTGGGTGCATGACGATGGCGTCAGGCTTGGCGCCGGCAAGACGTGCGGTGGTCAGGCCGAACAGGCGGTAGAACTCG
Source organism: Pseudomonas putida (assembly GCF_028682175.1). Taxonomy (GTDB): domain Bacteria; phylum Pseudomonadota; class Gammaproteobacteria; order Pseudomonadales; family Pseudomonadaceae; genus Aquipseudomonas; species Aquipseudomonas putida_AD. The sequence goes on along the minus strand of NZ_JANHKS010000006.1, from coordinate 187,760 downwards.
CCTTCGCTGGGCAGCAGGCCGCCCGACATGCGCTCGCGCTGCAGGCGCAGCATGATGACCACGTCCACGTCTTTCAGACCCTCGGCCAGATCCGTGTAAACCTTCACTCCGTATTGCTCGACGCCAATCGGCAGCAGGGTTTTCGGCGCGACCACGCGGATGTCCGGGCAACCCAGCGCCTTGAGCGCGATCATGTTCGAGCGTGCAACCCGCGAGTGCAGGATGTCGCCGACGATGGCCACCGACAGGTTCTTGAAGTCGCCCTTGTGGCGGCGAATGGTCAGCATGTCGAGCATGCCCTGGGTCGGGTGCGCGTGGCGGCCGTCACCGCCGTTGATGATCGCCACCTGCGGGCAGACATGCTCGGCAATGAAGTGCGCCGCGCCGGAGTCGCCGTGACGCACCACGAACATGTCGGCGGCCATGGCTTCCAGGTTGCGCAGGGTGTCGAACAGGGTTTCGCCCTTGCTGGTCGAAGAGGTCGACACGTTCAGGGTGATGACATCCGCCGACAGCCGTTGCGCCGCCAGTTCGAAGGTGGTGCGGGTGCGCGTCGAGTTCTCGAAGAACACGTTGCACACGGTCTTGCCGCGCAGCAGCGGGACTTTCTTCACCGCCCGGGCGCCGACTTCAAGGAAGGAGTCGGCGGTGTCGAGGATTTCGGTGAGCAGTTCGCGGGGCAAACCGTCGAGCGAGAGGAAATGTTGCAGCTGACCCTGATGGTTCAGTTGCAGCGGGCGCTTGGCGTCGAGAGGCGTCATCGCAAAGGACTCTTAAAGGGCGGCGGAATCGGTGGAGAGGTCTTGCAGTTCAAGCGTCAGCGGCGTCGGGCCGGACAGCTTGACGCGCTCGTTGGGAGACAGGTCCAGCGTGGCCCCGGTCACATTTGGACGAATCGGCAGTTCGGCGGCGTCCAGGTCCAGCAGCGACACCAGGGTTACGCTGGCCGGGCGGCCATAGTCGAACAGCTCGTTGAGCGCGGCGCGAATGGTGCGGCCACTCATTAGTACGTCATCGATCAGCACCAGGTGCTGGCCTTCGATCTCGAATGGCAGTTCGGAAGGGCGCACTTGCGGATGCAGGCCGTTCTGGCTGAAGTCATCGCGGTAGAACGATACGTCCAGCGTGCCCAGCGGCGACTGGCTGCCCAGCGCTTCAAGCAAAGCCTGTGCGACCCACACGCCACCTGTGCGAATGCCGATGAAGCGGGGTTCGCTGATGCCGCGTTTGTTCAGGTGCGCGTTCAGATCGATCGCCATCTGGCTGATCAGTTCGGCGGGGTTGGGCAGGGTCATGGTCGCTCCTTCAAGAGCCCCGCCGCGCAGGTTGCAGACGGCAGGGCTAAAACTCAGATTCGATGCAGTGTAAGGCGCTCAGGTGTCAAAAAGTGCGCCGTTGGCTTCCAGCCAGCCTTGCAGCAACAGAGCTGCGGCGATGGCGTCCACCGGGTTGTCACGGTAAGTGCCGCGCTGACCGCCACGGGCCATGCGCTCGCCCTTGGCTTCGAAGGTGGTCAGGCGCTCGTCGTGGGTGTAGACCGGCAGGTTGAAGCGGCCATTGAGCTTGCGCGAGAACTTCTCGGCCCGTGCGCTCATTTCGCTGGGCGTGCCGTCCATGTTCAGGGGCAGGCCGACCACGATGGCGTCGGGCTTCCACTCGTTGATGAGGGCCTGGACCTTGTCCCAGTCGGGCACGCCGTTCTGGGCCTTGAGGGTGCACAGCTCGCGGGCCTGGCCGGTAATCACCTGGCCGACCGCCACGCCGATCTGTTTGGTGCCGTAGTCAAAACCCAGCAGCAGACGCAGTGCGGCCATCAGGCGTGACCCGCCTGGCTTGTGAGCAGGCTCAGGTTGATCCCCAGCTTGGCGGCGGCGGCATCCAGGCGCTGCTCGCTGTCCAGTTCGAACAGGATGGCCGGGTCAAAGGCGCAGTTCAGCCAGGCATTGGCGGCAAACTCGGCCTCCAGTTGGCCCGCATCCCAGCCGGCATAGCCCAGGGTGATCAGATTTTGATCAGGGCCGTAGCCGTCGGCGATGGAAAACAGGATGTCCTGGGAGGTCGACAGCGAGATGCCGCCCAGGTCCACAGTGGCCTGAAACACCTGGCCTGTGGGGTGCAGGACGAAGCCGCGATCCGTCTGGACGGGGCCGCCGACATGGATGGGAATGTGCTGGCAGCGCGATGGCGGCGGCAATTCCGGGCGAAGCTGCTCAAGGATGTCCGCCAGGGAGAGGCTTTGCGGTCGGTTGATGACCAGGCCCATGGCGCCATTGGCATTGTGCTCGACGATGTAGGTCAAGGTCTGGGCGAAGTTCTCATCGTGCATGTGGGGCATGGCGATCAGAAACTGATGCTTGAGGTAGGTCGCGGGTACGTTTTTCATGAGCCCTAGTGTGGCGCCGTAGGGCTGTCGTGACAACTGGCAGAACCGACCCGACGGTGGATAAATCGCGACGCGGGTCAGGTTTCATGTAGCAACACACAACCTGTAGGAGCGCGCTTGCCCGCGACCGCGATCTTTCTGGCAATTCGATGTGGCTGACACGACGCTGTCGCGGGCAAGCGCGCTCCTACGGGGGGGCGGTGTGTCAGACAACATTTTCGGCGCTGACACACCGTACCCGCCGGCAAGCCGTGCTGCTACGCGATGTGTATCGGCAGAGGGAGGTCAATTACTGGAAAGCTTGTCCCCGCGGGCGAATTTCCAGGTGCGGATGATTTCCAGGCGGTCGATGTCCGACAAGTCGCCGGTAAACGGCGCGAAGGGCGCGGCCAGCCGGACGATTCGCTGGGCGGCCTGGTCCAGCAAGGGCTGGCCGGAAGATTCCAGCACCAGCACTTCATAGAGAGAGCCGTCTCGGTTGATCGACACCATCATCCGCAGGCTGCCGTAGATCTGCTGACGGCGGGCTTCCTCGGGGTAGTTGAGGTTGCCGATGCGCTCGATCTTCTTGCGCCAGTCTTCTTTATACCAGGCGCCCTTGTCGCGCATGGTCGAGGCGGCGCTCAGGCGGTGGATCTTCGGGCGCTTGGCGTAGGCCTGTTGCTCATCGGCCAGTTCGGCCTCAAGGCTTGCGATCTCGCTGTTGAGCTGGGTGCTGTCGAACGCCGGTGCAGCCTTTTTCGGCTCCTCGGGTTTGACTTCGTCACGCTTGGCGACAGTCTTCTGCGGCGCCTGGGCCTTGGTGGCGACGGCCGTCTTCGGCGCTTCCTGCTTGACCACCGGTTTGGCGGCGGGCGGAGGCGTCACCTTGTTGATCTTGGTGTCCTGGTAGGGCGCGATCTCGGTGGTCTTGGGCACCGCCTTCTTGTCGAGAGTGCCGCTACCCTGCTGGTTTTCCTGGGCCAGGAAGTCAGCGTCCTTGGGCTTCTTGTCGCTCTTGAAGGGCGCCAGGGTGATTTCCAGTGTCTGGCTGATCTTTTCCGGCTTCACATAGGTGAAGCCCACGCCAAGGATCAATGCCAGGTGCACGAGGGCCGCGATCATCAGGGTAAAGCCCAGACGATCAGCCGGGCGCACGGAGGTACGGGTCAGGGCCATCGGGAGATCACTGTTGACCGCAGCGTTCATCGACGCTCCGGTATCGCATGAGCCAGCATTGCAAAAAACCACCCTGGGGCGAAATTCAGGCCGCGCATGATAACGCAATGTTCGTAGGGACTTTCGCTTTGATGCGTGTTGGCCGATTAATGGGCAGCCAGCCGCCACACAATCCCTGTAGGAGTGAGCTTGCTCGCGATAGCGGTGTGTCAGTTAGCCATTTATTGACTGGCTCACCGCCATCGCGAGCAAGCTCACTCCTACAGAAGCGGGGTGTGAGGCCTGAGGTCAGCGCGCCTTGAGCTTCTTCTCGATCGCATCCATCAGCAACCCGCCGATATCCGTGCCGAACGCATTGTCGATCTCGCGGATGCAGGTCGGGCTTGTGACGTTGATTTCGGTCAGGTGCTCGCCGATCACGTCCAGGCCTACGAACAGCAGGCCTTTTTCCCGCAGGGTCGGGCCGATCTCGTTGGCGATCCAGCGGTCGCGTTCGCTCAAGGGGCGGGCTTCGCCACGGCCACCGGCAGCCAGGTTGCCACGGGTCTCGCCGGCAGCCGGAATACGCGCCAGGCAATACGGCACAGGCTCGCCATCGACCATCAGGATGCGTTTGTCGCCGTCCTTGATCGCTGGCAGGTAAGCCTGGGCCATGATCTGGTGGGCGCCGTTGACGGTCAGGGTTTCGAGAATCACCGACAGGTTCGGGTCTTCGGCGCGATGGCGGAAGATCGAGGTGCCACCCATGCCGTCCAGCGGCTTGTAGATCACATCGCCATGTTCGGCGGCAAAGGCGCGCAGGATGTCGGCGCGGCGGCTCACCAGCGTCGGCGGGGTGCAGTGCGGGAACTGGGTGGCGAACAGCTTCTCGTTGCAGTCGCGCAGGCTCTGCGGCTTGTTGACGATCAGGGTGCCGGCGCGCTCGGCCTGTTCCAGCAGGTAGGTGGTGTAGATGAAGTCCATGTCGAACGGCGGATCCTTGCGCATCAGGATCACGTCCAGGTCATCCAGGCCGTTGTCGATTTCGGCTTCGAATTCGAACCAGTGCTCAGGGTCGGCGAAAACCTTCAAAGGCTTCATGCGGGCGCGGGCCTGGCCTGCGACCTGATACAAGTCCTGCTGCTCCATGTAGAACAGCGACCAGCCGCGCGCTTGCGCTGCCAGGAGCATGGCCAGCGAGCTGTCCTTTTTATAGGAGATGCGCTCGATGGGGTCCATGACAATTCCAACGCGAACGCTCATGGGCAATATCCTCTGATCGGTAATGGCCCGGCGGGCCTGAAAATACGCGTCAGGGTGGCGCTGCGCAGCCTTGGGGTCAAGGGGCAAGAGTGGCGCATATGCTTTATGGAATGCGTCACGGGAGTGTGCTAAAAAGGCTCGTCATCCAGCGCGATGCCAGTTGTCATACAGCGATCCGAACCGAACCACGCGCCAGGCCGAAGGCCAACCCGTCTGAATCGCCTGAGCGATGGTAGAGCAGATATGGAACAGCATTCAGCCCCATTGAAAGTGATGATTATCGACGACTCGCGCACGATTCGTCGCACCGCCGAGACCCTGTTGAAGAACGCAGGCTGTGAAGTGATCACCGCGGTCGATGGTTTCGACGCGTTGGCCAAGATTGCCGATAATCACCCGAGAATCATTTTTGTCGACATCATGATGCCCAGGCTGGACGGGTATCAGACGTGTGCGTTAATCAAGAACAACCGGGCATTCAAGTCTACGCCGGTGATCATGTTGTCCTCCAAGGACGGCCTGTTCGACAAGGCCAAGGGCCGTATCGTGGGGTCTGATCAGTTTTTGACCAAGCCGTTCAGCAGGGAAGAACTGCTCAGCGCAATCAAGGCGCATGTGCCGGAGTTCGTTGCGGTAGAACAACAACTATCTTGATGCCGACCTCGCACGGGGCGGCTGTTTGTATGGGGAAGCACCATGGCTCGAATTCTGATCGTCGATGATTCGCCGACCGAAATGTACAAGCTGACCGGCATGCTGGAAAAGCACGGCCATGAAGTCCTCAAGGCTGAAAACGGTGCCGATGGCGTGGCGCTGGCCCGCCAGGAAAAACCCGACGCGGTATTGATGGACATCGTCATGCCTGGCCTCAACGGCTTCCAGGCGACCCGTCAGCTGACCAAGGACGCCGACACCAACACGATCCCGGTGATCATGATCACCACCAAGGATCAGGAAACCGACAAGGTCTGGGGCAAACGCCAGGGCGCGCGGGATTACCTGACCAAGCCTGTGGACGAAGAAACCCTGATGAAAACCCTGAACGCGGTCCTGGCAGGCTAAGGCCGGCTGGCGTTCATGGCCCAGTCGCAGACTGCCTTCGCCCTGCTGCTCGACATCGACCAGCGTTGCCGCTCGCTGGCTGCCGGCCTGCCGTTGCAGGAAACCCGGCAGCAAGGCTGGAGCGGCATCGGCTTTCGCATGGGCGAGCGCCTCTATGTGGCGCCCATGGGCGAGGTCGACGAGATCCTTCACGAACCTCGTTGCGCCGCCCTTCCCGGCGTCAAGCCGTGGGTCAGGGGCATCGCCAACCTGCGCGGGCGCCTGCTGCCGGTCATGGACCTGCACGCCTACTTCGGTCACGAGCTTTCAGCGGTGCGCAAGCAGCGGCGGGTGCTGGTGATCGATCATCAGGATGTATTCGCCGGGCTGCTGGTCGATGAGGTGCTGGGTATGCAGCATTTCAACGAACGCAGCCTGATGCCGGAACTCGCCGGTGACAGCGAGCCGAACATCTCGCCCTATATCCAGGGCCGCTTCCTGCGCGAACAGGCCTGGCGGGTGTTCAGCCCAAGGGCCCTGGTGCAGTCGCCGGGGTTCATGGATGTTGCCCTGTGAATCACTTCGGCACTGCGGCTCCTGCAAAACACAACCGATCTTCGGGCGGAGCCCTGAGAAATGAGTAATACCGGCAAGTCCCTTGAAGGCGCTCGCAGCCGTTCGCTGATTATCGCGCTGTTTGTCGGCCTGATCGTGTTCATCATGCTGCTGTTCGTCAACTTCGCGTACCTGAGCACCCAGTCCAACTACGACAAGCAGTACATCGGCCATGCCGGCGAGTTGCGCGTACTGTCCCAGCGTATCGCCAAGAACGCTTCGGAAGCCGCCACCGGCAAGGCTGCGGCGTTCAAGTTGCTGGCCGATTCGCGCAACGATTTCGACACCCGCTGGCAGTACCTGAAGAAGGGCGACAAGAACACCGGATTGCCCGCCGCACCCGCTGAAGTCACCGATGAACTGAAAGCAGTGCAGAACGACTGGGAAAATCTGCGAAAAAGCACCGATGTGATTCTTTCCCGCGAGCAGACGGTGCTGTCCCTTCACCAGGTGGCGGCGACGCTGGCCGAGACCATTCCGCAGTTGCAGATCGAGTCGGAGAAGGTTGTCGATATTCTGCTGCAAAACCGCGCCCCCGCCAGCCAGGTCGCGCTGGCCCAGCGTCAATCACTGCTGGCCGAGCGCATCCTGGGCGCGGTGAATACCGTGCTGTCCGGCGACGAAACCGCCGTCCAGGCCGCCGACGCCTTTGGTCGCGACGCCACGCAGTTCGGGCGTGTGCTCAATGGCATGCTCGAAGGCAACGCGACCTTGAAAATCACCCAGGTCGAGGACAAGGACGCCCGCGCACGGCTGGCCGATATCGCCGAGCTGTTCCAGTTCGTGTCGGGATCGGTAGACGAAATTCTGGAAACCTCGCCGGAATTGCTGGAAGTGCGCGAGGCGTCGAGCAATATCTTCACCCTGTCGCAGACCCTGCTCGATGAAGCCTCGGTACTGGCCAACAGCTTCGAGCACCTGGCCGGAGGCCGCGCCACCAACAGCTACGGCGGCTACATCCTGGGCCTGCTGGCGCTGGCGTCGATCATTCTCATCGGCCTGGTGATGGTGCGGGAAACCAACCGCCAGTTGCGGGAAACCGCCGAGAAAAACGAACGCAACCAGACCGCGATCATGCGCCTGCTCGATGAGATCGAAGACCTGGCCGATGGCGACCTGACGGTGGCCGCTTCGGTGACCGAGGATTTCACCGGCGCCATCGCTGATTCCATCAACTACTCCATCGACCAGTTGCGCGAGCTGGTGGCGACCATCAACCTCACCGCTGAACAGGTGTTCGGCGCGGTCAAGGACACCCAGACCACCGCGACCCAACTGGCGGCGGCGTCCGAGCACCAGGCGTTGCAGATCGCGGCGGCGTCCAACGCGGTCAACGACATGTCCCGGTCGGTGCAGCAGGTTTCGGCCAACGCGTCTGAGTCGGTGGCGGTCGCCGAACGCTCGGTGGCGATCGCCAACAAGGGCAATGAGGTGGTCCACAACACCATCAACGGCATGGACAACATTCGCGAGCAGATTCAGGACACATCGAAGCGGATCAAACGCCTGGGTGAGTCCTCTCAGGAAATTGGCGACATTGTCAGCCTGATCGACGACATTGCCGACCAGACCAATATCTTGGCCTTGAACGCGGCGATCCAGGCATCCATGGCCGGTGATGCCGGTCGCGGCTTTGCCGTGGTGGCGGACGAGGTGCAGCGGCTGGCCGAACGTTCGTCCTCGGCCACCAAGCAGATCGAAACCCTGGTGCGTGCGATTCAAAATGACACCAACGAAGCGGTAATCTCCATGGAGCAGACCACCACCGAAGTGGTGCGTGGCGCGCGATTGGCGCAGGATGCAGGGGTGGCGCTGGAGGAAATCGAAGGGGTTTCCAAAGTGCTGGCGGCGCTGGTCGAAAGCATCACCAATGCCGCCCAGCAGCAGGTGGCGCTGGGTCGGCAGATTTCCTCGACCATGACCGTCATCCAGGAGACCACCACCCAGACCACCTCCGGCACGGCCGCCACGGCAAAAAGCATGGGCAACCTTGCGAAAATGGCCAGCGAGATGCGCCGCACGGTGTCCGGTTTCACGCTGCCGGCCTCGCGGGATCAGCATTGATCGTCACGCCGTACCATTTGGGCAACTGGAGCCAGCATGGCTGACCGTCACGACTACGTGGCCCTGGAGTGGGTCAAGGGCGAAATAGGCGAAACCCTCAAGCACGCCCGGCAGGCGCTGGACGCCTTTGTCGCGCGCCCCCATGACCCGTCGAGCCTGGAAGTCTGCCTGGATTTCATCCATCAGGTGCACGGCAGCCTGCAGATCATCGAGTTCTACGGCGCGGCCCTGTTCGCCGAGGAAATCGAGCAACTGGCGCTCGCCCTGCAACAAGGGCATGTGGCGCAGGAAGCTGAGGCCGTGCAGTTGCTCAACCAGGCGATGAGCCAGTTGCCGGTGTACCTGGACCGCGTGCATTCGGCCCGCCGTGACCTGCCGCTGGTGGTGCTGCCTTTGCTCAACGACCTGCGCAGCGCCCGTGGCGAGAGCCTGCTCACCGAAACCAGCCTGTTTGCCCCGCAACTGCTGTCGATTCCGGAACTGGGCGCCGATGCCCTGGCCGAGCGCGACAGCCCCGAGTTGCCTGCCAAACTGCGAAAATTGCGACACACCCTGCAAACTGCGCTGGTCGGGCTGCTGCGCGAGCAGGATGTGCAGACCCAGCTCGGTTACATGAGTAAAGTCTTCACCCGCCTCGAAACGCTGTGCAAGGGCGCGCCGCTCGAACCGTTGTGGCGCATCGCTTCGGCATTGTCCGAGACCATGGCCGACGGCAACTTCACCAACAGTCCGGCGCTGCGCAGTCTGTTCAAGGATGCCGACAAGGAACTCAAGCGCCTGCTGGAACAGGGCATTGCCGGCATCAACCAGCCGGCGCCGGACGAACTGCTGAAAAGCCTGCTGTTTTACATCGCAAAGTCAGACAGCCAGGCCCAGAGGATGATTGATTTGAAGGACGACTACGGGCTCGCCGAAGCCTTGCCGGAAAGCGCGCTGGTCGATGAAGAGCGCGCACGCATGGCCGGGCCGGACCGCGATGCGATGCGCTCGGTCATCATCGCCCTGTGCGACGAACTGGTGCGCACCAAGGAACGGCTCGACGTCTTCGTGCGCGGCGATCGCCAGCACGTCAGCGAACTCAACAGCCTGTTGCCGCCGCTGCGACAGATCGCCGACACCCTGGCGGTGCTGGGTTTCGGCCAGCCGCGCAAGGTCATCATCGATCAACTGACCGTGGTCCAGGGCATGGCTCAAGGGCAGCGCGAGCCCAGCGATCCGACACTGATGGACGTCGCCGGGGCCTTGCTCTACGTCGAGGCTACGCTGGCTGGCATGGCCGGGACGGTGGATCAGAGCAGCCCGGAAGAAAGCCGGTTGCCCACCACCGACCTGAGCCAGATTCACCAGTTGGTGATCAAGGAAACGCGGGTCGTGCTGCAACAGGCCAAGGACGTGATCGACGATTACTTCGATGATGGCCTTAACCGCGAGCGTCTGGCGCCGTTGTCTGCGCAACTGATTCAGGTGCGTGGCGCGCTGGCGATGATTCCCTTGGCCCGCGCCTCCAGCCTGCTGGCGGCGTGCAACGAGTACATCGTCACCCATTTGCTGGGCAGCGAGCAGAAGCCTGCGGTTTCCCAGCTGGATCATCTGGCCGATGTCATCATCGGCATCGAGTATTACCTCGAACGCATGGCCGAGGATCCGGAAGCGCCGGGCGAGCATGTGCTGGACCTGGCCCAGGAAAGCCTTGCCCGGCTGGGTTATTCGCCGGCCGCCGAAACCGTCGAAGTGCCAGTGCTGGAACAGGTCATCAGCGACGACGAGTTGAACGAACTGCATGACCGCCAGGCGCTGGTCAGCCCGAGCAAGAGCCTCGCCGAGGTGCTGGCCAGCCCCTTGTCGAAGGTCAACCCGCCGGCGCGGCACGTGCCCGCCAGCCTGCTGCCGCCGCCCAAGGACGAGCCGCCGGTGGACGACGAGCTGCGCGACGTCTTCCTTGAAGAAGCCGACGAGGTGCTCGAAGCGCTGCACGAATACCTGCCGCGCTGGCTGGCCGATGGCGAGAATTCCTCTGCCTTGAGTGAAATCCGCCGTGCATTCCACACCCTCAAGGGCAGTGGGCGCATGGTGCGGGCCCTGGTGCTGAGCGAGCTTTCCTGGGCGGTGGAAAACCTGCTCAACCGCGTGCTGGAACGCAGCGTCACGCCAGATGAACAGGTCCGGCAACTGCTGACAGACGTACAAACCCTATTGCCGGACGTGATCCGCGACTTTGCCGAAGACGTCCAGCGCCAGCGCGACGACGTTGACCTGCTGGCCGCTCGCGCTCACGCGCTGGCCCAGGGCGAACGGGTCGAGCCTGAGCCGGTGGCCACCAGGACAACTCCAGAGCCGAAAGACGAAGGCTTCGATCCGCAATTGCTGGAGATCTTCCGCCAGGAAGCCCAGACCCACCTCGACACCTTCACCCGCTATCTGGACATGAGCGAGGGCGACGAATCGCCCATTTTCAGCGACGAACTGCTGCGTGCGCTGCACACCCTCAAAGGCAGCGCCTACATGGCCGGCGTGCTGCCGATGGCAGAGCTGGCAACGCCGCTGGACACGCTGGTGCGCGAGTACAAGACCAACCAGATCGCCGTCGGCGCGCCGGAACTTGAGTTGTTGCGCCAGGCACCGCCATTGTTTTACCAAGGCCTGGCACAGCTGAGAATCGACCCGCTGATGCCGATCGAAGGGGCTTCGACGCTCATTTCTGACGCTCAAGCGTTGCTGGCGGCGCGCATGGCCGATGTCCTGAATGACGACAAGAACGGCCTGCGCAGTCGTCGCAATCCGCAGCTGCTGGCAAGTTTTCTGGCCGAAGGCATGGACATCCTGCTGGACGCCGAAAGCCTGCTCAAACGCTGGCGGCAACACCCCGGCGAGCGCCAGGAACTCAACGCACTGCTCGACGAGCTGACCATGCTCGGTCACGGTGCGCACATGGCCGATCTGCCTCAGGTGGACGAACTGTGCGAGGCGCTGCTGGACCTGTACGGCGCGGTGGAAGAGAGCAGCCTTGCGGTCAGCGAGCGGTTTTTCCATGAGGCGGAAAATGCCCATGAAGAACTGATCAACATGCTCGACCAGGTAGCGGCCGGGCAGCAGGTGCAGCCTTGTCCGCAACGTGTGCAGGCCCTGCGCGATCTGCTGGAAGAAGGGCTGGACCCCGATGCCATGGGCGTGATCAAGGGCAATGGCGGCCTGGCGACTGAGGTCACCGAGCTGAGCCAGGCCACCGACAGCCTCGCGAGCACGCAAGCGCCTCAGGATGGGCTGGATCAGGAAATCGTCGACATCTTCCTCGAAGAGGCCGTCGACATCCTCGAAGGCGCGGGCCAGGCCCTGCAACGCTGGCTGGCAGACCCGGACAATCCGTTGCCGCTGTCTTCCCTGCAGCGCGACCTGCACACCCTCAAGGGCGGTGCGCGGATGGCGGAAATCGGGCCGGTGGCCGATCTGGGCCACGAGCTGGAATCCCTCTACGAAGCGCTGACCGACAAGCGTTGCAGCTATTCGTCCCGGTTGGCCGACCTGCTGGTGGATAGCCACGACGCGTTGGCACTGATGCTCGAACAGTTGCAGAACCGGGCGCAACTGGCTGACCCGGAATCGCTGATCGCGGCGATTCGCGAGTTTCGCCAGAACAACTGTTATGTGCTGCCCCAGGAGGGCGAAGCGCGTAACGTCGGGTCGATGATCCAGCCGCTGGATGAGCGCGATCCCGAGTTGCTGGAAATCTTCCTCGAAGAAGCCGACGACATCATCGAAAGCTCCAGTGCCGCGCTGGTGCGCTGGCAGGCCGACCCGCAGAACACCGTCGAAGTGGAGAACCTGCTGCGCGACCTGCACACCCTCAAGGGCGGCGCGCGGATGGTCGAGATTGCGCCCATCGGTGACCTGGCCCACGAGCTTGAGTCGCTGTACGAGGGGCTTTCGAGCGGGTCGCTGAAGAACAGCGCCTTGCTCAACGGCCTGTTGCAAAGCGGCCACGACATGCTCGCCGACATGGTCGATGCGGTGCGCGGCTACGAGCCGTTGCCCAACCCCGCGTTGCTGATCGACAGCATTTCCCACTACTCGTCCTCGGGTGCGATTCAGGAGGTTGTCAGCAAACCGGTTGAAGAGCCGCTGGCCGTGGCGCCGCCTTTTTCCGAGCCTGCAACGCCTGCGGCAGATCCCGATGCCGAGCGCCCCGGACCTGAAATGGTCAAGGTGCCTGCCGAAGATCTGGAAGACCTGGTCAACCTGGCCGGGGAAACCTCGATCTTTCGTGGGCGCATCGAGCAGCAGGTCAGCGACGCACAGGTGACCCTGGCCGAAATGGAAACCACCATCGAACGGATGCGCGACCAACTGCGGCGTCTGGACATGGAAACCCAGGGCCGGATTCTCAGCCGCGACCGGCAGGCCGAGCAGATGGGCTATGAAGAATTCGACCCGCTGGAGATGGATCGCCATTCCCAGCTCCAGCAGCTGTCCCGGGCGCTGTTCGAGTCCGCCTCGGACCTGATGGACCTCAAGGAAACCCTCGACACCCGTGCCCACGAAGCCGAAACCCTGTTGCAGCAACAGGCGCGGGTGAACACCCAGCTTCAGGAAAACCTGATGCGCACGCGCATGGTGCCGTTCGAGCGAATGGTGCCGCGCTTGCGCCGGATCGTGCGGCAGGTGTCGAACGAGCTGAACAAGAAAGTCCGCTTCGATGTGATCAACGCCGAAGGCGAGATGGATCGCAACGTGCTGGAGCGCATGGTCGCGCCGCTGGAGCACATGCTGCGCAACGCCATCGACCACGGCCTTGAAACCGGCGAAAAACGCCAGGCCAAGGGCAAGCCGGAAACCGGCCACATCACCCTGAGCCTGGCCCACGAAGGCGGTGACATCGTCATCGAGATGAGCGACGACGGCGCGGGGGTCGACTTCGAAGCCGTTCGGCGCAAGGCGATCAAGCGTGGCCTGATCAGCCCGGATGCCGAACTGAGCGAGCACGACACCTTGCAGTTCATCCTGCAGGCGGGGTTTTCTACCGCTGAAACCATCACCCAGATTTCCGGGCGGGGCGTGGGGATGGACGTGGTGCACGCCGAGGTCAAGGAACTGGGCGGCTCGATGGTCATCGATTCGAAGTCGGGGCAGGGCGCGCGTTTCCGCATTCGCCTGCCGTTCTCGGTTTCGGTCAACCGCGCGTTGATGGTGCAATGCGGTGAAGAGCAGTACGCCGTGCCGCTGAACAGCATCGAAGGCATCGTGCGGGTTTTGCCCAGCGAGCTGGAGGCCTATTACCAGTCGGCGCCGCCGCGTTATCAATACGGCGAGCGCAGCTATGAATTGCGTTACCTGGGCGAACTGCTGAACAACGGCCAGCCGCCCCGGTTGATCGGCCAGACCCAACCGCTGCCGGTGCTGCTGGTGCATGTGCATGACCAGTGGGTGGCGGTGCAGGTGGATGCGCTGGCGGGCTCGCGGGAAATCGTGGTGAAGAATCTCGGGGCGCAGTTCGCGACGGTGCCGGGTGTGTCCGGCGCGACGATCCTGGGTGATGGCCGGGTGGTGCTGATTCTCGACCTGTTCGCCCATATCCGCCGCTTCCATTCGCGATTGCTGGCGCTGCACGTTTCCGGGCAGACGCCGACGCCCTATGTCGAGGCTGAACAGGCGCGACCTTTGCTGGTGATGGTGGTGGATGACTCGGTCACGGTGCGCAAGGTCACCGGGCGTTTGCTGGAGCGCAACGGCATGAACGTGGTGACCGCCAAGGACGGGGTCGATGCCATGGCCCTGCTGCAGGAACACACACCGGACGTCATGCTGCTGGACATCGAGATGCCGCGCATGGACGGCTTCGAGGTCGCCAGCAAGGTCCGCGCGGACGAATCGCTCAAACACCTGCCGATCATCATGATTACCTCGCGCTCCGGGCAGAAGCATCGTGACCGGGCCATGGCGCTCGGCGTGAACGACTACATGAGCAAGCCTTATCAAGAGGCGGCGTTGCTTGAGAGCATCGCCCACTGGAGCCAGGCCCATGTCTGACGGCACCACCCAGGCCGCGCGCCTGACCAGTCTCACCGGCTTGCTCATTCCCTTGAGCGATCGCAGTCTGCTGCTGCCCAACGTGGCTGTTGCCGAGCTGATCGACTATCAGGACAGCATCGCCGACCCTGCCGCGCCCCAGTGGTACCTGGGGCCGATCAACTGGCGCAACCGCAGCCTGCCGCTGCTGAGCTTCGAAGCCGCGTGCGGCAGCCGCGCCCGTGTGGGTGGCCGTGCACGGATCGTCGTCCTCAATGCACTGGGCGGGCGGCCGGACCTCAAGTTCATCGCGCTGCTGACCCAGGGCATCCCGCGCTCGTGCAAGCTCGACAATCAGTTGAGTTACGTCGATGTGCCGCTCAGCGAGCTTGAACTGGCGGCGGTACAAGTCGGGGATACCGTCGCCAAGGTGCCGGACCTGGTAGCGCTGGAGCAGCGGCTGGTGGATGCCGGGCTGGTGCAGGTGGCGGGGCTGGGGATCTAGCCGCTAACATTGCCTCTTTAGATTCGTACCGGTCACCATCATGGCCATCGCCGCCCCGCCCGATCTCACTGACACCGCCGTTCCCGTGCAACGGGTCTCGCGTACTTACCCTCGTGGCCTGTACATCGAGCCCCATGAGCATGAATGGGGGCAGGTCCTGTATGCGATGTCAGGCGTGATGTGGGTCGAGACGCCCAGCGAGGCGCTGGTCGTGCCTCCCCAGCGTGCGGTGTGGTTGCCGCCGGGTGTGCCCCACGGGATCCGCGTGGTTTCGGACCTTGAGATGCGCAATATCTACCTGCGCCCGGCGCTTGCGCAGACCCTGGAGCCGACGGTTCAGGTGCTGGAGGTAGCGCGTCTGCTGCGCGAGTTGATCGTCAATCTGGTGGCTGAAGAGGACAAGGATTCGGCCTACTACGAGGCGCTGGTCAATCTGGCGCTGCTGGAGCTTAAGCGCGCCCGACGTTCACTGCTCAAGGTGCCGATGCCTGACGAGAGCGACCGGCGGCTGATGAATGTCTGTCAGGCGGTGATGATCGAGCCTTCCATCGATGTGTCGTTCGAGCAGCATGCCGAGAATGCCGGGGCCAGCGTGCGGACCTTGTCGCGGCTGTTTCAGGGCGTGCTGGGCATGGGCTTCGCCGAGTGGCGCAGGCAGGTGCAACTGGCTACTGCGGTGGCCGAGATCATTCAGGGCGTTCCGGTCAGCACCATCGCCCGCTCCATGGGCTACTCGCCCAGCAGTTTCAGCGACATGTTCCGCCGCGAGCTGGGAATGGCGCCGACGCAGTACCCCGTTATCCTGGATACCCCGTAGCCGCTCGGCTTGCCGGCGTCGGCGCCTTCGAAATCGCCCCCGCCGGCAAGCCGTGCTGCTACGGAACGGTGGTTTTCCATAGGCCCGCGCTCCCGTAGCAGCCGGGCTTGCCCGCGGGATCGGTCCTGAGGCCGCTGACGCCGGCAAGCCGGACTGCTACGGGGCGGGTCTGTCCGAAATTCAGAAGCACTTGGCCGGTACGGTGCGCCGGCTCTGCATACACTCTGGTCATCGCCTTTGGCACCGGAGTTCATCATGAGCTACATCATTTCCCTCGCAATCGGCATTGCCGTCGGCCTGCTATACGGCGCGCTGGACTTCCGCTCACCCGCGCCGCCCCTGGTCGCGCTGGTGGGATTGCTGGGCATGCAGGCGGGCGAAAAGCTCTGGCCCATGGGCCGGCAGCTGGTTGCCAACCTGATTTCCTGACGCGAACCGTTTTTCTCTTCGGATGTGAACACCATGAAAGCACTGCAATTTTCCCGAACTGGCGATCTGGCTGCACTGGAAGTCGTCGATCTGCCCAAGCCGATCCCCGCCGAAGGCGAGGTCCTGGTGCAGATCAAGGCGGCGGGCCTGAACCCCAGCGATGTGAAAAACGTACTCGGCCGCTTCCCCTACACCACGCTGCCCCGCGTACCCGGCCGGGATTTCGCTGGCGTTGTGGTAGACGGCCCACAGGAACTGATCGGCAAGGAAGTCTGGGGCACGGGCAACCAGATCGGTTTCTCCCGCAACGGCTCCCATGCCGGTTACATCACCCTGTCGGCCAAGGGCGTGGCGCTCAAGCCCAAGTCCCTGAGCTTCGTGCAGGCCGCCAGCCTGGGTGTGCCTTACACCACGGCCTGGGATGCACTGGAGCGCAGCGGCGTGAATGCCGATACGCGCCTGCTGGTGATCGGTGCCAACGGCGCGGTTGGCAGCGCGGCCATCGCCCTGGCCAAAGTGCGCGGGGCCAAGGTACTGGCGGCGGTGCGCCGTCCGGAGCAGGTCGCGGCGCTTCAAGAGCAGGGCTTCGAGGCCATTCTGCTGGGCAAGCCTGAAGACCTGTCGGCCCAGGTCGGCGAGGTGTTCGCCGGCGGCGCAGACGTGATCTTCGACACCACCGGTTTCTGGCTGCCGCCATCGGTGCAGGCGCTGGCGCCTTTCGGCCGTATCGCGATCATCGCAGCGCCCGTGGATGGTCATGTGCAGTTGCCGGCGCTGGCGCTGTATCGCAAGGGTGGCTCGGTGGTGGGGATCAACTCGCTGCTGTACAGCGTCGAAGCCTGTGCGCGGATGCTGGAGCAGTTCGGCGCGCTGTTCGACGAGGGATCGTTGCCGCTGCCGACAGATTTGATCGAGGTCTCGCTGCAGCATGGGCTGGCGAGTTATGCAGAGGTGAATCAGGGCAGCACGGACAAGGTGATTCTGCTGCCTTGATCGACATGAACGGCGCGGGCGTCCTCGTCGTATCACATACCTGTAGGAGTGAGCTTGCTCGCGATGGCGTCTGTTCTGACACCCCTGGGTGACTGGTCTGACGCTGTCGCGGGCAAGCGCGCTCCTACAGGACCGGGTGCGCTGTTCAGCGCACCGGCAAGCCTTTCGTGTACTGCGCTTCGACCCTGTCTATCGTCCCGTCTTTCTCCAGCGTATCAATCGCGGCCCTGAGCCGGCTGACCATCTGCGGATCGCAATCCTTCGAACACGCCAGATACAGGTTGGCAGTCATCACCACGCGGCTCATGACCAGCGGGCGATCAGTCAGCTGTTGCCAGATATAACGGCTCTCCGGCACCCCGTTGAACCACGCATCGACCCTTCCCTTGAGCAGCATCTGCGCGGGGTTCTCGCCGATTTTCAGCGGGTAGATCTGCGAGTCGGCGAAGCCTTCCTCGCGCAACCGGGTTTCCTGCGCGGTGCCGATGCCCACCGCGATCAGCCTGAAAGTCTTCCTGGCCTCATCGAAGCTCTCCACCCGACGATCCAGGCTGAAAAAGGCTCGGTCCATCGTCAGAATCGGCGCGATCCAGGTGTAGTTGGCTTCCCGGCTCTGATTGCGGGTCAGCGGGGCGATCAGCAGGTCCTTGCCCTGGCTGACTTCCCGTTGCGCGCGGGGCCAGGGAGGTGAAAGCGCATTGGCCGAGTACCCTGCCGATGCCATGGCTTTAAGGGCGATATCGCCGACGATGCCATGTTTATCGCCCACGGTCAGCATGGTCAGGGGAGGGGCTTCAGGGACATACAGGTCAACCGATGGCGCGGCACAGGTAATCGACGACCACGCCAGGAGCGCCCGAATCGCGACGCGGGTACAGCAGGAAATCCGTTTCATGGCAGCCAGGCAAAGTGGTATCAGGTCTTGTTGTGTTCATTAGTGTAGCGCCCGCTCATTTCCCAGCCGCATTCGAGCAGCATGTCGATCCAGTCCTCGTAGGAATCGTCGACATCGAGCAGGTTCATGAACTGATCCTCGATATGGCAGCGGAACGTCTGTTCCTCGACGTTCCACTCCACATCGCGGATACGCCAGGCGCGCTGGTCCGGCAACTGAATGTTCAGGCCGTGGAACGGGACGAACGGCAACTCGACCTCATACAGAAGCTTGGACCACTCTGAGGAGATCTCGGGGGTCTGGTGGGTCCAGACATATTTGATCAATCGGACGTTATGCACGGTAGGGCCTTCTCTCGTGTTGCGGGTTGCGGGTCGGATCGCCGGCTCAAGATGGCGAAACCCCGTCAGACATGCCTATACGTTACTCGATGGTGACGTACTCGGGGAGGGGGCGTGGCCCCCAATCTGTCGGCATCGCTGCAAACACAGGCGATGCGCGCTGCCCAAGACTCAGACAAGCCTGCCTTGCAAGGTTCCCTGCGACGGTTTGCGTGTATTCTTGGCCCCGCGTTGTCAGCCAGCTTCGTTATCGAGAGTGCCTGCATGCTGCACAAAAACCTCATTCGCCGCCTCGACCTGATTACCCTGAAACTCTTCGTTGCGGTGTATGAAGAAGGCACGCTCACCCGCGCCGCAGCCCGCGAGGCCATTGCCGTGTCGGCGGCGAGCAAGCGCCTGATGGAGCTGGAAGAGGTGTTGGGCATCGGCCTGTTCCTGCGCAACGCCAAGGGCATGACCCTGACGGCTGCCGGCGAGACGTTGCTGCACCACGCCCGGCGCATGCTCTCGGACCTCGAGAAAATGGGGCTTGAGCTCGACGAGCACCTGCAAGGCATGCGCGGCTACGTGCGCATGTTGGCGAACCTTTCGGCGATCATCCAGTTCCTGCCCGAAGACCTGCACGATTTCACCACCCACCACGAACGGGTCAAGGTTGACCTCGAAGAGCGGCCCAGCACCGGCGTGGTCCAGGGCCTGATCGACGGCGTGGCCGACATCGGCATCTGTTCCGAAGACACCGACGTGCAAGGCCTGTACAGCGTGCCCTACCGCCGGGACCAACTGGTGGTGGTGATGCGGGCCGACCATCCGCTGGCGAGCCTGAAACAGGTGGCCTTCGAAGACACCCTGGGCAGCGACTACATCGGCTTGCACGCCGCCAGCTCGATCAACATGCGCACCCATACCGCCGCCCGATCTCACGGCAGGCCGTTGCGCGTGCGTATCCATGTGCCGGGATTCGACGCCATGTGCCGGATGGTCCAGGCCAATATGGGCATCGGCGTGCTGCCGCGCAAGGCGTTCGAATTGCTGGGCGTGCCACTGGGTCTGACGGCCGTGTCCCTGAGCGACTCGTGGGCGCAACGCACGTTGATTCTAGTGGTGCGGGACAAGGATGCGCTTTCACCGGTCAGCACCCTGCTGTTCGAGCATCTCCAGCGCCACGCGACCTAGCGTTCGCGTTTCGCGAACGACACTTGCCAACAAACGGTTGGATTTGCCGAACGCCGGTCCTCTAGTCTTGGTTCAAATTCCAAGAAACACTTGAGGTATCCGCTATGACAGGCCCCCTGAACGGTGTGCGCGTGATTGAAATCGGCACACTGATCGCCGCGCCCTTCGCTGCACGCCTGATGGGCGAGTTCGGCGCCGAGGTGATCAAGATCGAATCGATGGGGCAGGGCGATCCTCTTCGTAAATGGCGAAAGCTGCATGAAGGCACTTCGCTGTGGTGGTACCTGCAGTCGCGCAACAAGAAATCCCTTTCGCTGAACCTCAAGTCACCTGAAGGCATCGCCATCGTCAAACGCCTGGCCGAGAGCGCTGACGTGCTGATTGAAAACCTGCGTCCGGGCGCTCTTGAAAAGCTGGGCCTGGGCTGGGATGTCCTGCATGCCCTGAATCCAAAACTGACGCTGGTACGTATCTCCGGCTACGGCCAGTCCGGCCCTTATCGCGACCGTCCCGGCTTTGGCGCCATCGGCGAGGCCATGGGCGGCATTCGCTACACCACCGGCACCCCCGGTTCGCCACCGGCGCGAGTGGGCGTCAGCCTGGGTGACTCGCTGGCGTCGATGCACGCAGTCATGGGTGCGCTGATGTCGCTGCTGCGGGTGAAAACCGGGCAGGGCGACGGGCAGATCGTCGATGTATCGCTGGTCGAAAGCGTGTTCAACCTGATGGAAAGCCTGGTGCCGGAGTACGACATGCTCGGCCACGTTCGCGAGCGCACCGGTGGCGCCCTGCCGGGCATCGCGCCGTCAAACACCTACCCGACTGGCGACGGTGCCTATGTGGTGATCGCCGGCAACAGCGACCCGATCTTCAAGCGCCTGATGCACGCCATCGGCCGCCCTGACCTGGCCGAAGCGCCGGAATTCGCGCAGAACGATGGCCGCGCCGCACAGAGCGACATGCTCGATGCCACCATCAGCGCCTGGTCGTCCAGCCTGCCGATCGATGAAGTGTTGCAGGTGCTGGAGCAGGCCGAAGTGCCGTCCGGGCGCATCTATAACGTGGCCGACATAGTGGCGGACCCGCACTATCAGGCCCGCGAGATGATTCTGGATGCGCAGCTGCCGGGCGGCGCCAGCGTCAAGATGCCGGGCATCGTGCCCAAACTCTCAGAAACGCCGGGCTCGGTGAACTGGCAAGGGCCCGCACTGGGCCAGCACACCGACAGCGTACTGGGCGATCTGGGGCTGACCGGCGCCGATATCGCGCAACTCAAATCCCAAGGGGTGGTGCAATGATTACCGATTTTTCCGAACGCCTGATCGTTCAGGAAGTTTCCCCCAGGGACGGCTTGCAGATCGAGCCGACCTGGGTCGAGACCGCTGACAAGATCGCGTTGATCGATGAGCTTTCTCTGGCCGGTTTCAGCCGCATCGAGGCCGGTTCTTTTGTTTCGCCCAAGGCCATTCCGGCCCTGCGCGACGGTGACGAAGTGTTCCGTGGCATCCGTCGCCATCCGGGCGTGATCTACGTGGCGCTGATTCCCAACCTGCGCGGCGCGCAGCGGGCCATCGAGGCCGCTGCAGACGAACTGAACCTGGTGATGTCGGCCAGCCAGACTCATAACCTTGCGAACATGCGCATGCGTTGCGAGCAGTCGCTGGCAGCCTTTGCCGACGTGGTGTCGTTTGCGGCGGGCTCGTCGGTCAGCCTCAACGGTTCGATTGCCACCACCTTCGGCTGCCCCTTCGAAGGCAAGATCGACGAAGACCGCGTGCTGCAGATCGTCGATGCGTATCTGGAGCTGGGCATGCAGGGCATTTCCCTGGCGGACACCACCGGCATGGCCAACCCGCGTCAGGTCCATCGCCTGGTGCAGCGCGTGTTGACGCGCATTCCGGCCTCGGCGCTGACCCTGCATTTCCACAACACCCGAGGCCTTGGGCTGAGCAACGTGCTGGCTGCTTATGAGGCTGGCGCACGGCGTTTCGATGCGTCCTTGGGTGGCCTGGGTGGCTGTCCGTTCGCGCCGGGGGCTTCGGGGAATATCTGCACCGAGGACCTGGTGAACATGTGCGAGGAGATGGGCATCGAGACCGGCATCGACTTGCCGCACCTGTTGAACATGTCCCGGCGCCTGCCAGCGCTGCTGGGCCATGAAATGCCAGGGCAAGTGGCCAAGGCCGGGCGCAACTGCGACCTGCATCCCACCCCCGAGAATCTGCCGGTTTGAACCCGTAGCAGCACGGCTTGCCGGCGGGAGCGGTGTGTCAGTCGAAACATGTGTCACAGACACACCGCCCCGCCGGCAAGCCGTGCTGCTACGGGGGCCAGTGTTTAACAAAAACGAACGAACACGCCTTGCTGCGCGTTCGTCCAGACAACAAAAACAATCGGGCTCCCCCTGGGAAGTCCAACTGGAGTCACCGTTATGTCTATCTCTGTTCTGAACCCGAACAGCAGCCTCGCCGAGGTTGTGAGTGCCGAAAAGGCGTTGATCCGCAAGGTCGCGTGGCGCCTGATGCCGCTGATCATGGTCTGCTACCTGTTTGCGTTCTTCGATCGCATCAACATCAGCTTCGCCAAATTCCAGTTGCAGACCGACCTGAGCCTGAGCGACACCGCCTACGGACTAGGCGCGAGTCTGTTCGTGATCGGCTACGTGCTGTTCGAAGTGCCCAGCAACATCATGCTGTACAAGGTCGGCGCCCGGCGCTGGATCGCGCGCATCATGATTTCCTGGGGCGTGGCGACGGCCCTGATGGTGTTCGTCAACGCCGAATGGCAGTTCTATGCCCTGCGCTTCATCATCGGCGCCATGGAAGCCGGTTTCGCACCGGGCGTGCTGTTTTATCTGACACTCTGGTTCCCGCAAACCTACCGTGGCCGTATCACCTCGATTCTGTTCCTGGCCTCGGCGTTCGCCGGCCTGCTGGGCGCGCCGATCTCCGGCCTGGTACTAGGGCACATGGATGGCGTCATGCAGATGCGCGGCTGGCACTGGCTGTTCCTGCTGGGCGGCCTGCCGTGCATCGCCCTGGGTTTCGCCGTGCTGACCATCCTCAAGGACCGCATCAGCGATGCGCACTGGCTGAGCGAGTCCGAGAAGACTTATCTGGCCAGCCGCATCGCCCAACATGAACCCAACCAGCACGGCTCGCTGCTGACCGCGCTGAAAATGCCAGGCTTCCTGATGCTCGGCCTGATCTACTTCCTGATCCAGGTGGCGTCCTACGGCCTGAACTTCTGGGCTCCGCAGCTGATTCGCAGCGCCGGCGTCGAAAGCCCGGTCATGATCGGCCTGCTCACCGCCATCCCGTACATCTGCGGCGCCATCAGCATGGTTGTCATCGGCCGTCTGTCCGACGCCAGCGGCGAACGTCGCAAGTTCGTCTGCGGCCTGACCATCCTCGGCGCCATCGGGTTCTTCTGCGCCGGCATCTTCGCCCAGCACACCAGCATGCTGATCCTGTCCCTGGCCATGCTCGGTGGCGGCATCGTTGCCTCCATCCCGGCATTCTGGACCCTGCCGCCCAAATTGCTGGCCGGCGCAGGCGCAGGTGCTGCCGGGGGCATCGCCCTTATCAACACCCTGGGTCAGTTCGGCGGCATCGTCAGCCCGGTCATGGTCGGCCGCATCAAAGACATGACCGGCAGCACCACCCCGGCGCTCTACGTGATCGGTGTCACCACCGTCATCGCCGCCGCGTTGCTGCTGTGGGCCCTGCCGGAGAAGCTGCGCACGCTGGACAAGAACCAGCACTGAGTTTCGCCACAACCCACCCGCTGACGGAGCCACAGCATTCGTCGGCGGGTGGGTCGTGGCGTTTCTAACCCTCCACCAGCCGATTCGAATACATCCTGCACTCCGCCAGCAACGCCAGCAGGTTCGGGTCGCGTTCGCGGGCCTTGAGGAAGACCAGGCCGATGTGTTGCTGCATGTGGTAGCGGGCTTGCAGCGGGATCAGGCGGACGCGGTTTTCGTAGACGGCGGCGATGCGGCCGGGAAGCAGGGCGTAGCCTACGCCTGAGCTGACCATGCTCAGCAGGGTGAAGATGTCGTTGACCTGCATCGCCACCT
The DNA here is from genome assembly GCF_028682175.1 of Pseudomonas putida. Lineage (GTDB taxonomy): Bacteria > Pseudomonadota > Gammaproteobacteria > Pseudomonadales > Pseudomonadaceae > Aquipseudomonas > Aquipseudomonas putida_AD. The sequence goes on along the minus strand of NZ_JANHKS010000006.1, from coordinate 164,020 downwards.
TGGGCTCGAAGCCGGCCTGCTGGAACACCCGCATGCCGTCGCGGTGGGTGGCGAAGCCTTGGGTGAGGGTGATGAAGGTGGCTTCGCGCAGGTCGCTCAGGTCCACTTCGCTTTGCTGGGCGAACGGCGAGTCGGCGGGGGTGGCGAGAAATATGTCGTCGGAAAACAGCGGCAACTGCTCGCAATCCGGATCATTCACGCTCTCGTTGAGCGACACCAGGATCGCATCCACTTCCATGTTTTTCAGCTTGTAGAACAGATCGATGTTCGAGCCCAGGATCAGGTCGATGTTGAGTTCGCTGCGGCGGATCTTCAGGCCCATGATCAGCTGCGGCACGGTCTTGACCGTCAGCGAGTAGAGCGCCCCAAGCTTGAAGCGCGCTGCGGAGAAGCCCGCCGCCTGGCGCGTCTGTTCGACAGTGGCGAGCACTTCCTGGACGATTTTCTGCGCGCGCTCTTCCAGCACATAGGCACTTTCAAGGGGCGTCAGGTTGCGGCCTTCGTGCTTGAACAGCGGGCAGCGCAGGGCGCTCTCCAGCGAGTGGATGGCGCGGTGCACGCTCACGGTGCTGGTCTGCAACTCCGAAGCGGCCCGGGCCAGGTTGCCGGTGCGCATGAAGGCCAGGAAGATTTCCAGCTTCTTGAGGGTCAGCTCTTCGTCGATCTGCATCGTGTCTTCCGCTGCTGATTCTTGTTGTGCATGCGCTCGATTGTGCCGAAGTCGCAGGCGTCCGGCTGCATTAAATTCTCATCTTCACTGACACATGCGTTGCACTTTGGCGTCATAAGCTTGAGCCTTGAGCTTCTGAGGCGTCACTAGAGAGGTCCGTTACGGATGTATTACGGAGAAAAATTCAATGCCTGGACCCACCTGGTCGGTGCGGTGCTGGCGTCCGTCGGTGCGGTGTGGCTGCTGGTGATCGCGAGCCTTGCCGGTGACGTGTGGAAGATTGTCAGTGTGGCGGTGTATGGCGTGGCGCTGGTGCTGCTGTACAGCGCCTCGACGGTGTATCACAGCGTGCGCGGGCGGGCGAAGGTCATCATGCAAAAGGTCGATCACTTGTCGATCTATTTGCTGATTGCCGGCAGCTACACGCCGTTTTGCCTGGTCACCCTGCGCGGCCCGTGGGGCTGGACGCTGTTCGGGATTGTCTGGGGACTGGCGGTGATCGGCATGCTGCAGGAGATCAAGCCGCGTTCGGAGGCGCGGGTGATGTCGATTGTGATCTACGCAGTCATGGGCTGGATCGTGCTGGTGGCGGTCAAGCCGCTGATGGCAGCGCTGGGCACCGCCGGTTTTACCTGGCTGGCGCTGGGTGGGGTGCTGTACACGGTGGGGATTATTTTCTTTGCGTATGACAAGCGATTCCGGCATTGGCACGGGATCTGGCATCTGTTCGTGATCGCCGGGAGTCTGCTGCATTTTGTGGCGATCACGTGGTATGTGCTCTGAGCTACACAGCCACCCGTAGCAGCACGGCTTGCCGGCGGGGGCGGTGTGTCAGCCAATGATGAGTTGACTGACACACCGCTCCCGCCGGCAAGCCGTGCTGCTACGGGGCGAGGAGAATAGATAAAATTTTGGGTTGGTTCCGAAAGAAATTTTCCCTTAGAAATCCCCCCACAACTGCTGCGCGACGCTCAGGGCCACGACCGGAGCGGTTTCGGTGCGCAGCACCCGCGGGCCGAGGCGGGCGGCGTGGAAGCCGGCGTCCTGGGCCTGATCCACCTCGGCATCGTTCAAGCCGCCTTCGGGCCCGATCAAAAACGCCAGGCTTGCAGGTTTGGCATGACTGACCAACGGCTCGGCCACCGGATGCAGCACCAGTTTCAGGTCCGCTTCGGTGCTTTTGAGCCAGTCGGCAAGGGTGACCGGCGGGTTGACCACCGGCACCACCGAGCGCCCGCACTGCTCGCACGCGCTGATCGCGATCTGCTGCCAGTGGGCCTGACGCTTTTCCGCCCGCTCATCTTTTAACCGTACTTCGCAGCGTTCGCTGATGATCGGGGTGATCTGCGTGACGCCAAGTTCGGTGGCTTTCTGAATCGCCCAGTCCATGCGCTCGCCGCGAGACAGGCCCTGGCCCAGGTGGATCTGCAGGGGCGATTCCGCCATCCCCGCAAAGCTCTCGGTCACCTGCACGCGCACCTGTTTCTTGCCGACCTCGGTGAGCGTTGCGCGAAACTCCGTCCCGGAGCCGTCGAACAGCTGCACGGCATCGCCCACAGCCATGCGCAGCACCCGACCGATGTAGTGCGCCTGGGCTTCTGGCAGTTCGTGCTCGCCGATGCTCAGGGGGGCGTCGATGAAAAAGCGGGAGAGTCTCATGGTTGTTTCTCTGCAAAGGTGTTGTGTTCGGCGCAGCCCCTGTAGGAGTGAGCTTGCTCGCGATAGCGGTTGTTCAGTCAACACAACGTGGCTGACACGCCGCATCGCGAGCAAGCTCACTCCTACAGGATTAATTGATGGCCCCCAACGCGGAGCGTGGAAACCATCATCATTCGTGTGGGCTGTCAGCCCGGATCACGGAAGTCCGGGTGGAAATTCTCCCGCACCGCCACGCTGACGCTGCTGCGGGTCGCGATGTCGATGCCTTCGCTCGCCACTTCGGCCAGGAAGTCGATCTGCTCCGGGGTGATGACGTAGGGCGGCAGGAAGTACACCACGCTGCCCAGCGGACGCAGCAGCGCGCCACGGGTCAGGGCGTGTTCGAAGACTTTCAGGCCGCGTCGCTCCTGCCAGGGGTAAGCCGTCTTGCTGGCCTTGTCCTGGACCATCTCGATGGCAACGGCCATCCCGGTCTGCCGCACTTCGGCGACGTTGGGGTGATCGGCCAGGTGCGCCGTCGCGGTCTTCATGCGCTGGGCCAGCGCCTTGTTGTTCTCGATGACGTTGTCCTGCTCGAAGATGTCCAGCGTCGCCAGCGCCGCCGCACAGGCCAGCGGGTTGCCGGTGTAGCTGTGGGAGTGCAGGAAGGCGCGCAGGGTCGGGTATTCGTCGTAGAAGGCGTCGTAGACGTCATCGGTGGTGATGCACGCCGCAAGCGGCAGGTAGCCCCCGGTCAGCGCCTTGGACAGGCACAGGAAGTCAGGACGTATGCCGGCCTGCTCGCAGGCGAACATGGTGCCGGTGCGACCGAAGCCTACTGCGATTTCGTCGTGGATCAGGTGCACGCCATAGCGATCACAGGCCTCGCGCAGCAGCTTGAGGTAGATCGGATCGTACATGCGCATGCCGCCAGCGCCCTGGATCAGCGGCTCGATGATGACGGCGGCGATGGTGTCGTGATGCTCGGCCAGGGTCTGTTCCATCACCGCGAACATGGTGCTGGTGTGCTCTTCCCAGCTCACGCCTTCCGGGCGGTGATAGCAGTCGGGGCTCGGCACCTTGATGGTGTCCATCAGCAGCGCTTTGTAGGTTTCAGTGAACAGCGGTACATCGCCTACCGACATCGCCGCGACGGTTTCGCCGTGGTAGCTGTTGGTCAGGGTCACGAAGCGTTTCTTGGCCGGCTTGCCGCGATTGAGCCAGTAGTGAAAGCTCATTTTCAGCGCGACTTCGATGCAGGACGAACCGTTATCGGCGTAGAAGCACCGCGTCAGCCCTTCCGGCGTCATCGCCACCAGGCGCTCCGACAGCTCGATCACCGGCTGATGGCTGAAGCCTGCCAGGATCACGTGTTCCAGCTGATCGACCTGATCCTTGATGCGCTGGTTGATGCGCGGGTTGGCGTGGCCGAACACGTTGACCCACCAGGAACTGACCGCGTCCAGGTAACGCTTGCCCTCGAAATCTTCGAGCCACACGCCTTCGCCGCGCTTGATCGGGATCAGCGGCAGCTTTTCGTGGTCTTTCATCTGGGTGCAGGGGTGCCACAGGACTTTCAAGTCGCGTTGCATCCACTGATCGTTGAGGCCCATCTTTAATCTCCCGGTGACGACTCGCATGACGCGAGGGCAAACAATCGCGCAAGCCTATGCAATGCGCCGGACAGGGACAACCTTTAGCGTATTTTCAAACGCTTGGCTGACGCCAGAAATCGGCCCTGCGCGCAGTGCTGGCGGGCCTTTCACGGCTGGCGTATCCTTCGCGCTCTTTGAAGGCGCGAACAAGAAAATCCGCCCCTTCCCTCGTTTTATTCCGGAGTTCGCTAAATGCTTTCTGGTTGGCTGCGCGCCTGTGCGCTGGTGATGGTTGGGCTGGTCAGCGCGCACGCGCAGGCTGTGGATAAGCCGCATACGGCGATTGTCGTCGGGGGTGGCCTGGCAGGCCTGACGGCGGCTTATGAGCTGCAGAACAAGGGCTGGCAAGTCACCCTGCTGGAAGCCAAACCCGCGGTTGGCGGTCGTTCGGGCCTTGCGGGCAGCGAGTGGATCGGCAACACCAAGGCGCAACCGGTGCTCAACCAGTACCTGGAGCGCTTCAAGCTCAAACCCGTGCCTGCGCCAGAGTTCGTGCGCACACCGGGTTACCTGATCGAAGGCGAGTACTTCAGCGCCGCCGATCTTGCGACCAAACAACCAGCCACTGCCGAAGCCATCAAGCGCTACGAAGCTGCGCTGGACGACATGGCCCGTTCGATCACCGATCCCGAAAACCCGGCGGCCAACAGCACGCTGTTCGCGCTGGATCAGATCAACGTCGCCAACTGGCTGGATCGCCTGAACCTGCCGCCGACTGCGCGTCAGCTCATCAACCAGCAGATTCGTACCCGTTACGACGAGCCTTCGCGCCTCTCGCTGTTGTATTTCGCACAGCAGTCGCGGGTCAATCGCAACGTCGAGGATCGTGACCGCCGTGCAGCACGCCTGCCGGGCGGCAGTGCGGTGCTGGCTGAAGAGTTCGTCAAACAGCTGAAAGTCATCAAGACCAACTCGCCGGTATCGGCCATCAACCAGGACAAGGACGGCGTGACCGTCAAGGTCGGCGCGGTAGGCTATGAAGCCGAGTACGTGGTACTGGCCGTGCCATTGCGCGCGCTGAGCAAGATTCAGCTGACCCCGGCGCTGGACGCCCAGCATCAGGGCGCGATCAAGAGCACCAACTACGGCTGGCATGACCAGATCATGCTCAAGTTCAAGACGCCGGTGTGGGACAGCAAGGCGCGCATGTCCGGTGAAATCTACAGCAACACCGGCCTCGGCATGCTGTGGATCGAGCCTGCCCTGAAGGGCGGTGCCAACGCGGTCATCAACCTGTCCGGCGACAACGCCCGCATCATGCAGGCCTTTGGCGACAAGCAGATGGTGGACCAGGTGCTGATTCGCCTGCATGCGTTCTACCCGCAGGCCCGTGGCGCGTTTACCGGTTATGAAATCCGTCGCTCCAGCGTCGATCCTTCCACGGGCGGTGCCTACCTGGCGTTTGGTCCGGGGCAGATCAGCAAATACTGGCGCCTGTGGGAAAAGCCGCTGCAGCGCATTGCGTTCGCCGGTGAGCACACCGACGCCCTGTACCCAGGCACGCTGGAGGGCGCATTGCGCACCGGTCAGCGCGCTGCCGGGCAGGTTCAGGACCTAGCGGCCGGCAAGTCTTTCGAGCCTGTGAAAGTTGCGCCACCGAAAGCGCCTGACGCAGCACCGAAGGAAAGCGGCGGCGGCATTGGCGGCTTCTTCTCGAACATGTTTGGTGGTTCCAAGCCTGAAGCCAAACCGGCCGAGAAGGCACCAGAGCCTGCTCCAGCACCGGCCCCTGCGCCTGCACCAGCACCAGCACCAGCACCAGCACCAGTGACTCCGCCGCCTGCGCCTGCGGTCGAGCCGGCCAAGCCTGCGGTGGTTGAGCCTGCGAAAAAGGCCCCGGCCAAGAAAGAACCGGCCAAGAAGGAGCCTGTGAAAAAGGCTCCGGCCAAGCCTGCCACGACCCACAAGGCACCGGCCAAGACTGACGCCGCGAAAAAGGCGCCAGCCAAGGCTGCGACCGACAAGGCGGCTCCGGCAACGGACAGCAAGAACTGATCGCTGAGTGCTGGCAATGAGAAAGGCGCGGTTTGAGGCCGCGCCTTTTTTTTCGCCTGGCGAATAAGCCCAGCGTCTAGAGTGTTGTTATTGATGAGGTTCGGACCTGACGCCGAATCGTAGCAGCATGGCTTGCCAGCGGGGGCGGCAGTGAGATCGCTCCCGCCGGCAAGCCGTGCTGCTACGAGGGGAATGTTAGCTACGACCGTAACGTTGCGTTAATCGGCCATGGAGAAAAATATGACGGGATTTTCCCATCGTATTTTCTGATGTTTCAAAGCGAAATTTTGCGCTTTCTTTCGATAGGTAAACCGCTAGTCTTTCTCGCAGCTTCAAGGGCTGCTTTTACAGGATCTCTACCATGCAGTTACGCAACTCTTCTTCTCGCTATGGCTGGGTCAGCATTGTTCTGCACTGGGGCGTGGCGCTGACGGTTTTCGGGTTGTTCGCGCTGGGCTTGTGGATGGTCGGGCTCGGTTACTACGACACCTGGCGCAAGGCGGGTCCTGATCTGCACAAGAGCATCGGGATCACGCTGTTTCTGTTCATGCTGATCCGTGTGGTCTGGCGTTTCGTCAGCCCGCCACCGCCGCCTCCGGCCAACCATAGCCGGTTCGTGCGGGTCGCGGCGACACTGGGGCACGCGTTCCTGTATCTGGACCTGTTCCTGGTGATGTTTGCCGGATACCTGATTTCCACCGCAGAAGGTGTCGGTATCCCGGTGTTCGGACTGTTTGAAGTGCCTGCGCTGATCAGCGGACTGCCCGACCAGGCGGACGTTGCTGGCGAAGTGCACCTGTACCTGGCCTGGACCCTGGTGATCTTCGCTGTACTTCATGGCCTGGCCGCCCTCAAGCATCACTTCATCGACCGTGATGCGACGCTTATTCGTATGCTTGGCCGCAAGGCCTGACGCTTCTCAACTGAACCATAGGAAGACGACGTATGTTGAAAAAGACACTTGCTGCACTGGCCATCGGTTCCGCGCTGCTGTCGGCAGGCCAGGCAATGGCGGCTGACTACACCATCGATAAAGAAGGCCAGCACGCCTTCATCGACTTCACCATCAGCCACCTGGGCTACAGCTTCATCCACGGTACCTTCAAGGACTGGACCGGTAACTTCAGCTTCGATGCTGCCAAGCCTGAAGACAGCAAGATCAGCATCGACATCAAGACCGCCAGCGTCGACACCAACCACGCCGAGCGTAACAAGCACATCAGCAGCAAGGACTTCCTGGACGTCGCTACCTACCCTGACGCCAAGTTCGTCTCCACCAAGGTCACCAACGTTGGCAAGAACGCCGATGGCAAGACCACTGCTGACGTAGAAGGCGACCTGACCCTGCACGGCGTGACCAAGCCGGTCGTGATCAAGGCCACCTTCAACGGCGAAGGCAAGGACCCATGGGGCGGCTACCGCGCTGGCTTCAACGGCACCACTTCGATCAAGCGTTCGGATTTCGGCAAGATGATGGACCTGGGTCCAGCGTCTGACGTCGTCAACTTCGAAATCTCGTTCGAAGGCGTCAAAGCCAAGTAACACCGTTTTATACGGAAACAAAAACGCCCCGAACCAGTCGGGGCGTTTTCGTTTCTGCCTGAGGGCTTAGCCTTCGCGGTTACGCGTCAGCAAGGCCGGCTTTTCACCGCGCGGGCGGCTTGGCAGTTGGTCGAGCAGTTCGGCGGACGGGAAACGGTCAACCTTGGACTCTTTGTGCATGATCTTCGGACCAGGCTGGCCATCGCGAGGGCCGCGAACGGCTGGCTCTTGGCGCGCAGGCTGATCGTCACGGGCCGGGCGGCGGTTGCGTGGCTGATCTTCGCGACGGCCTTGGCCTGTGCGAGAACCGCCGCGTTTTTCGCCTGAACCGGTGCTGGCGCCACCACCCGAACGAGCACCACCCGAGGTGCTGCCGTTCGAAGCGCTGCCACCACGCGGGTTGCTGCGACCCTGGCCCTGACCCCGTGGAGCAGGCGCGGTGCCGGTGGCCGGAGCGCCCGGACGACGGCCGCGGCCTTGCTGGTTCTTGCCCTGGTAGGGGCTGACGTAGTCGGCGCGGTTGCCGAAGTTGTCGACTTCGTCGTCCAGGAACTCTTCCGGATCGCGATTGGCGCGTGGGGCCGGTTGTGGCTGGGCCTGACGCGCTTCGCCGGATGGCGTGCCCTGACGCGGCTTCTGCCGGCGCTGCTGGTTGCGTGCAGGACGCTCGCCTTCGGAGGCGGCTGCGGCAGCCGGTTTTTCCTTGTCCTTGCCCTTGTCTTTGCCTTTGTCCTTGCGACCGCCACCACCGCCGCCGCCGTTAGGACCGTCGCCACGCGGGCCACGACCGTTGCGCGGGTTGCGCACGTCCGGGCGTTCGCGCACTTCAGGCTTTTCCGCTTCGACCGAGTTGATGTCGAAGCCCATCAGATCGCCGTCGGCGATCTTCTGCCTGGTCATGCGCTCAATGCTCTTGAGCAGCTTCTCTTCGTCCGGCGCGACCAGCGAGATCGCCTCGCCGCTGCGGCCAGCACGGCCGGTACGACCGATGCGGTGCACGTAGTCTTCGTCGACGTTAGGCAGTTCGAAGTTGACCACGTGAGGCAGTTGGTCGATGTCCAGGCCACGGGCGGCGATGTCGGTCGCGACCATGATGCGCACGGTGCCGGCCTTGAAATCGGCCAGGGCCTTGGTGCGGGCGTTCTGGCTCTTGTTGCCGTGGATCGCGACGGCGCTCAGGCCGTGCTTGTCCAGGTACTCGGCCAGGCGGTTGGCGCCGTGCTTGGTGCGGGTGAAGACCAGCACCTGTTCCCACGCGCCCTGGGTGATCAGGTGCGCCAGCAGCGAACGCTTGTGGTTGGCCGGCAGGCGGAAGACGCGTTGTTCGATGCGCTCGACCGTGGTGTTCGGCGGCGTGACTTCGATGCGCTCCGGGTCATGCAGCAGCTTGCCTGCAAGAGCGGTGATGTCGGCCGAGAAAGTGGCCGAGAACAGCAGGTTCTGACGCTTGGCCGGGAGGCGCGCGAGGACTTTCTTCACATCGTGAACGAAGCCCATGTCGAGCATGCGGTCGGCTTCGTCCAGGACCAGGATTTCAACGTGGGACAGATCGACGCTGCCCTGGCCTGCCAGGTCCAGCAGGCGGCCGGGGCAGGCGACCAGAACGTCGACGCCACGGGACATGGCCTGCACCTGCGGGTTCATGCCGACGCCGCCGAAAATGCAGGCGCTGACGAACTTCAGGTTCTTGGCGTAGATCTTGAAGCTGTCGTGGACCTGGGCTGCAAGTTCACGGGTTGGGGTCAGGACCAGTACGCGCGGTTGGCGCGGGCCGTGACGCTGGGATTTGTCCGGGTGACCGTTGGGGAACAGGCGCTCCAGGATGGGGAGAGCGAAACCACCGGTTTTACCAGTACCTGTCTGTGCGGCGACCATCAGATCGCGGCCTTGCAACACGGCGGGGATAGCCCGCTGTTGCACTGGCGTAGGCTGGGAATAGCCAGCCGCCTCGATGGCGCTGACTAAAGCCTCGGAGAGACCGAGGGAAGCAAAGGACATGAGTAATCCTGTCTTAAGTTGGGGCAATGGGCCCGAATAGAAGTGAGGTGCTCGCGCGAAAAAGAGTTCGAAGGGCGCAGTCCCGGGGTCTGTAAGTTCAACTCGGGGCAGGGCGCGGGTGAAAGAAAATGCGCTGCTGACGTGTTCGAGAAGTCTTCTGTGAGACCGAGCATCCGGGCGTGAGCCTGGCGGGATCGCGGGAGTATAACAGAGCAATCACAACTCGCTGCGTTCGTGCTGCTCAACGGTTTTATCATGCCCGTCGGCCGTTTGCGTGGTTGCCGGGGCCGGCGGCAGCTCCCCGGTGTAACGCGCCACCAGCTCGGCATAGGCCGGCTCGCGCTTGAAACGCTTGAGTTCGGCGCCGAAGCGCTGCACCAGCAGATCCATGCCGACGTTGCGCCGCACCGCCAGGTACAGGTCCTGGCGGGCAATCACGTTGGGCACTTCGCTGATCTCGTCGCGCAGCTTGAGCTTGTCGATCATCTGTTGGCCAACCAGGCGCTCGGTCACCACCAGATCGACGCGGCCACGGGCCAGTTTGCCGAAGTTGGCCTCGTGGGTGGGCGCCGGCTCCCGGATGAACAGGGTCGAGGCGTCGAATTCCGGGCTGTACTGGTAGCCGGGGGATACCCCGACGGTCAACCCGGTCAGGTCCTCCATGCGCTCGAACCGGTGCGGACGGGCCTTGGCCTGGAACAGCACCCAGTTGATCTCGGACAGCGGCTCGTTCGGGTACAGCAGCAGGTTATCGCGTTCGGGCAGCTTGAGAATGTCCAGCACGCCGTCGGCTTCACCCTGCTCAAGCATCAACAGGCAACGCTTCCAGGGCAGGAACTGCCACTGCACGTCGATCCCCAGGCGCTTGAAGACGATGGTGGTCATCTCGTAGTCCAGCCCCGACGCCTCCTGGCCATCGACCATCACATAGGGCGCCCAGGGTTCGGTGACAAGACGCAGCCTTTCGCCCAGAGCGGTGAAGCTCAGGCAGACGAGAAGGGCGGCGCATAGCAGTCGCAGGTTCAGGGGCATGGCGCGAGAGTACGATGCTCGCCCGCCAAATAGAAGGGGCGGCGCAAGAGATCGCTCGCGCCGCCTGCGGTCGATCAGGCCGAGCGCTGCACCTTGACCAGATGCTGGTAGATGGCGGTACGCCGACGGCCAAGCAGCCTGCGCACTGCCCAGTGCTCCAGCCATTGCTGGAGCTGCGCTGGCGGGATGGGGCCCTGCATCCGTCGTTCGGCGTTGCTGAAGGCCTTTTCCCACCAGACGGCGGAGCAGGCGCGATCGAATTCGTTCGGGTACTCACAGCAGCCGTACAGCACCTCACGCACGAACTGGCGCTGCGGCTGTGGCACCGCGAGGGTCGCGCTCTTGTACACCAGGCGCTGCCAGGTACCGGGCCGCGGCAACTGTGCCGAGACATTGCCGGTGTCGTGCAGGGCCTGGGCGCTGAGCGGAGCGTGGCCATGCTTGCCCAGCCAGGCGCGAACCTTGGCGCGAAACAGCTGCTTGCGGCTCCAGTAATGGTGGATCAGGTCGGTGCACTGATCGACTTTCAGCGAGCGGTAGGCGGCAACGCCCAGGCAGAATTCCTCCAGCGTGTAGGCGCCGGGGGTGATGGGGAAGAACTCGTCCATCAATGCGATGGAGCTGTCGAGCAGCGCCATGTCCTGATGTGTGAGCCCGATCACGCCGGAGTTCACCAGCGACATTTCATCATCGGCCAGGCCACGCTGCGCCAGGGTTTCGGCCAGTGCGGTGTAGAGGATGGTGCCCTTGCAATCGGCATAGCGCAGTTGAAAGGCGTTGCACAGCAGCGTGCCTGGCTGAACCCGTTCGAACAGCGCCATGGGGCTTGCGTGGAAGAAGGTGTCGGTGTCGATCAGGATCGCTTTTTCCGACTCCTGCAGCACCATGCGCGCAACGACATGTTTGCAGCGGAAGTGATAATGGTGCGGCCCGCTCCACTGGCGGCGCATCTCGGCATCGATGGCGCGTACGCGCACCGGCAGATGACGATAGGGTTCTGGGTTGTCGCTGAAGACTTGAATGTCGAAGGGACGCTCGGTTGTATCACCGGCTTTTGCCAGGGCACTCGCAATGCTGAAGACTGCTTCCTGGTGGTAGGTGTCGGCACCGAATACCAGGTAGACCAGCTGCGGGCGGGAAGAGATGTTATTGAATGAAGTCAACTGCTTGGATATCCGTCTCGGTCAGGCACTGGCAGGCCATGTACTATCAGCCTGCCGTGCGAACATTACCCTATAGTGACCGGCATGTTCGAGACAGATTCAAACCGTTCAGCGGGGCAGTTTGAGATTGTTCCAGATCGACAGGCTAGGTTCAGTCTGGTTCATCGTATAGAAGTGCAGGCCCGGTGCGCCGCCTTGCAACAATTGCTCGCACATTTGCGTCACGACCTGTTCGCCAAACGCCTGGATGCTCGCCGAATCATCGCCGTAGGCTTCCAGTTGCTTGCGGATCCAGCGTGGGATCTCTGCGCCGCAGGCGTCGGAGAAACGTGCCAGCTTGCTGTAGTTGGTGATGGGCATGATGCCCGGCACGATCGGGATGTTCACGCCCATCTTCTGCACGCGCTCGACGAAGTAGAAGTAGCTGTCGGCGTTGAAGAAATACTGGGTGATCGCGCTGTTGGCACCGGCGTTGGCCTTACGCACGAAGTTCTTCAGGTCGTCTTCGAAGTTGCGTGCCTGTGGGTGCATTTCCGGGTAGGCGGCGACTTCGATTTCGAAATGGTTGCCGGTTTCTTCGCGGATGAACGTCACCAGATCACTGGCGTGAGGCAACTCACCGCCGGAAATGCCCATGCCCGAAGGCAGGTCGCCGCGCAGGGCGACGATGCGTTTGATGCCCGCATCCTTGTATTGCGTCAGCAGGCCGCGCAGGTCGGCCTTGCTGTCGCCGACGCACGACAAATGCGGCGCCGACGGGATATTCACTTCTTTTTCCAGCTGCAGCACGGTGTTGATCGTGCGCTCGCGCGTGGACCCACCGGCACCGTAGGTGCAGGAGAAGAAGTGTGGGTTGTAGCTGGCCAGCGTGCGGGCGACAGCCATCAGTTTTTCATGACCAGCGTCGGTCTTCGTCGGGAAGAACTCGAAGCTGTAGCGACGGTCTTGGGACATGGTCGTATCCTGGGATTTCAGAAGCCTGACGCAAAATCCTGTAGGAGTGAGCTTGCTCGCGATGGCATTCGTTCAGTCAATGCAGCATTGGCTGATAAATGGCAATCGCGAGCAAGCTCACTCCTACAGGGCTGCGTTCGTTCATGTGGGAGCGAGCTAACCTGCTCCCACATGCAAAGCGAACGTTCAGCGCTCGATCAGTAGCGGTAAGCGTGCGGCTTGAACGGACCTTCGACGCTCACGCCGATGTAGTCGGCCTGGGTCTTGGTCAGTTTGGTGACCACGCCGCCGAAGCCGCGCACCATTTCCAGGGCCACTTCTTCGTCCAGCTTTTTCGGCAGAACTTCAACGGTCAGGCGCTCGGCTTTCTGAGCCGGGCTCAGGTCAGCGTACTTCTGGTCGAACAGGAAGATCTGGGCCAGAACCTGGTTGGCGAACGAGCCGTCCATGATGCGGCTCGGGTGGCCGGTGGCGTTGCCCAGGTTCACCAGACGGCCTTCGGCCAGCAGGATCAGATAGTCGTCGTTCTGTGGGTCGAAATCGCCGCTGCCTGTGCGGTGGATCTTGTGCACTTGTGGCTTCACTTCTTCCCATGCCCAGTTCTTGCGCATGAAAGCGGTGTCGATTTCGTTGTCGAAGTGACCGATGTTGCAGACCACAGCGCGTTTTTTCAGCGCCTTGAGCATGTTCGCGTCGCAGACGTTGACGTTGCCGGTGGTGGTCACGATCAGGTCGATCTTGCCCAGCAGAGCCTTGTCGATAGTCGCTTCGGTGCCGTCGCTTTCACCGTTGATGAACGGCGAAACCAGCTCGAAACCGTCCATGCATGCCTGCATGGCGCAGATCGGGTCTACTTCGGTGACCTTCACGATCATGCCTTCCTGACGCAGGGACTGGGCCGAGCCCTTGCCCACGTCACCGTAACCGATGACCAGCGCTTGCTTGCCGGACAGCAGGTGGTCGGTGCCGCGCTTGATGGCGTCGTTCAGGCTGTGACGGCAGCCGTACTTGTTGTCGTTCTTGCTCTTGGTGACCGAGTCGTTGACGTTGATCGCAGGGATCTTCAGTTCGCCCTTGGCCAGCATGTCCAGCAGGCGGTGTACGCCAGTGGTGGTTTCTTCGGTGACGCCGTGGATCTTGTCCAGCATCGCCGGGTATTTCTTGTGCAGGATCTCGGTCAGGTCGCCGCCGTCGTCGAGGATCATGTTGGCGTCCCATGGCTGACCGTCCTTGAGGATGGTCTGCTCGATGCACCACTCGTACTCTTCTTCGGTCTCGCCTTTCCAGGCGAAGACAGGGATACCGGCAGCGGCGATGGCGGCAGCGGCCTGGTCCTGAGTCGAGAAAATGTTGCACGACGACCAGCGTACTTCGGCACCCAGGGCAACCAGGGTTTCGATCAGCACGGCAGTCTGGATGGTCATGTGGATGCAGCCGAGAATCTTCGCGCCCTTGAGCGGTTGCTCACCGGCGTATTTGCGACGCAGGCCCATCAGGGCAGGCATTTCGGACTCAGCGATGATGGTTTCGCGACGGCCCCATGCAGCCAGGGAAATGTCGGCAACCTTGAAATCGTTGAAATCGGCGGGCGTCTGTACAGCGCTCATAAGAGTCTCCATTCGTAGTGTGCGAATGGGCGCCGTTGTGCGTTTAAGGCTTGTCCGGTTCGAGACGAACCTGAACAAACAACGCCCCATCCGAGCCTGACAGGTCTGACCTGCTGCAGCGCCCCTCGGACAGGTGGCGGGAAAACGGTATCAAGTGGTGATGACCGTTTTTTGAAGCGGGGGCGATTATAACTTCTGAGCTATAAGCTGCAAGCTGCAAGCGACAAGTGAAAGCAGATCTGCTTTTACTTGCAGCTTGGGGCTTGAAGCTTGAAGCTTGGGGGCACAAACGCCACGATTTTCCAAACGCCCTGGAGCCCCCTATGAACTTCCACACTCGCAAGTGGGTGAAACCCGAAGACCTCAACCCCAACGGCACCTTGTTCGGGGGCAGCCTGCTGCGCTGGATCGACGAGGAAGCGGCGATCTACGCCATCGTTCAGTTGGGTAACCAGCGGGTGGTGACCAAGTACATTTCCGAGATCAACTTCGTCAGCGCCTCGCGCCAGGGCGACATCATCGAGTTGGGTATCACCGCGACGGAGTTTGGCCGCACCTCGATCACCCTGACCTGCCAGGTGCGCAACAAGATCACCCGCAAGAGCATCCTGACGGTGGAGAAGATGGTGTTCGTGAACCTGGGCGAAGACGGTTTGCCAGCGCCCCACGGCAAGACCGAGATCACGTACGTGAAGGACCAGTTCAAGGATGAGGCGGTGAACGAGTGATCGTCCGGTAACCCAACCGGTCCGTAGCAGCACGGCTTGCCGGCGGGGGCGTACTCAAGGTCGCTCCCGCCGGCAAGCCGTGCTGCTACGAAGAGAGTCGCATCAGGCCTTGTGTGCGGCCTTCCAGTCCCGCAGCCACTGCAAGCCTTCGCTGGTATCGCCTTTAGGGCGGTACTCGCAACCGATCCAGCCGGTGTAGCCCAGGCGGTCGATTTCTTCGAACAGCCACGGATAATTCACTTCGCCCAGATTCGGCTCATGACGGTCCGGCACGCCCGCGATCTGGATGTGGCCGACGCCTGCGAAATCACGGCGCAACTTGCTGATCACATCGCCTTCGACGATCTGGCAGTGATAGAAGTCGAACTGCACTTTCAGGTTGTCGGCACCGACTTCCTTGCACACGGCCTGGCCCTGGTCCTGGCGATTGAGGAAGAAGCCTGGCATGTCTCGGGTGTTGATCGGCTCGATCAGCACGGTCACGCCGACCTTGGCCGCTTCTTGCGCGGCATAACGCAGGTTCTCGATGTACACCGCGTGATGCTTCTGGCGCAGCTCTTCGCCTGGCAGCAGGCCGGCCATCACGTGGATGCGGTCGTTGCCCAGCACGGCAGCGTATTCCAGTGCCTTCTGGATGCCTGCGCGAAACTCTTCTTCACGACCCGGCAGCGAGGCAATCCCGCGCTCGCCCTTGGCCCAGTCACCCGGCGGTGCGTTGAACAGCGCCTGGGTCAGTTTGTTGTCGACCAGGCGTTGTTTGATCTCGGCAGCCGTGAAGTCGTACGGAAACAGGTACTCCACCGCCTCGAAACCGTCTGCCGCCGCAGCAGCGAAGCGGTCGAGGAACTCGTGTTGCGGGTACAGCATGCTGAGATTGGCAGCGAAACGAGGCATGTCTTACTCCTGTCTTCTAAGAGACAGGCGGCGTGCAATCAGGATTTGCACACCGCCTGGGGTATCAAACGAACGGCCAGAGCACCAGGGTCATCAGGAAGCCCAGCGTGCCGAGCACGGTGACCAGGAAGGTCCAGTTGCGCAGGCCGTCGCCAACGTTCAGGCCGGCCAGCTTGGTGAACATCCAGTAACCGGCGTCGTTGATGTGCGACATCGCCAGGCCGCCACCGCCCATGGCCAGGCACAGCAGGGCCATGTGGTTGGCGGAGAGGTTCATGCTGGCGATCAGCGGGCTGAGGATGCCGGCAGTGGTCACCAGTGCCACTGTGGTCGAGCCTTGCACGGCGCGCAACAGCAGCGTCAGGATAAAGCCCAGCGCCAGAACCGGCAGGCCGGTGTTACGCAACGCTTCGGAAACGACAGCACCGATGCCGGTGTCCACCAGGACCTTGCCGAACACGCCACCGGCGCCGGCAATCAGGATCACCATGGCAACGCCCGGCAGGGCCGAGCCGATCACGTCGGACACCTGGCTGCGGCTCCAGCCACGGCGCGAACCGAGGATCCAGGCACACAGCAGGGTGTCGATCAGCAGCGCAACCAGCGGCGCGCCCAGCACGGTCAGCACGCTGCGCAGGGTCGAATCCGCTGGCAGCATGGTGGTGGCCAGGGTGCCCAGCAGGATCAGGATGATCGGCAGCAGAATCAGCGCAACGATAATCCCGGCGCCCGGTGCCGGAGCCTTGGGCAATTTGGCTGCCAGGCTGCTGGCGCTTTCTTCCAGGCCCAACTCTTTGGTGTGGGTCGCTTCCTTGGTGTTGGAGTAGTCGTTGTTGGCCCACGCCACCAGGTCTTCGTTGGTGATGTGCGGACCGTAGACTTCGCTGCGGATGTCGTCGGTCATCGGGTAGGTCTTGCGGGTCATGCGACCGGCGATCACGTAACCGATCAGGCACAGCACCGCCACCATCGGGATACCGAACATCAGCACACGGCCAAGGTCAGCGCCCAGTTGCCCGGCAGCGGCGACAGCGCCCGGATGCGGCGGCAGGAACGCATGCACCGACAGCAGCGCGGCACACATCGGCAGGGCGAAGATCAGCAGCGGCTTGCGCGCCGCGCGAGCAACGCCATAGGCCAGTGGCATCAGGATGATCACGCCGACTTCGAAGAACACCGGAATGCCGACCATGAAACCGGCGACAGTCAGGGCCAGCGGCGTGCGCTTGTTGCCGAAGCGGTTGATCAGGGTCTTGGCCAGCGCCTCGGCGCCGCCGGACAGCTCGATGATTCGCCCGATCATGGCACCCAGCGCGATGATGATCGCGATGTGGCCCAGGGTCTTGCCCATGCCGCCTTCGATGGTTGCCACCAGGTCAGCCGGCTTAACGCCTGCGACCAGGGCGACGATGATGCTGACGAGCATCAGGGCCACGAACGGCTGGAATTTGTACTTGAGGACCAGCAGCAGCAACAGCGCGATGCCGGCACCTGCGATGGTCATTAGGATCAGAGGAGTCATGTTGAGTGTCGTGTCCTGTTGTTATTTTTGTCCGGCGAGCCGGGAGCCGGAGACCGCCGAAGCGGTCCCCAATCAAACGCTTTGTCAGCGGGTTACCAGTTCACACCGAACGCCTGGCGCAGATCTTCCAGCGCCGCTGCGTCCAGAGGCTCGGGTTTGGGGTTGCTCATCAGCCACAGGCGGGCGGTCTCTTCGAGCTCTTCCAGGGCAAAGGCTGCCTTGGCCACCGAGCTTTCCCAGACCACCGGCCCCAGCCGCTCGAGCATCACGCCGCGCACGCTGTTCGCCAGTTTCGCCACCTGTTCGGCGACTTTCGGCGAGCCCGGGCGCTCGTAGTTGATGAGCGGGATGTGGCCGACCTTCATCACCTGATACGGCGTGATGGGCGGAAGGATGTCGTTCTGCTGCCAGACGCCGGCCAGGGTCAGCGCCACCAGGTGCGTGGAGTGGGTGTGCACCACACCGCCAACCCTTGGGTTACGGTCGTAGACTTCGCGGTGCAGCATCAGGGTTTTCGACGGCTTGTCGCCCGACACCCATTCGCCCGCCAGGTTGACCTTGGCGATGGCTGCCGGGTCCAGGCGGCCCAGGCAGGCGTCGGTCGGGGTGATCAGCCAGCCGTCATCCAGGCGTGCACTGATGTTGCCCGCGCTGCCGACGGTATAGCCACGGCCGAACAGCAGGCGGCCGATGTCGCAGATTTCTTCGCGCAGTTTGTTTTCGGCACTCATGCAGCACCTCCGGCCAACTGCTTGAGGGCCTTGTCGAAGAAGTCACGGCCACCGAAGTTGCCGGACTTGAGCGCCAGTGCCAGCGGCTGGTCGCCACTGCTGATGGTCGCCGGAACGCCCGGATCGATCTGCGCGCCGATTTTCAGCAGGCTCACGCCCAGCGCTTGAACCACCGCGCCCGAGGTCTCGCCGCCTGCGACGACGAAGCGTTTTACGCCGGCCTTCAGCAGGCCGCTGGCGATCTTGCCCAGGGCCTCTTCAACCATCGCGCCTGCGCGCTCGACGCCCAGCTTCTGCTGCACGGCTTTGACTTCATCCGGGCTGCTGGTGGCGTAGATCAGAACCGTCTGACCGGCATCGCGGGCGAAGGCCAGGGCGTCTTCGACCACAGGCTTGCCGTCGGCCAGCGCCAGCGGATCGATCCGCAGGGCAGGGCGACCGGCTTCCAGCCAGGCAGCCACCTGGCCGTTGGTGGCGACCGATGCGCTACCGGCCAGGACCACTTCGCCGCCGTCAACCTGCGCAAGTTTTGCAGCGTCGATGTCGCGCAGCTTGCCAGCCTTGCGGAAGTTGCCCGGCAGGCCCAGCGCCAGACCCGAACCGCCAGTCAGCAGCGGCAGGTCGGCGCAGGCTTCGCCCAGGGTGTACAGGTCGGCATCGGACAGTGCGTCGGCGATGGCCATGACCACGCCGTTGGCACGCAGTTCGGCGATGCGCGCACGCACGCCTTCAACGCCCTTGGCGATGCTGTCGTAGCGCAGCAGGCCGACCTTCTTTTCGGTTTGCGATTGCAGCACGCGGACCAGGTTCGCGTCGCTCATCGGGGTCAGCGGGTGGTTCTGCATGCCGCATTCGTTGAGCAGTTGATCCTGCACGAACAGGTGGCCACGGAAGATCGTGCGACCGTTTTCCGGGAAGGCCGGGCAGGCCAGGGTGAAGTCGCTGTCCAGCGCCTGCAGCAGCGCCTCGCTGACCTGGCCGATGTTGCCTTTGGCGGTCGAGTCGAAGGTGGAGCAGTACTTGAAGAAGATCTGCTCGCAGCCGCGATCACGCAGCCACTGCAAGGCCTGCAGCGATTCCTCGACCGCTTCGGCAGCCGGGGTGGTGCGCGATTTCAGGGCGATGACGATGGCGTCGGCGTCCAGTTCGGCCAGGCTTTCAGCGCTTGGAATACCGATGCTTTGCACGGTGCGCATGCCGCCACGCACCAGCATGTTGGCAAGGTCGGTGGCGCCGGTGAAGTCGTCGGCAATGCAGCCCAAGAGAGGGCGCGGAGTCGTGTTGCTCATGTGCGATGTCCTCAGTCGTTGGCGGCTTTGGCGCCCGGCAGGGTGATGCCCGGGAAGATCTTGATCACGGCCGAATCGTCTTCGCGACCAAAACCTGCGGTCGAGGCCTGCATGAACATCTGGTGGGCAGTGGACGACAGCGGCAGCGGGAATTTGCTGGCGCGGGCGGTATCCAGTACCAGGCCCAGGTCCTTGACGAAGATGTCCACGGCCGACAGCGGCGTGTAGTCAGCCTTGAGGATGTGCGGCACGCGGTTTTCGAACATCCACGAATTACCGGCGCTGTTGGTGATGACTTCGTACAGGGCGTCGGCGTCGACACCTTCGCGCAGGCCCAAGGCCATGGCTTCGGCGCTCGCGGCGATGTGCACACCGGCCAGCAGCTGGTTGATGATTTTGACTTTCGAACCCAGGCCATGGACGTCGCCCAGGCGATAGACCTTGCCAGCCATGCCGTTGAGCACCGCGTCGGCCTTGGCGTAGGAGTCGGCAGGGCCGCTGGTCATCATGGTCATCTGGCCGGCAGCGGCTTTGGCGGCGCCACCGGAGATCGGTGCATCGAGGTACAGCAGGCCTTTTTCAGTCAGGCGCTGGCCCAGCTCGATGGCGAAGGTCGGGGCGACAGTGGCGCAACCGATGACCAGGCTGCCTTGAGCCAGAGCGGCGACGGCGCCGTTCTCACCGAAGAGTACGGTTTCGGTCTGCTCGGCGTTGACCACGACAGTGATGATGACGTCGCAGGCAGCAGCCATCGCGGCTGGAGAATCACAAGCAACGCCGCCTTCGCTGGCGAACTGCTCGGTGACGGCTGCGCGCACGTCACAGGCATGCACATTGAAGCCGCTGCGCAGCAGCGAGCGGGCGATACCAAGGCCCATGGCACCCAGGCCAATGACGCCGACGTTCTTGTTATTCATGAGTCTCTCCTCGGGTCGAGTGCCTTCGCTACCGTTGGCACTTGAACGGTGTATGTTCGGATCTGTTAAAGATAGTGAACCTGTGACCGGATAATGTGAAGTAATATTTTGAATTAACAAAAGTTAACATAGATCATTTTTCGAGCAACAAAAAAGCCCCGGTATCTGGCCCGGGGCTTTGAAGATAGTTGGCAGCCGATGTGAAATTCGTTCCGTAGCAGCACGGCTTGCCGGCGGGAGCGGCGTGTCTATGACGGATGCACTGTCTGACACACCGCTCCCGCCGGCAAGCCGTGCTGCTACGGGGAAGGGGTTGCCTCAGCGAGGGTTGTCCACAGACGCCAACAACACATCCACCCCAAGCGCACGGATGCTGTCTGCCGCCGCGCCGCCCAGGCCGTCGTCGCTGACGATCGTGTCGAACTGCTCAAGCCCCGCGACTTTGTACATGCCGAAGGTGCCGTACTTGGAACTGGTGGTCAGCAGCACGCTGCGGGAGGCGGCCTGCATCGCCGCCTGCTTGACCTCGACCTTCAAGGCAGACGGCGTGGTGGTGCCGCGTTGCAGGTCCCATGAACTGGTCGACATGAAGGCAACGTCCGTCGCCAGTTGGCGCAGGGTCGCCGCTGCCAGGCCGCCGACGCAGGAGCGGTTCGGGTGATCCAGCAGGCCGCCGGTGTGAATCACGTCCACATGGGTCGCATCGGCCAGCGCATTGACCACGCCAAAGTCGTTGGTCACCACGGTCATCCCCGACAGAGCGACGATATAGGGCACCAGCTCCAGCGTGCTGGTGCCGGCGTCCAGGTACACGGTCATTTCCGGGTGCAGCAAGGTTGCGGCCAGCCGCGCCATCGCCTGTTTGTGGGGAAGCTCGACCACGGCCTTGGACTGGTGGCTGGGCTCGCTGTGCACCTGGCTTGCGATGCGCACGCCGCCGGTGACCGAATATGCGCGCCCGCTCTGTTCCAGCAAGGCGATGTCGCGGCGGATGGTCATGTGCGAGCAGTCGAACATTTCCATCAGTTGGTGCACGCTGAGCACCTGGTGCTTGCGCAACTGACGCAGCATCAGCTCCCGGCGCTGGTCGGGAATCATGGGCGCTGCACCACTGATGGTGGTGTCTTCTTCGCTGGACATTCAGGCTCCTGATACAACGGTTCGGTGTACGGCCGATCTCGGCTGTGATGGCTGGCATCTTAGCCAATCGGCACGCCTGGTGTATTCCGTCATCGCCAACCTTTATGCTCGAAAAAGTGTCGCCTGGTGGTTGGTGTGGGCGAATAAGGAGAGTACGTGCTGGCGACAACCCTGGTCCTGATCGCAGCGTTGCTGCATGCCACCTGGAACACCCTCATCAAATTCAGCGGCGAGCGGTTGCTGGTCATCGCCAGCATGGACGTGGTCGCTTTTGTCCTCGCGGTGATCGCGCTGGGGTTCGTCACGCCGCCGCCGCTGCACATCTGGCCTTGGCTTGTGGCGTCGGCGTTGTTCGAGCTGGTTTATCGCGCCTTGCTGATCCGCGCCTATCAGGTGGGCGATCTGGGCCTGGTCTACCCGCTGATGCGAGGGTTGTCGCCGCTGGTGGTGCTGGCGCTGACTTTGATCTTCGCAGGCGAGCACCTGACGACCCAGCAGATTCTCGGCATTCTGCTGATCCCTGCCGGCATGGTCTGCCTGTTGTGGCAGGGTGGCGGCGGGGATCGTCTGCCGTGGTCGATGCTGCCGGTTGTCGGGCTGATCGGCCTGTGCATCGGATGTTACACCTGGATCGATGGCCAGGCGCTCAAGCATGGCATCGCCCCGCTGGACTATCTGGTCTGGCTGACGTTCATCAGCGCCTGGCCCTTCCCGCTGCTGGCGGTGGTCAAGAAACGTCCGGCATTCACCCTGTTCTGGCGCGAGCAGTGGAGGCTGGGCCTGGCAGTCGGTTTTTGCGTTCTGGCAAGTTATGCCCTGGTGCTCTGGGCAATGCAGCTAGGCTCAGTGGCAGAGGCGGCAGCGTTGCGCGAGGTGAGTGTGGTGCTGGTGGTGTTGTTCGGCATGCGCTATCTCAAAGAACCTTTTGGCCGGCCACGGCTCTTAGCCTGTGCGCTGGTTTTACTCGGAATGCTTCTGATGAAGCTCACTTTTTAAGGATGTGAACATGACCGTTGCCTTCTGGTGCGTGTTGATCGTGATTCTGCTGCCGATTGTGTGTGCCGGGATTGCCAAGTTCGGCGGTGGTGGATTCCGCATGAGCGACAATCACGACCCCCGTGATTTCCTCGAAAGCCTCGAAGGATTCCCGCGCCGTGCCCATGCCGCGCAGCAGAACAGCTTCGAGGCGATTCCGGGGTTCGCAGCCGGTGTGATCATTGCCCATATCGCCGGGGTCGCCCAACTGGTGACCATCGATGTATTGGGGGTGCTGTTCGTCACCACGCGCCTGCTCTACATCATTTTCTACCTGGCGGATCTGGCCGCCCTGCGCTCGCTGGTGTGGTTCATCGGGCTGGCGCTGGTGGTCGCTTTGTTCGGCGTTTCCGTCGGCACGCCTGCCTGAACATTCACTTGGGTTTTTCAGGGCGTACGCAGATACTGGCGACCCTTTTTCGCCAGTAGTCGCCATGAATTCAAAGAGCGTCGCGTTGAGAAGTTTCGGTCTGCTGCTGGTCGCAGCCTTTGCGTTGACGGCCTGCGGGGGCGTCGACCCGGATTCCCCGCTCGGCCAGCGCAAGGCAATCTTCAAGCAGATGCTCAAGACCAGCGAAGACACCGGCGGCATGCTGCGCGGGCGGCTGCCGTTCGACGGCGCAAAGTTCGCCGAGGGTGCGGTGAAGCTCGATGGCCTGGCCCACGAACCGTGGAAACACTTCCCGCCTGTTCGTGAAGCAGAACACACCAGCGCCAGGGATGCGGTGTGGGAGCGCCAGGCGCGCTTTCAGGAACTGGCCCGGGCGCTTGAGGCCCGGACCGGGGAACTGGTCATCGCGACCAGATCCTTGCAACTGACCCCGGCCAACATGATCCCGCCGATGAACAACGTCGAAGATGCCTGTGATGCCTGTCACAAGGAGTTTCGCGACCACTGACTGGCGTCAGCTTCAAGCGGCAAGCCACAAGCCGCAAGTCGTGCGCGGTGTTGGCGTGGCTTGCGGCTTGAAGCTTATGGCTTGCAGCTTTCTTACTCGTCGTCTTCATCGGGCTGGATCTGCTCCAGCTTCTGCTGTTCGTCCTGCAGCTCCTTGCGCGATTCGGCCAGTTTGTCCTTGCGCTTGTTGATCTTGTCGGCGTCGCCTTTCTTCATCGCCTTGTCCAGGTCCGATTGACGCTTGCCGACTTCCTGCTTGGCCTCCAGGACTTTCTTTTCCTGTGCCTTGATCAGGCTCGCGTCGGTGCAGTGCTCGGTGTTCTCGCTCAGGGCTTTTTCCAGGCCCGCCTGTTGATCGCTGTTCCCGGCGGCCTTGGCCTGCTCGATCTGCGCCTGGATGTCCGCGCGCTTGGCTTCGCACAAAGGCTCGGCCGCCATTGACGGCGCCGCCCATATCCCGCAGACGGTGACCATCAGCAGTGATGACAAGAATTTCATGAACGCTCCTTGAAAAAGATGCCCGGACAGACGACATGAAGTCCGGGATGAAAAGTGACTAAAACCCTTTGATACCCCGCTCGCGCAGCTTGCCACTCAGGGCCTGCACGTGCGGGTCTTGAAAAAATGCCTGCAACTGCACCGCACGTCCCGGGCCAATGCCGGGTTCGGCCTGCCATTGGGCGACGCTGCGGGCAGACAGCTCGGACCACGAACCGCCCAGCTGCGCGCCCGCGACCGGCGGCAAGCCGAGCGCTTTGAGCCAGATTTCGAAGCTTTGTTCGCCTGCGCCCTGAAAACTCTCCAACAGTCTAGCGCTGCTGCGCTCTCCCAGGCCGGGAATCTTAGCAAGCTGTGCACCGTCGAGGTGCATCCAGTCCAGCAGGCCGTTGATTTTTCCGGCCTCGATCAGCTTGTCCCAAGTGCCCGGTCCTACGCCGGTCATGGCCAGGCCCTGCTTGCCGCCGAGCCCCTTGAGTCGTTCGCGGAACTGGCTTTCACAACCAGGAACCGGCTGCCAGCAACTGAGTGCGTGATAGTCGGCGGTGTTGGGGATGGTCAACGGTGTGCGCTCAACGCTGCGGGTGACGACGCCGTCCAGGCGCGGGATCGTCAGCCCTGCAAGGCTGATGGCGACCTGATCGCCGGGGCGGATGTCCAGCGTCTCCCAGCGTTTGAATGAGCCGACGCTCACCCGGCTGACTTTTCGGTCATCCAGTGTCAGCGGTTCGAGCTCCAGCACCGGCGTGATCTTTCCGCTGCGTCCGACGTTGAAATGAACGCTTCGTACCTGCGCCAGTATTTGTGCAAGCGGATATTTCCACGCCGCAATCCAGTAGGGCGCCTTGGCCCGCCAGCGCTCCGCAGGCGGGCGCTGGCCTTCTCGAATCACGACGCCATCGGAGGCAAAGGGCAAGGCGTGGGTGTACCAGAACTCACGCCAGCTTTTAGCCTGTGCGATGCCTGATACCGGTTCGCTGAAGCGCTGGCTGTCGGTGAAGCCAAGCGCGTGCAGCCCGGCCATACGCTCGCGCATGCCCGCCGGCCCCTCCGGCCAGTCCCAGACGAACAGCCCAACCTGCGCGCCTTCCTCTTCGCTGATTGCCTTGCGCGCGAGCAGGCCAGCGACCTTGCTGCGAGCATTGGCGCTGCCGGCTTCGGCCTGCTTGTGATCGGGCAGATTCCAGTACAGCTCGCCTTGCAGCACCAGTGTCGATTCCCACGCCAACGAGGGCGGAATCGCCTGGATCTGATGAGCGTGCCCGGTCCAGTCCTGCCCGCTGACGCCGTCGCCACGGCTGATGAGCCTGGCCAGCTTGCCGTTCTCGTAGACCAGAGTGACCGCAACCCCGTCGACTTTCGGCTGAATCCACAGATCGCTCCGCCCGCTCATCCAGGCCTGCACGGCGTGTTCGTCGGGCAGCTTGTTCAAACCTGTGTGGGGGATGGGGTGCAGTATCGGGCCTGTCGCAGTCTTGAGCGGGTTTTCGTCCTTGGGTGCCTGTTGGTCAAAACACTTGCGCAGCTTGCCCAACCGCTGCACGGCCTGGTCGTAAAGCTCATCGGCCACCAGCGAGACGCCCTCGCGATGATAGGCATCGTCCCAGCGTTCGATCTGTTGCTGCAGCGAGCGGATTTCGCTCTCGGCCCGATCCCCGGGCCACTCGGGGCAGGGCTGGGCATTGGCGAAGCTGACTGAAAGGGCGATCAGCCCACCGACCATGAAGCACAGGTAACGCAGCATCGAAGCATCCTTGCCTGAACGAGTGGGCAGTCAGGCTAAGGTTTTGGCGCCAGGCTTGCCCGGCAGTCTGGTTACAGGCTTTTTCGGCTGCCGGTACTGTTGGGGCCGTTTTCGCTGCCTGGCTGTCCCTTGAGCCGATTCGGCGAGGGTGCAGAATGGGGTCTCTTATGTGTGTCAGAAAACAACAAGGAGATTCTCCGTGAACCTGTCGACACTCCTGGTCTTTATCCCTGCCTGCTTCGCCCTGAACATGGCACCCGGCCCGAACAACCTGCTGTCGATCAGCAATGCCTCACGCTACGGATTCATGCGGGCGTGCAGCGGTGGCCTTGGGCGGCTGCTGGCATTCGCGATCATGATTGCCCTGGCGGCAGTGGGGCTGGCGGCAGTGCTGCACACCTCCGAACTGCTGTTTCACGCGATCAAGATCGTTGGCGCCGCCTACCTGTTCTATCTGGCGGTGCAACTCTGGCGCGCCAATGGGGATTCGCCTGTGGATGAGGCGGCGGTCTCGGTCGGAGTAGGGCGTCTGGCGCGGCAAGAGTTTCTGGTGGCCATCGGCAATCCCAAGGCGATCCTTCTGTTTACTGCGTTCTTGCCGCAGTTCGTCGATCGTTCCGGGGTGATCACCACACAGTTCGCACAGTTGGGTGCGATGTTCCTGGCACTGGAGTGCGTTGCCATCGCCCTGTACTGCTATATGGGCGTGTATGCCCGGCGGCTGTTCGCCAAGCCCAGCGGCAAGCGGCTGTTCAACAGGATCTGCGCAGGCTTGCTGGCCAGCGCCGCCTCGTTCCTGCTGGTGGCACGCAGGGGGTGACACCCACGAAAAAGCCCCTGACGACTCTCATCGCCAGGGGCTTTTTCTTACAACAACCGCTAACCCGTATTACAGGCCTGCAGCAGCGCGCAGGGCGGCAGCGCGGTCGGTTTTCTCCCAGGTGAACGTGGAGAAGGTGTCTTCGCCCACGGTCTTGGTTTCCGGCGTGCGGCCGAAGTGGCCGTAGGCTGCGGTGTCCTGGTACATCGGGTGCAGCAGGTCGAGCATCTTGGTGATTGCGTACGGACGCAGGTCGAAGTGCTCGCGTACCAGCTGGATGATCTTGTCATCGCTGATCTTGCCGGTGCCGAAGGTGTTCAGCGAGATCGAAGTCGGTTGCGCGACGCCGATGGCGTAGGAAACCTGAATCTCGCAGCGCTCGGCCAGGCCAGCGGCAACGATGTTCTTGGCCACGTAACGACCGGCGTAGGCAGCCGAACGGTCAACCTTGGATGGATCCTTGCCGGAGAACGCGCCGCCGCCGTGACGGGCCATGCCGCCGTAGCTGTCGACGATGATCTTGCGGCCGGTCAGGCCACAGTCGCCCACCGGGCCACCGATGATGAACTGGCCAGTCGGGTTGATGTGGAACTGGGTGTCCTTGTGCAGCAGCTCGGCTGGCAGCACGTGCTTGACGATCAGTTCCATCACGCCGTCGCGCAGGTCGTTGTAAGACACATCCGGGTTGTGCTGGGTCGACAGCACGATGGCGTCGATACCGACCACGATGCCGTTCTCATAGCGGCAGGTGACCTGGGATTTGGCGTCCGGGCGCAGCCAAGGCAGCAGGCCGGATTTACGGGCTTCAGCCTGGCGCTTGACCAACTGGTGCGAGAACGCGATTGGCGCAGGCATCAGCTCTGGAGTTTCGTTGCTGGCGTAGCCGAACATCAGGCCCTGGTCGCCAGCGCCCTGATCTTCAGGCTTGGCGCGGTCAACGCCCTGGTTGATGTCAGGGGACTGCTTGCCGATGATGTTCATCACGCTGCAGGTCGCGCCGTCGAAGCCGACGTCGGAGCTGGTGTAGCCGATGCCGCTGATCACGTCGCGAACGATCTGCTCCAGATCAACCCAGGCGCTGGTGGTGACTTCGCCTGCCACGATGGCTACGCCGGTCTTGACCAGGGTTTCCACGGCCACACGGGCGTGTTTGTCTTGGGTAATGATGGCGTCCAGCACCGCATCGGAGATCTGGTCGGCGATTTTGTCCGGATGCCCTTCGGACACGGACTCGGAGGTGAAAAGGGAGTATTCGCTCATCTCGACAATTTTCCTGTGTTACCGATGGTGAGTGTCGCCAGCCGGTCGCTGAAAGTGGCGGACCTGGATCTGGAAACCATTACGTAAACCTATGTACAGACTTTCTCCGGGGACCAGCCCCGCAGCGATGGCCCAGCGGGCCAGGTCTTCCTGTTCGAAACCCAACCAGAGATCGCCACAGGCTTCCTTTGCCCAGCTCTGGTCGTGGCTGCACAACTCTGTCACCAAGAGGCTTGCGCCTGGTCGCAACAGGTTGGCCAGTTGTTTGAGTGCTTCGGCCGGCGCCGCAAAATGATGAAGCACCATATTCAAGACGACGCAGTCAGCCGAAACATTAGCGTCGGTCAATGCATCGGCCAGTTTCAGCTCGACATTATCCAGCGCCTTGCGCGTGCAGATGTCTCGCGCCAGATCGAGCATGGCCGGGCTGTTGTCCAGCCCTGTGACATGCCCGAAGCGCTGCGCAAGGTCCGGCAGGAAACCGCCGTCACCGGGCCCGACTTCAACGGCCGTGGCGCCTGCCTCGAAACTCAGTTTGTCCAGCAGCGACAGCAGGCTGTCGCGGTATTGCGGCAGTCCTGCGATCAGGTCCTGCTGGGCACGAAATTTCTCTGCGGTCCGTGCGAAAAAGTCCTGGCTGGCGTTGGCCCGTTGGCGATGGACCAGGCCGATACGGGCCTGGACATCGTCGGGAAGCGTCAGCTCATCGACCTCTTCGAGCAGTGCCGCGTGCAGCTTGCCGCCGAATAAATCGGTGTGGGGCAGGGCGCGGCGATAGAAGATCGCGTTGCCTTCCCGGCGAGTTGCCACCAGATCCGCCTGGGCCAGCACCTTGAGGTGATGACTCATGCCGGACTGGCCAATGGCGAAGATCTGCGCCAGTTCCAGCACGCCGAACGAATCGTTGGAGAGCGCGCGCAGCACGTTCAGGCGCAGCGGGTCGCCGCCGGCCTTGCACAAGGCAGCCAGTTCATCGCTTTGCTCGGGGCTGATGGCGGACGCAGGAATACTCATAGGGCTGGCAGTCTAGATACCGATCCGGGATGCTGCAAGGGCAATATCAAAAAGTTTTGATATTGGTCGATGGGTGGCGACGGGCTGACGCCGTGATTGCGCCGTTTGCGGGCGCAAGTCCCTTGCCAGTGAAGAAATATCGCCTGCAAGGCAGGAAAATCGTGCTTCGGGATGTATCTGTCATTGCCCCCAAGGCAGTGCCTGAGGGAAAATGGCCGCCTTTTTCAGATCCCACTTCTTTGCCCCAGGAGATCAGCGATGCCCAGCCGTCGTGAGCGTGCCAATGCCATTCGTGCCCTCAGCATGGATGCCGTGCAAAAGGCCAACAGCGGCCACCCAGGAGCCCCTATGGGCATGGCGGATATCGCTGAAGTCCTGTGGCGCGATTATCTGAAACACAACCCGAGCAACCCGCTGTTCGCCGACCGTGACCGGTTCATCCTATCCAACGGCCACGGCTCGATGCTGATCTACTCGCTGCTGCACCTGACCGGCTACGACCTGTCGATCGACGACCTGAAGAACTTCCGTCAACTGCACAGCCGCACCCCGGGCCACCCTGAATACGGCTACACCCCGGGCGTTGAAACCACCACCGGCCCGCTGGGCCAGGGTTTCGCCAACGCCGTCGGTTTCGCTGCCGCCGAGAAGACGCTCGCCGCACAGTTCAACCGTCCTGGCCACAGCATCGTCGACCACCACACCTACGTGTTCATGGGTGATGGCTGCATGATGGAAGGTATTTCCCACGAAGTCGCTTCGTTGGCCGGTACCCTGCGCCTGAACAAGCTGATCGCCTTCTATGACGACAACGGCATCTCCATCGATGGCGAAGTCGAAGGCTGGTTCACCGATGACACGCCAAAGCGCTTCGAATCCTACGGCTGGCTGGTGATCCGCAACGTCGACGGCCATGACGCCGACGAGATCAAGACCGCCATCGAAACCGCTCGCAAGAGCGACAAGCCGACCCTGATCTGCTGCAAGACCACCATCGGTTTCGGCTCGCCGAACAAGCAGGGCAAGGAAGAGTGCCACGGCGCTCCGCTGGGCAACGACGAAATCGCCCTGACCCGCGCTGCGCTCAAGTGGACTCACGGCCCGTTCGAAATCCCGGCCGACATCTACAAAGAGTGGGACGCCAAGGAAAAAGGCCTGGCGGCCGAGGCCGAGTGGGACCAGCGTTTCGCTGCCTACTCCGCTGCCTTCCCTGAGCTGGCCAACGAGCTGGTCCGTCGCATGAGCGGCGAGTTGCCAGCTGACTTCGCCGAGAAATCCGCTGCCTACGTGGCTGAAGTCAACGCCAAGGGCGAAACCATCGCCAGCCGTAAAGCCAGCCAGAACGCCCTGAGCGCCTTCGGCCCGTTGCTGCCCGAGTTCCTCGGCGGCTCGGCTGACCTGGCAGGCTCGAACCTGACCATCTGGAAAGGCTGCAAGTCCATCACCGGCGAAGACGCCAGCGGCAACTACCTGCACTACGGTGTGCGTGAGTTCGGCATGGGCGCGATCATGAACGGCATCGCCCTGCACGGCGGCTTCGTGCCATACGGCGCGACCTTCCTGATCTTCATGGAATACGCCCGCAACGCGGTGCGCATGTCCTCGCTGATGAAAAAGCGTGTGATCTACGTGTTCACCCACGACTCCATCGGCCTGGGCGAAGACGGCCCGACTCACCAGCCGATCGAGCAACTGACCAGCCTGCGTTCCACGCCGAACCTGGACACCTGGCGCCCGGCCGATGCCGTGGAGTCGGCAGTGGCCTGGAAACACGCCATCGAGCGCAACGACGGTCCTTCGGCCCTGATCTTCTCCCGCCAGAACCTGCCTCACCAGGCACGCGATGCGCTCCAACTGGAGAACATCAACCGTGGTGGCTACGTGCTGCGTGACTGCAACGGCGAGCCTGACCTGATCCTGATCGCTACCGGTTCCGAAGTCGGCCTGGCCGTTCAGGCGTTCGACAAGCTGACCGCCGACGGCAAGAACGTACGTGTGGTTTCCATGCCGTGCACCAGCGTCTTCGAAAGCCAGGACGCGCTGTACAAGCAGTCGGTCCTGCCGCTGGAAGTCAGTGCGCGTATCGCCATCGAGGCTGCTCACGCCGACTACTGGTACAAGTACGTCGGTCTGGAAGGCCGCGTGATCGGCATGACCACCTTCGGCGAGTCGGCCCCTGCGCCTGCGCTGTTCGAAGAGTTCGGCTTCACGCTGGAGAACGTCATCAGCACGGCTGAAGAGCTGCTGGAAGACGAGTAACAGGTCCAGTGGTCGCAATACTGTAGGAGTGAGCTTGCTCGCGATCAGCGGTGTGTCAGCGATGTATTCGGTGACAGGTATACCCAATCGCGAGCAAGCTCACTCCTACAGGTTCTTTGTGTAGTTCAAAACCCGAGAACCCCCATGCCAGAGTCACGCCCTTACAAAGTTGCCCTCAATGGTTACGGTCGGATCGGCCGCTGCGTGCTGCGCGCGCTGTGCGAGCGAGGGGCGAAGGCGGGCTTTGAAGTGGTGGCGATCAACGATCTGGCCGACATGGCCAGTCTCGAATACCTGACGCGCTTTGACTCCACACACGGCCGGTTTCCCGGCGAAGTGCGGGTCGAAGGCGATTTTCTGCACATCAACGATCACGTCATCAAAGTGTTCCGCAGCGAGACGCCGGAAGGCATCGACTGGAACGAACTGGACGTCGATCTGGTGATCGAGTGCTCGGGTGTCTATCACACCCGCGCCGACGGCGAGCGCTTCCTGGCGGCTCGCGCACCCCGTGTGCTGTTCTCCCATCCGATGGCAAGCGAGGCGGATGTCGACGCCACCATCGTGTACGGCATCAATCAGCAGAAGCTGACCGGTGACGAGCTGCTGGTGTCCGCTGCGTCCTGCACCACCAACTGCAGCGTGCCGTTGCTGGACCTGCTCAACCGCGAACTGGGCCTGGATTACATCACCATCACCACGATTCACTCGGCGATGAACGACCAGCCCGTGATTGACGCCTATCATCACGAGGATCTGCGACGCACGCGTTCGGCTTTCCAGTCGATCATCCCGGTGTCCACTGGTCTGGCGCGCGGCATCGAGCGGCTGCTCCCGGAACTTGCCGGCCGAATTCAGGCCAAAGCAGTTCGTGTGCCGACGGTGAACGTCTCATGCCTGGACATCACGATGCAGGTCAGGCGTGACACCGACGCGGTCGAGATCAACCGGATTCTGCGCGAGGCTGCCACAAGCGGCCCGCTCAAGGGCCTGCTGGCATACACCGAATTGCCGCACGCCAGTTGTGATTTCAACCACGACCCTCATTCGGCCATCATCGATGCCAGCCAGACCCGGGTTTCCGGTCCAAGGCTGGTCAACGTGCTGGCGTGGTTCGACAACGAATGGGGTTTTGCCAATCGAATGCTGGATGTCGCCGATCACTATCTGCGCAGCATCAACAAACAACAGTAATAAACACAGGAACACCTCATGACCGTGTTGAAGATGACCGACCTCGATCTGCAAGGTAAGCGCGTACTGATCCGCGAAGACCTCAACGTTCCGGTCAAGGATGGTGTCGTCACCAGCGACGCACGCATCCTGGCATCGCTTCCGACCATCAAGCTGGCGCTGGAGAAAGGCGCGGCTGTCATGGTCTGCTCGCACCTGGGTCGCCCGACCGAAGGCGAGTTCTCGGCCGAGAACAGCCTCAAGCCGGTGGCCGACTACCTGAGCAAGGCCCTGGGTCGCGAAGTGCCGCTCATCGCCGAGTATCTGGACGGCGTCGAGGTCAAGGCCGGCGACATCGTGCTGTTCGAAAACGTGCGCTTCAACAAGGGCGAGAAAAAGAACGCCGACGAGCTGGCGCAGAAGTACGCCGCTCTCTGCGACGTCTTCGTGATGGACGCTTTCGGCACTGCTCACCGCGCCGAGGGCTCGACCCACGGCGTGGCAAAATTTGCCAAGGTCGCGGCTGCAGGCCCGCTGCTGGCCGCCGAGCTGGAAGCACTGGGCAAGGCCCTGGGCAACCCGGCCAAGCCAATGGCCGCCATCGTTGCCGGCTCCAAGGTTTCCACCAAGCTGGACGTGCTCAACAGCCTGAGCGAGAAGTGCGACCAGTTGATCGTCGGTGGCGGCATCGCCAACACCTTCCTGGCCGCTGCTGGCCACAAGGTCGGCAAGTCGCTGTACGAGCCAGACCTGCTGGACACCGCCCGCGCCATCGCCGCCAAGGTCAGCGTGCCGCTGCCGGTTGACGTTGTGGTTGCCAAGGCATTCGCCCAGGATGCAGAAGCCACTGTCAAACTGATCGCCGACGTGGCCGACGACGACATGATTCTGGACATCGGTCCGAAAACCGCCGGACACTTCGCCGACTTGTTGAAATCTTCCAGGACTATCCTGTGGAACGGCCCGGTCGGCGTGTTCGAATTCGACCAGTTCGGCAATGGCACCAAAGTGCTGGCCCAGGCGATTGCCGACAGCTCGGCATTCTCCATCGCCGGTGGCGGCGATACTCTGGCAGCCATCGACAAATACGCTGTGGGCGAGAAAATCTCCTACATCTCCACCGGTGGCGGCGCGTTCCTCGAGTTCGTCGAGGGCAAGGTATTGCCTGCCGTGGAAGTTCTGGAACAACGCGCCAAGGCCTGAATATCAGGCCGTGGTGAAGGGGAATGACATGGTCAAGCCATTACCGCTGTTAATCATGGCGGGTTTGCTGGTCGGCTGCGCAAGCAAGCCTGAAGCCCAGACGGCGCTCAACGGCGCGCCGGAACAGCTTCAGGTCAGCTGCTATCAGGCTGGCTGGCAGGCTGAAACCGTACCGATCGTTTACAAGCGTGGCGGTCCTGAAGTCTGGGAAAAGTACGATTTCATGCCCGCCGTGGGACCTGTAGCCTGTCGCTGAATCTGAACTGACGGCGCCAGGGTGCATCTGAAACAGAACGGCCCCAGACTTACCGGGCGTTGACGCGAGTCGCGTCCGGCAGGGGATCCAGGAGTGGTAATGAAAGGCTTGATTGCCCTTGCGACACTGATGCTGCTGGGCGGTTGTGCCAGCATGAAGGCTTCCGAACCGGCCGCTGCCTGGACCCACTGGGTCTGTGACAGCAAGGCCGAGGTTTACTGGCGCTACGCCGACCCTGCGAAGAAAGAGGTCGATGTACGCCTGAACCAGAGCGAGCAGGTGTTCCGCTTGCAGGCAGCGCCCGGTGCTTCCGGCGCGCTTTACAGCAACGGCGTACTGGCGTTCGACAACAAAGGCAGCGAAGGCCTGGTCTACTGGGACGCTACCAACGATTTGATCGGTCGCGGCTGCAAGGCGCCATAAGGCACCTGGCGGTTCGAACGATGCAACACCGGGCGCCGCCTTTGCCGCGCGCCCCTATAATTTGAAGAGCTGCCGTTACGGCAGGCACACGCGATTAACGACCCTACCGGGAGAGAGACAGACAATGGCACTTATCAGCATGCGCCAGATGTTGGACCACGCAGCCGAATTCGGTTATGGCGTTCCGGCATTCAACGTGAACAACCTGGAACAGATGCGCGCCATTATGGAAGCGGCCGACAAGACCGATTCCCCGGTGATCGTTCAGGCTTCGGCCGGTGCGCGTAAATACGCAGGCGCCCCGTTCCTGCGTCACCTGATCCTGGCGGCAATCGAAGAATTCCCGCACATCCCGGTGGTCATGCACCAGGACCACGGCACCAGCCCTGACATCTGCCAGCGCTCCATGCAACTGGGCTTCAGCTCGGTGATGATGGACGGCTCGCTGGGCGTCGACGGCAAGACCCCGACCACCTACGAATACAACGTTGACGTGACCCAGCGCGTAGTCGCCATGGCCCACGCCTGCGGCGTTTCGGTAGAAGGTGAGCTGGGTGTTCTGGGCTCGCTGGAAACCGGCATGGCCGGCGAAGAAGACGGCGTTGGCGCCGAAGGCGTGCTGGATCACAGCCAGATGCTGACCGACCCTGAAGAAGCCGCTGACTTCGTGAAGAAGACCAACGTTGATGCCCTGGCCATCGCCATCGGCACCAGCCACGGTGCTTACAAGTTCACCAAGCCGCCTACCGGCGACATCTTGGCGATCGAGCGCATCAAGGAAATCCACAAACGCATTCCGAACACCCACCTGGTGATGCACGGTTCTTCGTCCGTTCCTCAGGAATGGCTGAAAATCATCAACGAGTTCGGCGGCGACATCAAGGAAACCTACGGCGTGCCGGTCGAGGAAATCGTTGAAGGCATCAAGCACGGCGTGCGCAAGGTCAACATCGACACTGACCTGCGTCTGGCGTCCACCGGTGCCATCCGCGAATTCATGGCCAAGAACCCGAGCGAGTTCGACCCGCGTAAATACCTGGCCAAGACCGTTTCGGCCATGCGCGACGTCTGCATCGCCCGTTACGAAGCCTTCGGCACCGCAGGCAACGCTTCGAAGATCAAACCGATCTCCCTGGAGCGCATGTTCGAGCGTTATGCCAAAGGCGAGTTGAACGCCAAGGTCAACTGATCATTATTTGATCGGTTCATCGGCAAGAAAGAGCCCGCAGCGATGCGGGCTTTTTTGTGCCCGGGATCTGGCCATTGAATGTGCCCTCGCTGTTACCTGGACAAGTGGGAGTGAGCTCAAAACCACACTCCGTGAATTGCCCGGCCACGTTTTGCACGTTGTTGCGAACGGGGGCAGGACTAGGATGGGGATCACTACAAAAACAAAACCCGACCGGAGAACACCTGATGAAGCCTTTGATTGGACTTATGCTCGGTGATGTCACTGGCATCGGCCCGGAGCTGGTGGTCAAGCTGTTGTCGACACCCCAGGCGCGTGAGCGGGCTGACGTGGTGATCATCGGCGACGAGCGTGTCCTGAAGCTGGGGATGCGCGATGCGGGCCTGACAATTCCCTACACCGTCATCCCGACCTTGAGCGACGCCGACCACAGCAGCGAAGCGGTCCCCCTGCTGGATCTGCACAACGTCGACCCTTCGTTGTTCGAGCGTGGTCAGGTCAACGCCGAATCTGGCCGCCTGACCGGCGAAACCCTCAAAGTGATGACTGACCTTGCACTGGCTGGCGAACTGGATGGCATCTGCTTCGCACCGCTGAACAAGGCAGGCCTGCATCGCGGCGGCTGGAATTATCACGACGAGCATCAGATGTTCGCCGCCTGGACCGATCATGTCGGCTACTTCGGCGAAGTGAACATCATCCCGCAGTTTTCCACCTTTCGTGTCACATCCCATGTTGCCTTGCGCAAAGCCGTCGATATGGTCCAGCCGGATCGCATCGAAGGCGCACTGCAACTGGCTCACGACACCTTGAAGGCGCTCGGCAATCCCACCCCGCGCATTGGCGTTGCCGCGCTCAACCCGCACAACGGCGAGAACGGCCTGTTCGGAGACGAAGAGATCACGATCATCCGCCCGACCCTGGAAAAGCTGCGCGCCAGGGGCTTGGCCAGCGAGGGGCCATTCCCCTCCGACACCGTGTTCATCAAGGCGCGCAACGGCGATTTCGACGCGGTGGTGATCATGTACCACGACCAGGGCCAGATCGCGACCAAGCTGCTCGGCTTCTCCCAAGGCGTGACCCTGACCGGCGGTTTGAAAACGGTCTACGCGACCCCCGCCCATGGCGTGGCCTACGACATCGTCGGCACCGGCAAGGCGGACGTGGGCGCGATGGCCGCAGCCTTTCGCGTGGCCACGGACAACGCCGCCGCCCGCAAGCTCAAGCGCGAGGTGGCCACCGCATAAGGACAGGGAATTCACCCGGTTGGTAAAGGACGTTCGTACTCAAGAATAAAACCGATAAAGAGGCTGGCGATATGTTCGAGAATTTCACCAAAACCACCGTCAAAACCAGCGGCGCCGAGATCGTCACGGTTGTGGGCGGCGAAGGCCCACCCCTGTTGCTGATGCACGGCAACCCGTTCAATCACCTGTCCTGGCACAAGATCGCACCGCGCCTGGCCAGGGATTTCACCGTCGTCTGCACCGACCTGCGCGGCTACGGCGACAGCTCCAAACCCGAAGGCGGGGGCGATCATTCCGATTACTCGTTCCGCGCCATGGCGCAGGATCAGGTCGAGGTCATGCAGTCGCTGGGCTTCGAGCAGTTTAACGCCGCAGGCCACGACCGCGGCGCCCGCGTGTTGCATCGCATGTGCCTGGATCACCCGGAAAAGGTGCTCAAAGCGGGCTTTGTCGACATGCTGCCGCAGCATCACTTGCTCAACAACGTTACCCGGCAGTGGGGCAAGTTTTCCTGGCACTGGTTCTTCATGGCTCAGGATTACCCGACGCCTGAGCGGATGATGGACATGGACCCCGAGTTCTTCATCCTGCGCAAACTCTCCAAAACCGCGCAGGGCACCAGCTTCTTCGGTCCCGAGGCGCTGGCCGATTACATTCGCTGCATCAAGAACCCGGCCACCACTCACGCCATGTGCGAAGACTACCGGGCAACCTTCGGGATCGATCTGGACATGGACACCGCCGACTTCGACGCAGGGCGCAAGGTCCACACGCCATCGTTGATTGTGTGGGGTGAGAAGGGCGGCGTGGGTCGCAACCACAACGCCGCAGAAGTCTGGGGCCGTTACGCGACCAACATCGTGCAGACGGCCACCGTGCCCTCAGGTCATTACCTGCAGGAAGAATGCCCCGACGAGACCTACGAGGTGTTGCAGGGCTTCTTCAAGTAAGTCGCAGTCGTATGCAGTAGCGACGCGAGCGGTCTGACCCACGCCGGGAGGACCGCTCGTTCCACGATAAAGACAAGAACAGGTGGAAAAAATGTTACCGACTCATGCGCAAAAGCGCAGGGCGACACTGACCTTCGTGTTGCTTTGCGTGATGGCTTTCATCATGTACGTCGACCGCACCAACCTGGCGGTCGCCGCTCCCACCATCAGCAAGGAACTGGGCTTCAGCAACACCAACCTGGGCATGATGTTCTCGGCCTTCGCGGTGGCCTACAGCTGCTTCATGATCCCCGGCGGCTGGCTCAGCGACCGAATCGGCTCCCGCAAGGCGATGCTGCTGTATGGCGTGATCTGGTCAGTGGCGACCATTGCCACAGGCCTGGTCAGCGGGTTAATCGTGCTGGTCATCGCCCGATTCGTGGTAGGCGTAGGCGAAGCGCCGATCTATCCAACCGCTGCACGGATGATCGCGCGGGCCATTCCGATCACCCAGCGCGGCACCGCCCAAGGCGTGATGCATGCGTCAGGACGGCTGGCCAATGCCCTGGCGCCGCTGATCGTGACCTTCCTGATCCTGCAGTTCTCCTGGCGCGCGGCCTTCATCATCCTGGGCGTGCTGACCCTGATCTACATGTTCGCCATGTATTTCATTCTCGGCGAGTCGAAGAAGCAGGTCGAGGCCGTCGTCATGGAGCCCGTTCGGGCACCGGCGCCGGTGCACTGGCCGACGATGCTGCGCAAGGTCTGGCCGGCTGCTGCGACCTGTTTCTGTCATGGCTGGGTGTTGTGGTTCTTTCTGAACTGGATTCCGTCGTTTTTCACACAGCGTTACGGCATGGATCTGTCGAAAACTGCGCTGTTTTCCACATTCGTGCTGTTAGGCGGGACCGTCGGAACAGCCGTCGGCGGGATGCTCTCGGACTGGCGCTTCAAAGTGACGGGCAACAAGCTGCGCTCGCGCAGGGACTTGATCATCTTTGGCTTTCTGGCGTCGATCATCGGGCTCATCCCGCTCATGTTCACGCAAAACATCTACATCTGCGCAGCGGGCTTGAGCTTTTCGTTCTTCTGCTCGGAACTGGCGGACTCGCCGCTGTGGGTGATCGGCACCGAGGTGTCCCATGAGCATTCCGCGACATCAAGCGCCTGCACCTTTTTCGGCATGGCAGTGGCGGGGGCGGTGTCGCCGGTGGTGATCGGCTGGCTATTGGATGTGACGGGGACCAACTGGATGGCGGCGTTTTCGGCTTCGATCGTGGTGGTGTTGCTGGGGCCGGGGCTGGCGATGTTCATCAAGCTGGATGACGAGCCGGGCGTCAGTGTGGTGCCCGCTGTGCCTGGGAAGCGCGTGGCTGCGTAGCTGGCCTGTAGCAGTCCGGCTTGCCGGCGGGGACGCCCTCATGTTCGCTCCCGCCGGCAAGCCGTGCTGCTACTTTTTCGGCAAACCGATGGTGCGACCGGTGTAGGTCGGGGCCGGTTGGTCGTGCTGCGCTTCAGCGAGCACCCGTAGGGCTTCCAGTGAATGCTCGCTGAATGGTGCGGATTTCGGGCCTGCCGCCAGATCGACGTGCAGCAGCATCTGGTCGCTGGCCGCCAGTTCTTCATCGCCGCCTGCCTTGTACAGGCTGTGATAGAGCTGAACCCGTTTGAGGTCATGGGCGACGATCTGCGTACGGACCTCGACCTCTTCGCCGAGCTTCACCTCGTGCAGGTAATTGATGTGTGCTTCCAGGGTGAACAGCGAGTTGCCGCTGGCGTCCCGGTCGTCGCTGGCCAGGCCGATTCGGTCCATGAAAGCGTCGGTGGCATAGCTGAAGATCAGCAGATAGAACGCATCGCGCAGATGGCCGTTGTAGTCCACCCAGTCCTGGAGGATCGGGGTTTTGTAGGTGGTCAGAGCGGGCATGCAAATCTCCTTGTCGAAATCAGGCCCCTAGCAGCACGGCTTGCCGGCGGGAGCGGTGTATCAGGCGACTCCTTCGTCACAGACACACCGCTCCCGCCGGCAAGCCGTGCTGCTACGGTCGTAAACCTTCACGGGACAGTGATCAGTCCTCGAACGCCATGCCATGCTTCTGCTTGGTCTTCTTCACCGCCTCCAGCACCGCCAGCAGGCAGTCATCGCGATAGCGTTCCAGCGCCGCGATGCTGTGGGTGCCGAGCTGTTCGCTGGTGCCCTCGACCACGTCGTCGATCAGTTTGTTTGTCAGTTCAGGCGCTGGCAGGTAGGTCCACGGCAATTGCAGCGCCGGCCCGAATTGCGCCATGAAGTGACGCATGCCCGCATCGCCGCCCGCCAGGGTGTAGGTCAGGAAGGTGCCCATGAACGACCAGCGCAGGCCTGCGCCGAAGCGGATTGCATCGTCGATTTCGCCGGTGGTCGCCACGCCATCGTTGACCAGGTGCAGCGCCTCGCGCCACAGCGCTTCGAGCAGACGGTCGGCGATGAACCCCGGCACTTCCTTGCGCACGTGCAGGGCGCGCATGCCCAGCGATTCGTAAACCTTGATCGCCGCCTGCACGGCTTCTGGGGCAGTATTCTTGCCGCCAACCACTTCCACCAGCGGCAGCAGGTACACCGGGTTGAACGGGTGGCCCACCACGCAGCGTTCGGGATGCGTGGCGCTTTCGTAGAATTCAGAAGGCAGCAGGCCCGAGGTGCTGGAGCCGATCAAGGCGTTGGGCTTGGCCGCAGCGCTGATCTTGCTGTGCAGGTCGAGCTTGAGCTCCAGCCGCTCAGGGGCGCTTTCCTGAATGAAGTCAGCGTCACGTACGCATTCTTCGATGGTCGCCACGAAACGCAGGCGATCCTGCGAAGCGCCTGCTGCCAGGCCTTTCTGTTCCAGCGCCGGCCATGCCTTGGCGACACGCTGACGCAGTGCGGCTTCTGCTCCCGGCGCCGGGTCCCAGGCGATCACATCCAGGCCGTTGGCCAGGGCACGGGAAACCCAGCCGCTGCCGATGACACCGCTGCCCAGCGCAGCGAAGGTTTTGATTTCGGTGATGAAGGTCATGGTGACTACTCGAAAATGGGTTCACAGAGGACCTGTAGGAGTGAGCTTGCTCGCGATAGCGGCCTGTCAGATACACATACGCCGACTGACGTATTGCTATCGCGAGCAAGCTCACTCCTACAGGAGAGGATTTATGGCGGGATCAACCGCGACGTTTGAGCCCCATCTTCACGCGGCCTTCAGCCGGGGTCATGACCCGTGCGCCCATGCGGCTGAGGATTTCGCTGGCGCGCTCGACCAGCGCGCCGTTGCTCGCCAGCACGCCCTTGTCCAGCCAGATGTTGTCTTCCAGGCCGACCCGCACGTTGCCGCCCAGTAGCACCGCCTGCGCCGCCATCGGCATTTGCATGCGGCCGATGCCGAAACCGGCCCAGACCACGTCCGCCGGCAGGTTGTCGACCATGGCCTTCATCGTGGTGGTGTCCGCCGGAGCGCCCCACGGGATGCCCAGGCACAGCTGGAACAACGGGTTGTCCAGCAGACCTTCTTTCATCATCTGCTTGGCGAACCACAGGTGGCCGGTGTCGAAGATCTCAAGCTCGGCCTTCACGCCCAGTTCCTGAATGCGCTTGGCACCTGCACGCAGTTGCGCCGGGGTCGATACGTAAATGGTGTCGCCGTCGCCGAAGTTCAGGGTGCCGCAGTCCAGCGTGCAGATTTCCGGCAGCAGCGCTTCGACGTGGGCCAGGCGAGCCAGCGGGCCCACCAGATCGGTATTCGGGCCGAAGTCGGTCGGACGCTCGCCCGGGCCGATTTCAAGGTCGCCACCCATGCCTGCGGTCAGGTTGACGATGATGTCGATGTCGGCCTCGCGGATGCGGTCCATGGTTTCGCGGTACAGCTCGACGTCACGGCTGAACTTGCCGGTCTGCGGATCACGCACATGGCAATGCACCACAGTGGCGCCCGCCTTGGCGGCCTCGACGGCGGCGGCAGCGATCTGTTTCGGGGTGATCGGGACCAGATGGCTCTTCCCGGTCGTGTCGCCAGCACCGGTGAGTGCGCAGGTGATGATGACGTCGTGATTCATGTGTGAGGTTCCTTGCAGGCCAGGGCGTGTGAGAGGCGGGTTTTTGCCACCCGCTTTTGAGGTGCAAAGCTACGCAGGCCAAAGCCCCTCAAAACGCACAGCGGCGACAAGCTCTTGCACGGTAGCGACCTGTGCTGTTGCCTCGTTGTCTGAACAGGCGTATCTGGTATGAACACGATCCCTGTAGGAGTGAGCTTGCTCGCGATAGCGATTCTCCGGGCACATGTCCGCTCGCTGATATGCCGCTATCGCGAGCAAGCTCACTCCTACAGGTTATGTGTCGTTCGCCAGATATTTCGCAGCCCCGCCAAATCCCCAAGGAACGCGCCAACGATGTCCCAGGATTTCTACTTTCTGCTCATGCCCGGCTTCTCCATGATGGGCTTCGTCTCGGCGCTGGAGCCGTTGCGTGTGGCCAATCGTTTCGGCGGCGAGCTGTATCGCTGGCATGTGCTGAGCATCGACGGCGGGCCGGTGATTGCCAGCAACGGCATGTCGGTCAACGCCGATGCGGCGCTGGAACCGCTGAAGAAGGGCGCGACGCTGTGCGTCATGGGCAGTGTGGACCCGCTCAAGTTCTACACCTCGACCCTTGAGCACTGGCTGCGAAGGCTCGATCTTGAGGGCGTGACCCTGGGCGCCATCGACACCGGCAGCTTCGTGCTGGCCGAAGCCGGGTTGCTGGAGGGCTATCGCCTGACCCTGCACTGGGAGGCGCTGGACGCGTTCAAGGAAACCTACCCGACATTGCAGGCGACCCAGGAACTGTTCGAAATCGATCGCCGCCGCATCAGTTCGGCAGGGGGCACGGCGTCCATCGACCTGATGCTCGACCTCATCGGCCAGGCCCACGGCCCGGATCTGGCCATCAAGGTGTCCGAACAGTTCGTGCTCGGCCGCATCCGCCAGCGCAAGGACCACCAGCGCATGCAGATCGCCACGCGCTACGGCATCAACAACAAGAAGCTGGTGCAGGTGATCGGCGTGATGGAACAGCACACCGAGCCGCCCCTGAGCACGCTGGAGCTGGCAGAAGGCATCCAGGTGACACGCCGTCAGTTGGAGCGCCTGTTTCGTTTGCACCTGAACGACACACCCAGCAACTTCTACCTCGGCCTGCGCCTGGAAAAAGCCCGCCAACTGCTGCGCCAGAGCGACATGAGCGTGCTGGAAGTCAGCATCGCCTGCGGTTTCGAATCGCCGTCATACTTCACCCGCAGCTACAAGGCGCGGTTTGTGGTCTGCCCCAGGGAAGATCGTGGGCGGGTGGCGCGGGAGCCGAAGGTGGTTTGATTCCCGATTATGGTCAATTATACTCGCGACTATAAATTATGGTCCTGGCAATAATCGGGTATAAATCATGGCAAAGCGCACTGGCTTTGTATTCAGACGCGACAGCCTCGCGCTTACCATCGCGCAGGGGCTGATCGGCGAAGGCTTGCACGATTACTCCTCCGGGCTGTTTCTTGCGGCGCCCCGGCGGACCGGAAAAAGCACGTTTTTGCGCGAGGACCTGGTGCCTCAATGCATCAAGCAGGACTGGCTGCCGGTGTATGTCGACCTGTGGGCT
Organism: Pseudomonas putida; assembly: GCF_028682175.1. GTDB lineage: Bacteria > Pseudomonadota > Gammaproteobacteria > Pseudomonadales > Pseudomonadaceae > Aquipseudomonas > Aquipseudomonas putida_AD. Next base: position 120,962 of record NZ_JANHKS010000006.1, on the reverse strand, counting down.
GACCGGGAAAAAGACCCCGCCGACCTCATCAGTGCCGCGATTGCGGCCGCGCTGGTGCCTTTTGAGAAAGGCGTCCGCAAGCTCGCCAAGTCAGCGGGTATCGAAAAGCTCAATTTCCTGCGCACCTTGTCCTGGGATTTCAGCAAACCGCAGTTGCCTGTCGGCTCCACCCTGACCCAGGCTCTGGAGTTGCTGCACAGCGCTGCGCAGAAAATGATCGTGCTGATCATTGACGAGGCCCAGCACGCGCTGACCAGTGAGGCGGGCGTCAATGCGATGTTCGCGCTGAAGGCTGCACGCGATGAGCTCAACCAAGGGGTGGAGCGGGGTATTGGCGGATTACGGCTGGTCCTCACAGGCTCCAACCGCGACAAGCTGGCGCATCTGGTATTGAACAAGAACCAGCCGTTCTATGGGTCGAGCATCACGCCGTTTCCCTTGCTGGGTAAGGACTTCACCAAGGCTTACACCGCTCATTTGAACAGCCATCTGGCGCAAGACAACCAGTTTTCTGCAGCCGATATCGATGCCGCGTTCGACCTGGTCGGGCGCCGCCCGGAAATGCTGCGCTCGATTATCGGCGATGTCGCCCTTGAACTGGGGGAGGCGGAAAACCTCGGCGAGTTGCTGCGTAACAGTGCGCAATCTCTGCGCGCAGGTGTCTGGGAGGAATTCGAGAGTGCCTACAACGCGTTGACGCCCCCACAGCGCGGGGTGCTGGAGGTCATGGCTGATCGCGCGCATGACAACCAGCCCTTTGCGCCGTTCTCCGATGCAACGGTGTTGGCGGTAGGCAAGGCGCTGGAGACGTTGGGCAGCGAGGTGGTGCCCGGGACGCAGACCATTCAGGCGGCAATTGATTCGTTGCGTGACAAAGAGCTGGTCTGGAAATCCAGTCGCGGCGCCTATGCGCTGGAAGACAAGGCCTTTGGCGAATGGCTGAGGCAGCGCAGAGGCCCGTAGCAGCACGGCTTGCCGGCGGGGGCGGTGTGTCAGTCACTCATGGGTTGACTGATTCACCGCTCCCGCCGGCAAGCCGTGCTGCTACAGGTTTATTTCACGCCTTTCATCAACGCCGCGCACGCCGCCTTGTATGCATCATGCTGATACTTGTTCAGCGAGGCGGGCGGTTCGATGTTGTGTTTCTTGGCCTGGGCCGTGAGGGTCTGGGGTGACAGCAGCACCACTTCGCAGTCTTCCAGCAGTTGAAAGACCGTTTCGATCTTGAAGGTGGTCGGGCCGCCGGCGAACTCGCCTTTCTTGCTGCGCTTCTTGATGGCGATGTGGGTGATGGCGTTTTCGCGCACGAAGGTCGCGATCTGCCGGGCGAACGCCTTGACGTTGTCCGCTTCGTCATCGTCTTCCAGGGCGATCTTCTTGATGGCCAGGGGCAGCGATTCAAGCGCGCCGGATGCGCGAGTGGCGACAGCGAAGATGGCTTCGCTGCCTTTGATGTCTACGCCGCAGATATTCATGTGCTGACCTTGAGCCTGTAAAAGGCGTCAGGGTATCTCATTCAGACTGCGCGATGCTTTCCAGGTACTCGGAGCGCTCGTCGCTCATGCGCGCCAGGCAGTCATTCTGGCCGATATTGAATTCCTTGGTGCCGGGCTTGGCCGGGAAGACTTCCACGGCGCAGTCGGCGTCGCGCAGTTTCTTCCAGGCGTCCTGGGCGGTCTTGAGCTTGCCGGCGAATTCGTCCGATTGCGCCTTGTTCGCGCCAAACTGCACGTTCACCCGCTCCAGCAGGTTCTGGAAGTTCTCGTCCAGCAGCTTGACCGCGGTGTCGCGGCTGTACACCGAACATTCCAGGGTCTGTTTGTCTTCGTCCACGCCGTCGCAAGGGGTCGCGTCCGGGTTGGCCGCTGCGTGAGCGCCTGTCGCGAATAGAGCCAGAGCCAGAAAAATCGTCTTCATTGGGGTTTCCCGATTCAGTGATGCGGGGAATTCTCGCCCAAGCGCGCGGCAAAGAACAGTTATCAAACGCAGGTGGCAGACGCCCGCAGTCGTCGTTTGTCGTTTCTTGACGCTTTCGGCAATTCCCTTGTCGTTTTTGCATCCGGCTCATCCGACCCGCAGGCATATGCTGGCCCCAAAGCGCCGGCAGACGTTTCGGCGCACGAACAACCTATAGGGGACAGCCTGATGAGCCCAGCCGAATTGCACGCCGACAGCATCGTTATCGACGGTCTGATTATCGCCAAATGGAACCGTGAGCTGTTCGAAGACATGCGCAAAGGCGGCCTGACCATGGCCAACTGCACCGTGTCGGTTTGGGAAGGGTTTCAGCAGACCGTCAACAGCATCGCCTCCAGCCAGAAACTGATTCGCGAAAACAGCGACCTGGTCATGCAGGTTCGCAACACCGCCGACATCCGCAAGGCCAAGGAGCTGGGCAAGACCGGTATCCTCTTCGGCTTCCAGAACGCCCATGCCTACGAAGACCAGATCGGCTACGTCGAGATCTTCAAGCAGCTGGGCGTGGGCATCGTGCAGATGTGCTACAACACCCAGAACCTGGTCGGCACCGGTTGCTACGAGCGTGACGGCGGCCTGTCGGGCTTCGGTCGTGAAATCGTCGCGGAAATGAACCGCGTTGGCGTCATGTGCGACCTGTCCCACGTCGGTTCCAAGACGTCCGAAGAAGTGATCCTCGAATCCAAGAAGCCAGTGACCTACTCGCACTGCCTGCCTTCGGGTCTCAAGGAACACCCACGCAACAAATCCGACGCTGAACTGAAATTCATCGCCGACCACGGCGGTTTCGTCGGCGTGACCATGTTCGCGCCGTTCCTGGCCAAGGGTATCGATTCGACCATCGACGACTACGCCGAAGCCATCGAATACGTGATGAACATCGTCGGCGAAGACGCCATCGGTATCGGCACCGACTTCACCCAGGGCCACGGCCAGGACTTCTTCGAGTACCTGACCCACGACAAGGGCTACGCCCGCCGCCTGACCAGCTTCGGCAAGATCATCAACCCGCTGGGCATCCGCACCGTCGGCGAATTCCCGAACCTGACCGAAACCCTGCTCAAACGCGGCCATTCGGAGCGCGTTGTACGCAAGATCATGGGCGAAAACTGGGTTCGCGTATTAGCGGATGTCTGGGGCGAATAAGCCCTAGATCACACACTTTTCCCTCTCCCGTCCGTGGAGGGGGCATCCAACAAAATTTTCTGGAGTTAAGTTTCCATGGCCAAGATCGCCCCGCAATTGCCTATCGAAGTCGACAGCGAGACCGGTGTCTGGACTTCCGACGCCCTGCCAATGCTGTACGTGCCGCGTCATTTCTTCGTCAACAACCACATGGGCATCGAGGAAGTTCTGGGGGCTGACGCCTACGCCGAGATTCTCTACAAGGCCGGTTACAAGTCCGCCTGGCACTGGTGCGAGAAGGAAGCCGAGTGCCATGGCCTGGAAGGCGTCGCGGTGTTCGAGCACTACATGAACCGTCTGTCCCAGCGTGGCTGGGGTCTGTTCAAGATCCAGGAAATTGACCTGGATAAAGGCACCTGCAGCGTGAAGCTGGAGCACTCGGCCTTCGTTTATGTGTACGGCAAGGTCGGTCGCAAGGTCGACTACATGTTCACTGGCTGGTTCGCCGGTGCCATGGACCAGATTCTCGCTGCCAAAGGCAGCTCCGTTCGCACGGTGGCCGAGCAGGTCTACGGCGGATCGGAAGAGGGCCACGAAGATGGCCTGTTCGTCGTAAAACCGTTGTAAGCCGAGGACCGTGAGATGGCTTTCGAAGCAATGTTTCAGCCTATACAAATCGGCAAACTGACAATCCGCAACCGCGTCCTCAGTACCGCACACGCCGAGGTCTATGCCACTGACGGTGGCATGACCACCGACCGGTATGTGAAGTATTACGAGGAGAAAGCCAAAGGCGGCATCGGCCTGGCCATTTGTGGCGGCTCCTCCAGCGTGGCCATCGACAGCCCGCAAAGCTGGTGGAAGTCGGTCAACCTGGCCACCGACAACATCATCCCGCATTTCCAGAATCTGGCCGACGCCATGCACAAGCACGGCGCCAAGATCATGATTCAGATTACCCACATGGGCCGACGCTCCCGCTGGGACGGCGACCATTGGCCGACCCTGATGTCGCCATCGGGCATCCGCGAGCCTGTGCACCGCGCCACCTGCAAGACCATCGAGCCGGAAGAGATCTGGCGCGTGATCGGCAACTACGCAAGCGCAGCCGCCCGTGCCAAGGCCGGTGGCCTGGACGGCGTGGAACTGTCGGCCGTGCACCAGCACATGATCGACCAGTTCTGGAGTCCGCGCGTCAACAAGCGTACTGACGAATGGGGCGGCAGCTTCGAGAACCGCATGCGCTTCGGCCTGGAAGTGATCAAGGCTGTGCGCAAGGAGGTCGGTCCTGACTTCTGCGTGGGGCTGCGTATCTGCGGTGACGAATTCCACCCGGACGGTCTCAGCCATGAAGACATGAAAGAGATCGCCAAGTATTACGACCAGACCGGCATGATCGATTTCATCGGTGTGGTGGGCTCGGGTTGCGACACGCACAACACCCTGGCCAACGTTATCCCCAACATGAGTTATCCACCGGAGCCGTTCCTGCATCTGGCGGCCGGTATCAAGGAAGTGGTCAAGGCCCCGGTTCTGCACGCGCAGAACATCAAGGACCCGAACCAGGCGACCCGTATCCTGGAAGGCGGTTACGTCGACATGGTCGGCATGACCCGCGCGCACATCGCCGACCCGCACCTGATCGCCAAGATCAAGATGGGCCAGGTTGACCAGATTCGTCAGTGCGTCGGTGCCAACTACTGCATCGACCGCCAGTACCAGGGGCTGGACGTGCTCTGCATCCAGAATGCCGCGACTTCCCGTGAATACATGGGCGTGCCGCACATCATCGAGAAAACCACCGGCGTCAAACGCAAAGTGGTGATCGTCGGTGCCGGCCCTGCGGGGATGGAAGCTGCACGTGTTTCCGCTGAACGTGGCCACGACGTGACCCTGTTCGAGAAGAAGGACGCCATCGGCGGCCAGATCACCACGGCCTCGAAAGCGCCGCAGCGTGATCAGATTGCCGGTATCACCCGCTGGTATCAGCTGGAGTTGGCTCGCCTTAAGGTCGATCTGCGCCTGGGCACTGCGGCTGACATCGCGACCATCAGGGACCTGCGTCCGGATGTGGTGGTGCTGGCGGTGGGCGGTCATCCGTTCATCGAGCAGAACGAGCACTGGGGCGCGGCAGAAGGCCTGGTGGTCAGCAGCTGGGACGTGCTGGACGGCAAGGTTGCACCGGCCAAGAACGTGCTGGTCTACGACACCATTTGCGAGTTCACCGGGATGTCCGTGGCCGACTTCATGGCGGACAAGGGCAGCCAGGTCGAGATCGTCACCGATGACATTAAACCGGGCGTGGCCATGGGCGGTACGTCGTTCCCGACTTACTACCGCAGCATGTACCCGAAAGAAATCATCATGACCGGCGACATGATGCTGGAGAAGGTCTACCGCGAAGGCGACAAGCTGGTGGCGGTGCTGGAAAACGAATACACCGGCGCCAAAGAGGAGCGGGTGATCGACCAGGTGGTCATCGAGAACGGCGTGCGTCCTGACGAAGAGCTGTACTACGGCCTTAAGGACGGTTCGCGCAACAAGGGCCAGATCGACATCGATGCCCTGTTCGCGATCAAGCCTCAGCCGTCGTTGAGCCAGTCTGGCGACGGCTACCTGCTGTTCCGCATCGGCGACTGCGTGGCGCAGCGTAATACCCACGCCGCGATCTACGACGCACTCAGACTGTGTAAAGACTTCTGACGGCTTGCACATAACCCTGTGGGAGCGAGCTTGCTCGCGAAGGCGGCAGGTCAGTCAACGAAGCGGTGACTGGCAGAATGCTTTCGTGAGCAAGCTCACTCCCACAGGGACCGAGTAAGGCATTTCGACCTGCAAGACCCTCTGGTCTTTGGGAGCTCCACATGCTCAACACCCTTCTTCCAATCCTGCTGTTCGCAGCCCTGGGCCTCGCGGTTCTGGGCGCTTTGCGGCGGGTCGCCATGTGGCGCAACGGGCGCGCCTCCAAGGTCGATCTGCTCGGCGGCCTGCTGGCCATGCCAAAGCGCTACATGGTCGATCTGCACCACGTGGTGGCACGTGACAAATACATCGCCAACACCCACGTGGCCACGGCCGGTGGCGCGGTGGCGTCCATCATCCTGGCGATTCTGGTGCATGGTTTCGGCCTGCATAACCGCATCCTCGGCTATGCGCTGCTGCTGATGTCGGCGGTGATGTTCGTCGGTGCGATCTTCGTTTATCTGCGTCGTCGCAACCCGCCGAGCCGCCTGTCCAAAGGCCCGTGGATGCGCCTGCCGAAAAGCCTGCTGGCGTTCTCGGCCTCGTTCTTCCTGGTGACCCTGCCGGTGGCCGGGATCCTTCCGGAAAACTTCGGCGGCTGGTTGCTGGCAGTGATCCTGGGGATCGGCGTGCTGTGGGGTGTGTCCGAGCTGTTCTTCGGCATGACCTGGGGCGGGCCGATGAAACACGCCTTCGCCGGTGCCCTGCACCTGGCCTGGCACCGCCGCGCCGAGCGTTTTGGCGGCGGCCGCTCCACCGGCCTCAAGCCGCTGGACCTGGCTGATCCGACCGCGCCGCTGGGTGTGGAAAAACCCAAGGACTTCACCTGGAACCAGCTGCTGGGCTTCGACGCCTGCGTGCAGTGCGGTAAATGCGAGGCCGCGTGCCCAGCGTTCGCTGCAGGCCAGCCACTGAACCCGAAAAAACTGATTCAGGACATGGTCGTCGGCCTGGCCGGCGGCACCGATGCCAAATTCGCCGGCAGCCCCTATCCCGGCAAACCTGTCGGGGAGCACGGCGGCAACCCGCATCAACCGATCGTCAATGGTCTGGTCGATGCCGAAACCCTGTGGTCGTGCACGACCTGCCGCGCCTGCGTGGAAGAGTGCCCGATGATGATCGAGCACGTGGACGCCATCGTCGACATGCGCCGTCACCTGACCCTGGAAAAAGGCGCGACCCCGAACAAGGGCGCCGAAGTCCTGGAAAACCTCATCGCCACCGACAACCCGGGCGGCTTTGCACCGGGCGGCCGTCTGAACTGGGCTGCGGACCTGAACCTCAGCCTGCTGAGCGAAAAGAAAACAGCCGACGTGCTGTTCTGGGTAGGCGATGGTGCCTTCGACATGCGCAACCAGCGCACCTTGCGCGCCTTCGTCAAAGTACTGAAAGCCGCTCAAGTGGACTTCGCCGTGCTGGGCCTGGAAGAACGTGACAGCGGTGACGTGGCCCGTCGCCTGGGTGACGAAGCGACCTTCCAGATGCTCGCCAAGCGCAATATCCAGACAATGTCCAAATACAGCTTCAAACGCATCGTGACCTGCGACCCGCACAGCTTCCACGTCTTGAAAAACGAGTACGGCGCCTTTGGCGGCGAATACCTGGTGCAGCATCACAGCACCTACATGGCCGAGCTGATCGGTGAGGGCGCGTTGAACCTGGGCCAGCACAAAGGCTCCAGCGTGACCTACCACGACCCATGCTACCTGGGCCGCTACAACGGCGAATATGAAGCGCCGCGCGACGTGCTCAAGGCATTGGGGATCGAGGTCAAGGAAATGCAGCGTTCCGGTTTCCGTTCCCGCTGCTGCGGTGGCGGTGGTGGCGCGCCGATCACCGATATTCCGGGCAAGCAGCGTATCCCCGACATGCGTATGGAAGACATCCGCGAAATCGGTGCCGAGCTTGTGGCCGTGGGTTGTCCACAGTGCACGGCAATGCTCGAAGGTGTGGTCGAACCTCGCCCGATGATCAAGGACATCGCTGAACTGGTGGCCGACGCCCTGCTTGAAGAAGCAGCGCCCGCCAAGCCGGCTCCTGTCAAACGTGAACCTGCGGAGGCGCACTGATGAGCGACATTATCCGCCGCGACCCTCGTGCCGAGTGGATCGCCCGCAACCGCCTGCACCCGCTGCATGCCGCCATGCAGCCGCAACAGGCGAGCTGGATGGGGCCTAACGGCATCATTCGCAAGAACGTCCACGGCGCCGGTTTCATCGGCCCCAACGGCATCAAGCGTATCGACCGCAGTGGCGCGCAACAGGGCGGCTCGGTCAAGCGCTCCGCCTCCGTTGAAGCGCAATTGCCGCTGCATCAGGTTGCAGAGCCTGCGTTCTACATCGCCGTGGTGCCTGACATGGTCGGCGGCCGCCTGAGCAGCCACGACCGCGATCTGCTGGGCTTGGCCCATGGGTTGGCGGGCAAAGACGGTGCGGTACTGGCCGTGGTGTTCGGCGAGCACAAGGAGTCGGCGTTCGACACCGCCGGTGTCGATCGGCTGCTGGTCCTGGAGGGCAGCGAGTTCAGCGGTTACTCCCCTGAACAGCGCGTACAGGGGCTGCGGGCTGTGGATAACCAGTTCGACCCACGTCACTGGTTGCTGCCTGACAGCCGTACCGGTGGTGGGGAATTGGGCCGCCGCTTTGCCGCGAGCATGGGCGAGCGCCCGGCGACGCGCGTCTGGCAGGTCAAAGACGCACAGGCCACGGGCCGGGCAGGGGCAGGGCAGCAAGATGTGTCGCGTCCGGTTTCGCGCTTGATCCTGGCAGCCGCTGAATGTGCGGAGCCCGTGAGCGAAACTCGCCACGAAGCGTTGCCGGTGGAGTTGTCCACAGGCATCGCGCGCAGCCTGGCGCGTATTGAGGATCTGGGCGCGGTGGCGGTCGATCCGGCACTTATCCCCATGGCCGAAGCGGAGTTCATCTTCTCGGGCGGCAACGGCGTCAAGGACTGGGAACTGTTCCACCGCACAGCCGCTGCGTTGGGCGCCACTGAAGGCGCATCCCGCGTGGCCGTGGACGACGGCTTCATGACCCGTGATCGCCAGGTCGGCGCATCGGGCACCTGGGTCACCGCGCGTGTCTACGTGGCTGTGGGTATCTCGGGGGCGATCCAGCACTTACAAGGCATCGGGGCCTGCGACAAAGTTGTGGCGATTAACCTGGATCCGACGTGCGACATGATCAAACGTGCTGATTTGTCGGTGATTGGCGAAAGCGCAGACGTGCTCAAGGCGCTGATCGAGGCCGTTGAGGCGTACCGGAACGAGGGAAAACGCGATGCAGCCTGACAAAATACTGCCTGTGGATAAAGCCGCCTTGCACGTTATCAGCCTCGTGTCTGTGGGTGCGCACCCGACTTCCGATCGTCCACGCCGTGCGGAACAGGATGCCCGCGCAGTCGAACTGGGCCTGCAACTGGCTGGGGATAACTTGCACGTGCTCCACGCTGGCAATGCGGAGGAGCCTGCATTGCGCGCCTACCTCGGCATGGGCCTGAAAGAATTGCACGTGCTCGACCAGCCCGGAGGTGCCGATGCGCTGCCGGGGCTGGCCGATTACATACGCGAGTCCGGGGTACAGTTGGTGCTTGCTGGCACCCAGGCCGAGACTGGTGAAGGTTCGGGCATGTTGCCCTACCTGCTGGCCGAAAAACTCGGCTGGCCGCTGGTGGTGGGCATGGCTGAAGTCGAATCCATCAGCGGTGGATCCGCCCAGGTCCTTCAGGCCCTGCCACGCGGCCAACGGCGTCGCCTCAAGGTTCGCCTGCCTTTCCTCGCCACTGTGGACAACGCCGCCCCCAAACCGCGCCAGAGCGCCTACGGCCCTGCACAGCGCGGCACGCTGGATGTGGAACAGATCGAAGTCACCATTGATGAGTTATTCACAGGCGCCGAACTGACACCCGCCAAACCTCGGCCAAAACGCCTGAAGGTCATCAAGGCCAAAAGCGGTGCCGACCGGATGAAGGCAGCGACGGCCAAGGCCAGCGGTGGCGGCGGGCAAGTGCTCAAAGGGGTTAGCCCCGAGGAAGGCGCTGCAGCGATTTTGAAGCTCCTGGTGGAGGAAGGGGTGGTTCGCTAACCCCTCGCCGCGCCCTCAACGCCGCTCCCGCCGGCAAGCCGTGCTGCTACGGATCGGCGTCCGTACCCACATCAATGACAACCCCCATCCCCCGTAGCAGCATGGCTTGCCGGCGGGGGCGTTCTCGACATCGCTATCGTCGGCACGCCGTGAGGCGATGTGGGAACTGGGTGTATCTCCCGTTCAAGACTTTGGGTCATCTGTCTCCATCGCCGACCGAGTGGTGGCAGCATCGACAATCATCACGTCGAATACTTGCTCGATGACCTGACGAGGCCCTTGTTTCAAGCTCCAGGTGAAGAAGACAAGGCAGCCAAGCAGCATGATGAAGCATGCCGAGCCAATGACGCTCTGTGATACGCCAGTCCAGAAGCCAGGTCGCGCGGATCGTATCTCGTGGCTGGCTTTTGCGGCGTACATGTCTTCCATCTCCCTTGTTTCATCAGCGAGAGATGCTTTCAGAAAATCCACCGCCAGCTGCGCTGCCTGGCTCCGGTAGCTCTCAAGAACTGACACGTTGTTGCTCATATCGTGGAACGCGGCAAGGTCGGCGTCTTTCGGGAGTTCTCCGTGCTTTTCCTTGAATGCCAGGATGTATTCGATTTTCTGACGCTTGTATTGCGAATAGGCGAGCTTGCCAACGATGTCGTTATCGTCCGCGACCAACGCGTTATAGATATGGTTGTAGTTCGCTTTGGTCATGCAAACTCAGTCTCGCGCAGCCTTGCGTACGCAGTGGCAAAGGCGGTGTTGATCTCATCGATGGTTCTGGGGCGGAAGGTGACGACACCCAACAGCTCTCGTGGAAGCTTTGCAGGGCGGCCTCCGTGCTCGATCAGTTGGGCATTGGCTCTCAAGACGACGTCTCGTGAGAAGTGGGCTCTGCTTTTCATGATTGAATCCTTCCAGTCAGGAGAGTTGTGCTAGCGGGAGTTTACGGTCCTTGGATTTGCAACGATGTCAGACGCTTCCGAATCTTCTGCCCTTCAATCAATCCACATACCCACAATCGCTGTTGATCCACCTGTGGATAAACTGTTCGGCCATTGGTGCGAGCCACGTACGGCGTGGCTTACAAACGATCGATCAAAAAACAACCATCCTATCTAGCGGTTTCTAAAGGCTTTTTCTCCACAGCACCTGGTCCAGACTCAGATTTTTTGCCCACATTCTCTGTGCGCGGCTGTGTGGATAAGATGTTCGCTTTCCTCTGAGAGCAAGGTAAACCGGGGCTTTCAAAGATTTGTTCAAATTTTGATCAGTGCAACGTTTCTCTGACGAATGTGCATCGTATGAGCCTGAATTTCGGCGCGACATAAGCTTTTCCACAGATGCTCGCGTATCTTGACGAGTTGCGCACATTCTCTGTTGGCGGTTCTGTGGATAAGGTGTTTGCGCTCTTCTGCATCCCGCTATAATCGTGGCTTACAGAGCTTTGTTCAAATATTGATCAGCCATTTCCAGCCCACGCCAGGAGAAATAAGTCACGGTTTTTTCTGACTTTTTACACAGGCGAAATTCGACTTCCCCACAATTGCTGTGGGTTGTGCTGTGGATAAGTTGTTTGTGGATGCTGCAGAGGGGCGGCGGGGGTGGTGTGGAGCAGGGTTGAGCGTTTTCTGACCAATATTCGGATTTCAGCTCACAAACGCATCGCGGGCAAGCGCGCTCCTACAGTTCGATTTCTGCAGGAGCGCGCTTGCCCGCGATGACGTTGGAACAAGCGCTGCAGTTGGACCTTACTCGTGGTTGACCGCCACACCTTTCAGATACGGCGCAGGCTCAGCGCCCATGTTCTCCAGGAGCTTGGCGCTGTACCAGTCGATGAAGTTGACCACGCCGAACTCGTAGGTTTTCGAGTACGGGCCTGGCTGGTAGGCGACGGAGTTGATGCCGCGCTGGTTTTCTTCGGCCAGGCGACGGTCCTGGTCGTTGGTGGCGTCCCAGACTTCGCGCAGGCGGGCAACGTCGTAGTCCACGCCTTCGACAGCGTCCTTGTGCACCAGCCACTTGGTGGTGACCATGGTTTCCTGGGCGCTGATCGGCCACACGGTGAACACGATCACGTGGTCGCCCATGCAGTGGTTCCAGGAGTGCGGCAGGTGCAGGATGCGCATCGAGCCCAGGTCCGGGTTCTGGATGCGGCCCATGAGCTTCTTGCTGCCTTGCTTGCCGTCCATGGTCATGGACACGGTGCCTTTGAGCAGTGGCATGCGCACGATGCGGTTACGCAGGCCGAAGCTCTTGTGCAGGTAGGGAATCTTTTCGGCTTCCCACGCCGCGGCCGATTCGGCGACGTGATCCTTGAATTTCTGGTCGGCGCGGGGATCGTTGGTGTCGTCCCACTCCAGCAGGGTGTTCAGCAGTTCAGGGTGAGAACCGTTGCAGTGGTAGCACTCGCGGTTGTTTTCCAGCACCAGCTTCCAGTTGGCCTTTTCCATCAAGGTGGTTTGCACCGCCACCTTGGTGTTTTCCATGTCGTACGGTTCCATGTAGTGGTTCAGGGTCTGCAGGAACTCGTCGATGGCCGGCGGATTGGTCGCCAGGCTGATGAAGATGTAGCCGCCGGACACCTTGCAGTGCACAGGCTTGAGGCTGAATTCCTTCATGTCGAAGTCAGCGCCCATTTCGGTACCCGCGTACAGCAGGCGGCCGTCGAGCTCGTAGGTCCACTGGTGGTATGGGCACACCAGTTTGGCGACCTTGCCTTTTTCCTTGGTACACAGACGCGAGCCGCGATGGCGGCAGACGTTGTGGAACGCGTTGACCGTGCCATCTGGCGAGCGTACGACCAGGATCGGGTTCTTGCCGATCTGCAGGGTCATGAAGTTGCCCTTGGCCGGAATCTCGCAGGTCATGCCCGCGATCAGCCATTCCTTTTGAAAGATTTCCTGCATGTCGATTTCAAACAGCCGCTCATCGCTGTAGAAAGGCTGCGGCAGCGAATAAGTACGCTCACGAGTCTGCAGCATTTCGGCGGTTGCCTTGCGTGCGGGTTCCAGCGGATCGCCCAGGCTCAGAGTTGCGGTGACGTCCATCTTTCAAGTCCTCAGACCGCGATTTCAGCGGTCTACGAATGTGGCCAATTACGGTTGTGTTGTGTGTCTGGCACGCGAGGCGACGGTATTTTCTGTCGCTCAGGCTTTATGAGTAAAAAATGTGTATCGATTTAGCCGCGAGTGTGGAGTGGGGCGCGACGTGAACCTTATCCATGGGCGACATGGCCGATTCCGTTGACGACTACGCAACCCCTATAGACCGGGCCTGGTCGCCATAAGTATGTGAATGTCGCTGATAGGTAAATAGGCCGTTCTCGCGTTACGCAGAATCGCCACCATAAGAGGCCGACAGTCGGCCGTGGAGAGTGAGTATGTCCCAGAGTTTCCTCAGCCCGGTCAACACGCAGACTTGGGCCAATGGCCGCCACCTTGTGCGGGTCGTAAAAGTGATCCAGGAAACCTGGGACGTGCGCACCTTTTGCTTCATGGCCGATCAGCCGATCCTGTTCTTTTTCAAGCCGGGTCAGTTCGTCACCCTGGAGCTGGAAATCGACGGCGTGCCGACCATGCGCTCCTACACCATTTCCAGCTCGCCATCGGTGCCATACAGCTTCTCGATCACCATCAAGCGTGTGCCGGGCGGCAAGGTGTCCAACTGGCTGCACGACACCCTTCACGAAGGCCAGGAGCTGGCCGTGCACGGGCCGGTGGGTTTGTTCAACGCCATCGACTTCCCGAACCCGAAGATTCTGTACCTCAGCGGCGGTGTCGGTATCACGCCGGTGATGTCCATGGCGCGCTGGTACTACGACACCAACGCCAACGTCGACATGGTGTTCGTCCACAGCTCACGTTCGCCCAAGGACATCATCTATCACCGCGAGCTGGAGCAGATGGCGTCGCGCATCAACAACTTCTCGCTGCACATCGTGTGCGAGAAGCATGGTCTGGGTGAGCCGTGGGCGGGTTATCGCGGTTACCTGAACCAGAAGATGCTTGAGCTTATGGCGCCGGACTTCATGGAGCGTGAGGTGTTCTGCTGCGGCCCGACGCCGTACATGAACGCGGTCAAGCGCCTGCTGGAAGCCAACGGTTTCAACATGGCGCAGTACCACGAGGAATCTTTCGGCGCGACGCCTCCGGAGGCTCGTGCAGACGCCGTGGAGCATGCCGAGCAGGCCGCCGACGCACCGGAAATCGACGTTGCCGAGTTGCATCAGGTGGAATTCACCGACACCGGCAAGAGCATCCGCGTGGCGCCGGGCGAAACCGTTCACGCCGCTGCAGCCAAGCTTGGCCTGATGATTCCGAAAGCCTGCGGCATGGGGATCTGCGGGACCTGCAAGGTGATGAAGCTGAGCGGGGAGGTGGAGATGGAGCACAACGGCGGGATCACCGACGACGACGTGGAAGAGGGTTACATCCTGTCGTGCTGCAGCGTGCCGAAAGGGGATGTGCGGATCGAGTATTGATAAGCGTGTAGCAGCATGGCTTGCCGGCGGTGGCGATTTCGAAGGCGCTGCCGCCGGTAAGTCGGACTGTTCCATGCCACGGACCTAATTCCACTGTTCCTGGGCTGACCAACCAACCGGGAATCCCATCGGCCTCAGTTTTGAGGCGTCCTGATCTCTCAGCATCTTCAGTGCTCGGGCCTTCCACTGAGTATCCGGGCTGATCAGATCCGTCAGGTAAGCAAGCATGGTGAATACCACGTACAGCCGCTGTGATGGCTGAGGCTGGTTGTGGCAAGCCGCCAATAGCGCCCAGCTTTTGGGCAGTGACGGGCGAACGGGCAGCTCTCTGTTCCACAGGCGTGAGTGATGGGCGCAGCAGTTGCGGATGAACGTCAGCGTGTGCAACCAAGACTGCAGTACTTCAAAAGGCAGTTTGAACCGCGATGCGATGGCTTTCTTGTCGCGGCTTCTGGCGAGGGCCCTGAAAAGGGTCGAGACCGTCCCAAGGCTCATTTCCTCAAGCATTGCCCACGCAGGCGGCAGCTGCGGCGCACTATAGGTTGCGCCATAAAAGCGGAAGTAGTTATCGCGAGCGCGGTTCTCCATGTGTTGTTGAGTCGCCTGCTCAGAGAGTTCGTTGCGCCGGTTTCGGACGCGTTCGCGCTCCAGCTTTCTTGCCTCGTCGGCGAGCTTAAGCCGCAGTGGGCGCAAGAGCTCGCCATGAGCATAGGATGACTGAAACGACTTCGGGTCGGCTATCCAGCCTGAACCGAGCCTGGGACTTAAATGGTTGTTGATGGCTGCGCGCACGGCCACTTCGACTTTTTCTATTGCCTCCATGACGAGGCTGCGTAATGAAGAGTCGAAGCGATAGACCTCCACGATATCTTTCAAGCTTGAACCAGGCTTGAACGCGTGGTCAGGGCGTGTTTCCTGAAATGGACGCATGTATGGACTGAGCCGGAACAGCGTGACCACCTCCAGCAAAGACATCGCCTTTTTTTCATTCGCGATGTGCAGGCCGCGCTTCTTCAGCAGTTCCAGTTGCTGATCTACGCTGAGGGCGGGTTTATCGAATGGCCTCATGCCATTTTCTCCAGGCAAAAAAAACCCGCGCGATTTGAGCGTGCTGACCAGGTCAACCTAGGCTTGGCGGGTGTGTTGCGCTGGATTATATGGGCCTCCGTAAGGAGGTCAACTTTGAGGTTTCAGCAAATTGTAACGGTGGCTTCCTTGGTTCCAGAGGTCAGGAATGCCGCGATGAGCAGCATTCCCTTTCTGGATTTGGAACCCATTCACAAACGGAAGCGCGCCACCATCCCGTTCAAATCCACCGCCAGGCGCGACAGCTCATTGCTCGCTGCGCTGGTCTGGTTGGCACCGGTGGCCGACTGGGTCGACAGGTCACGGATGTTGACCAGGTTGCGGTCCACTTCGCGGGCCACTTGGGCCTGTTCTTCCGCAGCGCTGGCAATGACCAGGTTGCGTTCGTTGATTTCCACCACCGCGTTGTTAATGGTATCCAGCGCAAGACCCGCGCCTTTGGCGATGCTCAGGGTGGATTCTGCGCGTTCGGTGCTGCTGCGCATGGAGTTCACGGCTTGCTCGGTGCCACCCTGAATGCTGCCGATCATGCGCTCGATCTCGCTGGTCGACTGCTGGGTGCGGTGCGCCAGGGCGCGAACTTCGTCGGCGACCACGGCAAAGCCACGGCCGGCTTCACCCGCGCGCGCCGCTTCGATGGCAGCGTTGAGGGCCAGCAGGTTGGTCTGGTCGGCCAGGCCGCGGATCACGTCCAGCACCTTGCCGATGTCGCGGGATTCATCGGCGAGGTTGCCGATCAGGGTCGCGGTGCTTTGCACGTCGCCGCTCATGCGCTCGATGGCGCTGACGGTTTCCTGAACCAGGTCACGACCATCGCTGGCCGAGGTGGTGGCATTCTGCGAGGCTTCGGACGTGCTCACGGCGTTGCGTGCCACTTCTTCGACGGCGCTAGTCATTTCGTTGACCGCAGTCGCTGCCTGTTCGATCTCGTTGTTCTGCTGCGACAGGCCCCGGGCGCTTTCGTCGGTCACCGCGTTCAGTTCTTCTGCGGCCGAGGCCAACTGGGTGGCGGATCCGGAAATGCGTTGCAGCGTGTCGCGCAGCTTGGACTGCATTTTCAGCATGGCGGTCAGCAGTCGGCCAGCTTCGTCGGTGCCATCGACCTGGATGGTGCGGGTCAGGTCGCCTTCGGCAATTTCTTCGGCAGCGTTCAGTGCCGCTGCAATCGGACGGGTAATGCTGTTGGTCAGCAGCCAGGCGAACAGCAGGGTCAGTGCAGTGGCAATGATGAGCAGGGTCACGACCATGGTGAAGGCGGTCGAGTACTGGTCCGACGCCATCTTGTTGGTGTCGTTTAGCTGCTGGGTGTTGATCTCTACCAGCTTGCCGAGGACGGTGTTCATCTGGTCGGAGTTGGTTTGCAGGTCAGCGCCGAGCAGGGTTGCCAGTTCGTCCAGCTTGTTGGCGTTACTCAGGGACTTCATGCGGTCTTCGAGCCCGCGGTACTCGTTGAGCAGCCTGACGTACTGGTCGTAGGCGGCCTGCTCCTCGGGCGCTGCGATCAGCTTGACGTAGATGGCGCGAGCTTCTTCGATCTGCCTGTTGCGCATGGCCAGCAGTTCGACGGTCTTGGCCAGGGTTTCAGGCTCGCGATTGAGCATCAGGCGGTACGACAGCACGCGCAGGCGAATGCTGCCTTCGGTCAGTTTGTCCAGCGACTTGATGCTGGGCATGCTGTTGGTGGCCATGGTTTCGGTGGCGTCGTTGATCTTGCTCATTTGCATCAGAGCGAAGACACCCAGAACCAGCATCAACAAGCCGATGATGGAAAAACCGAGGAATGCGCGGGGCGCGATGTTCATATTACGTAGGGACATGACGGTTCCAGAAAGGCCGCAATCCATGCGAGGCGAGGGGGAGAATGGTCAGAGATGCATGACTTATCGGTCGCGTCTTCCCAGACTTGAACCCGTTGGTCCATACCTGTGCGCTTGTGTCGCAGGGGGCCGATCTGACGAACAGCAGGAACAAGACGGCCAAAACGCAGTCAATCAGGTCCGTTATGCGTTTGTGCCGTTGAAGTGAACGAAGTGCTTGCAAGGTCGGTGTTGTGGCGTAAATGCCCTGATTTCACTGGTAGCCGAAGTCTCTTTTCTTTATCGTACGCGCCCTTGAAATTTGCCTGAGAAATCAAAATGTTGGAAGCATCCCTAAGCCAGTTGGAAAAGCTCGTTGCAGACCTGGTGCAGCAGAACCAGGAATTGCAGAACTCGAACGCGCAACTCACTGACGAGTTGCGAAAGGCCAGGGATGACAACGACAGCCTGCAGTTGAGCCTGCTGGAGCAGGAAGAAAAGCAAGGCGCTACCGCAGCCCGCATTCAGGCGCTGGTTGACCGTGCCACCAGCGTCAGCGCGGTCGGCGCATGATTATCGACCGCGACACCACCAAGGTCATTTCCATTCTGGGCAACGATTACACGATCAAGGCACCCGAGGGTCAGGAGCAGACCTTGATGGATGCCGTGGTCATGCTCAAGGCGGCATTGTCCGAGACCAAGCGCAGCTACCCGACCCTGATCGGCGACCGCCTGCTGGTGCTGGCGGCGCTGAACCTGTGCTCGAAGCAGATCGAACTCAAACAGCAGCATGCCGCAGAGCTGAGCGTTTACGAGGAAAAGGTCAATGCGACGGTCGAGGTGATCGAGAAGGTGATTGCGCAGGGGTGAACATCCTGCCGATCACAATGGCTCTGTGGGAGCGGGCTCGCCCGCGAAGAGGTCGTAACAGCCGCAGCATATTCAGCGGCTGAAATTCCGTCTTCGCGGGCGAGCCCGCTCCCACAGTTGTTATTTGCTGTTCTCAGGCGCCCATCACCAGGCGGATATCCGCTGCCAGCTCGCGCACGCGGGCTTCTTCGGTGTCCCAGGAGCACATGAACCGTGCGCCGCCGCTGCCGATGAAGGTGTAGAACCGCCAGCCCTTTGCGGTCAGTGCCGCAATCGCCGCTTCCGACAGTTGCAGGAACACGCCGTTGGCCTGCACCGGGAACATCAGGTCGACCCCCGGAATATCCTTCACCAGTTCGGCCAGCAACTGCGCGCAGCTGTTGGCGTGGCGGGCATGTTTGAGCCAGGCGTCGTTTTCCAGCAGGCCGACCCACGGCGCCGAAAGGAAGCGCATTTTCGACGCCAGTTGCCCTGCCTGCTTGCAGCGGTAGTCGAAGTCTTCGGCCAGCTTGTGGTTGAAGAACAGGATCGCTTCACCCACCGCCATGCCGTTTTTCGTGCCGCCAAAGCACAGCACATCGATGCCGGCCTTCCAGGTCAACTCCGCCGGTGTGCAACCCAGGTACGCACAGGCGTTGGCGAAGCGGGCGCCGTCCATGTGCAGGTTCAGGCCCAGTTCCTTGCAGGTGTCGCTGATGGCCTTGAGTTCTTCAGGCAGGTAGACGCTGCCCACTTCGGTCGCCTGGGTCAGGGTCACGACCCGCGGTTTGGGGTAATGGATGTCGGCACGCTTGAGCGCCACTTCGCGGATCGATTCGGGCGTCAGCTTGCCGTTCTCGCTGCGTGCGGTCAGCAGCTTGGAGCCGTTTGAGAAGAACTCCGGCGCGCCGCATTCGTCGGTCTCGACGTGGGCGGTTTCGGAGCAGATGACGCTGTGGTAGCTCTGGCACAACGACGACAGGGCCAGGGAGTTGGCCGCCGTGCCGTTGAAGGCGAAGAACACTTCGCAATCGGTTTCGAACAACTGACGGAATTGATCGGCGGCGCGTGCTGTCCACTGGTCATCGCCATAGGCGCGTTGATGGCCGTGGTTCGCTTGTTCCATGGCCGCCCAGGCTTCCGGGCAGATTCCCGAATAGTTGTCGCTGGCAAACTGCTGGCTTTGGTCTGACATGGCCGGTTCCCTGTAGTCGAAGGCTGCGACTGTAACGAACATTCCATGGTTTGGTCATGCATTCTTGCGTCAGAAAATTCATCAGATGAGTGAGGACATGAGCGAGACCACGGCGAGTACCCGCCCTTTGCGTGACCGGGCACTGGACCTGCTCAAGTGGCTGGCGATGCTGAGCATGCTGCTGGACCACTTGCGTTACGTCGGCTGGTCTGCAGATTGGCTGTACGTGCCGGGACGTCTGGCGTTCGCGTGGTTTTGCCTGGCGATCGCGGTGAACGTGCGGCGCGGCATGGATCGCGCCCCTCAGGCCGGTGTGAGCTGGAAATATCTGGCGTGGCTTGCGGTGTTTTCGCTGATTGCCGAACTGCCTTATCGCCTGTACATGGCAGGTGAGGTGACCACGCTCAACGTGCTGGCGACCCTGGTGCTGGGGTTGCTGGTGGCGCAGGGGGCGGTCGCTCGTTCGTGGTCGGTGCGAGCCATGGGCATCGTCGCGCTGGGACTGGGTGTCGCGTTTGCGCCGCATTGGATGTTCGGCGCGTTCGGGGTCCTGTTGCCGGCCGCTTTTGTGTTGGTGTTGCGCGGTTCGTTGTGGTTGGCGGTGGTGCCGGGGATCGTCTGCCTGTTGAGTAATGAGTGGTCCAGGATCATCGACGGCATGCTCTGGGGTGACCCTATCTCAATCGGCGCGCTGGTCGCTTGTCTGCTCGGACCCTGGTTGGGACTGGCGCTGCTGCGCAGCAAGCCTGGGTTCGGGGTATGGCCGATGCGTAAATGGGCCTACCTGATTTATCCGGTGCATTTTCTGGTGTTGTACGTCCTGCGCTCACAGATCCTGTAGGAGTGAGCTTGCTCGCGATTATGGTGTGTCAACCAACATAGGTGTGTCTGACACGCCGCTATCGCGAGCAAGCTCACTCCTACAGGGCGCTGTGGTGTTGAAAAAACACTGTAGACAAACCGCCGTCCCCACCCTTATCTTCCGCACCAGGCCACCGCAGTGGCCAACGTCGCTCGGACGGTTCCGGGCGCTTACGTCTTCTAGAGGCCTCCATGGCAGACCAAGGTTCGCCGCGCCGCTTTGCGCGCATCGATCGACTCCCCCCTTACGTGTTCAACATCACTGCCGAGCTGAAAATGGCCGCTCGTCGTCGTGGTGAAGACATCATCGACCTGAGCATGGGCAACCCCGATGGGGCAACGCCGCCGCACATCGTCGAAAAACTGGTCACCGTCGCCCAACGTGAAGACACTCACGGCTACTCGACTTCGCGTGGCATCCCGCGTCTGCGTCGGGCGATCTCCAGTTGGTACAAAAAACGTTACGAGGTCGACATCGACCCCGAAACCGAAGCCATCGTCACCATCGGCTCGAAAGAGGGCCTGGCGCATCTGATGCTCGCCACCCTCGATCAGGGCGACACAGTGCTGGTGCCCAATCCCAGTTACCCGATCCACATCTACGGCGCAGTGATTGCCGGGGCGCAGGTGCGTTCGGTGCCGCTGATTCCGGGCGTGGACTTCTTCGCCGAACTGGAAAAAGCCATTCGCGGCTCGATCCCCAAGCCTAAGATGATGATCCTGGGCTTTCCGTCCAACCCGACCGCCCAGTGCGTCGAACTGGACTTCTTCGAGCGCGTCGTCGCGCTGGCCAAACAGTACGACGTGCTGGTGGTTCACGACCTGGCCTACGCCGACATCGTCTACGACGGCTGGAAAGCCCCCTCGATCATGCAGGTGCCGGGCGCCAAGGACATCGCGGTGGAGTTCTTCACCCTGTCCAAGAGCTACAACATGGCGGGCTGGCGGATCGGCTTCATGGTCGGCAATCCCGAGCTGGTCAACGCACTGGCGCGGATCAAGAGCTACCACGACTACGGCACCTTCACCCCGCTGCAAGTCGCTGCCATTGCCGCGCTGGAAGGCGACCAGCAGTGCGTGCTCGACATCGCCGAGCAATACCGCCAGCGCCGCAACGTGCTAGTAAAAGGCCTGCATGAACTGGGCTGGATGGTCGAAAACCCCAAAGCCTCGATGTACGTCTGGGCCAAGATCCCTGAGGCGTACGCCCACTTGGGCTCGCTGGAGTTCGCCAAGAAGCTGCTGGCCGAGGCCAAGGTCTGTGTGTCACCGGGTGTCGGTTTTGGCGAATACGGCGACGATCATGTGCGTTTCGCCCTGATCGAGAACCAGGATCGTATTCGTCAGGCGGTGCGCGGGATTCGCGGGATGTTCCGGGCGGATGGGTTGTTGCCTGGCAAATCTGTCTGATTGCGACATTCGTCACTCTAAAATCCCCGGCATTGACCGGGGATTTTTGTTTCAACACATCCCTGCGTAGGAGCGCGCTTGCCCGCGATGGCGGTGTGTCAGAGGCGTAGAACCCGCCTGATACAACGTTTTCGCGGGCAAGCGCGGTCCTACAGGTGTCATGTCAAACCCGGCATTTCCCCCTCCCTGCAAAACCATGTCGTAAACGCGCCTTTGCGTGGCGTGCGTAGGCATCTAGCCTGTCTGCGTCGGCCCTACCATCGCTTTCAAAGGACAGTCCACAAGTCCTACTGACAATCAGGCGCCGCGCCGCCGCTGGGAGAACCGCGATGTTCAGCAAGCAAGACCAGATCCAGGGTTATGACGATGCACTGTTGGCAGCGATGAATGCCGAAGACCAACGTCAGGAAGATCACATCGAGCTGATCGCCTCGGAAAACTACACCAGCAAGCGCGTCATGCAGGCGCAGGGCAGCGGCCTGACCAACAAATACGCCGAAGGCTACCCGGGCAAGCGCTACTACGGTGGCTGCGAGCACGTCGACAAGGTCGAGCAACTGGCCATCGACCGCGCCAAGCAACTGTTCGGCGCCGATTACGCCAACGTGCAGCCGCACTCCGGTTCCTCGGCCAACAGCGCCGTTTACCTGGCCCTGCTGCAAGCCGGCGACACCATTCTGGGCATGAGCCTGGCCCACGGTGGCCACCTGACCCACGGCGCCAAAGTGTCGTCCTCGGGCAAGCTCTACAACGCTGTTCAGTACGGCATCGACACCACCACCGGCCTGATCGACTACGACGAAGTCGAGCGCCTGGCGGTAGAGCACAAGCCTAAGATGATCGTTGCCGGCTTCTCGGCTTACTCCAAGACTCTGGATTTCCCACGCTTCCGCGCCATTGCTGACAAAGTAGGCGCGCTGCTGTTCGTCGACATGGCCCACGTGGCCGGTCTGGTTGCTGCGGGCCTGTACCCGAACCCGCTGCCGTACGCCGACGTGGTCACCACCACCACCCACAAGACCCTGCGCGGTCCACGTGGTGGCCTGATCCTGGCCAAGTCCAACGAAGAAATCGAAAAGAAACTGAACGCTGCCGTATTCCCCGGCGCTCAGGGCGGCCCGCTGATGCACGTCATCGCAGGCAAGGCCGTGTGCTTCAAGGAAGCGATGGAGCCAGGTTTCAAGGCTTACCAACAGCAAGTGATCGACAACGCCCAGGCCATGGCCCAGGTGTTCATCGACCGCGGCTACGACGTGGTGTCCGGCGGTACCGACAACCATTTGTTCCTGGTCAGCCTGATCCGTCAGGGCCTGACTGGTAAGGATGCCGACGCCGCTCTGGGCCGTTCGCACATCACCGTGAACAAGAACGCCGTACCGAACGACCCACAATCGCCATTCGTGACCTCGGGCCTGCGTATCGGCACCCCGGCCGTCACCACCCGCGGTTTCAAAGTCGCTCAATGCACGACGCTGGCTGGCTGGATCTGCGACATTCTCGACAACCTCGGCGATGCCGATGTCGAGGCCAATGTTGCCAGCCAGGTTGCCGCCCTGTGCGCCGATTTCCCGGTTTACCGCTGAGTCAGGAGTAGCACTATGCAACACTATTCGGGCTTCGGCCTCTTCAAACACTCCCTCAGCCACCACGAAAACTGGCAGCGCATGTGGCGCACGCCGACCCCTAAGAAGGTCTACGACGTGGTCATCGTTGGCGGTGGCGGTCACGGTCTGGCGACTGCCTACTACCTGGCCAAGGAGCACGGCATCACCAACGTGGCCGTGGTCGAGAAAGGCTGGCTGGGCGGCGGCAACACCGCCCGTAACACCACCATCGTGCGCTCCAACTACCTGTGGGACGAATCGGCCCACCTGTACGAACACGCGATGAAACTGTGGGAAGGCCTGTCCCAGGACCTGAACTACAACGTCATGTTTTCCCAGCGCGGTGTGTACAACCTGTGCCACACCCTGCAGGACATGCGTGATTCCGAGCGTCGTGTCAGCGCCAACCGCCTGAACGGCGTCGATGGCGAACTGCTCAACGGCAAGCAGGTAGCCGAAGAAATCCCGTACCTGGACTGCTCGAAGAACACCCGTTACCCGATCATCGGCGCGACCGTTCAACGTCGCGGTGGTGTAGCGCGTCACGACGCCGTGGCCTGGGGCTTTGCCCGCGCCGCTGACGCCCTGGGCGTTGACCTGATCCAGCAGACTGAAGTCACGGGTTTCCGCAAGGAAAACGGCGTGTGCATCGGCGTTGAAACCAACAAGGGCTTCATCGGCGCCAAGCGTGTCGGTGTGGTGACTGCCGGTAACTCCGGCCACATGGCCAAGCTCGCGGGCTTCCGCCTGCCGGTCGAGTCGCACCCGCTGCAAGCACTGGTATCCGAGCCGATCAAGCCAATCATCGACAGCGTCATCATGTCCAACGCCGTTCACGGCTACATCAGCCAGTCCGACAAGGGCGACCTGGTGATCGGCGCCGGTATCGATGGCTGGGTCGGCTACGGCCAGCGCGGTTCCTACCCGGTGATCGAACACACCATCCAGGCCATCGTCGAGATGTTCCCGGTGCTGTCCCGCGTGCGCATGAACCGCCAGTGGGGCGGCATCGTCGACACCACGCCGGACGCTTGCCCGATCATCTCCAAGACGCCAGTTCCGAACATGTTCTTCAACTGCGGTTGGGGTACCGGTGGCTTCAAGGCTACACCTGGCTCGGGCAACGTTTTCGCGGCGAGTCTGGCGAAAGGCGAAATGCACCCGTTGGCCAAACCGTTTTCCATCGACCGTTTCCACAACGGCGCACTCATCGACGAACACGGCGCTGCCGCGGTCGCCCACTAACAGGAGAATTTCCTATGTTGCACATCTTCTGTCCTCACTGTGGCGAACTGCGCTCCGAAGAGGAATTCCACGGTTCGGGTCAGGCTCACATTCCGCGTCCACTGGACCCGGCTGCCTGCACCGACGAGCAGTGGGGCGACTACATGTTCTTCCGCGACAACCCGCGCGGTCTGCACCACGAGCTGTGGATTCACGCTGCCGGTTGCCGTCAGTACTTCAACGCCACGCGTGACACCGTGACTTACGAAATTCTCGAGACCTATCTGATTGGCACCAAACCGCAGTTCGTGAACCCGGTTCCAGCCGTCGGGAAGGGAGACAAAGCATGAGCCAGTCCAATCGTCTGCCCAATGGCGGCCGCATCGACCGCAGCAAGGTCCTGAACTTCAGCTTCAACGGCCAGACCTACCAGGGCTTTGAAGGCGACACCCTGGCCGCAGCCCTGCTGGCCAACGGCGTCGACATCATCGGCCGCAGCTTCAAATACTCGCGTCCTCGCGGCATCTTCGCGGCAGGCTCCGAAGAGCCGAACGCGGTACTGCAGATCGGCGCGACCGAAGCCACCCAGATCCCGAACGTGCGCGCCACGCAACAGGCGCTGTACTCGGGCCTGGTCGCCACCAGCACCAACGGCTGGCCGAGCGTGAACACCGACATGATGGGGATTCTCGGCAAGGTCGGCGGCAAGCTGATGCCACCGGGCTTCTACTACAAAACCTTCATGTACCCGCAATCGTTCTGGATGACCTACGAGAAGTACATTCGCAAGGCCGCAGGTCTTGGTCGCTCGCCGACCGAGAACGATCCGGACACCTACGACAACATGAACCACCACGCCGACGTGCTGGTGGTCGGCGCAGGCCCTGCGGGTCTGGCGGCGGCACTGGCAGCTGCGCGCAGCGGCGCCCGCGTGATCGTGGCTGACGAACAGGAAGAGTTCGGCGGCAGCCTGCTCGACTCCCGCGAAAGCCTGGACGGCAAGCCCGCCGCTGAGTGGGTAGCCACCGTCGTTGCCGAGCTCAAAGGCTTGAAGAACGTTGTGCTGCTGCCACGCGCCACTGTGAACGGCTACCACGACCACAACTTCCTGACCATCCACGAGCGTCTGACCGATCACCTCGGCGACCGCGCGCCAATCGGCCAGGTGCGTCAGCGCATGCACCGTGTCCGCGCCAATCGTGTGGTGCTGGCGACTGGTACTCACGAGCGTCCGCTGGTCTACGGCAACAACGACGTACCGGGCAACATGCTGGCCGGTGCCGTTTCGACTTACGTTCGCCGTTACGGCGTGGCACCGGGCAAGAAGCTGGTGCTGTCCACCAACAACGACTACGCCTACCGCGTTGCGCTGGACTGGCTCGATGCCGGCCTGCAAGTGGTGGCCGTGGCCGATGCACGCCACAACCCACGTGGTGCGCTGGTTGAAGAAGCGCGTGCCAAAGGCATTCGCATCCTGACCGGCAGCGCGGTCATCGAAGCCCGCGGCAGCAAGCGCGTCACCGGTGCCCGTGTAGCGGCTATCGACGTGCGTGCACACAAAGTCACCAGCAATGGCGAGTGGCTGGACTGCGACCTGGTTGCCAGTTCCGGCGGTTACAGCCCGATCGTTCACCTGGCGTCCCACTTGGGCGGCAAGCCGGTCTGGCGTGAAGACATCCTCGGTTTCGTACCGGGTGAAGCGCCTCAGAAACGCGTGTGCGTCGGCGGCATCAACGGCGTATACCCACTGGGCGACGCATTGGCCGACGGTTTCGAAGGCGGTGTTCGGGCAGCGTCCGAAGCCGGCTTCCAGCCTGTGGAAGGCGTTATTCCAAAGGCTCTGAGCCGCGTGGAAGAAGCCACCCTGGCGATGTTCCAGGTGCCGCACGAGAAGGGCACTTCCCGCGCGCCGAAACAATTTGTCGACCTGCAGAACGACGTCACCGCTGCCGCCATCGAACTGGCGACCCGCGAAGGCTTCGAGTCGGTCGAACACGTAAAACGCTACACCGCGCTGGGCTTTGGCACCGATCAGGGCAAGCTGGGCAACGTCAACGGTCTGGCCATCGCGGCCCGCTCGCTGAACGTCACCATCCCTGAGATGGGCACCACCATGTTCCGCCCGAACTACACGCCGGTGACCTTCGGCGCGGTAGCCGGTCGTCACTGCGGTCACATCTTCGAGCCTGTGCGCTTCACCGCGCTGCACGCCTGGCACGTCAAGAACGGCGCCGAATTCGAAGACGTCGGTCAGTGGAAACGTCCTTGGTACTTCCCGAAAGCCGGTGAAGACATCCACGCAGCCGTGCGCCGCGAATGCAAAGCCGTGCGCGACAGCGTCGGCCTGCTGGACGCCTCGACCCTGGGCAAGATCGACATCCAGGGCCCGGATGCACGGGAGTTCCTGAACCGCATCTACACCAACGCCTGGACCAAGCTGGATGTGGGCAAGGCGCGCTACGGCCTGATGTGTAAAGAAGACGGCATGGTCTTCGACGACGGTGTAACCGCCTGCGTCGCCGACAACCACTTCATCATGACCACCACCACTGGCGGCGCTGCACGCGTGCTGCAATGGCTGGAGATCTATCAGCAGACCGAATGGCCGGATCTGAAGGTGTACTTCACCTCCGTGACCGACCACTACGCGACCTTGACCCTGTCGGGCCCGAACAGCCGCAAGCTGCTCAGCGAAGTGACCGACATCGACCTGGATCGTGAAGCCTTCCCGTTCATGACCTGGAAAGAAGGTCTGGTCGGTGGCGTACCGGCTCGCGTGTTCCGGATTTCCTTCACCGGTGAGCTTTCCTACGAAGTGAACATCCAGGCCGACTACGCCATGGGTGTTCTGGAAAAAATCGCCGAGGCGGGCAAGAAATACAACCTGACCCCGTACGGCACCGAAACCATGCACGTACTGCGGGCCGAGAAGGGCTTCATCATCGTCGGCCAGGACACTGACGGCTCGATGACCCCGGACGACCTGAACATGGGCTGGTGTGTCGGTCGCACCAAACCGTTCTCGTGGATCGGCCAGCGTGGCATGAGCCGTGAAGACTGCGTGCGTGAAGATCGCAAGCAACTGGTCGGCCTCAAGCCGGTCGATCCGAACAAGTGGCTGCCGGAAGGTGCGCAACTGGTATTTGATCCGAAGCAATCGATCCCGATGACCATGGTCGGTCACGTGACCTCGAGCTACGCAGCGAACTCGCTGGGTTACTCGTTCGCCATGGGCGTGGTCAAGGGCGGTCTGAAGCGCATGGGCGAACGTGTGTTCTCGCCGCAGGCGGATGGCAGCGTGATCGAGGCGGAAATCGTTTCCTCGGTGTTCTTCGATCCGAAGGGTGACCGGCAGAACGTGGAGTAAGCCTGCGAGCTTGTTGAGATCCCTGTAGGAGTGAGCTTGCTCGCGATGACGTCAGACCAGACCCATTTGGGGTGACTGACACACCGCAATCGCGAGCAAGCTCACTCCTACAGGGGCCGTGTTCACCGATACAACAGAATTCAACACAGGTGCTCTATGACCACAGCCAACGTTTACCAACAGCGGCCAACGACCGACGCCAAAGTCGAGTCGCCTCTGTTTCACGCCGATCTGAAAAGCCTGGTCGGCAAGGGCCGCACCAACCCGGGTGTGGTGCTGCGCGAGAAAAAACTGCTGGGCCACCTGACCATTCGTGGCGATGCCCATGATCCGGCGTTTGCCGCCGGTGTTCACAAGGCGCTGGGCATGGAACTGCCTGCCGCGTTGACGCTGGTCTCCAGCGGCGACAGTTCGATCCAGTGGATGGGCCCGGACGAGTGGCTGCTGATCGTCCCGACCGGCGAAGAATTCGCCGTCGAGCAGAAGCTGCGTGAAGCGTTGGCCGGCCTGCACATCCAGGTGGTCAACGTATCCGGCGGCCAGTCGATTCTGGAACTGACCGGGCCGAACGTGCGCGACGTGCTGATGAAATCCACCAGCTACGACGTACACCCAAGCAACTTCCCCGTGGGCAAGGCCGTCGGCACCGTCTTCGCCAAATCGCAACTGGTGATCCGCCGTACCGGTGAAGAAACCTGGGAACTGCTGATCCGCCGCAGCTTCGCCGATTACTGGTGGTTGTGGCTGCAGGATGCCAGCGCCGAGTACGGCCTCGGGATCGCAGCCTGATTCGGGGCGAACCCGTCACACCTGTGGGAGCGAGCTTGCTCGCGAAGGCGGTATTACAGACACCAGAGATCCGGAGTTTGTATTACCGCCTTCGCGGGCAAGCCCGCTCCCACAGGGAATCTGCATTTTTCTGCAGAAATTGATTGAACAGGAGCAACACCCCATGAGCCGCGCCCCCGATACCTGGATTCTGACCGCCGACTGCCCCAGCGTGCTGGGCACGGTGGATGCGGTGACGCGGTTTCTGTTCGAGCAGGGCTGCTACGTCACCGAGCACCACTCGTTCGATGACCGGCTGTCCAGCCGCTTTTTCATTCGCGTCGAATTCCGTCAGCCCGACGGTTTCGACGAGGCGTCGTTCCGCGCAGGCCTGAGCGAGCGTGCCGAAAGCTTTGGCATGAACTTCGAGCTGACAGCGCCGAACTATCGGCCAAAAGTGGTCATCATGGTCTCCAAGGCCGATCACTGCCTGAACGACCTTCTGTACCGTCAGCGCATCAACCAACTGGCCATGGACGTGGTCGCAGTGGTGTCCAACCACCCCGATCTCGAACCGCTGGCTCGCTGGCACGAAATTCCCTACTACCATTTCCCCCTCGACCCCAACGACAAGCCGGCGCAGGAAGCGAAGGTGTGGAACGTGATCGAGGAGTCCGGTGCGGAGCTTGTGGTACTTGCCCGTTACATGCAGGTGCTGTCGCCGGAGCTGTGCCGCAAGCTCGACGGCAAGGCGATCAACATCCATCACTCGCTGCTGCCGGGCTTCAAGGGTGCCAAGCCGTACCACCAGGCCTACAACAAGGGCGTGAAGCTGGTCGGTGCGACGGCGCATTACATCAACAACGATCTGGACGAAGGCCCGATCATCGCCCAGGGCGTCGAGGTGGTGGACCACAGTCACTACCCCGAGGACCTGATCGCCAAAGGCCGCGACATCGAAGGCCTGACGCTGGCGCGAGCGGTGGGGTATCACATTGAACGGCGGGTGTTCCTCAACGCCAACAGGACTGTCGTCCTGTAGCTCGGGCCGCTTCGCGGATCGCGAGCAAGCTCACTCCTACAGGTTATGCGATCCCCTGTAGGAGTGAGCTTGCTCGCGATGACGGCATCACAGACAACCCAAGAATCACGGCAGTAAACAACATCAATCCAGAGCAACCAATGCGTTGCAGCAACACCAAGCAACGCATTTCTCCGCTACACAGCTGTATCCATAAAAACAATTCAGCGAGGTGAAAAGCATGTCTGGTAATCGTGGTGTGGTGTATCTCGGCGCAGGCAAGGTCGAAGTACAAAAGATCGACTATCCAAAAATGCAGGACCCACGCGGTCGCAAGATCGAGCATGGCGTCATCCTGCGCGTGGTCTCCACCAACATCTGCGGCTCGGACCAACACATGGTGCGCGGCCGCACCACTGCCCAGGTCGGCCTGGTGCTGGGTCACGAGATCACCGGTGAAGTGATCGAAATGGGTTCCGGCGTCGAGAACCTGAAAATCGGTGACCTGGTTTCCGTTCCCTTCAACGTCGCGTGCGGCCTGTGCCGTTCGTGCAAAGAGCAACACACAGGCGTCTGCCTGACCGTCAACCCGGCTCGTGCCGGTGGTGCCTACGGCTACGTGGACATGGGGGACTGGGTCGGTGGCCAGGCCGAATACGTGCTGGTCCCTTACGCTGACTTCAACCTGCTCAAGCTGCCGGATCGCGACCGTGCGATGGAAAAGATCCGCGACCTGACCTGCCTCTCCGACATTCTGCCGACCGGTTACCACGGTGCCGTGACTGCAGGCGTTGGCCCGGGCAGTTCGGTGTACGTTGCCGGTGCCGGCCCTGTCGGCCTGGCGGCTGCTGCGTCGGCCCGCCTGCTGGGCGCGGCCGTGGTGATCGTGGGTGACGTCAACCCTGTCCGTCTGGCACACGCCAAGGCTCAGGGCTTCGAAATCGCCGATCTGTCCAAGGACACCCCGCTGCACGAACAGATCGCAGCCTTGCTGGGCGAGCCCGAAGTGGACTGCGCCGTTGACGCCGTGGGCTTCGAAGCCCGTGGTCATGGCCATGCAGGCGTGAAGGCCGAAGCACCGGCTACCGTGCTCAACTCGCTGATGGGCGTGGTACGCGTGGCAGGCAAGATCGGTATTCCTGGCCTGTACGTGACCGAAGACCCGGGCGCTGTCGACGCTGCCGCGAAAATGGGCAGCCTGAGCATTCGTTTCGGCCTGGGCTGGGCGAAATCCCACAGCTTCCACACAGGGCAAACACCCGTGATGAAGTACAACCGCCAACTGATGCAAGCCATCATGTGGGACCGCATCAACATTGCCGACGTCGTGGGCGTGGAAGTCATCAGCCTGGACGACGCGCCACGCGGTTACGGCGAGTTCGACGCAGGCGTACCGAAGAAATTCGTGATCGACCCGCACAAGACCTTCAGCGCGGCATAAGTCATTACGCTAAAAAAATGCCATGTGCTAGATGACCACTGTGAATGGCCAGCAAGGAAAAAGAGACCCATTCTCTTTCCTTGCTGCTGCCGTTTTTACTTAACGCTACTGTGTAATAGCCATTCTTAACTGCGCGTCTTTGCCTTCGTAGTTACACACAATCTTTGACTTAACATCGTCCGCGCTTTGAAGCGTCAGCCCGTACTGCTTCTGCAAGTAGTCGTCGTTCGAGTCGGCTGAAAAACCAAGCCACTTTCCTGAAGCTGTGGAAGCTTCATATTGAAAACCTTCATTGAAGGGCTCCGGCATATCCGCGAAAATGTGAGGCTTGGCTGTGATATCGCTGACCTTTGGGCACTGTGTAATGTCGGCAGCGAAGGTCTGGCATGCCATGGCTGTCAAAATAAATGCGGCGAAGGTGGCTCTGGTACTAATCATGACGTACTCCATTACATTATGAGGTATTTACGGGTCCCCATTATTCATCCAGTCCCCAACCGTAGCTACTGTCACAATTGCCAGTTTTTAGATTGTTTCGAAGTAACCGTTATCGCGATTCGCTTTCGTCCGCCTTGGAACTAATCTCCTCGTAACTGTCCAACCCGTATTTACCCGGCCTTGGCCGGTGTTTTTCGAAATGTGAGCTGGAAAGTGAGGTGGGTGTAAATGAACGTTTCAGTAAAGGTCACACAATCAATCGCATGCGGCGCCGCATTGGCGACGTTGATGGCGCTGGTAGCAAGCCCGGTATTCGCTTTCAACCTGAACGACGCAGCCAACGCCGTTTCCGGCGCAACCGGCGGGCAGCAGAAGGCTACGGCGGCGCCCGAGGCTGCTGGCTTGCTCAACACGCTGGGTACGCAATTGAATGTCACGCCGCAACAGGCAGTCGGCGGTACGGGCGCGTTGCTGGGGTTGGCGAAAAACAAGCTGGCCGGTAATGACTATTCGCAGTTGAGCCAGGCGGTGCCGGGCCTGGATCAGTTGTCAGGCACCTCGGCGCTTGGCAGCCTGGGTGGTCTGGGCGGCATGCTGGGCGGTTCCGGCGGCAGCAACTCGGCGATCAACAGCGCGCTGGGCAACGTGCAGAGCATGGGTGACGTGAACAAGGCGTTCAGCGCACTGGGCATGGACAGTGGCATGGTCGGGCAGTTTGTGCCGGTGATCCTGCAGTACCTGGGGCAGCAGGGCGCCAGTGGTTCGGCGTTGCAGGCGCTGAGCGGAGTGTGGGGCGCGAAATGATCTTGTAGGAGCGCGCTTGCCCGCGACGGCGGTGTGTCAGACGACTCATCATGGGCGGCATGACGCTGTCGCGGGCAAGCGCGCTCCTACAGGGGCGGTGTCAGGGTTCTGCGCGCAGGGTCTGGATGCGGGCGTTCTTTTCGGCCCACAGCCGGTTGACCCAGTCCTGCACGTATTCGCGAAACACAGGATCATTCTCGTAATCGCCCTGCCACAGCGCGGGGTCGAGTTCGCGGGTCTTGATGTCGATGATGACGCGCGGCACCTGGCCTGAAATCAGGTCCCAGAATCCTGGAATTCTCTGCTGCGGATACACCACGGTGACGTCGAGCACGGCATCGAGTTGTTCGCCCATCGCCGCCAGTACAAAGGCCACGCCGCCGGCCTTGGGCCGCAACAGGTGGCTGTAGGGCGAATCCTGCTCGATTTTCTTGGCCTCGGTGAACCGGGTGCCTTCCAGATAATTCACCACGGTCACCGGCTGGCGCTTGAACAGCTCGCAGGCCTCTTTGGTGATTTCCAGATCCTTGCCCTTGAGTTCCGGGTTCTTGGCCAGGAACGCCTTGGTGTAGCGCTTCATGAACGGGTAATCCAGCGCCCACCAGGCCAGCCCCAGAAACGGCACCCAGATCAGTTCTTTCTTGAGGAAAAACTTGAAGAACGGCGTGCGCCGGTTAAGCGTCTGCACCAGGGCCGGGATATCCACCCAGGACTGATGATTGCTCACCACCAGATAAGACGTATCGCCACGCAGGCCCTCTGCACCGCGAATTTCCCAGCGGGTGGGCAGACACAGCTTGAAGATCAGCTTGTTGATCTCGCTCCAGGTCTCGGCGATCCACATCACCGCATGGGAGCAGCGGTCACGCAATTCGCTCTGGAACACCAGCTTGAGCAGCGCGAAGACCATCAGCGGGCCGAACAGCACCAGGGTGTTGAGCAGCAACAGTAGCGTGACGGCAATTCCGGTGAGCAGGTGACGCATATATCACTCGTGGTCATGAGAAGGGCGGGCAATGATAAGCAGGTCTTTCGTTACAACCAAATCCGACTGTCGCTGACAAATGTTTCACCCGGTTACATGTAGCCTGATGATCTGTATTAGTGACCGAACGATGCGCAAAGTTGCGGTCTAAAATCGGGCCTGTGCAACGTCCACCCACAACGAGGAACCTGTCACGTGAAATCCCTTCTGGCGCTTCTGTCTCTGCTGGCGTTGCCTGTGATGGCCGCCGAACCGACGCTGTATGGCCGCTACGAATACATTCAGGTTTCCGAATTTGGCGAAACCTTCAAGGCCAAGATGGACACCGGCGCACTCACCGCGTCCTTGTCGGCCAAGGATATCGAGCTGTTCAAGCGTGATGGCGATGACTGGGTCCGCTTCCGTCTGGCGACCAAGGATGCCGACAGCAAGGTCTACGAGCACAAGGTGTCGCGTATCAGCCGGATCAAGGGGCGCGCCGATGGGGAAGACGAAGACGAGCCGGTAGACCCGACCAAGCGTCCGGTGGTGGATCTGGAACTGTGCCTGGGCAACGAGAAGCGCACCGTCGAGGTCAACCTGGTGGACCGCAGCCACTTCAACTATCCGCTGCTGATCGGCGCCAAGGCCCTGCGCGAGTTCGGCGCGGCGGTTAACCCTGCGCGCCGCTACACCGCCGACAAGCCCGACTGTTAAAGGATTGGGCCTACCGCGTCCCGTAGCAGCACGGCTTGCCGGCGGGAGCGGTGTATCAGGCAACTCATCTGTGACTGACACACCGCCCCCGCCGGCAAGCCGTGCTGCTACGGGTTCCGGGTGTGCCGAAGATTCGGTGTTCAGGCCGGCGGTTGCGTTTCCAGCATCGACGGACGTTCGCTGACTTCGCGATACCAGCTCGCCAGCCGTGGATAGCTGCTGCGCCAGCCCAGGTTGGGTTGGCGGAAGTCCAGGTAGCCCAGGGCGCAGGCGACGCTGATCGAGGCGATGTCGAAATGGGAGCTCAATTCGGTCACCGCTTCGGCTTCGAAATAGGCCAGGGAGCGGGCAATCTTCTCGCCCTGGCTGTCCATCCACTCGCCCCAGCGCTTTTCTTCCGGGCGCAGGAAGGTCTCATAACGCATCAGCAGGGCCGCATCGAGCACCGCGTCGGCCAGCGATGCCAGGGTCAGGCGTCTCCAGCGTGCGGAGCCGTCATGGGGAATCAGCGGGTTGCCAACGTGCTGGTGGTCCAGATAGTCGAGAATGACCCGGCTGTCGTGGATCACGTTGTTGTCGGCCAGGCACAGTGCCGGAATCTTGCCGCAGGGGTTTTCGTGGCACACCGCCGCGTCGGGGGCAACCGGGGTGACGGTGACCGGCTTGAGTTCGACCCGTGCGGTCTGTCCTGTTTCGTGTAGCAGAACCAGCACCTTGCGCGCGAATGGCGAAGCGGTGTTGTAATACAGCGTCATGCTAGGGGCAGACATGGACATTCCTCTGGACGGACTGGCCCCTAGACTAGTCAGCGGCGCAATGCCCTGCAACATCGCTCGATGCAATCTGCACTGCCGCTTGCCTCAAGCCTGGCGCCGAACCATCAACCCCTTGATGCTCAGCCACGCCGGGATGCCCATGCCGATCCACGACAGCACGTCCCAGCCGTCATCGCCCAGCAACGCGGCGAACAGACCCACGGCCATCAACAGCGCAATCCAGGTCGGCTTGGCGAAGGTTTTCCAGAACCCGGAGTGCTTCTTGTGTCGGGTCATGCCGCCTCCGCCGTCTGTGCAATCTTCACGGTGGCGGCCGCCTTGCGCCGCACCACCCACAGGTAGACGCCACTGCCCAGCACGATGATGCTCAGCACATCAAGCACGCCCCACAGGATCTTCATCGGCATGCCGCCGTAATCACCGAAATGCAGGGGTTGCGAGAGTAGTAATGCGTCCATGTACCACGGGCTGCTGACGATGGCGGTGACTTTCAGGTCGGTGGCGTCGATCAGCACCGGTGTCAGCAGATGGGATGTCAGGTGGGTATCGCCTTTCATGAACACGGCGTAATGGTGTTCGCTGGAAAAGCGCGAACCGGGGAAGGCAATGAACGAGGGCTCGGCGCCCGGCACCGTGGCCTGGGCGATGTCCAGCAGGCGCGATGCGGGTGCACGTTCGGTCAGCGGCGGCGCGTCCTTGTAGGTGGCGACCACCGCCGCCAGCGAATCATTGCGCCACTGGGCGATCACCAGGTCCGCGCAGGCGTTGAGCACGCCGGTAAGGCCGACCACGAAGGCCCAGGTCAGCGTGACGACGCCGATCAGGTTGTGCAGGTCGAGCCAGCGCACGCGGTTCGATTTGTTGGGCCGCACGGTGGCGAAATCCAGCCGGCGCATGAAGGGCGAATACAGCACCACCCCGGAAACAATCGCTAATACAAAAAGCAGCCCCATGAAGGCCAGAAGCAGCTTTCCTGGCAGGCCTGCGTACATGTCCACGTGCAGACGCAGCATGACCATCATGAAGCCGCCGTTGGCCGAGGGCGTTTCAACCGCTTCCCCGGTGCGCTGGTCAAGCATGAAGGTGTGGGTGTCGTTGGGGTCACCGCCGGCGGTCTTGCCCATGAACGCGTAGACGCCGTTGGCTTCGTCTTCATCCCAGCCAAAGTACTGCACCACCTCGCCAGGGCGATGGGCTTCGGCGGCCTTGACCAGCTGTTGAAGGTCCATGCGCGGCGTGTTTGCGGGCATTTCCTTGAGTTCCGGGGCGTCCCCGAGCATGTGCTCGATTTCGTGATGGAACACCAGCGGCAAGCCGGTGATGCACAGCATCAACAGGAACACCGTGCAGATCAGGCTGCTCCAGGTGTGGATGAACGACCAGCGGCGAATGGTTTGGCTTTTCATGGTGCGAGGTACCGGTGAGCGAAAGCAAAAAGGGCCGCTGTTGCGAGCGGCCCTTGTTTTCAGCACTGGGAGTTTAAACGATTACCATTTGTAGTTCACGCTGGCGAGCACGTTGCGGCGATCCCCGAAGTAGCAATAGAAGCCGTCGCAGGTGGACAGGTATTCCTTGTCGAACACGTTGTTGGCGTTGACCGCAACGGTGACGCCCTTGAGCGAGCTGTTCATGCGGCCCAAGTCGTAATGAACTGCTGCGTCATAGACGGTGTAGGCGGGGCTGTGTCCATCGTCCTTGTCACGCACGAAACCCAGGCTGCCAATCGCGACGTTGTCGGTCTCGCCGATGTAACGCGCGCCGAAGCCCAGGCCGAAGCCATCGAGCAGGCCGGTGTGGAAGGTGTAGTCAGCCCAGACCGAGGCTGCGTTTTCCGGCGTCAGCGGCAGCGGACGGTTTTTGTCCAGCGGGTCGGTGACCTTGGTCATCTTGCTGTTGGCGTAGGTGTACGACGCGGTGACTTTCAGCTCTTCGGTGACGTTGCCCACCGCTTCCAGCTCAAAGCCGCGAACCTTGGCTTCGCCCAACGGGCGTGAAGTGCCGAAGGTGTCACTGAGCACGATGTCGCGGCGGGTCAGCTCGTACGCGGCGGCGGAGAACAGCAGATTGGTGCCTGGCGGCTGGTATTTGATACCTGCTTCATACTGCTTGCCGGTACCGGGCTTGAACGCGTTGCTCTGGCCGCTCTGAACGTCTGCAGCACCGCCTTGCTCGGCCTGGAACGACTCGGCATAGGAAATGTACGGCGTGAAGCCGGAATCGAACACATAGCTCAGCGCGGCGTTGCCGGTGAAGGCGCTGTCGGTGCGCTCGTCGCGGTCGTCGGCCAGGTTGTAGAAGCGCGTCTTGGTCTTGAGCAGGTCCTGGCGGCCGCCCAGTGTCAGGCGCCATTGATCCAGCTCCATCTGGTCTTGGATGTAGGCACCGAAGTTGTCGGTCTTCTGGTTGTAGTTCTGGAACGCGAAATAGTTGACGTTGCTGAAGTCCAGACCGTACGGGTGGGTGATGATGTTGCCGTCGGGCGCCGAGCCGAACAGCCATTTGTAGTTGTGGTTGACGCGCTGATAGTCAGCACCCAGCAACAGTTTGTGCTTGATCACGCCGGTGTCGAAGTTGGCTTCGAAGTTGTTGTCGAACGCGAACTGGCTGATGTCCTCGTTGACCACGTTGGCGCCACGGGAAAGGGTCCCGTCGTCAGCAACGGCGAAAGCACTGCCGCCCGAAGTAATGGTCTGGAACGACAGGTCGCTCTTGGTGTAGCGCAGGTTCTGGCGGAACTGCCAGACATCGTTGATTCGATGCTCGAAGGCGTAGCCCAGCGAGTAATAGGTCCTGTCGTAGAATTCCCAGTCCGGATCGCCCAGGTTCTCGTGAGCACCGACCTTGCCTGCCGGCGTGGACAGGCGAGTGCCCTGCAACGGCAGGAACTGGCTCGTTGCGCCCGTATCGTCACGGGTGAACATGCTGAGGAACGTCAGCTTGGTGTCCGGATCGATGTTCCAGGTCAGGCTGGGAGCGATGTTGTAGCGCTTGTCGTCGATGTGATCGACAGTGGTGCCGCTGTCACGGACCACGCCACTGACGCGGTATTCGAAATTGTCGGCGTCATCGATCTTGCCGGTGCTGTCGAAGCTGATCTGCTTGCGGTTGTAGCTGCCCACCTGGACCTGCACTTCGTGGCTGGCTTCGGCCTGTGGACGTCGGCTGACCATGTCCACCAAGCCGCCCGGTGGCGTCTGGCCGTAAACCGAGGAAGCAGGGCCGCGCAGTACGGCGACGCGCTCCAGGTCCCAGGTTTCCATCTTCGGCATCACGTAGGCGCCTTTGGGCAGCGGCAGGCCGTCGAGGAATTGTGTTGGCTCGAAGCCGCGGATCTTCAGCCATTCAGCGCGGCTGTCGCTGCCGTAGCTGCTGGCGACGACCCCGGGCATGTAACGAACGGCGTCGTCCAGGTTCTGTACTGCGCGATCCTGCATTTGCTCGCGGGTGGCCACGGAAATAGAGCGCGGTGCTTCGGCCAGCGCGGTGTCGGTCTTGGTGCCCGCTGCGGTACGACCTGCGGCATACCCCTCGGCCGGCCCCCACGCACTTTCAATGTTGTCCTGACGCCCCTGAATACTGGTCTCCGGAAGTGCCATCACACCTTCGGGCGCCGGAACCAGGCCGTATGTGCCTGCTGTGGTCTGGCTCAGTTGCAGCCCGGTGCCGCGCAGTGCCTGGGCCATTGCCCCCGGTGCGTCGAACTGCCCTTGAACCGGCGCCGACGTACGGCCAGCGGCCAGTGCCGGGTCCAGCGACAGCGCGATGCCACCCTGGCTTGCGATCTGGGTCAGGGTGGTGGACAGCGGCGCCGCCGGCAGGTTGTAGGCGCGAACGCTGGAAGTCTGGGACGCCGCCAGGACCTGCGAGCTGGCCAGCGGTGCGGCGAGTGCGACGGCGACGGCCAGCAGGCTCGGTCGCAGAAGGGTTTGAAGCGTGCGGGACATGGGCGGGCTCCTGAGTGGATAGTGTTCTCAATGCCTATGTGCCGGACGAGATTTGAAAAGTGATAGGGCCTAATCGAAAATAATTTAGATTTACAATTTCACGATTCGCGCAATATCCCGTAGCAGTCCGGCTTGCCGGCGTCAGCGATCCAAAGGGCGCGGACGCCGGCAAGCCGGACTGCTACGTCAGACGTGGCTTAAAGCTTGTGGGTTTGCTTCACGTCGCTGGCAATCACCGTGACCCACCAATGGGTGCGCTGCTCGATGGCTACAGGCAGCGTCGGCATCAAAGCCTTGAGGGCGAGGTCAGTATCGTTGAGCGGGAAACTGCCGGTGATGCGCAAGTCGGCAACGTCCGAAGCGACCCCAAGATAGCCGGAGCGATAACGGCCAAGCTCCGCGATCACATCCTTGAGCGCCGCGTTGTCGACCACCAGCATCCCGCGGGTCCAGGCGTCGGCGCCGGGATCGAGCGCCAGCATCGGCCCCAGGCTGTGACGCTGGATAAGCATCTGCTGGCCTTCATGCAGGATCATTTCGTTGCCGGCCGCCTGCGGGTGGGCCGCCACCGCCGATTGCAACACGCTCAACAGCGTCCCGTCGTCCCGTCGCTTGACCAGAAATTTCGTACCCAATGCGCGCATCTGTCCTTCATCGGTTTCAACGATGAAAGGGCGCGGGTCGTCGTGGCTGCCGGTTTCGACGAAGATTTCGCCTTCCTGAAGGATGATCCGACGTTGTTTGTCATCGAATCGCACATCCAGCGCGCTGTGGGTATTAAGGCGGACCAGGGTGTTGTCCGACAGGCGAATGGTGCGTTGCTCGCCAGTGGCGGTGCGTTGGTCTGCCAGCCAGTAGCTGACGGGCAGGTAGCGTTCCCCCGCGAGCAGCGTCAGGCCCAGCGCCACGGCGAAACCGGCGACGCCGCGCCCGAGCTTGCGCATCTGCCGGCCCACGCCATCGCGCGAACGCAGCAACGCCGAACGGGCGGGGCCGGTGGTGCCCACGAAACGCTGGTCGACCATGCCCAACTGCAACCAGGCGCGTGCATGCTCTTCGCTGGCGGCGTACCACTTGGCGAACTCTTCGCGGTCAGTGTCGCTGCCCTGGCCGCAATCCAGGCACAACTGCCAGGCGATGGCGGCATCCAGTACCTGCGATGAAACCGGGCGCGTGCTGATGCTCATGTCGGCTCGCCGTACAGCGCGATGTAGCACTGGCGCATGCCCTGGGCCAGGTACTGGCGCACGCGGGGCACGGACACGCCGATCTTCTCGGCGATTTCGCCGTGGCTCAGGCCGTCGAGACGGTTATAAAGGAAGGCTGCCCGTGCCTTGCTCGACAGCTTGCCGAGCATCCGATCGATGGCCTTCAGGTCTTCGATAATGAGTTGCCGTTCTTCGAGCGAAGGTTGTTCCGCCTCCGGGATCAGCATCAATTCGTTGAGGTAGGCCTGTTCCAGTGCGGCGCGGCGGAAATAGTCGAACAACAGACCCTTGGCCACCTGAACCAGAAACGCCCGGGGTTCGCGCGGCTCGGCCAGTTGATCCCGCCCCAGCAGGCGAACGAAGGTGTCCTGGCTCAGGTCCTCGGCGCGATGAGGACAGGCGACGTTGCGGCGTAGCCATGCGAGCAACCAGCTGCGATGGTCGCGATAGAGCGTTCCGACAAGCTGTTGCTGATGACTTTGAATGGACGACACGTACGCACCGAAGAGAACAAAGTAACTAACGAGAATTATTCGCGATTGTGTCAGAGCCGATAGGTGCTGGCAATTAGCGCTCATCGGATTCAAGGGAGCGTTTCTTGTAGACCTCTCCAAATGAAATGTAGGCATCACATTCCTGTAGGAGTGAGCTTGCTCGCGATAGCGTCGGGTCAGTGAGCGCAGGGGGCACCGACAGGACGCCATCGCGAGCAAGCTCACTCCTACAGGGGCGTGCGATGCCGGCAGTTAAAAAGAATGCGACTGCTGCCGGCGGCGCCATTTGCCCAAGGCTTGCTCCAGCTGCAGCGGGCTGTCCATGTCCTGGCGCCGGGCATGGCTGAACAGGATCAGCGCCAGTTCTGCGGTCACCAAGGCATCGGCGCTGGCGTTGTGGCGCTCGCCGGCGTGCAGGCCGAAGAATGCGGTCCAGTCATCCAGCCCCGCCTGGCGCAGGCAGGCCTGGGGGCAAAGCAGCGGGGCAATCTCGGCCACGTCGAGAAACGGGTGTTGCAGGCGATAACCCAGGCTTTCCTTCAAGGCACGACCCAGCATGTGCTGATCGAACGGCGCATGAAACGCCAGCAGCGGGCTGTCCCCGACGAATTCCATGAAGTCCAGCAAGGCTTCTACCGGTTCGCTGCCTGCCGCAATCGCGCTCGGGCCCAGGCCGTGGATCAACACGCTGGGGCCGAGCTTGTGATCGGGGCGTGAGAGGGTGCGTTCGAACTGCTGCCCCAGATCGATGGCGCCGTCCTCGATCACCACGGCGCCGATGGACAGCACCTGGTCGCGGTTCATGTTCAGGCCGCTGGTTTCTAGGTCCAGCACCACCCAGCGTTGCTGGCGCAGAGGATGCCCGCCCAAGGCGCTCGCGCGGGGCAACTGGCTCAGGCGCAGCAGTTGCTCGGCGGTGAGGTCCGCGCCCTTGGCGGGTCGGTTGGGCTTGAGCCATTGAAACAGGTTCATGATCGGGTCGCTTAAAGTTGATAACGCAG
Source organism: Pseudomonas putida (assembly GCF_028682175.1). GTDB lineage: Bacteria > Pseudomonadota > Gammaproteobacteria > Pseudomonadales > Pseudomonadaceae > Aquipseudomonas > Aquipseudomonas putida_AD. The sequence continues at coordinate 79,595 of NZ_JANHKS010000006.1, read as the reverse complement.
GGTCAGGCTGGTTTGCAGACGCTGTGCCTGACGGAACGATTCACGCAGGATCCGGCGGTCCAGATGGTTGAGCACGTCCGGGTCGATACGGTTGGAGTAGGGCAGGTTCTGACGGCTCTGCTGCTGGTGCTGCTGCATGCGCGTCTGCTGAATGAAGTGATAGGCCTCCTCATAGGCTGCGCCGTCCAGTCGGTCGATGACTTCTTTGGCCACCAGTTGGCGCAACCGTTCAAGGGTGTTGTTGGCGGTCACGCCGTTGGCCAGCGCCAGCAGGCGGGCGCCATCGACAAAGGGCGTCAGGCCCTGGGTCTTGAGGTCCAGGGTGTCTTTCTCGCTGCCCTTGCGTGCCACCACGAAATCCTTGAAGCGCCCTACCGGCGGACGCTGGCGCAAGGCGTTGTCGGCCATCATGCGCTGGAACAGCCGGTTGTCGGCGACCTGCGCCAGAATACTCTGGCGCAATTGTTCGCCACCGCTCTCGTCGCCCCAGACCACTCGCAGGTCGAAATAGATGCTCGACGACAGCAGGTTCTCCGGCGTCGCCTCGCGAATAAACGCACTGAAGCGCCGCGCCCACTCCAGGCGCGAAAGGCACAGTTCAGGGTTGCTGGCCATGATCCCACCCTTGCACAGGGTAAAGCCGCATTGGGCCAGGCTCTGGTTATGCGCTCGGCGATGGGCAGCAGCTTGCCGCGAATTTCGGCGGCTTCGGCGGCATCCTTGGCTTCGAACAGAATGCCGTTGTCCTGATCGGTGTGCAGCGTCTGTTCGCGGCGGCCTTCGCTGCCGAAACACAGCCAGCTGAACGGGATGCCGGGGTCGCCTTTCTCTTGCAGCGTCAGCTCGATCACCCGGCAAACCATATGGTCGTTGAGCAGGGTGATGATGTGGGTGATCTGCGTCGATGAGGCGCCGTGGGCCAGCATGCGGTCCACCAGTTGCACGATGTCGCCGCGCAGGTTGCTAAGGGATTCGATTCGCGGCGCGTTGCGGATGGTCCGGGCCAGGTGCACCAGATCCACCCGTTGCAGGGAAAACAGGTCGCGCTCGGACACCACGCCGCACAGGCGCTGATCCTCCACCAGGCAGACGTGGGCGATGTGCCGCTCGGTCATGGCGATCGCTGCATCGAACGCGCTGGCGTCGGGGCTCAGGTAAAACGGCGCCTGGATCATGCTGCGTTCGATGGGCTGGCCGAAGTCGGCGTTGACGTCCGCCACCACCTGGCGCAGGTCGCGCAGGGTAAAGATGCCCAGTGGCGCCTTCGCCTCATCGACGATCACGATGCTGCCGACCTGTTGCTCGTCCATCTGCCGCACGGCCTCGCGCAGCGGGGTCTGGGGCGAGCAGGTCACGGGGTGACGCATGGCCAGTTCGCCCAGCCGTGTGTTCAACGAATATTGCGTGCCGAGTGTCAGCGCAGCCTTCTGCTTGACCTGTTGGTTCACCTGCTCCAGCAGGCTGCTGACGCCGCGCAGGGCGAAATCGCGAAAGGTGCTGGAGAGGGCGAACAGCTTGATGAACGCCTGCTTGTTCAGTTGCAGGCAAAAGGTGTCTTCGGCCGCCAGATGCTCGGTGCGGGTGGCGCGTTCGCCCAGCAGTGCGGCAAGGGGGAAACACTCGCCGGTGGTGATTTCAAAGGTGGTTTCGGTGCCGCCCTTGGCCGTATGCGGGCGTTCGCCCACGACGCGGCCCTGTTTGACGATATAAAAGTGCTCTACTGGCCCATCGCCAGGCTTGATGATGCTCTCATGCGTAGCGTAGAAACGTAGCTGGCACTGTTCAACCAGATAGGCCAGATGGGCGTTCTCCATCTGATTGAATGGCGGGAATTTTTGCAGAAATTGCATCGTGCCGTGAATGTTCTGCAACACGGCTGTCTTGCCTGCCTGGGTAAAAGCGTCGGCTTTGCTCATGACCGGTACCACTTGTTTTTATAACGCCATGGTCGACCGCTTATCGGGCAGTGCCCATTGGACGTAAGTCTTAGGTGATGGAAAGTCGTCGGAGTGCTTCTCTTAACCTCGACGAAGGCCGTCCTGGCCTGGCATGACGCCGACGAAGTGTGCAGCGTACGCATTGTGTTTGCGCTGTCGGAATGAGAGTCGACAGGAAGATGAGACGGGTATGTTCGATCACGACATTTTGAGTGATGAAGAGCGCGATGCCCTCAACGAGGTCATGCTGGCGCCGCAGTCGCAATCACCACAACGGGTGCTGATCGTCGACGATGACAAGGATGCGCGGGAAATACTGGCCGAAATCCTAAGTCTCAACGACATCAGCTGCATCACCGCAGCCGGCGGCACCAGCGCGATGCATCTGCTGGAAACCCGACCGTCAATTGCCTTGCTGATCACCGATCTGCGCATGGCGCCGTGCGACGGGCTGGACCTGATTCGCCGGGTGCGCGACTCCGATCGCGCAGCGCTGCCGATCATCATCGTCTCAGGCGACGCCCATGTGCGCGATGCCATCGATGCGATGCACCTGAGCGTGCTGGATTTCCTGCTCAAGCCGATCAATACCAAGCAGCTGGTGCGGTTGGTGAAGCGGGAACTGGGGATGAGCTGAACTGGCTTGTTCCTCTCCCGTAGCAGCACGGCTTGCCGGCGGGGGCGGTGTGTCAGCCGATGATGAGTTTCCTGACACACCGCTCCCGCCGGCAAGCCGTGCTGCTACGGGAACGTGCAAATCCACAGAAACGGTGGATGCAAAAAAAGGCGGTGCGTCCCGAGACGCACCGCCTTTTTGTTTTCCCGGCCGGTTTACAGGCCGTTCTTCGCCTTGAACTCACGACGGCGGCGGTGCAGCACCGGCTCCGTGTAGCCGTTTGGCTGTTTGGTGCCTTCGATCACCAGTTCGACCGCCGCCTGGAAGGCGATGTTGCTGTCGAAGTCCGGCGCCAGCGGGCGATACAGCGAGTCGCTGGCGTTCTGACGATCCACCACCGGCGCCATGCGCTTGAGGCTTTCCATCACTTGCTGCTCGTTGACCACGCCGTGACGCAGCCAGTTGGCGATGTGCTGGCTGGAAATACGCAGCGTGGCGCGGTCTTCCATCAGGCCGACATCGTTGATGTCCGGCACTTTCGAGCAACCCACGCCCTGGTCGATCCAGCGCACCACGTAACCGAGGATGCCTTGGGAATTGTTGTCCAGTTCGTTCTGGATCTCTTCAGGCGTCCAGTTGGTGTTCGGCGCCAGTGGGATGGTCAGGATGTCATCGACCGAAGCCGGCGCACGCTGGGCCAGTTCGGCCTGGCGGGCGAACACATCGACCTTGTGATAATGCAGCGCGTGCAGCGCCGCTGCGGTCGGCGACGGCACCCAGGCGGTGTTGGCACCGGCCAAAGGGTGGGCGATCTTCTGTTCCAGCATCGCGGCCATCAGGTCCGGCATGGCCCACATGCCTTTGCCGATCTGCGCACGACCCTGTAGGCCGCACTTGAGACCGATATCGACGTTGGAGTTTTCGTAGGCGCCGATCCACTTCTCGGCCTTCATCTGCGCCTTGCGCACCACGGGACCGGCTTCCATGGAGGTGTGGATTTCATCGCCGGTGCGGTCCAGAAAACCGGTGTTGATGAACACCACGCGCTCGCTGGCCGCCTTGATACAGGCCTTGAGGTTAACCGTGGTGCGGCGCTCCTCGTCCATGATCCCGACTTTCAGCGTGTTACGCGGCAGGCTCAGCACATCTTCGATGCGACCGAACAGCTCGTTGGTGAACGCCGCTTCTTCCGGGCCGTGCATCTTCGGCTTGACGATGTACAGCGAAGCCTTGCGGCTGTTGGCGCGCGAGGTATTGCCCTTGAGGTTGTGGATCGCCGCCAGGCTGGTGAGCAGGCCGTCGAGGATGCCTTCCGGCACTTCATTGCCCTGATTGTCGAGGATCGCGTCGATGGTCATCAGGTGACCGACGTTGCGCACGAACAGCAGCGAACGGCCGTGCAGCGTCACCGCTTCGCCTTTTGGCGAGGTGTACACGCGGTCCGGGTTCATGGTGCGGGTGAAGCTCGCGCCGCCCTTGGAGACTTCCTCGGACAGGTCGCCCTTCATCAGGCCCAGCCAGTTGCGGTAGACCACCACCTTGTCGTCGGCGTCTACGGCGGCGATGGAGTCTTCGCAGTCCATGATGGTGGTCAGCGCAGCTTCCATCAGCACGTCTTTCACACCTGCGGCGTCGGTCTGGCCGACGGGGCTTGTGGCGTCGATCTGAATCTCGAAGTGCAGGCCGTTGTGCTTGAGCAGGATGGCAGTCGGCGCCGAAGCGTCGCCCTGGAAGCCGATCAGTTGCGCGTCGTCACGCAGGCCGGTGTTGCTGCCGCCTTTCAAGCCGACGATCAGCACGCCATCGACGATCTTGTAGCTGGTGGAATCGACGTGGGAGCCGGCAGCCAGTGGCGCTGCGTCGTCGAGGAAGGCGCGGGCGAAGGCGATGACCTTGTCGCCGCGAACCTTGTTGTAGCCTTTGCCTTTTTCGGCGCCGCCTTCTTCGCTGATGGCATCGGTGCCGTACAGCGCGTCGTACAGCGAACCCCAGCGGGCGTTCGAGGCGTTGAGGGCAAAACGGGCGTTCATCACCGGCACGACCAGTTGCGGGCCGGCCATGGTGGCGATTTCTTCATCGACGTTTTGCGTCGTCACGTGGAAGTCCGCTGCTTCTGGCAGCAGATAACCGATTTCCTGCAGGAAAGCCTTGTATGCCGAGGCGTCGTGGGCCTTGCCGGCATTGGACTGGTGCCAGGCGTCGATGCGCGCCTGCAAGTCATCACGTTTGGCGAGCAGGGCTTTGTTCTTCGGTGCCAGCTCGTGGATGAGCTTGTCGGCACCGGCCCAGAAGGCCTCGGCTTGAATGCCGGTTCCGGGAATGGCTTCGTTGTTCACGAAATCCAGCAGGACTTTGGCGACCTTAAGGCCACCGACTTGAACGTGTTCAGTCATTGCTTGCCTCACTCTGCTCAGCTATCTGCGCCTCGATCACGGGCACAATCTTGTTAAAGCCATCGACATCGCCACTCGCCCTTGCCAGAACATGCCATCGCTGGCGGCTGGGCCGGGGCTGCAATCCCTGAACACGAAGCGACGTGCACAGCAGGTTTCAATGAATGGCGATGCTGGGTCAGGCATCGTTACAACGTTTATGTAGTGAACGCGGCGGAATACTACATGATGAGTTGCGGTGTGAGAATCAGACTAAATATGTCACCAATCGACTGGATTTTCACAAATGGTCACACCACGGTTACGGATGTTCTCAAAAAGTTCATGAATTGTTCCAGAGAATTCTGAAAATGGTACACAAAATGTTTCCGCAGGAAGCAGTCAGGCGACGTCGGGGAGCTTGCCTATACTTGCCCGACAGCCGCGCAGGCACGCCTTGCAGCCTGCGGACATGCACAAGAAGAGGATTCGACCGTGGACCATCTCATCGTCACTGTATTTGCCCCTGACAAACCGGGGCAGGTCGAACAGATCGCGGCAACCATTGCAAATCACGGTGGCAATTGGCTGGAAAGCCGCATGACTCATATGGCCGGGCAGTTCGCCGGGATTCTGCGCGTGGGCGTACCCGCCGAGGCTCATGAACAGTTGCGTGATGCGCTGGAGGGGTTGTCGAAGCACGGCATCCGCGTGCAATTTGCGGAAATCGGCATCGAGACGTCGTGCACCTGGAAGCCGATCAGCATGGAACTGGTGGGCAATGACCGGCCAGGGATCGTGCGGGATGTCACGCGGCTGTTGACCGAGCAGGGGGTAAACGTCGAGCAGTTGGTGACCAACGTCGAGCCTGCGCCGATGAGCAGCGAGCCGCTGTTCCGGGCCAATGCGACGCTGGGATTACCGCTGACGTTATCGCTGGATGTGTTGCAGAAGCGCCTGGAAACCCTGGCCGATGACTTGATGGTGGAGTTGAAGTTGCGGGCCGACGAGTGATCGCCGGCCCGGGGTTTCATGCACGGCGGCGGGTCGTCAGCCAGGCATCGACGCTATAGATAATCAGGCCCGCCCAGATGAAACCGAAAGTCACCTTGGTTGCGGCCGGCATGTGTTCGCCGAACATCAGCACCGCCAGTGACAGCACAAGCGTCGGCGCGATGTACTGCAAGAAACCCAGCGTCGCATAAGGCAGGTGCCGTGCAGCCGCGTTGAAACACACCAGTGGCACCAGCGTGACCGGGCCGGCAGCCGCCAGCCACAGCGCCTCGGTGGTGCTCCAGAACTCGGGCTGCGCGCTGTGGGCCATGGGATTGAACAGCAACCAGCCAATGGCCAGTGGCACCAGAATCCAGGTTTCCACCACCAGCCCCGGCAACGCCGCCACCGGCGCCTTTTTGCGGATCAGCCCGTAGAAGCCGAAGCTGAAGGCCAGTGCCAGCGAAATCCACGGCAGGCTGCCGACCTGCCAGACCTGTTGCGCCACGCCCACCAACGCCAGTATCACCGCCGCCCATTGCAGCGGCCGCAGCCGTTCGCGCAGCAGCACCATGCCCAGCATCACGTTGATCAGCGGGTTGATGAAGTAACCCAGGCTGGCCTCGACCATGTGATTATTGTTCACCGCCCAGACATAGATCAGCCAGTTGGCGGCGATCAATGAACCGCTGCCGGCCAGGATCGCCAGCCGTTGCGGGTTGTCCCGCAGCTCGCGCCACCAGCCGGGGTGTTTCCACACCAGCAGCAGAAGCGAGCCGGAAATCGCCGACCAGATGGCCCGGTTGACGATGATTTCCAGCGCCGGTACGGAAGAAAGCAGCTTGAAGTAGATCGGGAACAATCCCCAGATGATGTAGGCAGTCAGGCCCAGAATGTACCCGCGACGCGGGTTGGCAGCTTGCATGGGTGGTCCTTCGGCAAGTTGTGGTGTGTTCGGTCAGTGGCGTATCGCACGACCCGTAGCAGCACGGCTTGCCGGCGGGGGCGGTGTGTCAGCCTACTCATCTGTGACTGACACACCGCCCCCGCCGGCAAGCCGGACTGCTACGGACCGCGTCGGTGCGGGTCAAAACAGCTTCAACGGCTCCTCGTTCAGCGCGGCCAGTTGCTCGCGCAGCGCCAGTACCTGGTCGCCCCAGTACCGTTCGGTGCCGAACCAGGAAAAACTGTGGGGGAACGCCGGGTCGTCCCAGCGGCGGGCCAGCCAGGCGCTGTAATGCATCAGGCGCAGCGCCCGCAGTGGCTCGATCAACGCCAGCTCGCGCGGGTTGAAATCGTGGAATTCGTTATAGCCGTCCATCAATTCCGACAACTGACTCAGGCAATCCTGACGATCGCCGGCGAGCATCATCCAGATGTCCTGCACCGCCGGGCCCATGCGGCAGTCGTCCAGGTCGACGATATGAAAGATCTCGTCTCGGGTCATCATGTTGCCGGGATGACAGTCGCCGTGCATGCGGATGTTCTGATGCGGGGTGTTGGCGTAGGCATCTTCCACACGCTTGAGCAGATCCTTGGCTACCGACTCGTAGGCCGGGAGCAGGCTGCGGGGAATGACGTCGTTTTCCAGCAAATAGTTGAGCGAATTGTGCCCAAAGTTCTGCACGCCCAGCGCTTCGCGGTGCTCGAACGGGCGGGTGGCGCCCACGGCGTGCATGCGGCCGAGCAACTGGCCCAGGCGATACAACTGGTCGAGATTGCCGGGCTCCGGCGCTCGCCCGCCGCGACGGGGGAACAGGGTGAAGCGAAAGCCCTGGTGCTCGAAGAGGGTCTGGCCGTTGTGTTCGAGGGGCGCGACGACAGGGATTTCCACCTCGGCAAGCTCGGCGGTGAAGCTGTGTTCTTCAAGGATGGCTTCGTTGGTCCAGCGCTCGGGGCGGTAGAACTTGGCGATCAGCGGCTGGCCATCGTCGATGCCGACCTGATAGACGCGGTTCTCGTAGCTGTTGAGCGCCAGAATGCGCGCGTCGCTGATGAAACCGATGCTTTCGACAGCGTCCAGCACCAGGTCAGGGGTGAGTGTTGCAAACGGGTGGGCCATGCTTACTCCTGCGCGCAGCAGGCTGCCGCGTCGGGCCAGTCATGGTAACTCAGGCGTGCTACCGCTGACACACCGCGTAACGCCCATCGCGAGCAAGCTCACTCCTACAGGATCAATCCGACCCGCAGATTTTTGCCAGGCGCCAATTCCTGTAGGAGTGAGCTTGCTCGCGATAGCGGTCTATCAAGCGCCGATGATCCCGCCGTCCTCCCGCGTAATCACCATCACCGAAGACCTCGGCTTGCCGTCGGGCAGGTGCTCAGGAAAGGTCGAGCCGCCTTTCTCGCCGGGGTGCTGGATGCCGACGAACAGTGCCTTCTGGTCCGGCGCGAAGCTGATCCCGGTCACTTCACAGCCCACAGGGCCCACCATGAAACGGCGGATCTCACCGCTGGCCGGGTCTGCGCAGAGCATCTGGTTGTTGCCCATGCCCGCGAAGTCGCCGGCGTTGGAGTAATCGCCATCGGTGAGAATCCACAACCGCCCGGCCTTGTCGAAACCCAGGCCGTCCGGGCTGTTAAACATGTTCTGTGGCGTGATATTGCTGGAACCTGCCTGGGGTTTTCCGGCGTGCGCCGTGGGGTTGCCGGCCACGACGAACAGATCCCAGGCGAAGTCCATGGACGCCGCATCCGAGCCCTTTTCCTGCCAGCGCAGAATCTGCCCGTACTGGTTCTTTTCACGTGGGTTGGGGCCGCCCACCGGCTGACCGTCCTCACCGCGCTTGGCGTTGTTGGTCAGCGTGCAGTAGACCTGGCCATCCTTGGGGCTGACCACGATCCACTCCGGGCGATCCATGCGTGTGGCCTTGACCACGCTGGCGGCCAGGCGCGCATGAATCAGCACTTCAGCCTGGTTGGCAAAGCCGCTCGAGGCATCGATGCCGTTCTTGCCGTGTGTCAGCTCGATCCACTTCCCTTGCCCCTTGGGGTGATCGGGGTTGCTGTCGCCGTTATCGAACTGCGCCACATAAAGGGTGCCGTGGTCGAGGATGTCGCGGTTGGCCTTGGGGTTCTTGTGGTTGACCTTGTCGCGGCTGATGAACTTGTAGATGAACTCGCCACGTTCGTCGTCGCCCATGTAAACCACGACGCGGCCATCCTTGGTTTCGGTCAGCGCGGCGTTCTCATGTTTGAAGCGGCCCAGTGCCGTGCGCTTGACCGGCGTGGATTTGGGGTCGAACGGGTCGATTTCCACCACCCAGCCGTGGCGGTTGAATTCGTTGGGGTTCTTCGCCACGTCAAAGCGTTCGTTGTGCGGGTGCCAGTTCACTTCCTTGCTGGTGGCGACCACGCCATAGCGCTTGGCGGCTGCGTCGAACTTCTGTGCAGGATCACTGCTGCCGAAACAATCGGTGAAGTTTTCTTCGCACGTCAGATAAGTGCCCCAGGGCGTCTTGCCGTTGGCGCAGTTCTGGAAGGTGCCCAGAACGGTCTTGCCGGTTTTGTCGGCGGCAGTCTTGAGCCACTCATGGCCAGCAGCGGGGCCGCTCAGGTGAATCGGCGAGTTGCCGTGGATGCGGCGGTTGTATTTGGAGCCTTGCACGAACTTCCACTGGTCGCCTTCGCGCTTCACTTCGATCACCGAAACGCCTTCGCTGGCCAAGGCCTTGTGCACGTCGTCGGCGGATTGCGGATCCTTGCCGTGGTCGAACAGGTAGCGGTAGTTGGTGTATTCGTTGTTGATCGCCATCAGCGCGCGGGTGGCGGTGTCGGCGTTATCGCCAGGGAAGGTGAACAGGCTCATGCCGTCGTTGTTGTCGCCGAACTGCAGCTCCTGGGCCTTGGCCGTGCCCTTGCCGCTCGGATCGAACGCCGGACCGCCCGCGTGCAGCGGCTGGCCCCAACTGATCAGAACAGAAGACTTGTAGCCCGGTGGCAGGCTGATGCTGTCGGCGGTGGCGGCAGGAATGCTGTCGAAACCCAGCAAGGCGCTGTTGCCGGCGCTCACACTGGCAGCCATTACGCTGCGGCTGAGCAGGTTGCCGCCCATGAACATCGCGGCACCGCACAGGGCACCCGCGCTGATGAAGCCTCGGCGGGTCATGCCCACGCTGTTCTGTTGCACCAGTGTTTCGAGGTCGGTCGACTGGTTTTCTTCGAGTAGTTTCATCACGGGCTTCCTGCGGTTTTTGCCGCAAACCATATTCAGCCCGGATGACGTTATTGTGTCTGCCTCATGACGGCCATTGGCCTGCTTTCTGGCCGTTTGCCGGTGCTACAGCGGCGTGCCAATGAGCACGTTGGACGGCGCGAACTGCACCTGAACATCGCCGCCCACCTTGAGTTTCAAGGCCCCGAGGTGATCGGCCTCGGCCAGCGCACAGAGCTTCTGGCCACTGGGCAGGACGATTCTGACCTCGCTCGGGCCATCGTCCGCATCGAGAATTTCATCGATTTTGCCGTCCAGACAATTGTGTCCAGTTGTTGCGGGCTGCCCAGAGGCAAGCAATTCCAGCCAGCCGGCCTTGATCAGCGCGAACACGTCAGTGCCTGCTTCAAGCCCAAGGCGCAGGGTGCTGTCATGGGTGATCTGCGCCTGAATCTCAAGCCCGCCGGACAGTTGCATGCCGATCATGTCATTGCGCCCGAAGGCTGTGATATCCACCACCTGGCCATGCAACTGATTACGGGCGCTGGTACGCAACATCAAACGGCTGAGCAGCGCCAGATCGCCGGATTCCTCAGGACTTTCCAGCAACTGGGCCTGAAGCGCCTGCAAACGCTGATAAAGCTGCAACACCCGCTCGCCTTCCTGGGAAAGCTTCGCACCACCGCCGCCACGGCCGCCCACACTGCGCTCGACCAACGGCTTCTGCGCCAGGTTGTTCAGCTCATCGATGGCATCCCACGCCGCCTTGTAACTCAACCCCGCGCTCTTCGCCGCCCGGGTGATCGAACCTTGCTCGGCGATGTGCTGCAACAGCGCAATGCGATGCGGCCGGCGGACCATGTGTTGGGTGAGGGAAGGGGGTAGGGACATGTCGGGCAGATTTTTTCTGGAAGGTGTGGCGTAGGAGTTTAAGGCAAAAATGAATCTACGGTCCGCAGGTATTGTAGGAGCGCGCTTGCCCGCGACCGTAGTCCGCCTGCCACAGATAGGCCGGCTGAAGTGGCGCAATCGCGGGCAAGCGCGCTCCTACAGGGCCCTCAGTCACCAGGCTTGGGCGTACGCGCCAGGCAATACACGTCCACTCGCCTTGCACCCGCCTGAATCAACAACCTGGCCAATGCATCGGCGGTAGAGCCGGTGGTGAGAACGTCGTCGATCAGGGCGATGTGCAGGTCTGTCACGGTCGAGGGCCCGGTCAGGGCGAACGCGCCCTGCAGGTTGCGTTTGCGGGCCTTGGCGTCCAGGCCTTGCTGGGCCGGGGTTTCCTTGACGCGCTTTATCAGCCTTTCATTCACTGGAAGTTTCAGCGCCTGGCCTAGCCAGTAAGCAATCATTGCCGCCTGGTTGTAACCGCGCTCGCGCATTCTCTTGCTGGAAAGCGGCACCGGGATCAGCACGTCCGGCGGTTGCAGGCCTTCTTCAAAGCGGTGCAGCAGGTTTTGCGCGAGCAACTCGGTGAGCAATCGCCCCAGCGGCCACTTGCCCTGGTGCTTGAAGCGTGTGACCAGCGCGTCGATGGGGAAGTCGTACTGCCACGGCACGATGACTTCATTGAAGGCCGGCGGCTGGCGGGTGCATTGCGCGCAGGTCAGTCCCGATATCGGCATGGGCAGTGCGCAGCACTCGCAAGGGTCGATGAGCCAGGGAAGCTCGCTCTCGCATGGGGTGCAGATCGGGCTGATGGAATCGGTCTGTTCGTCGCACAGTAGACACGTCTGTACGTTTTTTAACCAGATGTAAACCTGATGCCCGTTGCGAGGTTGACAGCGCATGCCGCTTCCTTAAATATGCCGAACATCCGTGTTGCGCCTGTGGACTTTATGGTTTTGCCGAGTGAGCCAAACCGCCCGGGTAGTCGCCAAATACATCAAGGAGCCGCCCATGAGCGCCAGCATCAATGCCACTTTGCGTCACGACTGGACCTTAGCCGAAGTCAGGGCGCTGTTTACACAGCCCTTCAATGACCTGCTGTTTCAGGCGCAAACCGTGCATCGCGCTCACTTCGACGCCAACCGCGTTCAGGTCTCGACCCTGCTGTCGATCAAGACCGGCGCCTGCCCCGAAGACTGCAAGTACTGCCCTCAGTCCGGTCACTACAACACCGGCCTTGAGAAAGAAAAACTGATGCAGGTCCAGCAGGTGCTGGAAGAAGCCGCCCGGGCCAAGGCCATCGGTTCGACGCGTTTCTGCATGGGCGCCGCCTGGAAGCATCCGTCGGCCAAAGACATGCCGTACGTGCTGGAGATGGTCAAGGGCGTGAAAGCCATGGGCCTGGAAACCTGCATGACCCTGGGCAAGCTCGACCAGGATCAGACCATGGCCCTGGCCCAGGCCGGCCTGGACTACTACAACCACAACCTTGACACCTCGCCGGATTTCTACACCAGCATCATCACCACCCGCACCTACAGCGAGCGTCTGCAGACCCTGGCCTACGTGCGCGATGCGGGCATGAAGATCTGCTCCGGCGGCATCCTGGGCATGGGCGAGTCGCTGGACGACCGCGCCAACCTGCTGATCCAGCTGGCCAACCTGCCTGAGCATCCTGAGTCGGTGCCGATCAACATGCTGGTCAAGGTTGCCGGTACTCCGCTGGCCAATGCCGAAGACGTCGATCCGTTCGATTTCATCCGCATGCTGGCCGTGGCGCGCATCCTGATGCCGCAATCCCACGTGCGTCTGTCGGCAGGTCGCGAGGCCATGAATGACCAGATGCAGGCCCTGGCGTTCTTCGCCGGCGCGAACTCGATTTTCTACGGCGACAAGCTGCTGACCACCGCCAACCCGCAGGCCGACAAGGACATGTTGCTGTTCTCGCGTCTGGGCATTCAGCCCGAAGCGCGCGAAGAGCATTCCGATGAAGTGCACCAGGCGGCCATCGAGCAGGCGCTGATCGAACAGCAGAGCAGCGAGATGTTTTACGACGCGGCGGTTTGATTCCGCTGTCATTCCCCGCCTGATACACAACATGCGGCATGCACGGTAACTGTAGGAGTGAGCTTGCTCGCGATGACGATCCATCAGTCACATTTGAGTGACCGACAGAATGCAATCGCGAGCAAGCTCACTCCTACAGGGAAGTGCTAACGCATCTGATACGAGGCCTGCATGTCTTTCGATCTGAGCGCACGTCTCGCTGCCCGTCGTGCCGAACATCTCTACCGTCAACGCCCGCTGCTCGAGAGCCCGCAGGGCCCTGAAGTGGTGGTCGATGGCAAGCCGTTGCTGGCTTTCTGCAACAACGACTACATGGGCCTGGCCAACCATCCCGACGTCATCAAGGCCTGGCAGGCCGGCGCCGAACGCTGGGGCGTGGGTGGCGGGGCTTCGCATCTGGTGATCGGCCACAGCACCCCGCACCATGCACTCGAAGAAGCCCTGGCCGATCTCACCGGTCGCCCCCGCGCCTTGCTGTTTTCCAATGGCTACATGGCCAACCTCGGCGCGGTCACGGCATTGGTGGGGCAGGGCGATACCGTGCTGGAAGATCGCCTCAACCACGCCTCGCTGCTGGATGCGGGCCTGCTCAGCGGCGCGCGTTTTTCCCGTTATCTGCACAACGATCCCGACAGCCTGAACACGCGGCTTGAAAAGGCCATGGGCGATACGCTGGTGGTGACCGACGGCGTGTTCAGCATGGACGGTGACATCGCCGACCTACCTGCGCTGGCCAAGGTCGCCAAGGCGAAAAACGCCTGGCTGATGGTCGACGACGCCCATGGCTTCGGCCCTTTGGGCGCGAACGGCGCAGGGATCGTCGAGCACTTCGGTTTGAGCATGGAAGAAGTGCCGGTACTGATCGGCACGCTTGGCAAATCCTTCGGGACCGCAGGCGCATTCGTGGCGGGCAGCGAGGAGTTGATCGAGACGCTGATTCAGTTCGCCCGCCCTTACATCTACACCACCAGCCAGCCGCCTGCGCTGGCCTGCGCGACGCTGAAAAGCCTCGAACTGCTGCGCACCGAACACTGGCGGCGCGAGCATTTGCAGGCGCTGATCAAGCAATTCCGTGAGGGCGCCCAAGCGATTGGCCTTGAGTTGGTGGACAGCTTCACGCCGATCCAGCCGATCCTCATCGGCAGCAGCGACCGTGCCCTGCGCCTGTCGCAGATGCTGCGCGAGCGCGGCTTGATGGTCACCGCGATCCGCCCGCCCACCGTGCCTGCAGGCAGTGCGCGTTTGCGCGTCACCTTGTCCGCGGCCCACAGCGAAGCCCAGGTGCGGCTATTGTTGGAAGCACTGGAGCAGTGCTATCCGCTGCTGGGGGAAAGTGAATCGGTGGAGGCACACGATGCGTGACCAATTGATCCTGCTGCCGGGCTGGGGCCTGGGCGTATCGCCCCTTGAGCCGCTGGCGGCGGCGCTGCGTGGGCTGGACGAGCATCTGCGGGTCGAGATCGAGCCGCTGCCGGACATGGACACCGACAACCTCGACGACTGGCTCGACGAGCTGGATGCCACCCTGCCGGACAACGTCTGGCTGGGCGGCTGGTCCCTGGGTGGCATGCTGGCCGCCGAACTGGCTGCAAGGCGCGGCGAGCGCAGCTGCGGGCTGGTGACCTTTGCCAGTAACCTGTGCTTCGTCGCACGAGGAGACTGGCTAAGCGCGATGCCGCAGACCGATTTCGACGCGTTCATTGCCGGGTGCAAATCCGACCCTGACGCCACCCTCAAGCGCTTCAGCCTGCTGTGCGTTCAGGGCGCCGAAGAACCGCGTGCACTGTCGCGCCAACTCAAGGCCGGTGCGCCCCATGGCACGAGCCAGGGGCTGATCGAGGGCCTCAAACTGCTGGAGCAACTGGACACCCGTGCCGCGCTGCAGGCCTATCGCGGCCCGCAACTGCACCTGTTCGGCGGCCTCGATGCACTGGTTCCGGCAGAAGCGAGTGCCGATCTGCTCAATCTGCTGCCCGATATCGAAGTCGGCGTGATCGAGCAGGCCAGCCACGCCTTCATCCTGGAAAACCCCCACGGCGTGGCCGCGGCGGTCCAGGCGTTTCTACATGAGTCCGGTGATGACTGATCTTTCCCACTGTGCGGTGCTCAAAGCCGTGAAACAGCAACAGGCGACAACCCAGAGCCATCTGCCAGACAAGCGTCAGGTGGCGGCGTCCTTTTCCAAGGCAGCGGCCAGTTACGACAGCGTCGCTGAATTGCAGCGAGCGGTGGGCAGCGAGTTGCTGTCGCGCCTGCCGGCTGATGTCGTCCCTGAACGCTGGCTCGATCTGGGCAGCGGCACCGGTTGGTTCAGCCGGGTGCTGGCGCAGAACTTCCCGAGCAGCGAAGGCATCGCGCTGGACATCGCCGAAGGCATGCTCAACCACGCCCGCCCGCTGGGAGGCGCGCAGCATTACGTGGCCGGTGACGCGGAGCATCTGCCATTGGCCGATGGCAGCGTGGAACTGATGTTCTCAAGCCTCGCGGTGCAGTGGTGCTCGGACTTCTCCGGAGTGTTGAGCGAGGCCCGGCGCGTCCTCAAACCTGGTGGCGTATTCGGTTTTGCGAGCCTGTGCGTCGGCACCCTGTACGAGCTACGCGACAGCTGGCAGGCGGTGGATGGTCTGGTTCACGTCAACCGTTTCCGCGAGTTCGACGACTACCAGCGCCTCTGCGCCGACAGCGGGCTGCGGGTGCGTAGCCTGCAAGTGCTGCCCCACGTTCTGCATTACCCGGATGTGCGCAGCCTGACTCATGAACTCAAGGCACTGGGTGCGCACAATATCAATCCCGGGCGACCAGGCGGTTTGACTGGCCGGGCGCGGATTCAGGCGTTGATTGAAGCTTATGAGGCGTTTCGGCAGGAGAAAGGCCTGCCCGCGACCTATCAAGTGGTTTACGCCGTGCTGGAAAAGCCGGCCGCTGTTTAAAAAATGACCCGTTTTGCGAGCGCTGTTCGTGTGGGCGCTATAGTGAGTAGGCAACAGCTTTGAAATATCTGAATGGATGGTCGCCAAGATGAGTGCTGCGTATTTCATCGCGGGAACCGATACCGATGTGGGCAAGACCACCATTGCCACGGGGCTGTTGTACGCGGCGCGCTCGGCGGGGCTGAGCACGGCGGCGGGAAAACCCGTGGCGTCGGGCTGTGACGTCAAGCCCAAGGGCCTGCGCAACCCCGATGCGGTGGCGTTGCGCGCCGAGTGTTCGATTGAATTGACCTACAACGAGGTCAACCCGGTGGCCTTCGAGCCGCCCATTGCCCCGCACCTGGCGGCGCGAGAGGCGGGCGTTGCGCTGACGGTGCAGTCGCTGCTGGGGCCGATGCGCCACATCCTCGACAAGCAGGCCGACTTCACCCTCATTGAAGGTGCGGGCGGCTGGCGCGTGCCTCTGGCGGATCAGGCCAACCTGTCGGACCTGGCGATTGCCCTGGGCTTGCCGGTGATTCTGGTGGTGGGCGTGCGTCTGGGCTGCATCAGCCATGCGCTGCTGTCGGCTGAAGCCATCGCCAACGACGGGCTGCAACTGGCAGGCTGGGTGGCCAACATCATCGACCCTAAGACTTCGCGTCTGGAAGAAAACCTCGCCACCCTGGCCGAACGCTTGCCCGCGCCTTGCCTGGGCCGTGTGCCGCACATGAAGAAAGCCACGCCGGAAATGATCGCCGAGCATTTGCATCTGGAGTTGCTCGACTAAAAGCACATCACGCCGACCGTGATGATCGTTGATACCGACCGTAGCAGCACGGCTTGCCGGCGGGAGCGGTTTGTCTGTCACAGATGAGTTGACTGACACACCGCTCCCGCCGGCAAGCCGTGCTGCTACGGGATGTGGTGCGGCATTTACTTGATATACCACCCCCAAGGCTGCTCGCTGACGTACTCCGTCACCTGCTTGACCTCCAGATAGTTATCCAGCCCCCACTGCCCCAGTTCCCGGCCGATCCCGCTGTGTTTCATGCCGCCCCAGGGCGCTTCGACGAAGGTGGGCTGTGAGCAGTTGACCCAGATGATACCCGCCCTCAGCCGATTGGCCACCCGTGTCGCCCGTTGCGGGTCGTCGCTCATTACGGCGGCGGCCAGGCCGAAACGGCTGGCGTTGGCCATCTGCACGGCCTGTTCTTCGTCCTTGAAACGCTTGATGCACAGCACCGGGCCGAAGATCTCCTCGCGCCAGATGATGCTGTTGTGCCCGGGTTCGTCGAAAATCGCAGGCTCCATGAAATACCCGCGCTCAAGGTGCGCAGGCCGCTTGCCCCCGGTCAGCAGCTTCGCGCCGCTGGCCTTGCCCTGATCGACGAAACCCAGGACCTTTTCGTATTGCCCGCGACTGACCAGCGGCCCGAGCAGCACGCCAGGCTCCAGCCCCTGGCCGATGGTGATCTTGCGCGTCTCCTCGACCAGCCGTTCGATCAGCCGGGGCGCGATGCTCTCCTGCACCAACAGCCGCGACGTGGCGCTGCACACCTGGCCCTGGTTCCAGAAAATCCCGAACAGAATCCACTCCACCGCCGCCTCGACGTCGGCATCGTCGAACACGATGAAGGCCGATTTGCCGCCCAGTTCCAGGCTGATGTTCTTGATGTCGCTGGCCGCCGCCGACATGATTTTCGCGCCAGTGGGCACGCTGCCGGTGAAGGCCAGCTTGTCGACGCCGGGGTGCAGGGTCAGTGGGCTGCCAGCATCTGCCCCGAGCCCGGTAACGACATTGAGCACGCCCGCGGGCAGGCCGATACGATCGGCGGCACCGGCCAGTTCCAGCGCTGTGAGAGGGGTCAGCTCCGACGGCTTGAGCACCACGCTGGCACCGGCCGCCAGCGCGGGGGCGACCTTCCAGGCGGCCATCAGCAGCGGGTAATTCCAAGGAATGATTTGTCCTGCGACGCCAATCGGCTCCAGGCGGATACGGCAGCGAAAGCGCTCGTCGGGCAACGCCAGCGGCTTGTCCTGACGACCATCCAGCTCCCGGGCAAGGCCCGCGTAGTAGCGAAAGCAGGCAATTGCATCGCCAATGTCCCACTGCGCCTCGGGCAGCGGCTTGCCGTTGTCGCGCACTTCCAGGGTGGCGATGTCGTCCTGCGCGCCTTGCAACTCATCGGCCAGCGCTTCCAGCCATACCGCCCGTTCGGCGCCGGTGGTCTGCCCCCAGTCATTGTCGAAGGCCCGGCGCGCCGCGCGCACGGCATGGTCGATGTCCTCCTCGGTGCCGGCGGCCACTCGTTGCAGCGGTTGCTCGGTCGCCGGGTCGATCACGTCCAGGTAGCCGCCCAGGTCGGGGCTGACCCACTCGCCGTTGATGTACAACTGATCACGCATGTGAGGCTCCTGTGCGGCGATTCTGCAGGTAACGGGAGGTGAACAGCAGCGCCAGCGAAGCGCAGATGATCACGGTCGAAACGGCATTGATTTCCGGTGTCACGCCGCGGCGGATCGACGAGAAGATGTAGATCGGCAGCGTCGTCTCGGGGCCTGCCACGAAGAAGGCGATGATGAAATCGTCGAAGCTGAAGGTGAACGCCAGCAGGAACCCGGCCATGATCGCGGGCGTTATCTGCGGCAGCGTCACGCGCCAGAAGGTTTCCAGCGGCGGTGCGTAGAGGTCGGCGGAGGCTTCCTGCAAGGCCTTGTCGAGGGAGTCGACCCTGCTGCGCACGATCACCATCACCAGCGCCATGGTGAACAGCGAATGCGCGGCGACCACGGTGAAAAAGCCCATGTTCAGCTTCGGCAGGCTCGGCGCCAGTTGCGCCAGCAGCGGGTTGAGGATGTCGAACAGGCTGATGAAGGCGATCAGCGTCGAGATGCCGATGACGATGCCGGGAATGATGATCGCGCAGTAGGTCAGGGCGTCGAACATCAGCCGAACCTTCTTGCCCGCGCGTTGCAGGCCGAACACCGCCAGGGTGCCGAACAGCGTCGCCAGCACTGCCGAACAGGTGGCGATCAGCGCGCTGTTGCCCAAGGCTTCCATGATGAACGGGTTGCTGAACGCCCGGCCGAACCACTGCACCGAGCAGCATTCGAAGGCCAGCCCGCTGCGCCCGGCGTTGAAACTGAACAGCATGATGAGCGCGATGGGCAGGTACAGAAACAGGTACAGCGAAGTCGAGTAGGTGCGCAGCCACATGTCAGAGCGCTCCTTCGCCAGGCTTGCCGCCGTAGCGGGCCACCAGTTTGAGATAGACGCCGATGATGACCAGCATCATCGCCACCAGAGTCATTGCAAGGGCGCTGCCGAACGGCCAGTTGCGCGATTGCAGGAACAGGTCGACCAGCGCGTTGCCGACGAAGAACACCTTGCCGCCGCCGAGCACGGCGGGAATCAGGAACTCGCCCATCAGCAGGATGAACACCAGCATCACCCCGGTAATGATTCCCGGCGCCGAGAGCGGCAGGGTGATCCGCCGGAAACTCTCGAAGGCACTGGCGCCCAGGTCTGCCGAGGCTTCCAGCAGGCGTTTGTCGAGCTTTTCCAGGCTTACGTCAATGGGAAATACCATCAGCGGGAGGTAGCCGTAGACGATGCCGATCAGCACCGCATACGGGGTGTTGATCAGCCGCACGTCATCCAGTCCGACACTGGCCAGCAGTGCAGGAATGCCCTTGCCGCTGAGGATGAAAATCCAGGCGTAGGTGCGAATCAGGAAGCTGGTCCAGAACGGCACGATCACCAGCGTCAGCAGCAACGAACGATTCTTGCCCGCCTTGACCGCCAGAAAGTACGCCAGCGGATAGGCCGCCACCAGGCACACCAGCGTACCCAGCGGCGCCAGCACCAATGTGTTGCCAAACGCTGCGGCGCGAGAACCCAGGTTCAGGTAATTGGCCAGCGTCAGGCCACCGGCGTAGCCGCCGACGGCACTGCGCTCACCAAAGCTGAACACCAGGATGATCACCAGCGGCATCACCAGAAGCAGCAGGAACCACAGGGTGGACGGCAACAACATCAGCAGCGTGATGCGTCGGCCCAGGCTGCGTCGCCGGGTTTGCGCGCGCTCGCTGTCCGCATCGCTCGCGCCGGCTGCGGCGCCGCGTGCATCGGGGGTGATGACGGCATCCATGTGCGGTTCCTTATGGCTCATGTCGGTGTGTCGTGGCGTTCGATCAGGCGGATTTGAAGCGCGCCATCAGTTCGGCGCGAGCCGGGCTGGTCAGCGTTGCAGCCGCGCCGAACTCCAGCGGGCTCAGGTGCTCGGCGGCCGGATACATGATCGGGTCGTTGAGCATCTCCTTGGGCAGCAGGGCGTCGACGCGCTTGTCGCCGCTCGGGTAGCCGTGGCTCAGGACTTCCAGCTTGTTGTGCTGCGGGTCGAGCAGGTAATTGATGAAGGCGTAGGACGCATCCTTGTGCTCGGCGCTTTTCGGGATCGCGAAGAAGTCGCTCCACAGCTCGCCACCTTCGCTGCCCAGCGCGTAGACCATCGACGGAATGTCGCGATGCAGTTGCGAGGCATCGCCGGTCCAGGACATCGCCAGAATCGCGTCTCCGCTGCGCATCGACGGCTGGATGTCGGAGTTGATGGCGAACAGGTGCGGCTTGACCTCGATCAGCAGTTTTTCGGCGTCGGCCAGCTCTTTCGGGTCCAGCGAGTTGAAGCTGTAGCCGAAGGATTTCAGCGCGTTGCCGATGGCGGTCAGTTGGT
Organism: Pseudomonas putida; assembly: GCF_028682175.1. GTDB lineage: Bacteria > Pseudomonadota > Gammaproteobacteria > Pseudomonadales > Pseudomonadaceae > Aquipseudomonas > Aquipseudomonas putida_AD. The sequence goes on along the minus strand of NZ_JANHKS010000006.1, from coordinate 58,921 downwards.
AGTCGTGAACCATGGCGCGGCCATCGGCCTGGTCCTTGGCGACCGCCCAGAACTCTTTCCACGACGCCGGTTTCGCCTTGAGCTTGGCGCTGTCATAGGCCATGCCGGTGGTGCCCCAGTTTTTCGGCACGGCGTAGACCTTGCCATCGACCGTGCCCTGGGCCATGAATTTTTCCTGGAAGGCTGCGGCGTCGAAGTTGGGAATGCGCGACAGGTCCAGCGGTTCGATCAGGCCCAGCTTTACGTAGGTGCTGATGGTGTAGTTGGTCGGCACCAGCACGTCCCAGCCGCTGCCACCTGCCTGCAGCTTGGCGAGCATCTCCTCGTTGGAGCCGAACACGCTCATGGACACCCGCGCGCCGGTGGTCTTGGCGAAGTTATCGAGGTTGTCCTGGCTGTGGTAGTTCGGCCAGGTGGCCAGGCCCAGACGGTCGCCGATGTTCTGTTCGGCGCCAAACGCGCTGGCGCTGGAGCTGCCGGCCAGCAGGCCCGGCATGTTGGTGGCGACCACCGCCGCCGCGATGCCCAAGCCGGTGCGGCCAAGGAAGTCGCGGCGGGTGATCGAGCCGTTCTGCCAGCTGCGCATCGTCTTGATAAAGGTTTTCTGGTCCATGGCATTCTCCCCGTTTGTTAAATGGTGTGAAGCGCGTTGTCCGTTACAAGGCCATCGCCAGGCCGCTGGCGTTGTTCCAGCCCACCTGCACTGCCGCGCCGTGCTCGAAACCTGTTGTGTCGAATCCGCCTTGTGCGCCTGAACCGTGCTGGCGCGGCACCCGCACGCAGACGATGCCGAAGGGCTGGGTGCGAACCCGGTATTCAGTGATGTTGCCCAGATAAATGCGGTCCTCGACGCAGCCTTCCAGCGTCACGTCGCGACCTTGCAGGCTGCCGCGGGCGGCGATGTCGATCAGCTCCGGGCGCACCGCGATGCAGCCTTCGGTGTTGGCGCTCAGGGCCGCGCCGTTGGGCGTCAGCGGGCTGCTCAACTCGATGCCTTGCTCGGTCCGCAGCAAGGCCGAATTGCCCTGCACCTGGCGCACCGTGCCGTTGAACAGGTTGGATTCGCCGATGAAGTCGGCCACGTAGCGGGTGGCGGGGGCTTCATAGAGTTGTTCGGGGGAGGCGGTCTGGATGATCGAGCCGCTGTGCATCACGCTGATGCTGTCGCTCATCGACAGGGCTTCTTCCTGATCGTGGGTGACCAGCACGAAAGTGATGCCGACCTCCCGTTGCAGGCGCAGCAGCTCGGACTGCATCTCCTTGCGCAGCTTGCGATCCAGCGCTGCCAGCGGTTCGTCGAGCAGCAGCACGGTGGGCTTGTTCACCAGCGCACGGGCCAGGGCCACACGCTGTTGCTGGCCGCCTGAAAGCTCGCTCGGCTTGCGATGGCCCAGGCCCGACAGACGCACCATTTCCAGCGCTTCGTCGGCGCGGCGCTGCTGTTCTTTCTTGTCCGGGCGCGGCGTGAGGTAACGCAGGCCGTAGGCGATGTTCTGCGAGACGGTCATGTGCGGGAACAGCGCGTAGTGCTGGAACACCATGTTCACCGGACGCTGATAGGCCGGCACACCCGCCACGTTCTTGCCCGCCAGCCGCACTTCGCCAAGCGTCGGCTGATCGAAGCCTGCGATCATGCGCAGGGTGGTGGTCTTGCCGCAGCCCGAGCCGCCGAGAAAAGAGTGAAAGGTGCCGCGCTTGACCTGAAAACTCAGGTTATTCACGGCCTTTAGATTGCCGTAGTGCTTCTCGACGTTGCAGAACTCGATATCGTTTTCATGGCGACTGTCGTTCATCAGAGGCTCTCGCATTCCAGTGCAGGGTTCGCTGCGATGGAGGCCAAACTAACAATCGCGGTTTCGGGCTGTATATATCCCTTGGGGGATAGAGGCGGCGTACCCTTACCTGTAGGAGTGAGCTTGCTCGCGATTGGGATCTATCTGTAACGCCTGAGGTGACTGACCCTGCGCGATCGCGAGCAAGCTCACTCCTACAGGTCAGCGGTGTTCAGGCAGTGGCGGCGATATCCGGCCCGGTCAGCTCGCGAATGAACAACCCCAACAGCTCCGCCTGGCTGCCAATGCCAAGCTTGGCGTAGATGTTCTTGCGATGGATCTTCACCGTGCCAGGACTGATCACCAGTTGCTCGGCCACCGACGCACTGGAGTGGCCGCGCAACAGCAAACGCACGATCTCCTGCTCCCGCCCGGTAAGAATGTGATCGCCAAAGTGATCGAAAGCCGCGTGAACCTTGTAGTCCAGATCCTGTGGCGAGCGAGGCTGGCGCGCCCGATGCTGCCCCCAGGCCTCGGTGATGACTTGCTCGACAATCGGCTGCGCGCATTCCATCAATTGCAGTTCGTCCCGGCTGAACGCCGAGCTGGCCGTGGCGCGCATCAGCGACAACACCGCCATGGCGTCACCGCCCAGATCGACGAAAAACGCCACTTCCTCGGCCAGCCCGGTCTGCTGGTAATACGCCAGGTAATACTCGCTGAGGTAGAAATGGTCCGGCGCGAACTGGCGCAAACGCCACAGCCCCGGTGGCTGCCTGCGGGTGCAGGCGAGGTAGAAGGGGTCAAGCAGGTAAGGGCCGCACTGGTAATCGTCGACGTAGATCTTGCGCTTGTCCGGCGCAAACGTGTCGAACAGCGCCAGGGGGCGATGGTTGCCCTCGTAGATGAACAACACGAAGTGATCGACTGGAGCGATCTGTTTCAGCCAGTGGCTCAAGCCGCCCAGACGCGCAGCGCCTCCCGACAGGTCGAGAAGATGAGCGATGCCGCTGGTCCAGTGTTTCAGTTCCTTTGGGCGCATGGGGCGTTCGACGACAGATCCATGGATGAGCACTTCAACACAGGATGCAGGATGTGCGCCACTGCACAGTTCGCGGCTTGCAGTGAGGCAGAGCGGGGCCTGACCGGTTAAGGTGAGGTTTCGGACTGTGTCGGGCTGCACCGTTTTCAGGCACAAGATGTCACCGGTCGCCACGCAGTAACGTTTCACCGCCGATTCAGGCCTGCTCTATTAGCAGGCCCGATGCCATTATTGTTTTTGACGGGCGTTTTCGAGCATCGTCTGTTTCAATGCTGGCTGTTCGCTTTATGAACAGAGGATTTGGACATGCAGATTTCACTGAACAACACGCTGTATCCGGGCCTGAGTGCAATTCAGGTCGGGCAGAACCGTGTCGATCAGGCCGCCACCCAGTTGGCCAGCCCGGCCACGGAAGTGTCAGGTCGCAGCCAGTCTTCGGATTTCCAGCTTGAGCGCTTGCGCTCGGTGGATCGCCCGCAGCGTTCGGACATGGCGACCAACGTCGTGGAGCTGACCCAGGGCAAGATTCAGGTCCAGGCGGGCGTCAAGGTCGAGAAGGCCAGCGACGAAATGCTCGGCACCTTGATCGATACCTACGCCTGATCATCCGATTTCCCTCGCGACACCTCTGTTGAACGTGCGCTGTGGCGCACGTCATATCCTGCAACACCCTTCCTGAATAACGCCCTATCACGCGACCGAATCGCGGCCTTCCCGCGCCCGTTCCAGACGCTTCACTCAACTAGACTCAACCTGGCTGCCCGTTGCTTTTTTTCGAGCTGGCGGGCATGCAGCTGGATGACGTTTTGTGTGCCCCGGATGAAAGGTTCACGACGCACCCTTGACAAGGTTTGGGCGTAAACGTATGTTTCAAACACCTGTTTGACCCTCGGACAAAATCAAATCTCGAGGGCCGGGGCGAGCCCCCCACAGTGACCGGACGGTCATCCAATTCCAGGATTCATCAGCAGAGGTTTATCGCTATGCCGGACTACAAGGCCCCCTTGCGTGATATTCGCTTCGTTCGTGACGAACTGCTCGGCTACGAAGCGCACTATCAGAGTCTGCCAGCTTGCCAGGACGCCACGCCTGACATGGTCGACGCCATTCTCGAGGAAGGCGCCAAGTTCTGTGAGCAGGTGCTGGCCCCGCTGAACCGCGTCGGTGACACCGAAGGCTGCACCTGGAGCGAGTCCGGCGTCAAAACCCCGACCGGCTTCAAGGAAGCCTACAAACAGTTCGTCGAAGGCGGCTGGCCAAGCCTGGCCCACGACGTCGCCCATGGCGGTCAGGGCCTGCCTGAGTCGCTGGGTCTGGCGGTCAGCGAAATGGTCGGCGAAGCCAACTGGTCGTGGGGCATGTACCCGGGCCTGTCCCATGGCGCGATGAACACCATCTCCGAGCACGGCACCCCTGAGCAGCAAGAGGCCTATCTGACCAAACTGGTGTCGGGTGAGTGGACCGGCACCATGTGCCTGACCGAGCCTCACTGCGGTACGGACCTGGGCATGCTGCGCACCAAGGCCGAGCCTCAGGCTGATGGCTCGTACAAGGTTTCCGGCACCAAGATCTTCATTTCCGCTGGCGAACACGACATGGCCGATAACATCGTCCACATCGTGCTGGCCCGCCTGCCCGATGCGCCTGCGGGCACCAAAGGTATCTCGCTGTTCATCGTTCCGAAATTCCTGCCGGCGGCCGATGGCAGCGCGGGTGAGCGCAACGCAGTGAGCTGCGGTTCGCTGGAACACAAGATGGGCATCCACGGCAACGCCACTTGCGTGATGAACTTCGACAGCGCCACTGGCTTCCTGATCGGCCCGCCGAACAAGGGCCTGAACTGCATGTTCACCTTCATGAACACCGCACGCCTGGGCACCGCGCTGCAAGGCCTGGCCCACGCCGAGATCGGCTTCCAGGGTGGTCTGAAATACGCTCGCGAGCGTCTGCAGATGCGCTCTCTGACTGGCCCGAAAGCGCCGGACAAAGCCGCTGACCCGATCATCGTTCACCCGGACGTGCGTCGCATGCTGCTGACCATGAAGGCCTTCGCCGAGGGTACTCGTGCGATGGTGTACTTCACCGCCAAGCAGGTCGATATCGTCAAGTACAGCGAAGACGCCGAAGCCAAGAAGCAAGCCGATGGCCTGCTGGCGTTCATGACCCCGATCGCCAAGGCTTTCATGACCGAAGTCGGTTTCGAGTCCGCCAACCACGGCGTGCAGATCTACGGCGGCCACGGCTTCATCGCCGAGTGGGGCATGGAGCAGAACGTTCGCGACAGCCGCATCTCGATGCTGTACGAAGGCACCACCGGCGTTCAGGCGCTGGACCTGCTGGGCCGTAAAGTGCTGATGACTCAAGGCGAAGCGCTCAAGGGCTTCACCAAGATCGTGCACAAGTTCTGCCAGGCGCAGGAAGGCAATGAAGCGGTCAGCGAGTTCGTTGCACCCTTGGCTGCACTGAACAAGGAGTGGGGCGAACTGACCATGAAGGTCGGCATGGCTGCCATGAAGGATCGTGAAGAAGTGGGTGCCGCCTCGGTGGATTACCTGATGTTCTCGGGTTACGCCTGCCTGGCTTACTTCTGGGCTGACATGGCGCGCCTGGCTGCCGAGAAACTGGCCGCCGGTACCACCGAAGAAGCCTTCTACACCGCCAAGCTGCAGACCGCGCGCTTCTACTTCCAGCGCATCCTGCCACGCACCCGCACCCACGTTGCGGCCATGCTGTCGGGTGCCAATAACCTGATGGACATGAACGAAGAGCACTTCGGCCTGGCTTACTAAGCCACCGCCGGCTTTTACCTCAAGGCCGCCAGTCCTCCGGGACCGGCGGCTTTTTTGTGCCCGCAAGATCGCTCCCGCCGGCAAGCCGTGCTGCTACGGATTCGGGGTGGTCCCGATCTTGTGAACGACCGGATTCCCCGTAGCAGCACGGCTTGCCGGCGGGTCGCCCTCGAGCCTGCCTCCGATGCCGTGATCGACACCTCCCGCTGTAGGAGCGCGCTTGCCCGCGACTGCGGTGTGCCAGCCACCACAATGTTTGATGACACACCGCGATCGCGGGCAAGCGCGCTCCTACAGATGAGGCTGGAACGCAAAAAAACAGTGACCCAAATCACAATTTCTCCTCATCAAATCTGCCGGGCGGCCGATACAGGCACAATGCCATTTGATTTGAACTCGCTTCACACGGGTAGGAGATAGTCCTCTTGCAGCGCCCATCCGCCGCACGTCTCAGCCATTTTTTACCGTCATTGGGGTTGCTGCTCGCCGGCCTCGCGGCTGCCTACGTGAAAGACCTGAACGTGTTCTTCACCTCGCTCTTCAACGTACTGCCCACCCTGGTGCTTCTGCTCGGCGGTGCGTACTGCGGCGTGTACAAACGCCAGCGCGAACTGTTCCTGATGATTACGGTGTACGTCGCCTACTTTTTGCTCGACACCCAGACCGATTTCTACCGCGACAACGGCAAGGTGCGTGAAGACGCCGCCGTGATCTTCCACCTCTGTTGCCTGTTGCTGCCGGTGATGTACGCGCTGTATGCGGCCTGGGAAGAACGCACCCATCTGTTCCAGGATCTGGTGGCGCGCCTGGCGGTATTCGTCGCCGTTGGCAGCGTGGCTCTGGGCCTTGAGCAGAGCTTCCCGGAAAGCCTGCTGGCGTGGCTCGCCGATATCCGCTGGCCAGCGCTGCATGGCGAGTGGATGAGCCTGATCCAGTTGTCCTACGCGACCTTCATGATTGCCTTCGGTGTGCTGATCTTCCAGTACGTGCGCAAGCCGCGTCCGCTGCATGCCGCGCAACTGGTGGGCTTGCTCGGGTTGTTCTGGGCATTGCCCAAGACCTTCATCCTGCCGTTCACCCTGAACATCATGTGCAGCCAGGTGATGTTGATGCTCGCTTCGGCGGTGGCTCACGAGGCCTACCAGATGGCCTTCCGCGATGAGCTGACCGGCCTGCCTGGGCGCCGCGCGCTCAACGAGCGGATGCAGCGTCTGGGTCGCAACTATGTGCTGGCGATGAGCGACGTCGACCACTTCAAGAAATTCAACGACACCCACGGCCATGACGTCGGCGACCAGGTGCTGCGGCTGGTGGCCAGCAAGCTGTCGAAGATCACCAACGGCGGCGGGCGCGCCTACCGCTACGGCGGTGAGGAATTCGCCATCGTATTCGCGGGCAAGACGCTGGAAGAGTGCATGCCGCACCTGGAAGCGATTCGCGAAACCATTGCGGTGTACGCGATCCATCTGCGCAACCAGGAGAACCGCCCGCAGGATGACCAGCAAGGCCGTCAGCGCCGCGCCGGGTCCCAGGCCTCGACCGTGTCGGTCACCGTAAGCATGGGCGTGGCCGAGCGTCAGCCCGAACACCGCAACCCCGAAGAAGTGCTCAAGGCTGCCGACCAGGCGCTCTATGCCGCCAAAGGCGCAGGCCGCAACTGCGTGGTCGCCCACGGCCAGACCAACAAGCGCGGCGCCGTGCGAATGGCTGCCGCCAGCTGATTTTCCACCGCTGCTCATCCTCAGGTCTTTGCCTCAAAGTGAAGACCTGCCGGGATCTGCTTATAGCTTGCAGCTTGTGACTTAAAACTGCTTTTTGGTCATGACTTGACCCTATGTGTCGCAAATGGTGTTCCTGTACACTCGGGATCAACTGACACATTGACGTCGCAAGATGAGCGCGATGTCTTTTCCCGGGTTATCTGCTGCTGTTTGCGAGGTTTGCCATGGCTGACTACAAAGCGCCGCTGCGCGATATGCGCTTCGTCCTCAATGAAGTGTTCGACATCTCCTCCCTCTGGGCCACGCTGCCTGAATTGGCCGAGGTGGTGGATGCCGAAACCGTCGAGGCCATTCTCGAGGAAGCGGGCAAGGTCACCAGCAAGTCCGTCGCGCCCCTGAGCCGCGCCGCCGATGAAGAAGGCTGCCACTGGAAAGACACCGCGGTGACCACGCCGGCCGGTTTCGTCCAGGCCTACAAGACCTATGCTGAAGGCGGCTGGGTCGGTGTGGGCGGCAATCCCGAGTTCGGTGGCATGGGCATGCCCAAGGCCGTTTCGGCGCAGGTCGAGGAGATGGTCAACTCGTCGAGCCTGGCTTTCGGCCTGTACCCGATGCTGACCTCCGGCGCCTGCGTGTCGATCAACACCCATGCCAGCGAAGCGCTCAAAAGCAAGTTCCTGCCCAACATGTATGCCGGCATCTGGGCCGGTTCCATGTGCCTGACCGAAGCCCACGCCGGCACGGACCTGGGCATCATCCGCACCAAGGCCGAGCCGCAGACCGACGGCGCCTACAAGATCAGCGGCACCAAGATTTTCATCACCGGCGGCGAGCACGACCTCACCGAAAACATCATCCACCTGGTGCTGGCAAAACTGCCGGACGCGCCGGCGGGCCCGAAAGGTATTTCGCTGTTCCTGGTGCCGAAATTCCTGGTCAATGACGACGGCAGCGTGGGCGCGCGCAACACCGTCTCCTGCGGCTCCATCGAACACAAGATGGGCATCCAGGCCTCTGCCACCTGCGTGATGAACTTCGATCAGGCAGAAGGCTACCTGATCGGCGAGCCGAACAAGGGCCTGGCGGCGATGTTCACCATGATGAACTACGAGCGTCTGGGCGTCGGCATTCAGGGCCTGGCCTCGGGCGAGCGTTCGTACCAGAACGCCATCGAATACGCCCGCGACCGTCTGCAAAGCCGTGCGCCTACCGGTGCCCAGTCCAAAGACACCATCGCCGACCCGATCATCGTACATCCCGACGTGCGCCGTATGCTGCTGACCATGAAGGCGCTGAACGAAGGCGGCCGTGCGTTCTCGACCTACGTGGCGATGCAACTCGACACCGCCAAGTACAGCGATGACGCCGATACCCGTCAGCGCGCCGATTCGCTGGTGGCGCTGCTGACGCCGGTGGCCAAGGCGTTCTTGACCGATGTCGGGCTGGAAACCACCGTTCACGGCCAGCAGGTGTTCGGCGGCCACGGCTACATTCGTGAATGGGGCCAGGAGCAACTGGTGCGCGATGTGCGCATTACCCAGATCTACGAAGGCACCAACGGCATCCAGGCGCTGGATCTGATGGGGCGCAAGGTCGTCGCCAGCGGCGGGGCTTTCTACAGATTGTTCAGTGACGAAGTGCGTCAGTTCATCGATGCATCCGACGCGAATCTGGGTGAATTCACCAAGCCGTTGGGCACCGCTCTCACCACCCTCGATGAATTGACCGACTGGGTTCTGGACCGTGCGCGCAGCAATCCGAACGAGATCGGCGCTGCTTCTGTCGAGTATCTGCACGTGTTCGGTTATGTGGCTTACGCCTACATGTGGGCGATGTCGGCAAAAGCTGCGTTGGGCAAAGAGGCGCAGGAAGATTTCTACGCCAGCAAGATGGGCACCGCACGTTTCTACTTCGCGCGTCTTTTGCCGCGAATTCAATCGCTTGCAGCGTCGGTGAAAGCAGGCAGCGAATCCCTGTACCTGCTTGACGCAGCGCAGTTCTGAGTCGGTCGCGCTCGTGTAAGCATTTGCTTACACGACGTGCTGGCATTTAGCTCTATCGCGGAATCGGATCCAAGTTTAATCTACATACATGGACGTCGCGCAGGATGCGCAAACAGACAACATGGACACGTAGGGAATACCTGCCAGGACGGCGGGACGAAAGGGAAGTCACAGGGAAACAGTCTGGAAAACCTCGCTTAGGCGGGGTTTTCTTTTATCTGCGCCCTGCAAATCCTCGCCTCTGCTCACGTCCCTGCAAACGGTGGGGGTTTGGGATTCTCCACCTCATCGAGCACCGACTTGAGCAACTCCAGAGTCGCCTGCTGTCTTTGTGCATCCCGATACACCAGGCCAATCTGCAGCGGCACCCGCGGTTCGCTCAACGGCTTCCACAACAGCTCGACATCTTCCTGAATATTCTGCGCCCGCCCGGGCAACACCGTCGCAAGCTTCATGTGGGTGAGGCTGTCGAGAATGCCCGCCATGTTGTTCAGCTCGGCCTGCACATGGGGGCGGCGACCGAGGTTGGCCAGCTGGCTCTGCCAGATCTGCCGCACCTGAAACTCTTCGCCCAGCAACAGCATCGGCATCTCCGCCGCCTGGCTCATCGACACCTTCTTGAATTCACGCAGCGGATGACTGGCCGGGATGACCAGCTTGAGTTCGTCTTCGTACAGCAGCATGCCGTGCAAACCCGGCTGACGCGGCGGCAGGTAACTGATGCCGATGTCGAGCGAGCCGTTGAGCAGGCGGCGCTCGATCTCCATCGCGCTCAATTCATAGATCTGCACCACCAGATGCGGCTGGGCCTTGCGCACGTGTTCGAGCATCTGTGGCACCAGACTTGAATGCACGGTCTGCATCACCCCGATGGCCAGGGTGCGCTGCGACTGACCCTTGAAGTTGCGCAGCGCATCCCGCGCCCGCTGCATGCCTTCGAGCAGCGGCACCGCGTGGTTGTAGAGGGTGTGCGCGGCCAGCGTCGGCAGCAGGCGTTTGCTGCTGCGTTCGAAGAGGCTGACGTCAAGGCTGTGTTCAAGCAGGCGGATCTGCTGGGAGAGTGCAGGCTGAGAGAGCGAAAGGCGCTCGGCAGCGCGTCCTACATGGCCTTCTTCATAGACCGCGACGAAATAACGCAGTTGGCGGAAATCCATAAGCAATACTTATCGAAATGGCTGGAAAATCGAAATGGTCGTTTCGGCTGATGGCCCTTAGTCTACGCGCAACTCACGAGGGTTACAGAGCGATAACACGCGATGACAAGTGCTGGTGCCAAGGGTGTTTACATAGGTAAAGCGAAAAATCCGGATCAGGGTTTGGGTCACTCGCTTCTATCGCCTCTGCAGCGTCTGCGCCTTCGCACCGGCTGTGACGAAGCCGGCCTGTTCGCCAGTGAATCCGACGCTTGTGCGGGAGCGATGACGCTGGCCCGCAAATGGGGTGAGCGGCATCGGCGCGGCAAGTGTGGCGTGGTCCTCGCCAGCGGCGGACGCTTCGACGGGCTGATCGAGTCGATGGTTTCGGACTGTTTTAAGGTGCCGTTCAATGACCTGGCTGCGGTGGATGCGGCTGTCGATTCCGCCACTGTTGCCATCGTGCTTGAGCCGTTCCAGGGGCAGAGCGTCGTGACACCTGCCTTTCAGGCTTATGTGCAAGGTGTGGCCACGCTGTGCCACGAGCTGAACATCCTGCTGATTCTCAATGATGCCCGTGGCTCGACCGGGCAGCAGGGCGGGTTGCTGTGCGAAGAGGCCTATGGCATCAGCGCCGATATCGTGGTGCTGGGCGACCATTCCAATTGCAGCCCCCGCAGCGCGGCGTTGCTGGTGCGCGGCCATGCCTGCACGGCTGATCTCGACAGGTTGCCAGGCTTTGTGCCGGAGCCGGTTTCCCACCATGCGCCAAGGCCCGCGCCCAGACCTCAACCCAAGGCAGCGCCGTATATCCAGGCTTTGCACGGCCTGTTTGCATAACCGAATACCGTCTTGCGTTTTGTACGCCTCGCCCCGCACCGGATCTCTGGGAGCGGGGCGCTTTTTTTCCGGGGTGATGGCTTGATGACATGCGATGTTGAACCCCGCCAACGCGCCAGGGTCGATTAGCTGTGTGGGCCATACAGGCCTCTTATCGATCAGGAGCTTCACCCATGGACATCATTCGCATCATCGTCGCCATCCTGCTGCCACCCCTGGGCGTGTTCCTGCAAGTCGGATTCGGCGGTGCGTTCTGGCTGAATATTCTGCTGACGCTGCTGGGTTATTTCCCGGGGATCATCCACGCGGTCTACATCATTGCCAGCCGTAAGTAAGAGCGTCGCCTGGATTTCCCTGTCTTCATCCGGCTTGCCAGCGATTGCGATTTTAAATCCGCCACGCCGGCAAGCCGGACTGCTACGGGGTGAGAGGTGATCATTCAGAGATTTTCGGCGAACGCTTCGTAGCAGCACGGCTTGCCGGCGGGAGCGATCTTGAATCCGCCACGCCGGCAAGCCGGACTGCTACGGTCCGGGTTTCTCAGCTGTCGATCACCTTGCGATAAAACGCCCATTCGCTTTCCAGCGCATGGGCAAGGTTCTCGGCCTTGCGGAAACCGTGGCGTTCTTCAGGGTAAAAGTGGCCTTCTGACGGAATGCCCCGTTCCCTCAGCGCGTCGAGCATGTCGCGGGTCTGGGCGGGGACCACCACCGCGTCCAGCTCGCCCTGAAAGAAGATCACCGGCACCTTGATTCTGTCAGCATGTAACAGCGGCGTGCGTTCTTTGTAGCGCGCCATGTCGATGTCCGGATCGCCGATCAGCCAGTCCAGATAATCCGCCTCGAACTTGTGGGTCGCTTCGGCCAGAGCCAGCGGATCGCTCACGCCATACAGGCTGGCACCTGCACGAAACACATCCTTGAACGCCAGCGCACAGAGCGTCGTGTATCCACCCGCGCTGCTGCCACGGATAAAGGCCTTGTTCGGGTCGATCAGCCCGCGTTCGGCTAGATGCCCGACCACGGCGCAGGCGTCTTCGACGTCCACCGCGCCCCACTCCAGAAACAGCGCCTGCCGATACGCCCGGCCGTAACCGGTGCTGCCGCGATAGTTGAGGTCGGCCACGGCAAACCCGCGCTGGGTCCAGAACTGGATGCGCGGGTCCAGCACCGGGTAGCAGGCTGAGGTCGGCCCGCCATGGACGAACACCACCAGTGGCGGTTTCGCGTCGCCGTTCATGACCGGATAGAAGTAGCCGTGTGCCTCGCCCGAGCCGCTTGGATAGCGCAGGGTCTGCGGGCGGCTGATACGCTCGGCGGGCAGGGGCGTGACACCGCCTGCCAGCAACTGGACGGTTTTGTCCTGTCGATTGATGGCGATCACGGCCGCAAGGCTGACTGCCGACGCAGCGATGCAGTAGATGTACTGGTCATCCATCGCCAGGCTACGAAAACGGCTGTAATCGCTGCTGAAATCGTCCACCGAGCCGTCAGTCCTGTGCAGGCCAAGCACACCAACGCCATTCTCCGACCAAGTGGCCAGGTAACCATTATCACCAGTCGGCAGCCAGCTCGAAGCGCCCATCTGCCAAGGAGCGCCCGCGTGATCGGCCTTGGCGGCGGGCAGGGCCTTGAAGCCGTCCAGTGTCTCGACCCAAGGCTGCCAGAACCCGCCCCGGTCGGTAATGCAATACAGCGTGCCTTGCTCGTCGAAACGCGGTTGCTGCAACGCTTCGAGCCCCAGCCCGCCCGCCAGGCAGTGCGCGCGTCCCCACGTACCATCAGCCAGACGCTCGACACTCAACAGCCGCGTCGAAGTCCAGGGCTGGTGCGGGCGCCACCACTCGATCCACACCAGCCGCTCGCCATCGGGGCTCAGGGTGGGTGCCGCATAAAAGTCCGCGCCCTCGGCCAGTACTTCACGCCTGCCATCTGCCAGGTCAATGCTCACCAGACGGTGCGTGTCCTGATCCTCTTCCACGGCGAACACCTGGCCACGGGCAACGCTCAGGTCGGCAAAGCGTCTGTCACCCTGGGTCAGTGGCTGCGGGGTGATGGAGTCAAACGGCTGGAGGTAGAGCTGCTGGTCGGCCTCGTTCACGAACACCAGCGCGTCGTCAGTCAGGCAGAACGACCCGCCGCCGTACTCGTAGACCCGGGTGCGGACGCTGAAACCTTCGGGCGTCAGGCAGGCGGTGAGGCCGTTGCTCCAGCGCCAGATGCGCGAGGCCGCATCCTGCGGGCGAAATTCGATCCAGAAGAGGCCGGCGGCGCTGACGCTCAGCTCGGAGAAATCGACGCCTGCCGCCACAGCCTGGGCGGCAGAGAACAGATCAGGATTTGGCGATGAGCCGTGAGTTTCGTTCATTGCGAAAAGCCAGTTGCTCGATGGTCTGGCTAGCATACTCGGCTTCGTCGCGGGCTTGGGTGATCAGCCCGTGGTGCTGTGATTTGCTGCACACAGGGTCTGCGTTGCTGGCATCGCCGGTGAGCATGAAGGCCTGGCAGCGACAGCCGCCGAAGTCTTTTTCCTTTTCATCGCAGGAGCGGCACGGCTCGGGCATCCATTCGTAACCGCGAAAGCGATTGAAGCCGAAAGAGTCATACCAGATGTGTTGCATGCTGTGATCACGCACATTGGGGAACTGGATCGGCATCTGCCGCGCGCCGTGGCAGGGCAGGGCGGTGCCATCCGGCGTGACGGTCAGGAACAGGTTGCCCCAGCCGTTCATGCAGGCTTTCGGGCGCTCTTCGTAGTAGTCGGGTGTGACGAAAATCAGCTTCACCGGATGATTCTCGGCGGCAAGCTTCTCCCGGTATTCGTTGGTGATGCGTTCAGCGCGCACCAGTTGATCCTTGGTCGGCAGCAGGCCAACGCGGTTCAGGTGCGCCCAGCCGTAGAACTGGCAGGTCGCCAATTCGACGAAGTCCGCCTCCAGCGCCACACACAGCTCGATGATCTTGTCGATGCGGTCGATATTGTGCCGGTGGGTCACGAAGTTGAGCACCATCGGATAGCCGTGTTTTTTCACTGCACGGGCCATTTCCAGCTTCTGGGCGAAGGCTTTTTTCGAGCCTGCGAGCATGTTGTTCACTTGCTCGTCGCTGGCCTGGAAGCTGATCTGGATGTGGTCCAGGCCGGCTTCCTTGAAATCGATGATTTTCTGCTCGGTCAGGCCAATGCCGGAGGTAATGAGGTTGGTGTAGAACCCCAGCCGCCGCGCTTCGGCGATCAATAGCGAGAGATCCTGGCGCACCAGCGGCTCACCGCCGGAAAAGCCGATTTGCGCCGCGCCCATTTGCCGGGCTTCGGCCATGACCTTGAACCACTGTTCGGTCGTCAGCTCCTGCCCTTGCCTGGCGAAGTCCAACGGGTTGGAGCAGTACGGACATTGCAGCGGGCAGCGGTAGGTCAATTCCGCGAGCAGCCACAGCGGCAGCCCGACCGGTGGCGTAGGCGGGATGTGCACCTTGGATTCGCCTGACACGGGGGCTTGGGTTGCAGCGTCAGGCAAGCTCGATCCAGTGTTCTGCACGCGCGACCTCCATGAATTGCTCGACATCGCTGCCAAGCTCGGGAACGCCGGGGAATTTTTCGTCCAGCAGGGCGATGATCGCACCGACGCTGCGTTTGCCGTCGATCAGGCCGCCAATTTCAGCAGCGCTCTCGTTGAGCTTGATCATGCCTTCCGGGTAGAGCAGCACATGGCCATTCTGCGCCGGTTCGAACTGGAAGCGGTAGCCACGGCGCCAAGTGGGGACGTGTTCGCGATTGAAGCTCATAGCTCGATACCTTTGTGCCAGACGCGCTGGTCAGTGACGCTGTGATAGGGCGGGCGGTTCAGCTCGTACGCCATGCTCATGGCATCGAGCATGCTCCACAAAATGTCGAGTTTGAACTGCAGAATTTCCAGCATGCGCTGCTGGCCTTCCCAGGTCGTGTAGTGCTGCAGCGTGATCGCCAGACCATGCTCCACGTCGCGTCGAGCCTGGCCCAGGCGGGTGCGGAAATATTCGTAGCCGGCCGGGTCGATCCACGGGTAATGCTGCGGCCAGCTGTCGAGGCGGGACTGGTGGATCTGCGGGGCGAACAGTTCGGTAAGGGAGCTGCTGGCCGCTTCCTGCCAGTTGGCGCGGCGAGCGAAATTCACATAGGCATCGACAGCGAATCTTACGCCTGGCAGTACCAGTTCCTGCGAGCGCAGTTGGTCCGGGTCCAGACCGACCGCCTGGCCCAGGCGCAACCAGGCTTCGATGCCGCCGTCTTCACCGGGGGCGCCGTCGTGGTCGAGCAGGCGCTGAATCCACTCGCGACGAATCTCGCGATCCGGACAGTTGGCCAGAATTGCCGCATCTTTCAGGGGAATGTTCACCTGGTAATAGAAGCGATTGGCGACCCAGCCCTGAATCTGCTCGCGACTGGCGCGGCCCTCATACATCGCCACGTGATACGGGTGATAGATGTGGTAATACGCGCCCTTGGCACGCAGGGCCTGTTCGAATTCGGCGGGGGACAGCGGCGTGTTTTCGCTCATGTCGTCACTCTTCCTGAAGAATTTCCGCAGATCCTGTGGGAGTGAGCTTGCTCACGAATGCGATCTGCCTGCGCCAAATGGGCTGGCTGACCTGACGCCTTCGTGAGCAAGCTCACTCCCACAGTTTATTCGCGTCGTTAAAGCTCGATACTCATGCCATCGAAAGCCACTTCGACTTCGCGGCGGGCCAGTTCCGCGCGCTCGGGCGAGTCTTCGTCGAGGATCGGGTTGGTGTTGTTGATGTGGATCAGCACCTTGCGCTGGCGCGGCAGTTTTTCCAGCACTTCGAGCATTCCGCCCGGGCCATTCTGCGCCAGATGGCCCATTTCGGTCCCGGTGCGCGTGCCCACGCCGCGCCGCTTCATCTCGTCGTCGTCCCACATCGTGCCGTCCACCAGCAAGCAGTCGGCGCCGCTCATCTTCTCCATGAGGGCATCATCGACCTTGCCCAGGCCCGGTGCGTAGAACAGCTTGCCGCCGGTCCTGAGGTCTTCGACCATCAGCCCGATGTTATCGCCCGGGTGTGGGTCGAATCGGTGCGGCGAGTAGGGTGGCGCCGCGCTACGCAGAGGAAACGGCGTAAAGCGCAAGTTCGGGCAAGCCGGAATCACGAAGCTGCCTTGCAGTTCGATGCGGTTCCACACAAGGCCACCGTTCCAGTGCTTGAGCATGTTGAACAGCGGGAAGCCGGTGGTCAGGTCTTCATGGACCATGTCGGTACACCACACCTGATGCGGGCAACCCTCGCGCAGGCTCAAAAGCCCCGTGGTGTGGTCGATCTGGCTGTCCATCAGGATGATCGCGCTGATGCCGGTGTCGCGCAGGCCGCGATTGGGCTGCATGGGGGCAAAGCCTTGCAGTTGCGCCCGGATGTCGGGGGAGGCGTTGCACAGTACCCAATTCACGCCGTCATCTGACAGGGCAATGGATGACTGAGTGCGAGCATGTGCCCGCAGGCTGCCGTCACGAAAGCCTGCGCAATTGACGCAGTTGCAGTTCCATTGGGGGAAACCGCCGCCTGCAGCGGAGCCGAGAATCTGGATTTGCATGGGTACTCCGTGCCGATTGGCCGCCTGCCGGGCCAGAAAAATCTTGAGTGCTGGAACAAAAAAGCCCCGGCGAACCGAGGCTTGTCACCGCGCAAACATTAACGGCTTGCGAAGTACATGGTTACTTCAAAGCCGATGCGCAGATCAGTGTAAGCAGGTTTAGTCCACATAAAAGACTCCTTCTGGGTTAATGCAACGGTGGGTGGGTACATCTTTAGTACACCTACGAGAGGAGACGTTCAAATGCTTAGGCAGCTATGTTACTAAAATTTACTCCGGCTCAATGATGAAATATCCGATAAAGATTTTTACAGATCAGGCAACGATGGGTTCGCTGCAGCCAGCTAGACGCGTGGGTCAGGGCGGTTTGCCAGGCAAAGGCGGGCCCTCTGAGGTAGCGCTATCCGACTGGCGGCATCCCGCAGCATCGCTGGGGTCAAATGTGCAAACGAATGTTGCACCCGCTTGAGGTAATCCTGGGGGTGCCCGCACAGGTGCGCCTGCCAGAGAAGCTCGGCCGCTGCGGGGATTTCCATGGCGCCAGGGTCCGTCTGGCCGGCCAGCGTTGCGAGCTCCGCAGGCAGGTCTGCTTGCGCGACCAGCTCAGGCAAGGTTTGCAGGAATGTCTCGGTGTGTCCGACCAGTTGTTCAACGTCGGCGCTGGGAGATTGCACGCCAAACAACAGCCCGCCTTGCCCGGCAATCTGTCGGAAACCGCTGAAAACTGCGTAGCCCAGTTGCATTTCAACCCGAAGACGTTGGTAGAAAGGGGCCTGAACCAGATGAGCGAATAATCGCCAGACGGCCTCATCCTCAATGCTGTTCGAAGGCGTCGGGTAAAAAAGCAGCACAGCATTTTCAGAAGAGTCCGACGGCTCGCTGCGCCAGCGCTGGCCTGGGATCTGGGCAGCCGGTTCTATCGGCGCGTTATCCGGCTTGCCGGGCACCTGTTGCAGGGTGTGATTCAGCGCCGTGCCGACCCCTGTGGCAAAACCGCCCCAGCGCGAGCTGGCCCAGACGCTCTGCAAGTCGTTGGTTTCCGTGGTAAGCGTACTGTTCAAAAAGTGATCAGCAAGGGTGGCGAGCAACTGACGGATTGGAATGGGGGCGGGGTCTGTCAGCGGCTGACCGTATCTCGCCAGGGTTTGCCCATCGGGACGGGAAAGCAGTTGCAGCGCTTTTTCCAGCACGGCCGGCACAGGTTCGGCCAAGCCACTCAATTTAAGTTGCCAATAGTTGCCGTAGGCCGTGAATGCCAGCGTGACGCCTGCCTGCTGGGCGTCTGCGGTCAGGGCCTTGAGGCTGTCGTTGAGCATTCGGTGCAGCATCGGCTGCGGCGCGGGGAGGGTCCAGCGCAGGTAGAGGGCGGCCTCGCCGGTCATCGGCAGGGCGTCGCTGAAGGTCATGGCAGGCAGCGTAGTGGCCGTGCTGATCGGCGTGGATGGCGCGCGCAGGAACGGGTTGGCCTCAGGCAAGCGCCAGTTGATCTCGCCCAAGGCCATGGATGGCAAATTGACCGGAGCTGTGAGTTGGTCGAGAAGGGCGTCGATCGCGTTATCGTTCAAGTCCGTTGGCTGGGCGCTGTAGTGTCGGGCCAGGGGCAGGGCGGTGCTGACGGCGAGGCGACGTTGTTCCAGCCGCGTGTGCTCGCCGAGCAGGTTGCGGTGGTGGGTTTTGAAGAATGTCAGCCAGTTGAGTATCAAACCTTGGATTTGTGTTGCCCGTCCTGACGCTATCGCGAGCAAGCTCACTCCTACAGAAGATTGCGAACATCCTGTAGGAGTGAGCTTGCTCGCGATGACGTCAGACGTAACGACATCTATCTCAAGCAACGCCTGCCCCGCAAACTCATACACCACCTGAGCCTTGAGCGACTCGATCAACCCCCGCTCCCGCAATTGCGCGACCAGCCCGCCCGGTTGCGTATTGTTCATCCAGGTGCAGAGGAAGGCCGCCGCCTGTTCGTGCCCCTCGGGCAGCCCTTCGCACGGGAACATCAGATGAATCTGAAGCTGATCGGTATCGGCCTTGTATTCGCGCTGGCCATCCATCAGCGCCGGGGGCATCTGTTGCTGCACCCGACTGCCCTTTGTGAAATACCCGCCATGGGCCCGCGCCAGAGCCTCCAACTCATCCAGCGGCTGCGGCCCGGCCAGGCTCAAGGTCATCTGGCCGCCCTGATAGAAGGTGCGATAAAAATCCTGCAGCGCCTGCTGAAACGCCTGACGCGGGACCGGCAAGCTGAAGCGATTTCCGGCGTGGAACCCGCGCAACGGGTGCAGGGGCGAAAGCGGCTGCAAGCGCTTGAGCTGTTCCCGTGATGCGGCATCCCGGGACCAGGCGATGAACTCTGCGTGCAACACTTCCCTTTCCCGCAACTGATCGTCCAGCGTCATACGAGGATGCGCGAGCATTTCGCACAGCCGCGCAAGACCTCCGGCGAATGCAGCAGGCGCCAGCTCAAAGAAAAAGTCGGTGGTGCGTTCGCGAGTGCTGGCGTTGAGTTGCCCGCCATGACGCTGAACATAGGCCATCAGCTTCTGATCGGCAGGAAATCGCTCCGTGCCGAGAAAGAACAGGTGCTCAAGAAAGTGCGCCAGCCCTGGCCATTGCGGCGCCACATCATGGCTGCCCGCCGCCACCCGCAGTGCCGCTGCAGAACGCTTCAGGCGCGGCGCACAGCACAGCTCCACCCGCAGGCCGTTGGGCAGGGTCAGGGAGCGGTGGGTGGTTGAGTCGGGTGCAGGCATGACGATTTCCGCAAAGCGTTGGGGCGTGACGGGTCATGCTAGCGGATTCCCGATCAGGCGGCATGCCCCGTAGCAGCACGGCTTGCCGGCGGGGCCGTGTGTCAGTCACTTCATCAGGTACTGACACACCGCTCCCGCCGGCAAGCCGTGCTGCTACGGGTGAGGTGCTACTCAGGGTTTGCTCAGCCCGGAATAGAAACCGGGGCGTCGGTCCTTGAAGTAGGTGTTGATCGCCTGGGATTTGCCCATGACCTGCCGATCCAGATCCGCCACCACCAGGGCTTCCTCGTGCCCCGCCAGCCCAACCTGCTTGCCGTCCGGCGCGCAGATGCTGCTCAGTCCGCAGTAATGAATCGGGCCTTCGCTGCCGCAGTAGTTGGCGTACACCAGATAGCACTGGTTTTCGAACGCGCGCGCACGCACCGTGACTTCGGCGACGAAGTCGTACGGTTCCATGTTGGCGGTCGGCACCAGAATCAGGTTCACGCCTTCCAGCGCCAGCCGCCGGGTGTTCTCGGGAAATTCCACGTCATAGCAGATCAGGAAACCCAGCTTCCAGCCGTCGAATTCCACAACCGGAAAATGCTCCTCTCCTGCACTGAACATCGACTTGTCCAGCTCACCGTAGAGATGCGTCTTACGGTAATTGCAGAGGCGTGCACCTTTGGCGTCGATCAGCTGCACCGCGTTGAAGACCTGATCGTTCTCGCCCAGCTCCGGATAGCCATACAGAATCGCCACGCCAGTCGCCTGGGTGATGGTGGCGATGGCTTGTGCCGCCGGGCCGTCGCAGCGCTGGGCCAGTGAACGTGCGGCCTGCGCGCCGATGTTGTAGCCACTGAGAAACATCTCCGGGCAGACCAGCAGCGTAGCGCCTTGGGCCGCCGCTTCGATCGCCTGGGTATTCAGGCGCTGCAGGTTGCCGCTGATGTCCAGCGGCAGGGGTGGGCATTGATACAAAGCGACGCGCATGGAGAGCCTCTTATTCCGGCAACACGACCGGGCCGATTTCGTGGAAAACGTCACCCGGCCCCGGGTTCTCGGCGTGGGTCTTGCCGCCGAAGTGGGTCATGATGCCCCACACCGCGTTGAGCGAGGTCTGCACCGCGCCCTCGACCCAGGCGGGCGTCCATGACACGTCGTCGCCGGCGATGAAAATGCCGCGCTGATCGTCAGGCATGTCCTTCTGCATGAAGTGCGCATACATCCGCTGGTTGTAGCGGTAGTGCCCCGGCAGTGCACCCTTGAAGGCGCCAAGGAAATGCGGGTCGGCTTCCCACGACACCGTGATCGGATCTCCGATGATGCGCGCGGCGATATCCACCTTCGGGTAGATCTTTTTCAGCGCGCCCAAGGCCAGGCTGACGCGCTTTTCCACTGGGTGCGGCAGCATTTTCAGCGCATCGCTCATCCATGAGTACGACAGACAAATCACCCCCGGCTTCTCGGTGCCATTGGCGTAGGTGCCGTTGTCGAACAGGTAGGTGCCGCGGGTCAGGCGGTCGGTCAGGGTCATGCTCATCAGGTCGCGGCCGGTTTCCGGGTCCTTGTCCTTCCAGAACGGGCGATCGACCATGACAAAGGTTTTCGACGACTGCATGTAGCGGGTGCGGTCCAGGGCCATCCACATCTTCTGCGAAAACAGCGACTCTTCGCATTCGATCTGGGTGGTCAGCAGCCAGCTCTGGCAGGTGGCGAGCACAGCGTCGTAATGCCGGGTGTCACCCCAATTGTCGGTCACGGCAAACTGGCCGTCGGCGGAGCGGGCAATGCGCTTGACCCCGGTACGCGGCGCGCCGTGGTGCAGGGTCGAGAGGCTGGTGCCTTCCGGCCAGTGAGCACAACGTTCCGGCGCGTGACGCCAGATACCCAGCGGCACTTGCTCGACGCCGCCGACGATGAGGTGCTGGTGATCGTCGCAGTTGGTCATCACCACGCGAAAGATTTCCAGCATCGAGTTGGGGAAGTCCGAGTCCCAGCCGCCGGTGCCGAAACCGACCTGGCCGAACACTTCGCGGTGATAGAACGACAGCTTGGCGAAGGCTTTTGAGGTGGCGACGAAATCGTAGAAAGTGCGGTCGTCCCACAGCGGCACCAGCTTGTCCCACAGTTCCTTTAGGCGTGGCACGTCGCGGTCGCGGATGGCTTGCTGAATGTCGGCGAACTGCGCGCCGTCTTCCAGCGCATCGGCCCAGGCGTCGGCCACCTCCTGAAACAGTGCAGGCAAGTCCGACAGTTTCTGTGCGTAGTGGGTAGCACCTTCCAGGTCGATGACAGTGCTGCCAGAGGCTGCGGTCAGCGGGTTGGGGAAGGGTTTTGATTCAAGACCCAGTTTGTCGACGTAGTGGTAGAACGCCGTGGAGGACACCGGGAAGCGCATGCCGCCCAGTTCGGCGATGATGCCTTCGGCGCCTTCGAATTGCTGCGAGCGCAAGCGGCCGCCCATTTTCGAGGCTTCGTAGACGACCGGCTTGAGGCCCAGTTTCATCAACTCGTAAGCCGCGACCAGCCCCGCGATGCCAGCACCGACGATGGCCACTTCCTTGCCGTGATTTTCCTGGGGAATGCTGCCCAGGCCGGCCGGGTGTTCGATCCAGTCGTCAAAGGCGAACGGAAAGTCCGGACCGAAAATCGTGATCGGTTTTTTGCCGTCGGCGGGGTGGCGATTGTTCTTCATGGACTGACCTTGTTCGACTGTGGCGCGAAAAGGAAAGTCTAGATAACAGTTGAGACGTTAATAAGACGCAGAGTGTCGTCGTTGTGTAGATAAATCAGTCAAAATGACGAACTTTTTGGTCAGACCGGCTGCCCGCGATCGATCTTGCTGCTGAGGATGATCGAGGTGGTGGTCTTTTCCACGCCGTCGACGCTGCCGATCAGGTCCAGCAACTGGTCCAGCTGTTCGGGTGAATCGGTGCGCAGCCAGGCCACGTAGTCGAATTCGCCACTGACCGCGCACAACTGCTGAACCTGCGCCAGCGCGCTCAAACGCCGCAACACTTCCTTGCCCGAACGAGGCTGCACGGTGATCCCGACATAAGCCTGCAGGCCGCCATCGACGACCCGCTGGCTCAGGCGCACGCCGTAGCCGGTGATGATTCGGGTTTTCTCCAGGCGCGCCAGGCGAGAGGTGACAGTGGTACGTGCGATCCCCAACTGCCGGGCCAGATTGGCGACGGGCTCGCGGGCGTTGATCTGCAGGGCCGCGATCAACTGGCGATCGATTTCGTCGAGAGCGGGAGGGCGGGTGTCGGACAAGGGAATCTCCATCAGCAAGCGGGCAATATTACCCGCTACCGGGATTTGTGTCCGACCTGCGCCGCGTGGCGCGCAGCTGCGGGCTTGTTTCTCCGCTCGTCTGCGCGAAATGAACATTTTATTGATCGAATTGCGCATTTATTTTGATTGGCATAAGCTCGTCTGAGCAAATCGATCACAAAGATGATCATTTCGCGCAGATTTGAGTGTTTAGCGCCTGCACCACACCCATTGCTGCAACCATAAAAATAAGGAGTATTCCCGTGGCCCAGATTCCAATCAAACGCACCATCGAACGTGTACCCGGCGGCATGATGATCGTGCCGTTGCTCATCGGCTCGCTGATCGCGACGTTTCTGCCTGACATGCCGAAGTTCTTCGGCTCCTTCACCAATGCGCTGTTCACCGGTTCGCTGCCGATCCTGGCGGTGTTCTATGTGTGCATGGGCGCGAGCATCGACGTGAAGGCCACGCCTTACCTGCTGAAGAAAGGCGGGGTGCTGTTTGGCACCAAGGTCGGCACTGCCATGGTGATTGGCGTGGTCATGGGGCACTTCCTGGGCGAGCAGCCGATCAGTTCCGGGGTGTTCGCCGGGCTG
Source organism: Pseudomonas putida (assembly GCF_028682175.1). Classification (GTDB taxonomy): domain Bacteria; phylum Pseudomonadota; class Gammaproteobacteria; order Pseudomonadales; family Pseudomonadaceae; genus Aquipseudomonas; species Aquipseudomonas putida_AD. The sequence goes on along the minus strand of NZ_JANHKS010000006.1, from coordinate 35,431 downwards.
TCGACGCTGGCTGTCGTGGCGGCGATGAACGACACCAACGGTGGTCTGTACATGGCGCTGATGGGCCAGTACGGGCGTTCCGAAGACGTGGGCGCCTACTCGGTCATGTCGCTGGAGTCCGGCCCGTTCCTGACCATGGTCACCCTCGGCGTTGCGGGCCTGGCGGCATTCCCCTGGCCGACGCTGGTGGGGGCGATCCTGCCACTGATGCTGGGCATGTTGCTGGGTAACCTGGACCGCGAAATGCGCGACTTCCTGGCCAAGGCCGTGCCGGTGATGATTCCCTTCTTCGCCCTGGCGCTGGGTGCCAGCCTGGACCTGCACAAGGTCTGGCAGGCCGGCCTGCTGGGCATCGGCCTGGGCCTGGCCGTGGTGGTGCTGACGGGTATTCCGCTGTACTTCGCCGACCGTGCCACGGGCGGCACAGGTGTTGCCGGGATGGCGGCCGCCAACACGGCGGGTAACGCTGCGGCAGTGCCGGCGCTGGTGGCCGCGGCTAACCCTGTCTATACGGAGGCCGCGAATTCCGCGACTCTGCTGGTGGCCGCTTGTGTGGTGGTCACGGCTGTTCTGTCGCCGATTCTTACGGCGTCCGTCGCCAAGCGTCACAAAGAGCGTCACGCTGCAAAACAGGTGAAGGTCAATGCGCAGCAGGAGGCCGTGAGATGACATTGCTGATCATTGCCGATGATCTGTCGGGCGCGGCGGACTGCGCAATTGCCTTCGCCGGCGCCGGGCTGAGCACGGTGGTGACCCTCGATGCGTCCCATGACACCGGCGATGCCAGCGTGGTCGCCATCGACACCGACACCCGCCGCCTGTCTGCCGATGCAGCAGGTCAGCGCACGCTGTCGGCCTGGCAGGTGCTGCGCCGGCCCCGGCAGCACCTGTACAAGAAAATCGATTCGACCTTGCGCGGCAACTGGGCGGCTGAAGTCGCTGCCCTGCAACCCCAGGCGGGCCTTGCGATTGTCGCGCCGGCATTTCCTGCCACCGGGCGCACCACTCTTGAGGGCCGGGTGCTGGTCAATGGTCAGCCGCTGGAAACCACTGACACCTGGAAGCTGGAACATGCCGAGCGTTCGGCAGACATCGCCTCGATGCTCGAGGGTGAGGGCCTGCGCACTGCGAAGCTGAACCTTGAACTGCTGCGAGGCGATTCCATTGCATTGGTCAGGCACATTGCCGAAATCGCCGGCAGTGGCGTCGAAGCCTTGATCGTCGATGCGCAGACCACCGCCGATCTGCACGTTCTGGCCAGCGTTACGCTGCAGATGACCGAGGCGCTGGCGCTGTTCTGGGTCGGGTCCGGCGGGCTGGCGCGGGAAATCGCTGCGCTGTCTGAACAGGTGGCAGTTCCTGCACAAGCCCCTGAGAAGTTCGCGCCGACGCTGGTTCTGGTCGGCAGCCTGTCCAGCGTTTCCGAACGCCAGTGCGCGCTGCTCAAGGAGCGCTCCGGCATCGGTGAACTGATTGTCCCGCCTGCCGTGTTGCGTCACGGCATGGCCCATGCGGACTGGGCTGGTTGGGAAATGCGCATCGGCCAATGTTTGCGTCGCGGCGAAGATCTGCTGCTGCGCATTGGCCGTGACGACGCATTCGATCCGGCCGAAGGTGCGCGCCTTTCGACGCTGCTGGCCGCGCTGGTCAGGCCGCATTTCGCCCATGTCGGCGGGCTGGTGGCCACTGGTGGCGAAACCGCCCGCGCCATGCTCGGCGCGGTGGGGATCGGCAGCCTGCAATTGCTCTGTGAAATCGAAGCGGGTGTTGCCTTTGGCCGCCCGATCGCAAGCCGGGACGGTCATCGTCCGGGCGTGGTGACCAAGGCCGGGGCGTTCGGCACCGATCACGCGCTCTACGCCGCCTGGCTGCATATGAACAACGCTGTAGCGCCTGTGGAATCGTCCGCAGGTCTTGTAACGAATCCTGCTCTACAAGGTAAGAATCATGAGTAATTATTTGCCAGTCATCGGTATCACCATGGGCGACGCGACTGGCGTCGGTCCTGAGTGCATCGTCAAGAGCCTCGCCCACGACGTGGTGTATCAGCAGTGCCGACCGCTGGTGATCGGCGATGCCGGGCGTCTGGAGCTGGCCAATGAAATCGTCAAGGGCAGCCTGAAGATCCGCCGTATCGACGACGCCTCCCAGGCCCTGTACGAAAAGGGCGTGGTGGATTGCATCGACCTGAACCTGATCCCGGCCGACCTGCCTTTTGGCGAGTTGTCACCCATTGCTGGTGACGGCGCCTACCAGTACATCGCCCGTGCGGTGAAGCTGGCCGAAGCCGGCGAGATCGACGCGATCTGCACCGCACCGCTGAACAAGGAAGCACTGCATGCCGGTGGCCACAAATACCCCGGCCACACCGAGATGCTGGCCCACCTGACCAACGTCGACGAAGTGTCGATGATGCTGGTGGCGCCGCAACTGCGGGTCATTCACGTGACCACTCACATCGGCATCATCGATGCGATCCGCAAGATCGAGCCGGGCCTGGTCCAGCGCACCATCGAACGCGGCAACGCCACCCTCATCAAGTCCGGCATTGCCCGGCCACGCATCGGCGTATGCGGCATCAACCCGCATGCGGGCGAGAACGGCCTGTTCGGTTATGGCGAGGAAGAAGAGAAGATCATTCCGGCGGTCAAACTGTTGCAGGAGCAAGGTCTGGACGTGACCGGCCCGCTGCCGGCAGACACCCTGTTCTTCCGCGCTGGCCGGGGCGATTTCGACCTGGTGGTAGCGATGTACCACGACCAGGGTCATGGCCCGGTCAAGGTGCTGGGCCTGGAAGCGGGCGTCAATGTCACGGTGGGCCTGGAAGTGATTCGTACCTCGGTCGACCACGGCACCGCGTTCGACATCGCCGGTAAAGGCATCGCGGACGAGCGCAGCCTGCTCGAAGCCCTGCGCCAGGGCGCCGAGCTGGCGACGCGGCGGGGGTGAGGAGGTGTGGCCCGGTCGTGTAAGATCAGCGGCCTTCCACCCACGAGGCCACCCATGAAAGCCACCGACCGTCACCGCGCCATTCTCGAACTGGTTCGCGCCCGCGACACCAACGTCGAGCAATTGAGCGCTGCCCTGGGTGTGTCGGAGGCGACGGTGCGGCGCGACCTGACCATGCTCGCCAAGCAGCGCCACCTGGTGCGCACCCATGGTGGTGCCACTGCGCTGATCGGCGTGCATGAGCCGGAAGCCTCGCTGGAGGAACGCAAGTCCGCCCAGCGCGACCAGAAAGACGTGATCGCCAAGGCGGCGGCGATGCATGTCGAAGAGGGTGACACCGTGCTGCTCGATGGCGGCACCACCTGCGCGGCGCTGGCCTTGCACCTGTGCTCGCGGCAGAACGTACACGTGGTGACCAATAACCTGCTGGCAGTGATGACCCTGGCCAACGCACCGGGAATTCGTCTGACGTTGATCGGCGGTGACCTGCGCGGTTCGAGCATGAGCACCCTGGGCCCGCTGGCCGAGCTGACCCTCAGCCGCTTGAGCGTGGACAAGGCGTTCCTGGGCGCGGACGGCGTGGTGGCGGAGTTCGGGCTCTGCGAAGCCAGTGATCAGCAGGCCTATCTCAAGGAGTGCATCATCAAGCGCGCCGCCCAGGTGTTCGTGCTGGCGGATGTAGACAAGCTGGGTCGCGCCCGCCAGCAACACTGGACCCCCATCGAGCGCGAGTGGACGCTGATCACCTCCGGTGAGGCGGATGAGTCGTTGCTGGCGCCGTTCAAGGCGATGCAGCAGATCTCGGTGGAAACTGCAGACGCCTGAGCGCCAAAGGACCTGCGTTTACTGGTGTTCGTAGGCTGTTTCCCCAATATTTGTAGGACTTTTCCCTGCTGTCACCGCTTTGTCATTCAGCTGTCACTCCCGGCATGTCTAAATCGGCTCCCTGACCCTCTGAATCCACGCTGGGAGCCCTCTCATGAGTCTGGATATTTCCGAAACCGCCCGCTACATCCAAGCCGACATCCTCGACAGCTTCGACGAAGAACTGGAGATGGAGTACGACGACGCACGTCTTGACGGTCTGCTTGCGGACCTGGGTGAGGAAGTCCCTAAAGGCATCGACCGTCGCGTGTATTTCCGCGAACTGCTGCGCCTGCAAGGCGAGCTGGTCAAGCTGCAGGATTGGGTGGTCAGCCAGAAGCTCAAGGTAGTCGTGCTGTTCGAAGGTCGTGACGCGGCGGGCAAGGGCGGCGCGATCAAGCGCATCACCCAGCGCCTTAATCCTCGGGTCTGCCGAGTCGCCGCGCTGACCGCACCGAGCGAGCGCGAGCGCACCCAGTGGTACTTCCAGCGCTACGTTTCGCACCTTCCGGCGGCGGGCGAAATGGTGCTGTTCGACCGTAGCTGGTACAACCGCGCGGGCGTCGAGCGGGTCATGGGGTTCTGCGATAACGAAGAATACGAAGAGTTTTTCCGCACCGTTCCCGAGTTCGAAAAGATGCTGGTGCGCTCGGGCATCATCCTCATCAAGTACTGGTTCTCGATCACCGATGACGAGCAGTATCGCCGCTTCCTGATGCGCATCCACGATCCGCTGAAACAGTGGAAGCTCTCGCCGATGGACCTGGAATCGCGCCGTCGCTGGGAAGACTACACACGCGCCAAGGAAGAAATGCTCACCCGCTCGCACACCGACGTGGCGCCGTGGTGGATCGTGGAGGCCGACGACAAGAAACGCGCGCGGCTCAACTGCATCCATCATTTGCTGGAGCAGATCCCGCGTGGTGAAGTCGAGGCGCCGCAGGTGATCCTGCCGGAGCGCGAATACAACGCCAACTACCTGCGCGCCCCCGTGCCGCGCAACATGGTGGTGCCTTCGGTTTACTGAGGACCCTGCCTGCTGGCGGAGGTGCCCTCAAGATCGCTCCCGCGGGCAAGCCCGGCTGCTACGGGGATTTGGTTGTCACGAAGATTCGCGCCTCCCCCCGATCCCGTAGCAGCACGGCTTGCCGGCGGGGAAGCCCTCAAGATCGCCGACGCCGGCAAGCCGGACTGCTACGTCGTCATAGGATGTCACGAAGATACGCGCTTCACCCCGATCTCGTAGCAGCACGGCTTGCCGGCGGGGAGGCCCTCAAGATCGCCGACGCCGGCAAGCCGGACTGCTACGTCGTCATAGGGGGTCACGAAGATAGGCGTTCCACCCGATCTCGTAGCAGTACGGCTTGCCGGCGTCGACGTCTTGAAGGTCGCCATAACCGCGAAGGCGAACGTCTAGAGGCGGCGAACTCCGAATCAGATCTTCCACTTCCTGGCCGTCTTGGCCAACCGCTGTTGCAGCCCTTCGAGGTTCAGCGCCAACTGCCGGTTCATCAACTGATAACCCAGCATTTCAGCCGAGGCCGCAGGCGCTTCTGGCCCCACCGACAAGGATTCGGTCGGCCGCTTGAGGCGCTCTGTCGCGCCGCTTTGCAACGCGCGAGCCATGCCGATCAGCATGCGCCGGATACGCCGTTGTTCGGCGTCCAGGCCGGTCGCCCCCATGTCCGCCGGGCGAAGATTGGAAAGAATTTCCAGGGTGCTCAGACACATCCGGAAATGCCCCTGTATCGCGTCCAGCTCCACCGCTGAAATCCTCACCTCCTTGGACACCGATGGCATCAGCGACCTTAACTGCAGCATCGTTGCGTTGAGCTTGGCCGTCAGTTTCAGATGCTCGTCAGCCGTGATCGACTGCCCGCTGCAAATCCGCTCGTACACCTTGGCGCAATTGCGCAACCCCTTGGCCAGGTTGTAGCGCCACGAGTACACCGCATACAGCGGCAGGGCGAAGGAGAACGCCAGGGCCAGCACGATGCCGATCAGGATATCCACAGTGCGCCACAGCCCATCGGTGATCGGGTTGTCGCCATGGCCCGCAACGATAAACAACGTAATGGCCGAGAGCAGCGCCGTGTAACCGCCCTTGCCGATGGCGTGATAGGCGAAGAACCCGCAGATCAGCGCCATGATGCAGTACGTCAGCAAGGGCATGCCCAGGTACATCTGCTGCGCCACCACCATCAACCCGAGCGCCGCGCCGATCAGGGTGCCATAGGCCCGCTCCACCGACTTCTTGCCGATATTGCCGTGATGCTGCAATCCGCCGATCACGATCAGCATCGTGACCGACGCCCATTCGCCGTGGGGCAGATGAATGCCGGTGGTCAGCAGAATCGACACGATCAGGCCGACCACGATGCGACCGGCGTGAATGTAGCGCGCGTACAGATAGCGGCGGTATGGGTCCAGCAAAGGACGCAGCAGCGGGCGCAGAAAGGCGGGCAGGGAGAGGATATTCATGGGGTAACAGACCCTGAAAGTGGCGAATGTATCCGGATAACTAGCAAACGCCCGGCCCAGAGCTTCTGGTAGGCTGGCGACATGACAGGTCCGCTGGCCGGGCGACGAGGAATAACCAATTGCAATACCTGAAAGATCTGTACTGGAAACGCTGGATCAGAAAGCGCGGTGCCAAGCTGGCCGGTGGTTTGCCGTCGTTGAGCAAGCGCTGTGAGCTGGTCATCGAGGATCACGTCGAACTGGGACATTTAGAGTTGCGCACAGGTCACGTCGAAATCGGGGCCCACACCTACATTCGCAGCGGAACGCACCTGTCGCTGGTGTCGTCCATCGGACGTTTCTGTTCTATCGCCTCGGATGTCTACATCGGCCAGGAGAAATACACCCATCCCAGCGACTGGACCAGCTCGCACCCCTTCCAGTACACCGACTCGCCACTGACCTACACCGCGCCAACTGAACTGGCTGTCATTGGTCATGACGTCTGGATCGGCCACAGCGCCATGATCATGGAAGGCGTCACTGTGGGGACTGGCGCCATTATCGCAACTCGCGCCGTGGTCACTCAGGATGTGCCGCCGTACGCCATCGTCGCGGGCTTTCCGGCGAAGGTCGTCCGCTATCGCCACGCGCCGGACATCATCGAACGCCTGCTGGCCAGCCAGTGGTGGGAGCGTGATGTGAGTGAGTTGAGAGCCTTACCCATGGACCAGCCCGAGCTGTTCTTGCAAGCGCTGGAGGCCGGCCGCGCCAGCACCCAGGCTCGTTACCGCAAGCTCAGTATAAGCCGAGACGGATGCCGGGAGATTTAAGCGTCAACTGTGGCTGAACGGTGCACAACCAGATCGGCTGACAATCCTGCGCGGAACAGCTGCACCACGTGTTCCGGTGTCAGCACGACGACCTGTTCGTCCGGCGACATCTTTTCGCGAAGGGGCTCGTACCCTTCAAACGACCAGCGCCACTGCTTGCCCCGCCACAGCAGAATGGCCTGGCCGTCAGCCTCGATCATCGTCCCGTCCGGCAAATTTCCCAACCTTGCCCGCCAGGTCCGCTGGCTGCCGTCAGCGTTCAACCGCTCCCCATGCAGGACCCGGTCAATGCCGACGGCGGATCGATCCGCTTCGGGAAACACCTCTGCCCAAAGCGTCTGAAAATGTTTGTAGGATGCACGGCGGCAATAGCTGCACGGCCGATGCCCGGCCGCGTAGCTCGTGGCCTCATCAAGAAAGAACAACTCGGTATAACGCCCCGGCGACATCACCTGACGCCGCACACCCTTGAACTCCAGCACGCAGGTAATCCACCGCTCCAGCGCCCAGTGGCGAGTGATCTGCCGGTGGTCGTTGTGCAGCAGGCCACGATTGCCCATGAAGGTGCCGCGGCTGCTGTTGGCGCAGAGTTGTGAGGTTGGGGTGACGCGGTTTTGTAGAGGCATGGGGTGGTCCTCAACCGGGTATCGGGGCGAAAAAAAGCCGCGCAATGCGCGGCTTTCAAAGGTGGTGGGCCCACACGGACTCGAACCGTGGACCAAAGGATTATGAGTCCTCTGCTCTAACCAACTGAGCTATAGGCCCTCAGTCTGGCCGCGGATTATAACGATGGTTTGCGTGCCGGGCTATCCGAAAAGTCCGAAAGTGTCATACGAAGAAACGTCGCGCAAAATTCATCGGGGCGCAGGGGCAGGCTGACGATGTAGCCCTGTATCTGTTCGCAGCCTTCGTCGGCGAGGAATTGCTGCTGCTCGATGGTTTCAACGCCTTCGGCGATGACGGTCAGTTGCATGCTGCGGCCCAGGGCGATGATGGCTCGCACGATGGCGGCGTCGTGGGGGTCGTCGGGCAGGCCGCGGACGAAGGACTGGTCGATTTTCAGGATGTCCAGCGGCAGGCGCTTGAGGTAGCTGAGCGAGGAGTAGCCGGTGCCGAAGTCGTCGATGGCCAGTTGCACGCCGAGTTTTTTCAGGCGGTGCAGCACAGACAGCGCTTCTTCGGTCTGGGACATGATGAAGTTTTCGGTGATCTCCAGTTGCAGGCAGCCCGGTTGCAGTTGGTACTGGTTGAGCAGTTGTTCGATGCGGTTGACCAGGTTCGGCTGGCGCAACTGGGCACCTGCCAGGTTCACCGAGAGCGGGCCGAAGATGTCGTAGGTCTGGTTCCAGCGGTGCAGCTGCTGGCAGGCCTGTTCCAGCACCCACTCGCCGATCTGCAGGATCATGCCGTTCTCTTCGGCCAGGGGAATGAAGCGCTCGGGTGGGACTTCTCCGAAAGTGGGGTGGCTCCAGCGAATCAGTGCCTCGGCTCCTACCAGTCTCTGTGTCAGAAGGCTGACCTTGGGCTGGTAGGAAAGCGTGAATTCGTTGCGTTCGATGGCGCGGCGCAGTTCGTGTTCCAGGGCCACGCGCTCGCTGGCCTGGGCGGTCAGGTCGCGGGTGTAGCTTTCGACGCGGTTGCGGCCCTTGGCTTTGGAGCGGTACATCGCGGCGTCGGCGTTCTTGATGATGGTGGCGACGTCCGAGCCGTCGGTCGGGAACAGCGCGGTGCCGATGCTGGTGCTGATGAAGAACTCGTGCTCGCCCGCCTGGAAGGGCGCCGAGAAGCTGTGCAGCAGTTTGGTGGCGATGGTTTCTGCATCGTGGGCAGTTTGCAGCCCAGGCAGCAGGATGATGAATTCATCGCCGCCCAGGCGCGCCACGGTGTCGATGTCCCGCAGGTTCTCTTTGAGGCGATGGGCGATGCCTTTGAGCAGCAGGTCACCCACCGGATGGCCGAGGCTGTCGTTGATGTGCTTGAAGCGGTCCAGGTCGAGAAACAGCACCGCGCCCAGGCTGTGGGCATCCCGGCTGTGGTTCAGGGCGGCATGCAACCGGCTCTCGAACAGGGTGCGGTTTGGCAGGCCGGTCAACGGGTCATGGTGGGCCTGGTAGTCCAGGCGGGCCTGGGCCTGCTTGAGGCTGGAAATGTCTGCAAACACCGCGACGAAGTGGGTGATGAACTTGTCGCGGTTGCGCACGGCGCTGATGGTCAGCCAGGCAGGGTAGATCTCGCCGTTTTTGCGCCGGTTGCTGATTTCCCCCTGCCAGTGCCCTTCGGCCGTCAGTTGGTACCACATGGCTGCGTAGAAGGCGCTGTCGTGCAGGCCGGAGGCGAGCAGGCGAGGAGTCTGGCCAATGGTCTCGCCTTCGCTGTAGCCGGTGATTTCGCTGAAGGCTCGGTTGACGGCGTTGATGCGCTGGCGGGTGTCGGTGATCAGAACGCCTTCTGCCGTGCTTTCGAACACGGTTGCGGCCAGTTGCAGTTTTTCCTGCATCTGGTGACGTTCGGTGATATCCCGGGCGATGGTCAGCATGCAGTCTTCACCGCCGATGGGCAGTGGCCGCGACGAAATTTCGCACAGCCTGACCTGACCGTCCCTGCGACGAATGTGGCTGGGGAAGTCCTTCACAAACCCGTCGCGATGGAGCTGCTCCAGCAGCTGCTGGCGCTCGTTCAGATCGACCCAGATGCCCAGGTCCAGCGTTGAGCGGTCAAGGGACAGCGAGCTGTGGTAGCCGGTGATGCGGCTGAAGCCGTCGTTGATTTCCACCAGCAGGCCGTCGCTTTGCCGGGTGATAAGCATGCCGTCCGGGGAGGAGTGGAAGGCCTTGGCGAATTTCTCTTCAGACAGCTGCAGCTGTTGCTGCGCTTCCTTGAGCGGGGTGATGTCACGCACCACAAGGACCACGGCGGGGGTGGAGTCCAGGTCGAACGGCTCGGCGGACAGCAGGCCGGTGAAGGTGCGGCCATTGCTGCGGCGGAAGGGCATTTCCAGGTTGCGGATGCTGCCTTTTTGCAGGCGCTGCAGCAGGCTGCTGCCGATGTCCGGGATGCCCCAGATGTCCAGCTCGCTCGGGGTCTTGCCAATCACCTGGTCGGGCGCCAGGCCGATCTGTTCGACGAAGGCCTGGTTGGCCTCCAGGAAGCGGCCGTCTGACAGCCGGGCGATCACCAGAATGTCCGGACACTGGGCGAATACCGACGCGAACTTGCCTTCGGAGCGGCGCAGGGCCTCTTCGGTCTGCTTGGCTTCGCTGATGTCGATCATCAGGCCGCGCATGACAGGCTCGTGGCCATAGCTGATGAGGCTGACGATGTCGCGTACCCAGACCACTCGGCCATCGGCGGCGATGACGCGGTAATCGAGGCTGTGGTCGTTGCCCTGGGCGATCTCCTGATGGCAGAAGCCTTCTGCGCGGTCCACATCGGCGGGGTGGACGATGCCGCGCCAGAAGCCGTGCCGGCGCCACTGGTGAAGCGGATAGCCCAGCAGGTTCTCGGCGTGTGGCGAGACGTAGCTGTAGGAGAAATCGTGGGTGTTGGCTTCCCAGGCAATGGCCGATAGGCTCTCGATCATGCCGCGGTAGTGGTATTCGCTGCTGCGAAGCTCTTGTTCCAGGGCTACGCGCCGGGAGATTTCCGAGCTGAGCCGGCGGTTGATGCGCACCATGACCGCCAGTACGGTGGACAGCAGAAGCAGGCCCGGAAGGCCATAGAGCACGAAGTCGCGCCAGAACCTGCCGGGCTCTCCAGCGGAAGGCGAGGGGCTATCGGGGTACGGGGCTTCATTTGCGGCCAGCGCCGTGTGCAGCGCGTCGTCCATGTTCGAAAGACCCGCGCCCACGTCATCGCGCTGCGAGGTGGGAGCTCGTTCGATGTCGGGCAGTGCAGCTTCCTTACTCTGCATTGAGTCCCCGTGCACGCCCTGCCAGGTTTCCCCTTGAGGGAGCACCTGCGCGTCGACTGTCGTCGACCCCATCAAGCACAAGAAAACAATGGCCGGCATCCGAAACATGGCAGGCCTCAAAAGGTTTCAGCGTTGAGAATGAGTCGAGTGTAGCCTCGCTGATAGCCACTGGCATACTGCCAAAAATCCGATTCCCTGAAATGCAAAAACCCCGGCATGGGCCGGGGTTCTTGTAATGCAGCGTGACGCAGCGTTTGCTTACTCGTCCAGGAACGAACGCAGGTGTTCGCTTCTGGTCGGGTGACGCAATTTGCGCAGGGCCTTGGCCTCGATCTGACGAATACGCTCACGGGTTACATCGAACTGCTTACCGACTTCCTCAAGGGTGTGGTCGGTATTCATGTCGATGCCGAAGCGCATGCGCAGCACCTTGGCTTCACGGGCGGTCAGGCCCGAGAGGACTTCGCGAGTCGCTTCCTTGAGGCTCTCGACGGTTGCCACATCGATTGGCGACTGCATGGTCGAGTCTTCGATGAAGTCACCCAGATGCGAATCTTCGTCGTCACCGATCGGGGTTTCCATGGAGATCGGCTCTTTGGCGATCTTCAGAACCTTGCGGATCTTGTCCTCAGGCATCTCCATGCGCTCACCCAGCTCTTCCGGGGTCGGTTCGCGACCCATTTCCTGCAACATCTGGCGGGAAATGCGGTTGAGCTTGTTGATCGTCTCGATCATGTGCACCGGAATACGGATGGTGCGTGCCTGGTCGGCGATCGAGCGAGTGATCGCCTGACGGATCCACCAGGTGGCATAGGTCGAGAACTTGTAACCACGACGGTATTCGAACTTGTCCACCGCCTTCATCAGGCCGATGTTGCCTTCCTGGATCAGGTCCAGGAACTGCAGGCCGCGGTTGGTGTACTTCTTGGCGATCGAGATCACCAGACGCAGGTTCGCCTCAACCATCTCTTTCTTCGCGCGACGGGCCTTGGCCTCGCCGATCGACATGCGACGGTTGATGTCCTTGATTTCCAGGACGGTCAGGCCGGTTTCTTCTTCCAGTGCGGTCAGCTTCTGCTGGCAACGCTGGATGTCGGCTTGCAGGCGACCAATGGCTTCGGCGTATTTGCTCTTGCCTTTGGCCAGTGCGTCGGTCCAGCTCTGGTCGACTTCGTTGCCAGGGAACTGGCGCAGGAAGTCGGCACGCGGCATGCGGGCGTCACGAACGCACAGTTGCATGATGGCGCGTTCCTGGGCGCGCAGACGCTCCAGGGCACTGCGAACGGTCTCGACCAGGTTTTCAAACTGCTTGGGTACCAGTTTGATCGGCATGAACAGCTCGGCCAGAGCCAGCAGCTCGTCGTTGGCCTGCTTGCTGCCACGACCGTGCTTTTTCAGGGCCTTGAGCGTGATCGCCATCTGATCGGAGACTGCACCGAAGCGCTGGGCGGCGATGACTGGATCCGGGCCGCTTTCGGCCTCTTCCTCGTCATCTCCGTCGGCGGATTCTTCGTCGTCATCGTCGGAATCGTCAGCCTTGGCGGCTTTCTGATCGACAGGGATCGGCGCTTCGGCAGGCGGCGCGATGCCGTCGTCCGGATCGATGTAACCGCTCAGGACGTCGGACAGCCGACCGCCTTCGCTGGTAACGCGATCATACTCGGAGAGAATGTGCTCGACCGTGCCAGGGAAGTGCGCGATGGCGCCCATCACTTCACGGATGCCTTCCTCGATACGCTTGGCGATTTCGATTTCGCCTTCGCGTGTCAGAAGCTCGACCGTACCCATTTCGCGCATGTACATGCGCACCGGGTCGGTTGTGCGACCGATGTCGGTTTCGACGGCCGCCAACGCTGCGGCTGCTTCTTCAGCGGCTGCCTCGTCGGTGTCGGCTTCAGCCAACAGAAGGGCGTCCGCATCCGGAGCGCTCTCGAATACGTTGATCCCCATGTCGTTAATCATGCGGATGATGTCTTCCACCTGTTCCGGATCTGAAATATCCTCCGGCAGGTGGTCGTTGACCTCCGCGTAAGTCAGGTAACCCTGCTCACGACCACGGCTGATCAACTCTTTGAGGCGAGACTGCTGTTGCGCTTTTCCGGACATAACACCCTATCCACTGAAGGTCTTGGCGGGCAAAAAACAAGCCGAGGATTATACCCGAGCTAGGACCTCACGCGCCAGTTGAGGTCGGGGTTTGTGCAGGAACTTTGCGATTTAACAGGTTGAGTAGCTGAACTTTTTCGTCCGCGCTCAACCCTGACTGCCGTTCCTTCCTGATTAACTGATCCAGGCTTCGCTCGCGTTGGCGGGCAGACAAGCTAGTTATAGTGTCGAAAAACTGTTGTTCAAGGTTATCGGCCGAGATCAGCCATTCCTTTTCCGCCAGTTGTCGTAATAATCGTCCCTGATCGGTCCCGTGCCAGCGTGCGATCAATTGCAGGGATCGCAGCTTCGGGTTTTTCTGCAAGGCTTCCAGCAACGCCACCAGCAACTGCGAGTAAACGTTGTCTTCGGCTGCGAAATGGCTGGTATCTTCCACTTTCTGCGACAGGTCAGGATGGTGCAGCAAGGTCCTGAGTGCCGTCAGTGTCGGTGGCTCGACCGTGGCCGGGGTACGCGGGGCGCGCGGTTCAAAATCCGGCCGCTTGCCGTTCTTGTCCCACTTCTTGCCTTTTTCCCACGGCTTGTTTTCCCATTTCTTCTTCTGGCCACCCGGTGCCTGCGGTGTCCATTCCTGCTGCGGCTCGTAGGCGTCATGCGGCTGGTAATCGCCGTAATCGGGCACCGAGTCGTAGTCGAAGCCCGGGTCGTATGCCGGCGGTGCTTCAGCCGGTGCGTTCTGCACCAATTGATTGACCGCTGCGGTATCCAGCCCGGTAATTTCCTTGAGGCGCCGACGCATCAGTTCGCGCAGGTTGGCGCCGGGTACTTTCTCGATCAGCGGTGCGGCCAGGGTGACCATGTGCGCCTTGCCTTCCAGCGAGCGCGGGTCCGCTTCCTTGGTCAACTGCTCGAAAAAGTAATCGGCCAGCGGCTGTGCGTGCTGGTTGATCCTTGCCTTGAACGCGTCGGTCCCTTCGGCGCGCACCAGGGTGTCCGGGTCTTCGCCCTCGGGCAAAAACAGGAACCGCGCGCGACGACCATCCTGCAAGCTTGAAAGTGTAGCTTCCAGCGCTCGCCAGGCCGCGTTTCGCCCTGCCTGGTCGCCGTCGAAACAGAACAGCACGTTGGGCACGACGCGGTACAGGCGCTTCAAATGCTCTTCGCTGGTCGCGGTACCCAGGGTCGCTACGGCATTGCGCAGGCCTTGTTGGGCCAGTGCGATGACGTCCATGTAACCTTCGACAACGATGATCTCGTCGAGGTTGCGATTGTGTTTGCGCGCCTCGAACAGCCCGTACAGTTCCTGACCCTTGTGAAACACCGGTGTTTCCGGCGAGTTCAGGTATTTGGGCTTGTCGTCGCCCAGTACGCGGCCGCCAAAGGCGATCACCCGGCCGCGCGAGTCGCGAATGGGAAACATCACCCGGTCGCGGAAGCGGTCGTAGCGTTTGCCGGTTTCGGCATTTTCGATCAGCAGGCCGGCATCGATCATGGCCTTCTGCTGAAGGGTGTCGCTGCTCAGGTGCTTGTAGAGGTTGTCCCAGCCCGGCGGGGCGAACCCCAGGCCGAAGTCGCGGGCAATCTCCCCCGAAAGGCCACGGCCTTTGAGGTAGTCCACTGCGGATTTTCGTGTCGGATGGCTTTTCAGCGCGGCACGGTAGAAATCGGCGGCGGCGGTCAATAACGGGTAAAGCGGCGAATCAACGGGTTGCCGGGGCTTTTGGCCGCGTACGCCCTGTTCGCGGGGTACTTCCATGCCGGCGGCTTTGGCAAGATCTTCGACGGCCTGGGGGAAATCCAGGTTGTCGTGGTCCATGATGAAGCCGAGGGCGTTGCCACCTGCGCCACAGCCAAAGCAGTAATAGAACTGTTTGTCGGGGCTGACGCTGAACGACGGTGTCTTTTCCTTGTGGAAAGGACAGCAGGCGCTGAAGTTCTTGCCGGTTTTCTTTAACTGAACGCGTGAGCTGACAACATCGACGATGTCGGTGCGGTTCAGGAGGTCGTCAATAAAACCTTGAGGGATCAGTCCGGCCATGGCGTTCTCATCATCAGGCGCCCCGCCAGAACGATCGTGGCGAATCCAAAGCGTAACGACGGTTGCTCGGTCAGTGTAGACCGGCCAGCGATGCCTGAAGCAGGCAGGAAGAGTTCGACGGAGTGTGTCTAGGTCGCATCTGCGGCGTCGACAGCCTCGGTCTGTGTAGCGTGAGGCTAAAACTGCAACTGCCGGCAGCCCGGCTTGTGGGCCGGGCGAGGCAGAAGCTTGCGACGAACGTCTGTATTAGTACAGACGAACGGCGCGGCGCTGTTCGCGCTGTACTTTCTTGGCGTGACGTTTGACAGCAGCAGCTGCCTTGCGCTTACGCTCAGAAGTCGGCTTCTCGTAAAATTCGCGGCTACGAACTTCAGCCAGAACACCGGCTTTTTCGCAGGAGCGCTTGAAACGACGCAGAGCTACGTCGAAGGGTTCGTTCTCTTTAACTTTGACGGCTGGCATCCAGAGCTACCTTCATTCATTACCGGGGTCAACGCCTCGTGCAACGCTTGCACTAAGTACGTCGGTTTTTAAGGGTTGCGGATGTTAACCCCTTGTCGCGAGGAATGCAAAGCCTCTGATCGAAAACCGCTGGTCGCAGGCATGAGCGGCGACTATTATGCGCGCCTTCGAATTTGGCCTCAACAAGGCGTATCCCATGTTAGTACTGGGTCTGGAAACCTCTTGCGACGAGACCGGCGTTGCGCTGTACGACAGCGAACGCGGCCTGCTCGCCGATGCATTGTTCAGTCAGATCGACCTGCACCGTGTCTACGGCGGGGTGGTGCCCGAGCTTGCCTCGCGCGATCACGTCAAACGCATGCTGCCGCTGATCCGGCAGGTGTTGGCCGAAGCCGACTGCGCGGCCACCGAGATCGACGCCATCGCCTATACCGCTGGCCCGGGCCTGGTCGGCGCGCTGCTGGTGGGGGCTTCCTGCGCCCAGGCGCTGGCCTTCGCCTGGGGCATTCCGGCGCTGGGTGTACACCACATGGAAGGGCATCTTCTGGCGCCGATGCTGGAGGAAACACCGCCAGAGTTTCCGTTCGTCGCTTTGTTGGTTTCCGGTGGCCATACCCAGCTGGTTCGTGTCGATGGCATCGGCCATTACGAGCTGTTGGGCGAGACCCTGGATGACGCCGCCGGCGAAGCTTTCGACAAGACCGCAAAAATGATGGGCCTGAATTATCCGGGTGGCCCGGAAATCTCCCGTCTGGCACTCAAGGGCGTCGAGGGGCGTTTCACCTTCCCGCGGCCAATGACCGACCGTCCGGGCCTGACTTTCAGCTTCAGCGGCCTGAAAACCTCCGCCCTGAACACCTGGCAGCAGTGCCAGAGTGCTGGAGACGACAGCGAGCAGACCCGTTGCGACATCGCGCTGGCCTTCCAGCAGGCGGTGGTGGAGACTCTCACCATCAAGTGCAAGCGCGCCCTGAAGCAGACTGGCCTCAAGCGTCTGGTGATCGCCGGCGGTGTGAGTGCCAACCGTGCGTTGCGCGCTTCGCTGGAGCAGATGCTCGACGGTCTGGGCGGCAATGTGTATTACGCACGGCCCGAGTTCTGCACCGATAACGGCGCGATGATCGCGTTCGCCGGTTGCCAGCGTTTGCAGGCGGGCCAGAAGGAAGACCTGAGCATTACCGTCCAGGCCCGTTGGCCGATGGAGCAATTGCCGGGCCTGTAATGCAGGGGCTGGTCGACGAAAAAGGCTCGAATGAGCCTTTTTCAGCTTATGGGATTAAAAATGCCGTTCGCGCCCGGCGAACAGGTCGCGTAAATTGCCGCGATGTCGCCAGACGATCAGCAAGGTCAGCACGCTCATCGGCACCAGTGCGTGGGGTTGCTGCCAGGCCAGTAGTGGCAGGGTCAGCGGCGTTGCGATCAACGAAGCCAGTGAGCTGGTGCGGGTCAGGTAGAACGTCAGCAGCCAGGCGGCGATGGCCAGCAAGGCGGCGGGGAAGTAGAGCCCCAGCAGCATGCCGGCAGCGGTGGCAACACCCTTGCCGCCACGGAAGCGGAAGTACAGCGGAAACAGGTGCCCCAGAACGGCGCAAACGCCGATCCAGGCCTGTTGACGAGGATCCAGGCCGATCCAGCTGGCGATCAGCACGGGCACAAGCCCTTTGCAGACGTCGCCGATCAGGGTCAGGATCGCGAGCTTCTTGCCCGCCAGGCGCAGCATGTTGGTAGCGCCGGCGTTGCCTGAACCGCTGGCGCGCGGGTCCGGACTGCCGGTGATGCGGCTGAGCAGGATGGCGAAGGACAGTGAGCCGAGCAGGTAGGCGACGATCGCCAGTGACCAAAACATGCTAACCATTCCGGGCGAGGATGGCTTGATTCTAACGGCGCATCGCGCCCTTGTCGTGCAACGGAGAGAAAGGCTTGGACAGAGTTTTCATTGAGGGTCTGGAAGTCGACACGGTGATCGGCGCCTACGACTGGGAACGCAGCATTCGCCAGTGCCTGCGTCTGGACCTGAGTTTTGCCTGGGACAACCGCCCTGCGGCAGCCGGTGACGACCTGAGCAAGGCGCTCGACTACGCCAGCGTTTCTGCCCGTATTCAGGCGTTTGCCGAAGTTTCGAAGTTCGAACTGGTCGAGACCTTCGCCGAGCGCCTGTGCGAGGTGCTGATGAGCGAGTTCAACATTCCCTGGATGCACCTCAAGCTGACCAAGCCAGGCGCCGTTCCAGCCGCCAAGGGCGTGGGTGTGGAGATCGAGCGCGGATGTCGCTGACACGGATTTTCCTGGGCCTGGGCAGCAATATCGACCGCGAGCAGCACCTGTGCGCCGGGCTCGATGCGCTGGCCGGCTTCCTCACTGACATGAGCTGCTCGCCGGTGTTCGAGAGCCATGCAGTGGGGATCAAGAGCGGGCCGTTCTTCAATCTGGTGGTCTCGGCGCTCACGGACCTGCCGCTGATCGAGCTGGATCGCCGGTTGAAGTTCATCGAGGCCGATAACGGCCGGTATGCGCCGGATCGCAAAGGCTTGCCGCTGGATATCGATGTGCTGCTGTTCGACGAACATGTCGGCAATTTCGACGGACTGGTGCTCCCGCGGGCCGAGATTCTGAAGAATGCGTTCGTGTTGTGGCCGCTGTCGCTGATTGCGCCGAAGCGTTTGCACCCGGGGGTGGGTGTGCCGTTTGCGCGGTTGTGGGCTGATACGCAGATCGATCAGCAGTTGTGGCCGGTGGCGTTTGAATGGCGCGGTGATCAGCTGACGCCGAGCGCGCTTTTGAATACCCCCTGACCCGGCCGGACTGCTACGGATATAGGATAACGACGATCGTCGATCAATGGGGGGGGGTGTGGGAGCGGGCTTGCCCGCGAAGGCAGCGGTTCAGCCACCCTCGATGCGTCAGGTCTGACGCATTCGCGGGCAAGCCCGCTCCCACAGAGTTGTCCTGACGCATCGGCTGCAGGTAGCAGGGTATCTACAGTATCTGTCAGGGTTGGTATGAGGCCTTGTAGGTCGTCAGGGTGTCCAGCCTTTCGCGCTTGAGCGCTTCACCCAATTCCTGTCCTTGAAAACCCTTGTCCAGCAACGGCTGCACCGCGACTTGCCGGGCGGCTTCGGCGGCGCCGCGCAGGTAATGGGCCTGTGGATAACTGCGGTCTTCGAACCCCTTGCGCCCCCGGGCGTCCATCTCGCAGGAAACGATGAACTCCTCGAAGCGCTGTGGCCGACGATAAACGTCGAAGCTCTGCAGCAGGTCGAGCA
The DNA here is from genome assembly GCF_028682175.1 of Pseudomonas putida. Lineage (GTDB taxonomy): Bacteria > Pseudomonadota > Gammaproteobacteria > Pseudomonadales > Pseudomonadaceae > Aquipseudomonas > Aquipseudomonas putida_AD. The sequence goes on along the minus strand of NZ_JANHKS010000006.1, from coordinate 16,546 downwards.
GGGTCGATGGCTTTAGCTCCAGGGCACGGTGACCATGGGTGTGGTACTGGCCGACCAGCAGCGCCAGTTCCTGGCAATCCCTTGGGACCTTGAACCGCAGGTTGACCGCCTTGATCGCCTTGAGCCCTTTGTGCTCATGGGCGATATGCCGAGGCCACTCTTCCTCGGGCGTCAGGCCCTTGCCCAGGTCGTGGAGCAGGCAGGCCCAGCGCACGCTGAGGGGTTGTTCATGCAGCGCCGCCTGATGCAGAACGCTCAGCACATGCAGGCCGGTATCGATTTCAGGGTGATGGGCTTCAGGCTGGGGGATGCCGAACAGGGTGTCGATCTCCGGCATCAGCACCTTCAGCGCCCCGCAGTCACGCAGGACTTGGATGAACACCTGTGGCTCTTTTTCCATCAAGGCGCGGGAAATTTCCTTCCAGCTGCGCTCGGGCGTCAGGGCCTGCAGTTCGCCCGAGCCGCTGAGCCTACGCATCAGGCTCAGCGTTTCCGGGGCAATGGTGAAACCGTCAGGCGCATACCGCGCAGCAAAGCGCGCAACCCGCAGCACACGAAGGGGATCTTCCTCGAACGCCGGCGATACGTGACGCAAAATGCGCAGTTCGAGGTCGCGCTGGCCATGGAAGGGATCGGTCAGGTGGCCGTCCTTGTCTTCTGCAATGGCATTGATGGTCAGGTCGCGGCGGTTCAGATCCTCTTCGAGCGTGACTTCAGGGTCTGCGTGAAACACGAATCCGCCATAGCCCGGAGCAGTCTTGCGCTCGGTGCGGGCCAGGGCATATTCCTCACCGGTCAGCGGGTGCAGAAATACCGGGAAGTCTGTTCCGACCGGCCGATAGCCCTTGATGAGCATCTCGTCGGTTGTCGCACCGACGACCACCCAGTCAGTGTCAGCCACAGGTTTGCCCAGCAGGCGATCACGCACGGCGCCGCCAACTTTATAGATCTGCATAAAAAAGCCTCCGTAAGCGCGACAGGATAAACCTAATGTCACGCGTGCGGAGGCGGCAATTGCGTTATCCCCTAAAGGTGAACGACCGCGAGGTCGAGCCGGGGATATTCACTGTCAGCGTGTTCGCTTCTCGGTGGCACGTGGTGGACTTTCATGATCTGGTCGCCCTGGAGCGTTTCCAGATGGATATCGAAACCCCACAGGCGATGCAGGTGTTTGAGCACCTCGTCGGTGGAGTCGCCCAGCGGTTTGCGGTCATGCTGCTGGTGGCGCAGGGTCAGGGAGCGGTCGCCGCGACGGTCGATGCTGTAGATCTGCACGTTGGGTTCACGATTGCCCAGATTGTACTGGGCGGCCAGAGTCTCTCTGATGGTCCTGTAGCCGGTTTCGTCATGGATGGCAGGCACCAGCAGATCGTCTTTCTGGTCGTCATCCAGGATGCTGAACAGCTTCAGGTCACGAATGACCTTGGGTGACAGGTACTGCAGGATGAAGCTCTCGTCCTTGAAGCTGCTCATGGCGAACTTCACGGCAGTGAGCCAGTCTGTGCCGGCAAGTTCGGGGAACCAGCGGCGATCCTCTTCAGTTGGGTGCTCGCACATGCGGCGGATGTCCTGGTACATCGCAAAGCCCAGGGTGTAGGGGTTGATGCCGCTGTAGTACGGGCTGTCGAAGCCGGGCTGGAACACCACGCTGGTGTGGGACTGCAGGAATTCGAGCATGAATCCGTCAGTGACCAGGCCTTCGTCGTACAGGTCGTTCATCAAGGTGTAGTGCCAAAACGTCGCCCAGCCTTCGTTCATCACCTGGGTCTGGCGCTGTGGATAAAAATACTGCGCGATCTTGCGCACGATGCGCACCACTTCACGCTGCCATGGCTCCAGCAAGGGCGCGTGCTTTTCAATGAAATAGAGGATGTTTTCCTGCGGTTCTGCGGGGAAGCGCGAGTAATCCTCCTTGTCGTTCTTGTTGGCGTTTTTCGGGATGGTGCGCCACAGATCGTTGATCTGCTTCTGCAGGTGCTCTTCCCGATCCTTCTGCCGGCGGCGTTCTTCTTCGGCCGAGATAGGGTAGGGGCGCTTGTAGCGGTCGACGCCGTAATTCATCAACGCATGGCAGGAGTCGAGCAGGTCCTCGACGGCGTCGATGCCGTGGCGCTCCTCGCATTGCATGATGTACTGCTTGGCGAACACCAGGTAATCGATGATCGAGCTGGCGTCGGTCCAGGTGCGGAACAGGTAATTGCCCTTGAAGAAGCTGTTGTGGCCATAGCAGGCATGGGCCACGACCAGGGCCTGCATGCAGATGGTGTTTTCTTCCATCAGATAAGCGATGCACGGATCGGAGTTGATGACGATCTCGTAGGCCAGACCCATCTGCCCGCGTGAGTAGGATTTTTCGGTGCTCAGGAAATGCTTGCCGTAGGACCAATGGTGATAGCCCAGCGGCATGCCGACCGACGCATAGGCGTCCATCATCTGCTCGGCGGTGATCACCTCGATCTGGTTGGGGTAGGTGTCCAGGGCATAACGCTCGGCGATGCGGCTGATCTCCCGGTCATAGGCCTGGATCAGTTCGAACGTCCACTCTGAACCCGTGGAAAGGGGTTGGCGTTTCTGCTCTCTACCGGTCATGTCACTAACCTGCGCTGGAAGAGTTCACGGAATACCGGATAGATGTCACCGGCAGAGACCAGCTGCTGCTGGGCGAACGTGTCGGCGAAGGCCTCGCCGATGCGCTCGTATTCGAACCACAGCGCCTGATGCTCGCGTGGGGTGATTTCGACGTAAGTGTAGTACTGCACGAACGGCATGATCTGGTTGATCAGAATGTCGCGGCAGATGGGCGAGTCGTCGTTCCAGTTGTCGCCGTCGGAGGCCTGGGCTGCGTAGATGTTCCACTCATTGGTGGGGTAGCGCTCGGCCATGATCTCCTGCATCAGTTTCAGGGCACTGGAGACGATGGTGCCGCCGGTTTCCCGGGAATAGAAAAACTCCTCTTCGTCCACTTCCCGCGCACTGGTGTGATGGCGGATGAACACCACTTCGATCTTGTCGTAGTTCCGCTTCAGGAACAGGTACAGCAGGATGAAGAAGCGCTTGGCGATGTCCTTGGTCGCCTGGGTCATGGAGCCCGAGACGTCCATCAGGCAGAACATGACGGCCTTGGAGCTGGGGTTGGGCTGCTTGACCAGCAGGTTGTACTTGAGGTCGAAGGTGTCCAGGTAGGGTACGCGCTTGATCCGTGCCTGCAGACGCTCGGCTTCGATTTCCAGCTCCTGGATGTCGCCGAAGTTGTCAGGCTCTTCGCGTTTCAGGCGCTCGAGTTCAGCGAGCACTTCCTTGAGTTTGGCCCGGCTGCTGCCGGACAGCGCGATGCGGCGGGCGTGTGCCGAACGCAGCGTGCGAATGATATTGATGCGTGACGGGTTGCCTTCGTTGCTGATGCCCGCGCGCACGGTCTTGAAGGTGTCGGTGCCGCTGAGGTTGCGTTTGACCAGATTGGGCAGTTCGAGGTCTTCGAACATGAATTCGAGGAATTCTTCCTGGGTGATCTGGAACACGAACTCGTCCATGCCTTCGCCGGAGTTGCTCGCCTTGCCAGGCCCTTTGCCACCGCCGCCGCCCTGTGGACGGGCGATGTGTTCACCGGTGGTGAACTCCTTGTTGCCGGGGTGCACGACGGTCTGTTTGCCGCCGCGCCCGTGGTGAAGCACCGGTTCGTCGATGTCGCGGCCGGGAATGCTGATCTGTTCGCCGTGCTCCATATCGGTAATGGAGCGGCGGCTGACGGCTTCTTCCACTGCTTTCTTGATGTGGTCACGGTAGCGGCGCAGGAAACGCTGCCGGTTCACCGTGCTCTTGTTCTTGCCATTGAGACGTCGGTCGATCACGTAGCTCATAGGGGGCCCCTTCGGGGAGCTGCAAGCTTTAAGCCGCAAGCTGCAAGTTTGATTGCAAATTACCCGCCCCAAGCGGCAGGCCTCAAGTATGCCGGTGCCTTATCCAGCGCACCGGATTGCTCTTGGCTTGCAGCTTGAAGCTTGCAACTTGTCGCTGCTTCGTTGCTGCTTATTGGGATTTCCTGACCCGCAGGTACCACTCGGAGAGCAAGCGAACCTGTTTGTCGGTGTAGCCCCTTTCGACCATTCGGGTAACGAAGTCGTTATGCTTCTGTTGATCCTCTTTGCTGGCTTTTGCGTTGAAGCTGATGACCGGCAGCAGATCCTCGGTGTTGGAGAACATTTTCTTCTCGATCACCACGCGCAGCTTCTCGTAGCTTAGCCAGGTCGGGTTCTTGCCGTTGTTGTTGGCGCGAGCACGCAGCACGAAGTTGACGATCTCGTTGCGGAAATCCTTCGGATTGCTGATGCCGGCCGGTTTCTCGATCTTCTCCAGTTCTTCGTTCAGGGCCACGCGGTTGAGGATTTCCCCGGTTTCCGGATCGCGGTATTCCTGATCCTGAATCCAGAAGTCCGCGTAGAGCACATAGCGGTCGAAGATGTTCTGGCCGTACTCGCTGTAGGACTCCAGGTACGCCGTCTGGATTTCCTTGCCGATGAACTCGATGTAGCGCGGCGCCAGGTATTCCTTGATGAAGCGCAGGTAGCGCTCGCGGGTTTCGGCCTGGAACTGTTCCTGCTCGATCTGCTGCTCCAGCACGTACAGCAGGTGAACCGGGTTGGCGGCCACTTCGTGCGGATCGAAGTTGAAGACTTTCGACAGAATCTTGAAGGCGAAGCGGGTGGACAGGCCATTCATGCCTTCATCCACGCCGGCGCTGTCGCGATATTCCTGGATCGACTTGGCCTTGGGATCGGTGTCCTTGAGGTTCTCGCCGTCGTAGACCCGCATCTTGGAGTAGATGTTCGAGTTTTCAGGCTCCTTGAGGCGCGACAACACAGTGAACTGAGCGAGCATTTTCAGTGTGTCGGGCGCGCAATGGGCCTTGGCCAGCGAGCTGTTGAACAGAAGCTTGTCGTAGATCTTGATCTCGTCGCTGACGCGCAGGCAGTACGGCACCTTGACGATGTAGATCCGGTCGATGAAGGCTTCGTTGTTCTTGTTGTTGCGGAAGGTGTGCCACTCCGATTCGTTGGAGTGGGCCAGCAGGATACCGGTGAACGGGATCGCGCCCAGGCCTTCGGTACTGTTGTAGTTACCTTCCTGGGTGGCGGTGAGCAGTGGGTGCAGGACCTTGATCGGCGCCTTGAACATCTCCACGAATTCCATCAGGCCCTGGTTGGCCCGGCACAGCGCGCCCGAGTAGCTGTAGGCATCGGCGTCGTTCTGTGGGTATTCCTCGAGCTTGCGGATGTCGACCTTGCCGACGAGCGCCGAGATGTCCTGGTTGTTTTCATCACCAGGTTCGGTCTTGGCCACGGCGATCTGGTTGAGGATCGACGGATAGAGTTTGACCACCTTGAACTGGCTGATGTCGCCCCCGAACTCGGCCAGTCGTTTGGTCGCCCATGGCGACATGATGGTGTTGAGGTAGCGGCGCGGGATGCCGTAGTCCTCTTCGAGGATCGTCCCGTCTTCGGTGGGTTTGAACAGGCCCAAGGGCGATTCGAAAACCGGCGAGCCCTTGATGGCGTAGAAAGGTATTTTTTCGACCAGCTGTTTGAGTTTTTCAGCCAGGGACGACTTGCCGCCGCCTACAGGGCCGAGCAGGTAAAGGATCTGTTTCTTCTCTTCCAGGCCCTGGGCCGCATGGCGGAAGTACGAGACGATTTGCTCGATGCAGTCCTCCATGCCGTGGAAATCCTCGAACGCCGGATAGCGCCGGATGACCTTGTTGGAGAAGATGCGTGATAGCCGGGAGTTGGTCGAGGTGTCGAACAACTCAGGCTCGCCAATGGCCATCAGAAGACGCTCTGCGGCTGAGGCGTATGCGCTGCGATCGGTTTTGCAAAGCTCCAGGTACTCCTGTAGCGAGAGCTCTTCCTGGCGTGTCGATTCAAAGCGTTGTTGGAAGTGGCTAAAAATACTCATGACGTCACCTCGCTCGATACGTGGAGCCGGCGGCGGATCGTCAGTCGATGTTGGATGGACGCCGATCACTCGACAACCATTTACCCCCCAAACACCATAAAAGTAGCTACCGATGACCCGCGCGCCGGTGTACCGGCTCTCCCCTGATTCGGATGGCCTGAGGTAAGGATAGATCGGAATCGCGCATACAAAGAAGGAATGCGCGTGAAGGCAGGCTTACCGTTCGTCAGTTGAGGGCGCGAGCCCGCGTAGAACGCGGGATCGGGCGTCAAAAAAATATTTTCGAATCAGCCTTGTGCGGTTTCTGCGGGGAAAGTGGTTTTCCACAGTTCGAAACCGCCATCCATGCTGTAGACCTCGGAGAAGCCCTGACCTACAAGATAGGCTGCGGCGCTCTGGCTGGAGTTGCCGTGGTAGCAGACGACGACGAGCGGTTTGTCGAGATCGGCATTTCGGATGAAATCGGCAATGGAATGATTGTCCAGATGATGCGAGTCGGGGATGTGATTGCTGGCGAACGTCTGTGCGTCGCGAACATCGACCAGCACCGCGCCTTGCTCACGCAGGGCCTGGGCCTGCTCCGGCGGAATGCGTTTGAAGTCGGTCATGGCGTGGGCTCCTGGGCCGTTGGGTTCTCGACGGTTCGAGAACGGAAAAGGGAATTCTAACGCCGGGCTGCGATGGAGTCGCCAGTGCCAGGGTTGCTGGATGTTGAAGGGGCAAGGTTGCCGCGCTCGTCGCAGTCGCAGTGGATCAACTGCCGGGTATCGACGTTGAGCATGCGCATCCTGCCGCCCCACACGCAGCCGGTGTCCAGGGCGTAGACGCCAGGCTCTTCGCATCGCCCTTCTAGGGCAGCCCAATGGCCGAAGATGATGTTCAGGCCGCGGGTCTTGCGATCCTTGTGGCTGAACCATGGCAGGTAGCCATCTGGAGCGCTGTCCAGGCCTTCCTTGCTCTTGAGGTCCAGCTTGCCGTCAGCGGTGCAGAAGCGCATGCGCGTGAAGTAATTGGTGATGACCCGCAGCCGCGTGACGCCGTGCAGGTCCTTGTCCCACTTGGCCGGCTCGTTGCCGTACATGCCGTCCAGAAACGGCTCGAACAGGTTGTCGTCGCGCAGGGCCTCTTCGACTTCTTCGGCGCAGCGCAGGGCCTTTTTCAAGGTCCACTGCGGCGGGATCCCTGCGTGCACCAGGGCGATGTCGCGCTCGGCGTCGTAGTGCAGCAGCTTTTGCTGGCGCAGCCAGTCGAGCAGGTCCCTGGCATCGGGCGCTTCGAGGATTTCGCGCAGGGTGTCGCCCTTTTTCAGGCGTTCGATGTTGCGCCCGGCAGCCAGCAGGTGCAGGTCGTGATTGCCCAGCACGCAGACCACAGAGTCGCGCATGGCGTAGAGGTAACGCAGGGTTTCCAGCGACTGGGGGCCGCGATTGACCAGGTCGCCCACCAGCCAGAGCGTGTCTTTGCCGCGTTCGAACGAAACGCGCTCCAGCAGGCATTTCAGAGGTTCAAGGCAACCTTGCAGATCGCCGACCGCGTAAACCGTCATCAGTGAAGCGCCCCCGGTACCGCCAGCCGGAAGGGGGCGATGACCGCGTCGAAGCGTTTGCCGTCTTCGGCGAGCATCTGATAAGTGCCCTGCATGTTGCCGACCTTGGTCGTCATCACGGTGCCGCTGCTGTAGGTGTGGCTTTGTCCGGCCTGGATCAGCGGCTGCTGGCCCACGACGCCCTCGCCGCGAACTTCTTCGACATGGCCGTCGCCGTCGGTAATCACCCAGTGACGCGACAGCAGCTTGGCAGGCAGTTCACCGTTGTTGTGCACGGTGATGGTGTACGCGAACGCAAAGCGGTTCTGCTCGGGCTGAGACTGTTCGGCGAGGAAGCGGGTAACGACGCTGACGTCGACCTGATAACGAGGATCGGACATGCGAGAGGCCTTAAAGCGGGAGCGGAAAAAGCCGGAAAAGCCCGGAAAGGGTTCAGTCTAGGACATGTCACGGGTAAAAAACCAATGGCGGCTTGGCCCCGGACATGTCCTTGCAGGTATCAGACGACAGGCTTGTCGCTGAGTTTGTCAGCCAGGCGCACGAACGCAGCCAGATCCAGCTGCTCGGGGCGCAGGCTGCCGTCTACGCCAGCTTCGGAAATTTCCTCGCTGGTGAGCAGCGCCTTGAGCGTGTTGCGCAGGGTCTTGCGGCGCTGGTTGAACGCTTCGCGCACGACGCGCTCAAGCACGCGGTGATCCTTGGCCGGGTGCGGCAGGGTTTCGTGCGGCACCAGGCGCACGATGGCCGAGTCGACTTTCGGCGGCGGGTTGAACGCGCCCGGGCCTACGTTGAACAGATGTTCCACGCGGCAGTGGTACTGGACCATGATCGACAGACGGCCCCAATCGCCACCGCCAGGCCCGGCGGCCAGGCGCTCGACCACTTCCTTCTGCAGCATGAAGTGCATGTCGCGGATCAAGTGGGCGTTCTGCAGCAGATGGAAAATCAGCGGCGTGGAAATGTTATACGGCAGGTTACCGACCACGCGCAGGCTGCTGGGGGCCGCGTTCAGGCTGGTGAAGTCGAACTTCAGCGCATCGCCCTGGTGCAGGTTGAAGTTGCTCAGGTGGCTGAACTGCTGCATCAGGATCGGCACCAGATCCTTGTCCAGCTCGACGACGTCCAGTTGCGCGCCGCTGCTCAGCAGGCCTTCGGTCAGGGCGCCCTGGCCCGGGCCGATTTCCAGCATGCGGTCCTCGGCCTTGGCGCGGATCGAGCGCAGGATCTTGTCGATAACGCCTGCGTCGTGCAGGAAGTTCTGGCCGAAGCGCTTGCGCGCCTTGTGTTGGTATTGCTCGGTCATTTACGGGTCTCGGCCATCTGATAGGCGGTTTGCAACGCGACCTTGAGGCTGCCGGTGTCGATCTTGCCGCTGCCTGCCAGGTCCAGCGCCGTGCCGTGGTCCACGGATGTGCGGATGATCGGCAGGCCAAGGGTGACGTTGACGGCGGCCCCGAAGCCTTTGTACTTGAGCACGGGCAGGCCCTGGTCGTGGTACATCGCCAGCACTGCGTCGCAGTGCTCCAGATATTTGGGGGTAAACAGAGTGTCGGCGGGCAGCGGGCCGCGCAAATCCAGGCCATCGCTGCGCAGACGCTCCAGGGTTGGTTCGATGATGTCGATTTCTTCGCGGCCCAGATGGCCGCCTTCGCCCGCGTGCGGATTCAGGCCACAGACCAGAATGCGCGGATGGGCGATGCCGAACTTGTTGACTAGGTCAGCGTGGAGAATGCGCGTGACGCGCTCCAGCCGGTCCGGGGTGATCGCATCGGCGATGTCACGCAGGGGCAGGTGAGTGGTCACCAGTGCCACCCGCAGATCGCCAGTGGCGAGCATCATCACCACCTGTTCGGTGTGGGTCAGTTCGGCCAGGAATTCGGTATGCCCGGAGAACGGGATGCCGCTTTCGTTGATGACGCCCTTGTGCACCGGTGCGGTAATCATTCCGGCGAACTGGCCGTCGATGCAGCCTTGCCCGGCGCGGGTCAGGGTTTCAAGTACGAAACTGCCGTTGGCCTTGTCCAGTTGCCCGGTGATGACAGGCGCACCCAGCGGGGTGTCCCACACATACAGGCTGCCGGCAGGGGCGGGCAGGTCGGGAAAGGCATCCGGCGTGACGGGAATCAGGCTGACGGCCACGCCCAGTTGCGCGGCCCGCTCGTTGAGCAGGTCGCAACTGGTGATGGCAATCAGGGGATGAGGCTGGGACTGCGCGGCGAGCAGCAGGCAGAGGTCAGGACCAATGCCGGCGGGCTCGCCGGGTGTCAGGGCGAAACGCTGGGGTTTCACTTGGCAGCCTGGTCAGCGCCAGGGAGCTTGATTTCTACATAGGCTTCGTCGCGGATCTGACGCAGCCAGGTTTGCAGCTCTTCGTCGTACTTGCGGTTACGCAGTACGGTCATTGCCTGTTGCTCGCGAGCCTGGTTGGTGCTGTCGGTTGCACGACGGCCCAACACTTCCAGAACGTGCCAGCCGAATTGAGTCTGGAACGGCTTGGAAACGACACCTTGCGGGGTCTCGTTCATCACATCGCGGAATTCCGGCACCAGCGTGCGCGGATCAACCCAGTTCATGTCGCCGCCGTTGAGCGCCGAACCCGGGTCTTCGGAGAAGTTCTTCGCAAGTTCTGCAAAGTCTTCGCCGTTCTGGATACGGTCGTAGATGCGCTGCGCGAGCATCTTGGTTTCAGCTTCGCTGCGGATTTCGCTTGGCTTGATCAGGATGTGACGAACATGGACTTCGTCGCGCATCTGGGTCTGATTCTCGCCGCCGCGTTTTGCCAGCAACTTGAGGATGATGAAACCGCCTGGGGTACGGGCAGGAGGTGTCACTTCGCCCGGGCTCATCGAGTTGAGCATGTCGCCGAATGGCGGTGGCAGTTGAGCGGCTTTACGCCAGCCCATGTCGCCGCCGTCCAGGGCGCTTTCGCTGGCCGAGGAAGAGATCGCCAGTTGTTCGAAGTTGGCGCCTTGCTGCAACTTGCCGTAGATGTCCTTGGCCTTGACCGCGGCTGCCTGGATCTGGTCCGAAGAGGCGCTGTCAGGGGTAGGAATCAGGATGTTGGCCAGGTGGAATTCTTCGGAGAACTGCGCCTTGCCCAGGTCCGAAGCCAGGAAGTTCTTCACTTCCTGTTCCGACACCTGGATACGCTCGGCGACCCGGCGCTGACGCACCCGGCTGATGACCATTTCACGGCGGATCTGCTCACGGGCGGTGTTGTACGACAGGCCGTCGTGGGCCAGCGCCGCCTTGAACTGCTCGATGCTCATGTTGTTGCGTTGAGCGATGGTGCCGACCGCCTGGTTCAGTTCTTCGTCGGTGATTCGAATGCCGGAGCGCTCGCCGATCTGCAACTGCAGGTTTTCCAGGATCAGACGATCCAGGACTTGGGATTCCAGCGCGCTGGCCGGGGGGACGCCCTGGCCGCGCTTGGCGATGGTTTGCTGAACTTCACGGGTGCGTTGGTCGAGCTGGCTTTGCATGACCACGTCGTTGTCGACGATGGCTACAACCTTGTCGATGGAGCGCACTTCAGCGTGCGCTACGGTACCGATGAGCAGCGCGCCCAGCATCAGCGGGCGCAGACAATCAGAAAGCTTGGTCTTCACGTTCACGATAACCTTGGATGCCTTTGTCGAGGAAGCTTTCAACTTTTTGGCCAACAACGCCGCCAAGTCCCTTCAACACGATTTGTAGGAAGATGCCGCGGTCGCCTTTCTCGTTGCTCGCAACTTCTTGAGTGGATTCGTCGTAGTCAACCCAGTAGCGGTTGATCAGACGCAGCTTCCAGCAGCAGTTGTCGTATTCGAAACCACCGAAGGCTTCGAGGGTACGGTTGCGGTTGTAGTCGAACTGCCAACGAGCAATGGCGCTCCACTGCGGCACGACTGGCCAGATGACCGAGAAGTCGTGCTGCTGGATCTTGTAGTAGTCCTTGATGACCGAGCCGTCTGGCAGAACCGCGTCGCCGCCGCCCACGGTCCAGCGACCGGTGGTCTGGTCGTAGCGGATCTGGTCGTTACGGTACCGGTAACCGGCGTTGATGATCTTGCCCGGCTCGTCTTCAGGCTGGTAGTGAACCATGGCGCTGCCGGAGCGGGTGCTGCGGCTGTCCGGGTCCCAGTTGAAGTCCGACGTGGCACGCCAGTCGCGGTTGAAGCGGTATTCGTATTCCAGTGCATACGGGGATACGTCGGATTGCGAGTCCTTGCGAGTGTCTGCATCGATACCCGGCAATTGAACCTTGCGATCCTTGAAGTACAGCGCCTGGCCGATACTGAAGCGCTGACGTTCGAAGCCGTTTTCCTCGATCCAGCGGTTGGTCACGCCCAGGGACAGCTTGTTCTCGTCACCGATGCGGTCGGAGCCGACAAAGCGGTTGTCGCGGAACAGCGAACCGTAGTTGAACGTGGTTTCACCCGTGTCGAAGATCGGGATGTCTTTCTGATCCTTCTCCGGAACGTAGAGGTAGTACAGACGCGGTTCCAGGGTCTGGCGGTAGTTCTTGCCGAACCAGTTGGTGTTGCGGTCGAAGTACAGGCCGCTGTCCACGCTGAAGATCGGTACGGCGCGGTCTACGCCACTGTCGAAGTTTTCCTGGTAGCCGGCGCCCTGGTTGCGGGCCGTCAGCAGGTCAGCCTTGCCCTGCCCATCCAGGTCCAGATCGTACTTGGTGTAAACGTATTTCAGCTTCGGCAATACGTAACCATAGCTCGCCGACATCGGCAGGCTGATGGATGGCGCCAGGTTCAGGCGGGTGCCGTTGGCGCGTTCGATGCCGAACACGGAGCGGTCCAGTCGGTTCGACAGGATTCCGTCTTCGTCACTGTACTGGCCAGTGCGCAGGTCACGATCGAACCGGACCAGCTCGGATTCATACCCGAATCGCAGTCCGCCAGGGTTGTACGGCAGCGTACCGTTGAGGGTCAGTTGCGGCAGACGGCCATAAGGCGTGGTCTGGGTCACTGTGGTCAACTGGTACTGCTGGACGTTGAGCCCGGCGGTGTAGGTGTCGCCACGGTAGACCAGAGCCCCTTGCTGGTTCAGGTAGTCATGGGTGCTGACCCCTTCCTGACCGCTTTTCAGATCCTTGAAGTAGTAAGGATCGCTGACCCTGGTGTAGTCGACCTTGGCAGTGAGGCGCTCATCCAGGCCGCTGCGGTTCTGCCAGTTGATCATCCAGCGTGTGTCCTTGTAATCGGACTGCAGCTTGCGATCATCGTTGTCGTCGTTCAGGTAAGCGGCACCGAACTGACCTTCACTGCTCTTGGTCAGGTAGCGGAACTCGCCTTCGAGCAACAGGCCGCGCTTGGCCATGTAGGTCGGGTACAACGTGGCGTCGTAGTTAGGCGCCAGGTTGAAGTAGTACGGGGTGAGCAACGAGAAGCCGGTGTCGCTGTTGGCACCGATGGTCGGTGGCAGGAAGCCGGACTGGCGACGGTCGTCGATCGGGAAATAGATGTACGGCGTGTAGAGGATCGGAATGTCCTTCACGCGCAGGGTTGCGTTGGTCGCGGTACCGAAGCCGGTGGCCGGGTTCAGGGTGATGTTGTTGCCCTTGACCGTCCAGGCGTTGCTGTTCGGTTCGCACGTGGTGTACGTGCCGTCCTTGAGGCGGATGATCGCGTTCTCTGCACGACGGGCGTACAGCGCGTTACCACGCACGTTGGATTTGTGCAGCACGTACTCGGCGTTGTCGACTTTCGCCTCGCCGGTGTCCAGCTGGATTTCAGCATGGTCACCCACGATCAGGGCGCCGTTGTCGCGCAGACGGACATCGCCGTTCAGCTCGCCACGGTTCTCGGCCTGGTGCAGGCTGGCTTCGTCGGACTCGACCTGCATCGAACCCTGGCGCATGACGACGTCACCGGCCAGCGTTGCGATCTGTTCTTCCTGCTGGTAGCGCGAGGCCTTGGCACCGATGAAGGTCGGCGCGTCGCTCTTGGCGGTCTTGTCGTCCATGCCAGGGCGAATCGGCTCGATGTAGGCGCCGGAGCAGTAAGGACCGGTCTCTGCCAGTTGGGCAGCGGTCAACTTCTCGCGTGGCACCCAGTCCAGATGGCTGTAGTCTGCGCTGCGCGATTTCAGGCCACGGCCCTTGGCCTCGGTGACCAGCATCGTCTTGGGCACGACTTCACCGCTTTCGGTGGTCGTTGTGCTCTCAGTCGCCGTGCTGCTGTTGGACGACACGCTGTTGGCGTCGTGCACAGGCCGCGGAGGCAACTGGGCTGCGTTGGATTTTGGAGCGCAATCCCAGGAACCTGTTGCCGACACCGAGCAGTCATACTGTTCAGCTGCAACCACGTACTGGGTGGCCAGGGGTTGCATCGCCAGCAAACTGCCGGTTACCAGCAACGGAAATTTTTTACGAAACGCGGGGGATTTCAATGCCATCTTATTAGTCCGGGCTTCCTGCGCGCCATCTGCCCGCGGGGGGGCCGCACGCCTCTCGATGGGCTGAAAAAGATGTCGGATAATAAAGCATGACCCGCTTGACGGCTAGCGCCGTCGGAGACCCTTGCAATGCCAGATCAAGATGTACGCCTGCAACACCTGAAAGTTTGGCTCGATGAGCAGCTGCCAAAATTGTTTTCTGCACAGGGCTGGGGCGCCGTACCCCCGGCCACGTTGACTGCGGCCAGCAGTGACGCCAGTTTTCGTCGTTACTTCCGCTGGGAAGGCGAGGGTCGCACTTTTATTGTGATGGATGCGCCACCCCCTCAGGAAAACTGCAAACCGTTTGTGGATATCGCTCATTTATTGAGCGAATCGGGAATTAATGTTCCGATAATTTATGCCGAAGACCTGAATCAAGGCTTTTTGCTACTCAATGATCTGGGGCGAAAAACCTATCTGGATGTGATCGATGAGCAAAATGCCGATCAACTGTTCGCCGATGCCATCGACGCGCTGGTTGCCTATCAGCAATTGCCGATGCAGGCACCGCTGCCCAGTTACGACGTTGCCTTGTTGCGCCGCGAGCTCGAGCTTTTTCCCGAGTGGTACGTGAAGCGTCATCTGGGTGTGGAATTCGACCCGTCGCAGCAGGCCAGTTGGCAGCGGGTCAGTGAACTGTTGATCGAGAGCGCCCTGGCGCAGCCCAAAGTGCTGGTTCACCGCGACTACATGCCGCGCAACCTGATGCTCAGCGAGCCCAACCCCGGCGTGCTGGATTTCCAGGATGCAGTGTACGGCCCGGTGACCTACGACATCACCTGCCTGTTCAAGGATGCGTTCCTGAGCTGGCCCGAAGAGCGTGTAGCGGGTTGGCTCAAGCTGTATTGGGACAAGGCCGTGGCACTGGGCATTCCCGTGCACGATGATTTCCAGGAGTTTCGCCGCGCCAGTGATTTGATGGGGGTTCAGCGTCACTTGAAGGTGATCGGCATCTTTGCCCGCATTTGCCATCGCGATGGCAAGCCGCGGTACGTCGCCGATGTCCCGCGTTTCTTCTCTTATATAGAAGCCGTGCTGGCTCGCCGGCCGGAGCTGGTGGAACTGAACAACCTGCTGACCAGCCTGGGCCAGCCAAAACAAGAAGCCTGAGCATCAATTGCTGCTTTGAAGGTACGGATGTGAAGACTGTTTTCAAGAGGAACCCATGAAAGCGATGATTCTGGCCGCCGGCAAAGGCGAGCGCCTGCGTCCCTTGACCCTGCACACGCCCAAGCCGCTGGTGCGCGCCGGTGGCGTGCCGCTGATCGAGTACCACCTGCGCGCACTCAAGCGCGCAGGCTTCACCGATGTGGTCATCAACCATGCCTGGCTCGGGCAGCAGATCGAAGATTACCTGGGGGATGGTGAGCAGTTGGGCCTGAGCATCCGCTATTCGCCCGAAGGCGAACCGCTGGAGACCGGTGGCGGCATCTTCCGTGCGCTGCCATTGCTGGGCGATGAGCCGTTCCTGGTGGTCAACGGCGACATCTGGACCGAGTGTGATTTCGCCGGGTTGAACCGCCCCATTCAGGGCCTGGCGCATCTGGTGCTGGTGGATAATCCTGCGCATCACCCGGCTGGCGATTTCGCGCTGGTCGATGGCAAGGTGCTGGACGACGCCAGTTTGCCGCGCCTGACCTACAGCGGCATTGCCATCCTGCATCCGCAGCTGTTTGCCGAATGCAGCGAGGGCGCTTTCAAGCTTGCGCCGTTGTTGCGTGACGCCATGGCCAAGGGGCAGGTGAGCGGTGAGCATCTGAGCGGGCGTTGGGTGGATGTCGGCACCCACGAGCGGTTGGCGGAAGTCGAGCAGATCCTTGCGGTGAAGTCCTAAATGCTTTGGCCATTCACGGTGATCGGCGGCGGTACCGGGTATGCGATCGCCAGCATTCCGGGCGCCATGCTGGGCGCGTTGCTCGGCCAGGCGCTGGACCGGCGCCTGCATGTGCAGAGCCTGGCCGAACTCTGGGAGCGCGCCCGAGGGCGTAGCGTTCCGCAGGATGAAGAGCTGCTGTTCATCCTGTTGGGGCGCGTGGCCAAGAGTGATGGCCGGGTGGTCGACGGTCACATTCAGCAGGCCCGGGTGGAAATGCGCCGCCTGGACCTGAGCGAGGCGGCGACGCGGCGTGCGATTGCGGCGTTCAATCGTGGCAAGGATGGGCGCGACAATCTGCAGGTCCATCTGCATCGCCTGAAAACCCAGCCCCATGCTGCCGAAGGTTTGCTGCGCGCCAGTTGGCGCATGGCGTGGGCAGACGGCAGGGCTTCACGGGCCGAGCGCAGTCTGATCGTGCTGTGGGGCAAGTGGCTGGGCTGGACGCCAGAGCGGGTCGAAGCATTGTCGGCTACCGAGGATGAACAACGGACCCGTGCGCCTGCCAGCAGTGGCGGGGAGTACCAGGAGGCGTTGCGCCTGCTGGGTGTGCGCTCGGATTCGGAGCCGGCGCAGATCAAGCGCGCGTATCGGCGTTTGCTCAGTCGCCATCATCCCGACAAGATCGCAGGGTCCGGCGCCAGTCAGACCCAGGTGCGCGAGGCCACCGAAAAAACCCGCGAACTGCACAACGCCTACGCCGTGATCCGCGACCGCCGCGGGTTCCGCTGATCCTCATTTCC